>NZ_CP094974.1:0-1264669 GCF_022869805.1 Halosolutus halophilus | reverse complement strand
TGTTGTAGCCGCCGCTGACGATCACGTGTTTCTTGCGATCGACGATCTCGTAGTAGTTGGACCCGTCTCGCCTGGCGACGTCGCCGGTCCGGAGGTAGCCCCGATCGGTGAACGCGGCGTCGGTCGCACGAGGCATGTCGTGGTAACCCGCCATCACGTGCGGGCCGCGGACGAGGAGTTCGCCCTCCTCGCCCGGCGGGACCTCGTCGCCGTCCTCGTCGACGATCTTGCAGTCGGTCATCCGGAGCGGCTGGCCGACCGTCCCGTGTCGCAGGCCGAACGTCGCCGCCGACTGGGTGTGGGTCGCACCGTGGGTCTCGGTGAGTCCGTACCCTTCCTCGATGTCGACGGCCGCGGTCTCCTCGAACCGCTCCTGGACGGCTGCGGAGAGCTTCGCGCCGCCCTCGGCGGCCATCTCGAGACTCGTCAGGTCGGCCTCGGCGAACGACTCGGACTCGACCATGTCGGCGTACATCGTCGTGACGCCGACGAAGTGGGTGATCCCCTCGGCCTCGATGAGGTCGAGACACGCCTCCGGGTCCCACTCTAGCGCGCTCCGGAAGAAGAGCCCGCCGCCACGGACCAGCGGCTGGAGCGCCGCGTGGGTGAAGCCGGTGATGTGATACAGCGGGAGCCAGATGAGACTCCGGATCTCCGTCGGCGCGAGGTCGTCGTTCGGAGCCGCGAGCACCCACGAGAGCTGTGCCCGGGTGTTCCGGTGGGTCAGCTTCACTCCCTTCGGGTCGCCCGTCGTGCCCGAGGTGTACGGCAACAGGGCCACGTCGTCGTCCGCACGATCGATCAGCGTCGGCTCCCCCGTCACGTCCTCGAAGGCGTGGTCGTCGGAATCCCGGTCCACTGCCTCGGACGCGACGGTAATGACCGTGGGGTCCAGTCCCGTCTCGTCACGGGCCTCGTCGACGATCGGTCGCAGCGCCGGGTGCGTGACGATCGCGGCGGCGTCCGTATCCGAGAGCTGGTGGGCGACCTCGCGGCGCTTGTACTGGGGGTTGACCGGCGAGATCGCGACGCCGGCCCTGAACGCGCCGATCGAGGCGACGAGGTGTTCGGGGCAGTTCGGCAAGAAGCACAGCAGCCGATCGCCGGGATCGAGCCCGAGATCGTGGAGACCGCCCGCGAACGCGGCGGTCCGATCCCGGAGGTCGGCGTGCGTCCACCGCGTCCCGTGGTGTTCCATCGCCAGCGCGTCCCCGTGGCGGGCCGCGGTTTCGTCGAACAACCGTGCGACGGTCCCCGTCCGCGAATCGTGCGGGACGTCACCGAGGTTCATGGCCGACACACACTGCCCCGACCCATAAAGTCACACGTCCGGACGGCTCTTCGCGAGCGATCGACCCGGAACGCCCCTCTCCGCGGCCGATAGACGGCCCGACTCGCTACGCCGCGTCGGACTCGGCGTCTTCGTCGACCGATTCGACCCGCTTGCCGGTCTCCATCGGGATCACGCGCCGATCGGCGTCAGCCCAGTCGCGGTCGAGTTCCCGACCCTCGAAGAGCCGATCGAGGAAGACCGCGAGGCCGGCCACCTCCGAGTGGGGCTGGTTGGTGATCCCGACGTTCCAGTCGGCCGCCTCGTAGACGTCGAACGGGACCTTCTCCGCCCCGACGACGACCAACAGCGGTTCGCCGTCGTCGCGGTGGGCCGATCGGATTTCGCCCTCGACGTCCTGGACGCGCTCGCCGTACATCGTGAGGTGGACGATCCGGCCGTCCCAGTCGCGGATCGAGGCCCGCGGCGAGTCGGTGCGTTCGACCGCGAACGGGCCGCCGAACCGATCGGTGATGTCCGCGACCGTCTCGTGGGACTGGCCCGCGTTGTCGGGGAAGACGGCCCGATCGGCCCCGAGCGCCCGCGCGGTCAGCCCGACGTGGGTCGTCATCCGCTCGTCCCGGCCGGGCCGGTGGCCGAGTCGAAGGACGGCGACCTCGGGAAACTCCTGCATGACGCTACCCACTGCGGCGGGAGGTTAGGGGATTTCGTTTTCGTCCCCGACTCCAGATGGCGCGATCGGACCGACAGTGCGATCGCTCCGGTGGCGCCAACCGTTATTGATCCGGTCTCCGTGCGGTGAACTATGGAGAAAATCAACGACTCCGACCTCGAATGGGACGAGTACGATCGCGACGACACGGACGGCGAAACCGCCTTTCGCCGAAAGGAACTCGCGAACGCCGTCGACGCCGACGACCTCGGCTGTAGCCTCTACGAACTGCCCCCGGGAACGCGATCGTGGCCCTATCACTACCACACGGCCAACGAGGAGGCGATGTACGTGCTGTCCGGCGAGGGACTGCTCAGGGTCGCCGACGGCGAGGAGTCGCTGACTGCCGGGGACTACGTGACTCTCCCGGCGAACGAGCGGGGCGGCCACCGGGTCGTCAACGACGGCGAGGACCCGCTCCGGTACCTGATGGTCTCGACGATGACCGAACCGGACGTCACGATCTACCCGGAGATGAACAAATTCGGCGTCTTCGTCGGATCGCCGCCGGGCGGACGCGACGATCGATCGTTCGAGGGATACTATCGAATCGACGACGAGACGGAGTACTGGGAGTAGTTCGACGATAGGCTTTTTCGGGCCCCCTGCGAAACACTCGCGTGATGATCGATTCCGGGAGCGGACGGGTGAGCAGTCGATGAGTGGCGTTCGCGAGTGGCTCCAGACCGCACGAGAGGAGCGATGGGGGATACTGACCGATCTCGCGTTCGCGATCGTCTGGGTGACGATGGTCGAGGTCATCGACTACCTGCTCGAGACCCCGACCTGGGTGTACTACATGCTCATGCTCGCGGGGATCCTCGCGTATTTCGGATTCGTCTGGAATTTCGAACTCGCGACCAAGCAGAACCGGTAGTCTCCGACAGTCGCGGTTCGACCACCGTCCCCCGAAACTGTCGAACGAACACCGCTCTCTCGGGATCGGTCGGAACCGGTCTCGGAGTTCCCCTTCCCAACGGCGCCGTCGCTGTCCGGCGTGGCGTCACAAAAAACGAGCCGCGGTCCCTGATTCGCTAGTCGTTTCCGTTCACGTCGACGACGAGGACCGGCACGTGCGTCGATCGAAGGGTTCGCTCGGTAACGCTGCCGAGCAGCGCCCGCGTGACCCCCGAGCGACCGTGCGACCCCATCACGACGAGATCGATCCCGTTGTCCTCGACGTAGTTGGCGATTTGCGTGTGGGGTTTGCCCGCCGAGACGTGCTCGACGGTGTCGAGTCCGCGCTCGCTAGCGCGGTCGGCGACGTGGCCGGTGGCGCGTTCGGCACGCTCCCGCACCTCGTCCATCTCGCCGTACCGGCCCTGTTCGATGCGATCGAGCTGTTCACCGCCGAGGGTGAGGCTCATCGAGTCGGTGTCGACGACGTACAGGGTGTGGATATCGGCCCCGTACATCTCGGCGAGGTCGATCGCGTGATCGACGGCTACTTCGGACGTCTCGCTACCATCAGTCGGAACGAGTATTTTTTCGTACATGGTTAGTCGTCCGCGGGGGTCTCGCCCCCGTCGGTCACAACGTCTTCTGCGGTCCTGTGCTGGCCCATCGGTTCAGGGCTGTGGCACTGGCGCACGACGCGTTTCGTCTCCATGTCCGGTTCGGCGGTCACCAGCGAGACGATGATGGTGACGGCGAAGACGATCGGCAGGGTGATCAGCGCCGAGCCGATGGCCGGCATCCACTGTGCCAGTCCCGCCGACAGCGGTGCCTCGAGCGAGGACATGTACGTCGGGACGATCTCGTTGATCATCGGGATCGACCAGCCGACCAGCCCGGTGGTCATGCCGGCGAGAGCACCCTGCCGGTTGGCGTTCTCCCACCACATCCCGATGAAGAACATCGGGAACAGCACGGACCCGGCCAGCGCGAACGCGTAACCGACGAGCGCGGCGATCGACGACGCGGGATTGAGTGCGGCCAGCGTGGTCAGCGCGCCCAGTGCGACGATCGAGAGGCGACCGACGAGGATCTGTTGGCGCTGGGTCGCGTCCTCGTTGACGATGTTCGTGTAGATGTCGTGGCTGATGGCCGACGAGCCGGCGATGAACAGCCCGGCGACCGTCGCGATGGCCGCGGCGATACCGCCGGCAGCGACGAACCCAACGAACCACTGCGGCAGATTCGACAGCTGGGCCGCCAGCACGACGATGACCTCGCTGGCAGCACTGGCCATGCCGGGGTCACCGTACGTCGGGCGGACGTTCGAGCTGTAGAGGTCGGTCCCGAACGCCGCGAACGCCGGTGCGCTCCAGTACAGGAGGCAGATGAAGAACAGCCCCCAGACGGTCGACCAGCGGGCCGTCCGCTCGCTCTCGACCGTGTAGAACCGCACCAGCACGTGCGGGAGCCCGCAGGTGCCGACGATGAGCGAGAACGTGGTCGCGATCCACAGGTAGTAACTCGAGGTGACGAACGGTTCGGAGAACTCGCTGCCGAGTTCGCTGATGAGCATGCCGTACTCCATCTGCGGCAGCACCGTCGAGTAGCCGTTCGTGTAGCCGACGACGAACAGGCCCAACAGGAACGCTGAAATGAGGATGACGTACTGGACAGCCTGGTTCTTCGTCGCACCGAGCATTCCGGACAGCGTCAGGTAGCCGACGGTAATCGCCATCATAAAGACGACCATCACCTGGTAGCCGTCCAGTCCGGGGATGATACCGCCGTAATCCCCGAAGACGTACAGACCGACGAGTGCCATACCCTTCGCCTGGCCGATGGCGTAGACGAAGCCGATGAGGAACGTCGTGACGGCCGCGATGGCGCGTGCGGTGTCGGAGTTAAAGCGGTCGCCGACGAAGTCCGGCGCGGTGTACTTCCCGAACCGGCGCAGTTGCGCCGCCAGGAAGATGAGCAGGATGAAGTAGCCCGTCGTCCAGCCGACGACGAACACCAGCCCGTAGAAACCGGCCAGCGCGATCGAGGCCGCCATCCCGAGATAGGAGGCGGCAGACATCCAGTTCGCACCGATGGCCATCCCGTTCTCGACGTTCCCGATGGAACGGCCGGCGACCCACATGTCTTCCGTGTCTGCCACGCGGAAGACGAACCCGATGGCGAGGAATAGCCCCAGCATCCCCAGCACGAGGATGGCGGGGAGCAACTTAAACGAGATGTTGAGCGACTCGGGAAGGAGACTCTCCTGCAGCGGAACGATCGGGACGCCGGTCATTCGTCGACACCCCCGTCCGTGGCCGCGGCCTCGCTGCCGCGACCGGCCTCTTCAACCGTCTTGTGATCGATGCCGTACTTCTCGTCGAGCGCGTCGCGCTTGCGCGAGTACCAGAACGACAGGATCAGCGCGCTGGTCGGTGCGCCGAACGCGACCAGGAAGTAGTGAAGCGGGAAGCCGAGCACCGGCATCTGGGTCGTCATCGCGTCGGTCGCCAGGTACGTCAGCGTCACCGGCCCGAACACCGCCAGTACCCAGATGATAAAGCCCGTCCAGACCACCCGCAGGTGATCGCGCATGAACGGCGTACTCGGATTCAGGAGGTTCACCTCCGAACCGAGGTAGTCGGTGTTTCGGTGGGCCTGGCCGGCCTGGCCGGCCACGCCACCGTCCGTTTCCACGGTATCGTTCGAATCTTGGTTGGTATTATCTGCCATATTTTTCGTGTTATATGTTCTCGTGTATCTCGGTTAACCCCATAAAAATCAATCGATCGATCAGTCGCTTTCCACCTGATCGGCGATGTCGTCGACGACTTCGGGGTTCCGCAGCGTCGACGTGTTTCCGAGTTCGTTTCCACTCGCGATGTCCTCGAGCAGACGGCGCATGATCTTCCCCGATCGGGTCTTGGGCAGTTCGGGCGTGAAGATCACCTCTTCGGGCTTGGCGATCGGCCCGATGGAGTCGAGGATGCCCTCGATGGCCTGCTCCTCGAGTTCTTCGTCACCCTCGTAGCCGTCCTCGGGGATGGCGTAGACGTAGACCGCCTCGCCTTTGACCTCGTGTTCGCCGCCCACGACGGCGGCTTCGGCGATTCCCTCGACGCCGACGACGGCGGACTCGATCTCCATCGTGCCCAGCCGGTGGCCGGAGACGTTGATCACGTCGTCGACCCGGCCGAGGACCGTGATGAAGCCGTCCTGGTCGATCTTGGCGCCGTCCTCGGGGAAGTAGACCCACTCGTCGGCGTCCGGATCGGAGTACTCGCTCCAGTACTCCTCGATGAACCGATCGTCGTTGTTGTACAGCGTCCGCAGCATGCCGGGCCACGGGTTGTTGATCGTAACGTAGCCGGCCTGGCCGGCGTCGACTTCCTCGCCCTGCGCGTCGACGACGCGGGCGTCGATTCCCGGCAGCGGCGGCCCCGCGGAACCGGGTTTCATGGTGTTGATCCCCGGCAGCGTCGTGATCATCATGCCCCCGGTCTCGGTCTGCCACCAGGTGTCGACGATCGGGCACTCCTCGTTGCCGATGTGTTTGTAGTACCACTTCCACGCGCGCGGATTGATCGGCTCCCCGACGGTGCCGAGCAAGCGCAGCGACGAGAGGTCGTGGTTCTCCGTGTACTCCGCGCCCCACTTCATGAACGCCCGGATCGCCGTCGGCGCGGTGTAGAAGATGTCGACCTCGTTCTTCTCGACGATCTCCCAGAGCCGATCCTTGTCGGGGTAGTCCGGCGTCCCCTCGTACATCACGGTCGTCGTCCCCAGCGCCAGGGGCCCGTAGACGATGTACGAGTGGCCGGTAATCCAGCCGATGTCCGCCGAGCACCAGTAGGTGTCGTCGGCTTCGATGTCCAACACGGCGTGGCTCGTCCACGCGGAGTACGCGAGGTAGCCACCCGTCGTGTGCTTGACCCCCTTCGGTTTCCCGGTGGTCCCCGAGGTGTACATCAGGAACAGCATGTCCTCGGCGTCCCTCGAGACCGGCTCGACCGTCGACCCCTCGTGGTCGGCAACCAGTTCGTCGTAGTCGTGCTGGTTGTCCGCGAGGTCGTGCTCGAGGTCGTCACCCAGCCGGTCGACGACCACGACGTCGGAAACCTCGTGCTCGACGCCCTCGAGGCCCTCGTTGGCCTTCGAGATGTGATCGAGTGCGTCGCCGCGACGGTAGTAGCCGTCGCAGGTGACGAGGTACTCGCTGTCGGCCGAGTTCATCCGCGTCGCGAGCGCGTCCGCCGAGAAGCCGGCGAAAACGACGCTGTGCGGTGCGCCGATGCGGGCACACGCCAGCATCGCGATCGGCAATTCCGGAATCATCGGCATGTACAGCGTGACGACGTCGTCTTCCTCCACGCCGAGGTCACGCAGCGTCGCGGCGAAGTCCTCGACCTCGTCCAGCAGTTCGTCGTAGGTGTAGCTTCGCGTCTCGCCGAGTTCGCCTTCCCACTCGATCGCTACGCTGTCGCCAGCACCGTCCTCTACGTGCCGGTCGAGACAGTTGTACGATGCGTTGAGTTCACCGCCGGTGAACCACTCGTAAAACGGCGCGTTTCCGTCCTCGAGGACGGTGTCGTACTCCTCGTCCCACGTGAGCAGGTCGGCAGCACGCTCCCAACACTCCGGCCAGTTCTCCTCGAACTCCTCGTATACCCCCGGATCAGTGACGTTTGCCTGCTCGACGAACGACTCGGGCGGCTCGAACGCCTCTTGCTCCTCGAGTCGTGCCTCGAGATTGGCATTGTCCTGTGACATGGTACACCCTCTCAATTGAGTACCCACTTAGTAAAGCCGGCCTCTAGTTGTGCAAAATCGACCCGATTCTCGGAAGATCATCTAGCATGTATTGACGATATTAAGACATGATTGCTCTTCGTGACGCCCGTTTTGTCCGGAATATCCGCGGCGCGACGCGTCGATTCTCGACGGACTAGGACGACTCGCGTGGGATCGCGTCCCGGAACTGGTCGACCCGATCGGAACGTCTAGAGATCTAGTACCGAGTCGATCGGGATCGCTTCGGCGCTACCCGTCCGGATCGTCGAAGAACGTTCGGAGCAACTCGTGTTGGCCCTTCCGCAAATGGTTGTGGAGCGTCGGCGAGGAAACCCCCATCGCGTCGGCGACTTCCTCGGCCGTACTCTCTCGGGGCCAGTCGTAGTAGCCGCCGAAGTAGGCCGCCCGAAGTGCGGCCTCCTGGCGGTCCGTCAGCCGATCCTCGAGACCCTCCCGAAACTCGCGAGCGGTCTGGACGGTCCGTTCGGCCTCGCGTTTTCCCTGCAGTTCGGAGTTCGGGAACGCGGAGCGAAGCCCGTCGAGGATCGTCCGGAGGTCGGCGTCGGCAGCACAGTCGCCGGTAATCGTCGCCGAACCGGTCTCGAAGACCGCCTCGTGGACGGTAACGCCGTACTCGGTCAGCGTGACGATCGGACAGGAGCCCTCGATGACGAACTCGACGCGCCACCCCTCCTCGTCGGTTTCGACCAACCGACAGTCCTCGATTCCTGGGGCAGCGTCGGCGAGGTCGAAGACGTCGGCCGGCGACGCCCCCTCGAGCCGGACGTAGTAGAGCTGTGTCGACTCCCCGATCGGAACCAGCGAATCGAGTTCGAACCGGCAATCGAGCCGGCGCGAGGCGTCGACGAAGAACGATCGATCGTCGCGACAGGCGACCTCGAGTTCGACCACCCGATCGGACAGCAGGAGGTTCCGCCGCCGGATGGCGGCGATCGCGTAGCCGATCTGATGGCCGATCGTCGCGAGCCACGCCCGTTCGTCGTCCTCGAACGCGCCCGTGCGCTCGGTCGCCACCGAGAGCGTCCCGTAGACGGTATCGCCGTATGCGAGCGGGACTTTCGCGATGGCTCCCTCGAACACGTCGTCGTCGAGCGTCGCCGTGACGTCTTCCGCGACCGTCAGCGTTCCGTCTTCGGGCCGGACGTCGGCTGCCGATTCCGAACGCTCGAGCGCGCCAGCCGAACCGTCCGTACGCCACTCGTCCGGCACGACTCGTTCGACCGCGCCGGGGGCGATACCGCTGGACGCGCGCCACTCCCGGCGGCGATCCGAGATGGTCGCCCGATCGATCCAGGCGAACTCGTAGGCCTCGCCCTCGGTGAGTGCGGTACACGTCGCCGTCTCGACTTCCTCGTGGTCGGTCGACTCGAGCAACGCGTCGGTCACGTGTCGGTGTCGCCGGGAGACTGCATAGAGCCGATCGAGTTCGTCCCGTTGCTCGCGAACGGACTCGAGTTCCTCGTGGGCGGCCGTCACGTCGCGGACGAAGACGGCGAACCCGCGGTGGTGGCCCTGGTCGTCTCGTAGCGGCGAGACGACTTCGGTCGCTCGGAACTGGGATCCGTCCTTGTGAACCCGCCAGCCGTCGGTTTCGCAGCCGGATTCGTCGAGCGCAGTCGAGAGCGTCCGTTCGGGAACGCCGTCTTCGACGGCCTCGTCGGTGTAGAACGCCGAGACGTGGGTGCCGACTATCTCGCCGGCCCGGTACCCGAACATCGCGGCCGCGCTACGGTTCCACTGTTCGACGTAACCGTCCGCGTCGAGGCGGACGAGCGCGTACCGATCGCTGGCGGCCAGCAACAGTCGGACGACGCTGTCGTCGCTCACCGCAGGACCGGGCTGGTGATCGCCGGCGCGAGGACCGGTCGCCCCCTCGACGGCGTCGAACGCGTCGACGATCTCGGTGTCCGTCGGCTCGGGTAGATAGGACTCGAGGGCTTCGAAGCTGCGCCAGCCGCCGACGGTTTTGACGACCCGCGGGTTGACGTCGTGGTCGACCAGCGCGGTCCGCGCAAAGTACTGCCGAAGGTCGCTCGTGGAGACGTGGGCGAGGTCGGGGTCGTCGAACAGGTCGCTCGCGCGATCGGCGACGTCCGAGACCAGCATCTGGAGCCGACGGGGCGTAACGGTGAAGATCGGATCGTCGGTCGAGAGGCCGTTACTGCGGGCGTAGCGCCGGAGTTCGCGTTCGACGCGGGTCGGAAGGTATGCAGTTCGGCCCCTGTCACCGTCACCGGTTGGTACCCGTATCAGGTACCGTGGCGGATCGATCCGCACCTGCTCGACGTCGTCGATCGTAACCCGCGTCAGCTCGGCCGGCCGGAGCCCGGCGTCCCCACAGAGCCGAATCACCAGCGCCTCGCGGTACGTTTCCGCGGCGTTCAGGAGAGACTCGTACTCTCGCCGCCCGAGAATCACCCCCGTAGTCCCCTCGAGACTCATGGCGTCCGGTTCGCCTCTTCTGGCGACGCGAACATAACTGTATCGCCTGCCGTCGACGATTTCGGGATCTCTGCGAATTCGGTGGCGGACGATGACCGGCGTCTCGTTTCGTAACTGTTGAAACGGCGAAACGGGATCAGTTACGCTCGTTCGCTTCGCCCTCGTCGCCGATCTCGGCCTGAATCTCGCCGACGATCTCGGGATTTCGCAGCGCGCTCGTGTCGCCGAGTTCCTCGTCGTTGGCGACGGCCGCGAGCAGGCGACGCATGATCTTCCCCGATCGGGTCTTGGGCAGTTCCGGCGTGAAGATCACCTCGGCGGGCCTGGCGATCGGGCCGATCGTCGACTCCACGCTCTCGACGATCGCCTCTCGGATCGCGTCGCCATTCTCGCTGTGCCCCTCGGTACTCACGTACGCGTAGACGTCGGTCCCGTTGGCGTCGCTCGAACGTCCGACGACGGCCGCCTCCGCGACGCCGTCGACGCCGGCGATCGCGGACTCGATCTCCATCGTACTCAGCCGTCGCCCCGAGACGTTGATCACGTCGTCGATCCGGCCCAAGACGGTGATGTAGCCGTCCTCGTCGATCCGGGCCGCGTCACCGCTGAAGTACCACCACCGGTCCGTCTCGGGGTCCGAGAACTGGGTCCAGTACTCCTCGAGGAACCGATCGTCGCCGTCGTACAGCGTCCGGGCCATCCCCGGCCACGGCCGGGCGAGGACGAGATAGCCGGCTTCGCCGGGCGCGACCTCCGTCCCCGAGTCGTCGACGACGCGGGCGTCGATCCCCGGCAGCGGCGGCCCCGCGGAACCGGGTTTCATCTCGTCGATCCCGGGCAGCGTCGAGACCGTGATGGCACCCGTCTCGGTCTGCCACCAGGTGTCGACGATCGGGCACTCGCCGCCGCCGATGCGCTCGTGATACCAGTCCCACGGCCGCGGACTGATCGGTTCTCCGACCGAACCCAGCAAGCGCAGCGACGAGAGGTCGTGTTTGGCCGGATACTCCGCACCCCACTTCATGAACGCCCGGATCGCCGTCGGCGCGGTGTAGAAGACGTCGACCGCGTTTCGATCGACGATCTCCCAGAGGCGGGCGCGATCGGGGTAATCCGGCGTCCCCTCGTACATCACGGTCGTCGTCCCCAGCGCCAGCGGCCCGTAGACGATGTACGAGTGGCCCGTGATCCAGCCGATGTCGGCCGCACACCAGTAGGTGTCCTCGGGTTTGACGTCCAGCACCGCGTGGCTCGTCCAGGCGACGTGGGCGAGGTAGCCGCCCGTGCTGTGGACGACCCCCTTCGGTTCGCCTGTCGTCCCCGAGGTGTACATCAGGAACAGCATGTCCTCGGCGTCACGGGCCACCGGGTCGACGGTCTCGCCGGAAAACTCCTCGCGGAGGTCGTGATAGTCCCGTTCCCCGTCCCCGAGAACGTGGGGGAGGTCGTCACCGAGTCGATCGACGACGATCGTCTGGACGTCGTGGTCGAGCGCGATGCAGGCGTTGTCGACCTTGCTCTTCTGGTTGAACGCGTCGCCACGTCGGTAGTAGCCGTCACAGGTGAGCAGGTACTCGCTCTCCGCGGCGTCCATCCGGGTGGCGAGGGCCTCGGCCGACAGTCCGGCGAAGACGACGCTGTGGGGCGCGCCGATTCGGGCGCAGGCCAACATCGCGATCGGTAGCTCCGGGATCATCGGCAGGTAGATCGTGACGACGTCGTCCTCGCCGACGCCGAGGTCGCGCAACGCCGCCGCGAGTTCGTTGACCTCGACGAACAGATCCTGGTAGGTGTAGGTCTCGCGTTCGCCGCGTTTGCCCTCCCACCTGATGGCGGTGTGTGTCTTTCGTCCGGCCTCAATGTGCCGATCGAGGCAGTTGAACGACGCGTTCAGCGTTCCGCCGGTGAACCAGCGGTAGAACGGCGCCTCCTCGTCCTCGAGGACGGTGTCGTAGGGTTCGTCCCACGCGAGCAGGTCGGCAGCGCGCTCCCAGCTTGCCGGCTCGTCGAACTCCTCGTGGATCCGCTCGTTCGTCACGTTCGCCTGCTCGACGAACGACGTGGGCGGATTCCGAGGCAACCCGGTGGGGGCGGGTCGCTCCCGCCCCCACCCGTTCCGATCGTCCATGTGTCGTACGAATCGAGGACAGTCAGACGAATAAACGTTCCTCCAGCGGTCCGAAAATCGGCGGTCGAGGTGAGCGACGGTCGCCCCCGACTGATCGGGACCGCGTTTGCCGATCTAGAATCGTCGAGCGTCGGCCGCGTCGCCGCGGAACCTTGAACGATCGTGAGAACTGACTCATCTGTCGCGTCTGACCGTCCCGCACCGGGTTAGAACGGATCCGTCGTCGAGTCGACGTCGGAAATCTCCTCCGGATCGACCTCGGCAGTGGGGTGGCGAACGACGTAGACGTCGTAGCGGTGGTCGTTCGCGACCGGGCTTCCGACGCTCGACTGCGGTGCGATCACCGACCCGGCGTTCTCCGACCCGATGAACACGACGGACGCCTCGACTTCGGCGGCGATGCGACGGATCTCCCGAACGACGTTCGTCGTCGCCGTCGCCGTCGGTTCGTCGGAACTGACCCGTTCGACCCGGAACGACGCCTCCGGTGCGACCTCGCTGGCACGCGTCTGGATCCCCGCGGCGATCCGTTCCGAATCGAACGGTTCACCCTGGGTGATCCAGCCACGGTCCACGGCGTAGTCCGCGTCGTCGGGGATCACCGTCAGCACGACGACGTCTTCGTCCAGCAGATCGCCGAAGGTCGACGCTTTCTCGAGTGCGTTCGTCGCGAGTTCCGATCCGTCGAAAGGGACGAGGAGTGTCATGGCGCTATCTCGTACGAGGGCGGTGGTAAATGTTCGCCCTTCTCTTCTCGAACGAATGTATGAACCCGGAACGGGTTCTCAGGTTCCGACGACGAGGACCGGCCGATCGGCGAATCTGACGACGCCGTCGACGGTGCTCCCGAGCAGCGCTCGTCTGAGGTTCGATCGCCCCTCCGCACCCACGACGATGACGTCGACGTCGCGCTCGCTCGCATACGCGACGATCTCCTCGTGGGGAACGCCCGATCGGATCGTCGTCTCGACGGGGATTCCGGCGTCGCTGGCGGCGGATTCGACGGCCTCGATCGATTCCTCGGCCTGCTCGCGAAGCGCGCGTTCGGCCTCGTCGGGATCGACGATCGCGTTGTCGTAGGCCGTCCGGGTCTCGACGACGGCGATGCCGGACAGCGAGGCATCGAACCGGGTCGCGAGTTCGATCGCGTGCTCGGTCGCGTCCATCGCGGCGTCGCTGCCGTCAGTGGCGACGAGGATCGCGTCGTACATACGCGACGATAGGGGGCCCGACACTAAAGACACATACCCACTCGTGGGACCTGCAACGAGCCAGTAGTCCTGCGCTCGCCCCGGCCGGTCAGTTCCCTAATCGTCGATTTCCTCGCCCGCTGACACTGCCGCAACGACGTTCTGGACGTACCGCATGCTCGTCGCGATCGACATGACGCCGTCCATCAACCGCTGCTGACTCGCCCCGTCGGGATAGACCCGGTACTCGACCTGTATCGTCTCCGCGTCCCGTAACTGACAGGCGGCTCCCTCAGGGTCGAGGAACGTGTAGAACCCGGGCGTCGACGCGAGCATCGGCCCGACGTACTCCAGTAATTCGCTCCGTCGTCGATCGTCCCGGAGCAGATCCTTCGCTCGATCGGTGTCGAACCCGCTCCGACCGACGATCCGAATCGGTCCGAACGGCTCCTCTTGGATCACGTGTACCGGCAGCCGCGAGAGTTCGATCTGGAAGTTGAACGCGGTATCCTCGTCCGCGTGGCGCGTGACGTCCTTGATAGCCGTGTCGTCCAGCCAGTCGCGGACCTGTTTCTCGCTGATGTGTCTCGACATAGGGGTGCCACGATCGACGGGCCGATAAGGCTTCAGCGCGCGCTATCCTGCCGTCGCGATCGGGTCTCGGCGACCGAGGAGATCCTCGACCGCCAGGCCACCGTTCCGTCGGAATCGAGGGCGTCCGTCGCCGCCGTTGACGCGCCCGTCAGTTCTTGTCCGGCATCGTCGAGTATCGCCTGACGGCGCGCATGTCCGCTCGCTCGGACGGTGGCGGTGCCATCGTGGAGTGTCTCGAGGACTCGCTCGGACCGCTCCGCAGGTCCTGTTCCCCGCCGAGAAGGCCGTCCTCGTCCGCCGTTTCCTCGTCCTCGGCGTCGTCCGCTTCGGCCGACTCTCCTCCCGTTTCGTCGTCGGCCGCCGCGTCTTCATCCGCCTCGTCGTCCCCTGCCGTACCGTCGCCAGTCGCGTCGGTAGCCGCCGCTTTCAGTTGCTCCTGGAGCGACGAGACGTCGTCGCCGAAGTCGGCCACCCGATCGGACAGGGACGATCGTACCCGGTCTTCGAGGCCACCAGACTCCGCGTCCTCGGACTCGGCTTCGTCGGAGTCCGCCCCTGCCCCGGCTTCGTCGCTGGATGCTGCCCCGTCCTCGCTCTCGGACGACTCCGCCGTCCCGCCCCCCGTCTCGATCGACTCCTTGAGACTCCCGACTGCGTCGTCGAGGCCACCGTCGTCGGACCGATCGGCGAGGTTTGCGAGATTCAACAACCGCTTGAGATCGTCCACCTGCTCAGGATCCCCGCGCGCGATCGCTTCGGGGATCGTGTCCGGTTCGGACCCGTCGGGAAGCGTGTCGAGGCCGACCGCGGCGAGCAGTTCCTGCGGGTCGGTCGATTCGACGAGATCGCTCGCTTCCCGGGCCGTCTCGCCGAGCGACGGTTCGCCTGACGAGTCGGCGCCATCGGACTCGTGAGAGAGGGCGGCCCCGCTCGCGGCGTCGGCCTCGGCCAGCAGTTCGTCGACTCGTTCGGTAAGATTTTCGCTCATGTGTTCGTTGGGTTCCGTCGCGCGACGCTCGCAGTCGAATGCAGTGCTTACTCCGCTTCCTGTGTCGCCTCATCGTCCGCCGATTCCCCATCGGTGCCTTCCGACTCGTCCTCCTTGCCCGACACCGTCTCGATGATCTCGTCCGTCATCTCCTCCCGGCTGAGGTTCGCCTTGACGTCGACGTCCTTGGCGATCGACTGGAGGTCCTGGTAGGACATCACCCCGAGGAAGTCCGAAAGCGTTTCCCGCCTGAGATCTTCGAGGTCTTCGGCCGACGGTTCGGAATCGGGTTCGGCTTTGTCCGCCTCGTCTGCCGACTCCTCGCCTTCCGACGGTTCTTCCTCGTCTTCGCTCGCTTCGTCCTCCTCCGTTTCTTCCTCATCTTCGGTCGCTTCGTCTTCCTCCGCTTCTTCCTCATCCTCGACCTCCTGCTCCCCCGCTGACTCGTCTCGATCGAGCAGCCCTCCCAGCCGGCCCCCGTCGGCGGCCGACCCGGCTAGCGATTCGAGGGCCTCCCGCCCGCCGATTTCGTCCAGTGCGTCGCCGACCCCGTCTCGGACCCCCGACGTGACGTCGGATCGGAGTTCCGAGAGGCTCTTTCCCTCCTCGACTCCCCTGGCGAGCGCCTCGTGCACCTCGCGGCCGATCGAGCCGCCAAGTTCCCGGCCGATCTGCTCGCCGAACTTGCGACCGACTGCGGCCCCGATCTCGTCGCCGTCGATCTCGTCTTCGAGGTTGCCGTCGCCGAGCAGTTCGGAGATTCCGACCTGGTTCGTGACCTCTTCAGTCACGACGTCCGTCAGCCCCGACTCGTTACTCATCGTCGTCACCTCGCGTCGATCGGCCGTCGATGGAACGGTGCGTTGTCACGGAGTTAGGCCTCCTCATCACTGTCGTTGTCGTCCTCTTCCGCCTCGGCTTCGGCCGCTGTTTCGTCGCTCTCGTCGGCAGCGTCTTCTTCCTCCTCGGCTTCCGCCTCGTCACTCTCGTCTTCGGTCTCCGCTTCGGCTTCTTCGGCCGCTTCCTCCTCGGCCTCGTCGGTCTCTTCTTCCTCGCTTTCCGCCGCTTCCTCCTCAGCTTCTTCCGCCTCGTCCGCCTCGGCCTCGTCTTTCTTCCCGAAGAGTTCCTCGACGACGAGGTGGCCGATCGATCGACCGAGGGTCTCGCCGAGCTTTCGGCCGATAACTGCTCCGATCATCGCACCGAGTGCCTCGCCGAGGGGTTCGTCCTCGTCGATCTGGTCTTCCCACTGGGTTCCCTCGATCAGTTCGTTGAGGTTGATGTTCTCGGTGATCGATTCGTAGTCGATCCGCTGGGTCATCGATTCGGATTCCTGACTCATGGTTATGCTTCCGCTGGTGCGCCCTCTTGCTCCTGTGTGTCCCCTTCCTCGCGTTCGCTCTCCGGTTCGAGTTGCTCGAGGAGTTGTCGGATCGCGCTGCGAACGATCGTCGCGATGACCTCCTCGATCGGCAACTCGGGAACGAGACCGACGAGTTTCTCCTTCAGCCAGCCCGCCGCACCCGACAGTTTCGATCGGACCCACTGGACCGCCGAGGCGATCCGTCCAGGTTCTGCCTCCGCTTCCTCCTCGGCCGGTTCTTCCTCCTCGGCCGGTTCTTCCTCCTCGGCCGGTTCTTCCTCCGCTTCTTCTTCGAGATCCTCCGCTTCACCTCGGCCGAAGAGACTCCTGAGGAACGCTCCCGGTTTCCCGAGCAAGTTGCTGAGCACGCTCTTTACTTTCTCCGACAGGGACCCGAGCCACTCCTTCGGCTTGCCGAGTACCGACTTGAGTTTGTCCGTCAGCGATCCGAGGAACTCCATCGGTTTGCTCAGCAGCGACGTTACCTTGTCCAGCACCGCGCTCGGGCCATCCAGTAGCCCTGTTACGGCGGAGAGCAGGTTCCCGAGTAAATTGCCCCCGCCGGGCCGGGCCGAAACGTCGAGCGTGACCGGGTTCAGGTTGACTTCGAGCCCGAGCAGATCCAAGAACAGACCGTCGAGATCGAGGTGCAAAACGCCGGAGGCGTCGTCACCCTCGTACACGGTTTCGGCGTCGTCGGCGTGACCCTCCGCGCGATCGTCTTCGACGAGGTCCCCGGTTACGTCAAGTCCCTCTTCGGCTTCTTCTTCGGCTTCCTCAGGCTCGTCTTCTCCCTCTTCTTCGGCTTCTTCGGCTTCTTCGGCTTCTTCGGCTTCTTCGGCTTCTTCGGCTTCTTCGGCTTCTTCAGCTTCTTCCTCGGCCTGGTCTTCTCCCTCTTCTTCGGCTTCCTCCGCAGTCTCTTCCTCCGATTCTTCGCTCTCCTCTTCAGCTTCCTCCTCGGCTGCTTCGGTCTCCTCTTCAGCTTCATCAGCCTCCTCTTCTGTCTCTTCTTCGACTTCTTCGGCCTCCTGTTCGTCGTCTGCCTCGCTCTCGTCGTCTGCCTCAGGCTCGGTCTGTGCCTGCCCTCCGTCGGTCATTACCCGTCGGGAAGACTGGGCCCACCGATCGGCCTCGTCGTGACGGCTCGAGGTGGATCCGACCTCCACGGGATCCGGACATTCCTCGCTGCCGTTATCTTCTAGTCCCGCTGTCATTATTCGAGAACACAGACGAGAGACAGCGTTGTGGTGGTTTCCCTTGCGTGTGCGACTGTTCGAAAAACTCGAGATCCGGACCTCCTCGACGGCCTGATAGATCGGCTATCGGAACGGGTGACCGTGTCGAGAGTGAAACGGACTCCCGCGACGATCGAACGGGTCAGTTACTTTCGATCGGGCCGACGTGAAGCACGTACTCGCCGCGCGTCTCGCCCTCGTCGTGGTACCCGACGGGTTCCTCGATGACCGCGACCGTCCCGTCATGGACGGCGGCCGCGGTCGCGATTCCGTCGAATCGACCGTCGCCGCCGGTTCCCGTCTCGAGGTCGAACCAGCGGACGGCGTGAGTCTCGGGGTCCCGCACTCGGAAATTCTGCGCGCAGGGCGCGACGATCGTCCCATCGCCGACGTCGAGTCCGTGGACGAAGCCGCGGACCGCGTCGTCCCACGCGGGGTCCCCCTCGACGTCGAAGGCCGCGATGCGGTGTTCGTTCGGATGCCGGTTCTCGGTCTCCCGACTCTCTTCAGCGTAGGTGTTGCCGGTCACGAACGCGACGCGGCCGTCGTTGGCGAAAACGTGGTTCGGATAGGCGTACAGCGTCTCCCCGTCGACGTCCGTCTCGACCCCGAGGTCGACCCGCCACTGCTCGGCACCGCCCGGCCCGAGCAGGTAGCCGCGCTTGTCCCCGTGGCTCGCGACCGCGATCCGATCGCCGTCGAAGGAAACGTCACCGACGCGCCGATCGCACGGCGTGCCGGGGTCCCACGACCACTCGGGGTCGCCGGTCGCCGCGTCGAGGACGACCAGCCCGTGATCGTGGTCGCCCAGACAGCGGTTGTAGCCGACAGCCAACTGTTCTCCGGCGTCGTCGAGATCGATCGCGATCGGGGACGCGTCGGTCTCGTACCGCCAGCGAACGGTACCGTCGACGCCGATCGCGAGGACGGTGCTGTACCAGCGCCGATCATCGCCATCCCGTTCGTACCGTCGAGTCGCGGCGTAGAACCGTGCGTCCTCGCCCGTTCCGGCAGTCTCGATCGCGACGACGTACGGCAGGTAAAAGACGGTATTCATGATCGGGTCGCCGACGTCGTCGACGGTGTCGTAGCGCCACTGCTGGCTCCCGGTTTCGGCGTCGTAGGCCACGATCGCCCCCGTGTCACCGCGACCGGCGACGACGACCGTGTCGGCGTCGCTCACGTTCTCGGTCCCGTCCCCGCCAGCGAGCGTCGCGATCCCGACCGCGTGATCGGGGTGGACAGTCGTCCACCGCGTCTCGAGCGAGCCGGCATCGAACGCGGTGACGGTGCCATCCCACTCCCCCGCGAGGACGACCTCGTCGGTGACGTGGACGGCCGATCGGGTCCACATGTGGCGACTCCGCGCGGTCTCGACGTCGCCGAGGGGGATTCGACGGAATTCCCCGACGCGATCGGTCCCGGCTTCGGTGTCGGATTCGGATCTCGCCATGGTCACTCCGCTACGGGGAACGTTTCGTGGAGGGTGTCGTGGGTCTCGCCGAGGCCGTCGACGATGCTCTCCCCCTGCACGATCAGTCGCCGGACCGTCCGCTCGGCGTTGCGGACCTCGAGCAATCTGCCGCGGGTGTAGTCGTACGCCGGGTCCTGGCTATCCATCGTCGCGACCTCCGCTTCGAGGTCGACCAGCGCCGCGTCGAGGTGGCGCTGGATCTCGGTGAGGCTCTCGGCGTTTGCGAGGCCCTCGATCGGTCCCTCGAGGTGGCCCTCGAGTTCCTTCTCCGCGTGGTCGCGGGTGCTAACGTCCCCGACGCCGAGGACGGTCATCAGTCCGAGTCGTAGCGCTTCGATTTCGTGACAGCTCATGTGTGTTTGTGGTAATTCGTGTCGGTGGTCGTGTGTCAGGGGAGCGATGCTCCTCCTACAGCGTCTGATCGACGAGATCGCCGACGATCCGATCGCGATCGAGGTGGTCGGCGACGATCCGCTCGGCGTCGTCGGGGCCGACGTCGCCGTACCAGATCCCGTCGGGATAGACCGCGACCATCGGCCCGTCGCCGCAGCGACCGAGACAGGACGATCGCGCGATGCGGGCGTCGCAGTGGTCGGAGTCGCGGGCCGCCTGCCGGAGTCGTTCGATCACCGCTGGCGATCCCATCTCGGCGCAGGTCCGGTTCGTACACACCGCGACGTGGTTCGCCGGCGCGTCGTGGCTGTGCGGCTCGTCGTCGACGTCGTCCCGATCGGCGTGAGCCTCCTGATGGGCGAGCGCGCGTAACATCGCGCGTGCGCCGCCGACGTCCTCCTCGTAGCCCTCGAGGTCGACTTTGTACTTGCAGGTATCACAGGACATTTCGACGCTGCCCGTCCGGGCCGCCTGCCACCGATCGGCGAAGACGTCGAGCAGCCGCGAGTCGGTCCCGAGCGGATCGCCGGCCAGCGCGTCGACGTACGGATAGCCGTCGTCGAAGTCCGCCGTCCAGTCGCGGACGCGCCCGGTGAGCACGCCGTCGCCGAGCATGTACGGCAGGACGACGACCGCGTCCGGCCGGTGTTTCGAGAGCCCGTGCAGCGTCTCCTCGAGCGTCGGCTCCGTCACGCCGACGAACGACGCCTCCACGCGATCGAAGTCGCGTCCCTCGTACAGCAGGCGAGCCAGTTTGTGGACGTCCCCGTTCGCGTCCGGATCGCTCGACCCGCGCCCGCAGAGGACGACCGCGACGTCGTCGGCCTCGCGATCGACGCCGAGTTCGCGTTCGACCGCGGCGGCCCGATCGTCGAGCAGGTCGACGATCGCGGGGTGGATCCCCAGGTGCGAGCCGTTGTTGATCTCGACGTCGTGGGCCGCGCGAGCCTGGTCGATCGCCAGCGGCACGTCGTTCTTGACGTGGCTCGCGGCGAACAGCGAACAGTGGACGACCGTGACTTGCGAGGCGATCGTCGCGAGTTCGGCGAACGCATCGTCGAGCGCCGGTTCCGCGAGTTCGAGGAACGCCGCGTCGACCGGGATTCCCAGGCGCGACTCGAGGTCGGCGGCCAGTTCACGTACCTGTTCGTTGGACCTCTCCCTGCGGGAGCCGTGTCCCACCAGCAGGACTGCCTCGTCGTCGAACGTCGTGGACGTGGTGTCGTCGGGTGTGCTCATCGTGGAATACGCTATGGGTCGTCAGACTCGGCCCGTTCGAGGCTCCGCTCGAGTTTGCGGCGGCTCGGTGCGAACAGGCCGGTCTCTTCGCAGTTCTCGTACAGCCACGTTCCGAACTCGGGTGCGGCGTCGTCGTCGATGCCGAACCAGGAGCCACCCGAGGAGGTCTCCGAGAGGTCGCCCATCGGGGCCGAAATCGGACAGTCGGCGATCAACTCCTGGACGAGTTCGAGCAGGTCGCGATCGTCGTGGACGAACGAGATTCCCACAGTGCCGCTGGAGGACTTGAAACAGATCGTTCCACAGCCCTCGAACAGGCCCCGGAGCAGTTCCCGATCGTACTCGGCGAAGGCCCCGAAGCGGTAGTTACCCCGTCCGTCGACTGGAAGGCCGATCCCGCCGCCGCGGCCGAGGAGTCCGGCGGGGTCGTCGTCCTCGCCCTCATTAGCGCCGATCGAGAGCGTGTACTCGTCTTCGGTGCGAGTAATCGATGTGTCGCGGGCGTACTCGCGAGTGGTCGTCTCTTGCTCGACGTCGCCGCCGGCGATCGCCGCGAGTACCTGTGCCGACTCCTCGTCGCCGGTGACGACGCCGATACCTGTACTGGACACCTCGCCACTGCCCGCGACGTGACCCCAGAAGTACGCCGTCGCAGGGTGGCCCGCGAGCGGGTCGGCGGGCACCTCGATCTCGCGGTCACGCCCGTCCGCTACGACGTCGCTCATTCGCCCGCCTCCTCGACGACGATCGCGTCCGTCGGACAGGCCGCCGCGGCCTGTCTCGCCTCGTCGATCCGATCGTCGTCGAACGTCGCGACGACGCGATCGTCGGTGTCCGTGACCGTGCCTTCGCAGTCGTAGACCGGATCCGCTCCGGGCTCGATCGTCGCGAGACCGTCGTCGCCCTCGACGAACCGCGGATCGCGGGTCAGGCAGGCGAAGATGCCGTCGCAGGCCTCCTTCTCGATGGTGACTTCGTATCGTGGCATGGCTAGTACTCGTACTTCGTCTCGTAGCCGCGCGGCGTGACCATCCGGTCGTCCCAGACGTAGGTGTCCTCGGTGCCGACGACGATCGTCGTCGTCATGTCGACGATTTCGTGTTCGCCCAGGTCCTCGAGGTCGCCGAGTTCGGTGAGCATCACCTGCTCGTCCTCGCGGCCGGCCCCGTGGACGATGCCGACCGGCGTGTCGGGATCGCGGTGGGTGAGCAGGATCTCGCAGGCCTTCTCGAAGTTCTCCCGGCGCTTGCGGCTCCAGGGGTTGTAGATCGTGATGGTGAAGGTTTCGCTGGCCACCGCGTGGAGGCGCGACTCGATCTCCGGCATCGGGACGAGGTGGTCCGACAGCGAGACCGAGACGGTGTCGTTCACGAGCGGCGCGCCCAGCCGAGCCGCACAGGACTGGGCCGCCGGGACGCCCGGCACCACGTCGAAGTCGACCATCGACGCCGTCGCCCCCTTGGACTCGAGGATCTCGAGCGCGAGGCCCGCGAGTGCGTAGACGTTGGGGTCGCCGCTGCCGACGATCGCCACGTCGTTGCCCGCGAGCGCGCGATCGATCGACTCCTCCGTGCGGGAGACTTCGCCGCACATCGGCGTGTCGTAGATGTCATCGGCCGCCTCGGTGATTTCGTCCGGAATCAGTTCGATGTAAGTCGTGTAGCCGACGATGTGATCGGCCTCGAGCAGTGCGGTCTTCGCCCGCTCGGTCATTCCCTCCGGATGACCGGGACCGAGCCCGACGGCCGTTAGCTGGCCGGGTTCGGCGTCGAAGTCGTCGATCGTCGCGCCGACCTCCTGCTCGTTCGAGGTCTCGTCGTCGGCACTCGCGGCCCCGCACTTCGAACTCGAGCTCTCGGCGCTCGCTTCGCTGCTCTCGCCGTTCGAAGACGCGCCGCATTTGGATGTCGATTCGGCGTCAGCGTCCGCGTTGGTGTCCGTGCTCATGATCGTCTGGTTTCTCAGAAATCGTCGACGTCGCGCCCGCCGCGCGGGGTGACGAGGTACGTTCGATCGTCGTTGCGCCAGGTTTCGGTCTCGTGGTTGCCGATGATCAGCGAGGTCCCCATCCCCGACACCCTGTCGTCGTGGTCGGCGGCCTCGCCGAGGGTGGTGACGAATTGGCTCTCGCCGTTCCGGCCGGCGTCTTCGCGTCCGGCGTCGTTGACGATGGCCACGTAGGCGTCGTCGGTCCGCTCCTCGCGGACGATCTCGACCGCTTTCTCGTAGTTTCGCCAGCAGTTGTAGAGGACGATCACGAAGTCCGAAACTGCGGCCGCCCGCAGTTTCTCCTCGATCTCGTCCCAGCCGCGCCACTTGTCCGACAGCGAGACCGTACAGAAGTCGTTGCACAGCGGCGCGCCGACGTTGGCCGCCCCGCCCAGCGCAGCGGTGAGGCCGGGGACGATCCCGATCGGCACGTCCGTCGCGTCGTCCTCCTCGGCCATCTTGAAGATCAGGTCCGACTTGCCGTAGACCGAGGGATCGCCACCCGAGACGTGGGCGACGTCCTTCCCTTCGCGGACGTAGTCGAACGCCGCACGGGCGAGTTCGATCTGTCGGCCCATCGTCGAGCGGACGATCTCCTGTTCGAAGCCGTCGTCTCGGGTCGCGATGCCGTCCTCGTCGGTCGCCTCCTCCGACGGGACGGTCCCGTCGTCGCGCAGGAACTCCTGGTAGAGACTCGAGGCGATAACGACGTCCGCTGATTCGATGACCCGCTTTGCTTTCGCGGTCATGTGGTCCGGCAGGCCGGGTCCGATGCCGACGACGTAGAGGGTGCCGTGGTCGTCGGGGGTGCCGCCGGCCGTCGGGCCCGTCGACTCGCTCTCACTCCCGCTCATCGACCGATCGCCACCGTGACCTCGTTCTCGTAGCTGATCTTCTCGAGGACGAGTTCCTGTTCGGCCCCGCCCGCGATAGCGGAGGCCTCGGAGACGCCCGGCCAGCCGATCAACTCCTTCGATTTGGAGGGCGTCGGCCCCTCGTGGTCGAGCAGGGTCTCCTTGTCGAACGCGACCACGCCGAGATCGAGTTCCTGGGCCGCCTCGAACAGTCCCTCCTCGTCTTCCTTCCGGGTTGCAGTTCCGACGAACTCCACGTCCTCGAAGTCGTAGTCGGTCCGATCGAGTGCATCCTCCCACGCGGCGATGAACGACTCCTTGCTCGCGCCGGAGACGCTGCCGGTACCGAGGACGCACCCCTCGTCCTCGTTGCGCTTGAGGACGGTCACGTCGTCCCCGACGAGGACGGCCTTCGGCCCGTCGAGTCGGGCCACAGGACCGAGGTTCTCGTCGAGGACGGCGAGGTTCGTCTTCACCGTCGAGTCGCCGTTGACGACGTGGGCGTCCATCGCCTTCGCGCGGGACTCGACGCCCTGCTTGCCCGCCGCCTCCGAGGCGGTGGTCATCGCCGGGACGGCACCCATCGTCGCCAGGTCCCGTGCGACCTGGTTCGCACCGTGGTGGCCGCCCGTGATCGGGATGGCCCACGTCAGTTCCTCGTCGACGACGCAGATCGCGGGGTCGTCCCACTTGTCCTCGAGCAGGTGGGCCGTCTTTCGCATCGCGATCCCGGAGGCCATCAGGCCGACGAAACAGTCGTACTTCCCCCAGTACTCCTCGAAGACGTCGCCGTGGTACTCGAGGATCTCGATCGCCTCGTAGCGATCACCGATCTCGTCCCTGATCTCCTCGGCGGTTTCCATCTTCCGTCCGAAGGAGACGATCGCGATCTCCTCGGCGACTTCGCCGTCCGAATCCGGCGTGGAACAGTGTCCACCGTCGGAGTCCGATTCCGCATCGTCCGTCGTATCCGCGTTCTCGGTTCCTGAACTCATCGTGTAAGCTCCATCGAATCGAACGAGTCCGCTCCGCGTTCCACAGCACCGTCCGGTCCGCCGCCCGGGTGGGACTGGCTCCTTTCAGCGTGTTTGCGGTAGCTCCGTTGCATCTCAGTCATCACCTGCCTCCGGTTCGCTCGTGTTCTCCGACGACGGACTGCGATTGGCCCAGTCGCCGTAGAGGAACGATCGCTCGTAGCCCGCGCCGGTCACGGCGTCGCCGATGACGACCAGCGCCGAGGCGCGGTAGCCCGCTTCCTCTACCCTGTCCGCGATATCGCCGATCGAACCGACGATCACGTCCTCGTCCGGCCAGGAGGCGTGGTAGATCACCGCGACCGGCGTCTCGGGATCGTGGTCGTCCGCGAGCAGCCGATCCATCGTATCGCGAACCGCGTGGGTCCCCAGGTAGATGCAGGTCGTCACGTCGCCCATCTCGACGAAGTCGGAGATGTGGTCCTCCTCCTCGGTCAGGGTCTTGCCCTGCGGCCGGGTGAACGCGACGTGGTTCGAAACCTCGTTGAGCGTCAGCTGGGTCCGAAGCGTCGCGCTGGCCGCGAACGCAGACGTGACGCCCGGCACGAAGTACGTCGGCACGCCCTCGTGTTCCAGCGCGTCCATCTGCTCGAGCGCGGCTCCGTAGATGGCGGGATCGCCGCTGTGTAGCCGGACGACGTTCCGGCTGTTCTCGTAGGCGTCCCGCATCAGCGGGATCAGTTCCTCGAGGTCCTTCCCCACGGAGTTCACCGGTTCGGCGTGGGAACAGTACTCGTCAAGGAGTTCGCTGTTGACCAGCGATCCAGCGTGGACGACCAGATCGGCCGTCTCGAGCAGTTCCTTGCCCGCGACGGTCAGCAACCGCGGGTTGCCGGGTCCGGCACCGACGAAGGGGATCCCCTCCCGTTCGTCGCCGGCGCTGTGCTCGAAGATCCGATCGTCCAGTTGCTCGCGGCGGCGGTCGCCCTGCGAGTCGATCGCGTCCTGCGGGTCCGACGACGCGTCGTCCGTCATCGTCGTCCTCCGTCCGTGACGGGCTCACCGTCTGTCGTCGCCTCCTCCGACCCACTCTCGTCGTCGGTCCGGAAGGCAGCCGTCGCCCGCTCGACCTCGAGGGCCTCCTTCTCGGCGTAGGCCAGCGTGTAGTAGTCCCGTTCGTCGATCGTCTCCGGATCGTCCGTGACGATCGTCTCGCCCTGTTCCATGAACAGTCGTCGGCCGTAAGTCACCTCGTAGCCGGCCTCGACGAGGCCCTCGTGGGTCGCCGGCGCGTCGGTGACCTTGAACAGGATCATCCGATCGGGACCGGTCGGACTCGCTCCGCTCGCGGCCTCGCGCAGGGAGAGGCCCGCGCCGGCCTCGATCTCGACGCCCAGCGCGGTCGCGAAGGCCGTCACCGCGCTCACGCCGGGAACGGTCTCGAGGTCCACGCCGGGGTGGAACGCGTCGATCGTCCGGCGCAGGTGTCCAAAGGTCGAGTAGACGTTCGGATCGCCGAGCGTGACGAAGGCGACGTCGCCGTCGCGTGCGTTCGGAGCGATCTCCGCCGCGGCTTCCTTCCACGCCGTTCGCAACGTCTCCTCGTCGTTCGTCATCGGGAAGTCCAGGTCCCCGATCGTCGACTCGTCGACGTGGTTCAGCGCGACGGTCCGCGAGAGGCGACCGGGCGAGTAGACCACGTCCGCGCCCTCGAGGATCCGTTTCCCCCGGACGGTGACGAGGTCGGCCTCGCCAGGGCCGAGTCCGACGCCGTAGAGCGTCATCGATCGGGACCCTCCGTCTGCGAGCGGCCGCTTCCGTCGACGGCGACTCTTTCGTCGTCGTCGTCCGCATCGGCAGCATCGTCATTGGGCGTCGCGCTCCCGATCAGCATGTAGACCGGGTTGTCCGCGTCGAAACTCGTCGCCCCGGCGAGTTCGTAGCCGTGGCTCACCTGGAACTGGACGACCTCCTCGAGCAGATCGCGCTCGCGAAACGCCGCCGTCGCCTTACCAGCGACTTCCAGACGCGAGACGTTCATGACTACCCGATCGATTTCCGTCTCGACGGCGTGGTCGAGCACGGCCTCGAAGTTGCGGCTCCCGCCGAGAAAGAGCGCGTCGGCGTCGTCGGGCAGTCCCTCGGGCGCTTCCGCGTTGCGAAACTCGACGTCGGCCCGCACCGACTCCGCGTTCGCCGCGAGGTTCTGCTCGGTCGTCTCGAGGCGCTCGGCTTTTCGTTCGAGAGCGGTCACCCGCTCCGCTCGTCGTGCGGCTTCGATCGTGACGGCCCCCGTACAGGAACCGACCTCCGCGAAGTGATCGTCCGAGTCGAGAGCGAGTTTCGACTGGACGACGGCGCGGACCTCCGGCTTGGTCGGCCCGGCCTTCGCGTCGTGTGGAAGCGCGATGGGTGGCATCACTCGTTGGAACAGAGCCCGGGCCTAAAACAATTTTGTTTGGAGTAGCACAATCCCAGTTGCCCATCTCAAATTGGGATAGCACAAATCGTATTGTTCGGGGCCGATCGAACGTCCAGTTCAGGGGCGATCGAACGTCCACGTTGCGGAACGACTCGTCTCGATCCACGGGTCGATCGACTGCAGGGGCACCTCCTGTGCGACGCGGACGACGAGTCGCTCGACAACGATCGACGAACGGTCCGAAGGCAGAGAACAGCGCGCCGAGACCGGGCTCGAACCCGTGCTACCACCGGTCACGCGGATTCGGTCGTGACGGTTCGAGCGTGACGGCAGTGGAAAACGGGGTCAGCGTTCGATCGACTCGAGGAATCGATCGAACCCCCCGCTCTCCGCGTGAACGTGCACGTAGGTGCCGAGCGACTCGTACTCGGTCAGGCCGTCGCGGTCGCCGTCGATGCCGTCGCCGCGCACCGTCTCGAACGCGAACCGGGCGTCGCGACCCACGTTCGCACTCGAGTAGTGGAACTCGTGGCCGCGGATCGATTCCCCGGCGCGAGCGGTCAGCGTTCCCTCGATCGCCTCGAGTTCGACGTGATCGAGCGCCCGGTAGCGATCGTGCATCGTCACGTCGGCCGGCAGGATGCCGGCCATCTCGCTCCGATCACCCTCTGCGGTCGTCAGCGACTGGCTCATGGCCATCAGACCGCCGCACTCGCCGAGGACGGGGAGCCCCTCGCTCGCCCGATCGCCGAGTTCCGAGAGCGTCCCCGCAGACTCGAGATCCTCGGCGTTCAGTTCGGGATACCCGCCGGGGAGGTAGACGCCGTCACAGTGGGGAACCGGATCCCCCGCGATCGGCGAGAACGTGACCAGTTCGGCCCGCTCGCGGAACCGCTCGATCGTCGCCGGATACCGAAAGCAGAAGGCCGCGTCGCTGGCGACGGCAACAGTGGCGTCGACGGCATCGGCGGCTTCGACCGGCGTTTCCGGCCGGGGCGGTTCCGTTGCGACCGCTGCGAGTCGTTCCGCGTCGATCGTCTCCGCGGCGTCCTGCAACGCGTCCCTCGGCAGCGCCGCCTCTTCGCCCATCTCCAGCCCGAGGTGGCGATCGGGGATCTCGAGGTCGGGAGACGGCGGAATCCGGCCGAAGTACTCGAGGGCCTCGGGCAGGGCGTCGCGGATCCCCTGTTCGTGGCGGCCGCCGTGGGCGCGCTGGGCGACGATCCCCCCGACCTCGACATCGCGACCGATCGCGTCGGCGTACTCGCGGAAGCCGAGCGCGGTCGCCGCGACGCTCTCCATGCCCGCCTCGGCGTCGACGACCAGGACGACCGGCAACCCGAGGGCTTCAGCGACCATCGCGGTGCTCGAGCCGTCGCCGTCGTACAGGCCCATCACGCCCTCCACGACGCAGATATCACCCTCGCCGCGGGCGTAGTTGCGCCGCAAGCCGTCCTCGCCTTCGAGCCACAGGTCGAGCGTTCGTGAGGGACGTCCCGCGATTTCCTCGTGGTGGCTCGGGTCGATGAAGTCCGGGCCCGCCTTCGCGGGCTGGACCTCGTAGCCGGCGTCCGCGAGAGTCCGGACGATCGCCAGCGTCGCGACCGTCTTGCCGACGCCGGAGCTGACGCCGCCGAGCACGAACCCCTTCATCGGTCTCGCTCCGGGACCCGATCGACCCCCGCAGTGATTCGTTCGAACGCGTTGGCCGTGCTATCCACGATCATTGTATTTGAGTTACGACAAGTGAACTTGAATCCGTCGGTGGCCGCGATCGATCCGGCGGAAAGGAAACGGGAATTCGAAGATTTCTGGGCCCGCAGTCGGGGTACTCCCGAGAACGCTATCCGCTTCGATCCGGTTCGATCGTCGTACGTTCACGACCGCGACGGGCGGGCTCTCGACCGACCCGTAGTGCAGTTCGTCCCGCTCGCCCCCGATCGCGGTCGCGTTCCGACGACTTACCTGATCGGCCATCGTCTCGGAGTGGCCGACGCCAACAACCCGTCCCTCGGAGCAGCCGCGGCAGCGGACTCGATACCGGGGCCACGGCCTCCCTATCGCGCCGATCTCGACTCGAGCAGTGCGGTAACGATCTTCTTCTCGGCTTTCTGCAGGTGATCCGATACCGTATTCGGCGCACACCCCATCCGATCGGCCAGGTCCTCGTGCGTGGCCTCCCGTGGATGGTCGTAGTATCCGAGCGAGAACGCCGTGACCACCGCTTCCCGCTGGCGATCGCTCAGCATCGAGAGCGGCGAGTCACGACGGCGATCGAATTCGCCGATCGTGTCGATCTCCAGTTCGATATCCGACGGGAACTTGCCGATCGCCGCCTGCAGGGCGGACGAACTGCCGACGATACGGGAGTGAACCCGTTCGTCGCGGTAGACGACGGGTTTCGCAACGACCATTCCCTCCTGCGTGATCGCCCCGAACGCGTCCCGAAGCAGCGCCACCGTCGACGGATCGAGCGTGACGAGGAGATTGAACGTCCCGTCCGTCACGGGTGCCGTCTCGACCGACCGGACGCCGTTCGACCCGTTCAGTTCGGTACGGACCCGATCTTCGTCTCCGTCCACTTCGAAGAGGCCCGTCGGCTTCCCGCCCGGCGACACGTTCAGGTCGAACAGTCGGGCTTCGGTCACGTACGAGGATCCCGCCAACACCCGGAAGAACTCGGGCGCTCGTTCCGGATCCGGTTTTCCGGTTACTCGTACGTACTTCATGCGTCACTCGATACCGCGGTCTTATTTAAATATCGCGACTATGGTCGCCAGAGAATCTTATTTTGTCCTCATCCTATATACTCGCATGATCATCAGCGAATCGGCAGCTACCGCGGTCTCGAGGGGTGCCGCCGGTGAGAAAAACCGCGGAACGGACGGTGACCATGAGGGATAGTCGGGTCGGTTCGGAGAGCGCGACGTACGCCGTCTCGTTCGAGGACGGTGAGGCGACGGACGCCACCGTCACCGGCGGGAAAGGGGCGACTCTCGCGCGGCTCGTCGACGCGAACTTCGCCGTCCCGCCCGGGTTCTGCGTGACGACGGCCGCCTATCGGACGCTCCTCGCCGACGCCGAAACGCGACGGGCGATCGAATCAGTAGACCATCTCGATCCGTCGGACGTCGATCGGATCGGTGAGCGAAGCGCCGCGATCAGAGAGCGGATTCGGAACGCAGACGTCCCCGATCCGATTCGGCGGGCGATCGAAGCGCGCCTGGACGCGCTCGATGCGAACGCCGTGGCCGTGCGATCGAGCGCGACGGCCGAAGATTTGCCGACGGCTTCGTTCGCGGGTCAACACGAGACGTTCCTCGGAATAAGCGGGCGAGAAGCCGTTCTCGATCGGATCCGTGACTGTCTGGCGAGCCTGTTTACGGAGCGAGCCGTCTCCTACCGGTTGCGGAACGACGTTTCGCACGCAGACGTCGCGATGGCGGTGGTCGTCCAGGCGATGGTCGATCCGGACGCGGCCGGCGTCCTCTTCACCGCCGATCCCGTGACGGGAAACCGCTACGTCGCGTCGGTAGACGCCAACTACGGTCTCGGTGATACGGTCGTCGCAGGAGAGATTTCGCCCGACAACGCCCGCGTCGATCGACGGACCGAAGAGATACTCGAGTACGAAATCGGGGATAAGAGCCACGCCCTTCGTGCGAGGACCGACGAAAACGGACCGGAACGAGTGGCGGTGGCGTCGACGCAACGAGAATCGCGCGTGCTATCGGACGCACAACTGCGCGAACTCGTCGAACTCGGCGAGCGCGTCGAAGAGCTATTCGGTACCCCGCAGGATATCGAGTGGGCGCTGGTCGACGGTGACTGTATCGTTCTCCAATCTCGGCCGATCACGTCGTTGTTCCCGCTGCCGTCCCCCGCTCCCGGCGACGATCGTCTCCGCGTCTACTTCAGTTTCGGACACCAGCAGGCGATGCCGGAGGCGCTGCCGCCGCTCGTCGTGGACTGGTGGCGAGGTTTCCTCGAGCGGACGGCGACGCGAATCCGATCGCAGGACGCCGGGGCGCCGTGGGCGGTCGAGGCCGGCCACCGGGTGTACGTCGATCTGACGCCGCTTCTCCGAATCGGGCCGCTCCGACGGCTGATTCCGACCGTGCTCGCGGCGGCGAACGAACCGGCGTCGGACGCGCTCGAAGAGTTGCTCGTTCGGCGTCGCGACGCGTTCCCCGATCGCAGACTGTTCGCAGACGTCCGTGCCGTGGGCCGGATCGTTCGCCGCAGGGCACCGAAGCTCGTTCCCGTACTCCCAAAAGCGATCGGTCGATTCCTCCGGACGTTCCTCACGGGTTCGCCCGATCCCGAGCGTGAGCAAGCCCAGATCGAGGCCTGGGGCGAGGAACTCGCCTCCCGAGTTCGCGAACCGGAGACGCTCACCGATCGCGTCCGAGTCGCCGTCGACGAATTCGACCTCGCGGCGGTTCTCGGCGGACTGTTGCCCCGCATCGGTCCCCTCCTGGTAGCGAGCGTTCTCGCCCGGAAGGCGCTCGGACGCCTGTTTCCCGATGCCGACGCGGAACTCGACGCGATCGGCAAGGGACTCGAGATGGAACTGGTCACGCGGATGAACCAGCGACTGGGGGACCTCGCCGCCGTCGCTCGCGAGCACCCTGAGGTCCGCGCTGCGCTCCAACGAGAGGCGTCGCTCGCGGAGATCCGGGCCGCGGAGGGCGGTGATGTCTTCGTCACCGAACTCAACGACTTCCTCGGGGAGTTCGGCCACCGGGCGAGCGGCGAGATCGACCTCAGTCGATCGCGCTGGACCGACGATCCCGAGACGCTGATACGCACGATCCGGAGCGATCTCGCGGGGACCGAACCCGGAGCGCATCGGGAACACCTCCGTCGATTGGAACGCGACGCCGAGGACGCGGCCGCCCGACTCGAAGCGCGCGCCGATCGCGGCGCGCTCGGACCGGTACGGAAGGCAGTGGTGCGACGGCTGATTCGGGCGTACCGGGGCGGAATCCAGCTTCGAGAGTACCCCAAGCAGGGTGTGGCACACTTCTTCGCGGCCGTCCACGAGGCAGTCTCCGACGCCGGGGAGTCGCTCGCCGCCGAGGGCCGCCTCGATCGTCCCGACGATGTCTGGTACCTCCGCAGGGACGAACTGCTCGCCGCGCTCGAAACCGACGCGCCGATCGACGCGGACGTCGACGCTCGCCGGCGGCATCACGATCGCGCCGCGTCGATGACCGCGCCGCCGCTGCTCACCAGCGAGGGAGAAGCGCCGACGGCGGTCGAGGACGGCGATCGATCGGACGGGACGCTCACCGGCACGCCCGTCTCGTCAGGCGTCGTGGAAGGACCCGCCCGCGTAATTCGCGACCCGTCCGGGGAATCCCTCGAAAAAGGCGAGATCCTCGTCGCGCCATCGACGGATCCGGGGTGGACGCCGCTCTTTCTGAACGCGGCCGGACTCGTGATGCAGGTCGGCGGGCAAATGACTCACGGAGCGCTCGTCGCGCGCGAGTACGGGATTCCGGCCGTCGTTTCGGTCTCGGACGCGACGTCGGAGATCCGAACGGGGGAGCGGATCCGGATCGACGGGAGTCGCGGCACCGTCGAACGGCTCGACCGATCCTCGGAATCGGCCGCCGAAGACGATCCGGAGGGGCCTCCCCGCGATACCGACGATGATGCGTAACGAGTTGGCGGAACGGATCGACCGCGACGATCTGGACGCAGCGATTACATTCCTCGCACTCATCGTCGTCCTCCTGGTACTCCCGAACGAGAACCTCGACGCGCTGTTCGGGGTGAACCCCCAGCGCGTCTGGTCGGTCGTCGTGTTCGTCGCCGGCCTGAGTTTTTTCGGCTACCTCCTCTCGAGAGTCGTCGATCCGACGACCGCGATCGGGGTCACCGCGGCCGTCGGCGGGTGCGTATCACCGGGGTTGACGATCACGTCGCTCACGGAGCAGGTGCGGCGGTATCCGGCGTTCTCCCGAATCTACGCGTTCGCCGCCGCGATTGCGGTGACGATGCTGTTTCCCCGGAATCTACTCGTCGTCGGGATCGTCAGCCCGTCGCTCGCCCGCTCGGTCGCACTGCCGTTCGTCGCCATGGCCGGCGTTGGGGGTGCGGTCACCGGGTTGCTGTGGATCCGAATCGAACGACACGAGCGGCCGGCGGGCGAACTCGAGACACCGTTCCGGCTTCGATCGGCGTTCGCGATCGGCGCCGTTGTCGCCGGTATCGTGCTCGTGATCGAGACGGTCCAGCCGTCGATTCCGTCCGACGTCACCCGGCTCGGACTCGTACTGCTGACGATAGCCGAACAGGTCGTCTACGTCGGCGTGACGAGGGCGGCCGGCGCGAGGACGATAGCGCTGGCTATCGGTGCGATACTCCTCGGCAGTGCGAGCCTCGGAATCGCGCTCGTTCTCCTGCTGTAACGGACCGCCGCGGCGACGATCGACCCGGGATCGGACGCGATCGACCGGTCGACCACCAATGCGCTTACCCGTTTCAATCCCATACCTGCCGCTCCGATCACCCATGAACGGAGACGACCACCACGGAACCGAGTATCACCTCCGGGAAGCGCTCCGTCATCTGGGCGAAGCGCGGGACGAAGGCGATCTCCGGAAGACAAACGACACCGCGATCGAGGAGGTGTCGAACACGATCGCGACGGTTCTCAACGAGTACAAGAGAGACGAGCGGTGACGTCCCGTTTTTTGGAACGCCGTCTCACGCCGGCTCCGAACCAGCGACGGCGCCAGACGCGTCGGCATACCGAATCGGCAGGGGCACCGACGTCATCTCGGCTGTCGAACGGCGAGTACGACGAGATCGGAGAACGGCGTGTCCTCCCGGCCGTCTCCGCCGGCGTGCTCGGCCAGTTCGGCCAGCGTGAACCGGTGGATCTCTTCGTCGTCGTGAGTCAGCTTCTCGAGAACCAGCGCATCGAGATCGGGTGTAGCGCCCGCCGCGAGCAGGAACTCGGCGATGTCGCCCGGCATCCGATCGTACGGCCGCGGGAGGACGAGCAGGTGGCGATCGTCGACCGCCTCGGCGAGTCGATCCATGTCGGCCTCCAGATCGCCGCTCTTGTGAAGCGTGATGAACTCGGTGTCCTCCATCGGCGTCCGGGCGCGACTGGCCGCAACCTGCAGCGAGGAGATGCCGGGGATCACCCGGACGGCCCGAGGAGCGACGGAGCGACGATCGGCCTCGCGCTCGACGGCATCCTGAACCTTTCCGACGAACTGGTAGCCCGAGTGGTTGGGATCGCCCATCGCGACGGCGGTCCCCGACTCGCCGGCCGCCACGCGGTCGCCGAACTCCCGGAGCGCGTCGGCCTCGTCTTTGTACCCGCAGGTGAGCAGATCGGCGTCCGTCTCGTCTTCGACGAACTCGACGACGGTGGTGAAGCCGACGACGACGTCCGCCTCGCGGAGCGCCCGCTCGCCGCGCGGCGTGAGGTACTCGGGATTCCCGGGTCCGACGCCGACGGCGTAGACCGGATCGTCGGCGTCGATGTCGGGTTCCGGGTCGGCGGCCGCGAACGTCGCCGGATCCGGCCCGCTGTCGAGATCGTAGTCGTCGCTCATGCGTCCGTCCCACCGCGATCGGACGCGAGGTCGTCCTCGAGTTCGCCGGTACGGTGATCTTTCGCGACGTGGATCAGTTCGTTCGTCAGTGCGGCGGCGAGGCCGCTCCCGCCGCGGCGGCCGACGTGCGTGATCGCCGGCACGCCGTAGGCCTCACTGACCTCGCGGATGCGCTCGCGGCTCTCCTCGGCCTTGACGAAGCCGACCGGGTTCGCGACCACGACCGCCGGTCGCGTGCCCTGTTCGATACAGTCGGCGAGGGCGAACGCCGCGGTCGGCGCGTTGCCGATCGTGACGACCGCCCCCTCGAATGCGTCCTCCCTGTCGAGTTCGAGCATCGCCGCCGCGGTCCGGGTCATCCCGGTTTCCGCGGCGAGTTCTTTCCCGTGACCGATCGCCTTCGACACGTCGCAGTTGTGGCCGCGGCCCGTGACGCCGGCTTTCACCATCGTGATGTCCGTGATGACGGCCGCCTCGTCGAGGACGGCCCGCGCGCCGGCACGGACGGGAGCGTCCTCGTCGTCGCCGAGGTCGTCCGCGCCCGTAAAGCGGATCAGGTGCTGGAACTCGATGTCGCCCATCGAGTGGACCGACTTCTGGCGAAGCCGATCCGCGAGCGTCTCGTCGGGGACGAACTGCCTGACGATGTCCATGCTCGTCTCGGCGATGTCCATCGCGTTCTGCGTCGTTGCTCCCAGGTCGGCGTACTCTCTGTCGAACTCCTGATTGCTGTCAGTCATCGGTCGTCACCTCGATCGCGTCGTTGGTCGTCCGCGCCTCCAGATCGCCTTCGATCTCGAGATTCAGGTCGCGCAGACGATCGATCGTCTCGTCGTCGGCGTCCCAGAGGTCGCGCTCGATCGCCTCGAGCAGCGTGTCCGTGATCGACTCGAGCGCCCACGGATTCACGTCGCGCAGCCACTCCTGGCGATCGTCGTCGAAGGCGAATTTCTCCGCGACCTCCTCCCACAGCGTATCGGAGACGAGGCCGGTGGTGGCGTCCCAGCCCAGCGTCACGTCGACCGTCGTCGAGAGATCGCCGGCGCCCTTGTAGCCGTGTTCTTCCATCGACTCGAGCCAGTCCGGATTGAGCACGCGCGATCGCATCGCCTTGCGGACCTTCTCCTCGTTCGTGTAGACGTCCACGTTGTCCGGGTCCGAGGAGTCGCCGACGTAGGAGGCCGGTTCTTCGCCCGAGATTTCGGAGACGGCGGAGATGAACCCGCCGTGGAAGGCGTACCAGTCCGAGGAGTCGAACTCGTCCTGTTCCATCGTGTCCTCGATCTTGACCGTGGCGTCGACGCTCGAGAGGCGACGTTCGAAGGCGTCGTGAGCGTCCGAGACCCGTCCCCTGGAACCCATCGCGTAGCCGCCCCACTGGACGTAGACCGACGCGAGGTCGGAGCGATCGTCCCAGTTGCCCTCGTCGACGGCCTTGTTGGTCCCGGCGCCGTAGCCGCCGGGTTTCGTCGTGAAGACGCGGTGTTTCGCGGCTTTTCGGGCCTCTGACTCGCCGAGTCCCTCCGCGTCCTGCAACGCTTCGGCCTCTTCCTCGACGTGCTTCTTCACGAAGTTCAACTCCGGCGGTTCGTCGAGGTCGACGACCGCGTCCACGGCGTCGTGGATGACGCCCGCCGCGGCCGGGAACGCGTCCCGAAAGAGACCCGAGACGCGCGTCGTCACGTCGATTCGTGGCCGCCCGAGTTCCTCGATCGGGATCGGTTCCACGTCGTCGATCCGGCCGGCGTCGGTCCACCGCGGTTCGACGCCCATCATTGCGAGCACCTGTGCGATCGTCTCACCGCGGGTGCGGACCGTCGGGGTTCCCCACGCGACGACGCCGATCTCCTCGGGGTACTCGTCGGTCTCGGAGAGATGGCGATCGAGCACCCCCTCCGTGACCTCGCTTCCGACCTGCCAGGCGGCCTTCGCCGGCACCTTGCGCGGGTCGAGCGTGTAGAAGTTCCGCGCGGTCGGCAGCAGGTCGACGCCGCCGCGGGTCGGCGCGCCCGATCCGCCGGGCGGGACGTACTCCCCCGAGAGGGCGTCCGCCGTTCTCGGAATTTCGTCCTCGGAACCCTGGACGCGAGGCTGGGCTTCCTCGCAGATGTACGCGAGCACCTTCCGCAGGTCGTCGTGAGCGCCCGATTTCGCCCGGGAATCGCCGATCGTCTCGAGGTCGACGACGAGGAGGTTCATGTTCACCTCGTCCCCGGGACCGGCTTCTCGCTCGGATTCGGGAACGTCGAAGTCGTGTTCGGCGAGCGTCTCGATCAGGTCGACGCTCGTCTCGTAGACGACGTCGGCGGCCTCGGCGTAGGTCAGCCCGAGCGTCGCGTCGTACTCGCCGGGCGACTCGAGCATCGTCTCGTAGTCGACGCCCAGCGCGCCGGCCACGCTCTCGCGCAGGCTCGGCGCGCCGGGGTTCTCGAGTCGGGTGAGGGCGACGAGGTACTCCACGAGCCGATCGCTCTGCGGCGGCTCGGACATGGTGTGCAGTCCCAGCCGGATCTGAGTCGTCTTGACGTCCGTGAGGTACTCGTGGACCCGTTCGACGAGTTCGTCGATATCGACCTCGTCGCCTTCGATCGCACCCTCGGCGAGCGTCGAACCGGCCTCGTCCGGGCCGCGGACGGTTGCCTGCTCGTCGACCGTCCCCGCGATCCTCAACTCGACCGCGAGATCCAGTTCGTCGACCGTCTCACGAACGAGGGTCTCGAGGTGCTCACCGTCGTCGTTCCGGGCGTCTTCCATCCCGGCCTCGCGGTACTGGTTGGCCAGTTCTTCGAGTTCCGCGAGTTCGTCGTACGTGCCCGCCGATCGCATGACCGGCGTGAGGTAGTCGACGATCGCGGCGTACGACCGGCGCTTGGCCTGGGTCCCCTCGCCGGGGTTGTTCACGATGTAGGGGTAGACGTTCGGGACGTCGTCGATCAGTCGATCGGGCGCGCTCTCGCCGTCGAGGCCGACGGTCTTGCCGGGGAGCCACTCGAGGCTGCCGTGGGTCCCGAGGTGGACGACGGCGTCGGCCTCGAAGGTATTCCGAAGCCAGCCGTAGAAGGCGTAGTAGTCGTGTGGCGGCTGGAGATCGGAATCGTGGTAGACCGTCGAGGGATCCAGCCCGAACCCGCGCGGGGGCTGGACGGTGACGAGGACGTTGCCGAACTCGACGCCCGGAATCGCGAACGGGCGGTCCGGTGGGGCACCCCACTCTTCGATAACGTTCCGCTGGAACCGATCGTCGGCCTCGGCGAACCACGCCGCGTAGGTGTCGGGTGAGACGACGTCGATCGAGCGATCGCGGACGTCCTCGGGTGCGATCCAGCGATCGTCGAGGGTCAGTTGCGAGGTGAGCGTCTCGACGAGGGACTGGCCGCTGTCCGGCATCTCACCGCCGAGGTCGTAGTTTCGGGCTTCGAGTTCCTCGAGCAGATTCACCGTCGATTCGGGGCTATCGAGACCGAAGGCCGTCCCGATTCCGTCGTCGCTCGGCGGGTAGTTGTGCAGGACGACGGCGACCCGCTTGTCCTCGTTGGGCGTGTGGCGGAGTTTCGCCCAGTTGACCGCGAGACGGGTCGCGTGGTCGATCCGATCCTCGATCGGGAAGTGGTGTTTCGGCGCGCTGCCGATCCCGGCCTCGTCGTCGGTGCGTTCTTTCCCCGAGATAGGGTGGGTGATCACGTTACCGTCGAACTCCGGCAAGGCGACGGACAGGGCGAGTTCGAATCCCATCACGCCCGTGTCGCTGGACTGGTAGCGCGATCGCGATCGCATCGTCGTCACCGTCTGGAGGACGGGGACGCCGAGTCGATCGAGGAAGACGTCTTCCGCGCTCTGGCCCTCGTCGCTGGCGCTCCGGCCGCGTTCGTCCATCGAGAGCGAGAACATGAACGAGGAGAGGACGGCGTCGACGATCGGCTGACCCGCATCGTCTATGAGCCAACTATCAGTCACCCACTCGGCGTCTTCCTGCTCGTCCGAATCCGTCGCCGGATTGCAGAAGATCGGCAGGGCGTTCGCGCCCTGTTCCTCCAGCGCCCAGACCTGCGCGTCGACGTAGCGGGTGTTCTCGTGTGTCCAGTGGGACTCGTAGAACCAGATCGCCACGGTCGGCTTCTCGGGGTCGTGGGTCGCGAGCAGTTCCTCGTACTCGATCCCCGGATGATCGGGGTGGTAGACCCCCTCCGTCGGCAGTTCCGTGGGGTCGTCGTACTCGAGGTCCCGCCCCGCGTACTCGGCGGCGAGGAACCGACAGCAGTTCTCGACGTTGATCGTGCCGCCTCTCTCGAGGTACTCGTAGACCCGATCGCGGTGGGCCGCGGAGACCGTCGTATCCTCGACGGCGAAGGCGTCGCCGGTCGACTTGACGATCAGCGGCACGCCCGCTTCTGCGAGCGCGCCAGTCGCGTAGTCGTACCCCGGCATGCTATCCTCGGCGCCGTGCAGCCAGAAGATGGCGGCCGCGGCGTCGGTCAATTCCTCGACGAACTCCTCGATCGCGGCCTCGTCGTCGAGATCGCTCTCCGATCGAACGACCAGTTCGACGTCCTCGAGGCGCTCGGCCGCCCGGCCGATCGAGCCGAGTTCGTTCGCCGTCGCGGTGTAGATCCCGATCCGTGCCATCGAGTTTTTAAACCTCTATTGTATTAGCGCAAGTATGGTTGCAAACGCCGGGGGCAAAAAGCTATCGTCACTCCCCTTTCCGGCGATCGTCGGACAGGCCGACCTGAAGCGGGTGTTGCTGGCCGTTGCGGCCAACGACGACCTCGACGGAGCCCTGATCACTGGCGAGAAGGGGACCGCGAAGTCGACGGCCGTGCGGGCGCTCGTGGATCTCCTGCCCGAACAGCGGGTCGTGGCGGACTGTCGGTACGGCTGTTCGCCGACCGATCCGGACCTGCAGTGTGACGACTGCCACGCGCGCGACGCCGACGATTTACCCGTCGAGACGCGGCCCGTTCCGCTCGTCACGCTCCCGCTGGGGGCGACCCGCGATCGGGTCGTCGGGACGCTCTCGGTCGAGGACGCCCTCGCGGGGTCGGCGGAGTTCGATCCCGGCCTGCTCGCCCGTGCCCACCGCGGGATTCTGTACGTCGACGAGGTCAACCTGCTCGACGACCACCTGGTGGACGTCGTCCTCGACGCCGCCGCGAGCGGCGCCAATACCGTCGAACGCGACGGGACCAGCGTCGTCCACCCGTCGGAGTTCACGCTGATCGGGACGATGAACCCCGAGGAGGGCGACCTCCGACCACAGCTCCGGGACCGGTTCGCCCTGCAGGCCAGCGTCGAGGGCTGTCGCGAGATCGACGATCGAGTCGAGATCATCGATCGGGCGCTCGCGCGGGGCGAGACGGGCGACGGCGACGACCGCGACCCGGCCACGGCCGACGAGGTCGATCGGCTCCGCGAGAAGCTGGCCGACGCCCGCGACCTGCTCCCGAGGGTCGACCTCCCGACGGATTTCACGGAGGAGATCGCCCGGCTCTGTCTCGAGGCCGGCGTCGACGGCCACCGGGGGGACGTCGCGACGGCACGCACCGCCCTGACGCTGGCCGCGCTCGACGGCCGGACGACGGTCATCGAGTCCGACGTCCGCGAGGCCGCGACGTACACGCTTCCCCACCGCCTCCGGAGCACGCCGTTCGAGGAGACGCCTGACATAGCGGACCTGCTCGAGGAGCACTTCCACGAGAGCGATCCGGACCGTGAGGCCGACGGGGACGACGCCGAGAGGGATGTCGACGAGACGGACGTCGGTCGCAGCGAGGGCGACACGGGCGACGACGCGGCCGGGGACGGTACTCGAGGTGGCGAGTCGAGCGACGGAGAACGGGCGACATCGGACGGCGGGGATCGATCGGGCGATGCGGCCGCTGGTGGGAGCGACGAAGCCGACGGTTCTCCTCCCGAAGATCCTCGAAACACCGACGACACTGCTGCCGGGACTCCAGCACCTGCAGAACTCGGCGGTGACGGTAACTACAGCGAGGGCGACGGGTCGAGCGAACCGGATCGTGACGACGGGAACGGCGACGACGGAACCGGTGACGGCAACAGCGGCGACGGTGACGACGAGGGCGAAACAGCGACCCCGATCGTCCCGGGTCAACGGCGGGCCGAGATCGGCGAGGCGCGAGCGCCGGACCTCGAGACGCCGGGACTCGACGGGGCCGGCGGCGGGACCGGATCGCGAGCGACCACGACGCCGAGCGTCGACAACCGCGGTGCGCGGGTCCGGACGGAACCCGCGTCCGGGGACGGCCCGATCGACGCCGCCGCGTCGGTCCGATCGGCCGCGACCCGGGGCGAGACGCGGGTCGAGAACGGCGATCTCCGACAGTCGGTCCGGGCCGGGGAGACGTCGGTGACGATCGTCTTCGCCGTCGACGCGAGCGCCTCGATGCGGCCGGCGATGCGGACCGCGAAGGGCGTCGTCCTCGACCTGCTCCGGGACAGTTACCAGCAGCGCGACCGGGTGGCGTTCGTCGCCTTCGCGGGCGAGGACGCCGACGTCCTGGTGCCGCCGACCGACAGCGTCACGCTCGCCGCGCGCCACCTCAAGGACCTCCCCTCCGGCGATCGGACGCCGCTGCCCGCCGGCCTCGAGACATCGCGGCGGGTCCTCGATCGGGCCGGGACCGACGCCGCTGTGGTCGTGGTCGTGACCGACGGTCGGGCGAACGTAGCCGAGGGGAGTCCGACCGAGGCGACTCGACGGGCCGCCCGTGCGCTCGCGACGGACGACACGCACGTCGTCGTCGTGGACGCGGGGACCGACTCGCGGGGTGGCCTCTCCGAACTCGTCGCTGGCGAGACCGACGGGGAACTCGTCTCGCTGTCGTCGCTGTCGACGGAGACGGTTCGTGCCGCGGCCGAGCGGGCGGCGTCGGAGCGATAGTCGGTACTGACCGACACGAAACCGGCACCACTCACCTGCTGCGGTTTCGACGGCGTCCGTGCTACCAAAGTGTGTGGGGGCATCGTTTACGACGGCCCGGTACGCAGTGCACAGTACTGTGGGAGATGTTGATTGTCCGGACTGTTTGCACAGCACTGGCGTCGAAACGGCGCGGCAGGTGCTCGAAAGTGGACTGAAACGGACGTTCGAGTGTGACAACTGCGGCCACGTCTGGAGCGTCGTTTTCTGATCGTCCGTCTCTTAGCCCGTCACTCCCTCGATCGCGGACCGGCTACGTCCGCGATCGGCGCCCAGTTACTGTACCCGCTGCCGAGAGTACGGGCGACCGCGGATCAACACCCCTATGAGCGGGCTGGGCCGTTATCCGACGACGGAGCATGACGGACGACGCAGCCGGCACGACCGCGGCCGGTGACGACATCGAGTACGGTATCGACGATCGGCCACCGGTGGGGGAATCGATGGTCCTCGGGGTCCAGCACTACCTGACGATGGTCGGCGCGAACATCGCGGTGCCGCTGATCCTGGCGAGTGCGATGGGAATGACGGAGTATCCCGGCGTGACCGCGCGGTTCATCGGAACGTTCTTCGTCGTCTCCGGGATCGCGACGCTCGCCCAGACGACGTTCGGGAACCGGTACCCGATCGTGCAGGGCGCGCCGTTCTCGATGCTCGCGCCGGCGCTGGCCATCGTCGCCGTCGTGACCGCCGGCGGCGTCTCGGGACAGCCGAGCTGGGAGGCCGCGCTGTTGCAGTTACAGGGTGCGATCATCGTCGCGGCGACGGTCGAGGTCGCGATGGGGTACTTCGGACTGGTCGGGAAGCTCCGCCGGTTCCTCTCGCCGGTCGTCATCGCGCCGACGATCGCGCTGATCGGCCTCTCGCTGTTCAGCGCCCCGCAGATCACGACGCCGAACCAGAGCTGGCCCCTGCTGGCCCTCACGCTCGGCCTGATACTCCTCTTCTCGCAGTACCTCGACGTCAAACACAGGGCGTTCCGTCTCTATCCGGTCATTCTGGCGCTCGTTATCGCCTGGATCGTTGCCGCGGCCCTCTCGCTCGACGTGACGGTCGGCCCGCTATCTATCGATCCCGTCCTCGAGAGCGACCATCCGGGCTACGTCCCGCTCGAGCAGGTCAGGGACAGCCGGCTGCTGCTCCCAATCTACCCGCTCCAGTGGGGGATGCCCCAGGTGACGACCGCCTTCGTCGTCGGGATGTTCGCCGGCGTGCTGGCCTCGATCGTCGAGAGCATCGGCGACTACTACGCGGTGGCGAACCTCTCGGGGTCGGGAGCCCCGAGCGAGAAACGGATCAATCACGGCATCGGGATGGAGGGGCTGATGAACGTCTTCTCCGGCGTGATGGGGACCGCCGGTTCGACCTCCTACTCCGAGAACATCGGCGCGATCGGCCTGACCGGCGTCGCCTCGCGATACGTCGTCCAGATCGGAGCCGTCATCATGCTGTTCGTCGGCTTCGTCGGCTACTTCGGCCAGTTGATCGCGACGATCCCGGGCCCGATCGTCGGCGGCCTCTTCATTGCCATGTTCGGCCAGATCGTCGCCGTCGGCGTCTCGAATCTGCGCCACGTCGACCTCGACTCCTCGCGGAATACTTTCATCATCGGCTTTGCTCTCTTCGTCGGGCTTGCGATCCCGGCGTACATGGGTAACTTCCAGAGCACGCTCGCGTTCCGCGAGACCGTCGGTCTCGAGGCGACGATCGACTCGCTGATCGGGGCGATCGCCGTCGCGGACACGGCCGCTGCGATCTGGATCGAAGCCGCCGCACAGGCCGTCGTCGACACCGTCTACATCATCGGTTCGACCGGCATGGCCGTCGGCGGCCTCGCGGCGCTCGTGCTCGACAACACGATCCCTGGCACCCGCGAAGAGCGAGGCCTCGCGGAGTGGGACCGCATCACCGAGGACGACGCCGAGTTCGAACCGTTCTGGGACCGCTGGATCGGCGTCGACACCGAGAGCGCCACCGACGCCGAGGTCGACGCTGCACGCGATCGCTAATCTCGACGCCGGAACTGCGCCGTTGCGGACGGTTCCCGTTCGACCCCGTTCCGATCCCGACGCGCTCCGATTCTCAGCGGCTTCGTACGCAACCCGTCGTACTATACGCGTCCGGCCCCCAGAACAGGGAGATGACAGAACTCTCGCGTGACGACGGCACCCTCTGGTACGAGACTGCAGGTGACGGCCACCCGATCGTGTTCGTCCACGGCGGCTGGATGAACGGCGAGGCGTGGACGAACCAGGTCAGTCACTTCGAAGACGACTATCAGGTCGTCACGCTCGACGTCCGCGGCCACGGCAAGACGGGCGCGACCGAACCGGATCGGTACTCCATCGAACTCTTCACGGACGACCTCGAGGCGCTGCTCGACCACCTCGGGATCGACGAGCCGATCGTCTGCGGGATCTCGCTGGGGTCGATGGTCGTCCAGGAGTACCTGGACCGACACCCCGATCGGGCGGCGGGCGCGATCATGTGTGGCGCGGTGCAGTCGATGCCGCCGGTCGATCTGCCGACGGACCTCAAACCGTGGCTGTCGCCACTTCCTGCCCTGTCGAGTTCGCTGACGATGACCGGCCCGAAGACGACCTTCCGATCGATGCTGGGATCCATTCGAGCGACGACGGGGACGCCGTGGCTGGCACTCTCCCCCGAGGTCCGATCGGAAGCGATAGACGCCGTCGGCGACTTCTCCCGACTGGAGTTCCGGAAGGTCTTCGGAGCACTCTACCGGTACGAACCGCCCGAACTCGGGCACGTCGACACGCCGACGCTCGTCGTCCACGGGGCCCACGAGGCTCCGCTCGTGAAACGGCAGGGAAAGGAGATCGCGACGGCCATCGACGACGGCACCTGGCTGACGATCGACCGGGCAGCCCACCTCGTCAATCAGGATCGGCCACGGGCGTTCAACGACGCGAGTACGACGTTCTTCGAAGGACTGCCCCTGGCGTAGCGATCGAGTCGGAACCGAAATCGCGCCGTCGTTCGACGGACCGTCCAAAGTGCTTTGGAACGGAGTAAAAGAAGACTGACGTCCAACGTTTGGACGGCACCGCACGGAGTCGGTGTTGCCGCCGCGCGATCGATCTCTCGACGAACGATCCGCCACAGCAGGCGAAACCAATGAGTAGTCAATCACCGCAATCCGTCGACGTCGATTCGGCAGCGATCAACGAGCACTGGGCGAACATCTCACAGCACGTCGTAAACAGCTACGTCGAAGCCAACAACGCGTTCCTGGCAGCGATGGGGCTCTCTCCATCGTCAGCCAAGCGTGGAGACGACGGGGAAGCGACCGCGACGGAGGAGTCCGAATCGGTCCCGTCGGTCGCCTGCAGTGACGAAACCTGGACGATGGAACGATCGGTCGCCGAGGTTTCGGACCTCGGGGTCGGTGACGGCGTCCAGTTCAGCAAACCGATCGCGGAGACCGACGTCTCCGCGTTCGCACAGGTGAGCGGCGACACGAACCGGTTACACCTGGACGACGACTACGCCGAAGCGACCCGGTTCCAGGATCGGATCGCCCACGGCACGCTCGTCGCCGGCACGATCAGCGCCGCGCTGGCCCGATTCCCCGGGACCACGATCTACCTCTCGCAGGACCTCGAGTTCCTCGCACCGGTCGACGTCGGCGACACCGTCACCGCCGACTGTACGATCGTGGAAGCCCTCGGCAACGACCAGTACCGCCTCCAGACGACCGTCTCGAACGACGAGGGCGAGACCGTGATCGACGGGGAAGCCGTCGTCATCATCACGGCCTCGCCCGACGCGGAGTGACGCGAACGCGCATCACGTGACCTGAGGGATGTATCCTGCCGCTCCCAGACGTACCCACTGCCCCCAGACTTACACACTGTCGCGGTGGAGCCACCACCCGTGCCCGTAACGATCGTCTGTTCGACCTGCGGGTTCGAGCATCGAATTCCGGACCGGACGTTCGATCAGGGTCGTGGCGGGACGGTGTGTCCGTCGTGTGGCGATCGAGAATACACCGTCGAGCACAGTGGGCTCCGGTGGCATCCCTGAGCGGAACCGATCGCCGGCCCGGAGGGCCTCGGCGCGAGCCCCCGTCACCGAGGTTCTTGGCCCCGCCTACCGTAGGAACCGACGGATGACGGACGTCACAGGCCCGGTCGACGTGCAGTTACGAACCGCCGCCGAACGGGACGCGTTCGCCGTTGCGACGCGGTACGCCGACGCGAACGACCTCGCGAACCCGCCCGAAACCGCGTACCTGTCGGTACTCCCCACAGCCCGATCGATCGCCACTCGACGGCTGCTCCGCGGGCTAGTGCGTGGTTCTCCCGACGCGCTTCCCGACCCCGAAACGTGCCGGCCGACCGCCGCCACGACGATCGCCCGGCGCATGGTGCCGACGCTCGACGACGCGAACTGGACTGACGGCTCTCTCCAGGTCCCCGACGGCTGCGATCGGGTCGCCCTGTTGCCCTTTCCGGAACCGGCCACGGTCGTGTGCGCCCCGATCGAGGGGGAGTACGGCTACGGTCGGCTGCGGCTCGCTGAGCCGATCCGTCGGCTTGCGGTGGCCGGGATCGTCGATCTCGACCACCCGCTCGACCTCGCGGCGCTCCTGCGGCGATCGGAGGCGTTTCGCGACGTCGAGCAGGCCGCTCGGATCGAGCGGGAACTGGCCGAGAGCACCGCGAACCTCGCGCTGGCCCGGGTGGCCCGATGCGATCACCGACGTTCGTTTGGCTCTGCCGGGACTATTCTCGGTCCAGGCTCCGACCCCGAGGACGTAACCCGGAGGCTCCGCGCCGCCGACGCTCCCGCCGCACTCGAACGCCTCGTCACCGACGGCCACCCGCTTCACCCGAGCGCGAAGATCCGCCGCGGGATGGCCGGGACTGCAGGATTGGCGTACGCACCCGAGTTCACCGGCTCGATCGACGTCCGCTTCGTCGCCGTCCACACCGAACGGGTGCGGGAGACGTCGATAGACGACCGATCGCTGACCGATCGGCTCTATACGGCGTTCGACGGGCTCGCCGACGCGGTTTCGCGAACGGTGCCGACCGACGCCGGCGAGTACGCGGTAATCCCGGTCCACCCGTGGCAGTTCCAGCACGTGCTCCCCGACCGGTACGAGAGCCAGCGTGCGGACGGGACGGTCGTCCCGATACCGGATTTCGTCCGGTCGGCGACGCCGCTGCTCAATCTCCGCACGGTCGTTCCGTACGCGGCAGCCGAAGACAGCGCCCCGACCGCCCCGCTCCACTGCAAACTCGCGATCGGCGTCCAGTTGACGAACGTCGAGCGGACGGTCTCCCCGCAGGCGGTCCACAACGGCCCGCGGGTGACGCGCCTGCTCCGCGAAATCGCCGATTCGGCGGCGTTCTCCGGACTCGGCTTCCTCTCGGAACCCGCCGCCACCTGTTACTATCCGCCCGGCGGTCCCCACGTCGACGGCGACTCGTACGACGACGTGCGACACCTGTCCGGACTGGTTCGATCGAACCCCCGATCCCATCGACTCGTCGGTACCGACGGGCGGGTCGTCCCAGCGGCTGTGCTCGTCGCCGACTCGCCCGCGACGGGGGACCCGCTCGTTCGCGAGGCCGTCGACCGGTACGCGGACGCGATCGACGCGACCGATCTCGCGGACGCAACGCGGGCCTTCGTCGACGCCTACGTCTCGGCCGTCGTCACCGACCAGCTCCGTCTGCTCTCCGCGTACGGGATTGCGCTCGAATCGCACCTCCAGAACAGTTACGTGGTCTTCGAGGACGGTCGGCCGACCGGGACCCTCGTCCGGGACTTCGGCGGGATCCGCGTCCACGAAGAGCGACTTGCAGAACGGGGCCTCTCGATGGAGATCTATCCCGACTCCGATATCGAAGCCGACGACGAGCGGGACCTCCACTGGAAGCTGTTCTACGCGCTGTTCCAGAATCACCTGACCGAACTGTTCGTCGCGCTCGTCGAGTCCACGCCAGTCGACGCCCGCGAGTGCTGGGCGATCGTTCGCGATCACTGTCGATCGACCTTCGAGGACCTCCGCGGGTCGGGAGTCGTTTCGACGGAGCGGGTCGATCGGGACGAGACGGCCCTGTTCGCCGAGCCAGCGACCCACAAGGCGCTCACGACGATGCGACTCGAGGGGAAGCGCCACGAGTACGCGACCAGTTCGGTTTCGAACCCGATCGGCGGTCGATCGACGTCATCGGATCGGGTCGACAGGTCCGAATGAACGCAAACAGCAGGACCGTGTTCGATTATCGTCGGTACGTAGCAGTCGGCGCCCTCGTTTCACACGCGATTTGAACTGATCGCTACGTTCAGACAGCGTGTGCAGTATCGACGGAAATCTCACGCGCCGGATTCGGTGCTGACCAGCGTTTCCACTCCCTCGATAGTACGAGAAACCAGCCGTCGTCCCTCGTCGTTGCTCATGATTTATAATCGCTCTCCTGGTACGGTCAGGTCTATCTAAGGTTGGCGCCGGCACTGTCTAGCTGAACGCCTCCCGACTCGGGAACTGTTTCAGAAACGCCGACCCAGCAACCGCCGATATGCGGGTCCAGAGCCACCTATACTACTGGTACCGGCTACTCTGATCACTGCTCTATCTCGGTGTAGTGGACCACCACCTCGGCACGGTTGGACTCGACGACCGGCCCGGTCGGCAGGTGAATCGCCGATTCGGCGTGGACGCTCTCTCGGGACTGGATCTCGTCGCCGATCGGCGGCGGGTCGGTTCCGATCGGATGGCCGACCGTGACGACGACCCGTTCCGGCTGGCGGAACGGAATCGGGTCGGTGTACTCGATTCTGACGTCGATGAGTGTCAGGTCGGCGTACTCGGGCGAATCGAGGACGGCGGCGACGTCTTCGTTGACGTCCTCCTCGTAGGCCCCGGTCCGGTACGTGTCGTACGTCACGCCGCCGAGAAACCCCGAGAGGGCGACGATCGCGACGGCCAGGACGACGGCGCGTTTTTTCGTGGCGACGCGAGCGTCGTCCTGCTGGAACCAGTTCTCCGGTCGATATCCCTTGTACCAGAGGACGGCGAGGCTGGTGACGTTGATCGTGAGGATGTTGACGAGGACGAGGACGCCCGCGGCGAGAGCGACCTTCGGGAGACCCCACGCGAGACCGATGCCGACGACGCCGAGGGGCGGAACGAGCGCCGCGGCGATCATGACGCCGACGAGGGCAGCCGACGTGCCTGCAGTGAGCGTCCACGCACCAGCCACGCCGGCACCGATCGCGATGACGAGCGAGAGCAAATCTGGACGTAACCGTCCCTGGATCTCCGAAATCTCGAAGAGGTCGATCATCGGTGAGACGAGCCCGGTTGTCCGGACGACGAACGCGAAGGCGGCGGCGGTGACGATGCCGACGCCGAGCCCGATCGCCTGGAGCCTGATCCCCCGACGAAACAGCGCGCGATCGTTGATGACCGTGCCGACGCTCGCACCGAGCGCGGGTCCGATCAACGGGGCGATCACCATCGACCCGACGACGACCGCCGGTGAATCGAGCAACAGGCCGGCGGTCGCGACGACCACGCTCATGATCGTCATGACGATGTACGTGCTGAATCGCGGGGTGAGGTCCTTCGCTTGCGCCTGCATCTCCTCGCGAGAGATGCGCGCGGTGTTCCGGGCGTATCGCTGTTCGAGGTCGTCGAACCGTTCGGAGATGACGGTTTCCGCCTCGACGATCACGGTGTAGGAATCCTCGTCGATCCCCGTCTCTCGGACGTCGTCGAGGACGGATTCGACCGCGGGTGCCGGAAGCGGGAACGTGATGACGACCGAGGGCTCGCTGCGACTCTCTTCTTCGATGAGGGTGTAGTCGATATCCTCTCCCTCTAACACCTCCTCGACGGCTTCGCGCTTTCGTTTCGGGATCAGGATCTCCACGAGGCGCATACTCTCACCTCCACGATGCCGTGGAAAAACGTTCGTCCGGCAGTGAACCGGCTCGCTGCTACCGATCGATCCGTCGAGTCTTCATCGACGGGGGATCCGAGACTCTGCTGCCGACGGAGTGCTGGTTTCGCACGCCCGTTCCCCGTCCGGTCGAACCGCGTCCGACTGGCGAGACGGGCTCCTACTCGTCGTCGCGACCAGCGACACGCCCGCCCAACGGCTGTTCGACTCTGCGAGACGGTCTGAGCACGCGCCACGCGACGCCCGGACGCAGCAGTGAACTGGGGGGCCGCTCCATCATGAGCACGCGCACGAACGCGTCGGTCAGCGAACCGTCGGTATGAGCACTCCTGAACAGTCGCTTCAGATACCAGTTGAAGAAGGCCGTTCCGCGAGGCTTCCGGCCGCGCGTTTCCGGAAATCCGAAGTCGGCACCGACCGCCATCGTCCACGCGATGTCGACGACTGCCGCGGCCCGGTGGAAGAAGCGGCGCGCGAGATCCTCGCGGCCGCCCTCCGCGAGCGCGCGGTGAAGCACCAGGGCCTCGAGTGCGGCGACCGACATCCCCTGGCCGTAGATCGGGTTGTAGCTGGCGATCGCGTCGCCAGTGACGACCAACCCCTCGGGGACCCGATCGAGTTCCTCGTACCGGTACCGGCGGTTGGCCGGAAACGGATACTGGTCGATGTCGTCGGCCCTCCACTGGTACTCGTCGAGGAGGTGCTTCAGTTCGGGAGTGGGAAGGCTCGCCGCGAACGTCGTGAATCCCGCCGCATCCGCCGGGGGGTGGTCGCCGTGCATGCCGTGGAGGTTCACCAGCCAGCGATCGCCTTCGATCGGCATCACCGCGCCACCGCGGGTACGAGGTGCCTCGGCCAGCACGCCAACCGTCCGGCGGTCGTCGGCAGGACGGTCGATAACGGCGGTGCTGTAGCCCAGATCGATACCCACCTTCTCACGAGGAGGCGACGCGTAGCCGTGGTTCTCGAGCCAGGCGGGCGTCCGGCTCGTCCGGCCGGTGGCGTCGACGACCAGTTCGGCGGACAGGGCCTCTGTCTCGCCACCTCGATTCCGGATCGTTACGCCGTGCACAGCGGTCGCCGCATCGTCGGAGATGTACTCGAGAAATTGACAGCGAGACCGCACGTGAACCCCGTCGAGTTCGGAGACCCGCCGCCGGACCAGTTGCTCGTACAGCGGTCGTGTCGCCAGGTGAAGGCGGAACTGTTTCGTCCCGCTGGCGAGGTAGTCCCCCTGGCTGTACTGGAGGAGGTCCCGGCGTCCGTCGATCGATACCCCGCCGGCTGCGAGCAACTCCTCGCTGTAGCCCGGGAAGAGGTCGTCCAGCGTCGCCCGTCCGGCTTCCCACAGCAGATGTGGCTGGCGGGCCTGGGGGACCCCGCGACGGGCGACTGGTTCGTCGGGGAGTCGGTCTTTTTCGACGATCGTGACGGTCTCGAACGCGTCAGCCAGGACGCGGGCCGCGACGAGACCGGCCACGCTCGCTCCGACTACCACTGCACGCCTCCCCTCCCCGGAGACCCGATCGCCGTCGTATCGTGGAACGGTCGCCAGGGTCATCGGGTCAGATCCTCTCCCTCGTCGAGGGGTTTGGAATCCGATCTGATCGAATCGTACACCCGACTGGCCCACTCGCGTGCGATCGGCGCATCCGTATCGACGAACACCTGCATGAGTCCGGTGGTCTCGTCGTAGCCCCCGATCCCGACGCGCTCGTCGAAGATCGCGAGACCGTACGGCAACTCGTCGCGCGTCCGGAGGGCCAGGTGCCCGCGATCGATCGCCTCCCGGGCGCGTTCGGGGTACGTCTCGAAGAGCGTCTCGACGATGCGGGGAAGGTAGACGATTTCGGTGTCGGTCTCTTCGAAGATCTGGTGGTGAAACTCGCCGAGGACGAGCGGTGCCATGTGCGTCGTGTTGAACCCGCGGAAGGTCTCCGATTCGCGGAGCAACGAGACGAACCGCCTGACCGGCTGGTAGGGGGCGTCCGGTTCGGCGAGGGTTACCCTCGCATCCACGAACGGTTCGATGACGAACTCCTGGTGGTCCTCACAGATAACGTCCAGCAGCGGTGCCAGCCGGTGGACGGTACGCACGTTCGCCTCGAACCGGAGCATCTCGTCGGCCACGGCCTCACCACGCCCCGTCAACTGGAACCGGCCCTCGACCTTTTCGACGAACCCCTGCTCGTCGAGCCACTGGGTGAAGCGGTGGCTCGTCGCCCGAGAGACGTTCAGGCGCGCTTCGATCTCCCGACGATCGAGCGGTTCCGTGCGGAGCGCTTCGAGCACCGGTCCGTGACGCACGATGTCGCCGAGCAGATCCGTGTCGACACGATCGCCCGCCGCGTCGAGTCGCTGACCGAGATGCTGCCGATCGCGAGCGTTCTTCAGGATCGCCTCCAGGACCGGCGAGCCAGGCGGTGGTCGTCCGTCAGCAGCCGCTCGATCGTCTTCCTGGCGTCCGTCAGCAGCCGTTCGGTCGTCTTCCTGGAATACCATGATATCATCTAACTAGGTAGAGGATGGCATAGGTAGTAACTCTATTTTGTACGTCAGGCGAAATTCATCTCACGACCTGAAACGGTGCGTCTTCCGTCGAACGCGTCTCCGTAAATGAGGCTAACAGCCTGGCAGCCGACCGATCGTATATGGCACGACTGACCATCGGTGACGAGCAGATCGAACGGTTTCGGGCCGGCGTTCGCGGGGACGTGATCCGGCCCGTTGACGCCGCTTACGACGACGCCCGGGCCGTCTGGAACGGAATGATCGACAAGTATCCGGGGCTGATCGTCCGGTGTCGAGGCGCGGCGGACGTTATCCGCGCGGTGGAGTTCGCCCGCCAGAACGACCTTCGCGTGGCGGTCCGGGGCGGCGGTCACAACGTCGCCGGAACGGCCGTCTGTGACGATGGCCTCGTCATCGACCTTTCCGAGATGACGGGTGTGCGGGTCGACCCTGACGAGCGGACGGCGTGGGTCCAGGGCGGTGCCACGTGGGCCGACGTCGACCACGAAACGCAGGCGTTCGGCCTGGCGACGCCTGGAGGCGTCGTCTCGGATACGGGCGTCGCGGGCCTCACTCTCGGCGGCGGCCTCGGGCACCTCCGGTGTCGGTACGGCCTGTCCTGTGACAACCTCGTTTCCGTCGAACTCGTCACGGCAACCGGCGAGTTCCTGACCGCCAGCGAGGACGAGAACCCGGACCTCTTCTGGGGGCTCCGTGGTGGCGGCGGCAACTTCGGGGTGGTGACCGGGTTCGAGTTCGACCTGCATCCCGTGGGGCCGGACGTTGCGACCTGTCTGGTCTTCTACTCCGGTGACCGGCTAGCCGAAGTGTTGCGAGCCTACCGGGAGTTCGTCCTGGAAGCGCCCGACGAGATTAGCACGCTCGTCTTCGCCGGCGAACTCCCGGACGAGGAGTTGTTCCCGGCAGAGCGGGTCCACGAGGGAAAGTTCGCCATCATGGGCTGCTACGCTGGCCCCGCCTCCGAAGGCGAGCGGGTACTCGCACCGCTCCGGGAGTTCGCCGATCCGATCGCCGACTTCAGCGGGACGATGCCGTATACCGACTTCCAGCGGGTTCTCGACGAAGACTACCCGGAGGGGATGCGATACTACTGGAAATCGCTGTATCTCGACGGCCTCTCCGAGTCAGCCATCGATCGGATCGCCTACTGGGCCGAGACGGCCCCGTCACCGCTCTCGACCGTCGACGTCTGGCAACTGGGCGGCGCGATCGCCGACGTCGGCGTCGAAGAGAGTTCCTTCGCCGGCCGGCACGCACCGTTCCTCCTCGGCGTCGAAGCGAACTGGGAGGACCCCGAGACGGATGCCGCCAACGTGGAGTGGGTCCGCGATTGCCTGACCGACATGCAGCAGTTCTCCGACGGTTCGGTCTACCTGAACTTTCCGGGCATGCTGGAGGACAACGACGAACTGATGGAGACCACGTTCGGGCCGGCCTACGAGCGGTTGGTCGCGTTGAAAGACGAGTACGATCCGACGAACCGCTTCAGTCTGAACCAGAATATCAAGCCGACGTGAGGGCGGTCGGACTGTCTCGGTTTTCCGCCCGCCGTGACGAGGGCGCGTCCCCTATCCATCACGTCAGTTGCGGTCTTTTAGTTCCGACCCGATCGTCGGGCGTTCAGTAGACGACGCGTTTCTACCGCGATTTTCGAGCAAAATCAGCGGGACAACGTGACTGGACCTTTCCGGCCAATCCGTGTTAACAATTAACACAGCTCGTGTCCAAGTACTACTCGGCGTTCTCTGCGAGACACCGGCGGCGACGAGGGGGAGTCGAGATGAGCGCGCCGGAGGACACTATGCCAACAACTGAAGCGACAGACAACCGGTTGACGTCGAACACGGACGCCAGGATACGGGCAGGAGGAGTCTGGCTCGCGATCGGGGCCCTGCTGCTCGTGGGTGGATTCGTCCTCCACCCGCTGCCGTCCCCCGATCCGGCCGAGTTCGTGGCGACCATCGCCGACGCGCCGACCCGATGGGTGGCGGCACACGTGACAACGGCGATCGGGCTCTCCGTGGTCGCGATCGCGGCGCTGATCGTACTGACGGCCGACTCGCGGCTCACCCGGACCTGGTGGACGACGACAGCGTGGGCCGCGCTGATCGTGAGCGCACTCCTGGTCACGACGGCCGCCGTGGTCGAGGCGACCGTGATCGCCGAGGCCGCCATCGGCGGGGACACGGCAACGTTCGAAGCGTGGTCGGTCTTCGCCGACGTACATAGCGCTGCGTTCCTCTTCTTTGCCCTGGCGATCGCGGTGATCGCCGGCAACGAGGCCCGCAGCGCGCCCCAGACGACACCCGCGTGGGCGTCGTGGATCGGCGCCGTCGCGGGAGTCGCGGCCTTCGGAGGGATGGTCCTCGTGTTCGTACTCGGGATCGCTCCGGGTGGCCCCGTCTGGATCGGTTCCACGATCGTGATGAGTCTGTGGACCGCCTGGTTCGGCGTCGTTCTGGCGCGATCCGAGGCCGACGCCTGGATCGTGTCCGAGGAGCCACGGGCCGGCGGACAGGAGACCGTTCACTGAGACCCACCGGGCACGGAAGCGCCCAGTGCCGATCGACGGCGCAGACGCGGTCGCTATCGGGCACCTCTCTTTTGACGCCTTCCGGAGAGGCCGACGAGTCCACGCCGAAGAGAGCGGCTGAACCGATCGCGGCCATCGCGTTCTCGACGGGATCCGCTCGGGCGAACCAGTCAGCGACTAGCCCAGACTGACGTCGAGGTACAGCATCACGACGACACCGGCCATCACGCCGAGGGTGGCGATTCGCTCGTACCCACTGGTGTGGGTTTCGGGGATGATCTCGTCGGAGATAACGAAGAGCATCGCTCCCGCCGCGAAGCCCATCGCGTACGGGAGTAACGGCGAGACGATGCTCACTGCCAGTGCACCCAGCACCGCGAGCGGGATCTCGACGATGCCCGATCGCAACCCGGCGAAGACCGCGTAGAAGCGTCGATCCAGCCCGGCGTTGATCGCGGCCACGGAGACGGCCAGCCCTTCGGGAACGTTCTGGATGCCGATCGCGAACATGAGCGCGATCGCGTTCTCGACGTCGCCGGAGCCGAAGCCGACGCCCACTGCCAGTCCCTCCGGCATGTTGTGGAGCGTGATGGCCAGGATGAACAGCACGACGGGGACCAGCCGCTCGCTGTCGACGGGGAGAGACGTGCTCGGATCGGCTTCGTCCGGTCGACGCCGCCCGGTCAACAAGTAGTGTGCGTGCGGGACGAGGCCGTCGGCTCGATCGAGAAAGATCGCGCCGAGCACCACGCCCACGAGCGTGGGAATCGGGTTTCCGTCAGAGTACTGCTCGATCCCAGGGATGATGAGACTCGTGAAGGCTGCGGCGAGCATCACACCGGCCGCGAATCCGAGCGCGCCGTCGAGCGCACGCTCCGAGGGATTCCGCCAGACGAGTACTATCGACGCGCCGAACAGGTTCAGCCCCGCGATGACGATTCCGCCGACGAGTCCCTGAATCACCGGGTCTTCGCCGGCGACCCGAACGAACAACTCGACTACTGAAACCATGCGTTCATCCTTCGAGTCGGTGAACGGACGTCGTCGCGTCGTCTCTCACCAGGTACCATTTCCGTGGTGTATACCGACGGCGATCAAAAAAACTCACCGGTCGGGTGGAATTACCGATCACAATCGACCTCGAGACGACCGATCACGGGGGGTTCAGTCGGCACGCTGTTCGGTCGGCTCCGACTGATCTACGTGCAGTGGATCTCCCGAGGAGGGTGCGGTCACCAACCGCAAGAACTCGCCCGCGTTCGTGAGGAGCTTGTTCTCCGCCTTCCGGAGGTGCTCTTCGTACGTCGACCGGGCGACTGACGTCCGATCGGCCAGTTCGCGAAGCGACGTCTTCCGGGGCTGCTCGTAGTACCCGCTCTCGAGGGCCAACCGCAGGGCCGCCAACTGTCGCTCGGTGATCTCCTCGAAGAGTTGATCGACTGGGGCTAACATACTGTGCGGGATCGCCTGTTCCGCGATGGTAGTCTTGGAGAGCACGTCGATGTCCCGATCGGCCTCCAGGTCCCGAAGCAGCGCCCGAACGTCGGCCTCGTCGAACGCGATCACCGTGTAGTGCTCCCAGCCCTGGCGGTGGATCGTCGGCGGTTGATACAGGCAATTGTACTCCTCGAATCGATCGATGATCGACCCCTCGAGCGAACAGAGACACGACTGCGTGACGACGTGAAGCCCGGAGTCGTCGATCGATCGGTGGAGGATCGTTCCCAGACTATCGATCTCTTCGAGCAGATCGTCCGTCGGCGTCCCCGTGGAGGTGATCTCGAGTACCTGGCAATCGCTCACGTACCACTCGCGTATCGTGAGGTCCGGGTAACGCTCCGAAATCTCCCGATAGGGACACTCGTGTTTCACCCGGAACGAAGCCTCGTACAGGCTCATACGCGCTATTTGGTTCCCGGACACGTAACGGTACCGGTCATGACCGGCACCACCTATATTGGAACAGCTCTCTTACGAGCGATCATCGATGACGGAAGTGAGCCCGGACGAACTCGGGAATCAGTTGCAAGCCGTGGAGGACGACGTTCTCGTCCTCGACATTCGTCACCAGGAGGACTACGACGACTGGCACATTCCGAACAGCGTCAACGTCGACGTCTACGACGAACTGACCGCCGACCCGGAGTCGGCGAAAGATCGCCTCAACGAACTTCCGGACGACCGCGAGATCGTCACCGTCTGCGCCGCAGGGGTCGTCTCGCAGACGGCAACGGACGTCCTGCGAGAGATGGGCTACCACGCCGCGACGCTCATCGACGGGATGAACGGGTGGAGCCGCGTCCATCGAAACGCTCCCGTCCAGGCCGACCTCGACGGGACGCTCGTTCAGGTCGCCCGTCCCGGGAAGGGCTGTCTCTCGCACGTCCTGGTTTCGGACGGCGAGGCCGCCGTGTTCGATCCCTCCCACTACCTCGACGAGTACGGTGCAATCCTCGACGAGCACGACGCCGACCTCGTCGGTGTCTTCGACACGCACGCGCACGCCGACCACGTCTCCGGCGGTGCGGAACTCGCCGAGCGTCACGACGTTCCATACTACCTCCATCCGAAGGACGCGCTCGCGATCGACGCGACCCCGGTCGAAGACGGAGCGACGATCGAAGTCGGGACCGTTGACGTCGACGTAATCCACACGCCGGGACACAGCGAGGGAAGCGTCTCGTTCGATCTCGAGGGCGAGGCCCTGCTCACGGGCGATACGCTCTTCCACGAGAGCGTCGGGCGCGTCGAACTCGGCGTCGAAGCCGGTATCGAAGATTCCGATATCGAAGGGAATGCGGCGACGCTCTACGAGAGCCTCCAGCGCTTGCTGGACCGGCCAGACGACGCGGTCGTCCTCCCGGCACACGACCCCGGCTCACCCGAGCCACCGGTGACTGCGACACTCGGTGAACTCAAAGAGCAAAACGAGGACCTCGGGCGTGACCGCGAGGAGTTCGTCGCGACGCTCGCCTCGGACGTACCGGACCATCCGCCGAACTTCGAGCGCGTCAAGCGCACGAACGTCGGGCAGGAGGACGTTCCCGACGAAGAACTGTCCGAACTCGAACTGGGCCCCAACCGCTGTGCAGCCGAGTAATCTATGAACGGGCAAACTAACTTGAGACAGGGCATTCGCGAACACCTCGGGCAGTTCTCCCTGCACGTCCTGCTGGTGTTCGCGACCGGGCTGACGATCGGGTCCGAGCGGACCGTCGTCCCCGTCCTCGGCGAGGAGGTACTGGGCGTCGAGTCGTTCTTCGTCATCGGCTCGTTCGTCGTCTCTTTCGGCTTCGTCAAGGCCCTGCTCAACCTCTATGCCGGCAAGTGGGGCGAGGAGTACGGCCGCAAGCCAGTGCTCGTGCTCGGCTGGCTCACCGCGCTGCCGATCCCGGTGATCCTCATCTACGCGCCGAGCTGGAGCTGGATCACCGTCGGGAACGTTCTGCTGGGGATCAATCAGGCGCTGACCTGGAGCATGGCGATCAACGCCAAGATCGACCTCGCGAGCCCCGACCAGCGCGGACTCGCCGTCGGCATCGACGAAGCCTTCGGCTACACCGGCGTCGCAGCGGGGGCGTGGATTACCGGCGTCATCGCCGGCCGGACGAGTCTCCGGCCGGAGCCGTTCTACTTCCTCGCCGCCGTGGTGGTGCTGGCGTTCCTCATCTCGATCTTTCTCATCAAAGAGACGGTCCAGCTGGCACACCTCGAGGGCGACGATGACCACCACGATGCGAACCTCCCGTTCTACGACGTCCTGAAGCGCGCGACCTACGGCGACAAGACGCTGTTCGCGGCGGCCCAGGCCGGCCACATCGAGAACTTCGTCGATACGCTGTTCTGGATCGCCGTCCCGCTGTATCTCACGAGTCAGGGCCTCGCGATCGAAGCCGTCGGCGTCGTCGTCGGCGTTCACAGCGCGATGTACTTCCTCCAGATCGGGACCGGCGGCCTCGCCGACCGGATCGGCCGCCGGCCCCCCGTCGTCGTGGGAATGTTTATCGCCGGTGCCGGCGTCCTCGGGATGGTGTTCGTCGAGAACTACCTCCCGTGGGCCGTTCTGGCTGGCGTCTCCGGCCTGGGGATGGCGCTGCTCTACCCGAACCTGATGACCGTTCCCGGCGACGCCGCCCACCCGACCTGGCGATCGGCCGGCATGGGCGTCTACCGGATGTGGCGCGACGCCGGCTACGGCGTCGGCGCGATCGTGATCGGCCTCTCCATGCAGTTCGTGAGCGCCGAAGCCGCCTTCTACGTGACCGCGTTCCTGATGTTCGTCTCCGGCGCGATCGTGTACCTGTGGATGGAGGAGACACATCCCGACTTCGGCACCCACGAACCACCGGCTCCGGCTCCAGACGCACGGTCGCAAGCGACACCCGACGACTGACGGTATACACGACGTGCCGCCATCGTTCGAACGCTGATCGATCGGAAAACCGATAGTCGACGAAATTTCAATACTAGTGATGTTTTCCCTGTCGGCCGGGTCGGCATCTCGGTGCCGGTTCTCGCGTGGATCGCTACCGGTCTCGCTCGCCGCTCGGAACGTCCGTCGAACGGTGGCGGTGCAACGGCTGTCCCACAGATTGACCACCAGTCGATCGATAACGAACGGTGCGTAAGAGACCGGGTTACTACGCGTTGTCGAGGTGGCACTTGCAACTCGGCGGGCGAGGCCATTCCGGAAGGCGTGTCCCGTTCAACTCACTGGTCGAACCGGCGAGATGAGTTCTAACTACCGCTACGTTGTCGGTTGGATTCTCACCGACTCAAAGAGAAGTGGGGAGTTGCAGGCTCCGGTTCGACTGTCGAGCGAATCGCCCTTTGAAGCGTGTGACGTCCGATTTCGAGGGGTTCAAAGCAGGAGCGCTAACAGGTTCTGAGAGAATTCGTACTCCCGTTCGTCACCGAATTCGGCACTGCTTTTTGGCCTAACAGGCGGGTTCCTGTTCGCTCTCGGGGGGACGGAGATACGTTTTGCCCCATTCTTCGAGTGAGTCGATTACCGGCTCCAGTGACTGCCCACGTTCGGTAAGCGAGTATTCGACGGCGACGGGCTTTTCGTTCACTATCTCCCGGTCGACGAGTTCGTTCTCTTCTAAATCTTCCAGGCTCTGTGACAGCATCTTGTTCGTGATGCCATCGACCTCCTCGCCGAGTTCGTTGAATCGCAGTGCCTCGTGTTGCAGGAGTCGGTGAACGATCACAGGGTGCCACTTTTTCCCGATGACGTCCATCGCACACGTGACTGCGCACCACTCGTCGCCCGCACACCAGACCGCCAAGCAGTCATCTTCTGGAACCTCGGCCGTGTCGCTCATAGATCGACTTTGGATGCCTGAACTGAAAGTAGTATGCCTTCGATACGTCGTATACAAACGAAACCGCGGTTTCGCGGACGAAACCCCGTTTCGTAACACATACCTGATACTTATTCCGCAGGCGGTCCTTGGCTGAACTGCAATGACGGAAGTCAACATCGAATACTGTGTCCCGTGTGGCCTGCTCGACCACGCCGTCGAGACGCAGGAAACGTTGCTCGAAGAGTTCGGGAAAGACCTCGAAGGAGTTCGGCTTCAACCTGGACACGGTGGTGTGTTCAATGTCCACGCCGACGACGAACTCGTCTGGGACAAAGACGAACACGATGGTGAAATCGACCTTGCGGCGATCACCGAGGCCGTTTACGAGCACACTCACGCCCACGCCTGAGTCCTACTGAACACCCGGCCCTTGAGTCACCTAACCCATGTTAGAACTCTACCAGGCAGAAGGATGTGGCTACTCGGCGAAAGTCCGTGAGGACTGAACTACGCCGATTCTGTCTCTAGTCGTTCGACTAATCCCTCACGGAACATCTGTCGCGTTCCCGCAGGGCCAGTGACGGTCAAAACCGTCTCTTCGTACGGGGGCGATACGATAATCCGGTATTCCGCGAACGAACAGCATCGCAATTCGTCTGACGTGAACCGAGCGACTGCTTGAAGGGACTCGTTTGTACCTTCGAACCGAATGTCCAACCCGTCTTCGGAGTCTTCGTACCCGACGTAGTGCGAGATGAGACGTGATCGGACTTCCGCTGATCGTTCCGTTTCCTGTTCTTCAGTCAGCGTACACACAACCTCCCGTGATGAGTCATTTTGACTCATGATACAGCATTACTTTGAATGCCGAACTATTTATACTGTCAAGTCCAAAGTATAGAACCAAGTGGGGTAAATGAAAGCTATGGCGGACTCCCCTGACTCGGCAACTGAGACGCTCGACTCCTCAAATACTGACCTAGACTGCCTTTGTCCCCTGGGCGGAGTGATGGATCTCCTTAGCCGTCGCTACGCGATGCAACTCATTTGCGTGGTCGGCGCTATCGGTCCAGCAAGGTACGGAGACATCGAGGAGACGTTCGATGGGGTGAGTAGTTCGACGCTCTCGACGAGATTCGACGAGCTAGTCGAGGCCGGGATTCTCACCCGCGAACAGTACGCGGAAATCCCACCACGGGTCGAATACGATCTCACGGAAACGGGTGAAGAGTTAGGTCAACATCTGGAACCCCTCCTCAAGTGGGCAGACGAAGCTGATGTGGAGAATACGACGGTCAGTCAGGAATAGTTTCCTGGGTCCATACCGGGACGAAATAGCGGATCGTAAGCCGACCTGCTGTGAGGGCGAATAGGACCGCAGGAACGGCGGTCTTCGACGGCGGGACACCGATGTGAACGTGGGTCAACACCGCTCCAACCACGACTCCACCGGGGAGGAAGCCGCCTGCCCACCCTCCTTCGGGTCGCCACAACAGTCCGATCCCGCCACCGATCTCGACGGTTCCGGTACCAACCCGGAACCAGTGTGGTTATCCGTACCGCTGGAACTCTCCTGTTTGATCTTCTCGGATGGTATCTTTCACTGCACCGCCTCCCAAGCCGACGCGTCCGAGTAGTGCTCGAGAGGCGACGATCGCAACGTTCCCAGGATTCATTCTGCAACCTCCGGCGGGGCCGTCGCCGTCAGGGCAGCGGCGATAGGCACCCCGGATTCCAGCGGAATTCCAACCGTGGTCGCAGCCACATCCTCTGCCCAGCGTTCGTAGTCCTCACGGGTGTGGAATGCCTTTACGTACGGGCAGACGGACCCATAGACGTCCTGAGCGGTAGGGCCATCGCCAGCGGGGCCGTCTCGATCAGTGGCTACGCCGAAGGACATGACCGCATCCGGCGGAGCGACGTCGATATCGCTCTCAGGTGATACCTGTATCTCGATGGATTCCTTCGTGGGGGTCTCCGTTCGAATCTCGACCTGTTCACCTACGAGATGTGCGAGTGCTATCCCGTCGTAGAAACACCGGAAGTAGTAGGTCTCGTCGTCCGTCGTCGCGTAGTGGGGAGTTTTCCCCTCGACGTGGCAGAGTTCGTCGATGGCGATCCCGTCCCCCTCGACCACGTCCCGGACTGCCGATATCACGTCGTCGAACGCTTCGATCGACTCGCCGAAGAACTGACTCATGTTCTCCGCCACACCCACCGGGAGTTGCGCGGTCTTCACCGGTCGCTCCTCGATCCACCTATCCGCACTCGCAGCGCGTTCGGTTGCCTGATCCACCGTTAGATCGGCGCAGTTGCAGCCTTGATCCGACATGCACCTATACATCTATTCTCGAAGTAGTTATACTGCCAAGTCCGAAGTAATGCATCAACTTCGAGCAATCGAAGTCGGTGACCCGATCGAAATCAACAGGATGGTTGTAGTTACCTTGCCGCAGAATTCGTATGTACCTACCTGGTGAACGACCGTGTGAGTTCTCTTCAATTGCCGGGTGATTTTCTCGATTGCCACCAGTTTGGATGCACGCGAATCCCGGAGCAGATCACTCCCTCGTGTGACCACCGAGCGAAAGCGAAACAACGACCGATCGAGATACAGACCCGCCGCTATCCGGTGATTATCCCGCAGTCAGATACGAGCGCTGCAGGCTCCGGTTCGACTGTCGAACGAATCGGCCTCTGAGGCGCGGGACGGCCGAATTCGTGGAGCTAAAAACAGGGCACTCTATGAGTCAGTGCTCCCAGTGCAAGATATCGCGTGCGTATTCCTCGTCGAGTTGGTCACGAGCAGCGATATACATTATACTGTGGTACGCATACACACATCATGGATGTCGCCACCGAAGAAATCGAATTTCTCGCCCGATCGAGCCACCGAGTCGGTGTGATGGAGGGACTGATCGATGGCTCTTGTGAACGAGGGGAGCTTCGCGCCGCGACGGGCGCCTCCTCACCGACCATGAGCCGGATTCTCGCTGACTTTGAAGATCGTCGATGGATCGTCCGGGAGGGCCCGACCTACGAACTGACCCCGCTCGGCGAGTTCGTCGCCGAACGATTCCTTGAGCTCCGAGAAGCGATGGAGATCGAACGCAAGTTACGCGACGTTTGGCAGTGGCTGCCGCGGGAAATGGATGGGTTCTCCGTCGACCTCTTCACCGATGCGGTGGTCTCCTATCCCGGACCGGGCTACCCGTACGAGCCCGTCGAGCGTCTGACCCACCTCATCGAGGGGACCACTCGACTGCGAGGGTTCGACAGTATCGTGTTCAAGTCGATCAACAACGAGACGGTCTGCCAGGCTGTCCTCGACGGCATGGAGTTAGAGTACGTGTACTCGCCGACAGCGCTTGAGAAGACGTTCGCCTGGAACCCGGAACGCGTCACGGAGGTCGCCTCGTGCGACCACTGCACCGTTTTCGTCCACGATGACCTCCCCGACAGGTCCCGGTGTGGCCTCGGTATCGTGGACGACCGCGCTGGCATCTGCTGTCACGACACCGAGACTGGGGCACTGACAGCCGTGATCGATACGGACGCTCCGGCGGCCCGAGAGTGGGCCATCTCCACCTTCGAGCGCGTCCGCAAGGAGGCGAGGCTAGTCGAGCCCCAGGCGTTCGAGACGCTCGTCTCATCGGATCTTCACTCGTAGGACGCCTGCGGGTGGCGGACGTAGTTTCGGCGCTTCGCGATACGCCCAGCTATTATGAATCGAATCTAATACGTGTGGCAATCAACCGTACCAGATCGTGTTTCCTTTCCGTCGGAAATCCGACGCTTTCTTCACAGGGTGAAATATTTCACAAGGAATATACATGTCTGCGGCGAGCCTATTGGGAATCGAGGCATCATGGCCGATCAAGCAGAGATACAGGACGCATGGACCGAAATCGCACCGAGGTATGACGAGCACGTTACTCCATCGAACATAGCCATAGCGGAGGAGGCCCTCCAGCGGGCTGGGCTCCGCCCAGGAATGGAAGTGTTGGACATCGCGGCCGGCAGTGGTGCGTTGAGCGTTCCCGCGGCTCGCGCTGGCGCACAGGTGCTGGCGACGGACATCTCGCCCGCCATGGTCGAGCGACTCGAAGCACGGGCGCGTGAGGAAGGACTCTTCAACCTGGAAGCCCGCGTCATGGACGGTCACACTCTCGCACTTGAGGACGACGCGTTCGACATCGCCGGCTCACAGTTCGGCGTCATGCTCTTTCCGGATCTGCTGCGCGGTCTCGCCGAGATGGCGCGCGTCACCAAGCCGGGTGGTCGCGTGCTGCTGGTCACGATGGGCCCGCTCTCGGACGTCGAGTTCCTCGGAGTCTTCCTCGACGCAGTAACAGCTGTCGTCCCCGACTTCACGGGCCTCCCGATGGACCCCCCGCCGTTACCCTTCCAGGTAGCGGATCCCGAGAAACTGCGCGAGAAACTGGCCGACGGCGGACTGACGGATATCCGCGTGGAGACAGCGAACCATCGGTTGGAGTTCCGCTCCGGCACGCAGATGTGGGACTGGGTGACCGCCAGCAACCCGATCGGGGCGGAGATGGTCGCCGATCTGACGGCGGAGCAGACAGCCGCGGCCCAGCAGGCGCTGGATGAGAAGCTGAGCGAGCGGTCCGGAGGAAGCGGCCTCGCCGTGTTGAACAACGCGGTTAACATCGGGATCGGGACGAAGTGAGCCAGTGCACCCGACGAAAACGATGACCAGACAGGAACAACAAACGGAGGACGCTCGGGAGCGGCTGCTCGTCGAACTCCCCGTCACGGAACGACGGCTGCAGCTGGCTGGCGTTTCGACCGCCGTGCTGGAGGGCGGTGCTGGCCCGCCGATCGTCCTGCTGCACGGCCCCGGCGAATCCGCGTTCTGGTGGATGCGGGTCATTCCGGATCTGGTGAGGACCCACCGCGTGATCGTCCCCGACCTGCCCGGTCACGGCGCCTCCGAGGTACCGGACGGCGCGCTGGACCCCGACTCGGTGGTCGCGTGGCTCGGCGAACTGATCGAGCAAACCTGCCCGACGCCGCCGACGCTGGTCGGACACCTGCTCGGCGGCGCGATCGCGGCCCGCTTCGCAAGCGACGAGAGTGACCGACTCCAACGGCTGGTGCTCGTAGATTCGTTGGGCCTGGGCTGGTTCCGGCCGTCTGCGAGGTTCGCGTTCGGTTTGATCCGTTTCCTCGTGCGACCGACGGAACGGGCATACCACAGGTTCCTCGATCAGTGTATGCTCGATCGGGACGGCCTGATCGAGGGAATGGGTGATGACTGGGAGCCCTTCCTAGCGTACAACCTCGATCGCTCACGCACGCCAAGCGTGAAGGCCGCCATGCGGACCCTCATAAAGGAGGTCGGGGTGTCTCCGATCTCGTCAGAACGCTTGGACCGGATCACGGTTCCGACGACTCTGATCTGGGGACGGGACGACCGCGCCATCCGGCTGGAGATAGCCGAAGACGCGAGCGCACGATACGGATGGCCACTGCGCGTGATCGACGACGCCGGCGACGATCCCAAACTCGAACAGCCCAAGGCGTTCTTGGAGGCGCTTCATGGGGCGATCGACGGCGATCCAAACTCCAGGAGGAGATCGTTGACGTCATGAGTACGTTCTATCGGATCGCGTACCGTCTCGACTTCCACCCCTGGGAGGACGCCGCAGGACATCCCCCGTTCGTCGAGAAAATCGCGGAGCTGTTGGATCACGAGGAAAACGGCCGCGAGCCGCCATATGGACGGGCGCTCGACGTCGGTACCGGCAGTGGAATCTGGGCGGTTGAACTGGCGAAACGGGGCTGGCAAGTCACCGGTATCGACATCGTCGATGGGGCCCTCCGACGGGCCCGTGACCGGGTACAAACTGCCGGTGTCGACGTCCGTCTCGTCCACGGTGACGTGGCGGAACTACACGCAGTCGGTGTCGAGCCCGGCTTCCGGCTGGTACTGGATACCGGCACCTTCCATGGCCTCGACAGCGCTCAACGGCACGCGATGGGTCGGGAGATCAGCGCGGTCGCCGCTGACGATGCTACCGTGCTACTGCTCGCGTGGACGCCCCAACGCAGAGGACCCTTGCCACGTGGCGTAAGCTACGGCGAGATCGAGACGGCCTTCCCTGATTGGGACGTAACCGACGTCGGACCCACGCACTTCGAGGCCCCCAAGCCAGTCGAACTGCTGATGAATCCAAACGAGCGCTGGTATCGGCTCCGTCGTGAGTAAGTCGTCCGCTACCGACCCACCTCTTTACAATACGATGACGGACGCGATACAGACTGTCCAGTAACGTCCTCGACTACCGATCGCGGTGAGCTCAGCACCCAAATGAGAGACTGCCTCTGTACCCAGCACGTAGATCTTGACGGTATCTCGGTAGCTCGTTCAGACTCTACCGAGCACAAGGCGTGTATTCATCAAAGAACTGCCGCCGAATCGGTTTCGGAATCAGTTATCGCCCCGTCGCCCACCGTCGGTCCGAGTGCTTCCGGACGGCGTGACGTTCTGGTTCAGCCGGAACAGGTTCTCGGGGTCGTACTCATCTTTCAGCGCGACCAACCGCTCGTGGATCTCTCGACCGTGCGCCGCACGCACTAACTCTTCGCCCTCTTCGCTGAAGCCCGGGAAGTTCAGGTAGAGGCTACCGTCGGAGAATCTATGCATGTCCGCCCACGCCTCGCGTGTCCAGTCGACCATTTCTTCGCTTTTGGCTGGATCCTCCCAGGTCGAATCGAAGCTCAGCATGAAGTCCGTACTCCGGCCACCGTAGGCCGTTTCGGGAGGATCCACGCGGTTCATTGCACCGCCGTGATGCCAGATCGGGATGAGAACTCTGTCGTCGGGGCGATCCTCAGCGATCGAGACGATCGCCTCGATGACTTCGTCGTCGAGGCGGTCCAGATTGATCGACTTCCAGTAGTACCGTAGCTCTCCCTCGGGCAAGAACGGGTCGAACATCTGCTGGACCTGCGTGTACGGGGCCGGCCCGCTCAGATCGATGAGTGGCTCGGCGAGTTCGCGCAGCGGCTGGAGAACCCGACGGCCCTCCTCGACCGAGCCGCAGTGCATGGCGGGAAGTACAACGACGGACTTGCCACGTGTTTCCTCGGGGAAATCGGGGAGTTCGGGAACCGACCAGAAGACCGCCTCCGCAGACACTTCCTCCGGAGCGTCCGCGACGAACTCGCGCCAGTCGGGGAGGACGTCGCGCGCCGTCTCGAGCGGGTACATCGGCGCGGCGAACATGACCTCCGGGCCCACCGGATGGAGTCGGTACTCGAAGCTGGTGACGACACCGAAGTTGCCACCACCTCCCCTGAGTCCCCAGAACAGGTCCGGATTCTCGCGGTCACTGGCGGTACGGAACTCGCCGTCGGCGGTGACGAGGTCGACAGAGACGAGGTTGTCGATGGTCAGGGCGTACTTCCGGCGGAGCCAGCCCATCCCGCCACCGAGGGTCAGCCCTGCGATACCCGTCGTCGAGACCACGCCACCGGGCGTCGCCAGCCCAAAGACCTGCGTCTCTCGGTCGAGATCACCCCACGTCGCACCTCCTTCAGCCCGAACGACTGATGCATCGAGATCCACGTGAACGCCGGTCATCGCCGAGAGATCGATGACGATCCCGCCGTCACAGACGCCGGATCCAGCGACGTTGTGACCGCCACCGCGGACTGCCACCAGGAGATCGTGCTCGCGGGCGAAGTTCACGGCTTCGATGACGTCGGCGACGCCGGTACACGTGGCGACGAGTGCCGGGTATTTGTCGATCAGTCCGTTCCAGACCGCGCGCGCATCGTCGTAGCCGGCATCGCCGGGACGAACCACCTCGCCGGCGAAGCTCTCGACGAACGCTTCTAGGTCAGCGTCGGCGAGCAGCGTCCCGGACCACTCCACGATCGAGTCCTCCTCAACGTGGATGACCTCGAAGCCCGAGAGCGTCGGTTCGTCGTCCTCGCCGTCAAGGTTCTCCGAGCTGGCACGACCGACCGTCCGGACGGCCACCGTTCCATCGGCGACAGTGACGTCCTCGATCGTCAGTTCTAGGTCAGCGGCTTCGTCCGTGATCCGCGAGACGTACCGTTGGTACCCTGTGGGCCCGATTTCAGCGGTCGGATTCGCGGGATCGTGGACGACGACATCGTTGGTACACAGGCCCTCGACCCGGTCGAGATCGCCGTCGTTCCAGGCCGCGTCAACGAACGTACGGCCGAGCGTTTCGTGGTCGGTCGGAGATGGGGATTCAGTTGCCATCGGTCGCTCACTCGATTGATTGGTTTCTCGTTCCCGACTGCCGGGTCGAGACTGCCCGAACGGGGCATACGTCCACGACGGTGGGCGAATAATTGTAATTAACTAGTGAGATTCTCGCGGGTGATGAGAGCCCCTACGAGGTGTCTCACCCCCTGAGACAGATCTATTAGCAACAGGCGCGAATCATGCGTATGGCTACCACACCACGAGGCGAGCATCTCGACGTCCTGATCGACTTGCTCCGGCGGTCGCCACTCTTAGAGGAACTCCAGGGAGACGGGTTCGATCGACGGGAGTTACAGGACCGGCTGGACGTATCGCGGGCGACCATCCACCGACACACGAGACTGCTCGAGGAGTTGGGCGTGATCGAGAAGGTGAACGGAGAATTCAGGCTTACGCCGTCAGGTTTACTGCTCGCCGAAGCGGTCGTCAGCTTCAAGCGGGAGGTAAGCTCGGCGCTCCAGCTCGCCCCGGTACTGGAGGCTATTGGGGATGCGCCGATAGATATCGACATCCACGCGTTTGCCGGAGCGAGGGTGACGAGCGCCGTACGCGGTGATCCCTACAGCCCGGTGGTGAGGTTTGTCGCGCTCGTTCGAGAAACCGAGTCGCTCCGAGGGTTCGATATCGATGTTATCGCTCCAGTCTACTTGGACGAAATCCAGCGAGAAATCGTCGAGGGGATGGAGACAGAGACGATCGCCCTTCCCGAGGTAGCCAAGGACACTATTGACGGCTATCCGGAGAAATGCATAGAGGCATGTGCGAGCGGCTATCTGACGGTCCAGCTACACGACGAACTCCCGTTCGGACTCGCTATTTTCGACGATCGGGTCGGTATTGGAGTCAGCGAGCCGGACACCAGGCAACTCAGCGTGTTTGCTGATACCGACTCGCCGGCGGTGCGTGAGTGGGCCGAGACCGTCTACGAGGTGTACGATTCCGAAGCCGTTGTGCTGGAGGAGGTTACGCACAACGGATTCCAGCAGGCCATGGAACGGCAGGCGCTCAGCTGATCGTTCGCTCCCGGCTCATTCGAATCACCGTACTGGTCTAACTTAGGGAGATCGATCCCTTGTGTTTTTTGACACGCAATCGCACGTTCAGTTACCAATGGCCGACATCGCCGCGCATTCTAAGGCCGACAACGAGGAAAACCCTTAGAGCGGCAGCGTGAGCGGATGGAGCTGCTGTCACAGGAAACTCGACACAGCATCATTCAGGCACTCGCGGGGCACCCGAAAATCATCGCGTCGGCGGCTGAAATCAACCATTTCGTCCCGAGTAAATCGAAAAAGACCGTGGAAGAGCAACTGGACGTGCTCGTTGAAGCGGACATCCTTGCGATCTACGAGTATCCCCCAAACAAGGAAAAGCGCGGCTTGCCGTGGAAATTCTACGGCTTTACCGAGTGTGGTGCCGATATCCTCGGGGACTTCAACCACCTCAAGGGCGTCCCAATGGCGCGAACCGTTCACCAGAAAGCGCGAAAGCCCGAAAAGATCGAGCGGCGCGAAACGTCCCCACGACCGCCCCTCCCAGAATCAGTCCGTGCGACGTTCCGACTCGACGAAGAGGCGAAATAACGGCGATCGTCTGGAACTGGTAGGTGTCTCAGCGGTCAGTTCGCAGTCGTACCGATCGCTGAGGTTGTCAAACCCATACTCTTTACAACCTATTTAGAGGGCGGTGTATCGATCGGCGATTGATTTTCTCGGTCCCGACCAGTTTGGCTGTACGCGAATCCCGGTGGCAGCCACTCGTCCATTCGATCATCGAACGAAAGCAACGGCGCTGCGTTCGTAGTAGGGATCAACCCGCTGCTGTCGGGCGATTACACCCCCTGAACAGATGGGCGCTGCAGGCTTGAGTTCGACTGTCGAACGAATCGTCCTTTCAGGCGTGAGGCGGCCGATATCGGCCGTTTCAAAACGGAGTTTCTAACGGGGGTCCGCGTGGAGACGATCAATGAGTCCCGAATCAATCGACCCCGACCACGCACTCGAACTGTACTTATCCGACCGTGAAAACAGTGTAACCCAAGCGACGATCTATTCACATCGTTCAGGATTGGGCCACTTCATCCGATGGTGCAACGAGGAAGGAATCCAGAACCTGAACGAGCCTCCGATCGTGCTGTCGTAGTGAATCTGCCAGTTTTCGTAATGTGACCGTACGGTTCGAGACGACTCAACGTTTGTCATCGGGACGGGACAGGCGTCGCGTCGCCCGTGCTTATGGCTGCCCAATACGTTGAGTCAGTATGGATCTGATTTGTGGTCGAGAAGTTGCCGAGGGGGTGTATCGGTTCGGCACGAGTCGGATCAACTGGTACGTCGTCGAGGAGGGAGACGCGCTCACCGTCGTCGATGCCGGACTCCCCGGACATTGGCAACTACTCGTCGAGGGGATCGAACGGCTTGGATACACGTTGGGAGATGTCGCGGCCATCCTCATCACCCACGGCGATTTGGACCACGTCGGGTTCGCCGAGTGGTTGCGACAGGCCGCCGATGCTCCGGTGTGGATTCATCCGGCCGACGTCCAGCGCGCGAACACGGTCTCACGGTCGCTCCCCCCTATCGGCTTCCTGAAGGAGCTCTGGAGGCCCTCGGCGTTCGCGTACTTCGTCGAGGTCGTTCGCTCCGGGGTCGGGTCGGTGCCACAACTCACGGCGTTCGAGATCTTCGAAGACGGCGACGACCTCGACGTTCCCGGACATCCGACGGTCATCCACCTCCCGGGCCACACGGCCGGTTCGTCCGCGTTCTACCTCTCCGACAGAGACGTGCTCTTCTGTGGCGACGCCCTGATGACCTATAACGTTCGAACCGGCCGCCACACCGAGCCGACGGTGCTGCCGCCGATACACTACGACGCGGAGAAGGCGCGCTCGTCGATACGGAAACTAGACTCCTGTGGCGAAGTGGTGCTGCTGTCTGGGCACGGTGAACCGTGGAGAGGCGACGTTAGCGACATCGTCTGACGTCTAGAGCCAGGTCAAGAACAAAGTCCGCTCAGAACGAAGTGGGAACCGAACACGAGACGCGGCCTGTGGAAGCCACCCCGCTTCTCGGAGCCAGCACGATGAATCCAATTACAAAAGGGAAGATCACTCTCGACGTGTGGCGTGCCAACCGGGGGACCCGCTCGGATATCGAAGCCCGCCAACGAGGACGGCTGGCTGACCTGCTGGCGTTCGTCAGGCGGCAGTCTCGATTCTATAAGCGACACTACGCAGACGTTCCCGAGGGCAGTACCGACCTCGAACAGTTCCCGCCGGTGACCAAGCCGATGCTGATGGAGAACTTCGACGACGTGGTCACTGACACAGCGCTCACGAAAGCCGAGATCGACGCGTTCGTCGCCGACGAATCGACCATCGGCCAGCGCTTTCTCGACCGCTATCCGGTCTGGTTGACCTCGGGAACGACCGGCGAACCGGGCTTCTTCGTTCAGGACGAGACAGCGCTGACGCTGATCAACGTGCTTCCCGACCGATGGACGCTACCTGCGTTACTCGATACGACGTCCATACTGAAACTCGGAAAGAACCGTTTCAAAGGCGCAGAGATAGCCGTCACCGGCGGTCACTTCGCCGGTGCCTCCGGAATCGCAATGTTACAGCGCGAGTCGAAATTCCTCCAGCACCGAATTCGGTTGTTCTCCCCGACTCGACCTCTCGCCGAACTCGTTGCAGACCTGAACGGCTATCAACCCGCGTTCCTCGTCGGATACTCGACCGTCCTCGTCGAACTGGCGCGGGCGCAGCAGGAGGGGAGACTCGACATCAGTCCCGCCTTCGTCGCGCCGACGGCAGAACCGATTTCGGACGCGGAGAAGCGCAAACTACGGGAGAGCTTCGAGTGCGAGGTACGCGAGATCTACGGGGCCACGGAGTTCTTTCCGATTGCGGTCGAGTGTGAGCGCGGGAATCTGCACGCAAACACGGACTGGGTCGTCCTCGAACCGGTCGATTCGGAGTATCGACCGGTCGAACCCGGCGAGCCGTCGGAGACAGTGCTGATCACGAACCTCGGAAATCGCATCCAACCGCTCGTTCGGTACGATCTCGGTGACAGCATCACGATGTACGAGGAGCCGTGCCCGTGCGGAAGCCCCTTCCCGGTCATAGAAATCGAGGGGCGACAAGGAGATGTGCTCCATTTCGAGACGGAGGAGGGAGAGCGCGTTCCCGTGTTCCCGCTGGCTATTTCGAGCGTCGTTGAGGAGGTACCGGGCGTCCATCGGGCCCAGATAATTCAGACAGCTCCGCAGACGCTCACCATACAACTCGACGTAACCGAGGATTCCGACGAACGGACCGTCTGGGGCCACGTAGAGCAGGACGTTGAGACGTTTCTGGACCAACGCGGTATCACCGAGATTAGCATCGAGAAAGCGTTAGAGACACCACAGCGCGACTCCGGTAGCGGAAAGTTCAGACACGTCTGGTCTGAAACAGATTGACGAGAGTGCCTACTGCTTCGGGGAAATCTGTACTCAACCGAGCGCGTCCGCCAAATGTGATTCTGGACCCAGTCGACTCGTGAGAGGTTGTTCTCACTGCAATCGGAGATTGATTTTCTCGAATGCGGCCAGATTGGCTGTACACGAACTCCGGTGGAAACCACCCGTCGTTCGACCATCGAACGAAAGCAAACTCAGACCCATTCGCCCGATGATCGCCATGCTGTATGGCGATTATCCCGCCTCAAATGTATGGGCGCTGCAGGATTTGAACCCGCGGCAGCTTGGTCCGAAGCCAAGTACTCTGTCCAGGCTGAGCTAAGCGCCCGCACCCGTATTTTCCTGCCGACTCCGTATAAGTCACACGATTCGCATCGGTTTCGTCAGCCACCGACACACCGATCGATCCCAGTTACTTCTCACACAGTGAAAACCGCCTTCGGGGGTCTTTGTGCTGGCGAGACGAGAGACAGTCGTGCCATGACGGTGAACGAGGCCCCGATACCCGAGGACGGTCAGCGTAGAACGGCACCGCTCGAGTTGCTTTCCGACGGCGACGAGACGGTCTGGACGGCCGTTCCCGTCGACGCGAGCGGCGACGAACGGGTGACGAAGTGGCTCTCCATCGAGACGGACGGCCTCTGTGATCTGGAGGAGTGGCGGTAGGTCCCACACGCCCGATCGAACTATGCTGTGATCCTGCGTTGCTGTGATCTGGAGACGCGTGCGCCGGCAGATCGTACCGTTTAACCACGACGACTGAGCACCCACGGGTATGACAGCGGGGGAGACGAGCCGCGGGTTGCTCGAGTTGACGCGGCCGGTGAACGTGATCGCGGCGAGCGCGCTGACGTTCATCGGGGCGTTCGTCGCCGGCGGCGTGACCGCCGAGTCGCTCGCCGTCGCGGCGGCGGTGGGTGCGACGGGGCTGGCGGTCGGTGCCGGGAACGCCATCAACGACTACTTCGATCGGGATATCGATCGGATCAACCAGCCCGATCGGGCGATTCCGCGAGGAGCCGTCAGCCCGCGGGGGGCACTCGCGTTCAGTATCGTCCTCTTCCTGGGTGCGGTTGCGCTCGCGCTTACCCTTCCGGCGCTGGCGATCGCGATCGCGGCGATCAACCTCGTCGCGCTGGTGGCCTACACGGAGGTGTTCAAGGGACTTCCCGGGGTCGGCAACGCGCTCGTGGCGTACCTCGTCGGCAGTACGTTCCTGTTCGGCGCGGCGGCGGTCGGCAACGTCGCCAGTGCGATCGTGCTCTTTCTGCTGGCCGCGGTGGCCACGCTGACGCGGGAGATCATCAAGGACGTGGAGGACCTCGAGGGCGATCGCGAGGAGGGATTGAATACGCTTCCGATCGCGATCGGCGAGCGGCGTGCGCTCGTCGTCGCGACGGCGTTGCTCGTCCTCGCAGTCCTCGCCAGCCCGATCCCGTACGCGCTCAGGTACTTCGGCCTCGCCTACCTGCTGGTCGTGGTGCCTGCCGACGCGATCATGCTGTACGCGGCCTACGAGAGCTTCGAGAATCCGACTGCGGGCCAGTCACACCTCAAGTACGGGATGTTCTTCGCGGCGCTCGCGTTTATCGTCGGACGGGCGGCGCTTGCGGCCCCGACGATCGGCTGAGATACCTTCGACCGGATCGCTCGACCCCCAACGGGAAAGGGTCCGGAAGAAATGTCAGTTGCCATAGGATAGCTAATGAAAAGTATTATAAGCTGGATGCTGCATCTTCGTACCACACGACGGTGCGGACAGCGGTTCCGCTGACGGTGGACGCAACGCTGTAGATGGATGTGAGTATTCGGTATGTATGATCTCGCAGACGTCCTTCCGGACGCCGAACTCGATCCCGGGACGAACGTACTTATCGCGGGTCCTCCACTGACGGGTAAACGTCGAATCGCGCTCGACGTCCTCGCAAGCGGCGCCGACCGTGGCGACGGGTCGATCGTCGTAACGACGAAAGATAGCGGCGGCGACGTACTCGAGGAGGTCACCGGACACGTCGCGGCCGAGGACTTCGACGTCGGCGTCGTCGACTGCGTCACGAAACAGCGGGGCATCGGCACGGTCGTCGACGACCCACGGATCAAGTACGCCTCCTCCCCCGTCGACATGACCGGCATCGGGATCAAGCTCTCGGAGTTCCTCCAGGAGTTCCACGACGCACGGGGGCTAACCGAGAATCGGGTGCTGCTGCACTCGATCTCGACCCTACTGATGTACTCGAACCTCCAGACGGTCTTCCGGTTCCTCCACGTCTTCACGGGCCGCATCCAGAGTGCGGACGCCTTCGGCGTCTACGTCATCGACTCGTCGGCACACGACGACCAGATGATGAACACGCTCAAACAGCTGTTCGACGCGGTCATCGAGGTCGAAGAGAGCGAGGACGAAGACGAGTCCGAACCCGAGATCCGGACTGTCGGCCTCCCCACCTGACCGCTGCGCTCTCACCCTGCCCGCGTTCCTGGTAACCTGACCGACGATCGATCGACGAGTTCGTCTCGCGAACGTTTCCCGATCGAGTCCGAAAGTGGGATATGCCAGTCGATACCGACGCAGCCGTTCGAGAGATCCTCGAATCGCGAACGGAGACGGTTACCGTCGTCGGCTGTTCGAGTACGCCGGGGAAAGCGGCCCACGACGTCCCGAAGTACCTGCTCGAGCACGGCTACGACGTGCTCCCGGTCAACCCGCACGCAGACGAGATTTTCGGCCGCGAAGCGTCCGACTCACTGGCTGACGTAGACGACGAGATCGATCTCGTCTGTATCTTTCGCCCCAGCGAGGACGTGAGCGGGATCGTCGACGAGGCGATCGTGCGCGACGACGTTGACGAGATCTGGACGCAGCGGCGGATCCGCGACGACGAGGCGGCCGCCCGTGCAGAACGGGCCGGGCGGGACGTCGTGCAGGACCGCTGTGTGAAGGTCGAGCACCGGCACCTGGCGGCCGGAGTCCGAGTCCGGTTCGCCGAAGCGGTTCCGCGTGCTTAGCCGTCGAGCGTCGCCGCAACGATCGTGGCTTCGGCCCGGCGCAGGAGTTCGTTGGCCGTACTCGGGGCGCAGTCGAGTTCGTCGCCGATCTCCTCGTAGCTGGTCCGACGGGGCGTCTCGTAGAAACCGAGGTCGTAGGCCGTCCGGACGGCCTCGCGCTGGCGAGAGGTGAGCCGTCCGAGCGCGTCGGATTTCCCGGGCTCGTAGCCGCCGGACCACTCGATGCTGACGTCGATCGTCCCGGTCGCGTCGTGGTAGGCGTCCCGAATCGCGCTCGCGTCGCCGACGACCGTCAGGACCGCGTCGCCGTCGACGAACCGGATCGGCCGTTCGAGTACGAGTGCGTGTGCGTCCGCGATCGCGAGCAGTTCCGACAGCAGTTCGCGTTCCTCGACGTGGACGTAGCAGTACCGCTCGCGATCGCCCGACGCGACGAAATCGTAGTCGATGACCTCCTCGTGAGACGCCAGCACGTCGTCGAGTTCGGTGCCCGGTTCGACGGCGAGTCGGTACAGCATCGAGTACGTCCCATCACCGAGCCACTCGAAGTGCACGAGTGCCTCGCGGTCGACTCCCTCGGTCGTCGCGAACACGGCGTCGACCCCCGGGAACGATCCCTCGGGCGGCCGGAGGCGGAGTCGCACCGTCTTCATTTTGTTGCCATTCAGTGACACGTCTAATAAGCCTACCGTCGCCCACCGGGGACCGGTCGATCGGGGGCTCGACTGCGGTGTGTGCCCGCCACCGTGCAGTTCGTGTCTCCAGGACCGTCCCTCCAGAACCGCACCCACGGTTCAGGACCGAACCGACGATTCAGTACTCGAATCGGGTGTCGATCTCGCCCGCGTTCGCGGTCATGACGACCGCGGCGTCGCTGTACTGCAGCACTTTCTGCATGTCGCCGTCGAGGTCGAACTGGCCGTTCATCATACCCTCGACGGCGTCGACGTCCCCGCGGACGAGCGCCTTCCAGTCGGTGTAGTTGCCGCGGAACGCGAAGCCCCAGTCTTCGCCCTCGGGATCGTCGGTCCGGTAGGCCTCGGTACACTCGCCGTCCTCGAGTCCGACGAAGAGGGAGAGCGTGTCGCCGTCGTAGGTCTTGTCGGGGAGGATCTCGAAGAGAAAGTCCCCGTTGAACCCGACGCCCCATCCCTCGCCGACGTCGCCGTACTCGTCGGACTCGTTGAGGGTCGTCTGCCACGCGTCGATCCACTCGTCCGCCTCGCTCGGGAGTGCGATTGCCATACGAACTGAGTCGACTGAAACTCCGTTACCCCTTCTCCCGAATGGAAGTGGATCTTTAAGTGAACCGCCGACGGTCAGAACTCGTCGCAGACCGGGATCCCCATCGTGTCGTACTCGCCGAGGCGCTCGATCACGTCGGGAACGTCGCCGAGCGAACAGGTCTCGCCGACGATCCGGCCGGGATCGATCAGCCGACGTTCGGGACGTCGCCGAGGTTCGTCTTGACCGTCTTGACCTCCGAGTAGTCTGCGATGGCCTCGTCGCCGAGTTCGCACCCCATCCCGTTCCCTTCGTAACCGCCGTGCGGTGCGGAATCGAGCAGGTCGTTGTACGTGGTCATCCAGACGGTCCCGGCCCCGAGGTCGGCGGCCATCTCGTGAGCCGTCTCGAGGTCGTCGGTCCAGACGCCGGCGGCGAGGCCGGAGAGTGTCGTCGGTTCGCCGAACGACGTCGAACCGATCGCGATCGTAGAATTCCACCTGATCGGTCACTCCTCCGCCTCCGCTTCGGCGAGGACGCCGCGATCGAGTTCGACGCCGAGTCCCGGCCCCGACGGCGGCGCGATCGTTCCGTCCGCCTGTTCGATCGGTTCGGCAAGCATGAAATCCCGGACTGCGGGGGTCCACGGCGGTTCCAGCGGGTACTCGCACCACGGCGCGTCGACCGCCGCGATCACGTGGAGGTTCGCGACGAAGCCGATTCCGTTGGTCCACGTGTGCGGAACGAACTGCGCACCCGTCTCCCGGGCCGTGCTGGCGACTTCGGTGGCGCCGAGGACGCCCGTCGCGAGCGCCGCGTCGGGCTGATAGATATCGAGCGCGTCCCGCTCGGCGAACTCCCGGAACTGGAAGATCCCGTCGTTGAACTCGCCGCCCGCGATCGGGACGTCAGTCGCATCCCGGAGACGGGCGTAGCCGTCGTAATCGTGGCGTGGGAGCGGTTCTTCGAGCCAGGCGACTCCGCCGATCGCTTCGAGTTCGCGGGCGACCGTGAGGGCGTCCCGATAGCTCCAGTGCTCCTCGTGCTCCATCACGCGTACCGACCAGCCCTTGTTGGCGTCGACCATGAGCGTCAGGTCGGGGAACGCCTCCCTGACCTCGCGGACGATCGCGACGTCGTCGACGCTCGTCACCCGGAGTTTGACCGCGTCGAACCCCTCCTCGACGCGCCGGCGGACGTAGTCGATACGATCCTCGGGGGGCTGGACCTCGCCGGTGCTCGCGTAGACCGGAATCGGGTCGCCGGTCCCGCCGAGCAGTTCGTACACTGGCTTGCCGGCGTCTTTCCCGATGACGTCCCACAGCGCGATTTCGAGGTGCCAGGGCCGCGGTCCGACGAGGTTGACGCTGTCGAGTTTGCGCCGAATCCCCCGAACGTCGTGTGGATCCTCCCCGACCAGAAAGACCGAGAGCGCGTCGGCGTAGTCGAGCCCACCTGCGAAACTCGGGCTCGCGGCCAGGCCCGTGATTCCCGCGTCGGTCTCAACCTCGAACAACTCGACCTCGTGGCTCCCCTGCGGATAGCCGGGGATCCACGTCGGCTCGAACGACCCCTCCATCGAGTGCTGCAGGTGATGCTGGGTGACGTCGGTGATCTGCATACGGTCGCCTTCGACCGACTCGTCGGTAAGGCTTCAGACGGATCGGTTCGGACAGTTAAATCCCGGCGGCGAATCGATCGATCGTCCCCCATCCTTTCGGCTCCCCCCCTCCGCCTCGCGGTCGTGTTTCTTTCGGCTCCCTCTCTCTGTGCCTCTCGGTGACGTTTCGCGGCGATCGATCCCTGGCCGGCCCCGCCGCAATCGGTGTCAGTTAACCGTTCGCTTTCTCGGAATTAGCATTATTCGTCTCGAGTGGGTACCAACAGCCATGGGTGTGAATAACAACCATGATCTCGAAGGGGTCGAGGTCCTGACCGGCGGTCTCACGGCAGGCCTCGCCGGTGGCATCGGGATGGGACTGGTCCTCCAGCTCGGACCGAACGTCTTCGAGATCCTGGGTGCGCTCATCGGTTCGTCGACGATCGTCGCCGGGTGGCTCGTCCACCTCGCGCTGAGCATCCTGTTCGGGATCGCGTTCGCGACGATCGTCTCGCGCCCCGCGGTCGCGGAGTTCGTCGGGACGTTCGAGAGTTACGTCGGAGCCGGGATCGCCTTCGGCGCGGTGCTCGGGATCCTCGCGGGTGGCCTGATCCTTCCCGTCGCGGTCAGTCAGGCCGGCGTGGCGGTTCTCCCGCTCCCGTACCTCCCGTTGCCGGGACCGGCCGCGGAACTCGTCGGTGCGGCTACCTTCGCCGTCGGTCACCTCGTCTACGGCACGATCGTCGGGGCCGTCCTCGCCACCATCGTCGGTGCTGTCCCGGCGCGATTTGCCGATCGAACCGTTCCACACGAGTAAGAGGCGACACGAGTAGAGGTGACTGCGTGGATTCGAGCACGGCGGGGGAAGGGTGACGACGTGAGCGCGAACGGGGCGGGCAGAGAGCGACGATGTGGGGCTTACGTATCTGGGGCGCCAGTGAGTTCGATCCGGCCTTCGTGGTCGACTGCAACCTGATAGCCGGCGTAGTGAAACCTGACAGAGCCGATCGCGTCCTCTCGATCGAACAGCGCGTCGAGTGCAGTCGGATCGATCGCGTCGTAGAGCGGCCCGAACTCCCCCGCGAGTTCGATCGCGTCGATCCCCGATGCCGTCGCGACGGCGTCGATCACTGCCTCGCTGGGCGGTCGTTCCGGGGCCGCATCGGACGATTCGCTAATCGGTTGTGAGTCAGAGGTGGACATTCCAGTACCACTTCTACCGGTGCCTCCCGGGAAACGAACGGGGTTGAGTGGTAAACTCTTTAAGTCGGGTCGCGATCCAGCGCGATCGTATTCCGGAGCAGATTGGCCTGGCCGCGCCGAATTCGGGCCGACAGCGCCTGATCGGAGATGTCGAGTTTCGAGGCGACCGCCGAGAGCGTCGTGTCTCGGGGGACGGCGAAGTACCCGGCCTCGAGCGCAGCGAGGAGTGCCGTTCGCTGCCGATCGCTGAGTCCGTACCGATCGCTGTCCACGGGCTCTTCCTGGTAAATTCGCTGGAGGCGGAAAGGGATCTCTTTCTCTCGGCAGCCGTCGCGGTACGCGGCCAGCGCCTCCCTCGATGGGACCCTGGCCCGAATCTCGGTCTCTTCGAAGCCCGTGACGTCGAGAAACGTGATATCGTGTTCCACCGCGAGCGGATAGGTCAGACACTCCATCCCCCGGTCGGACAGCGTCACCCGGTACAGTCGCCGATCGGCCGTCTTATCGATCAACGAGTACTCGTCTACGGTTTCGTCCGCGTCGAGTCCAGATTCGAACGCCTCGAACGCGTCCCCGTACGCCCAGAAGATTACCTTCGCCGGTCCCGTCGCCGGCTGGGTGATATCTTCGATCGTGCGCCGCTCGATCTCCTTCGATGCCTCCCGGAGGATCGGCGACCCCAGTACGAACTCGACGATCAGGGTCATAGACCCACTCGCAACGGGACGGCAGTTACCGTTGTCGGTCTTCGCGGATCGATCTTCGGTGGGACGACTGAATCCCGGAATTGCGATCGAAACCCGGTGGGACGACCGACTCCTGGAATCACGACTGAATTTCCGTGCGTCGACCGGATCGGCTCCCTCCGGGACGGCCAGTCGGATCCCCTGCCCAGATCCCGGCCCCTTATCACCGCTGCCTGCCTGCAGAACCCATGAGTCTCTTCGCCGAATTTCACGTGCCGTCGGACGTCTTCGCGCTCTACCGGACGTTACAGGCAGTCCCGGAGACGACCGTCGAGATCGAGCGAGTCGTGGCAGCCGACGAGGTCCTGACGCCGTACTTCTGGGTGTCCGGCAGCGGACTCGAGAGGTTCGAGACCGCCGTCGAGGGGGACCCGACCATCGAGGATCTTCACCGACTCGACGAGTTCGATCGAGCCACGCTCTATCGCGCGAACTGGACGGAAAACGTCGAGACGATCGTCTACGCGTACACGCAGGTCGGCGCGACGATCCTCGAGGCGACCGGGGAGGGCGACCGGTGGGAGTTGCAGATGCGGTTCGACGATCACGACCGACTCGATCAGTTCCAGACCTACTGTAACGACAACGCCATTCCGTTCCGGTTGAGCCGGCTTCACGAACTCACACAGCCGCGAACGAGCAGACGGTACGGACTCACGCCGAAACAACACGACGCCCTGGTGACCGCGTGGGAACTGGACTACTTCACGTCCTCGGACGTCTCGCTCACCGACGTCGCGACCGAACTCGGCATCAGCCAGCAGTCGCTCTCCCAGCGACTCCACCGGGGCTACCAGTCGCTGATCGGGGAGACGCTGATCGTCACGCCGCCAGCCGAGGAGGGCACGGAGACGCGGTGACCGGGAGCGGTGCCGCCGATCACCCGGATCGAACGGGGATCGTGTCCCGTCCACCGGATGGCTCCCCAGTCACCCCGGTCGGGGCCCACCTGTATAAAAAGGACTGTGATAACAGTATATCTCCTCATCTACCACCCCGGCGTACGAACCCTATGAGACGGGAGTCACTACCGCTCGATACCGCGTTCGATCTCTGCCAGAACCATCGTCGCAGGGCGCTTCTCACCCTTCTCGCGGACCGTGACCGGCGGGTGACGGTGCAGGATCTCGCGACGGATCTCGCCGTTCGGGAACACGACGCTCCGATCACGGATGTCCCCGGCGACCTCGTCACTGAAATCCACACCCTGCTGTACCACGTCCACCTCCCGAAACTGAACGGCGCGAACGTCGTCGACTACGATCACGAGCGCGGCCACGTCGAGTTGACGGAACGGGGCACCGAACTGGAAGCCACGCTCTCTGCGATCGGCGGACTGGAAACGCCGTCGTAGGCCCCTCCCCGGTGGCACCTGACTACGACGACCACTCCTCGAACGAGCGGTAGATCCCCTTCGACAGGTAGCGTTCGCTCGAATCCGGGAAGACCGTCACGACGGTGTCGGAGGGGGCGTCAATCGTCCCCGCGTCGATCGCCCGGGCGACGCGTTTCGCCGCGACGCTCGCCGCGCTCGCACTCGAGGCGACGAGGTGGCCCTCCTCGCGTGCGAGCCGTTTCAGTTCCTCGTGGGCGACCCGATCGGGGATCGCGTAGACGTCGTCCACGAGGTCGGGTTCGAAGAGTTCGTTCGTTTCGACGTTGTGCGTCCCGATCCCCTCGATCTTGTACTCGCCTTCCTCGCGGTCCTCGCCGAGGAACTCGCCGTAGAGCGACCCCTCGGGTTCGACCGCCGCGACGTACGTGTCCGGCTCCCGTTCGAGGGCGTAGCGGGCGATTCCCATGAGCGTTCCCGCCGTCCCACAGCCCGCGACGACCGCGCCGACGTCGCCGTCGAGCGCCTCGTAAATCTCGGGCCCGGTCGTCGCGTAGTGTGCCTCGGTGTTCAGGGGGTTCGAGAACTGCTGTGGGACGACCGCGTCGTCGAGTTCCGCCGCGAGATCGTGGGCGCGCTCGATCGCGCCGTCCATCCCGTCCTCGGTGGGGGTGTTGATGATCTCGGAACCGAGGGCACCCATCAACTGCTGTTTCTCGACGCTGAACCGCTCCGGAACGACGAAGATCGCGTCGAGACCGAGCTGTTCGGCCGCGATCGCGAGTCCGATCCCCGTGTTGCCGGCGGTCGGCTCGACGATCGTCCCGCCGGCCGGGACGTCGCCCCGCTCTAGCATGCGCTCTAACATGTACCGGCCGATGCGGTCCTTGACGCTCGCGCCCGGATTGAACGACTCGAGTTTCGCGTAGATCCTGACGTCGCCCGGTGCGTCGTGGAGGCGAACGAGCGGCGTCCGACCGATCGTCTCCAGCACCGAGTCCACCGGTCGCTCGTGGGTAGTCATCGTTCTGGCAAATGTTGCCCCGGTTGTTAGCTGTTACTGATGCGTTCGAAATCCGGACCCCGACCGGACGCCGCCTGGACTCGGCCGGCGACGATCGCTGTCGCCGTTCTCGGTCTACTCGGCGCTGGTTTCGCTCGCTTCTCCCGCCTCGCCGTTTGCCGTCGAGTCCTCAGTGTCGGTGGCGTCCCCCGAACCAGCATCGTCCTCGCCGTCAGTGACGTCCTCGGCACCAGCGTCGTCCTCGTCCGCGAGTTCGTCGGCCTCGTCGATCGCCGCTCTGGCGAGGATCTCCTCGCCGTCGAGTCCGTGTTCGTCGGCGATCGCGAGGAGGAGTTCCCGCTGTTCGGTCAACTGGTGGTCCATCCGGGAGACCGTGTCGTGGGTGTCGTCGACCTCTTCCTCCAGGTTCGTGATCCGCTGCTGGAGTTCCTGTACCTGTCTGTACATCGCCTCGGCGCGCTCCGAGAGGCCCTGAATCTTCTTTGCCGTACTGCCAAGTCCCATACCCGAGAAATGTATCGACTGACTAATGGGCCTTTTCCTCGGCCAGATCCGATCGAGGATACCGTCAGGGAACGGCCGCCGTCGCGACCCGGCCACGACATCCGATCGTCGGCCCGATCGGACGCCATCACGCGGATGATGTTGTTTGTTACTATATGTCATAATTCGTTAGATTTATTACGAACCGCATACAATCGCCAAATGGAAACGAGGTGACCAGCGATGGTGCTCCGACCGACACCAAGCACCTGGACCCAGGGCCTCGACATGCCCTCTCGTCTGTTCGGTGACCAGGGAAGCAACGACTACGAACTGTACGAGGAGGACGACGAATTCGTCCTCACGGTCGACATGCCGGGCTTCGAGACCGACGAGATCGAGGTGACGTGGGACGAGGGCGTCCTGAACGTCGCCGCCGAACACGTCGACGACGAGCGCGGCCGAAAGCAGACCTACCACCGCCGGTTCCGGTTCCCCAAGGACATCGTCGACGAGGAGATCTCGGCGGCGTACACCAACGGCGTCCTCGAGATCTCCCTGCCGATCGCGGGGGCGACGACCCGCGGCAAGGAGATCCCAGTCGAGGGCTAACGATCGGGTCGGTCTCCGACCGTCGTCCTCGCGCGGGGTCACCGACCGCCGCACGTGCATCGCCTCCCGGCACCCGCCGGTGAGCTATCCCCTCCGCGTCGGCGCGTTAGTTTCCGGCGCACCGACCGCTCACACTGGTTCCAGTTCCGTCGCCACAGCGTCGAACCAGCCACGAGCATCCGAACCATGCGCCTCCGAGTAAAACCCCTCAAACGAAAAGACGCTGGCAGTGGCCTCGCCTCGATCGACCGCGCCGCGATGGCGGAACTCGACGTCTCCAGTGGCGAGTTCGTCGCGATCGAGGGCCGCGAGGGCCGGGTCATCGCCCGCGTCTGGCCCGGTCGCTCCGAAGACAGGGGTCGGGGTATCGTCCGCATCGACGGCCGGCTCCGGCGGGCCGCCGGGGCCCGGATCGACGACACCGTCGCGGTCGAACCCGCCGAGGTCGAACCGGCCGAACGCGTCCGGGTCGCGCTCCCGGAGAACGTCCGGCTCCAGGGTGACGTCGGCTCCTACCTGAAAGACGAACTCTCCGAGCGCGCCGTCAACCCCGGCGACCAGCTCTCGCTGTCGCTCGGGTTCGGGCTCCTGTCGACCCGCTCCGGGCGTCGGCTCCCGATCACCGTCGTCGATACCGAACCGAGCGGCACGGTCGTCGTCGGAAGCGGGACCGATATCGAAGTCGTCGATCGCTCGCCCGACGAACTCTCGATCGAGGCCGAGGGCCCGCTCGGGACCGACGACGAGTCCGGGACCGAGACGCCGACCGTCACCTACGAGGACGTCGGGGGGCTGGACGACGAACTCGAACAGGTCCGCGAGATGATCGAGTTGCCGATGCGCCACCCCGAGCTGTTCCGGACGCTCGGCATCGAACCGCCAAAGGGGGTCCTGCTGCACGGCCCGCCGGGCACCGGCAAGACCCTCATCGCGCGGGCGGTCGCCAGCGAAATCGACGCCTACTTCCAGACCATCTCCGGCCCGAAGATCATGTCGAAGTACTACGGCGAGAGCGAGGAGCAACTCCGCGAGGTCTTCGAGGAAGCCGCGGAGAACGAGCCGGCGATCGTCTTCATCGACGAACTCGACTCGATCGCGCCCAGGCGCGAGGACGTCCAAGGTGACGTCGAACGGCGGATCGTCGCCCAACTGCTCTCGCTGATGGACGGCCTCGAACAGCGCGGCGAGATCACCGTCATCGGCACGACCAACCGCGTGGACGCGATCGATCCCGCACTCCGCCGACCCGGCCGGTTCGATCGGGAGATCGAGATCGGCGTCCCCGACGTCGCGGGTCGCGAGGAGATCCTGCAGATCCACACTCGCGGGATGCCCCTCGCCGAGGAGGTCGACCTCGAACGCTACGCCGAGAACACTCACGGGTTCGTCGGAGCCGACCTCGAGAACCTCGCGAAGGAGGCCGCGATGACCGCCATGCGTCGGATTCGGCCCGAGCTAGACCTCGAGGACGACGAGGAGATCCCGGCCTCGGCCCTGGAGGCGATCGAGGTCACCGCCGACAACTTCAAGCGCGCGCTGCGGGGGATCGAACCCTCCGCTATGCGCGAGGTCTTCGTCGAGGTCCCCGACGTCACCTGGGGCGACGTCGGCGGCCTGGAGGAGGCCAAGGGCCGACTCCGCGAGGCGGTCCAGTGGCCGCTGGAGCACGGCGACGCCTACGAGCGGGTGAACTTGAGCCCCGCCAAGGGGGTTCTCCTGTACGGCCCGCCGGGCACCGGCAAGACCCTGCTGGCGAAGGCCGTCGCCAACGAGTCCCGGTCGAACTTCATCTCGGTCAAGGGCCCCGAACTGTTCGACAAGTTCGTCGGCGAGTCCGAACGTGCCGTCCGCGACGTCTTCGACAAGGCCCGCGCCAACGCGCCGACCGTGATCTTCTTCGACGAAATCGACGCGCTCGCGAGCGAACGCGGGCGCGGCGTCGGCGACTCCAACGTCGGGGAACGCGTCGTCTCACAGCTCCTCACGGAACTCGACGGGCTCGAGGAACTCGAGGACGTCGTGGTCGTCGCCGCATCCAACCGTCCCGAGTTGATCGACGACGCGCTCCTTCGACCCGGCCGACTCGATCGCCACGTCGAGGTCGGCGAACCCGACGAGGACGCGCGCCGGGAGATCTTCGCGATCCACACCCGCGATCGGCCGCTCGCCGACGACGTCGACCTCGACGCCCTCGCGGCCGAGACCGAGGGCTACACCGGCGCGGACGTCGAGGCGGTCTGTCGCGAGGCCGCGACGATCGCCGTCCGCGAACACGTCCACGCCGAGGCGGCCGGCGAGAAGGGAGACGTCGAGGCGATCGAACTCACCGCCGACCACTTCGAGCGGGCGATCGAAGAGGTCTCGCCCGAGGCAGGCGAGGCGTTCGAAGCCGGCGGGTTCGGCGACGTGCTGGAGGGTGCCGAGGGCGAGGCGTAACGATCCGCCGCCGGATCGGTAGCGTCCGGCCTCGACTCCACCCTACGATCGGGCCGCAGTCGCGATCGCTCGGGCCGCAGTCGCGATTGCCCGCGCAGTCGGGCGATCGAGAGGCGAAAGGCCCTTAAGTAGTAACCCGCTATGTACTTCTGGATAGGTCGGGCAGTTAGGCCCTGCTCGTAACCCGCAGTATGGCCTTTAGCGGGGACCGAACACCGCGGGCGTCCGGTCAGACCGGCCGGGGCCCCGGGAGCCAACGTGGAAGCCTCGTCCGTCGGGGACAGCGGTCCACGGTGGCCGTCCGCAGGGACGCCCCATCGTGGTTAACCGGCGACAGCCCATCAGGCGCGGAAGCGAGCAGTGGACCGCCGGACACCTGTCGCTCGACGGGTCGCGGGGTGGAGAAGGCAACCGGGATTCCCCCGACCGGAACGTCGGGCAATCGCGGCTTCCACACATTCATACCGACCTTTTACGCTGCGCTCAGCGACGACGGCAGCATCGCTGCTGCACGCCGTCGCGTCGCTCGGTAAAAGCCACTGCGCGATGCCGATACTCTAACAAGTTCGCCAGCGATTCCGATCGATCGACGACCGCAACAGGATTGATCGTTCGTCACGAGGGGTTCGTATGATCAATCTCGCGCTTACCGTCCGGCAGTGTGACTGTCCGCTGAGCGCGGCGAGTGCAGCCCACGACGTGGCGTTCGTGACGCCTCACTGGCACTACCACCACGATCGATCGCGGCTCGAACTCCGCGTGCTCGCCGAGGGGAGCGATCGGACCGCCGTCGAACGCGGGCTGAACGTGATCCGGGCCCACGAGGAGACCACGTCGTTCGACCTCCTCGCGAAACAGGGACACACGGCGCGAGCACGGGTCACGTTAGGAACGACGAACGTGATGGGGACCGTCGTCGAACACGACGGCTACCTCACCGGCCCCTTCGAGAACGTCGGCGGAAGCGAACGCTGGGAGATCGGATTCGACGCCGACGCCGACGCCGATCGGACGCTCGCGGCCCTCGAATCCCACGAGGACGAGTACGAGGTCCGGAGTCGACAGCGCGTCGATCCGGCGACCGTCCTCGCGAACGTCCGGGCCGACAGCGTCGGGACGACGGTGCTCGAGGGATCGCGCCGACTGACGGCGACCGAACGCGAGACGATTCGCCGAGCCGTCGACGCGGGCTACTACGACGTGCCGCGGGCAACGACGCTCGGCGACCTCGCCGCGGAATTCGACATCTCTGACGCCGCCGTCTCGAAAACCCTCCGGCGCGCCGAGCGAAAACTCCTGGCACCGACGGTGACCGCGCTCGAGACGAGCGAGCGACGCGATCGGACCCGCGTCGACTGAGCGGTGTGGGTCCACCGGGGTTAACATTCTAACGGGAGCACCGATTCGCGGGTGGTGCGTACTCGTCTACGTGACCGAGCACTCGAAGCCGAAGTCTGCGGCGCGCCCGTTGCTTGCGATCGCCTCGACCTACCTGTTTGCGCTGGCACCGCTCGCTGCGGCCGCCCTCTGGGGCGGTCTCTACGTGGTGAGCAAGTGGGGGTTCGACGCCGTGCCGCCGCTGACGCTCGCGTTCCTGCGGGTTGTCGTCGGCGCGATGGCGCTGCTCGTCGTCGTCCGCCTGACGTCTCCGCGCCGGCAGTTCTCCCGGCGCGATCTGCTCGGATTCGCCGGTCTCGGCGCCATGGTCGCCGCGTCGCTTTCGACTCAGTTCGTCGGCACTGCCCTCACCACGGCGAGCCAGGGATCGCTCATCACCGTCCTCACGCCGATCTTCACCGTGCTCCTCGGCGTGACGCTTCTCGGGGAACGGCTCTCCCGACGGCTCGTCGTGGGCATCGGCGTCGCGACCGCCGGGACGATCGTCGTCCTCACCGGGCAGTACGATCCCGCGGAACTGGCCGGAACCGCGACGACGGGCATCGGCATGCTCCTGATCGCGAGCGCGACGTGGGCCGGGTACACCGTCTGGGGAAAACCGCTGATCGATCGCTATTCGGCGCTCGAGACGGCGGCGTACTCGACGGCTGCGTCGGTTCCGATGCTCGCGGCGTTCGTCCCGATCGAGGTCGCGACGACCGACGCCTCGCTGCGAGCGATCGAGCCGACGCCGACGTTGCTCGTCGCAGTGCTGTACCTCGGTCTGTTCGGGACTGCAGCGGCGTGGTACCTCTGGTACAAGGGGATGGAGTACGTCGACGCCAGCGTCATCTCGGCGTTTTTCTTCGTTCAGCCGATCGTCGGCGCGCTCTTCGGGGCGACGCTGCTCGGCGAATCGCTCGGCTCCCGGTTCGTCCTCGGTGGAGCGGTGATGGCCGCCGGCGTCTACCTCGTCTCGACGACGGGGGCGGAGACGGACGATACCAGCTAGAACGAGGAGTACGGACCGGAGTTACTCGGCTGGTTCGGCGATGTTCTGCCGGCCGCCGAGTTCGAGACCACCCTCGAGCGTCTGGACGGGGTAGGGAATGTCGATCCCGTCCTCGTCGAACCGTCGTTTGACCGCGGTGACGTACTCGCCTTTGATCCGGACGAAGTCGGCGCGCGAGGGGTCCGAAATCCAGAACCGCGACTGGAGTCCGACGTCGGAGTCGCCGAGTTCCGTCAGGCGGACCGACGGCGCGGGATCGCCCATGATCTCGGGGTGGCGCTCGGCCTCGTCGACGATGATGTCCGTCGCCTGCTGGATGTCGTCGCCGTAGCCGATCCCGAAGACGAACTTCAGGCGGAGTTTCTCCGCGTCGACCGGGTTCTTGATGACGCCCCCGGTGAGTTCGGAGTTCGGAACCGTCAGCAGTTCGTTGTCGAACGTCCGGACGCGCGTGACCCGGAGGCTGATGTCCTCGACGACGCCCGCGTAGGTCCCGTCGTCCCACTCGATCCAGTCGCCGATCTTGAACGGCCTGTCGGTGTAGATGAACACGCCCGCGACGAAGTTCGAGATCACGTTCTGCATCGCGAGACCGACCGCGAGCGCCCCGGCCGCGGCGATACCGGCCATCGACACCAGGAAGTTGCCGTAGTCGGCGAAGCCGAACGCGACGGCAATCGCGACGAAGACGACGACGAACCGGGTGATCATCAACAGCGGGTTCTGGGCGTGTCTGTCGAGGTCGCGCCTCTCCATCGCTCGCCGGGTGAGTGGGATCACGACCAGTCGGCCGATCGTCCAGATGGCGACGAACGCGACGACGAACCTGATCGCACCCTCCGCGCTCGCCGCCTGGGCCGCGGTGAGTCCCGCGTCGACGAGCGCGCGGCCGATCGGGCCGAGCTGGGGGTCCGCCTGCAGGAGGCCGGCGCTCATCGGTACATCACTGCGGTGTGGCCCCGGGTGTCGACGAGTTCCGCCCCGACCCTGTCCGCGAGGTCGGCCGCCTTCTCGTCGGTCGAACTTCCCGCCCGGGCGGCCCGCAGGAATTTGACCTTTACGAGGTCTCGATCGGATAGCTGGTCGTCGAGTTCGTCCACGACGGACGCGATACCGCTCTTGCCGACCCAGACGGTAACGTCGAGGTCGTGTGCCTGCCGCCTGCGCTCTGCTTCGTCCATAGCGCCGCATAACGGTGCGAACCGTTTCAATCTTCGCGAAACGGAACGCCGCCGTCCGCCGGACGTCGGGCAGCCACTCCGATCGCTCTCGAAGCGGCGCCCGGTCAGTCCTCGTACGGATATCGCGCCTGTGCGCCACAGTCACAGGTGACGACGACGTGGCCGTCCTGGAGCCTGACGCGGGCGTTCTGCCCCGGCCGGAGGTACGCGTCGCACTCGTCGCAGGTGAACCGCCGGAACTGTCTGGGTAGCGTGAGCCGGTTTCGCTCCGCGACCCGCCGGGCCAGGCGCACGTAGTATCGCGCCCGATCGTGATCGCCCTCGGCAGCCGCCGCTCGAGCGAGGTCGTGCAATCGATCGATTCGCTCGGCGGCGATCCCCATGGGGAATCCTTTCGCTGGTCACCCTATTGGTGTTGCGCTCCGTCGGCGCCCCGCTCAGAGCGGAACGCCGACGTCGGACGCCGGTGCAGTAACGCTTTCAGTCTCTCCCTGATCGACTCGCCGCGGATCCGTCTCGTCGACGGCGACTCGGAGAGCGGGCCCGTGTAATAGCCGCCGAAATCGATCTCGGGAAAGTTGGGCGGCAGCTACTTAAATATTATCGGCGAGTCAGTCCACGCGAGGAACTAACTCAAAATCACGTCAACAACACGCATAGGTAGCTCTCCTGACGGATTCCCCTTCCCCATATCCGTCCAGAGGACACAAAATTGTTATATATCAAATGCGAATCAGGGATATACACTGGAATGAATCGAGATTCGACCAACTCCGTTGACGGCGTCAGCCGACGATCGGTCCTAGCCGCCGGCGCAGCCGGACTCGCCCTCTCGACCAGCGGCTGCATCGACCGCGTTCGAAGCGTCGTCAACGACGCTGGAGGCGAACAATTCTCGCTCTCCATCCTGACGGTCCCCGCGGACGGCGACAGGGAGAACGTCCAGATCGCGACCCACCTCGCGGACAACCTCGAGGCGGTCGGGATGGACGTCTCCGTCGAGATGCGGTCGCGAGCGGAGTTTCTGGAAGCAGTGCTGATCGAGCACGACTTCGATTGCTACGTCGGCCGCCACCCCGCCGATTACGACCCCGACTTCCTCTACGAGGCCCTCCACTCCTCGTACGCGAGCGAGGCCGGCTGGCAGAACCCGTTCGGGTACACGGACTACCGCGTCGACGACCTCCTCGAAGAACAGCGGCGGGCCGACGGTGAAGAGCGGAAAGAAGTGGTGACGGACCTGCTCGAGGCGATCGCCCGCCGACAGCCGTTCGTCCCGATCTGCATCCCGGACGAGGTCCGGGTCGCCAGAACCGATCGGTTCGAGGGCTGGGAAGACGGTCACCTCGCGAAGCGCTCGGGCTATCTGGGACTCGATCCACAGGCCGAGGAGGCGCAACTCCACGCGCTGGTCACCGACTCCCGTATATCCCGGAATCTCAACCCGCTCTCGTCGACTCTCCGCGAGCGCGGGACGACGATCGACCTGCTGTACGACTCACTGTTGACCGAACGGGACGGCGAACTGATCCCGTGGCTGGCCAAGGACGTCGAGTGGATCGAAGACGAGGACGGATCCGCAACGGCGACGGTCACGCTTCGTGAGGACTGTCTCTTTCACGATAGCGAACCCAACGACAGAAAACAGGTCACCGCCCAGGACGTCGCGTTCACGTACCAGTTCCTCGCCGACACCTCGCTCGGCCGGGCCGACGTGCCGTCTCCGGCACCCCGCTATCAGGGCCCCGTCTCGGCGATCGACTGGATCGATCCCGACGGCCAGTATCAGCTCACGATCTCCATGACGACTGGAACCGAGGTCGGAGAGCGAGCGCTTACCGTCCCGATATTGCCGAAACACCGGTGGCGCGCCCAGGTCGTCGACCGTTCCAGTAACGACGACTTCTCGGCTCCGCAAGGCACGTGGGGACTCGTCACGATGGACAACATCCCCCCGACCGGCAGCGGGCCGTACCGGTACGTGGACAGCACCGAGCGCGAGTACCTCACGCTCGAACGGTTCGACGACCACTTCACGCTCCGGGAGGACGTCGACCTCCCCGAGCCGACCGTCGAGGAGATCCGGTTCAGTATCGATCCCGGCAGCAAGTCCTCCGTCGAACGTGTCATGAGTGGGAACGCCGACGTCACAGCCTCGATGCTCGGGGCGAGTGCGATCGCGAACATCCCCGACGTACCGGGGATGACGAAAGTCGAGTCGTCCTCGCGGATGTTCTACCACATCGGGTTCAACAGGCGAAGGACGCCGTTTAGCAAACCCGACTTCCGCCGCGCGGTCGCGCGCATGATCGACAAACAGTACCTGGTCGAGGACGTGTTCGACGAGTACGCCTCGCCCGTCGCCACGCCGGTGACCGGCGAGTGGATCCCGGACGACCACGACCTCGCGTGGAACGACGAGGACGGGGTAGATCCCGTGGTCCCGTTCATCGGCTCCGACGGCGAACTGAACGTCGAGGAGGCGAGAACGAGGTTCGTCGAAGTGACCGGCTACCGGCTCGACGACGCGGGCCGGTTATTGAATCAAAACTGATGCTAGCCGAAGTATTGACGCAGGTTATCGCTACCGTCGCGGTCATGCTGATGGTATCGATCGGCGTCTTCATCGGCCGGAAACGGCTCACGACGACCAGACGCGAGTGGCGGACCAGGATCCGGACGAGCGCCCCGTTTATCGCGGTATTGCTCGTCGTGCTGGGGTTGAATCGAGTCATGCGACAGGTCGGGCCGACGATCTCCAAGGAGATCGGGTTCCGCCTGTCCGCGACGTTTTACGAAATCGAGGGCCAGTTCGTCCTCGTCTTCCAGGAGATCGCCTTCCCGGAACTGACGACGTACTTCTCGTTCGTGTACATCTACGGCTACACGTTCCTGCTGGTCTTTCCCATCTTCGCGTACTTCGCGCTGTCGGATACGCGGCCGTTCCGACGGCTGTTGACGGCCTACTCGTTCAACTACGCGATCGGGGTTACCCTCTACATCCTCATCTTCGCGTACGGGCCCCGCAATTACATGCCCGATCTGGTGGCCGAGACGATGCTGTACGACAACAACCCCCAGTACAAGTTTCTCACCCAGGAGGTCAACCGGAACGTCAACGTCTTCCCGTCGCTGCACACGTCGCTTTCGGCGACGGTCGCCATGTTCGCCTATCGGACCCGTGAAGAGTACACGAAGTGGTTTCCCGTCGCGACCGTACTCGCGGCCAGCGTCGTCATCTCGACGATGTACCTCGGCATCCACTGGGCGATCGACGTGGCCGGCGGCCTCGTCCTCGCGGTGACCAGCGTCGTCGTGGCCGATCGAATCGTCGACCAGGGGGTGCTGGCGGACCTCCAGGCCGCGTACGACGACTTCCGGGAGGCGGTGGAAACCCGGGTCGGTAGGCTGCTCGAGAAACGGTAACGGATCGTCGTTCGGTCGATCGATCCGCACCGGGAGCCAACACAATACTGTTATATTGCCACCATCGAAGTGCAACTACGACCGAAATGACCGAGGGACGGCTCGCCCGGAACGACGGTGGACAGTTCAGCCGACGAGCAGTACTGGCAACGACGGGTGGACTGACGGTCGGGACAAGCGGATGCGTCCGTCAGGTCCGCAGCATCGTCAACCGAGAGGAAATCGAACAGTTGTCGCTCACGATCACGACCCTCCCCGCCGACGGGGACCGGGAGAGCATCCGTCTCGCACGGGATCTCGCCACCGTGTTCGAGGCCGTCGGCATCGACGTCTCGATCGAGATGCGATCGAACGAGGAGTTCCTTCGGGCGATCCTGATCAACAACGACTTCGACGTCTACGTCGGCAACCACCCCGGCGGAACCGATCCCGACTTCCTCTACGAGGCGTTGCACTCGGTGTACACCGACGAGTCCGGCTGGCAGAACCCCTTCGGCTACACGAACCTGGTCGTCGACGACCTGCTCGAGACCCAGCGGACGGTCGATACGGACGAGCGGGCGGACGCGGTGACGGACCTGCTCGAGGCGATCGCTCGCGAACAGCCGTTCGTCCCCATCTGTGCACCCGAGGAACACCGCCTCGTCCGGACCGATCGGTTCGACGGCTGGGACGAGGGTCACCCCGCGACGGGACGCGGCTATCTCGGGCTCGACCCGGGCCAGGGCGTCGATCGACTCCGGGCCGCCCACACCGACGCCCGCCCCTCGGAGAACGCGAACCCGCTCATGGCCGAGTACCGAGGACGGGGCGTGTTCGTCGACCTGCTGTACGATTCGCTCGTGGCCGATCGCGACGGGGACCTCGTGCCGTGGCTGGCCGACTCCTGGGAGTGGGACGACGGAGCGCTCGCGGTAACGCTCCGGGACGACTGTCCGTTCCACGACGGCGAGTCGCTGACCGCCGACGACGTGGCCTTCACCTACCGGTTCCTCGCGGACACCACCCTCGGCGAGAGCGAGACGCCAGCCCCGTCGCCGCGGTATCGCGGCCTCGTCAGCGCCGTCGACGAGGTCGACGTCGTTGATCCGTCCCGGCTGGAGTTTTCCGTCGCGACTAACCGGCCCGTCGCGGAACGCGCACTGACCGTGCCGATCCTGCCCGAACACGTCTGGCGGCCCCGATCGGCGGCCGCGAACGTTCCCGGTGTCAGTGTCGCACAGGGGACGACCGAGGCCGTCGTCACGGACAACTGGCCGCCGATCGGGAGCGGGCCGTTCCAGTTTTCGACCCGGGCCGAGCGCGACTACGTGATCCTGGAGCGATTCGACGACCACTTCACGCGCCGAGACGGCGTCGATCTTCCCGCCCCGACCGTCGAGACGATGCGGATTCAGATCGATCCCCGCAGCACGTCGGCGATCGAACTCGTCCAGACCGACGCGGCGGATATCACGAGCGAACCGATCGATACGTACGTCCTCGACGACGTCGAGGAGTCGCCCGACACGCGATTGCTCGAGTCGCCGTCGTGGACCTTCTACCACCTCGGGTTCAACGCGCGCAGGGCGCCGTTTTCCAACCCGCGGTTCCGGCGCGTCGTCGCGTCGTTGATCGACAAGGCGTGGCTCGTCGACGACGTGTTCGACGGCTACGCGACGCCGATCGCGACGCCGGTGACGGCGGCGTGGACGCCCGACTCCCTCGCGTGGGACGGCGAGGACCCGGAGACGCCGTTTCTCGGGTCCGACGGGGAGGTCGACGTCGCGGCGGCCCGATCGGCGTTCGAGGACGCCGGCTTCCGGTACGCCGAGGACGGCACGCTCCGGGTGAGACACTGATGCTCGTGCGAGTCCTCATACAGCTCGTCGTGGTCGTGACGGCGATGGTCCTCGTCGGGATCGGGGTCTTCGTCGGCCGGTATCGACTCCGGGATACCCGCGTGGAGTGGCGAGCCCGGGTTCGCGCGGCCGTACCGATCACGGTCGTGCTCGCGATCGTCTTGCTGTTCAACAGCGTCGCCAGAGAGGTCGTCCCCGACCTCTCGTGGATAATCGAGTGGAACCTCACGTGGATCATCTACGACCTCGAGGGCGAGTTCATTCCCTGGCTACAGACGTTCGCGACGCCGTCAGCGACGACCTTTTTCTCGTTCATCTACATCTACGGGTACGTCTTCCTGCTGGTCTTTCCGCTGGTCGCGTACTTCGCGCTCTCGAACACCAGACCGCTCCGGGAACTGCTGACGGCCTACACGCTCAACTACGCGATCGGTCTCCTGTTGTACACGTTCGTCGTCGCGTACGGGCCGCGGAACATGATGCCCGAACTCGTCCAGGCGTTGCTGTACGACACCTACCCCGAGTACCAGCACCTCACGCGACAGGTCAACCGCAACACCAACGTCTTCCCGTCGCTTCACACGTCCCTTTCGGCGACGGTCGCCTTCCTCGCGTACCGGACGAGAGCCGTCTATCCGAAGTGGTGTGTCGTCGCGGTCGCCCTCGCGGTCTGTATCGCCGTCTCGACGATGTACCTCGGCATCCACTGGGCGATCGATGTCGTCGCGGGGATCGGACTGGCCTACCTCAGCGTCGACTTCGCGTCCCTCCTCGTGGGACGCTGGTCACTGTCGGAGCGCGTGGATCTCGAGAACTGGGTCACGGCACTTCGCCGGAGTTGACACCGCCGGCACTCGATCGCGCGATCGGTTCGAGAGCCTGACGCGTCGGTGGGAATCGCCGAGAACGGAAACCCCGATCGGCCTTACTGATCCTCGAGCGCGTCCGCGATGCGCTTGAGGGCGCGGGTCTGGTCGCGCATCTCGTCGCGGAGTTGGCGGACTTCGCGGACGAGTTCCTCGTTCCCGGCCTCTTCCTGACCGCGACCGCCTGGACCGCCGCCCATACCGCCGGGGCCGCCGCCCATCATGCCGCCCATCATCTGCGCGAACGGGTTGCCCCCGCCGCCCATTCCGGGGCCGCCACCGCCACCGAACGGGCTCTCCGGTGGCTCGCCCTCGCCTTCACCTTCCTCGGCCCGCTTTTCGCGGATCTCCTCGACGCGCTCGCGGAAGGATTTCTCCTCGCCCGCTCCCTCTTCCTCTCCGTCGTCCGATTCGCCGTTGGCTTCGCTGTCGTCCGTCATACCTCCGGATTCTTGACGGCCGGGGAAAAGGGTTGCCATGTCTCGGATCGTCTCCGCGACGGGACGGCCCGATTGGTTAGCCGAACGAACCGAGCGACGACTGGAGTCGCCGGTCCGTGGACCCTTCCTCGAGTTCGTAGCCCACGAGATCACGCATGTCCACGGCGTAGGTCGTGCCGGTCCGTTCGAGCACGAGGAGGCGGCCTTTCACGCCGACGACCGTCCCCGCCGCCATCGTCTCCCGGACCGGGCGGGAATCGCAGTCGATCCCGTAATCGAACGCGTAGCGATCGATGACGTCGAACTCCGCGAGAACGTCGCGCCAGGCGTCCTCGTCGACCTCGCTCGCGAGGGAGGCGACTTTCGCGTCGGTTCTGACCCGATCGACGAGTCGGGTGGCGATCTCGGCTTCGATCTCTCGGGCGACGCGGCCGTTCGAAACGGTGTGGACGTGAGCCGCACGATCGGCACCCTGCTCGCGCAGGCGGGTCTCGAGCCGTCGACGTTTTGTCACGCCAACCTTGAACGTGTCGGGTGCGAACGCGGCGATGTAGACGGCGTGCTCCTCGTAACAGTCCATCTCCTCTTTCAGGCAGGTCCCCGTACAGCGGGCACACACCCACGAACTGGTGTGATACTCGCAGTAGGGTGCAGCGGGACGATCGCAGGGTACGTGCTCGTCGCCGTCGACGACGCCGGCACAGTGGCGCGATCCCAGCGCGTACGAGAGAGTCGTCTCGGGATCGAGCGAGCGGGGCCGAACGCTCTCACCGTCGCTCACGAACACCGCAGTCCCCCTGGCGCTCGGTTCGTAGCCGACCAGTTGCACGACCGCAGGTAGGTGTCCCCGATTCTTATACTGTTTGTTGTCCCCGTTCGCGGGGTTCGTCGGGTGTGATCGCGACGTACGACGGTGTTCGCCGATCGCTACGGAGAGCGATATTTTCCACGCGGCGAGTAAAGGATTATAAACGGGGGCGACGAAGGCCGATCATGGCACTCGAGGGCGAACTCGACGCGCGGGTATCGGAGAGTGGGGGAGACGAGACGGTCGCGTTCGCGTTTTCCGTCACCAACACGGGCACCGAACCGGTCGAGTTGCAGTTTTCCGACGCCTGCAAGGCCGAATTCGTGGTCCAGACCGACGGGCAGGAGGTCTGGCGGTTTACCGACGGTCGCATGTTCACACAGGTCATCAGTTCGGAACGGCTCGCGCCCGACGAGACGGCGACCTACGACGGCGAGTGGAGCGATCCCCGGTCCGGTTCGTACACCGCCGTCGCCGAACTCCGGGCCCAGGATGCGACCTGCGAGGCGCGGACCCAGTTCACGGTGTGACCGATCCGTCACGACCGGCCGCGTGGTATGTACGGACGTGATCGCGGGACGCGACTCCGGCGGGCGGACGAGGCCATCGATCGCGATCGATCAGTGCCGTGGAACGGGGAGCGACGATGACCGATCGACAGCGTCCGGCCGGTCGTGTCTCGTGACCGGCGGTTCGCGGGGTATCGACCGCACCATCGCGATCGAACTGGGGCGGCGTGGGCAAGCGTCGTCAACTACCGGTCGTCGGAAGCGGCCGGCCACGAGGTCGCCGAACGGATCGACGTCGCCAACTGCGTCGCGCCCGGCTTCACCCGGACCTCGATGGTCGAAGCGATCCCCGAGGAGATCCAGGACCGGATCCGATCGGTCATCCTCCTCGAACGGTTCGCGAACCGGAAGAGATCGCCGGCCTCGTCCGGTTCCTCGCGAGTCGGGACCCCCCGTGCGTCACTGGCGAGATCATCGACGTCGACGGCGGGATCGACCTCTAGCGGCGACGCGGGCCGACAGCGAAGTCGATAAACCATCGCCATCCTAACGACCCGGTATGCAAGCGCTGGTCATCGCGGCCCACGGTTCGCACCTGAATCCGGACGCTTCGGACCCGACGTACGCCCACGCGGACGCCGTCCGCGAGACGGGCGCGTTCGACGAGGTACGCGAGGCGTTCTGGAAGGAAGAACCCCACTTCCGCGAGGTGATCCGGACGCTCGAATCCGACGAGGTGTTCGTCGTTCCACTGTTCATCAGCGAGGGCTACTTCACGGAGCAGGTCATTCCCCGCGAACTCAGGCTCGAGGAGTGGGATCCGGACCTGTGGGAGTCCGACGGTACCGACGCCTCGCAGGTGACCCTCGAGGCGACGGACGTCGATAAGACGATCCACTACTGCGGGCCGACCGGGACCCACGACGCGATGACGGACGTCATCGTCCAACGGGCGGAGAGCGTGACGGGCGATCCCGACGTCGGAGACGGGTTCGGACTCGCCGTCGTCGGTCACGGCACCGACCGAAACGAGAACTCCGCGAAGGCGATCGAATACCACACCGTGCGGATCCGCGAGCGCGATCGGTTCGACGAGGTGAAGGCCCTGTTCATGGACGAGGAACCGGAAGTCGACGACGTCACTGATTACTTCGAGAGCGACGACGTCGTCGTGGTGCCGCTGTTCGTCGCGGACGGCTACCACACCCAGGAGGATATCCCCGAGGACATGGGGCTGACGGAGGACTACCGGCTCGGCTGGGACGTTCCCGCCGAGGTCGACGGCCACCGGATCTGGTACGCCGGTGCCGTCGGCACGGAGGGCCTGATGGCCGACGTCATCCTGGAGCGGGCCGCGGACGCCGGTGCCGACGTCGGCGACGCCCGCGACGCGATCCGGGCCGCCGCGAACGTCGCCGTCCCCGACGGCGGGCGAGACGCGGACGCCGGCGCAGGGACGGGGGACTGATCGTGACGGTGCCGACAGCCGACGTCGACGACCTGCAAGCGGCCGTCGAGACCGACGGCGCGATCGAGTTCGACGGTCTCCGGCTCGCACGCGGCGAGGAGGGATACGCCCTCGAGACGCCCGAGAGCGACTGGAGCGGACTCGACGAGGTTGAACTCCGTGACGCCCTCGTGACGGTCCGCGAGTACGTCACGAACTGGCGCTACTGGCAGGACTCGATCGGCGGCGACGGAACGGCCCGCCGGACGTTCCTCCGGTGGTGTGAGCGGGCACCGCTCGCGGACGAAATCGACCGACTGCGGGCGGACGACCAGTCCTCCCCCGCGCCCGACGACTACGAGACGCTGGCCGTTCCGCAGCGGTACGAGATCCTTCGGGACGGGTTCGATCGCGAGTGGGGTCAGCTGTGCGTCACGACCCGACTCGTCGACAGCCACGACGTCGACGAACGGGCGGGCGAACGCGTCTACGACCTCTGGCACGTCGACGACGCCGACACCGATCTCGCCGACCTCGAGGTCTACGACGATCCCCGGGACGCACGCGAAATCGCGACCTTCGACGAGGACGATCGGTACCGGCCGCTGAAGACCGCACCGACGCTGGTGTCGGGGTGGGCGTTTACCGGCCTCTCCGGCGACGAACTGGTGGAGACGATCGAGTTCTTCTACCCGGCCACGATCGCCAACTGGCACCGCGAACTGCGGGGGGACCTGGACGTCGACCACTGGCTCGAGACCGCCGAGCGCCAGACCGGCATCTACGACGTCATCGACGAACTCCCCCGGGAGGCCGTCGACTGGATGGCGGAGGCCTGCTGCGTCGATTCGCAGTGTCTCCGTCGCCGGGAGTGGCAGTACGAGGCGGGTGACGACCTCGACGTCGACGGCGGCGACGGGCCCTTCCCCTGTCGCGAACCCTGCTCGCTGGTCGTCGCCGCGGCCCGGAAGTGGACCGTTCTCGAGTCCGAAGACGAACGAACCTACGAACTCGAGTTGACCACGAGCGAACTGAACCAGCTTACGGAACTGATCGACGCCGTCGCGGAGGGGCGCACCGACGAAATCCGCGAGGCGGACGTCTACGACGGGGCAAACCGGTATCGCGCTCGCTACCTTCGGGCGAAGCGATTCGCCGACGACGGCAGCCTCGACGCTCGCGAGGTCGACGAGTGATCGACCGGGCGAGCGGCCGACCGTTTTGCAGCCGTCCGCCGATCCCACGGCCACGATCCAGGTCTCCACGGAGACGGGGCCGTGAACCGTCGCTCGTTCCTGTGGCGCATCCCGGTAGCGTCGGTGCCGGCGCCGGGTGCCGGCTCGCGGTCGAAGAGGAGAGTCGATCGGCTAGCGCATCAGCAGGCCGAGACCGACGGCGACGCCGATGACGACGATCGCGAGGCCGCCGACCGCGACTGGCCCGCCGATCGTCGCCGCCGTCGCGGTCGCGATCCCGATCGCGACGAGTCCGAGCGCGACGACCGCGATCGTTCCCATCTCGATGTCGAGGAGCGGCGAAACGGCGTTCACCGCACGCTCGATCGGCGTCGGCTCGGGTTCCGACCGGGTCGGTTCGGAAAGCGAGTCGTCGACGTCGACCTGTGGCGGGTCGGGCGTGACGGTGACGTCGATCGAGACCGATTCGGCCCCGTAGCCGCCGACGATTTCGAGCGTTCCCTCGACCGGCCGGTCGATGGTGTCGGAGTCGACACTGATCGGGACGGGCGTGACGTCGTCAGGTTCGACGTAGTAGTTCGGCTGCTGGATCGACGCAACGCGATCGAGGCGCTCGTCCAGTCGGCAGTGGACGTGGGCAGGCGTCTCGTGGCCACGTAACACGAGCGCGATCGACTCGCAGGTTTCGACGGATCCCACGTCCGTCTCGAGGACGTCGGTAGACCCGCGGTTGACGTGGACGGTGACCTCGAGGGGAGACACGGTCGATCAGGCCGGTGTCTCTTCGCGCATATCCGGCGGCAGCAGGTTCGGGATGCCGTCGTCGATCGGGTAGCGCTCGCCGCACTCGGTACAGACGAGTTCGCCCGCGACGACCTCCCCGTCGTCGTATTCGGCGTTTTCGAGTTCCAGGTCGTGTTTGTCCAGCGGACAACAGAGGATTTCCAGCAGCGACTCGTTCATGGTACACAGGATTTCCGCCGTCAGCAAAAGGTTTCGGGATCGTTCGGACCGATCGTCGACGCCAGGGGCCGCGCGTCGCTACTCGTGAGGGCTCTCGACGACGACCGTCTCGTCGCGTCCGGGGCCGACGCCGATCGCGTAGATCGGGGTGTCCAGTTCGTCGGCGATGTACTCGAGGTACGTCCGGGCGTTCTCGGGAATGGCCTCGTAGCCGTCCTCGGCGACCGCTTCCCAGTCGACGTCGGGCCAGCCGTCGAAGGTCCGGAAGGTCGCCTCACAGCGGCTCCACTGTTCGGTGGTCGCCGGCATCGTCTCGATCTCCCGTCCGTCGAACTCGTAACTGTGTCCGACCTTGACCTCGTCGAGTCCGGCCAGGACGTCGACGTGGTTGATCGCGAGGCCGGTGAAGCCGTTCGCGCGGGCGGAGTGACGGAGCATCGGCATGTCGAGCCAGCCGACGCGGCGGGGACGGCCCGTGACGGTGCCGTACTCGCCGCCTTCCTCGCGGATGTACGTCGCGAGTTCCTCGTTCCGCCCGTCAGTCTCCTCGTCGTACCCCGGCGTGTCACCGACGACGCCGCCGAGTTCGGTCGGGAGCGGACCGCTCCCGACCCGCGTGAGGTAGGCCTTGACGATACCGATGATCTCCCCGTCGCCGATGACGCCGGGACTGAGTCCGGTTCCGGTCGCGGCACCACCCGCGGTCGGGTTCGACGACGTGACGTACGGGTAATTGCCGTGGTCGATGTCGATGATGGTTCCCTGTGCGCCCTCCAGCATGACGGTCTGTCCGTCGGCCATCGCGTCGGTGAGGAACGCGCTGGCGTTGACGGTCATGTTCTCCTCGTCGAGTCGACGGCCGAAGTCGCGGAACTCCGCGAAGAGTGCGTCGACGTCGAACGCGTCCGGGTCCTCGAGTTCCTCGACGTCGACGCCGTAGACGTCCTCGACGAGCGCACGTTTCTGGGGGACGACGTATTCGAGGCGGTCCCGCAGGACTTCGGGGTCGAGCAGATCCCCGATCCGGACGCCGCGGCGACCGACCTTGTCCTCGTAGGTCGGGCCGATACCGCGGCCCGTCGTCCCGACCTCCTGGTCCGAATCGCTTTTGACGTCCTCTTCGATACCGTCGAGGACGCGGTGGAACGGCAGGATGACGTGGGCACGCTCCGCGACCCTGACGTCCGGATCGAGCCCCTGTTCCTGGAGCGTGGTTATCTCGTCGAACAGCGTTCGCGGATTGACGACACAGCCGTTTCCGAGCACGCCGACCTTCCCCCGGACAGCGCCCGACGGTACGAGCGATAACTTGTACTTCTCGCCGTCGTGAACGACGGTATGGCCAGCGTTGTCGCCACCCTGATAGCGGGCGACGACGTCGGCGGCGTCGCCGTACAGGTCGACGACTCCGCCCTTGCCTTCGTCGCCGAGTTGCGACCCGACGATTGTGACGGTCATAACAGCGGCGGATTCTTGCCGGGTCGATAAACAGATTACGGTATTGCCGGGTGGACCGATCGGAGATGTACACAGACGTGGATATCCTGTCGGCACTTCGGCGGTTTCCTGGTCCGCCGCCCCGGCAGTTGCCCGGACCGCCACGACTATACGTGCCGCCCGAATGGCCGTTACCGGGAACGGAAACGTTAACTACTGACAGGAACGACCATCGAGTTGAGAGTGGTCCTTTCAGTTGTCGAGAGTAACTTTTAAAGGGCCCAAAGACAAGTTAACAAATGCCATGATAGACCGACTTGAGAAGGAAGTCGATATGTTGGAACGTCATCTGCAGGTCCTGAAGATGGTCATCGAAAACGAGCCTATCGGGATTGTCAAGATGTCGAACGAGACGGGGTACCCGCACCACAAGGTTCGCTACTCGCTTCGCGTTCTCGAGGAGGAGAACCTCATCGAGCCCTCCAGCCAGGGTGCCATCAAGACCGAACGCACCGCGGAGTTCGTCGACGAACTCGACGGCAAACTCGACGACATCGTCGATAAACTCGAAGGAATGAAGATCGAAGACGTCGCGGAGATCGAAGGCTAACGGATCGCTACTGCCCTTACAACTCTGGGACGTTCATGTGGAACCCTTCGGATCGGGACTCCACGAGACAGAGGTGGTAGCCCTCTTTCCGTGACAAGTTGATGTAACTCAGTTTCGAGCCGCGGGTGAGGAAGCCGCTACTCGTCGCCTGCTCTGCGACCTCGAGCGCGCCGGGTTCGAAGTAACTCGACGTGACGACGATCGCCGCCGCGAGATCCGGATAGTTCGCCTTCACTGCCGACGCGGCTTCCTCCATCTCCGCGAGCATTTCCTCGGACGCCGGACTCCGGGAATCGTTGAGGTTCGCCAGCACCAGCGGGTTCCCCATCTTGTCGTACGCGACCACGTCGAACTCGACCTGGTCGGGGACGTCCTCCATCTCGTCGTCTTCGAGCGAGATCGACGCGTGGAGTTCGGCCCGATCGATCCGGGGAATGGCGTCGTACAGGTCGCCCAGTCCGTCGGCGTGGCCGGTGTCTCGGATCTCGTAGAGCAGCATCTCCGTGAGCCAGTCGACGAACCGGTACTCCATCGTCGACGTGAGAAACTCCTCGTAGGGCCGGCCGTCGACGGCGACGTCCATCGCGTCGAATCCGGTGTGGTGTTCGAGCCGCAGGTTCCCGGCCACCTCGTCGCGATCGGCCCCGCCGCCGTGGGCCGTGTCGAGCGTGGGCTGGCTCTTGGACGCGTACCTGACGAAGAGGTTCGTCTCCGAGAGTGCCCGCTGGGGCTGCAGTTCGGTCCTCGCATCGACGCCGGCCCCGGCCGATCCGGCCGCGTTCCGCGCCCGATCGAGTTGGGTTTCGAGTTCGTCGATCCGCGACCGCAGTCGCTCGATCGTCGAGACCAGTTCCTGATTCTTCGACCGTAGCTGGTCGCGATCGGTCTGGAGTTCCTTGGCTTTCTCCCGGAGCGCGTCGCGTTGCTCCTCGGACTGTTCGAGGCGCCCGGTCAACTCCTCGATCCGATCGGCGTCCTGTGATCGGTCCGTGGATCCCGCTCCACGCTGCGTCCCGGCCGACTGCTGCTCGGATCGATCCGGTGTCGCGACCGTCGACTCCTGGGTTTCGTCGCCGGCGGTCCCGCGGTCGGGACCGGAGCCACCGGCGTCTCCCGATCGCGGATCGCTGCGGTCGCCGGCCGATTGCGCTTCGGTCGGGGACGGGGCGGACGTTTCGCTGTTGTCCGGATCGATCGACGGAATACTCCGGGCCTCGCGCCACTGTTCTTCCTCCTGGAACCGCTCCTCGAGATCGTCGTCGCTCGCCGTCTCCGCCAGGGCTCCCGCCGGATCCGCGTCGATGCCGTCGTCGGCGAGCGACTCGTCCGACTCGTCCTCGACCCAGGAGATGCCGTTTCGATCGAGTTCCTCGGCCGCGGCTTCGACCTCGGCCAGATCGGGACTGGCCGACGAGTCGTCGGTGTCGGACGGCGTCGTCCTGATCTCCTCGGGCGACGCTGCTTCGTCGACGGTCTCCTGATCGGAACCGCCCTCGCGCTGATCCCGTCCGTCGTCCGCGTCCCCGACTTCGGCTTCGGCTTCGGCTTCGTCGATCGGCATCCCGGATCCCGTCTCGTCGTGCTGAGCAGCCGGTTCGTCGGCGTCGGCGGTCGACGTCGACGCCGACCCCGCGTCGGTGATCCCGGTCGACGTCGGTTCCGGGTCCGTCTCCTCGGTCGTCATGATTCCGGCTGGATTGTCCGTGAGGTCGATATCCGACATCAGCGGCGAGTCGTCGGAATCGGCGTCTCCCGTCGCGTCCGCCGTCGAGTCGTCACTCCCGCCGACGTCGATCGACTCGATCGCCGACGTCGCGTCGCCGATCGGTGCTGAATCGTCGGTCGATTCGTCGGCCTCGACGTCGGAATCGCCGCCGGTACGGGCGGCGGTGGCCGACGTAGTCCCGCCGGGGTCGGTCGTGGCGTCGTTCGAGTCAGTGCCGCCGGTCCCCGGAACGTCTATGACCTCCACGTCGACGTCGATCACTTCGTAGATGCCGACCTCGTCGGCGGCACGCTCGAAGGCCTCGTCGCCGGTGATCAGCCGTTCGGCGTTGCCGATGTAGGCGGCGGCCATTCGGCGACCGCCGTAGTAGACGGCGTAGTAGTCGCCGCTGAGCACGTTTTCACTCAGTACGATGTACCCGGTAAACGACCCGTTCTGTAAGGTGCCGTCGACCTCCCGGATCGGAGTCTCGTTCGTGTAGTACTTCGCTCTCGTCTCACCGCCGCGTTCCTCCATCGAACAGAGCAGGGGAAGCGACGGATGCGGTGCGTCGTAGCGGGTTCCCGACGCGTTCTCGAAGTCCTCGATATCGCCGTGGAGGACGCCGACAATGCGCCCGTTGAGCATGAACAGCCACGTGCCGGTCACGGTCACGGCACCCGAGAAGTCCGCCGCAGCGAGATCAGAGAGACCGTCGTAACCGCCACTGAACGGACGTGAGTCCCACCGTTCGACGCGCTCTTTCGTGCGCGAGTCCATAATCCAACAAGCGGGAACCGAACCAAATACGTTTCGCCTGTATTTCCGCTTCGCCGACCAATCCGTTCGTCTAGATTTTCGATTCGGCGTCCTCGGCGAGTTCCTTCATCCGCTTGCCGATCCGGCCCGCACTCGAGAACTCGTCTTCACTCATCGCCTTCGCCAGCGCGTTGCCGAGCACGAAGACGGCGTGTTTGTGTTCACTCTTCGACTTGTGAACGTGCGAGGGATCGACGTCGAGCTGGCGGTACGGGTCGAACAGCTCCGCGTCGACCTCCTCGCGCTCGGAGAAGTACTCCATTATTACGACGAGTTCTTCGTGGAGCTCGAGGAGTTCGTCCTTATGCATGGACGCGTATAGGAACGGTTTCGGTTTAAGCGTTGTGTGGCGATCGATCGCAAAGCCGGTATCACGCGCTCAGCGGGACGGTATCGGTTCGGGCGCGATCGGCGGCGACGACGAGGACCCAGCCACCGAACGCGAGCGCGGCGACGAACTCGGGGACGGCGAACCACGCCCACGGGTCGCTCGCGCCGGCGCGATACAGCAGCCACCCCAGCCACGCGAGCGGGTGGGCGATCCCGAGCCAGATCGAGACGAGGCCGAGTCGGCGAACGTCCGCGAGGACCTGCCCCGTCCCGTAGACCCACTGGGCGAACGGGGCCACGCCGAAGAACGTCAGCGCGGCCGCGAAGTGCAGTTCGGTCTCGAGGTAGACCGTCGTGTGGTCGAGAAAGAAGACGCCGACGCCGATCATCCCGCCGACCGCGACCACCAGCAGGGCGACGCCGACGTGCTCGAAGACGTGGCGGCTGGCGCTCCAGAGCCGCCAGCCGAACGGCAGGCCGAGCACCCCACCGACGACCAACCCGCCGTTGAAGAGCCAGAACGTCTCCGCCCCGTACCGACCCATATCCGAGAGCGCCCGGCCGCGCCACGTAAACGTCTCCGGCGAGGCCACGATCGTCGCGAGCAGGAGCGCCCCGAGGGCGACGATCGGTGCGGCGATCCCACACCGCGTTGCGATCCGACGTCGATCCGTGTCAGCCATCGACACGGACTCGTGGGTAACGGGACATCAACCTGACTGTTCCGGAACCACCGAAAATCTCACCGTCGGGCGTTTCGCTGGGGGAAAACCGGTTACTGCACGTACGAACTGACCGCTACGCTCAGAGATGGAGCCGCCCCGGGTCTCGATTACGAAGGGGGGTCGATTCGGTTACGGAAGACGCCTCGGCAGACGCCGTATTCGATACCACCGACGACGAGTGCGCCCACGACCAGCCCCGGCCAGAACCAGAGAACGAAGTCGAACCAGAATGGCGTTATGCCCGCGCCGGCGTTCTGTACAGATTCGATCATCGACGACCAGAACGTGGTGGGCGTAACCCCGTAGAGCATGACGGCGACGAGCACAGGAGAGACGAGGCGATAGCGATCCGAGACGAAGGCCGGAACCGCCCGAACAGGATCATTCCGTCCACGATCCAGAGGCGTGCATCTGGCGACCTCCAAATCCCTTCGTCGTGTTCGAACTCCGCGAGATACCCGCGGACGAAAAGCGTGAAGGCGGAGAGAACGAGGCCGGTACGATCGCAAATCTGAGCCGGGAGTTCCGCGGCCGAACGCGGGTCACGGTTGCAGGCGATACTATCGTCGGGCGTATAGTCGTTCGCCGATCCGGTTGGTTTCCGTCTTCCATCCGGAACTCGATCGCCGATCGGATCGGCGTCGCGATCAGTCGGCCGCCGTCGGAACCCGTCGCTCGCGCTGGCCGGCGGGGAACCACGCGAGTTCGTGATCCGCGGTGACGCGTACCCGGACCCGTTCGTCGAGATCGATCCTGTCGGAGTGGTTGTGCATGCACTCGATCGTCTCGCCGGAGTCGAGTTCGACCCGGTAGAGGACGGTCGGGCCGAGATACCGGCGGTAGACGACGGTGCCGTCGGCCTCCTCGTCCGCCTCGTCGGCAGGGAAAGCCGTCACGTCGTCCGGCCGGACGAGCAGGTCGATGTCGCTCCCGTCGTACTCCTGGGCGAGGCCGTTGACGTTGTCGCGGAGGACCCGGCCGAGTGCGGTGTCGACGTGATCGCCCCGGACCGCGCCCGAGAGGAAACTCGCGTGCCCGAGAAAGCCCGCGACGAACCGCGACTCCGGCTGCTGGAACACCTGTTCGGGGGTGTCGACCTGTTCGATCCGACCCTCGTTCATCACGGCCACCCGATCGGAGATCGACAGCGCCTCCTCCTGGTCGTGGGTGACCGAGATGGCGGTGACGCCCGCCTCCTTGATGATCCGGCGGACCTCCTCGCGCATCTCGACGCGCAGGTCGACGTCTAAGTTCGAGAACGGTTCGTCGAGCAGGAGCATCTCCGGTTCGGGGGCGAGCGAGCGAGCGAGGGCGATCCGCTGTTGCTGGCCGCCTGAGAGTTCGTCGGGGTAGTCCTCGTCGTGGTCCGAGAGGCCGACGAGGTCGAGGAGGTCGTCGACCCGTGCGTCGCGGGCCGCCTCGTCCCACCCCTGCAGTCCGAACGCGATGTTCTCGCGGGCGGTGAGGTGTGGAAAGAGGGCGAACTCCTGAAAGACGACGCCGACGCCCCGGTCCTCGGGCGGCACGAACCGCCCGTTCCCCGCGACGGAATCGTTCTCGAGTCGGATCTGGCCGGCGTTCGGTTCCTCGAGGCCGGCGATGAGGCGTAGCGTCGTGGTCTTGCCGCAACCGGAGGGGCCGAGCAACGTGAGAATCTCGCCGTCCCGAACGGTCAGGGAGAGCTCCGAGATGACGGCCTCGCTCCCGTACTGCTTGGCGACGTCGTCCAGTTCGAGAACCACGTCGTCCGCCGTGGACACCGCTTTCGTGGTTTCTCGGGACGTTTCGTCGGCCGCCGTCGTGAGCAGTTGTTCGTTCCCCATCGTTCGACTCCCCGGCGTCTGCCGGCGCACATTCGATTTAGGCGTCCCTAAAACACTTATAGCTGCCGGTCGCTTCCAGCCAGGCGGGAAGGAGAGGGGGCGTCTTACAGTTCGACGCCGCTCGGGATGAGACTGTGCTGACGGAGGAGGTTCCCGTCGTCGTCGTAGACGAGAAACATCCGCTTGTCGAAGGTGACGAACGGTTCGTCGTCCAGCGTGATTTCGACCTCGTACCGACCCTCGTCCTCCGTCGCGTCTTCGCCGTAGCCACGAGCCGCTCGGATGAACCTGAGCACGTCCTCGGCAGCCTCGTTCAGTTCGAGTACGTACTCGCCGGTGATCCGGTTGGTCACGCTCACTACTCCCGCGGTGTCGTTCCCGAGCGGTTCCTGCAGGCGGAGAGCCGTATCGGTCTCGGCGGCGTCGAGAACGTCTCCATCGGGACCAGTAAGGCGCTCGCGAAGTTCCGTCGCCGGGCCAGTGAAGTCGATCGATACCGAGGGTTTTTCCGGTTCGCCATCGGTTTCGACCCAGTCGACATTGCTGACGTCTAACGTGAAGTGCTCGCGCCTCATTCCGTATCAGTCGGTTAGCACTCCCACCGTATGAACGTAACGCACAACGAACTGGACGTTTGATTGGTTCAGTTCGTGCCGAATAGACCGAGGCGTACAGCGAGTTATCCGCGACCGAAGTGAGCCGATGCGCGCGAGAGCGTGGGGCTCTTCCCGGCCGGAGGCGAGCGCGGCGGGAGCGAAAACGTCTCCCGAGCGGACGGCGCGTAGCGCCGTCAACGCCAGGTGCTTTCGAGGTGAACGAACCCGGTTCGTGTCAGACTCGACGACCGATAGTCGTCGATCGATCACGAACGCTTTTTGCACCGTCCCGCCGGAGTAGGGCCCGATGGACCGCCGGGCAGCCGTCCGCGACACCTACGATCGGATCGCGAGCCACTTCGCGTCCACGCGAGAGTACGCCTGGCCCGAAGTCGAGGACTTCGTCGAGGGTTCGATCGCCGGCGGCGGTGGCGTCGGACTGGACCTCGGCTGTGGGAACTGTCGGCACGCGGAGTTGTTGGCCGGGGCCGGCCTCGAGCGCGTCGTCGGCCTCGACGTCAGCCGCGGGCTGCTGGAAACGGGGCGCAAACGGGCGGCCGAGCGCGGGTTCGACGTCGCGCTCTGCCAGGGCGACGCCGCCGCGCTCCCGATCACCGACGATACCGTCGACGTCGCCGTCTACGTCGCGACGCTGCATCACCTGCCGACCGCAGCGGCCCGCCAGCGGAGTCTCGACGAACTCGCCCGGGTACTCGCTCCGGCGGGCCGCGCGCTCGTCAGCGCGTGGTCGACCGCCCACGATCGGTTCGACGAATCCGAGGGGTTCGACACCACGATCGAGTGGACTCTCCCCGGCGGCGAGACGGTCGATCGGTTCTACCACATCTACGACCCCGACGAGTTCGATCGCGATCTCGAGGAGAGCGACCTCGAGGTGATCGAGCGGGAGCTTTCGAGCGGGAACTGTTACGCGGTCGTGTCGGCTCCAGCGCACTGATCCCGACTGTCACTTCGCTCGCGATCGGCCCTCCGGCGAGCGTCCGCTACGGGTACGAGCCATCGCGATCGTGCAAATCGCCAGCCGGAGATCGATCCGAAAAGCAAGAGCCTTAATGGTAGAGCGAAAAGCGGGGGATGCGCGCGGATGGTCTAGTGGTAGGACCTGAGCCTTCCAAGCTCATGGCCCGGGTTCAAATCCCGGTCCGCGCACTCCTCAGCCCTTCTCTCCACGGTTTTCCCGGTTTCCAGCAATGACCCGACTATGCCAATCCAAGCTCACAACGTGGGTAGTCGAACGGTATCGTCCCGCTGTATAGCGATTACAAAAAGCATCAGGCTTACTAGAGCTAGCAGGCAGCGCAGCCCCGGATTTCGGGCTGCGCGTCCGACGGTGATGACACGATGACGGAGACGCGAGAGAAAATCGAGGGAGTCGTGGTGGTCCCACAAGCCAGCGAGGACTATCTGAACCCGCGCCAACTGGAGGACTACCGCGAGCATCGGCGCAAACTCATCGAGTGAATCTGCCACCTTGGCAACGATCCGGAGAAAGCCGAGGGCTACGCGCACGAGACGGCGCACCAGCGGAGCTACAAGATCGACCGCTTCTACCGGTGGGTGTGGGAGCAGGAAGACGGCTACATGTTAGCGGTGACGCCAGGCCAGGACGCAGACCGCAGGCGCGTGCGTCCATCAGCGCCGGTCCGAACCGTCACAATACTCAGTCGGGGTGTGTGTTCTCGAGCATCGTTCCGAAGTTGGGCGTCCCGAACCGCCGCCGGAACTCGCGTTCCCCCTGCCCAACCACGAGGGGGATCAGGCTCATCCCGAGCACCACCAGCCATCCGTCGAGACCGATAGGAGCCGTGCTCAACGCCAGCGAGATCCCGGGCAGGTAGACCGCGCCGACCAGAATTAGCGTCGACAGGCCCAGCGCACCCCAGATGTACAAGTTCGTCGTTATCTCGTTCCGGAGGGTACCGGACGTGATCTCCCGGACGTCGAATACGTGCCAGAGTTGGGCAAAGGCCAACGTGAGAAACGAGACCGTGACGGCTTCCTCGGTCTCCATGCCGCCGGCGTACATCCCGCCAGCGATCACGAACGCGCCGATCGTCGCGACTGAAATTAACACGCCGTAGAACCCCAGTTCGGTCCAGTTGGTGCGCGTCATGATCGGTTCGTCGGGGTCTCTCGGGGGGCGATCCATGATGTCCTCGCTTCCCTCGCAGGTACCGAGCGCGAACGCCGGGAAGATGTCGGTCACGACGTTGAGAAAGAGAATCTGCAAGGGAAGCAAGGGCAACGGGAAGGCCAGTAACGCGGCGATCAGGATCGCCAGGAGTTCGCTGAGATTACAGGACATCAGATACAGCACGAACTTCCGGATGTTGTTGAAGATGATACGACCTTCTCTGACGGCGTGATAGATGCTCTCGAAGTTGTCGTCCCGAAGAACCATGTCCGAGGCCTCCTGGGCGACCTGAGTCCCGCGCTGTCCCATGGCGACGCCGATGTCGGCGCTTTTCAGCGCCGGCGCGTCGTTGACGCCGTCGCCGGTCATCGCGACGATAGAACCGACCGACTGGTGCAGGTCGATCAGGTCGAGTTTGTTCTCCGGGGCGACTCGCGCGAAGACTTCCGCGTTCACGAACCGATCCCGTTCCTCCTGGGAGAGGTTCTCGGGGTCGTCCAGTTCGCGGCCCTCGACGACCTCGACGTCATCCGCGTCTACCAGGCCGACGCTCTGAGCGATGTTTCTGGCCGTCCCCGCGTGATCGCCGGTCGCCATCACGACCCGCATCCCGGCGTCCTGACACCCCTGGATCGTCGACCTGACCTCCTCGCGCGGCGGATCGATGAAGCCGACCAATCCGATCAGCGATAGATTCTCGTACGGGGCGTCCTCCGTATCGTCCACCTCTTTCCGGCCGAGCGCGAGGACCCGCAACCCATCTTCGGCCATTCGATCGCTCTTCTCGAGCCAGGCGTCCCTCTCGCTTGACGACAGTTCCTCGGTGTCGTCGCCCGTCACCACCCTGGTCGACGATTCGACGACTGCCTCGGGTGCCCCTTTCACGGCGACCGTGTACCGCCCGTCCAGGTCGTGGTACGTCGCCATCATCTTGGCGGACGGGTCGAAGGCGACCTCCCGGCGTTCCGGCATCTCCTCGAGGACGTGGTCCCGGTCGAGACCGGCCTTCAGGCCCGCAATCAGGAGTGCAACCTCCATCGGGTCACCGGTCTCCTCGACTTCGCCGTCGCTTTCGGTCACGGAGGCGTTGTTACAGAGGACGCCCACTTCGAGCGCCTCCCGCAAAACGGGGTCCTGTGGTTCGTCTCGTTTCTGGCCACCGTGCTGAAACGCCCCCTCGGTGTCGAGCCCGGTCCCGGTGACTTCGACCGAGCCGTTCGACAGCTCGTACGCGGCCACGGTCATCTCGTTCTCCGTCAGCGTGCCCGTCTTGTCGGTACAGATGACGGTGGTGGAGCCGAGCGTCTCGACGGACGCGAGGGTAGTGACGAGTGCGTTGCGATTAGCCATCCGCCGCATCCCTCTCGCGAGTACCAGCGTGGCGACGATGGGGAGTCCCTCCGGGACGGTCGCGATGGCCAGCGCGATCGCCGTCTCGACCATCAGGAACAGATTCTGGCCCCTGAGCCATCCAGACACGAGAACAATAGCCGCCACGACGAGCAGGAACGGCACGAGCTTCTGACCGAGTTCGTCAAGTTTCGCCTGTAGGGGCGTCTGTTCCTCGGCCGCCTCCTGAAGCGAGGCCGATATCTCTCCCAGTTCCGTGTCAGGTCCTGTGTCCACGACGACAGCTTCTGCGGTACCCCGGGTCAGGTAGGTCCCCTTGTAGAGCATGTTCTCTCGCTCGGCGAGGGGCACGTCCCCCTCGAGAGGCTCACTCGTCTTCCCGACAGGAACCGATTCACCAGTGAGCGCCGACTCGTCGACCCGGAGCCTAGAGGGGTCGATCACTCGAAGGTCGGCCGGGACGACGTCTCCGGCCTCGAGGACGACAATATCTCCCGGAACCACCTCTGCTGCCGGAATCTCTCGGTCCTGGCCGTCTCGACGGACTCGGGTCTCGATCACCGTCAGCTCCTGAAGACTCTCCATCGAACTGAGGGCGCGCATCTCGGTGACGAACCCGATAGCCCCGTTGATGAGGAGGACGGCGAAGATGGCGACGGCCTCGACAGTATCTCCCAGCAGGAACGCCCCGACGCCCGCAACTGCCAGCAACAGAATGATGACGCTCTTGAACTGATCTGCCAGAATCTCGTACCAGCGTCTCCGTTCAGCCTCGTGTAACTCGTTGGGGCCGAACTGTTCGAGTCTGCGCTCGACGTCCTCCTCGGCCAGGCCCTCGCCTTTCGATACACCCTGCCGTTCCAGAACGTCGCTCACCGAGCGCGCCCAGGGCGGCTGATCCTCGTTCCCGTCTAGTGACATAGCTTACTCGAGGCTCGGATTCATGTCCGCGGACGCATTCGAAATCAAAGGGCAGATGTTTCGGTCTCCAATCTCCAAGATAAGGTTCGGTTCTCTTGGAGGGGAGAGCTCCCTCGGCGGTCCCTTCGGTGCCGTTTCCACGACCACTCGGGCGTTACCCGTGGCGTGAACCCCGGCATAGATGATCATCAGCTCCGCCGAGCCGAAGGAGGATCGTCGAAGTACTGAGTCAGTGATGCGGACAGCACGGTTCGAGTGTCGCGGAAGGCCCTTTGAGTCCCTGAATGGGGTTGCGAGTTGACGCGAATTCATTCATCGGCCCCCTCGTCGGATTCCTCTATCCCGACCAGCTCCCGTGCCCGGTCGATCCAAGTTCCGGCCAGTTCCTCGTTGGCCTCGGCGACTTCGGCGACGTGTGCCTCATCGGCGACGGCGAGTTCAGAGACTGACTCGAGTCCCCCAGATCGAAGCCGCTCGGCGTACGTCGGTCCGATCCCTTCGACGTCATCGAGGTCGTACGAGGCAGCGACAGCGACCTCTTCGACGGCCTCTTCGACTTCAGTGCGAATCGCCTCGCCGATGTCTTCGACGACCGTCGTCTCGACGCCTTCGTCGGTTTCGACCTCGACAGCGATTCCCGTCGGTCCGATATCCAACCCGACTTCGACACCCAGTTCATCCTCGAAAAACGTCTCGATAGCTGTCGCATCCCGCTTTACCTCGTCACGCGCAATCTCGCCCTCATCGTCTGCGAGGACGACTTCCATTTCGTCGACATCCCCGACCGCGACGTCGGTTTCGACGTCGACATCGAGCGCTTGCTCGACACCTTCGCCGATAACGTCTGCAAATGTTGGCTGCTCGGAGTGCTCAAGGAACCATTCTGCGACTTCGGGCCAGAGGTCCCGATGTGCCCCATTGGACATCGCGAGGCCGACGTGTCCACTCGGGTACTCGAGGGTAGAGACGTCATCAGCACCGGCGACATCGTTGAACTGTTTGCTTGCCTCCGACGGAACGAGATTGTCGTATTCGCCGACGATCTGGAGGAGGGGCATATCGACGTTCGTGATATCGACGTGCTCGCCGCCGATAGTCAGTTCGTTCTCGTACAGGAGATTGTCCTGATAGACGTCCTCGAGGAACTCGACGTAGACCTCACCGGCCACGTCGACGCTATCGGAGAGCCACTGCTCCATCCGAGTGAAGTTTCTGACGAAATCCTCGTTTTCGAGCCGGTCGTAGAGATGTCCGTACTTTATGACGTTGTTGGCCACGGGATCCATCAGGCCGAAGCCGACGGCGAGGAACTCCCCTGGTACGTTCCCGAACGTGTCGGTCACCGCCCGCGGATCGTAGTAGTCCTCGTCACCCCACAGTTCGAGGACGCCACCGGTATCATCGAAGTACAGTCCGGTCGCCATCAGCCCGAGCGCGTTCACCTTCTCCGGGTACAGTGCGGCGTACATCGTCGAGGGAGTGCCACCCATGCAGTAGCCGAGGAGGTTGATCACGTCCTGTCCCGATCGCTCGCGGACTTCGTCGACGCAGTTGTCGATGTACCGATTGACGTAGTCCTGGAGCCCGAGATGTTGATCGAGACGTGATGGTTCGTGCCAGTCGATGAGGTATACGTCGTGGCCGGCTTCCAGCAGCCGGCGGACGATCGATCGGTCCGGCTGGAGGTCGAGGATGTACGGCCGATTGATCAGCGCGTAGACGATGAGAATCGGCACCCGATGTTGGTGCTCGGTGAGCGACTCGTAGTGGAGCAATTCGAGTTTGTTCTCCGTGTAGACGACCTCGCTCGGCGTCTGGCCGACATCGGCGGACGCGGCGTCCTCAAGACGGTCTGGAACGAGAGTCGCCTTGGGAAGCCCGTCAGTGACCGCTGCGAGTACTGTCTGTTGGGCTGAGAGGAAGATCTCGACAGGTGTCCGTACTTCTTGCTGTTGGTCAGTGGTCATGGTGAGGGCCCGCATCGAACCTGGACTTCGATTGTGGGTGTTACGATCATCGTGTTTCTGGTCTGTCCTCTCGTGTCGTCATCTCTCGGCCTCGATGACGCGAACTTCCCGGCCACTCCCTTCGAGGACGGTCTGTCCGACTCCCGAGAAATGTGCCTCGTGGGCGCCATGTTCCCCGACGACGATGAGATCGGCATCTGTCTCGTCGGCGTACTCTAGAATGACTTCATGCGGGATTCCGTGTCTGGTATTCCCTTCGACACGAACGTTGCGTTCCGCTGCCATGTCCATCACCCCCTAACACAAACCGCAGCGTGATCCTCTGCGTAGATGGTCGCCAGTTCTGCCGAACTGAGCGCTGGGTCGTCGAAGTGCCGCTGGTCCACGACACAGATGACGTGCAGCGTCGCCTCCCGCTCTTCTGCGAGTTCGATGGCCCGTTTGGCCGCCTGCCGCGCGTATTCACTCCCATCGGTGGCCAACAGAATGGGTCCCATGGCGGGGGTTCGATGTGGAGCGGATTAACTGTTCGTCGTGGTTCCCAACGAACCAGAACAGACTCCGAGTTCCTGTTGTTTTGCTACGAGGGATGCTTTCCGAGGCGGGAATACCATCCGGAGGAGTCGCCCGTTCGTAGTCGACCCCGTATACATACAAGAAGTCGGTGAAAGCACAGGTTCAAGGGGACGTTCAAGAAGTTCTACAAAGTCGAAAACGGTGATCGGAATCATCCCGAGAAGGTCGACTTCTTCTCGGTAACACGGAAAAGAGGCTCTGTTGAATTCATCAATATATGATAGGTTTGACCCTCCATTGTTCAGTGCAGGGCGTCTGTCTATCAACAAGACTGACAACGACGATTAGTGGCGCGAGAGTTGGATGCCGCGAGCGATAGCGTAGATGAGGATACTGGTGAGTCCCGTGAGGACGAACAGGACAGCGAGGTTATAGCCAACCTCGAAGAAGAAATTTCCGGGGCGGGCTAGTCCAATGTTCGCGACACCGTAGCGTGCAAACGCACCGAGGATACCCCAGAATAGGAGGATTGCGATGATTCGGCCTCCTTCTCGGAGTATCTCTTGAACGCCGATCGGCGCGGAGTCTGAGTCAGTAGACATACGTTGTCATCCGCTGATTTCAACATAAGTATTTTGATGATTGGTTTCTGTTCCGAGAGCGGTCGTTTGCGTATTCGATAGATTCGCATCTGTAGTTATCGGCTGTTTCACATCGAATTCAGTCTAAAGAATAGGATTTCAAGGGAGCCAGATCAATAGGTTTCGCGAGCATCTCCTGGAACGATGGTTCGTTGCGGTGCTCTTCGAACCGGCCCTCGAGATCGCCACGCCAGTAGCCCGTCTCGTGACGCGATACTGACCCGTCCCGATCGGTCCAATAGACATCCAGCCGTTCATCAAGCAACTTGTTTAGATCCTGATCGTACACCAGCGCCTCGCGACCGCGATCGCGGATCGCGATCAGGTCGCCATCGACGAACCTGCGGGCGAGCCGATCGACCATCGTCTCGACGTCTCCCCCCACGGAGTTCCAGGAGACGCGTGCCGAGTTCGTATCTGACGACGCGGTGGTTCCGTTCCTGCTCGTACATAGTCGACTGGATATCGACGAGCACGCTCAGCGCTGGCTGGGTCGGATCCGTTTCTTCCGTAAATGTCAATAGAACTGTTGGTACTCCATTAGAATTAATTGGTCGGGGTGTATTCACTGAATTGGCGAGAGGGTGTAGATCTTGATTGTCCGGGCAGACATCCCCCCATCCCACCACTCTCGCCCTGATTCTACCGAGACTTTTTACTGGAAGCCGCGGCCAAGGTCGGGGCGTCCTCTGATCGACAGGATGACCTCCTGATCGCGATCGCACTCGCAGAGTTCAGCTTCGAAACTGAGGACGTCGAACCCAATCTCGCCGACCGTGTGTGGCAGTTGGCCGTCGAAATCGACTTTTGAGCGTAGCCAATCTTTTTGTTCGCTGCCACACATGCTCACGTATGAAACGTCGAACTCTCCTGTTCCTGGTCGTTGCGGGAGCGGGAGGGACGGCAGGCTGTCTCTCTCGCACGAGTGGTGGGAACCGGACTACAGATTCGAATCCGAATGCAGCCAACACCTCTAATCAGATAGATATGCCCGAGCAAGTCGAATCCATTGATTTTTCAATACTCGAGGAAGGCGCAGATCCACTTGCAGGCCCAACCATTGAATTCGACTCAGCGAAGAATCAACTCCGGATCACAGGAACGATGTGGGCTGGCAATCCCTGTCACGAAGCGCGAGTAGACTCGCTACACTATGAGAAGCAGACGAATGAACTCGAGGTTCTCGTTGCTGTCGAGAAAGTGCGGTCGGGGTGTCCAGATTCACTTGGCACAAATACGTACGAAGTTGTGATCACGATGTCGTCAGAACTTCCAGAAACTGTCACTGCGATGCAGGAAGATTCCGAGGGCGCATCCGAGACGACGACCGCCAGTCCAGCGTAGGTCGGAGAGTCAACTACACTGGCGACCGTCAGTGACAGGTTCGGGTTATACACGATCGCTGGTCGCGTCGACCGTCGAGCGAATCTGCTCGACCTCGTCCTCTCGATGCAGCAGATTGGGTGAAATGAACTCGTCGTCAAACACTCGCGAATCCGCGATCGTACTCTGTCCGACGATCAGATATCACAAAAAGACTATTCGTAATTCCGAATCATCTTTCGATGAGACTGGTAGTAACTCTGTTGAGACACACTATTTCAGACCCAATTCGGATGCGAGAACTGCTCGCTACATGTGCAAACTGAACGCCGGAATTTCCGTCAGGTGCCGATGATGCTCGCTCGTGCTGAATACATAGCGCGTATCGGTCAGCGAAGCAGCGAGAGTCCCGAAGTGGTCCCCTCGCGAATCACGAATCCCTCCTCAACTGCTACAAGACTATCGATAGTGCCGAGGTCGTACTCGCTGCGCGACCAGGTGGTTCGCTGCTCGCCCGTTGATCGGTCGTAGAGGGTGACCCCAGAGTTTGTCCGACCGAACGCGACCCAGTCGTCGCCGACTACTGGACGGCCAGTGACGATACCGGTGTCGACGGCCCAGCGTGTCTCGCCCGTGGTCGCGTCAAGGGCCACGCTCGTCGTACCGACCCCGGCGGGAACGATCACGTCGTCTCCAGTCACAGCGAGTCCAGAGTGGATTTTACCAACACCGGTAGGCGAGCGCGACCAGTACGTCTCCCCGGTTAGGGCGTCGATAGCGTAGACAGTCCCGTGATTGTCGGCGACCCAGACCGTCCCGTCGAGGACCGAGGCGGACCCGACAATCTTCCCGAGTGAAAGGTGCCAGCGCTCCTCGCCGTTCAGGTCGTGAGCGAAGATACCGCCGGTCCCGTTGGCGTTTCGGGTCGTGTAGACGCCCCCGTCGTCGAGGGCTAGCGTGTCGCCGCCCTCAGCGCTCCACTGAATCGTTCCGGTGCGGGTGTCGACGGCGACGGGGTTGACTCCAGCGACGTAGGTAGTGTCGTCGATAGACGCGACAGCGGTCTTGCTGTGACTCCCGACGTCGGCTCGCCAGTACTTCTCGCCTGATTCGGGGTCGAGGGCAGCCAATCGATTCAGCCCCAGAGCGAGGACGACTCCACAGGCAAGCGCTGGCACCGCGTTGACGTCGTCTTCGAGGTCGTGACTCCAAATCGGCCCGTCCGCCGGAGCGTCGAGGGCGACCGCGACGAGTCCACCGCTCACGGGGAGATACGCTGTTCCATCTGCGACCGCAGGGAGAGACGAGGCGAGTCGCTGACGACCATTGTCGCGGACGCCGGCGAGCAGGTCCACAACGTCGGCGTCGGGAGCGGGGGGAGCGGTGTCAGCCCGACCGGTGCGTCCGGGATTGCCACCAGCGGTCGGCCATGTTCCAGCCGGCTCGTCACATGGACCTTCGACAGGGGGGTCGTCCTCAAGTGCGTGGCGAACCTGACCGACACAGCCGGCCATTCCAGCGGAGGTGGCAGTACCGAGGGCTGTTAGGAGAGCTCTCCGGGAGGGCATCGTGTTATGTGCCACACGACAGACAAAAAGAGATACCGACTGATCTCGCCGTCGTACTCTCGGAAAGCGAGGCTACATTCTCTGGTACCCGTCGGCAAACAAACGATGTTCTCATCGACGTTCGTGACCGAAGCTCGCGCAGCTCGGCGTTCCTCGCCGGTGTCTACGTCTGTCAGAACGAGTTCACCGTCCTCATGAGTCACTTCGAAGGCCGTATACTGCTGCACTTTCGTTTCGGAATCTGCGATACTGCCACCGATCAACAGAACTCAAATCCCAAGAACCAACAACAAGAGATGTATTATTTACGGATGCTGAAAATTAAATTCTGCGATAAATAATTAATTTACATTTATATTTGGATTGTCTCTTTCGAGTGTGATCGACAAGGCTCTGTTGAACCCTCAGATAGCGATAGGTTCAGAATCCTTTGTGGTGAGTACAGGCGATCGATGTAGCACTTCCATCAACGACCTATACAGAAACTGTCAAAAACGACGCGTCGAATACAGAGGATAGCTCTCACGAGACAGCGATGAGCAACGACTTTCCTGAATTCGTTTCCTATTTAAGCCACGAACTGATCCGGTCAGCCGGTTCTCTTTTTTATAAGTCACAATCGAAGCACCAAAACTCCTCATGGAGTCGCTCGTACCGGGTTCGTCCGATGCCGTGGACTTCTAAGAGGTCGCTCATATCGCAGTAGGGTCGGTTGTGCTGGATCCGTTCGAAGAGTGCCTCTCCGAAACCCGGAAGTGCACAAACTCGAGCGGGAGGGACGAGGTTGATTTCTCGCCAGAGTTCGTCCCATTTTGGATCATCGGCCCAGAACTTGTCCGCTTCAAGCGCCAGTTCGTGTGCTTCCTCAACGCCGTATCCTTCGGCCCGATACTTTATTTCGTTGAGTTCGTGATACAGGACGTATTTCTCGTACGGACGCAAGAATTCGGTGAGCCAGACTTCGTTCAGTGGAACACCCATTCGACGAGCGGCCGGTGGCGCAATCACGTCACCGTCGTACTCGACGCGATAGAACGCGTTGTATTCTGCCATCTGCTTGTGCGGTTTATAGACGATATCGTAGCCCAATGCTTCCATTTCGGCTTTTGGATCGGGTCTCGTCCGTACGCCGGCAGCCATACTGCACAGTACTAGTGTATCGATGTTAATTACCTCGATTCGGACAGTTCGTATCTCTTTACCGTCTCGATCGGCACCAGTGACTGACCTTGTATTCACACACCTCTCCGAGAATGTTCTCTATCTAATAGAATACTCGACGCTCAATATGCATCTGTAGAGAGCGTGTGTTTCACTCAGAAACACATCTGAAGAATGAAGTTTCAACAGAGTCGGCACCGCGGAAAGGCAAACCCGTCGACGAACGACCCGGTAAACTCCGCGAATACTCCCCTCTATCCAGCCCTTCTACCAGCTCATTACCAACCCGCACCGTGACAGCAGTTGATTTTGATACGCAGCGGAAATCTAACGAACGAAAAGACTTAGGAACGAGTACTTCGATCCGATCGACATGTCTCTCCTCTTCGAGAGTGCGATCGGCGACTTCGACTTCTCGACTGCGGCACTCTATTCCCCGACAGACGACGACCTCGAGCCGACGCGGGACGAACCCGTTCCGGTCGACGGAATCGTCGAGTACGCAAGTTACCACGAGCGACTCGCACATCCCGAGAAGGACGACTGGGTAGTGATTCCGCTTCACGAACCCGACAGCGCGGAGCTATCGGACGAGTACGTCGCCTTCACGGATCACGCGCTACACGGTGAAATCTTCATCTACGACGACGGCGAGGAATACGAGTCGATCGACCGTGATGCGTTCGTCAGGTCCTCGTTGGCCGGGCGTGTTCGATTCTGGCACTCCGACTACGCGCCCGACGATCCTCCGTCGTACTTCGACTCTCCGATCGCAGAACGTGAGCCGGCTCGCAACCCGCTTTCCGATGACGAAGCCGACGCCTTGTTCGACGAACTCGAGTCGTTCATTCGGGCGGAGATGGACGCCCAACGTGACGAGAACAGAGAGACGGCTATTACGTCGACGCCCGAAGCGTTCCGTGCAAAGGGGTTCGGCGCGATTCCGTCGCTCTCGTCGCTCGGACGTCCGGAAGACGGCGTGTATCGGTTTCGAATCGACGACGAACACTCCGATCAGCGTCAGGACCAGTACAGATTCGTCCAGAGTGAGTTCGGCATCTTCGAAGGGAACGAAGTGCTCGTTCACCCGCCGAGCGAGGACCACTCGCCGGACGCGTTCCCGATCCCGGCGACGGTAGATTCGATCGACGGACGGACCGTCAGCCTGGCGATCGACTGGCACGCGATCGAGGATCGGTCGACAGTCGGTGGCTACTTGCGGAAGAAGCGCCGGGGATTCGCGTTGACCCTGCTATTGAATCCTGTTCCGTACGAACGCGAGCTTACCGCGGTTGAGCGAGTTCGCGACCGTGACGATCACTGCGCTCTCCTGACGGGAGAGAGGGCGGTCACCTTCGGGGATACCGCCGGCGTGAAGAGTAGTCAACAGGACGTCGAACTGAACCAGGAGCAGGAACTCGCGGTCTCCTGTGCCCTCCTTGCGGATCAATTGTTCTGCATCCACGGCCCGCCGGGAACGGGGAAGACGCGAACGCTCGTCGAAGTCGTCAGACGGTCCGTGGAGGCCGGCGACGACGTTCTCGTCTGTGCCGATTCGAACCAGGCGGTCGACAACCTCGTCGTCGGATCGAGCACGGCCGAGGAGGCCGACGAACGATCGCTCCACGCTTACGCACAGCACGGCGCCGACGAGTTCGTACTCCGGCGGGTGAACGCAAGTAACTCGTCGAACGTCGTCGTCAGCCGGCAGTACGCAAGCTCCGACGGCCGGGCCGACGTCGTCGCCGCGACGAACAGTAGCGCGGCCACCCTCGATCGCGAGTTCGACGTGCTCGTCCTCGACGAGGCGACGCAGGCGACGTGTACGGCGTCCTGTATACCGCTCTCGCGGGCGAACAAGGTGGTTCTCGCGGGAGATCACAAACAGTTGCCGCCGTTCAGCGCGACCGAAGATCCTCCGGAGTCCGCGGCTGGGATGTCGCTGTTCGAACACCTCTACGCCGATGGCGGCGTCTACGAGGGAGTCGGCGTTCAACTCCGGACGCAGTACCGGATGCATCGCGACATCGCCTGGTTCTCCAACCGACGGTTCTACGATCGAGCACTGCGACAGGGGCGTACCGTAGCGGCGCTCGAGGACCGACCGGCAATCGTCGGCTACGACGTCGGCGGCGGTGAGGCGACGAACGATCACTCGAAGTGCAACGACGCAGAGGCACGACTTGTCACTCACGTCGTCGACGAACTCCTTACCGATACTGAACTCGAGCCGTCCGAAATTGGAGTCATTACACCGTACACGGCACAGGTCGATGCGATCCGGGCAAAACTGACTACCCACCTCGATCGTGGGACCGATGTCACCGTCGACACGATCGACTCCTTCCAGGGTAGCGAGAAGGCCGCGATCGTGATCTCACTGGTCCGGAGCAATGGCGAGGGCGATGTCGGCTTCCTCGATCGCCCGATCGACGGCCCCCGGCGGTTGAACGTAGCGATGACCCGTGCCGAACAGTACTGTGCGCTCGTCGGGGACTGGTACACGTTACGGTATTCCCAGGAAAACACAGACAAAGATTCAGATCTGTATAACGACCTCTATTCGTTTCTCGAGAACACTGGCAGACTACGGCAGGTTGAACCGGAGTTCATTCCAGTTCCTAAGTAACTGGCTACCTGTTTCGTTCGGAGTGCTCTGAGAGGCGGACGAGCGTTGCTTCGAGAACGACGGCAACTCCAGTTAGTGCGACCACTGCCATCGTTTCCCACCGGAAATGATCATGGTGCCTACATTATATGGCACACACTAAACGAAAGCGAGAAGGAGGCGTTCACCAGTTAACGATGATTTAGAACGAGCCTATTATATTTACCCCTCAAGTAGCCTGATATTTACTATAGTTCTTCTCGCTTAGATCCAGCCACAGTCTGATGAGAAAGTATGGAAATAAAATGGATGAAAGGTAGGAGGCGTGCGGCGGCACTGGTGGGGGTTCTCCTCATCGTGGCGGCGGGGATCGGCATGACCACGCTCGGGGGCGTTGCGGCTGACAACCCGTTCACGGCGAACGACAGTAGCACGGACACTTCCACGCCCTCCGGAAGCGAAGGCGCCACGGACGAGGAGGCCACCCCGGCGGACGAAGAGAGCTCGGCGGCATTGTCACCCTCGACAGCTGAGCCCGACCCTGAACCCTCGGACGACCAAGTCGAGGACAGGCCGGAGGTCAACTTCGTTCCAGGAGTCAGGAATTTCAATATTTCAACAGAAGTGTTTGATGAGTCCAGCTCTGACGTTGAAGACGGTTTCGTGACCCCGGGTGAACATAGACTACTTCGATTTGATATGATTATCTACAATGAAGGAGACAGAGATGCCGAATTGGGCCGTCCTGAGGACCACCCGGATCTGTTCGAGTATTCGGACTCCCATGGTCACGCGCATTTGAAAGGATTCAATAACTATGTCCTGTTTAATGAATCGGGCGACAGGACGGGAGTGGTGCGGAAACAGACCTTTTGTCTTCGGGATCTGTACCAAACCCGTTCAACCGCCAATAGTAGTGCCCAGTTCGATTGTGAGTATCAAGGGATTAGTGCCGGGTGGGCTGACGAGTATGACGCGTCTCTGCCCGGCCAATATATTGTCATCGACGATCTCCCTGACGGAGAGTACACGCTTCAAGCGACGACGAACGCCGAAGGAACAATTGACGAGAAATGCGACGACGATAACACCGTTCGAGTCGATCTTCACATCAACAATGATACAGTTACGGTCCACACTTCCCAAAGCCACTACGTGAAACCGTCTGCTTGCTGAGAGATTCGTTACTCTCTTAGGATTTCAACAGAGCCGAGGGGTTTGAATTACGGAAAACGCACGCTTACGAACGAAGTGAGCGGGACCGTCTCAGGTGGTCGAATCCCGGTCCGCGCATTGCTGCGGTGATTACTTCCGGATACCGTTACGCAACGGGTCGATCTGTCCGATGGCGATCGGTCACCCACCGCCGTTCCCGAACACCGGCACGAGAAGCGTGCGCCTGGGCCGATCGGCGACTCCTGAGGGTCGTGTGTCGACGACACGACCGACGAGTTCGAGGTCGATCGGGCCGGAGCGCACTGTCCGGCGACGAAAGAGAAGTGTCGTGGACGGGCCGCTGGCGCAACTGATTCTGTGTTCGGGGACCAGCGCGCTACTCGTCCGATTCGTCGGTTTCCGATCCCTCCGTTTCTCCGGTCTCCGATCCCTCCGTTCCTTCAGATCCCGGCTCGTCCGACTCTTCAGTCTCCGACTCGTCCGCCGTCTCCGCAGGCGGCACGTCCCACTCGAGTTCGATCTCCAGTTCGATCTCGTCGGCGTCGTCCCCCGGTTCCCGTTCGACCTCGAGTTCGAACTCGAGGGTCTCGTCGGGCCGGTCGATCGTGACTGACTCGTCGTCACCCGCGACGGTCAGATCCCCGGTTCCGTCGAGGTCGTCGGCGAACGCACGAAGCCAGTCCGCGACCTCGGCAGGGGTCTGTTCGCGTTCGGTCTCGAGTAACTCTCCGTAGCTCATCGATCGAGGCTACCATCCGGGCCGAGAAAAACCCATCGCGGTCGTCGCGGTTCGAAGCGCCTCGGTGGCGTCAGTCGTCAGTCTCGCGGACGGCCGTCGCGATCTCGTCGACGAGATCGGCGTCGTAGGTCCAGAACCCGGCGAACGAACCGGGATCGCGCTCTTCGGCGAGCAGTCCGCAGGCCTGCTGGTCGTCCGGGCCGCCGTCGAACGTGAGAAACCAGAACTGGCCGACCTCACCGCCAGGGTCGGTGTGGACCGTCAGACCGGGACGTGACGGCGGGTCCCAGTCGCCACTCCCGTAGACGTGGATTTCGAGAGCCGTGTCGTCGACCAGTCGCTCGTAAACCGGGAGTTGCGCCTGCAGCGCGGAGAGTCGCTGGAACCCGACCTTGAGCGTCCCTCGACCGACCCGCCACGCTCGGTCCTCGATTTCTCGGCTCGTCGCCAGTAGCTGTCGTCGATCGAGCGATTGCCACAGCGTCTCGTCGAGTACCTCGAGTAACGTCCGGTACGGTGCGTCGACTAACGCGGCGTCCCAGGGTCGGTAGACGGGCGGTTCGAGGAATTCGCGGACTTCGACGAGCCCGATCGATCCGGCGAAGCCGTCCACATCCCTGACGACGAGAAATCCCTGGTCCGTCTCGTCGGGGAGCGAACAGTAGCCGACCGTGGTACCCCGCGTTTCGAACTGTGCCGTGACGTCCGGTTGCGGTGCGCTCGCGTACACGGTGATCGTCCGGCGAGGGTGATCGAGACGGTCGAACACGTCGGACAGGGTCATGAGTCGAGGTCGTGGGGGTTACGATCCGGTCTCGGCGAGACAGGCCAGACGGACGAACTCGCGGATCGCGTCCGGACAGGGCGTCAGCGAGACCGTGTTCGTCCCGGCGTCGTAGTCGACGATTTCGGAATCGGCCAGGATCGGCAGGTGCTGGTGAACGAGCGTCTGGTGAATCCGATCGCGCTGTTGGCTGGTTGCCATCCCGTAGGAGGTCGCCTCCATCCAGGCTGTGACCACGTCGGCGAGTTCCTCGACCGAGGCGGTCTCCTGTTCCAGGAGGAAATAGAGCGCGTACCGGCGTGCCTGGTCCCGGAGAACGGCGAACCCGTGGTCGATCACCTCCCAGTCAGGGTCCGACCCTCCGGAGTGCTCTTTGTTACCCATCATCATTACTCATACGGAAGTGACGGATCACTGCTGTCCCTGCATCTGCCACCGAAACGACGATCGCGACGAATACGGCGACCCGGAAGGATCGACCGAACGGGGTTCGGTCCTCGAACGGAAACTCGCGGCCGCCTCGGATCGACCGTTCGCGTCGGCGCGGCCCAGCACGGCCCCGAACACGAGGTGCCCGAGGAGCACGATGCCGGCCACGACGGCACTGAGTACCCCCGGACGACCAGTTCACGCGGCTCCCGACGCCGAACACGAACGAACACCCGTGGCATCCTGACGAACGACCGATAACGCGACGAGGGCGACACGTGAATTGTAGTGGCTGGCACCCGAACGCCGGATGTGGAGTACGACATACTGGGGTGGCCGCCGGACGGGCCGAAACTGCGACTCGATCACGAACGATTCAGCTACGCCGGGAAGTTCGTGATGACGAACACGGGCAAGGCCGTCGCCCGGGACGACGCGGCGGCCGACGAACCGATCGTCGCCGCCGTCGCGTTCAACGAGGACCGTACCGACTCGGGGACGCTGTGGCTGCGGTACGTCACGGTCGCGCGCGATCGCCGGGGTGAGGGGATCGGCCCGCAACTGCTCGGCCGCGTTCGCGATCGAGCCATCGAGCGGGGCTACGATCGGCTCCGGATCGCCGTCAACAATCCGTTCGCCTACGAGGCACTGTATCGGACGGGATTCGAGTACACGGGCGAGACGACGGGGATCGCCGAACTGGTCCTCGAGTACGAACCGGACCGGGACCCGCCGGGCCGCGAGCGGTACCAGACCGGCCTCGACGAGTTCCGCGATCGCGACCTCTCCGCGGAGGAGGAGACGTTTCTCGAGTCGCGACGTGATCGCGGCCCGCCCGATCGAGCGTACTGATCCATCCGGAAGCCAACGATTCAAATCCCAGCCCCGTCAATCGGCTGGTAATGGGCAACGCTGCACTCCGGGATATCGCGGTCATCGAGGAGATTCCGTTCTCCGAGATCGAGGGCGTCGTGGCCGTCGACGCGCACAACTGGCTCTACCGGTACCTGACGACGACGGTCAAGTGGACGAACGGCGAGGTGTACACGACCGCCGACGGGACCGAAGTGGCGAACCTCGTGGGAATCGTCCAGGGACTCCCCAAGTTCTTCGAGAACGACGTCGTCCCGGTGATGGTCTTCGACGGCGGCCCCTCGGAACTCAAGGACGACGAGATCGAGTCCCGTCGCGAACAGCGACGGAGCTACGAGGAGCAACTTGAGACCGCCCGCGAGAGGGGCGACGAGGTCGCGATCGCACAGCTCGAATCACGAACCCAACGCCTGACGCCGACGATCCAGGAGACCAGCCGGGAGCTCTTCCGCCTGCTCGACGTCCCGATCGTCAAGGCGCCGGCCGAGGGCGAAGCGCAGGCCGCGCACATGGCCCGGCGGGGCGACGCCGACTACGTCGGCTCGGAGGACTACGACGCCCTGCTGTTCGGCGCACCGCGGACGCTGCGTCAGTTGACGAGCAAGGGCGATCCCGAACTGATGGACCTCCAGGCGACGCTCGATCGCCACGATCTCACCCTCGAGCAGTTGATCGACGCGGCGATCCTCATCGGGACGGACTTCAACGAGGGCGTCAGAGGGATCGGTCCCAAGACGGCTCTCACCGAGATCAGCGAACACGGCGACCTCTGGAGCGTCCTCGAGGCGCGCGGCGACACCGTAGAGAACGGCGATCGGGTCCGCCAGCTGTTCCGGAACCCCAACGTGACCGACGACTACGAGTTCGATACCTCTCTCGATCCCGATCTCGCGGCGGCACGGGAGTACGTCACCGACGAGTGGGGCGTTCACGAGGACGAAGTCGAACGCGGCTTCGAGCGGATCGAGGAGAGCGTCACCCAGACGGGACTCGATCGGTGGACCTGAGAGGCTCAGCCGAGACTCGACGCGAACGACTGATCGCGGGCGACCACCGTGTCCGGATCGAACCGGACGAACGCCCATCGGTCGGGATCCAGCCCCCGGAATCGCGGATCCCACGCGTCCCGATCGAGTCCGAGGTAGCGCTCCAGGAGCCGCTCCGCCCGATCGACGTCGAACGGTTCGAGGACCGCGGTGCCGCGCATCCCGACGTGGTGGACGCGGCCGCCGGCGGCGTCGAAGTCGACGATCGCGATCGCCGCTCGCGAATCTCGGTGGACCCGATCGGGATAGGTCTTCGCGACGGTGTCGGCGATGATCCAGACGGACTCGTCCTCCCAGAGGTACCACAGCGGCGAGATCCGAGGCGCGCCGTTCTCGGCCGTCGTCGCGAGCGTACAGAACAGCGGCCGTTCGAGGAACGCGTCGAGGCCCACCGGAAGCGTGTCTTCGACGATCTCCATGCGTCCCAATTGCCGATCAAATTCGCAATAATCCACCGATCGGCCCGCTGCCCGAGGCCGATCCCTGCTAGACCCGGCCCGGTGAAATTGCGTCCCGATAGACCAGTTCGGCCGCGTTTCTTATACCGCCGATCGACGAGAGGTAGCCGACGCCGACGGTCGTCTTCAGCGCCTTCGCCGGGCGGCCGGTGAAGACCGCCGGGCCGACCTGCGCGACCGCGTCGTCGCCGACGCTGACCAGCCACCCTGGCGAGTCGAAGGAAAACGTCTCGAGGTGCGGGACGAGCGGGTCGCTCCCGGTCGATCTGGCGTCGACGAGACGGGAAATATTCTCGGCCGCGGTCCGGGCCTCGCGAACGGCCGACTGCGCGCTCGCCGGCACGGCGTCGCCGTCGGCGTCGACCACCCGTGCGGCGTCTCCGAGCGCGAACGTGTGCTCGTCGAGTCGCAGGTCGCCGTCCACGGTCGGTCGATCGCCCGCGAGTGCGTCGGAGCCCCGGATCCCGCCGGTCCAGACGAACTGGTCGTAGGGGACGCGCTCGCCCGATTCGAGGGTAATCCGCTCCGCGTCGGCTTCGACGACGGTCGCCCCGGTTCGAACCTCGACGCCGGCGTCCTCGAGCGTTCGTTCGACCGCCCGCTGGAAGTGCGCCGGGAACCCCGGCGCGACCCGATCGAGCTGTTCGAGGATCGTCACCGACGCGGTACTGCCTTCCTCGCGTGCGAGCGCCGCGAGTTCGCCCGCGACCTGTACTCCGGACAGGCCGGCCCCGCCGACGACGATCCGGGCGTCGTCGCGCCGACACACCGCCAGCGCTCGCCGTCGAATCCGAGACGCGTGTGACAGCCGCTTGAGCGGCGTCCCGTACTCGAAGACCCCTTCGAGTCCGTAGAAAGCGGTCTGCGCGCCGAGACAGATCGCCGCCAGATCGTATTCGAGGTCGCCGTCCGACAGCGTGACGACCCGTTCGTCCCGATCGATTCCCTCCACGCGAGCGACGCGGACGGTCGCCCGATCGAGCGCCGCGGGCAGCGACACCGTGATCTCGCCGGCCAGTTCCGGGCGGCGAATCACGCGGTGGAGTTCGTGCTGGACGAGGTGGTCGGGGGATTCGTCGACGAGCGTGATGTCGACGCCCTCCGGGAGGGTTCGCTCGAGCAAGCGCGTCAGCGTCAGGCCGGCGTAGCCCGCGCCGAGCACGACGACGTGCATACCGATCGGTACGGGTGCGAGGGTGAAAGGAGTACGCGAAGCGGTGATCGCGAATTTCGAATCACAACGGAAACCGATGGCCGGGAACGGGAGCAACCGCAATACGCGGCTGCTCGTGCGAACCAACGGAAGAGCATGCTCTTCCAAACATCTCGGAACCGAAGATTCCGCTCAACGGGGAAGGGAAGGAGGTGTTCCGTTTGTATGCCGGGAGCGAACGCAGTGAGCGAGCGGGCCGACGACCGATGTGAAGAGTGCGTCGCGCTCGGAACGGAGAGGAGTGCTTTTCATCAAAGTTTTGCCGAGGGTGCACCGTGGCGCACCCGCAGAGCAAAAGTTTGGTTTTAGAACAGGTGGTCGTCCTCGTCGAGCAGCCGTGCGGGACCGCCGACCTCCCAGACGGTCGTCGAGACGCCGCAGTCGGAAATCGCTTCCTCGACCTCGTCGGCGTGCTCCTCGGTCGTGTTGACGTAGACGCTGGCACCCGTGTCGGTCGAGAAGTAGACGGGAATGTCCTCCTCCTCGCGGAGTTCTCGGACGCGGTTGAAGATCGTCAGCGTCGCGGGCTGCCAGTAGACCCAGCCCGACGGGCCGGTCATCGTGGTCGCGGCGAGCGAGAGCGAGTCCTGTTCGGCGAGTTCGAACGCCCGATCGAAATCGTTCTTTCGGAGGGCGTCGCGCATCTCGGCGAGCTGGCCGTGAACGTGGGCCATCCGCGCCTGAAACATGTGACTGTCGGCGGCCTCCTCGTGGGCGTCCTCGGTCTCCTTGTGGTAGGGAACGAGGCCGACGACGATCTTCAGGTCCTCGTGGAGGTCGGACGGAATGCGCCGGGAGAGACAGTCCTCGTCGTTGAGACCGCTGTGAAGCTGCGAGAACGCGCCGGTGACGGCACGCGCCGCGGAGGCGGAGCCGACGCGGGCGATCGTCGAAATTTCCTGTTTCGAGGCGTCGAGTTCGGCCGCCTCGGCGAGTGCCATCGCGGCGGCGGCGAAGCCGGACGATGACGAGCCGAGTCCGACGTTCGAGGGGAAACTGTTCTCGCTCTCCAGTCGGACGGGGTACACGGTGTGGGCTGCGTCCGACATATCCCGGGCTTTCTCGACGACGGCTTCGACGCGCTCGTACGCGCGCCCGTCGAGTTCCTCGCCGTCGACGACGAACGTGTCCTCGTCGTAGTCCATCGAGAACTCGACGGTCGTTCGCGTGTGGCTCGGGGCCGTACAGACGCTGATACTGTCGTGGTAGGGAAGTCGTTCGATCTCGTCGCGCATCCCGTGATACTTGACCAGCCCCTGGATCGGGTGGGCCATGGCCGTTGCTTTCATACCCGCATACGCGCAAGACGCCCGCTTAAAGGTCACGGCATGCCGCGCTCACGTGGGGCGATCCGCGATCGCGAGGCGACGGCGTTACACGGCAGACGGGGAAAACGCCGACGACCGTCGCCGAAGGACGAACTCCGCGAGCGATTCGCGCATCCGGGACAGAGGAACGAAATCGAGTTCCCGTCGAGAACGCAAGAGCCTGCCGTCCGGAACGCGGAACCGTAGCGGTGGTGGCTTCGCCCGGAATCGAACCGTGTGGGGCTCGCTCCCAGCGCTGTCTGTGACAGTGTACAGCGGACGAACGAGTTCGGAACTCCTCCCGCATCGTGGGCCGAATCGGTCCGTGGCCGAGAAACCCGCGACTGCGGTCGAGGGGAAGTTACTGGAGCGCCGTCTCGAGGGACTGACGCCACTCCTTGACGTCGTCGAGATCGGCCGCGAGCGCCGCCAGTTCCGCCTCGAGGTCGTCGAACTCGCCCTCGAGGGACGCGAGGTCGTCGTCCACGTCAGTTTTGAACTCGCCGAACCGGGTATCGACGCGGGACTCGATGCGGCTGAGCTCCGATCGGAGCTCCTCGTCGGTGTCGGCCAGGTCGGCCTCGACGTTCCGGACGTCGCCCTCGAGCGCGGTCCTGAGTTCGGTGAGCCGATCGTCGAACGTCGATTCGAGGTCCACGATCGCCGATTCGAGCGTCCCCGTTCGCGATTCGATGGTCGACTCGGCGTCGTCGAGTCGGTCCTCGAACGATTCGATCCGGTCCTCGAGCGCGTCGGTGCGTGCCGCCATATCGTCGGCGACCGTGTCGAGTTCCGACTCGAGGGCGTCGACGGCGTCGTCGATCCGGTCGACCTCAGCATCGAGCGTCTCGATGCGGTCCGCCCGATCACCGCCGGTTTGTTCGAGGTGTTCGAGTTCCGCCGAGAGGGTATCGATTTCGTCGTGAGCCCGATCGAGTCCGTCCTGGACCTCCGCGAGGACGGTCTCGGCCGTCCCGTTCTCGTCGAGAAACGCCTCCAGTGCGTCGGTGTAGGCGGCGAGCGATTCCACGGTCGACTGCAGTCGTTCGATGCGAACCTCGTCGCTCGTGCTGGTCGGGGTCGCGACCGTCGTCGCTTCGCTACGGGTCGCAGCGGTCTCGGCGTCGTCGACGCCGGCGTCGATTTCGAGCGCGCGTTTGAGCGCTGCCCGCCTGGCGCCCCCCTGATCGTCCTTCAGTTCGGATAGCAGTGCGTCGACGACGCTGCCGCGTCGGTGTGCTGGCGATTCGGAGTCGGGCGTGAGTGTGTTATCCTCTCCCATCATGGTTCCCTCACTCCACCGTCGATCCCCTCGTACCCCCTGGCGATCGACACGCGACTCACGAAGTGAGTCGTTTCGACGCGTACGACAGTCACCGTAATAATAGTGTCCCACGGAGTGACACAGTTGAGCCGGGCGAATCCGCCAGACGGCGGCGGTTCACACGAGGCGGAGTGACGTCGGATCTCCTGTGCACGGAGTAACGGCGGTTCATGCAGTGGAAATCCGAACGCCCCGTCGGTCTCGACGAATCCAACAACTAGTTACAGCCGACAGTCCATCCGTCGCGCATGGGAACCCCACTGGAGACGCGCAGCGAGCAGGCCGCGGAGATCGTCGATCGACTCGAGGAGGCCTACCCCGACTCGACCATCTCGCTGCGGTACGCGAACCGACTGGAGTTGCTGATCGCCGTTATCCTCTCGGCCCAGTGTACGGACGAGCGGGTCAACGCGGAGACCGAGAAACTCTTCGAGAAGTACGACGGCCCCGAAGACTACGCGAACGCGCCCCAGGAGGAACTCGCGGAGGACCTGAACTCGATCACCTATTACAACAACAAGGCAACGTACATCCGGAGCGCCTGCCAGACGATCGTCGAGGAACACGACGGCGAGGTCCCGGACACGATGGACGAACTGACCGACCTCTCGGGCGTCGGCCGCAAGACTGCGAACGTCGTCCTCCAGCACGGTCACGACGTCGTCGAGGGGATCGTCGTCGACACGCACGTCCAGCGCCTCTCGCGCCGACTCGGACTCACCGAGGAGGAGCGTCCGGAAGCGATCGAGCAGGAGTTGATGGAGATCGTTCCCGAGCGCTACTGGCAACAGTTCACCCACCTCTGTATCGACCACGGCCGCGCGACCTGTACGGCCCGGAACCCGGACTGTGGGGAGTGCGTGCTCGCGGATATCTGTCCCTCCGAGAAGGCTGACAGTGAGATCGACCTCGCGTCCGGCGAGCCCTGGTAAGCGAGACGGCAGCGATTGCGATCGGTCCGTCGGGCACTGCCGACCGTCGCAAGCCCAACGCCTTTTCGGGGACCGGCGATACCCTCGACCGGGATCACTATGGCCAACGACAGTGAGGACCGCCGCGAGACCGGCAAAGACGAGCACGGACGGGACGTCGAACTCGCACACGAGGACACCGACGCCGACGACGAGGCGGAGGAACTCACCGAGGAGGAAAAGGAGGCTCGCGAGCGGCAGGACGAAGAGCAGCGCCGACAGGACATCGAACACAAGTCCGCCGATCGGGAGGACGACGCGCTGGAAAACGCGAACCCGGACGACCATCGGGACGAGGAACCGTACAACAGCTAGACGACCGTCGACGAGAGGGCGTAGACGGTCGACGACGGGAGAGCCGACGACGATGGTGTCCGCCGACCCGCCGTGACACAGCCCCGATCACGCTGTTTTTCGTTCGTCCCGGCCGGTAGTATCCGATCGGCGTGTCGTCCCCAGCGTCGGCGGCGGCTACAGCCTCGCCTCGGGAACGACGAGCGTCGAGAGCGTCCCGTCGACGACGACGGTGACGCGTTCACCCGGTGACACCGTTCCGACGGCGCGGTCGTCGGCGAGCAGACGGACGTCGCCCTCGTCGCGTTCGACCGCGAGCGCGAGGGCGTCCTCGGGGAGTACCCACCGGCGCGTCGAGGTGACGAAGGGGGCGATCGGGGCGACCGCGACGGCGTCGACGGCCGGCGAGAGGCGCGGCGCGTCGACCGCGCTGGCGTAGCCGTAACTCCCCGCCGGCGTCGCGACGACGACCCCGTCGGCACGAAACTGCGCGACCGCGTCGCCACGGCTCTCGACGCTATACTCCGAGATGCGAGCCGGTTCGCCGGTGACGAGCGTCACGTCGAACAGCGCCCGCTCGCGGTCGCCCGACGTCGATCCCGACTCGCGGCCGACGCCGAGCAGCGGCCGCCCCCGTTCGATCGCGTCGCCGTCGAGGGCCGACGCCACGCCGGCGTCGATATCGGCGGCGGCCACCGTTTCGAGTCCCGGAACGGAGCCGATCGGGAGGACGGGGACGTCGGTTCCCGTTCGAGCGACGGTCGTCAGTCCGGTCTCGCCGACCGTGACCAGCACCGACGGCGCTGCAGCGAGGACCTCTTCGACGGTCCCCGTCACGATCGAGACGGGTCGATCGGCGAGGGTCTCGTCGATCGCCGTGGCCGCGTCACGGTCGGTCTCCGGGTCGATCGCCTCCGGGTCGGGGTCGACGACGCCGACGACTGGCTCGTCGTCCGCGAGCCACGCCGCGGAATCCATGTGCGTCAGTTCACACGGCCTGCTCAAAAGCGTGCGGTTGTCCCTCCGTCGAGACGTAGACGTGAAGTCGGACTCCCAGCGGACGCGAACGGGACCGGCTCACTCGTCGTACGGCCAGTCGCCGGTGATCCGCATCCCTTCCGCGAGATCCTGGGCCTCGAGGTCCGCGGCGATCGACTCGGGGTCTCTGTGGTCGATCGTCACGTCGGACCCCGCGAGTTCGACGACGAGGTCGGTCAGGAGGATCGCCTGCTCGCGAAGGTCGCGTCTCTCGAGTTTGTCGAGCGTATCGGCGAAGGTGTGTCCCCAGCCGCGACCGACCTCGTCCGAGGTCGACATGACGTGATACCCCGGGACGCCCCACTGGACGAACGGCCAGTGGTCGCTGTGGGGGCCGAGTCGGGGCACCGTCTCGATCGGGTGGTCGTAGCGATCCGCGATCGTTTCCACGGCGGTCTCGAGTCCGTCGAACCCGTGGGTGGTAACCTCGAGCGTTCGACCCCGAACGACGCCGTCGTTGTTGACGATCGCCGTGATCGTCTCGTGGTCGGCTTCCTCGGCGTGGTGCGTCGATCCAACCAGGCCGACCTCTTCGGCCCCGTAGGCGACGAACTCGACGCGAGTGTCGAGGTCGGCCTCGCGGTTCGCGAGCGCGGTCGCGATCTCGACGATCGCGGCCGTCCCAGCGCCGTTGTCGAGCGCGCCTTCCGCGATGTCGTGGGCGTCGACGTGGCTCGTGACCAGCACGCGCTCCTCGGTGTCCGGTCCGAGCTCGGCGTGGACGTTCTGGCTCTCTGCGGGGTGGACGTCGGCCTCGACGGAGACGGTCACGTCGTCGCCCTCGTGGCGACGTGCCAGCCGCGCCCCGACCTCCGACGAGACGCCGACGGCCGGAATCGCGCCGATCGGATCGTCCGCCGTCCCGACGCTGCCGGTCGGCGGCAGACAGCCCTCGACGTGGTTGCGGTAGACGAACGCGGCCGCGCCGTTGTCGACCGCGTGGTAGTACTTCTCCCGGCGGTGGACGTATCGATCGTAGTAGTCCGGGATGTCACTGCGGACCATCACGACGGTACCCTCGACGGCTGCCGACTCGAAGTCCTCAGGCAGGCCGTAGCCGAGGTCGACGAGCGGTGCCTCGACGCGCTCGGCGGGACTGCGAGGGAGCGAGATGCAGTCGAGGTCCTCGTCGCTGGCCGCGATCGAACTGTCGCCGCGCGTCCACCCCTGAATGTCGAAGCTGTCGAGACGGGCGTTTCGAGCGCCAGCGTCCGCGAGCGCGTCGCGGGTCAGTTCCGCGGCCTCGCGTTCGCCGTCGCTACCGGCCATTCGATCGCCGATATCGACCAGTCGCTCGAGGTGCGTCCAGCCGACGTCACTGGTGAAGACGTCACCGATCCAGGTCGTCATGCGAGTGGCGAGTACCCACGAGCGGGTAACTGTTCGGAATCGAGTCGATCGACGACGATCGGGCCGAAACTCGTCCGGGGTCGGGGGCTTCGACGGCAGCGTCGCCACTGGGAGACGGCCCTCGCCATCAAAACGGCATCGCGGCGTCCGGATCGGTGCAGGCCCCTGTCGGGCCGGCGAACGGCTCGCGATCCTACAGTTCGCCCTCGGATTTCAGCCCCTCGACGACGTCGTCGACGAGCGAGTCGACGTCTTCGTACGGGAACTCCTGCTGGCCGGAGGCCCTGGTGCCCAGTTCCATCGCGGTGAAGCTAACGTCGCCGGACTCGAAGGAGGTCGCCGGGCCGTTCGGCAGCGCCGGCACGAGGTCCATCTGACTGGTGACGGGATAGTCCGCACCTTCGAACGCTTCGACGAGTTGCTCGCGGAGTTCGGCTTCGTCCGCCATGGTCCCGCGTCCCCAGGCCGGCAGATTAAGGGTTCCGAAACCGTGATAAATCCAACCAGTGTTGTACCCGAATAACTGAATCTTTTTGAGGGCGCTCCCTCTCTGGAGGTGTATGCGGAAGACGCTTGCTGAGTGGCGGCCAGCCATCGACGAGGCGATCGCCGACCTCGTTCCACGTGAAATCGACACCGACTATCTCGAGTCGTTTTTCGGCGAACCGACCTACGAGTACGATCCCGACGGGATCCAGCGGGCCCTGTCGGATCCGCTCTGGGAACTGCTCGATCGGGGCGGGAAACGGTGGCGCGCGGTGCTCTTTCTCGTCTTCATCGACGCGTTCGGCGAGGATCCGGCCGACTACCTGCCGTACGCGTGTATCCCCGAGATCCTCCACAACGGAACGATCATCGTCGACGACGTCGAGGACGAGGCCGCGATGCGCCGCGGGGAACCGGCACTCCACCACATCTTCGGCCACGACGTCGCGCTCAACGCCGGGAACGCGATGTACTTCCTGCCGCTGAAGATCCTGACCCGGAATCCGGCCGACCTGCCCGCCGATCGACGGCTGGCCGCCTACGAGATGCTGATGGACGAACTCAACAGGACGCATCTCGGCCAGGGATTGGACATCTGCTGGCACAACGACTACGAGGTCCGTATCACCTCCGAGGAGTACCTCGAGATGTCTGCCTGCAAAACCGGCTGTCTGGGCCGCATCGTGGCCCGACTGGCCGCGATCATCACGGATCAACCGGCCGCGGTCGAGGAGGCCGTCGCGCGATACGCGGAGTTGACCGCAGTCGCGTTCCAGATCGGCGACGACATCCTCGACGTCGAGAACTCGCTGGGCCGGGCCGGCGAGTTCGGCAAGGAGTTCGGCAACGACATTCGAGAGGGGAAAAAGACCCTGCTCGTCATCCACGCGATCCAGGAGAGCGATTCCGACCGGGCCGATCGCCTCCAGGAAATTCTTCAGGCCGACACCAACACCGACGAGGAGGTCCTCGAAGCGCTCTCGATCATCGAGGACGCCGGCAGCCTCGCGTACGCCCGTGAGCGTGCGCTCGGACTGGCCGCCGAGGCGCGCGCCGAAATCGACGGCCTCGACTTCGATCCCGAGATCGTCGACGAACTCCACGAGTTCACCGAGTTCGTCATCGATCGCGACGTCTAACGGCCGTCGCCCGATCTCGTCGCTACCGTCCAAGTACGTAGCTCTCGTCCGATTACGTGGCCGGCACCCGATCGTTCGGCGTATCCCGTCCGCTCGTCCGGCGCATCCCGTCCGATCGTTCGGCACACTCCATTCGTCTTCGCCTCCCGCCCGATCGGCGGATCGTTCACGGGATCGGAACTGTCGTCGCTCCCGACCCTTGGGACCAGTTACAATTGCCAGGCCGTCGTAGGCGGCGTATGGCCGATCACACCACCCGGTCCGACGGTCGGACGGCCGCGAGTCCGTGGCCGTTCCTGCTCGCCGTCGGACTCGTCCTGTCCGAGATCGGCGTCCTCGTCGGCTTCTTCCCCCTCGCGGTCGGCGGCCTCCTGCTGTTCGTGGCCAGCGTCGCCGGCTTCGTCGCCGAGTCGAACCACGTGACGAGTCCGTGGCCGATCGTCGCCGGCCTCGGGGCCGTCTTCGTCGCTGGCGGCGCGCTCCTGTACGCCGTCGGGACCGGACTAGTGACGATCGGCGGCAGCGAGGCCCTCGTCGGACTCACGAGTCGCGGCGTCGCAATCGCCGTGGCCGGCGGCCTCGCCGTACTGGGGGCCGGGATCGGCCGCTATCGGGACAGATGAACCGGTATCGAACCCACTCCACCAGCGCTACCACCATCCATGAGTCGACGAGCCTTCGACGCCGAAATCGCGCTCGACCTCGTAGTCAATGCCATCCCGCTGGCGATCATCCTGTTCTTCGTCGCCACGTTCGCGGTCTTCAACCCGTGGGGGATCGACCCGCTCCAGTCGGGACTCCAGTTCGCGATCCTCCTGTCGATCGCCACCGCGCTCGCGGTCGCGACCTACCTGGCGGCCCGCGTGATCGAGACGGATCCGCGGACGCGACACGAGTCGCCGGAGATGATCGACGGTGGCGACGCTTCCGAGCCGACCGATTCGGAGTGACGGAGCGCCCTCACCGGTCCCGAACTCAGGTAACGATGAGGACGTACCCCGAGATGGCCATCAGGAGCGCGATCCCGACCAGGACCAGTCCGAACAGTTCCTTCTCTTTCACGTCCACTGTGTCACCGAAAACCGACAAAAAGTCTATGCCACGGGCGCTGACCTGTCAGCGATGACTGCCGATCGCGTCCCCGATTCCGATCGGTCCCGGACCGCGGGCGGAGCCGAGCGGCAGACACCGACGGGCCGCCGCGTGGTCGTCGGACTCGGCCTCGCGCTCGTCACCGTGACCGCCGCGTTTGGGGCGGTGCTCGGCTACGCGCTTCCCGCCCGGTCCGGCGTCGAGACCCTCGCCGTGGCCGGCGTCTCGGTCGTGATCTCGCCGGTGACGATGGCGCTCTACGGGGCCGTCACGGTGGGAACGTTCCTGGTGACGGTACTGCTGGTCCTGCATACCGTTTCGCGATTCGACGAGAACGCGGTGTGATCGCGGGCCCGGAGGATCGATCGCGCGTTCGTGAGCGACAGCGCGGCCGTTCAGGCCAGCCCGATCTCCTCGCTGTAGGCCCCGTGTTCTTCTTCGAACACCTGCATGATCTCGCCCATCGTCGCGTACGCCTTCACGGCGTCGACGATCGCGGGCATCGTGTTCTCCCCGCGCTCGATCACGTCTCGGAGCTCGTCGAGGGCCGCCTCGACCGCGTCGTCGTCTCGATCGGCCTTGACGTCCTCGAGACGGGCGAGTTGGCGTTCCTCCGTGGTCTCGTCGATCTGGAGGATCTCGGGGCTGGTGTCTTCCTCGAGGGTGTACTTGTTGACCCCGACGACGACCTCCTCCTCGCGTTCGACGCGTTCCTGGTACTCGTAGGAGGCCTCCTGGATCTCCCGGAGGAAGTAGCCGTCCTGGATCCCCTGCAGGATGCCGTCACGGACGGAGCCGTCGCCCATGTCGCGAATCTCCTCGATGTAACGCATCGCCCGCTGCTCGGTCTCGTCGGTGAGCGCTTCGACGGCGAAACTCCCGCCCATGGGGTCGACGATGTCCGCGACTCCGGACTCGTCGGCGATGATCTGCTGGGTTCGCAGCGCGACCCGGACCGCCTTCTCGGAGGGCAGTGCGAGGGCCTCGTCGAAGCTGTTGGTGTGCAGCGACTGGGTCCCGCCGAGGACGCCGGCCAGCGCCTGGATCGTCACCCGGACGACGTTGTTCAGCGGCTGCTGGGCGGTCAGCGACTGGCCCGCCGTCTGCGTGTGGAACTTGAGGCGTTTCGACTCGTCCTTCTCGGCGTCGTACCAGTCGTCCATCACCTGGGCGTAGATCCGCCGGGCCGCCCGGTACTTGGCGATTTCCTCGAAGAAGGAGTTGTGGCAGTTGAAGAAGAAGGAGAGTCGCGGCGCGAACTCGTCGACGTCGAGGCCGCGATCGATCGCGTCCTCCACGTAGCCGAAGCCGTCGGCGAGCGTGAACGCGAGTTCCTGGACGGCCGTCGACCCCGCCTCGCGGATGTGATAGCCCGAGACGGAGATGGGGTGGAACTTCGGCGTCTCCTCGGTGCTGAACTCGACGACGTCCGTGACGAGGTCGAGCGAGGGCTCCGGCGGGATCACCCACTCCTTCTGGGCGATGAACTCCTTGAACATGTCGTTCTGGAGGGTCCCCCGCACCTTTTCGCGCGGGACGTCCTGCCGGTCCGCCAGCGCGACGTACATCGCGTAGATCACCGGCGCGGACGGGTTGATCGTGAAACTCGTCGAGATCTCCTCGAGATCGATCCCGTCGAAGAGGATCTCCATGTCTCGAAGCGTATCGACCGCGACGCCCTCCTTGCCGACCTCGCCCTGGCTCATCGGGTCGTCGGAGTCCAGTCCCATCAGCGTCGGCATGTCGAAGGCGACGGAGAGCCCGGTCTGTCCCTCGTCGATCAGGTAGTGGAATCGCTCGTTGGTCTCCTCTGCGGTCCCGAAGCCGGCGAACTGGCGCATCGTCCACGTCCGCCCGCGGTACATCGTCGGGTACGGTCCCCGGGTGTAGGGCTCCTCCCCCGGAAAGCCGAGATCCTCGAGGTAGTCGAGGTCGGCGACGTCGTCGGGCGTGTAGAGGCGGTCTACCTCGAGGTTCGAAACGGTCGCGAACCGATCCTGGCGCTCCCCGTGGCGTTCGAGCACCGGATCGAGCGTCTCTTCTTCCCACTCTTCGGTGGCCTGTCGAATCGACTCGAGGTCCTCCTCGTCGTACATGTCCGCAATTTTTGCCGAGCCGAGCATTAAGGATTCCGGGACCTGCTGGCAAGCCACACGACACCGGACGGTGTCCTCAGAGGCGCATCCGATCGCGATCGGCCTGCACGCGATCGAACGCCCAGTCGACGTCGACGAGGTTCGTCGGCGTCCCCTCGAGGCCGTCCCGGCTGACGATCTCGAACGTTCGATTCCGTGCGTCCGAGGTGAACGGCGCGGCGGCCAGGATCCGTGCGATGTCGGTTCGTGATATCGATCCCGTCACCGAGTCGCCGCCCTCGCCGATCAGCAGGTCGCCGCTCGGCGGTGCGTTCGTCAATTTTCCGGGGCGAACGATCGTGTAGTCGAGACCCGAGCGGCGGATCGTGGTTTCGGCGTCCTGTTTCGCCCGTAGCGATCCCCGGATGAGCAATCGAGCGGGCAGCGGTAGCCCCGCCTTCGAGTTGCCGACGCCGATCGCGCTCATGTGGACGAAATGTGAGACGTCCCCGCTCACCGACGCGGTCAGGAGATTGCTGACGCCGGTTCGATCGACGAGTTTTCCCCCGATCGTGTGACGGTAACTCGGCGGCGTTCCGAGCGTACAGTAGACGACGTCACAGTCCTCGGCGGCGGTGACGGCGTCCGCGGCGTCGAAGAAGTCCGCCACGACGACCTCGTCCGCGCCGAGGCGCTCGAGGGTGTCGACGTTCGCGTACGATCGGGTCGTCGCGCGGACGGTGAGGTCGGTAGGGTGAAGGACGGACAGCAGTTCGGTACCAGTGTCACCGGTCGCACCGGCGATCAGGACGCGATCGGCAGTCGCTCCAGCGTCAGTCATCGGCGAGGGTACTCGCCGGAAACGCATAATCCTCACCAGTGATCACGACGGGAGACAGTCGCCGGAACAGACCCGATCCGGCTATACGAAGGCGGGAGACTGCGTTTCTACTCGCCGGACTGGAGCCGTTTCGTCGTCTGGACCAGCGGGTGGCGGGCGTAGTCAACGACCTCGATGTCGTCGATTCGTTCGAGGTCCTCCTTCTCGGCCGTCTTGGCCATCCCGAGGTCGACCTCGTGGTCGACGACGATGACGTAGGCGTCCATCTCGTCGATCTCCAGTCGATCCGCGGCGAGCACGCGGTGGTGACCGTCGGCGAGCAGGAGGGTCCCGTCGTTGTCGATCACGACGAGGGGTTCGGCGAGGCCGTGCTCTAACTCGTACCGTCTGCCCTCGAGTTCGTCCGCGTAGACCCGACCCTGCGTAGGCGTGAGTTCGTGGAGCGGAACGGTTCGGCGTTCCTGGCGAAGCGTCACGTCGTGGATCTTCTCGAGCGTTCGCATCAGTTTCCCGACCTTCTCGGGGGTCGCCCGCTCGATCTGGCTCCGGATCACGTCCGCGTTCGAGATGATGCCGACGAGGTTCCCCGCGTCGTCGACGACCGGGAGTTTCTGGATCCCCGAGCGGAGGATGACGCGGGCCGCGTCGGTCACCTTCATGTCGGGGTGAGCGACGAGCAGATCGGTCGTCATCACCTTGAAGATCGGGTCGTCGTCGTCGGCCAGCAGCAGGTCCCGGGCGCTGACGAACCCCTCGACGCGACGCCGCTCACAGACCGGAAAGCCGCTATGCTCGTCGCTCCCGGCGATCCGCGACGCGACCGCGCCGACGGTCGCGTCGGGCGAGACCGTCGCCACCTCGCGAGTCATGTACTCCTCGACCTGGGGTTTGCTCCTGTCCGACGCAACCTCCATACACGGCGGTTGGGCGTCCGCGAGCAAAAGTACTGTCCTGTCGCCGCCGTTAACTCCACCGTAGACGATCGGTCCGGTAGCGTCGAGTAGACGAGAGACGTCCGATCGACCGCATCCAGACGACTGTCCAGTCGACCACACCCAAACAAATTTATCAGTATACTCAAAAGCGGATGTATGTCCAGTGCCTACCTGACTGAGAGCAGCCCCGTAGCGTACGTCATCGTGCTCGGTATCGCACTTGTGGCTATCGTAGTCGGAAGTCTGATATTCACACTCCTGTTGGGGATCCCGCTTATCGCGTTGCTACAAACGATCGCAGGCGCCGCTTCACTCGGAATCACCCTCTTTTTCCTCTACCTCTTCTACAGACTGGTTCTCGCCATCGAGCGGATTTCCCGGAAGCTTTGATCGCTGCGTCGAGACGGTTTCGTTCGTAGAGCGGGAGCGTGCTCGGCGAGATCAGGACGGTTCCTGGTCGTCGTCCATCGTGAACAGCCACTCGCTCGTCCGGGTGTAGGTTCCGACCGGGATTCCGGGGCGGGTCCGGATCGCCTCGAAGAACCGGTTGGTGATCACCTCCTCGACGACGCTGACGATCGAGTCGACCTCCTGTTCGCCGTCGGCGCTGGCGAGGATCCCGATTTCCAGCTGTGCGCCGGCCATGTCGGCGTGACCGCCCGCGCTCCCGATCTGGTCGAACGCGTCCCGGAGGGTCTCCCCGAGGTCGACGTCGGCGGCCCGCGACCGGGCCGACAGGTACGCCATCTCGTCCATGAAGCCGAAGACGAGCGTCGTGTCGACGCCCTCCATCGCGAGCACCTGGTCGGCCGCCTGCGGCAGGGCGTCGCGGTTCCCGATCCGGCCCACGCTCGCGACCGCGATCGAATCCCTCTGCTCCCGGTTCTTGATCGCCCTGGCGATCGTCTCCAGGGTCTCGCCCTCGACGGTCGGCTGTTCGATCTGGCGCAGGACCGTCGTGTCGACGTGAGGCCAGAGCATCGATGCCGCGTTGAAGTCCGCGGCGGACACCTCACGAGTGAAGTCGTTCGTGTCGACTCGAATACCGTACAGCAGTGCCGTCGCCGTCGACTCGTCGAACGTGACGCCGAAGCGGTCCAGGTACTCGGTCAAGACGGTACTCGTCGCGCCGACGTACTCGCGCAGATCGACGAATTCGGCGGGGACCGGTCCGCGGGGCGGGTGGTGGTCGATGACGATGTCCACGTGGCTGTCGTCCGGTAACTGATCGTTGATCCCGGGTCTGGAGTGGTCGATCAGGGCGAACGCCGCGTACTCCTCCAGCGGGTGGTCCGGGTCGAGATTGCGCAGGTTGAGGCCGAGCAGGTTGACCATCGCACGGTTCTCCTGGTGGGAGATCTCCCCGTAGTAACACGCGTCGGCCTCGACGCCGACCGACGTCGCGATGTCGACCAGCGCGACCGCGCTCGCGATCGCGTCCGGGTCCGGGTTGTCGTGCATGACCACCGCCAGCCGACCGTCGATCGTCTGCAGTTGCCGTCTGAGTTCGATGGCGGCCCCCGCGGAGGTACTCGTGGTTTCCTCGAGAATCCGGTCGACCATCGCCCCTTCGGCGTCGACGACGTGGTCCGCGAGGTCGCGACACGCCGCGCGGTCCGCTTCGGTCGGGTTCCCGCCCACGTACGCGACGATCGAGGACGCCGGAAACTGCGCCCGGGCGTGCTCGAGTGCGGTTCGGTTGACGTCGGTCCGATCGGCGGCCACGAAGATCACGTCCGGCGGGTCGAGCGAAGCGACGACCGATCGATCGGTGGGATCGCCGCGGCGCGCCGGGACGCTCTCGTCGCGCAAGCTCTCGACCGTACTCTGATCCTCGGTGATCACGAGGAGGCGATCCCCGTCGTCGGGGAGTCGCTCGACGACTCGGCGACCGACGGTCCCACACCCGAGCACCAGCCGGAAAACCATATATCGCGGCTTGCGACCGCGACGGGTAAAAGCTACCGGGTCGACGGTTTCAGCTCAGGACGGTGGCCGCCGCCTCGGACGCCGTGTCGGCGACCGGTCCGAACGCCGGGAGCAAGACGACGGTCATCACCGCGGCGACGACGATCGCCGCGTAGAGGGCCGTCGGCTGGGCGAGCGCGTCGCGCTCGACGATCGGTTCCTCGATCCAGACGGCCTTCACCAACCGCGAGTAGTAGTACAGCGAGAGCGCGCTATTGACCACCAGCGCGGCGGCGACAACGAGCATGGCGGTGCTGCCGACCTGGAGCGCCCCCGTGAACAGGAAGTACTTGCTCCAGAAGCCCCCCAGCGGCGGGATGCCGGCGAGGCTGAACATGAAGATACCGAGGGCGAAGCAGGCGACCGGTGCCCGGTTCGCCAGGCCGTTGTAGTCCTCGAAGGTGCGACCGACGCCCCAGTGTTCGGCCAGCGCGACGAACAGGAACGCACCCGTGTTCATGAAGCCGTAGACGAGCAGGTGCATCATCGCCGCGCCCATCACGACCTCGCCGCCGTCGGTCGTGAGCCCGGCCAGTCCGATCAGCACGTAGCCGGCGTGGCCGATCGAGGAGTACGCGAGCATCCGCTTGACCTTGTCCTGGGTCGCCGCCGCGAAGTTCCCGACCGTCATCGTAGCGATCGCGAGGATGACGAAGGCCCAGGTCCACTCGATCCCGATCACCTCGGTCGTCGCCTCGAGCGGGAACGCCGTCGTGAACACGCGGAACGCGATCACGAAGCCGGCGGCCTTCGAGGCCGAGGAGAGGAAGGCGGAGATCGGGGCGGGCGCACCCTCGTAGGCCTCGGGTGCCCAGAAGTGGAAGGGGACGCTCGCGGTCTTGAACGCGAAGCCGCCGATGAGCATCAGGATGCCGAGCCCGAGCAGGCCGCCGAAGGCGTCGGCGTCACCCGCTTGCAACACCGCCGCGATCGCGTCGAGTTGCAGGCTCCCGGTCGCGCCGTAGACCAGCGAGATCCCGTAGACGAAGATCGCCGACGAGAGCGCGCCGATCAGGAAGTACTTCAGACCGGCTTCGACGCTCCCGCGGTTGTCCTTCAGAATCGCGACGAGGGCGTACGACGGCAGACTCGACAGTTCGAGCGCGATGAAGATCGTCACGAGGCTGTTTGCAGTCGCCATCGTCGCCATCCCGGTCGCCGCGAGCATGATCAGCGAGTAGTACTCGGCCTGGTAGGTGTGATCCTGCAGGTAGTCGTAGCTCGCGACCGAGACCAGCGCCGTCACGATGGCGACGATCATCGTGAAGTACAGCGCCATCTGATCGACGACCAGCTGGCCGTCGAACAGTTCGATGACGCCACGGCCCTCGAAGCCGGGCGCTCCCACGCCCGCCGCGATGAACCAGACGGCCACGGCAAGCGACGCCAGCGAGCCGACGGTTGCGGTACCAGCGAGCAGTTCCCGGTTCGTCGATCGGGGCGAGATGCTGTCGATGATGAACAGCGCCATCGCGGTCCCGAACAGGATGAGTGCCGGTGCGAGCGCGGCCCACTCGGGGAGTTCGAGGACCGCCATCACAGTTCACCTCCGTTCGCGATAATCGGATCGACTGCGTCCGTGATCATCTCGAGGATCAGGTCGGGAGCCACGCCCAGCAGGATAATCAGTCCGAGCAACACGAACATCGGGGCGACGTCGTGCAGCGGGGCGTGGTTCACCTCGTAGTCGGTTTCCAGGTGATACGGACCGAAGACCGTTCGCTGAAGCGCAAAGAGCAGGTAGCCGGCGACGATGACGATGCCGAACATCGCCAGCACCGTAAACACTTGCGAGTACGCGAGCAGGTCGGAGCCGAACGCGCCGAAGAAGATGTAGAACTCGGCGGCGAAGCCGCTCATCAGCGGCAGTCCCATGTAGCCGAACGCGCCGGCGACGAGGATGCCGACGGCGACGGGCATCCGATCGGCCAGCCCGGACATGTCGGTGACCATCCGGGTGTGGGTGGCGTTGTAGACGACGCCGACGGCCATGAACATCAGCCCCGAGATGAGGCCGTGTGAGACCATCTGGAACGTCGCGCCGCCGACCCCGAACTGGGTGTAGGCGATCAGCCCGAGGATGACGTAGCCCATCGACGAGACCGACGAGTAGGCGACGATCCGTTTGAGGTCGGTCTGGGCCAGCGCCAGCATCGCGCCGTAGATGACGCTGATCACCGCGATCGCGGCGATCGGGACGGCGTAGGCCTCGACCTGGTCGGGGAACATGGTGAAGTTGAACCGGAGCAGGGCGTAGGTCCCCATCTTCAGCAGGACGCCCGCGAGCAACACGGACGCCGGCGTCGGGGCCTCGACGTGGGCGTCCGGCAGCCACGTGTGGAACGGGACGACGGGTACCTTCACCGCGAACCCGACGAACATCGCGACGAAAACGATCGAGGCGAGCGACGTGCCGCCGACGCCCAGGAAGCCCTCGGGTCCGCCGTCGAGCATCGCAGTCGCGATTTCGGGAAGAGCGAAGCTCGTGACGGAGTCACCGAGGCCGAACACCAGTGCGATGAACGACCCGAACATCAGCAGCGACGCCACGTTCGTGTAGACGAAGAACTTGATCGCCGCGTACTTCCGGCGCGGGCCGCCCCAGACGCCGATCAGCAGGTACATCGGGATCAGCACGGCCTCCCAGAAGACGAACCAGAGGAAGAAGTCCAGCGCGGCGAAGACGCCGATCAGGTTGGCCTCGATGAACAGCAGGAGTCCGTAGAACTGGGACTCTCGCTCGTCGATCGGCGTCCACGAACTCACGATCGCGAGCGTCGTCAGGATCGTCGTCATCACGACCAGCGGCAAGGAGATGCCGTCGAGACCGACGAACCACGAGATCGCGTAGTCGCCGAACTGGAGCCACTCGGCCCGCGACTCGAAGGCGAGATCGCCGTCGAGCAGGGCGTTTCCGCTGCCGTCGAAGGCGGCGAACAGCCAGAGGCTGAGCCCCGCGGGAACGAGGCTGATGGCGAAGGCCAGTTTGCCGGCGATACGATTCGGCGCGACGAACGTGACGAGCGCGCCGACCAGCGTGACAGCGATGAGTGTCTCGATCATCATAGGAACCACCCGCCGAGATATCCGAGCACCAGCAGTAACAGGATGAATCCGGTCACCAGCAGTGCCGCGTAGTTCGTCACGATCCCCGTCTGCAGTCGCTTCATTCGGTCACTGCCGAACAGACTGACGGTCGAGACGCCGTTGACGGCGCCGTCGATCGCGGTCTGGTCGAACCGATCGGCCGCGCGTGCGAGCGGCAGCGTCAGGCCCTCCGCGAGCCAGACCTGGTACTCGTCCTGGTAGTAGTTGCTCCGCAGGACGTCGTACGCGCCGCCGAGTTTCGCCGTGTGGCGCGTGGGCTCGGGGACGTTGTACAGCGTGTGCGCCGTGAACGCGCCGGCCAGCGCCAGGCCGAGCGACAGTCCCGCGCTCAACAGCATGGTGACGGTCTCGGAGCCGATCGCACCCTCCTCGAAGGGGACCATCTCGTGGTACGCGTGGTAGGTCAGCCCCTCCGCAGCGCCGTACTCGCCGTCGAGCCAGAACTCGAGGTACGTGATGTCCGCGCCCGCGAGGTTTGCGATCGGGGCGAGGTTCACGAGGCCGGCCACCGTCGCGAGGACGCCGAGGACGACCAGCGGGGCCTTGATCGACCACCCGACGGCGTGGGGGTTTTCGGCCGCCTCCGTCCGCGGTTCACCGTGGAAGGTCAGGAAGACCATCCGGAAGGTGTAGAAGCCGGTGAAGAAGACGGCGACGAGGCCCATGGCGTAGGCCGCGAGAATGACCGGTTCCTCGAGGCCGACGATCAGCGCGTCGAACAGGACTTCGTCCTTCGACCAGAAGCCGGAGAACGGAACGATCCCCGCGAGCGCGAGCGCACCGGCGAGGAACGTGTAGTAGGTGACGGGCGCTTTCTCCTTCAGGCCGCCCATCTCCCACATGTCCTGTTCGTGGTGCATGAGAACGATGACGGAGCCAGCACCGAGGAACAGCAGCGCCTTGAAGAAGGCGTGGTTCATCAGGTGGAAGACCCCGGCGACGTAGCCGCCGACGCCCATCCCGAGCATCATGTAGCCGTACTGGCTGATCGTCGAATACGCGAGCACCTGCTTCACGTCGTCCTTGACGACGCCCATCGTCGCCGCGAACAGCGCCGTGAAGCCGCCGACGAACGCGATGATGCCGAGCGCCGTGGGGGACAGCGCGTAGTAGCCGTACATCCGGGCGACGAGGTAGACGCCGGCGGCGACCATCGTCGCCGCGTGGATCAGCGCCGAAACCGTCGTCGGGCCCTCCATCGCGTCGGGCAGCCAGGTGTGCAGCGGGAACTGCGCCGACTTGCCGATGACGCCACCGAGTACGAGCAATCCGGTGAGCGTCACCCAGGTCTGGGCCTCGAAGCCGAACAGCGTCGTGCCGTCGTCGATCGCCGTCTCCGCCGCGGTGACGAACGAGTCGTCGCCGGCGAACCCCAGCGTGCCGAACGTGGCCGCGATCGCGACGACCCCGATCAGGAAGAAGTAGTCGCCGAAGCGGGTGACGAGGAACGCCTTCTTCGCCGCCGAGGGCGCGGATTTGGTGCGGAACCAGAACCCGATCAGCAGGTACGAGCACAGTCCCACGAGTTCGAAGAACATGAACGCCATCAGCAGGTTGTCCGCGTAGACGAACGCGAGCATGCTGAACGTAAAGAGGCCGAGTCCGGCGTAGTACCGGGGGAGACCGGTTTCACCTTCGGCGTTCATGTACCCGAGACTGAAGACGTGGACGAGGAAGGCGATCAGCGAGACGATCACCAGCATCAGCGCCGAGAGCGGATCGATCAGGATGCCGAACGTGAACTCGATTCCCTCGGCACCAGCCTCGCTGGCCGCGTCGCCGGCCGCCCACGTGTACAGGGTCTCGTGATAGAAGCCGTCTTCACCGGTCGCGACCGTTCCGAGCATCAACAGCGAGAGCAGCAACGAGCCGCCCGTCGCTGCGATGCCCGGAATCGCCCCCTTCTTCGGCAAGTAGTTGCCGAAGACGAGCGCGATGACGAAGGCCGCGAGCGGGAACAGTGCGATCGCCGGAGCGAATCCGAATGTACCTGTGCCTGCCATCTTACCACCTCATCGTCGTCGGAACCGTGACGTCGACGTCACGGAAGTTGCGGTACAGCACCAGGATGATCCCGAGTCCGACGGCGACCTCCGCGGCGGCGAGCGCCATGGTAAACAGCGCGAACACCTGCCCCGTGAGGTTGCCGTGGTAAAACGCGAACGCGATCAGGTTGACGTTCGCCGCGTTCAGCATGAGTTCGACCGACATCAGGAACATCAGTGCGTTGCGACGCGTCAGGATGCCGAACAGGCCGATCGAGAACAGGGCCATCGACAGCAACACGTAGTACTCGACGGCGACGGTCATCGATCGTCACCTCCCGCGTCGTCGGCGTGGGCTGCCGTCTCGTCGCCACCGTCGGCGATGGCCGGATCGGCTGGCGTACCCGCGCCGGTCCCGGCACCCGAGTCCGTTCCCGCTCCCGTACTCGAGAGCGCAGCGACCGGTTCGCCCGCTTCCTCGCGTTTCGCGAGGACGAGCGACGCGTCGAGTGCGGCGTCCAGCACGACCGCGATCAACAGGAACGAGACGAGGAACGGTTCGCTGTCGATCTGCTGGAGTGCCGAGAGGTCGAGCAGCGCGTAGCCGATGTTCTCGGTGATCGTGGTGTCGGCCGGCGCGAAGCCGTTCGCCGGCATCGGTTCGAACGGCGTGTTCAGGACGATCAGCGCCATCACCCCGAAGAGGACGACGGCGAGAAGACCGGGTGCGAGCGTCCCCCCGAGTCGGAGTTTCGGGCCGTTCGTCATGCCTGTACCACCTCGTCCGTGTCCTCGCGCTGGGTGAGCATCACGGCGAACGTGATGAGGATGAGCACCCCGCCCACGTAGACGAGGATCTGCATCATGGCGACGAACTCCGCCGCCAGAAACACGAAGTGCACCGCGATGCTCAAAAGCGCCACGCCCAGCAGCAGCGCCGAGTGCCATGGATCGCGCATGAGTACGACGCCGAGTGCGCTGGCGAGCGTGATGGCGGCGAACAGCGCGAACGCGATCAGCTCGTATATCATTGTTGGTAATTGCCCGTTCTCTGGGGACGGGCGACCCGTTACTGGTAATCGACCTCCCCTTCACCTTCGCCGATCCACGCGCCCCGATCGGGTTCACGGGACTCGAGCGGATCGATGTCCTTGTACCACGGGACGGCCTTCAGCTGCTCTTTGTTGTACACCAGGTCGTGTTTGGTGTCGCCAGTGAACTCGAAGTTCTGGGTGAGCAGGATGGCGTCGACCGGGCACACCTCCTCACAGAGCCGACAGTAGATACACTGTCCGATGTGGAGGTTGTACTGTTCGCCGTTTCGCTGGTCGTCCATCACGATCTGGATCGTGTCGTTCGGACAGACGTTCTCACACTGGCGACACCAGATACACCGCTCCTGGCTGAACTTGTGGACGCCGCGAAAGCGCGGCGAGACGTCCGGTGCCGTCTCCGGGTACTCGACCGTGAAGGTCGAGCCGTCCAGTGCGTGTTTCATCGTCGTTGCCATCGATTTGAGTAGTCCGATCATGCGATTACCCCCACGATTACCGCGGTGAGGACGAGGTTCGCGAAGGAAAGGACGAGCAGTCCCTTCCAGCCGATCTCGATCAACTGGTCGATCCGGACCCGCGGCACCGCCGATCGGAGCCACTGGGTCAGCAGGAACACCGCCCAGATTTTGACGATGAACCAGACGATTCCGATCTCCGCCGGGCCGGGGCCGGCCGGCCCGCCGAGGAAGATCGTCGCGATGATCCCGCCCCCGAGGAAGATGTGGAGGAACTCCCCGAGGTAGATCAACACGAAGTAGACCGAGGAGTACTCGGTCTGGTAGCCGGCGACGATCTCGGTCGGTGCTTCGGGCGTGTCGAAGGGGTTCCGACCGACCTCGGCGAAGTTCGCCACCAGGAAGAGGACGAACGCGAACGGGTTGACGATCGCGAACCAGGCCGGAATCGTCACGAGGCCGAGATCGACGAGCGTCTGGTTCTGGACCGCGACGATCTCGCTCATCCGTAACGACCCGGCGAAGATCACGACCGACATCCCGGTGACGACGAGCGGGATCTCGTAGGCGATGTTCTGTGCGACCGCCCGCAACCCGCCGAGCATCGAGTACTTGTTCGACGACGAGTAGCCCGCCATCACCAGTCCGATGCTCGCGATGCCCGCGATCGCGAAGACGTAGGCCAGGCCGACCTCGGGGTCGGCGAGGTGGATTCCGCTTCCCATCGGGATGACCGCGAAGCCCAGCAGCGCCGACCCCGCGACCACGATCGGCGCGAGGTCGTAGGCCGGCCGATCGGCGTTCTCCGGGATGATCAACTCCTTCGAGAGGAGTCGGACGGAGTCCGCCACGATGATCAGCAATCCGGCCGGGCCGAGCCGATTGACCGCGATCCGGTCCGTGAACGCGGCGGTGATCTTTCGCTTCGCCCACGGCCCAGCGACGCCGGTCATCGCGAGCATCAGGCTGCCGACGAGAAACGCGGCGAGCAACGACGCGATCAGATCGCCGGGCACTCCGAACCCGTCGAGACCGGTCAGCTCACCGATCCGATCGGGGAGCAACACGGTGTCCTGTAACGGAACCGCCGGGACCGTCCCAGCCATACTAGCGATCCACCTCCCCGAGCACGATGTCGAGACTGCCAAGCGAGGCGATCAGGTCCGGGATGTACTCGTCCTGGACCATCTCCTCGAGCGCCGAGAGGTTGTGAAAGCACGGACTCCGGATCTTGAACCGACCGGGCTTGTCGGTGCCGTCCGATCGGATGTAGATACCGAGTTCGCCCTTCGCGCCCTCGACGGCCCGGTACACTTCGGTGTCGGCGTCCGGCTTGAGCGTCCGCGGCACGTTCGCCTGTACCTCCCGCTCGTCTTCCGGCCAGTCCTCGAGCAGGTCGAGACACTGCTCGATGATCTTCGCCGACTCCTCGACCTCCTGCATGCGCACGAGCACGCGACTGTAATTGTCGCAGCCGTCCTCGGTGACGACGTTCCAGTCGAGGTGTTCGTAGTAGCCGTACGGATCGTCGCGGCGCAGGTCGTAGTCGATACCCGACCCACGGGCGACGGGGCCCGTACAGCCGTACTGCTTGGCGACCTCGGGTTCCAGAATCCCGGTGTCGACGCAGCGAAGCTGGAAGATCTCGTTCGAGGTGATGAGATCGTTGTACTCCGAGACCTTCGCGGGGAGTTCGTCGAGGAAGTCACGCGCCTTCTCGAAGAACTCCTCGCGCGGTTCTGGCAGGTCCCAGGCGACACCGCCCAGCCGGAAGTAGTTGAACATCAGGCGCTGACCCGTCAGATCCTCCAGGATGTCCTGGACGACCTCCCGATCGCGGAAGGCGTACTGGAAGACGGCGGTGAAGTCGCCGTAGACGTCCAGTGCGAAGGTGCCGAGCGCGAGCATGTGCGAGGCGATCCGACAGAGTTCCGCGCCCATCGTTCGGACGATCTGGGCGTACTCGGGGACCTCGATGTCCGCGAGGTCCTCCGCCGCGCGGGCGTAGGACCACTCGTTCAGGAGCCCAGCCGAGACGTAGTCCCAGCGATCGGGGTAGGGCATGATCTGGTGGCGGTAGGTCCCCGACTGGCACATCTGCTCCTCACACCGGTGGAGGTATCCGATGTCGGGATCCACGTCGACGACGGTCTCGCCGTCCAGTACGGTCTCGACGTGGAGCACGCCGTGAGTCGCCGGGTGATGCGGCCCGATGTTCAGGAACATCGTGTCCGACTCGGTGTCGTGGTGGTCGGGCTTGATCGGGTTGGCGTGCTCCGAGAGGGTGACGATCTGGGGTTTCTCCTGGTCGTAGTCCTTCGAGAGCGGATGTCCCTGCCAGGTCTCCGGCAGGAGGATCCGGCGCGGATCCGGATGGCCCTCGTAATCTATCCCGACGAGGTCGAAGGCTTCGCGCTCGTGCCAGTCCGCGGTCCGGAAGACGGGTTCGGCCGTCTGGCTCACCGGATCGTCGATCGACGTCGGAACGACGATCGACACTTCCTGCGTGGGATCGGCGTACTTCTTCAGGTGGTAGATCGACTCGTACCGGTCCGTGTACTGCTGGGCGGTCAGACAGGACAGGTGGTCGAAGCCGGCCTCCTCTTTGAGGTCGGAGAGCACGTCCTGGACGTCGTCCGGGCGGATGACGAAGCCGGGCGCGTTCAGGTGGTCGTCGCGACCGAGCGCGCGATCGCCGATCAGGGCCTCGAGGTCGTCCTCGGTGACCTCGACGGACGGTTCCTGCGTGCCCTTCTCGAGTCCGGTTCCCGTGCTCATGGCGAATCAGCCCAGTTGTACCGCATGACGAGGTCGTCCTCGTCGATCTCGTCCGCGAGTTTCTGTACGAGTTCGTCCTGTTCTAAGTCGCCGAACTGCTCGAGTTCGTACGGTTTGACGACGACCGGAGTGCTCTCCCCGTTCCGGATCCGCTCCTGGAGTTTCATGACGCCGTAAACGAGTGCCTCCGGTCGCGGCGGACAACCGGGGACGTGAATGTCGATCGGGATGATCTCTTCGGCACCCTTGACGACGTTGTACCCCTCCTGAAAGGGGCCGCCGGAGATCGTACACGACCCCATCCCGACGACGAACTTGGGTTCGGGCATCTGGTCGTAGACCCGCTTCATCCGGGGGCCGAACTTCGAGACGATCGTCCCGGGCACGATCATCACGTCGGCCTGGCGCGGCGACGCGCGCGGGACGCCGGCCCCGAATCGATCGAGGTCGTGTTTGATCGCGTACGTGTGTATCATCTCGATACTGCAGCAAGCGATCCCGAACTGCAGCATGAACATGGAGTTGCCGCGAACCCAGTTCATGAACTTGTCGAACTTCGTGAGGATAAACGGTGACGCGCCGAAGGCCTCACGGAGCTTCGAGTTGAAGCGATCGTCGACGCCTTCACCCATCCGCGACTCGCGGGTGTCCGTCGACGGAGCGGTACTCTCGTAGATGTCCTGCCGCGGGTTGTCGCTACTCATGGTCGATCAGTTCCGGACTCTAACTGCCGAGGCGTCTGTGCCCACTGTACAGCACCGGTGCGCCACGCCCACGCGAGTCCGACCAGCAGGATGGCGACGAACAACAACATCGGCCCGAGCGCGTGGAGCAAGCCGTACTCCTCGGCTCCGAGCGCATCCTGGTAGACGACCGCCCACGGGAACAGTAGGACGGTCTCGATGTCGAAGACGACGAACAGAAGCGCAACCATGTAGTACTGGATATTGAACCGGATGCGCGTCCCGCCAGTCGGCACTTCGCCACTCTCGTAGGTGGCACGTTTGCTCGTTTCGGGAACACTCGGCCGCAGGAGGTACGACACCGCCATCATACTGAGCGGTATCAGCAGCCCCACGAGCGCCAGCGCCCCGATGGCGATCCAATCATTCATCTCCGTAACGTTCGGCACTTCAAACCGCACGCATATAAGGGTTGATTGTTCGTTTTGGGGCCGGAAACGGGCAAAGCGGCGACTTCAGTGGACAAGAAACAACCCGAATAATCACCGTACACTATATATGCTCGATCGAGGACTGAACGAATCGGTAGTCTCGAATTACCGGGCCGATCGATCCGATCGGTTTCCGCTCCGGACCGGAACGCGGTCAGGCCCCGGCCGAGACGACGAAACTCGGTCACCCGCGACGCGGTCGGATCTCGGTCGAGACGACGGTATTCGATCGAGCGGGGATCGAAACGGCGGTCTAGGAGACGTTACTCGGACGAGAAAGCGTCCGTTCCCCGATCGTGCAGGTCTCTGGAAACGGTGCCGACGTCTTCTCGCAGTTGCTCGTGGTAGGCCACGAGTCGATCGCGAACCGGGTCGTGCTGTCGGGCGAGTATCTGCGCCGCGGACAACGCCGCGTTGAACGACTTCCCCGCGTCGACCGCGACCAGCGGCGCGCCGGTCGGCATCCCGATGACGCTGTCGACGGACTTCTCCTGGACCGGCACCCCGATGACCGGCAGCGGGTACGCGATCGAGGCCGTCATGTTCGGCAGGTCGGCCGACTTCCCGCCGGCCCCGGCGATGATCACCTCGATCCCCCGATCTTCGGCAGTTGCGGCGTAAGCCCGCATTAAGTCCGGCGTGCGGTGGGCCGAGGTGACGTAGGTCTCGAACGTGAACCGTTCTTCGGGTGGCTCCTCGTAGTCGGTCTGCTCGGCGAAGCCGAGTTCGTCGACGAAGGCGTCGTAGGCCCCGCGACGGCGGCCCCCGGTGGACATGACTTCGAGATCCGAGTCACTACCCATGACGATCCCCACGTCGGGAGTCTCTTCGGTCGGTCGGTCCTGTTCGGCCTCACGGTGCAGTCGATCGATCAGGTCGCTGACGCTGTCGCTCATGGATCGAGATGGTCGGGCAGGTGACTTCAACTAAGCGGAAGCGCGGATCCGACGATCGGAACGTCAGGGCCGCCAGTTCCCTACGGTCGGAACGTCACCGCGTCCTCGAGTTCGCGCGCGGTCTCGAGCAGGTCGTCAGTCGACGCCTCGTCTCGGCCGGTCAGAGTAACGTGCCCCATCTTGCGCAGCGGGCGCGCCTGGCGCTTCCCGTACCAGTGGAGGTTCGCACCGGGCGTTTCGAGAATTCGATCGACGCCCCGAAGCGCCGCGTCCCGCGGTTCCTCGACGTCGCCGAGTAGATTCACCGAGACGGTCGGCGCGCGGAGGTCGGTCGCACCGAGGGGCCAGCCGAGCACCGCGCGGACGTGCTGTTCGAACTGCGAACTCTCGGCCCCCTCGATCGTCCAGTGGCCGGAGTTGTGCGGTCGCGGCGCGATCTCGTTGAGCAGAATGTCACCGTCTCGCTGACTCCGTCCGCTCGACGCTTCCGAGGCGGGTGGCGCCTCGCTCGTTTCGAATAGTTCGATTCCATAGACACCCCGTCCGTCCATCACCTCGAGTACGTGCGCCGCGACGTCTCGGGCGCGGTCCGTCACTGCGTCGCTCGATCCCGCGGGAACGATCGTCTCCCGGAGGATCTCGTCCTCGTGGACGTTCTCGCCGACGGGGAAGGCGGCGATTTCGTCGTCGCCCTTGACGGCGATCACCGAAATCTCGCGTTCGAAGTTGACGAACGACTCGACCATTGCGGGGCCGGCGACCGACTCCAGAGCGTCCTCGGCGTCGGCTTTCGTCTCGACGGGCACGTTGCCGCGGCCGTCGTAGCCGCCGGTGCGGGCCTTGAGCATGACCGGCGCACCGTAGTCGTCGATCGCCTCGTGGACGTCGTCGGCGTCGGTTACCTCGCGGAACGGCGGGACCGGAATCCCTTCGTCCCGGAGGGTGCGCTTCTGGACGAGTTTGTCGTGAATCGTCTCCAGCGTCGACGGCTTCGGGTGGACCGGCGTCCCGGAGTCCTCGCTCACGCGATCCAGGGCCTCTTGATCGGCGAGTTCGATCTCGAAGGTGAGCACGTCCGTTCGCGCGGCCAGTTCGCGAACTCCCGCCTCGTCGTCGAAGTCGGCCACGATCTGGTCGCGGGCGACGGGTGCGGCCGGGCAGTCCGGCGTCGGATCGAGGACGACGAGTTCGACCCCGAGCGGTGCCGCCGCCTCGGCGAGCATCCGACCGAGCTGTCCCCCGCCGACGACGCCGATCGTCGGTCCTGGCGTCTCCAGCGTTGTCATTGCGCGCCGGTTGTCCGCGTCGGCGCTTAAGAGTTCTCAATTGACGTCACGATCGTGCTCACCGGACGGACAGATCGCGTCTGTTTTGAGCACAAACGAGGATATTCTAGCGACGTCGGGGCTGGGCGACCGACCGGGCACCGATCGCCGTCTCCGGACGGGATCGTTCGCGACGCCAGTCGACGGGAATTGACCTCCGGTCCGGCTACCCGAGAACGGTACCTCTTTTACCCGTCCTCACCACCGCTCGGGTATGACCACGCTCGGACTGGTGGTCGCGGAGTTCAACCGGCCGATCACCGAGCAGATGGAGCAGGAGGCCAAAGCAGCGGCGAACGCCGCCGGCGCGGAGGTGTACGACACGATCCACGTCCCCGGCGTGTACGATGCACCGCTGGCGGCCGATCGGCTCGCTCGGCGCGAGGCCGTCGACGCCGTCGCCGTCGTCGGAGCGGTCATCACCGGCGATACGGACCACGACCAGGTCATCAGCGACGCGACCGCCCAGCGGCTCTCCGACGTGAGCCTCGAGCGTGACACCCCCGTAACGCTCGGCGTGACGGGGCCCGGCATGTCCGCCGCCGAAGCACGCGAACGCGTCGAGAACGCGGCGAAAGCCGTCGACGGCGCGATCGACCTCGTTTCGGAACTGCCCGACGCCACCGAGTAACCCACCAACCGACACCACCGATACCATGACTATGGAATTCACCGACCGCGTGACCCGAGTCGAACCGTCCGCGACGCTCGCCATCTCCGCACTCGCCACCGAACTGGAGAACGAGGGGGCAGACGTCGTCGACCTGAGCGTCGGCGAACCCGACTTCCCGACGCCCGAAAATATCGTCCAGGCGGGCAAGGACGCGATGGACGCCGGCCACACCGGCTACACCACCTCCGCCGGGATCCTCGACCTGCGCGAGGCGATCGCCGACAAACTGGCCGCCGACGGCCTCGATCACACCACGGACGAGATCATCGTCACGCCCGGCGCGAAGCAGGCACTGTACGAGATCGTGCAGGCGCTCATCGAAGACGGCGACGAAGTCGTCTTGCTCGACCCCGCGTGGGTCTCCTACGAGGCGATGGTCAAGATGGCCGGCGGCGATCTTACCCGCGTCGATCTCTCGGGATCGGACCTCCAGCTCGAACCCGCGCTCGACGACCTCGCGGCCGCGGTCTCGGACGAGACCGAACTGCTGATCGTCAACTCGCCGTCGAACCCCACCGGTGCGGTCTACTCCGACGCGGCCCTCGAGGGCGTCCGCGACCTGGCCGTCGAACACGACGTCACCGTCATCTCCGACGAAATCTACAAGGAGATTACCTACGGCGTCGAGCCGACGAGCCTCGGCACGTTCGAAGGGATGGCCGATCGCACCGTGACGGTCAACGGCTTCTCGAAGGCCTACTCGATGACCGGCTGGCGGCTCGGCTACTTCGCCGGTCCCGAGGACCTGATCGATCAGGCCGGCAAGCTTCACAGCCACTCGGTCTCCTCGGCCGTAAACTTCGTCCAGCACGCCGGGATCGAGGCTCTCGAGAACACCGAGACGGCGGTCGACCAGATGGTCCAGGCCTTCCGCGAGCGCCGCGATCTGGTCGTCGACCTGCTCGACGACCACGGCGTCGACGTGGCCGTCCCGGAAGGCGCGTTCTACATGATGCTCCCGGTCGACTCGGACGATCAGGCCTGGTGCGAAGGCGCGATCGAGGACGCCCACGTCGCGACGGTGCCAGGCAGCGCCTTCGGTACGCCCGGCTACGCCCGGATCTCCTACGCGGCGAGTGAAGAACGGCTGAAGGAGGGGATCGAACGACTCGCGGACGAAGGCTACCTGTAGCGACTCCCGACGGATCGGCGATCGACCGATCGTCCGACTCCCGACGTTCTTCGACTACCGAACGATCGTCACCGGGACCCCCGCCCGTCTGGTGACCGTTTCAGCGACGCTGCCGAGAAGCATCCGCGAGGCACCCGCGCGGCCGTGACTCCCGATGACGATCTGATCGACGTCGTGCTCGTTCGCGTAGGCGACGATCGTGTTCGCGGGCCGACCGGATTCGACCGCCGTCTCGAGTGTCGTGTCCGCCGGATCGGCGTCCGCGAACCGCCGACGGGCCTCCTCGTTCAGTTGGTCCCCGACGTCCTCGACCTGCTCACGCGCCTTCGAATCGAACAGACCGCCGTCGTCGGGGGCAAAGAGGCCGTGGTCGTCCGCATCCGTGAACAGCCCCTGCATCGGATGGGTCACGGTGAGGGCGGTGATCGTGCTTCCTTCGTGGTTCGTCAGCGCGTGTTCGAACGCCTGCCACGACTGATCGGACCCGTCGATCGGAACCAGAACGTGGGTTGCCATATTTACGGTACGGGCCCCGTAGATAAAACAGTACGTTGCGAGCGTCACGCTGGGAGTCCAACCTCAGTCGTCGGTTGCCGGTGCGGACCCGAGTCGGCACCGTCCGCGGCGTCACGCTCGTCGAGGATCCCCTCGCGACCGACCAGTTACCAGCCGATCGAGCGGGACGGCCGAGTCCGGTTCGCGTTCCGGAGACCGGTTTCGGATCGATCGGTCGCGAATTTATACGGGAATGCGCCAGCACCACACGAAAGTACACAGCCGTTACCGAACCGGACGTGCAACGGCTGTGAGACGAACTTTTTCGATCCGAAATCGCGACTGGAGTACTGCGACGACTGTGATCCGAACGCGGGTGACCACAACGGAACCTTGGTGCGAGGGAGACGACAACGGGTACAACCTGTGGCGACTCGTTTTCGTTCTATCCATCGAACAGAGATGGGACGTACTGCCCCGATTGCGTCAGGGTGGCTGCTGAACTCCGTCCCGAAAATCCGTCGGAACCGGGTGAACGGGCATCCGTAACCTGTCGGTACTGTACGACGGGATCCGAAGTCGTCCCTTCCAGAGCGGCGAATCAGAGCCGCGGCGTTTTCTGTACGCTCGAGTGTTCCGGGAACTGGCTCTCCGAAACCGTCGTCGGATCGGATCATCACCAGTGGGGGTGGCCCGATCGAATACGGCCGATCGTAGTGGCGGGTTCGAAGGCAGGCGCTCGATCGGGACGGGTACGAGTGCCAACACTGCGGTGCCGGACCGGACGAACTCGACCAGAACCCGGACGTGCATCATCTGACGCCCGTTCGCGACTTCGATCGGCCAGCGGAGGCACATACGCTGGCGAACGTGATCACGCACTGTCGAAGTTGCCACCGTCGGGCGGAGGGAGGTGAGATTCGCGTTCCATCCCGGGATGAAAAGTAACACTATTGTACCGACGAGTGATTAGACGGGACACGAAGTCCCGTAGTGGCGAGCAGTTCCGACGAAACTGCGAGGTACGCGGGGATTCGAAGCAGTCCCGTGGTGTAGTGGCCAATCATCTGAGCCTTTGGACGTGTCCGGCTCGATCCGTCACGGAAGACAGCTCAGGACGGCGGTTCGAATCCGCCCGGGACTACTTAAAAATCTTACATAGTCCCCGGACCTGAAAGGCGGTTTTCTCCGGGGAACACTACCCGTTTAGCCGAGGACACCCCTACAGCAGTATCTGGATTATTGCCTTCTCCAGGGGGTGTTCCAGTGTGAGTTCCGTGACCGACGGGTTCGGTCCGTTCTGCGGAGTGCTCGGCTGTACCGACGACGCCGGCGTCGTCATCGATCATCCTGAGCACGGTGAACGGACGGTCTGCAAGGCCTGCGCCGGCGACTATGAGGTGATCCGGCATGTGTAGTGAGGCCGGTGACACGAGAGTGTCCGACGCACTCGTCATGTCACAACGCGCGCTCGGTCGATGCGTCGACCTCGAGGGCGACCTCGCCGAACTCCGCGAGGAGATAGACGATCTCGATCGCCGAATCAGGGCCCTGGAGCGTGATCTCGATGAGTGACGGCAGCAACGTCCGGCCAGAGGACGCACTCCAGGTCGCCCAACGGGCGATGGCTCGCTGCTCGGAACTGGAAGACATCGTCGACGAACTCCGGGAAGACAACCTCGATCTCCAGGATCGAGTCACTTCCCTGGAGTTGCGCTATGAAGACATCGAGGAGAACCGCTCCTACGACGATCTCGATCGAGATGGCCGTGTCGGCGCTGTTCGCGAACACGCCTTCCGCGGGGCGACCGAGAGCCACGGGAAGGCCGCACTCGACTACAACGACATAATGTGGAGCGTGTTCGACGGCGAACCCAGCGCGGACTACTGCTACAAGCTGATGCGTCTCGCCGCGAAGGAGCCGGGATTCGAGTACCAGAACCCCACCGGGAAGGGGAAGCAACTGATCGTGGACGCCCGCGAGGCAAGAACTGGCGCTTCGTTTTCGTCCGCGAAGAAAACGGATCTGGAGGGGGAGATCTAACGATGGGTTTCTTCCACCGAGGTATTCCACCACCAGTTTCATAGAGTGAAAATTGCGTTGTAGTGCGGTTTGTACAAACTTTCGATTAGCTGTGAGTACGCCGAATCCGACGCCGTCCGACGCCGTCGTTGGTCGTCTGGAAGGCTCGATTCGGTTTTATTCGCAGACGAAAACCGCGACCGATCCCATGTCAACAGCCCAAACCCAGGACGAACCACTCACCGATCGTCTCGCGACGGAGTTCTACCGTCGCTACTCCAAGGAGGCGATCGGCCAGCTGGCACAACGCTATCCGAACGAACAACGCTCGCTCGAGATCGACTGGCGCGACGTCCATCAGTACGTCCCCGACATCGCGGACGACTATCTCACGCAACCAGAGCAGATGCGGCGGTACTTCGAGGAGGCGCTCCGGATGTTCGACCTCTCGATCGACATCGAGTTGAACGCGCATGTACGCGTCGGGAACCTCTCAGAGGAGTATACCTACTATCCGGGCGAATTCTCTCCGTCGGGGCACCTCGGCGACTACCGGTCGATCCGGGGCGAAATCACGAAGACATCCGATGTCTACCCGAAGATCGAGGAAGCCGCGTTCGAGTGCAAACTCTGCGGCACGCTCACCCGCGTCCCACAGTCCGACGGGAACTTTCAGGAGCCTCACGAGTGCCAGGGCTGTGAGCGACAGGGGCCGTTCAGAGTGAACTTTGATCAGTCAGAGTTCGTCGACGCGCAGAAGCTCCGTATCAAGATGCCGCCGGAGCTCGCCGACGGCGCCGGTCAGAAAATCGACGCCTTCGTCGAGGACGACATCGCCGGGAAGGTAACGGTCGGCGACCGGGTCTGCGTCTCGGGAATCATCCGGTTCGAGCAGAACACCAGCGGCTCGAAAAAGGAGCCGACGTTCGACGAGTACCTCGAAGGCTACCACATCGATATCGAGCAGACAGACCAGCAGGATCTCGACATCTCGAGCAAGGAGCGAAAGCGGATCCACGATCTCGCTGACGGGGCCGAAGGCGATCCGTTCGAGGTGGCTGCGCAGTCGTTCTCAACGAAGGTCTTCGGCTACGACCTCGAGAAGAAAGCGCTTGTCCTGGCGCTGGTCTCTGGCGGGTCGATCGAGTACGCCGACGGTGACACTGACCGATCGACGGTGAACGTCTTCCTGATCGGTGATCCTGGAACTGGCAAGTCAAAGCTAATCGATCGAGCAGAAGATGTTGGATGGCGGACTGTCGGTGTGACAAGCCGCCGTGCGAGTGGGCCTGGCCTCACGGTTGCAGCTGAACAGGACGACTTCGGCGACGATGGCTGGTCGCTCAAAGCCGGCGCGTTCGTCAAAGCCAACGGCGGGGCGGTGTGCATCGATGAGCTCGACGACATGGACAGCGAGGTCCGTGCGCACATGCTCGAGCCGATGTCGAAGCAGAAGATCAATGTCGAACTCGCCGGCGAGAGCGCCACCTTCGCAACCGAAGCCGCGGTGATCGCGGCGGGCAACCCGAAGCACGGTCGGTTCGATCCATACGAGCCGATCCCTGAACAGTTCGACTTCCGTTCGGACCTGTTGTCACGCTTCGACCTGATCTTCACCGTCCAGGACGAACCCGACGAGGATGACGATCGGGAACTGGCTGATCACGTCCTGGACGTACGCGATGCCGCAAAGCGCGACGACCAGAACGAGGACAAGGAAGACGACGGCGTCGAGCCGATCGTCGAACCGGAACTCTTCCGGAAGTGGATCGCGCTCGCGAAACAGCAGCCTGCCCCGCCGTTCGAGAGTAAGGCGATCAAAGAGCAGCTCCGGGATAGCTTCCTCGAGATCCGCCGGCTCTATGATGTCAGCGACAACTCGCCAATCCCGGTCACCTTCCGCGACCTCGAGGCGCTGGTCCGGATCGCCGAGGCCGCTGCGAAGTTCGAACTCTCGGACGTCATCACTGAGCGCCACGCTCGGATCACGACCGAGATGGCCGGTCGGTCGATGCAGGACGTCGGCAAGAACGAAGATGGCGAGTACGACGCCGACGTCGTCGAAGTCGGTCAATCGAAAAGCCAGAAGAAGCGGATGAAACTCCTCGCGAGCGCTATCAACGAACTCGAGGACGAGTACGCCGATGGCGTTCCACGCGATCGCGTGATCGAGTGCATGACCGAGGACGACGATCGGTGGAGCGCCGATCGGCTCTACTCGGACATGGACAGTATGCTCGAGGATGGCGTCGCGATCGAGCCGAAGACCGATCACATCCGATATTTGGGGAGGGCGTGACCATGGCGGATGATGCCTCCTCAAAAGCGATCTACGAGAGCGTGGTCGGCTACGTCGAGCACAATACGGGCGGAAAACAACCGCCGCTGATCCACGAAGGGCCGGTCGTCTCGAGTGTCTCGTGGAGCTATCCAGACGAACATCCTTCGCGGATCCGGTCGGCGATCGCGGTGGCGACGTCCCGGGGCGACCTCTTCCGCTACGTCGACGACTCGGACGGGCGTGACCGGGCGTATCTGGGGATCGACGACGCGGATACACTCGAGCGCAAGATTCGCGAGTACTACGACCGAACCGAGCGGACGACCCGTAGCGGGGCGCTCAGACTTCGGGTTGCGAATCATCGAGTCGACGACCTTCGAGGTGAGGACGATGACTGATAACGACAGCAGCAACTACAGCTGCGGAACTGATCAACGGCCCTCACCGGATAGTTCGCGAAGAAAGGGGGTGTTTGTACTGGTTGAGTACGCTACCGTTCACCGAAGTGGCCGGAATGTATTGGATCCACAGGTGCACGAATTGGAACCTATCGGGCGGATCCGTCCATTCGAGAGTTCTCTCGCTGCGTATACCGCCTCACAGCGTTCGCAGACGGCCACAATGCGATTGTGGTCGCCCAAAGTGATCACCCCGAGAAGTATCCCTCGGCCCAGCGTCATCAACCCCATTCAGAAATCCCGTGTAGATCATTGTCAAGAGAACTTCAATAGGAATCGGTCACTTCGCACGGCCACTGATAACTCGTCTTCGAATTCTAAGAACTCCACTGGAACCGAAGGGGGTGACAACTCGTGACAACCGGCTACGTGGTCAACCTCGACAATGGGCATAACGGCTACTGCGTCGAGAGCCTCATCGGCGTCACCTACTGCGGTGAAACGTTCGATCCCACGGCTCTCAAGCGCGAATCGTATGCGATCAATCGCGGTCACGACCATCCGCACAACACGCTCTGCTTCGACTGCTCGAAGGCCGACTCGCGAAAACTCCGTGGCGCGGCGCGAGGTGAACTCAAGGGATGACCGTCTTCGAAGACACCCTCGAACTCTGGCAGAATGCCCTTGAGCACGATGACATCGCGACAATCACGGGCGTGCCCTCGCTCGAGACGCTCCTGGAGGCACACGACCGCTTCGCGGAGTTTGGTAACGAGCCTCGCGACGGCTGTCTCGTCATCTCGATCGATATGGCCCGCGAGATCCCGCGTGGCTGGGTCGAGATCGAGGGGCCAGCAGTTCCGCCAGGCCACGAGGAGTTCCAGCCGTTCGACGACATGATCTCGATCATCGGCGGCGTGGATCGTAGCGCGTTCGTCTGCCGATCGGACGCTGTCCGACTCGACATGACGATCTTGGATCCCGACGGGGTCGTCGCGATCGACTTCGATGGAGGTGACCAGACCGATGTCTAAACAAGAAGAACGGGCCCTCGAGGCCCTCCCACCGAGTGCGAAGTTCGTGTACAAAATCCTCGAATACGAGGCACCACTCACACAGAAAGAGATCATCGAGGAGACACAGCTGACTCAGCGGACCGTCTACAATGCGCTTCAAGATCTCGAAAAGATCGACGTCATCGACAGCCATCCCCTGCGGACAGATCTTCGTCAAGACGTCTACTATCTAAAGTAAGCCTCGTCGTTTCTAGATGATCGCTCAATACAGGGCAAGCAGTTACCCAAGCGGCTATCGATCTATCCGAACTATGCCAAAAGCCACCTGCTGAATATAGAGGCTGTATCCAGCTCGGCAGCACCTACGCACTACACACTTCCTTCAATTGATTGGGAGACCGGTCGAGACTGCTGTCCCGGCAGCATCTAGTAGCATCGAATGATTTCAAGTGTCTACTTTGGAATGTCAACCTATCTGATCCCGAATCAGGAATACCAAATCTCCTATAACGGCTCCGAGACCAACAACATCTCGTCATCAATAATGTAGCCGTATTCGTACTCGTCCTCTTTTAGGAACTATTGTTGTGACGTTCGGCGGACTAGTAAGTGCAACGGTGACCGGCCTAATTATATCTGCCATCCTCGCCGCGGCTACGTTCGGTATCGTCGCCCACGGCCTCGACGTGTTGTTGGAGTTCGGTGACCTGCGCTTCGAGCTGCGCGAACTGTGTTTCGAACTCGGCCTGAAGCTCCTCGAGGTTGTCTTCAATGCCTTCGAAGACAGCGAGGGTCTGGTCTTCGACACCCGCGTGGGCGTCCAGAACCGCCTCGAACTGCTCGTCGAGGGCCACGATAACCCTCTCGAAGAGTTCGTCGACGGACTCACTGCCTTCCTGCGCGTTCGCCTCGACGGCCTCGATGGCTTCGGCCTGGTTGGCTTCGGTGGCGTCGAGTTGTTCGTCCACGGTGGCGCGGAAGTCACCGAGTATCTCCTGCTGACCGGGCGTCGTGGACTCGACGGCGTCGAAGTACACGTCGACAACCGTACGGACGGCGTCGTAGCTGCGCTCGTTTGCCTGCTTTGCGGGGCCGAAGTCGACGAATGCCTCGCCGAATTCCTGCTGGGTGTCGACACCGCGTTTGACGGCTTCGTGTGTCTGTTCGATCGCGTTTCGCTGGAGGTCGAATACGGCACTGACGGGAGAGTTGGTTTCGCTCATTGTAGTTGAACGGAGGGGCCGCACACGGATATATATGCCTCTGAATGCCATTCAATACCATCAGATGTTTTTTCATGACGAAGGTTCTGATACACGGTAGCTCACGTCCCAACAGGTACCGCTGTTGCGGGAGCGCCGATGCTGTGAAATGCGACTGCATGACACGGGTCGGTCGGCTACGAACTCCGATGGACGGGAGATTCTTGGGCCGGGCTGATGGATACGCGCTGTGGGTCTTGTTTAGATGGTCGAAATCATCAGAGTTAGGCCCTGAGCGATTGTTCGATGTTTCTGACGGCGGCCTTAAGGACGAGTTCTCGGAACTGTCCAAACCACGTTCTTGCCTTAAGTGTTGAACCGAATCGCTTGCGCAACGCGAAAAACATCGATTCTGCGATAGACCGTTGATGGTAGGTTTCATCATTAATCCGAGCATTGTGTGTGGCATCGAGCGAGTAGAACTCACGATGCTTGATCACCGGTCTAATCCCCTCGTTTCGCAGCATCTGGCGGAGTTCATCCCAATCAAACCCTTTGTCAGCGACGACGGTTTCCACGTTGCTGAGGTTTCTTTTCAGGACTTGCCACGCAATCTGCGTGTCATGTGGTAGGTTCATCGAGCAGTGTATATCGAGAATAGCTCGCGTGGAACAGTCTACGAGAATAGTGGTTTTGACCGACTCAAACGTCCCTTTGACGCGTTTTGCGTAGTTATGGCTGGACGAGCGATGAGCGATGCAGGTTGAGTCGATTGCTTGTACCTCTCCGGTATCGAATAGTTCCGCCGACAGCTGCAACAGCATCCGCCAGACGGGCATCTTGAGATCCTGTTTTCGAACACAAACGGTGGTGAAGTCCGGCAACTCATCCGGTGAAAGGCCGAGTTTGGCGACAATAGCTGGCATTTCTCGAAGAACGTCTAGCAACCGTCGGTAGGAGTGATCGAGGTATTCCCGAAGACCATGGATCGCTACGATCACCCAATCAGCGTAGCCACCCTTTCCTTTGCTGAGAGGTTCTTTCGAACCGCTTCCGACAGCTTTTTGAGACAATTCGACGCATCGTTCGGTGAAGCGGGCCAGTTTGGAGTGCACATCCACCTGTGCTCGCTTCATTTCCTAGAATTCCCGACATAGAGGCAATATTACTAGCGTCTAAACACGGCCCGCGCCCTGTATTTAGCACGGCCTTAGGGACCTACCGAACTGTTGCCAGAAACAGCGTGCTGCATACAGAGGATGCGTTCAGCACGACCATTGAATTTGTTTCGTGCCGAAGATTCTGAACCGACCGCTCAGTAGATATACGTGTGTATCATTCTGCTCACGGAAGACATATGCATCCGAACCAGTAAACTCGGGGACATGCTCTCTCGACGAACGGTACTCGGTACTGTTGGGTCTGGCGTCCCGCTCGCCCTTGCAGGGTGTCTGAACTCCGCCGAGCGCGTCGACGCGTACATACAGTTCAAAGCTATCGACGGCCTCATCGAGGAGCCCGGCCGGACCGTAGAGGTGCCCGTCATCAACGTCGATGCCAGCTATGAGCCGAACGATGCTCCACCAGGACTCGTCCACCTCGGCGAGGAGTGGGCAGACCGGTTTCCGACGCCCCGAATGCCGGTCGTCTCCGATGCCCTTCACGACGCGTTTACTGAACAGTTCGATTCCGTACGCTACGTGGTCGGAACCACCAGTCCGGAGTGGGCCGAGGATGGCGAGTCGGTCGGCAGTTTTAACGTCGCGACGTCACGGGAGAACTTCAACCGGGTGCAGGTTCACAACAGGGTCACCGCCTCGTCGGATGGGACGTATCTCACGATCCACTCGGTTGACGGACTGTGGAACTTCGACTCGAACGACCGGTAGATGCACCCCATATACTGAGCGATCACCACCGTCGCAAATCGAGTCGAATCTCGTGCACCATTCGCGCCCTGTATCCAGCACCAGTTCACCGTTCTCCTCAAATTCTGTCAGAAGCAGTGTGCTGAATATAGAGAGGATGCGATCAGCAAACCGATTTCATTTGTTCCGGAGAATCTGAGCTGAACCTACCGATTACTAGGGCGTATCAAGTGGAGAATATACACCTTGTCTCTTACACCGTTTCAGGGATCGTCGAGCCACTTTCAAAAAAGGGCGGCTGAATATATCCCGGGAGGTTCAGCACTTCACGCAGACGATGGGGGCCAGCAAGTTCGCCGAATCGTATTGGTTCGCGATGGGCCCTGACCGAGATATCCTTGTTAACCGTTCGGACCGTCGATATCGGGGTACTTTGTTCCTCGACAGCGATTAGAGCGATATGACCGACGATCCTTCGAGGCTGCTGGACTCAGTGGCTGGTACTATGCAACGGACGACGATACGCGCAGTATGAGTCAGGAACTACCGAATGAGTGGTTCGTTACTGACACGCGAACAAATGCTGTGATCACGTGGGTGCTTACTGGAATCCTCGCCACTGCAGTAATCGCGCACCTCTTCGTGGGCTACTTCGTTGGGGCAGCGTTCGCCACTGTCGCGACGGCAACTGCGGTAGTTCCACCGCTGGTTGTCCGTTCATGGACACACACGCTCCCGTGGCCACTTCTCGTCGTCGCGTCGCTTCCGCTTGTCCTCGGACCACTCCAGCCAGCGTTCCTCGGCCAGTTTTTCGTTGGTGTCGGCGTCGCGGTGCTCGGCATGCTCGTCGTCAGCACGCTCCAACTCACGACGACGCTTCAGATGACACCCGCCTTCGCCGTGTTCTTCGTCTGTATCACCACGCTCGCCGTCGCCGGATTCTGGGCGGTCGGCTCGGCGTTTAGTGCGGCCTATCTCGGCGACACGTTCGTTGAGACGAACGACGACCTCATGCTAATCTTCAGCGTCGCGCTCGTCGCGGGGCTCGTTTCGGGCTTCACCTTCTGGCTGTACTTCCGGTGGCAACTCCGACGCGAACAGTCGCCACCACGAGGGGTGGAATCGACGTGACGATCCGCGAGCGGTTGAGACTCACCGCCAAACAGGCTGCCCTACTCGTCCGCGTACTCCAACTCCTCATGATCGTAATCCTCGTGACTGGATTGTGGTTCGGGAGTCTGGGCATAGTGGTCAATGCGACTACCGGTCTTCTCGTCTCGCAACTCCCCGCCCTTTTCAAGCGGCGGTACGGATTCACGATGGACGTCGGACTCGTCCTCTGGATCACGGTCCCGATGGTCCTCCACGCGCTCGGAACAGTACCGCTGCCCGGACTCGGTTTTCTGACGCCGTACCAGGCCGTGTGGTGGTGGGACCACCTGACCCACGCGCTCTCTTCCTCGCTCGTGGCAGGCGTCGGTTACGCGACCGCACGAGCGCTGGACGTACACACCGACGCCGTCGATTTTCCGCCGACGTTTCTGTTCGTGTACCTCCTCATCTTCATGATGGCGTTCGGTGTCGTCTGGGAACTCTACGAGTTTTACGTCACCATCGCAGCGCAACTCCTCGGTATCCCTGACATTCTCACGCAGTACGGTCTTGAAGACACCGTCCTCGATCTCACGTACGACTTGCTCGGTGCCCTCCTCGTCTCCGTTCTCGGAACCGCGTACCTCACGGACGTTTCGAACCAGCTAGCCGACCTATTGGACACTCGAGCGCCCTGACGACCCAGATCTTCCCCAACTGTGCGCGTTGGGAAGCGAAACGGGACGCAGATTCCGATCGTCAATCCGGCAGGATGCGATCGTACAACGAAGCGACGACGTATCCACTGGTAAACCCGTCCAGAAACGCCCAGCCAGCACCAATGATGAGTCCGGACCTGGTCTCATTGAAGCCGCGGTACATGTCCGCGAGTAGCTCTTCCCACCGTTTTCCCCACCCCACTCGAGCAGTGAGACCGATAGCCGCCACCGCGCCCGCCCAAAATATTCCACACGCTAACCCGAACGCATTTGGTTCCAGTCGAGACGGTTCCGAAATCGTGGTCCGGCGCGGTTCTTGCATCGTCTCAGAATCTGATTGTTGCACTTTGGTGCCGATCCAGTTGCTCATAGTAACACCTCTCTCGAACCGTGACAGCGGGTCTGTCTCGATCGGCTCACACCGACACACGGCAACCCCGTATATAATACCATGACGATACTATTCCGCAAATTACTGTCAGCATGATGGTACGGGTCGGTGAACGATAATCCCGACGTGAGACCTGTTCCGCCGTACTGACCGATCTAACCTGCCAGGTATTGAGAGATAATCCTCCGCGCTATCTTGCAGAGATCAACGAACTGCCGAGTCGCTGTCACGAGCGGCGTGCCGAATACAGAGCATGAGTGCAACACGACGACATCGTTTGTTTCACGGCGAAACCGGCGAACCATTCGCTCACTTCACGTGCTTACTGATCGGTGATGATCTCTCTGAGTTCGGGTAGCATAGGTAACGAATCAACTCGAGTGCGAGTAACCCAGTCGAAACCAATGATCGATTCGTCTTCGGGGGTATTACTAATGTCTACTGTCCCGTCGACTACTTCGCACTCGAAAACCGTTGCTACTACGCCCTTCGCGCGCCCGTCCCAAGTGTACGAATACACGTCGATCGGATCTCCAACGGTGATCTCGAGGGACGTTTCCTCCCTCACTTCACGGACGACTGCGTCTCTCGGGTCTTCGCCAATCAATGCCCGTCCACCCGGCACCTCCCACACGTCGCTCCCATCGGGCGTTCGTTGTTTAATGAGGAGAACTCGACCCTCGTTCTCAATGAGACCCCGAACCGAGGCGTGGGCAGGTTGATCCATAGAATTCGATACCGTGCGCGGGAAATGTCATTTTTGATTCGAATGATCACTTCGCATCCTGTACTGACCGATCACTAATCCTTGCAGATCGCCTCTCGGTACGTTCCACATTCGCGCTGTGTATTCAGCACAGCTCTATTAACATCTATATTTCCTGATGAAAGCATTCACGTTAGGTTTGCACGAGTAGTGTGCATCTGCCCTATCGGGTCTGAATTGTTCAATACAGAGCAGCCACAGACCGCCGATCAATGGCAACCAGTAGTAGTATGCCACGTGAGGAGACAATACGTTCGCTCGCGAACGACAGCTATGGCCCCGTCACACGTCCTTGTCCCGCTGGACGGCTCTCCATTGGCCAAGGATGCTCTCGAACATGCACTTGACGTATTCGACTGTGAGATCACCGTCTTGAACGTCGTGACACCACTTGATACGAACATGAGCGAAGGAGGCATTCTGGAAGTGGAGGAATCACGGCTTGATGCGGCCTATACCCAAGCTGATCGACTGATCGAGCGTGCCCGCGATCGGAGTGGAGCGGTAGGCCGATCAATTGAAACAACAGTCGAAACCGGTGAACCAGCAGACACAATCCTCGCTTATATCGATACGAGCAACGTCGATCATGTCGTGCTGGGGGGGCACGGAGGTCCCCCCAGCCCATTTCATCGTCTACTCGGCACTGTTGCAACTACCGTCGTCAACAAAGCCTCCGTGTCGGTAACAGTTATCCGGTGACACAACCAACTCTTAAACCGATCTAATTCAGCTCCGGTAGTGGATACACTTTCAGTGTTCTGTTCGCAGATCTACTGAACGGTTAATTCATTAACGTTGGAGTGAAACAAAGAACGCCGTCGTGCTGAACGCATCCTTCGTATTCAGCAGGCGATTTCTGATAGAATCTGTATAGGTCAAGTCCGATCGTGCGGAATACAGGGTGCGAATGTTGCACGGATTGTCACTTGACAATGGCTTGGTCGGGCCGCTCAGTCTAAGGAGGATGATTATCACTGGCCGAAGTTATTCTTGGTAGTGATTTGGATTGCCAAATGATCGGCAAAACCGGACTGAACTACTGTTCGGTTAGTCTGATCGGTACTCTCTTAGCAGTCCTCCGCCACCGACAAGAGCCCCGAAAACCCCGAGTATTCCGAGTCCAATTCCCCAGATCCAGTCAACCCACCGCTCCACATCCGCTCGGTCGCAGAAGTCGTCGCCGCTCGAACTACAGAACGAATCGGAGTCGCCGTACACTTTGCTTCCAGTTTGAAGAATTGTGTAGTACTTCCCACCGTGCTCTACGAGGTGGTTTGGATGGGGAACGGGTTGTGTGGAGACGGTCTTCCCTTCTTCTAGCGCATCGCGTTCTGTATCCGTCAGTCGATCACTGTCAAGAGCTAACGCGGCGAATGCGTCCGAGGCATCCGTTCGCTCGAATTCGAACTCGAAATCATTGGTAGCCGTAAGTCGATAGAACTCACCGTCGAAGTACGCGTAGCGAAATTCACTCGAAATGCCGGTGGAATTGACCTCGCCGTTGTACTCTCGGAAAGCGAGGCTGCATTCTCTGGTACCCGTCGGCAAACAAACGATGTTCTCATCGACGTTTGTGACCGAAGCTTGCGCATCTCGGCGTTCCTCGCCGGTGTCTACGTCTGTCAGAACGAGTTCACCGTCCTCATGAGTCACTTCGAAGGCCGTATACTGCTGCACTTTCGTTTCGGAATCTGCGATACCGCCACCGGTCAACAGAACAGCGATCCCAAGAACCAACAACAAGAGATATATTGCTCGTGGATGCTGCAAGTTCATTCCTGTAATAACGAAACCGGGTACATGTCTCTTTTCGCAATGTCATTTCCGAGAGGAGTGATATAAACGATGGCAATGTGATGCATCCATTCTCCGTATCTCGCACGCTCCTTCTGACACTATCTCGGTAGTTCGTCGAGTCTCTGCAAGATACAGGGCGGGTATCTCGTACGCTCGCCGGATGTGACCAATTGAGCGCGGCCAACTATCGTACAGAACGTTCCGTGTCAGCTGTATCTGCGGTCGTGATCGCTACCAGGAGGCGGTTGAGGCACCTCTTCGGTATTCGTGAGTGTCGCCGCTCCCCAGATTACTGTAATTATCACTGCGAGCAGCACCCAGTGAGAGTAATAGAATACGTCTCCGACTTCGATCGTTTCGGAGACGAAATTAATCCATCCGTGAAGAAGGATAATGCCGAGGATGCTGCGTGAGGTGTGATTATAGACCCACGTGAATACGACTGATAGCGCGACAATGCCGATCATGAACAGCCAGAACCCGAGTGTGGCGAATCCAACTTCCTCGCGTTGAAATGAGCCTTCGATAAAGAATAACGGGAGGTGCCAGACGGCCCAGACCACGCCTAACAGCACGCTGGCACTCAGCGCGGACCAGTTCATCTGAAGCCGGTCTAACGCATAGCCTCGCCATCCTAATTCTTCGAGAATAGGCGGGAGTGTGGCGAAAAATAGCGCAGGCAGGATCGCAAGTGGATTCACGCCAAATTCCTGCACCCCTTCGCCCCATGTCGCACCTGACCCACCTAATAGCATACTTACTGCTGCGGCTGTGACAGTCACTGCCAGCGGAAGCAGAAGTATCACGAGGAACCACCGAACGCCGATTCGGCGAACTTGTTTGAGGCGATTCCAGAAATCCGCCCGTCCTCGATCATCGTACACAAGGTACACAAACCCAATACCGGCAGCTCCAGGGCCAACAAGGCCGATTAGTAGCAACACGAGGCCTGCGGCGCTGTCAAACCTTACCTCAAGAGCGATTGCTGCCAGCCAGAATCCCCACGTTATGGCGAATGTGACGGCAAAGAACAGCCATGGATTCCCGATTGAGACGGACGTATTGCCAATCGTTCGATGCGCAGTCTGTTCCATACTCCATTTACGGCCTGGACACAGTTAACATAGAGTGGAATGTAGACTCCCTCCATACTGTAAGTCAGCGGTCAACACCCCCAATGGATACACTCACCGTACAGGGCGCATCCTACGTGCTGAATCCATCCTCTATATTCAGCACACAGTTTTTGATATCTTCCGGACAGATCAGTCGTCGCTCCGTTACCTACTTGCTATTCTGAGCGATTCACCACCGTCGCAGATCGAGCCGAATCTCGTGCACCATTCGCGCTGTGAGTTCAGCACAGGTTGTTCAAACTTCTGGGCTTCTGTCAGAAGTGGCGTGACCGACTCAGAGGATGAGTTCAGCACAACGACTTGATTTGTTTCACGCCGAAGCCGATGCACCAACTGGTCAGTAGACCTGCTCATGTCATGTGCATACCTTTCACAGTCATCTGCCGTTCACTTCCGTGTCCCACTGCCAGCGAACCACCCGGCCAGGCCGAGCAGTATCAACCCCGAAACGCCTGTAATAACGACCGGTTCTGTATCGGTATGGGTTGTACCAGAAAATACAATTGCCCACTTTATCCAGTGGAGGCCTACTATACCGAGGGCACCAGCCACACCGAGATGCCACCCAGTATGGTGGGCGTCGGTTGCCCAGCGATGAATGAGATGTGCAGCAGCGGTACCGACCAGTCCGAGAAGAAAGAGTTCTGCGATAAACACCGCTGGATCGAAGGCATCTGGGTAGTTTAGTCCCAGTATCGTAGTAACTCCCAGTGGATTGAATCTAAGTAGAAGGGTGCCAAGTGGAACCGCCTCTCGAAGACCGTACACCCCTGCAAGGAGTACCGTAGCGAGAATGGTATTCTGGAGAAACGAGTTCCACCGCATATGCATCACCCATATTTCAGTCTACTATGTGATGATTGTTTTGCCTGTACTTAGCGGTCATTAACGTCGCAAACCGAGTCGAATCTTGTGGCACATTCGCGCCCTCTATTCAGCAGAAACTGAGCGATCTGCCGATCTGCTGAATTCATCCTCTGTATGCAGCACGCCGTTCGTGACAGCAGATCGGTAACGATAGGGTACAGCGTTAACGGTAGGATTCGTGGCCTACAATAACAAGCTGTGACCTTGTTACTTCATTCCATGGTTAAATGTACTCGATGCGGCCGTGATGTGGATGATCTTCAAAGCATCACGCCAGATGTTATCACGAAAGAACTAATCGACTCAATCGATCGCGGCGAAGAAGACCTTGCCGGGGAGGATGATATGAAAGTTTGCGCCGAGTGTATGGATGAACTGAAGGGAGACTGAAAACGAAACTGGTATCATTACTGACGATTTCAGCACGATCTGGATTACAAGATTCGCGCCCTGTATTCAGCAGATCCTGACCGAAATCTCGATTCGCTATCACGAGCGGCGTGCTGAATAGGGAGCATGCGTTCAACACGACGGCTTTGTTTGTTTCCCGCCGAAGACAATGAACCAATTGTTTGGTAGATCGGCGTAGTTGGCAGGAGATAGTAGCGTATTGACAATTCGGAACAACTATGACCTCAGACTATATCTTATCAAATATGTTGGTTATTCATACTACAATTCCATTCGATTTAGCGCAGCGGGAGGAAGCGATGGAACTCGTGTCTGATCTCGTTGAATACTCGAAGACCGAAGACGGAACCGTCCGGTACCGCGCAATGATGGACATCGACGACCCCAGCGTCATGCGGTTTTTTGAGCAGTACGAAGATGCTGCTGCTGCCGAAACGCACACCAAATCCACGCAATACCGCAGATTTGTCAAGTCACTTCCAAACCTCGTAGATGGGAAGATCGAAACGATTCAGTTTGAGACTGATGAGATAGAGTGTGCAGAGTTCACAGCAAGTGATGCTGCCGCGGCACTTGATTGAACCGCTGACTGATATATAATCCATCTGTGCTGAACGATCACCACTTTCGCAGATTGAACAGGATATCCTGTGCTACACTCGCGCCCCGAGTGCAGTACACTTTGAACGGACTACCGGTCACTGTCAAAACCGACGTGACCGACTCAGAGGATGGATGCAGCAAACCGACATCGTTTATTCCAAGCGATTCGTGCTGAAGCAGCCGATCAGTAGACCTGCGGATTTGTCAGCGGTTATGAGGGTGAAACTCGGTCAAACAATCCTGGATAATCAATGACGAGTCCATCCGGATCAACCGGTAACTCGGCCGTGAAGCCACTGGATATGCTTTCATAGCGATACCGTCCGCCATCCTCGTCGATTGGATCGAGGCAGGTGTACCTCTGAGAGGTAGCCTCAACACGTAATTCGGGCACCGCAATATATGCAATCTGCACCTCGGCTGACTCGTTCTGGTCAAGTTCCAAACGTCGAATTGGTAGTGTATTGCTGAACGGCGTTGCTGAAATGTCCACGTCGATGCATCCATTCAGTGCCGAAACCTCCTTTCCTTGTCCATCAGTCCATTTGCCTTCCCCATCGGCCCGAAGTGTTATCGATTCTGATTCCCGGCCGAGGGCGGCAACGTCCACTCGCTGAACGTGATATTGGCGGTCGCACTCAACTTCGTAGCGGACACGAAACGATGCGCCATCGACCGAACCGATGACGACACTCTCAGCAGCGACACCTGCTGAGTCCTCGATGAGATGTAGAGATTCTATCCCAACCCCGGCAACCGGTGACCAGAATATGTCTCGGTTCATATACCGAATAATGTTGTGGGCGCGGATTACCATATCTTTTCATATACTGAATTCTCTGTATCTACCGGTCTGATGCCGTTCCATTCGAACCTTCTGTGCTGCACACGCGCCCTGTATTCAGCAAAACCTGATCGAGTTACCGAGTCGCTGTCAAAAGTGGCGTGCTGAATACAGAGGGTGTATTCAGCAGACCTTGTGCTACGGTAACAGCTAACGCGATTCGTGTAGTAGGAGAACGTAAGACATGGTAACAGTTAACGACTTCCGAGAAACGCTTCGGGGCACTTTGATCCAGCCCCACGATAAGGGCTACCACGAGGCCCGTGCGGTCTGGAACGGGACGATCGACCGCCGTCCTGCGGCCATCACCAAGTGTGCAGGCACCGCGGATGTGATCGCGGCTGTGAATTTCGCACGGGAGCACGACCTCGAAATCGCGGTACGCGGCGGCGGCCACAACGTTGCCGGCACCGCCGTCTGCGACGACGGAATCGTCATCGACCTCTCAGAGATGCGAGCCGTATGGGTCGACCCTCGCGCACGGACCGCCCGGGTACAGGGCGGTGCCCTGTGGAGTGATGTCGATCACGAAACCCAGGCCCACTGCTTGGCAACCACGGGCGGTATCGTCAGCCACACCGGCGTCGCCGGACTCACACTCGGCGGTGGGATCGGCTGGCTGATGCGCAAGCACGGCCTCACCGCCGACAACTTGCTCTCCGCCGATGTGGTGACCGCCGATGGCGAGTTCATCCGAGCCTCGGACGACGAGCACTCCGACCTGTTCTGGGCGCTACGAGGCGGCGGCGGAAACTTCGGGATCGTGACCTCTTTCGAGTTTGCCCTCCACCCGGTCGGTCCCATGGTGCTCGCCGGCCCCGTGTTCTGGGCGGCGGACGACACCGCCGACGTGCTACGCTTTTATCGCGACTTCGCGCGGGATGCTCCCGACGAGCTTGGCACCGTCATCAGGTTCGGGACTATTCCTCCCCTCCCAGCCGTCCCCGAGGAGCTTCACTGGCGACCCGCCGTGGCCATCAACGCCTGCTACGCCGCGCCAGTCGACGAGAGTGAACGCGTCCTCCGACCGTTGCGTGAGCACGGCACACCGATTCTCGACCTGGTCTCCCCCAAGCCCTATCTGGCGCACCAGAGCGGGCTTGACAGCACCGTCCTCCATGGATGGCACTACTACTGGAAGTCGACCGATCTGCCGGAGCTGTCCGACGACCTGATCGACGTGTTCGTCGACCACGCCTTCTCGGCGGAGTCACCTCGCTCGTACTCGGTGCTATTCCATCTCGGCGGAGCGGTGAGCCGCGTCGATAATGATGCCACCGCCTACACCGGTCGGAACTCACCTCACAACATCAACATCAACGGTATATGGCGTCCCGACGAGGAAGAGGAGTACGCCGAGTCGGAAACAGCGTGGACCCGTCGGTTCTTCGACGCGCTCGAACCCCATCGAGAGGGGGTCTACGTGAATTTCCTCGACGCCGATGACGACATCCAACGAGTCCGCGAATCCTACGGTGAGTACACCTACCGGCGGCTCGCCAGCATCAAGACCGAATACGATCCCGAGAACGTGTTCCATCTCAACCAGAACATTGAACCGACCGTCTGAGAAGTTCTCCCTCGATATTCCTTCGAAGTACCGGTTGATCCGACAAAGCTTGATGAATACGCGTCCTCTATTCAGCAGAAACTGAATGATCTACCGATCTGCTGTCAAGAACGGCGTGCTGAATACAGAGGGTGCATACAGCAAATCAACTCCGTTTGTTTCGAACGATCTGTAGTGGATCAGCCGATCAGTAGATCTGCATAGTGAGCGTTCGATGGAGGTGAGTTGGATTTACTACCGACTGTCGATGCCTCGCTCAATTCGCTTTACCGTCAGCCGCCGCCACCGGCGACACCGCTACCGATTGCTGCGCCACAATTGTTGCAGGCGACCACGTAGAACCGTTTGGAGGACCGAAAGAGTCCCGCTATCTTCGCGTCCAAGTCTTTGAACTCGACATCCGATTCCTCAGATATCTCGTGCTCACATTCAGGGCAGTGTACCATCGAGTTTCAGTAGCTCGGGAGCCGGTAAATATTTTCTCCATACTGAACAGTAACCACGTCTGAGAACTGTCCAATCTGACTCACGATCGGGCTGACAAGGTAATTAAGCCCAAAACGGCAACCGCGACAGTTGTCAGCCACACAGTCCTCGTCTCCTCAGAGACAATGTGAGCCGTAAAGCTACCCCCGAATATGCCACCAAGCGGTCCAGAAATGATAACGATTGAAATTGCGTCACCCACCGAGACCTCCGAATTTCCCACGGTGGAAAGAGTCTCACCAACGCCCATAGAAGAAATTGGCCGCCGATAAAGTATAATCCTACCTACGTTCTGTCTGTCTGTTCGCTCACTCCTTCACCTGTACTGAGCGCCCACCTGCCCTTGATGACTGGCCATCATCTCGTGCCACGTTCGCGCCCTCTATGCGGCAGCGGCTGCCCATTCTGCGTGAACACTGTCAGAAACGCGCTGACTACAGAGCATACATCCATCACGTCGCGTCCATTACGTTCGAGCCGATGGGGATGAGCCAACCGCTATGTGGAGACGCACGCTGAACGGTCAAGTCTTCTTTTTGAGATAGGTAGCTCCGTTTTTGTATGTGATGACATACGAGATGATCGGTGCAATTAGTAATAGAGGAATCCAATAAAAAATCATGGTGAACGGGTCGGGCGGCGAAACGACTGCCGCGATCATAGTCGCAAGGACGGACAACAGCAACGTTATCGCTAAAAATCGAAGGAGTTTTTCGGAGTTCATATTTCAATTATGTTATATACACGATATATGTCTTGTGTCATAGGCGGGGCCTGTATCCAGATTATGCCCCCTTCCTGTGTTCATCCTACTGAACGCTACTTGCTTGACCCGCGCTGAGCGATTCCCCTCCCACGTGATCGGCCACCAACTCGTGCCACGTTCACGCTTTGTACTTCCAGCGACTCGATAAGCTGCCGAGATAGTATCAAGCGTGCCGAATTCAGAGGATGGATGCAGCAAACCGATGTCGTTTGTTCCAAGAGAGTTGTGGTGAATCAGTTGATCAGTAGACCTGCTTAGTTACACTGGATTGTAGCGGATTTTCATGCTGTTGAATCGTGTCGGTAGTAGTAATACTCGGTGAGCGTTCGGACGAGGCTTCCCCCGATAATCGGCAGGCCAAGCCCAATCATAATGAGCCAGAGACCGATGGTGCCTGGTCCTGACATAGTGCCCTCGGGGAGCGTACCGATGATGAACGTGAATATACCACCGAAAGGACGACGATGATGGCTTCCCCCGCACGGACGATACTGTACATCGGACGGTCGGCGAACCGGTCGGTCAGCGGGCGACCGGTTCTGGGAGATCGGTAGCCCACAAGCAGCGACTCAGCGGTGACGACAAGAGCGAACCCGAGACTGAGAGAGGGGATGAGGAAGAGACTAGTTACACTTTGGTCGGGAATAAGTCCGAAAACCACTCCCAACGCATAGGGAAGTGTGACGATGATGGCGGTGAGCTTGACGGCTTGCAGGGGCTTCGATTTGATGAACTGGATGAACATTTAGATTATTGAACAACTCAATCGATCAGATAAGGGTTTTGTGGTACCTAGGTACACGACGATCAGGATACATCGACTGCGATGAAACGAGATTCCATGCGAAATACGCGCCTTCGGCCTTGTTTAGACGCGAGTGAGAGCGGTGCTGTGGCTCGATGCTGATCTGCTATCCGATACCTCGTCGAGAGTTTTGACCCTCGATCGAGGCGATGGTGTCCCTCCAACCTCAACAAAACGGCTGTAGAAACGAAATTGTAGAGATTAGTTCCTCGATGGCGATTCCATTTCCAGCCTCTTCGTGTCTACTCTCGGTCTGCGGCTGTCGTTACCCTCGAATTTTCGCGTCTAAACACGGCCCGCGCCTTCTATTCGGAAGTACGCGCTCACCAGGAGGCTCGCCTCCGAGTCGGTCAATCCGAACTGATCCTGGACGACGGGAAGTGCCGGTGCGACGAGTGGAACGCCCAGTGGCGCGACCGGGCTGGAACTCGAAGGCGGATACGACGTCGTCTACTTCGAGATCGAACCCGGGAAGGAACTGGGGACCCACAAAGATAGCCCCGAAGAACTCATTGTCTGCCTCGAAGGCGACGGCATCGAGGCCTGGGCCGGGGACGCGGAGGGAACCATCGGCGCCGGCGACCTGGCGGTGATTCCACCGCTGGCACCCCACGGCTTCCGCAATACAGGCGATGTGACGGCTCGTTTCATGGGCATCTTCTCGGATAGTGCGATCGTCGCCGAGTTCGAAGAAGAACTTGAACCGTTCGGAGACCGAATCGTCAAGGCATAGGGTGGCGCATCGATCCCTTCGGTCCCCTCTGTCTTTCGATTATGCTGACACGGTGAACGGCCATGCCTGATACCGATCCAAATAACGATGGCTCGGAGGCTGCAGACGAGCCATCCGACGACTCACGGACAGACCGGCAGCGGAAGCAAAACGATACCTTGCTTCCGGCTGTCGAGGAGTTTCAGGATCTCCGAGACCACGATGACGAGGCCGTTCGACGTATTGCGAACGGAACGGTCACGCGACTTGCTCGAGAACGACCAGAGGCTGTCGGCGATGGGTAGTCAGAGAAGTGGCTCTTTAAACTTCTCAGGAAGTGATGGGTTTCAGCAGCCGTGCCGTGTACGTGCGTTGTATCATTGTAGAGATCCAACGAACTACCACAATGCTACCAGAAAGGGCGTGCTGACTACAGAGGGTGAATTCAGCAATCCAACTTCGTTTTCCGGGCATCTATGCTGAATCAGCTGCTCAGCGCACATATTTATCGAATTATCTGACAGCCGATCCGGCGTTTAGTTTGCACTGGCCACCACACAAAGCATTTATATTATTGACAGAAATCGGAAAGTATGCATCGTCGGACCTTTCTGGCAGGACTTCCCACGGGAGCACTCATCTCTCTCGCTGGCTGTGCGGCGTGGGGCGGTTCATGGGGCGGTTATTCCTCTCGTGAAATCACGCTCGAGCGAGTCGATATTGAAGCAGCGAGTACTGAGATTACGGACCACGCGACAGTGACGGATGCTGACCTAGTTCCATCCCCGTTTGTCACCGAATTGTTCTCTCGCCTCCGTGACGGGGAGCGAATTGAACTCGAGGAGATCGACCTCGAGTTGTTCGATCGCCGGGTTCACCATAGCCCGGTCTATCACGAGAGAGACGGTGAGATTTACCGCATCGATAGAATTGTAGTGAACGCTGGTCCGGTTACCGGCCCGGAATACCACGTGTCACGGATCGGGAACCTACCTGACGATGTTTCTGCAGACGATAACGCCGAGGTCTTGTCGTTCGCAGAGTTACCAGAAGTTGACCAGTGGCGGTTACATGAGGCGTTCAGTTTTTCGGAGAGGGCTGGTGGATTGATATTTTTCTCGGATTCAACAGTTATCGGCTACCACGATCCGGACCACGAGACGAACTCGGTACTGATTGACGGGATCGACCAGCGGTTTCTCGACATTGATGGGGATTACGTGGAATTGGAGCGAGGCGAGGAAGCGTCAGTACGGGTAGAACACGTACGGTTGGCCGCCGAGTATATTGCGGATGATACAGAGTCGTTCGCGGAATATGCGCTCGGTCACCAAGCGATTGAGCGGACCGAACTGCATCCCGAATTACAGGAACTTCTCGATGAACTACAGGCAAACGAGGGCTCGCTATACGCCGACAGTGAGGAGGATAGTGAGAAGTACGACGAACTAAATCGATACATAGACCAACTGAGAATGGCAAAAAAAGACCAGCGGATTCTCGGTCCTGGGCTGTATATTTGGTATGAGGGAGAGTACTACCGGGTCAACTGGCACGCTGATCACGCCCCGTAACGATTGTGTTCCGTACATAAAGCAAGTCAGCGAATCAGTATTGGTTGTTTTCTATTGGTGAGCCATCAAATCCTGAACAGACGCTCTATCTGCAAGTAATGGTACATCTCTCGTACTCCGCGCTCCAATCAAATGCTGTCAGAAAGGGCGCGCTGAATAGAGAGAATGAGTTCAGTATGACGATTTTGTTTGTTTCAACTCGAAGCCGATGAACGGGCCGTTCAGTAGAGATGCGTACTGGCTACGCCGGTTGATTGATCGGGAACTAAATCGGGAATCGGAAAACTCATTTTGCTTGATATTTGTGGTTACACATGGTTCTCGTCACTCGTCGGAATGCCCTTCAATTAGGTGGTGCGATACTCGGTATAATTGGAAGCGGTTGTACGGCCTTCGAAGATGAATCACCGGAAGAGACGTATCTAAACGACCTTACAGTACTTAACCGTGATCGCACCGAATACACACTCTTCGTTCTAATGATAACAGGAGAGAAGCCAGTATACTGGAATTCAATGGACGTAGACGCGTACTCAGAAGAAGAGGATCGGGCGGGTAGTGGCAAGTTCACGAACTACCCAACAGATCCCGGTTCGTACTCTCTGTATGTTTGGCGTGACGATCAACCTCGTTCAGAGTGGGAACAGGTCGATTTTGATAAATTCGATCATCCTACAGGTGGTTGTGTAGAGATAATGATCATGATCGGAGATGCAAGCGACGAAGATCATGGAAACATATCTATCCACCATTCTATTAGCTGTCGGACTGGGGCAGATAGTAATTCCTGAAAAAGTAGTCGTCTTAACTAGCCTGATCTATGCAGTAATTGGAATCCTCTTGGGAACACCTGTCTGGGTTGTCAGAGACCACTGTCAATTCTGCCAGCGTCACTCCCAGCGCGGTCACCACCACGAAAAAGTCGAGCGCGATCGGCGTGGTGCCGGATGCATCGCCTCGCACCGAGCGTGTGCTCTCGGAGCGGGCGAGCGTCACCGTCGGCGACGACCGTTCGGTTGGGGCCGCGTCACGCAGGGTGGCGGCGCGACCCTGGTCGGCGGTTGCATCGCACCCCGGGTCGGCAACCACCGGTAGCACAACTGTACTGAGCGACGACGATTTCGATGCTGTCGACGACGACGATCGACTCGACACAGCGACGGCCTCGGACGACCCACGCTGACGACACGGGGGAGAAACCGGAACGTGGAGCGGGGCGCTGAATCAGTACTCTCACCGGTTCGTAGCGGAGGTAACTATAATAGGCGACGAAAGAACGATCACGTGATGGCGGAAGAGGCGGACTCACCCGGTCATCCACCGGTAGGGATCATCCTCGTTTGCCTCTTGTTAGGGCTGTATAGTCTCTTCTGGATTCTTACGGGAATGGTCGGAAACGGACCTATTGCTCTGCTCTCGCTGGCCGTAGCGGCAGGTGTCTTGCTTCTCGCGTACTCGCTGTATTCCGGAAGTCGCACTGCCTGGTGGCTGACGATCATCTTTTTCGGAGGAAGCACGCTGTGGCGGCTTTCGCTTGTTGCAAGTGGGGAGCCGAGCAATCTCCTGAACGCCGTTGTTGGAGTAATGCTCGTCCTGTATCTCCTCAGCAAGCACGAGTTCTATCACCCCTCACAGTCCTAATGACCGATTCGCAGAGCTACGTACCGGAGGGTTCACTCGAGATTGTGTCTGAGAAATGGGGATCCGACAGCGCCGGCGATTCGTACCCCGTGGCAATCTCTCGTATACGCGGAGATCGTCGTTTCGAGCCCGAGTCGTGAACACGGGCCGACATTCATGGGATTCTTGGGTGGCTCAGCGCGTGCGGGTTTATAAACAGAGAATTAGAGGGCAGCGTGCTCGATATAGTCGGCAAGGTGATTGTGCGACCGCCCTACGGACCGTGCAGTAGAAGCGACTACCTCCGTTGGAATCCTTAATCAAGGACAGGTTTCGGCAGTAATGCGAGTAGTCTGTCTCAGAAGTACGGGCGGGAAATACGCGCTGCTCAGTCCCGCCACCGACCATACAGCCAGACCCCTCCCGACGCGAGCAGGGAGACGAGGCCGACAGCAGATGCGATGATCCCGAGGAACAATCCGTCGGGAAAGTTGAGGTCGTCCGTGTGGGACACCACTTCGACGGCATAGTGGGTGCCGTCGCGTTCGACGAGTGGCTCGTCGGGCACGGGTTCGTCCGACCACGGACGGTATTCGTACTGGTCGGGTGCTTCCGTAGCGTTCCGGATCTTGTCGAACGTCGCTTGCTGGGCAGGTGGAAGCTGTCCGTAGGCGACGACGAGTTCGTCGCGGACCGCACGCGCGATCGTGGCGTTGTCGACGGGGGTCGTCCGGACTGTCGTGGTGTCTGCCGCCGTCGAAATCGAGTAGTCGTAGTACGCGTCGTGGGAAATCGTGACGAACGTTTCGTTGCGTTGGAGTTGCTGGAGGTCGGCGTAGACGGCCTGACTACTGGTCGTCGCTGTGCCGTTCCGGATGGCACGCTCGAGCACGCGTCGGGTCTCGTTCGGGGCGCGGTAGTCCGCCGCAACGTACGGGTGCGTCAGGTCCCCGGTCCGAAACGAGAGGTGCCCGCCATATCGATCGGCCAGGAGTGAATCGTTCGAAGCATCGATCGGCGTCGCCACGTAGCCGGCCGAGGACCGGTCTCTGTCCGGTCCATCGAGTCGTTCGATGCCGATCGCGTAGGCTGGTCCGGGGAGCAAGATCAGCCCGGTCAGGAGGAGAGCGAGTACCACGCGGTTCGGGGACATGGCTCTCGATCATCAGCAGATTATAAGTGTCTTGTGGAGTGACACGAACACGTCGTCCAACATCGATGCATCTGTGTTGCTAGATAGTACTCTTCTGGAGAACGTGAGATGACGAACTCCGCAGCTATACTCTCGGCTGAGAGCACCCATCTGTCGCTTGCGAAGTTTTTGAACAGCGCTCGTGAACGTGATATGGACGAATCCGAGGCTCTCACTGTCTCGATCACGTCGTGATCTACGAGCGCGTCATCCGACGGCTGACGTCGATCCCGACCACGCAAGTCGGGCACAGTGGCTGGTGGGAGCGACTGAATATCTGTGAGGGCGTTGGACCTCTCGTCTCAATCACGCCACCAATGCGTACAGCACTTGACCGAGGTCCTATGGATTGTCCCGTCGATCCAGCGCGTAAATCCCCTCGTCCGTCGCCACGAACACGGATTCGTTCACGAGATAGTTCCTGATCGCCCCAGAGACCGATCCCTCCCACGTCTTCTCGCCGTCCGGCGAGAAACTGGCGAGTCGATCGCCGGCGTGTGCGAAGACGGCGTGGTCTCCCCCGACGGATTCTTCGACCACGTTCGCCGACTGAACAGGACCGCCGTCGAGCGACGCGCTCCAACGTTCCTCGCCGGTCGCGGCGTCGAGGGCCCGCAGTCGGTCCGTGCTGACGTACACGGCCTCGTCGTGGACGTCCACTGGCGGTCTGTATTCCGGGTTCGAGTGCTCCAGCGGTCCTGTCGTCCAGTCCCGGTCGCCGGTCGCGAGGTCGATCGCGTCCAGACGGAACTCGCGCCGACCGTCCTCGGTGCGCCCGCTCTCCGCGAGCAGGAAGAGGCGACCCGAGACGATTGCTTGGATCTCCGTCCGTCCCTCGGTCGCTTCGAACTCCCGTCGCCACAGCTCGTCGCCCTGGTCGACTGCGGCGACCTGATCGAACGTGACCACGTACGCGACCCCGTCCGCGACCGTCGACCCGGTGAGGACTTGATCGCCGGCCGGTTCGTACCGCCAGCGTGGGTCCCCCGTTTCCCGATCGAGCGCGACGACGGAGGAACTCAGCTCGACATAGACGACATCGGTAACGGCGGCGATTCCCCCTCCGGACGACTCCCCCTCGCGGAGATCGTAGTCCCAGCGCGTCTCTCCGGTCGCCGCGCCGAGGGCACGCACGGGCCCAACATCGTTGGCAACGTAGACCACGCCGTCGACCACGAATGGCTGGTGGTATCCGGGATCGATGTCGCGCGTCCACCGCTCCTCGCCATCGAGTTCGAGCGCGGTCAGGTCCGTGCAGTCGTCGTCAGTACAGTACCCGAAGTAGACGCCGTCGGAAACCGCGAGGTCCGTGTAGGAGTCCATCCCTACCGCTTCGCCGTACGACCACCGTATCTCGCCGGTTTCGGCGTCGAGCGCGACGATCTCCCCGTCGGCCGTCGGACCGGATTCGAAGAATCCGCCGTTACCGCGAGTGACCCCGGCGGTCCGCTCTCGGACGAATACCGTCTCCTGCGAGGCTTCGTCGAGCGTTCCCTCAACCCCGTAGCACCACCTGTGGTCGCTCGCGTCGGAATCGCAAGCTCCGCCACGATCGGAGACGACCAGATACCCGCCAACCATCGAACTACCGACCATGCCACCTCCGCCCGCCAGTTTGAGAACCGTTCGTCGTTTCATAATCGCATGGAATTACCGATAGCACAAGTGGTTTCGGTAAGCTAAAAGATCTATTTTGTCCCGGTTACCCGTATGAATCGTCGGATCCCGTGACTCGTAGGTTTTCGTCGACGAACGAGATTTGCACGTATCGGAGATCGCCTTCACCTCGACCGCGGATCGCGTCGAGGTCGCCATCGACGAACCCGCGAGCGAGGCGATCAAGCATCGCCTCGACGTCGCCTCGCTCCACAGTCACCGTTCTGCAATAACGGTCGATACGCATCTGCATATAGCGGCTGGTTCATCCTCATTGGCTGGAAAGTAACAGATGCGGCGCGATGGATGGTACTCCGTAGTCAGCACGCTGCTTCTGACACCATCTCGGTGAGTCGGTCACTCCTTGCTGAATAGAAGGCGCGTATCTGTTGAAGTAGTCGAACTAGCTCTGATGAGCGCACAGCTTTTCCGGTCGCTTACCGTTTCGCAATACAAAGCACTGGCTCTTGTGGGGTCGCAACGGATTCAACTCAGTCCCGTTATAGTACGTCCACTCTGAAAACCTTGCCTCGTCGAGTAACAGGTCGAACTGTTGCTTCGCCCCCGGAGAATACCGGCCGTTACGAGCCGTGTCGCCACGATCGATTCGGGACGACGTTCGGCCGCGATTGCGACCGCGTCCCTCGAGTCGTCGGCAGACGCCCGTTCCCCTCCGCCACACCCTGAAGAGCGTGGAATCCGCCCGTCGAAGTCCTGCCGGCGGTAGCGCTCGAGGAATCGACCCAAACGTTCTTGCTTCCGACCGTGACACGTTACCAAACGACTATTGCGTCAATGAAACTCACGGTCAAACCACTCGTCGCGAATCGATCGGGGGAGACGACGGCCATCGTCGAACGGGACACGATGGCCGAACTCGGCCTCGAGTCGGGCGACTACGTCGTCCTCGAGGGGCCGAGCGACGAGTCCACCGTCACCCAGGTGACGGCCCGCCCGTCGGAAGAGACCGGCGATCGGACGATCCGACTCGTGCCCGAGCTCGCCGAGACGATCGACGTCACCGCTGGCGAGCCCGTCGTCGTCGACCCGGTCGACGTCCGATCGGCCGAACGGATCGAGATCGCGTTGCCCGACGACGTGCGGCCGGACGAGGCGCTCGCGCTCTCGCAGCGAGACGCGCTGGTCGGTCGCGTCCTCTCGAGCGGCCGGACGACGACGGTCCCGGTCGCCGACGAGGCGGACGCGACCGAATCGACGCGGCACGTGCCGATCGAAATCGTCGACGTCGATCCGGCCGAGTACGTCCGCGTCGAGGAGTGGACCTCGATCGTCGTCTCGCCGGACCCGGCGGCGGTGTCGAGCGGCGACGACCGCGGCGCGTCGTCGACCGCGAGCGTCACGTACGACGATATCGGCGGCCTCGACGACGAACTCGAGCGGGTTCGGGAAGTCATCGAGTTACCGGTGCGCCACCCGGACCTCTTCGATCGACTCGGCGTCGATCCGCCGACGGGGGTGCTCCTCTCCGGGCCGCCGGGAACCGGGAAGACGCTGATCGCGCGAGCGATGGCGAACGAGGTCGGAGCGCACTTTCAAGCGCTGTCCGGGCCGGAGATCGTCTCGAAGTACTACGGCGAGAGCGAGGAGCGCCTCCGCGACGTCTTCGAGGAGGCCGCGGCGGAGGCGCCCGCCATCGTGTTCATCGACGAACTCGACGCGATCGCGCCGAAACGCGAGGACGTCTCCGGTGACGTGGAACGCCGCATCGTCGCCCAGCTCCTGGCGTTGCTCGACGGCGCGGACGACCGGGGGCAGGTCGTCGTCGTGGGAACGACCAACCGGGTCGACGCCGTCGATCCCGCACTCCGCCGGCCGGGGCGGTTCGATCGCGAGATCGAGATCGGCGTTCCCGATGCCGACGAGCGCGCGGAGATCCTTCGCATTCACGCACGGGACGTCCCGCTGGGCGACGACGTCGACCTCGAGCGCTACGCCGAGGACACGCACGGCTTCGTCGGAGCCGACCTCGAGAACCTCATCAGGGAGAGCGCGATGGGCGCGCTGCGGCGGGTGCGTGGCGACGCCGAGGACCCGGGTGAGAAACCGGGGGCCGTCGAAATCGTCGACGCCGACGTCGAAACGGCGCTGCGCGGGATCGCCCCCTCCGCGATGCGGGAGGTGCTCGTCGAGGTCCCCGACGTCGGGTGGGCGGACGTCGGTGGCCTCTCGGAGGCGAAACGGACGCTCCGGGAGGCCGTGCAGTGGCCGCTCGAGTACCCCGACGCCTTCGAGCGGGTCTCGCTACCGCCGGCGACGGGCGTTCTCCTCTACGGGCCGCCGGGCACCGGGAAGACGCTGCTGACGCGGGCGGTCGCCAACGAGGCGCGGTCGAACTACATCTCGATCGAGGGGCCCGAACTCATCGACAAGTACGTCGGCGAATCGGAACGGGGCGTTCGGAGGGTGTTCAGCAAGGCCCGGGAGAACGCGCCCGCCGTCCTGGTGTTCGACGAGATCGACGCCATCGCCGGAACGCGGGGCGGGGCCGGGGAGGCGGACGTCGGCGAGCGCGTGGTCTCACAGTTGTGCAGCGAACTCGACGGACTCGAGGACCTGGAGGACGTCGTCGTCATCGCGACGACCAACCGGCCGGAACGCATCGACGACGCGTTGCTCCGCGCGGGCCGGTTCGAACGACACGTCGCCGTCGACGCGCCCGACGAAGCGGCGCGTCGGGACATTTTCGAGATACACCTCCGCGATCGGCCGCTCGCTCCGGACGTAGACATTGACGCGCTCGCCGCTCGAACCGACGGGTTCGTCGGCTCCGATGTCGAAAGAATTTGCCGCGACGCGGCGATGAACGCCGTCCGCGAATACGTCGAGGAGTCGACCGAAGGGACCCCCGAAATCGACGACCGAGACGGTCACGAACGGGGGGCCGCGGTCGAAGCGATCGAATTGACGGGTACGCACTTCGAACGGGCCCTGGAAGCGGCCGATCGGGAGCCGCCGGACGGGATCGACAGGCGCGAAGGAAGGATCGGCCCCTTCACCGAGTTCGACCGCGAGTGATCCGCCTTCGACGGCGAGCGATATCGAGTCACCCGCGAGGCTAAGTAGTAGCAAGCCAATTGTTATCTTATGTCTTACGGCCTTCCCAACGTCCGACTCGGCGAGGACGCCGAGGAGGGCAATGGCAGCGACGGTGACAGCGGTCCCGTTCGAACGGTCGAATATCTTAACTTTGAGGTACTGGACGAGCACGGCTGGGACATCGACGACGAGGACCTCTTCGAAAAGGCGGCGGAAGCCGACCTCGACGACACCGATCACGGGATGGTCGAAGTCCAGGGGCGGCGGTACGTTCTCGATGCCGCGGAAGATCAGGGCTACGAGTGGCCGTTCGAGTGTCGCGCCGCCTCGTGTGCGAACTGTGCCGGGATCGTGTACGAGGGCGAACTCTCGATGGACATGGATCTCATTCTCACCGACGAAGAGGTCGAAGAGAGGAGAATCGTTCTCACCTGCCAGGCGGTCCCGATGAGCGACGAAGTGAAACTCATCTACAACGCGATGCACCTGGATTACCTGCAGGATCGCGTCATCGGCGTGCGAGAGGTGTAGTAGTCGGTAGCGGTCGATCGTTCGACCCGCCACGGATTCCGAACCGACGATTGCGGACCAGCGGTCGGGTTCATACGGCCGGCCAGAAGTCAGTGAGCAGTCGGTCGCGAATCAGCAGCCGTCACCCCAGGGGGCGACCGGCTTCGAATCGTCCCGTCCGACAGTATCAGGACTCGACCGCGTCTATCGCCGCCTCAAGGTTTCCGGACGCGGACTGCTCGGTTACGAGCTGCTCCTGTTGGTAGTCCCGTATCTCCGAGACGTCGACCTCGAGGTCGGCGTCGGCGAGCGATTCGAGAATCGACGCGAGAACGATCGTCTGCAACTCGAGTTGGGATTCGAGGTCGTTTACCTTCTCGAGGGTCTGCTCGGAGAATTCGGTGAGTGACGCCGAAAACTCCGCTAGATTCGCTTCGTTCTGATTGAGACGACGCTCGCCGAGACTGATCGTCGCGAAATTTTCAATCTCCTCGACGTCCTCCGACAGTTGTTCGACCTCGGCTCTGACCTCCGAGAGCTGGTCCTCGACTAACCGTTCGATGTGGCGTTCTAGGCTCGTCATCGTCGAACCCTCGGTAGCCGGTTCGGACGGGTCTTCGGTGACCGATTCGGACGGGGGCTCCCCGGTAGTCTCTTCCGTGGGACCGGCCCCATTCCTCTGGGAGCACTTGATCACGTGACTCATGTACGATCCTGGTAACGGATGCTCCTCTCCGCAGTGAGCACACACTGGCATGTGCTCACAATCAACAAGAGCGTGTAAATACCTTTATCAAATATTTCCCTGTCCTACTGCGTAGAATAAAAAGCCGTGCAGACGGAACGGGCGAATCGAACGCCACGTTCGTACACCGCGAGTGTTCCCCAGCACCTCGAGCAAGGGCATAGGCGGAATACGACGATGCGTCACTTGGGCATTCCGTCACTTATGGGGCGTACGTCGGCGACGTCACCTGTCTTTATGATCGGTGCAGTGGTATGGCGTACAATGACCAAAGACGTGGACTCGAGTTTTCTCCGCGAAATCGCGGACGCCCTCGAGCACGATACGTCGCCCAATGTTTCGGGAAGCACGTGGGAGATTCCCTTCGTGTACCGCGACCCGATCGAGGCGGAGATCGAGTTCGCGAAGCGGCGAACGACGGAACTCGAAATCGAACTCGAGTTCGAGCGAGCACGAGTCGGCAGCGATCTCAACGTCGAGTAGCACGGAAACGTGTTCGAACCCCGGTACAACTTCGGTCTCTATCACTGGCGACGGCGACTCGGAGCGATCGCCATCGCCGCAGTCACGATCACGATCGCGACGGTCGTCGGGAGGCGAACACAGCGTCGAAGCCGACGAATCGCTGCGCTGCTCGTGGCGCTCGTCGCGGCCGTCCACGGGTTCCAAGCGGCACGCCGACTGGGTTTTCCGGCACCGTGGGCGATCGAGCGGTACAAATACGACGCGCTTGCGGCCCGACTCCCGCTCGACGAGGCGGCGCGCGTCCTCGACATCGGCTGTGGAACTGGCCGCTCGCTCGTGGGGCTCGCCCCGCACGTCCCGAACGGAGCGACGGTGATCGGACTCGACGTCTTCGACGATCGCGTTATCCTCGGAAACGCGCCACAACTGGCGAAACGTAATGCCGACCGGGCCGGGCTCGCGGTCGAACCGGTAGTCGGAGACGCGGCGACGCTCCCGCTCCGGGACGACTCAGTGGACGTCGCGACCGCCTGCCGCGTTCTCCACGATCTCCCCGCGTCGGCGGTCGACGAAATGCTCCGGGAACTGCGGCGCGTCTGCACTACCGATGGGACGATCGGCGTCCTCGAGTTGCCGCTCGTTCCCGACGGCGTCGAAGGCGATCCCGATCCGGAACGGTACTGGACGAGTCGGGTCACCGACGCGGACTTCGAGATCAGAACCGTCGATCGACTCGAGCGAACGAACCGGACGGAGCCATACGTCGTTATAGTCGCCAGCCCCGACGCATCGACGGTCGAGTGAACTACCCCTCCCTACCGCTCGTCTGACGGTTCACGCTCGAGAGTGGGGGTTCCTGGTTCTACGACGGACTTTGCAGATACAGGTGTATCCACAGGGAGCGCAGTCTCGACAGGCGTTCGAAATCGCAAAGCGGATTTTCGCAGCCAATTAGAATCGCAGAGCGATTCTGAGGGCGTTGATCCGGAGCGTCCTGCTCCTAACCGCTTCTCGATGCCGCGAGAAAGAATGTTCCACGCCGTCGCAAAATCGCGTAGCGATTTTGCTGCCCGTCAGACGTAGTCTGACGACCGCGTTCGCGTCCCTGTCCGCCTCAAACCCGCAAGCAGGACAGGAGTGGTTCCTGTTTGACCGTGACGGTCTTGATGCTCGCTTCGTCGGGGAGATCACGGTGGAACGTGATGGGGATTTCACCGAGTTTTGAGAGCCCCAGTCGCGTCCGGCCACTCGTGTTCTCGAGTTTGAAGCCGGATCGACGGTGGGTGAAACTGCGGTACTCGCCTGGCGCTTTCCACTTCAGGGGGCCGGCGCGGTAGCCGTTCTCTTTTCGACCACGGTGCGTCGAAAGGTCGTCGTACAGCCACTGTACGACCTTCTGTAGTACCTTTGAGTGAACGCGTTTCAGGTCGGTCCGTTACTTCTTGAGGTCGGGCAGAAGTTTCTCCTCGGAGTATGCCGAGGTGTCGGCGTCCCGATTGAGTCGGTGGAGAAAGTGGTTGTAGACCTGCCTACAGGTATCGACAGTCCACGCTAACTGTTCGACGGGAGCGTCGGACGGTCGGAGTCGATACCTGTACTTGTAGTTCATCGGGTGGTGCTACTCGTCCTCGGGATCAGAGGTTCGGACGACTTTCACGTCCGCGCCACGCCACCGTTTCGGGACGAGAACGTGAGCGCCGTTGCCGGTGGCTTTCGCCGTCCCGTCGATGACTTCGTGGCCTTCTATTTCGTGTCTATCCATCACTTGCGTTTATACTTGGTTTCAACACAAGTGCAGCGATTGCGTGGGCCTGCGGGCCGAGCGTCGAATGTGTTTGAGAACCGCGCAGCGTCTCGTTCGCGCACAAGAGTTTCGCTCTTGTGAACGCTGTGTCCCCTCCTACTCGGGTCTTGCGGTCGCTCGTTGAGGAAGGGGCCTCAGCGCCTCAATTCAGGTAATACCTCCCGTTCGCGACCGATGAGGCGCCCGTCCGAATCCCGTAGCGGTCAAAGAACCGCGATCGGATCCGGCGATCCGGCCGTCCGTCTGCGTCTACGCCTCCATCGAGAAGACGGCCAGACGATCGTCGCGTCCGCCGGGACCGCGCCGGAGCCAGCCGCTCCCCCCGATCTGGACCGCGACGTACTGCTTCTCGGTGCCGGGATCGTACCAGCTCATCGGGCTGCTGGCGATAGACGGTTCGCCGAGATCGTACTCCCAGAGTCGCTCGCCGGACTCGCCGTCGTAGGCGATGAAGTCCCCATTCTGGGTACCGGTGAAGACGACGCCGGTCTCAGTCGTCATCATGCCACCCCAGATGTAGGCTTCGCTGTCGATCCAGTCGCGCCAGACGCGCTCGCCCGTTTCCGGGTTGATCGCCGCGATGGAACTCATGTGGCCGTTGTAGCCGTCGGGGACGGCCTCGATCTCGTCCTCTAAGATGCCGCCCCAGTACTTCTTGCCCTCCTCGTACTCCTCGAAGCGCCACCAGGCTTCCTGGGGCGAATTGTTCATCTTGAAGTACGCGAGACCGGTCTCGGGGTTGTACGCGGCCGGCTGCCAGTCGTTGCCGCCCATCGCTCCGGGCATGAACGGCATGCGCCGGCCCTCGTCGATGTGCGGGATCATCCGGTACATGTTCAGCTGCTGGACGCCCGGTTCACTCCGCTCTATGAGTTCGCCGGTGTCTGCGTCCATCGTATAGACCCACGCCGTTTTGCCCGCGTCCACCACGACGTCGGTCGTCGTGTTGCGATGTTCGATCTCGAGATCGCGGATGAGCATGCGCGGATTCGCGGAGTCGTAGTCCCAGACGTCGTGGGCGACCTCCTGGTGACACCAGAGGCGCTCGCCGGTGTCCATGTCGAGCGCCAGCGTGCTCGCGCTGTTGCGGTTTGGACCTGGCCGGACGGAGCCGTCGAAGTCCGGGCCGGGGTTGCCGATCGGCAAGTAGAGTCGCCGTTTCTCGGTGTCGACAGTCGCGGTCATCCAGTTCGTCGCACAGGACTGGTTGATGCTGTCGCCGACCCACTCTTCTTCGGGCGAGGTCCAGGTGTGCCAGAGCTCCTCGCCCGTCTCGATGTCGAGAGCGGTGTGGAAGCCTCGGACGCCGTACTCGCCGCCGGCGCTGCCTGTAAAGAGCATCCCGTCGTAGACGACGGGTGCCCACGTGGCCGAGTAGCCGGACTCGTGGTCGGCGGTGGACGTGTACCACTCCTCTTCGCCGGTATAGCGGTTCAGCGCGACGACGCCGGAATCGAGCGTCGTCATGAACACCTTGTCGCCGGAGATCGCGACACCCCGATTGTTATCGTCACAGCACAGTACGACGTCGGAAGGAACCGCGTAGGTGTAACTCCAGAGAACCTCGCCTTCCCGAGCGTCGATCGCCTTGGCGTGATTCGGCCCGTTCGACTGGTACATGATCGGCGGATCGCCGGGCACGATCAGCGGCGTTCCCTCCATGCTCGAACCGGCCCCGACGTTCATCGTGTACTCGAGGTCCAGGTCTTCGACGTTTTCGGGTGTGATGACGTCGGCGGTCGTACAGCGATGCTGCTCGTAGTTCCCCCCGTATGTGAGCCAGGCTTCCGGATTGTCGCCCGACTCGCGAATCATCTCGTCGGTGACGTCGAACTCCTCGATGCGGTCGACGTCGTGCTGGTGCGTGACCGACTTATCGGGGGAGCCGAGGACGCGATACCCCTGGTCAGTTTCTCTAACGATCGTATCCTTTGCGGCCTGTACGGCCCTATCTTCTTCGAGTGACATTGGTGATTACCTCGCTTTCGGTGGTGCTCGCATTTCGTCCGTGATCCAGAACACGTTCTTGCAGATCTCTTCCTGGTTGACGATCATGATCGCCGCTCCGGCTGTAATCGCGGCGGTTAGCTGGGAGTCGGTCAACCCGTCCTCGCGCGTGATCTCGAGCGCTGCCTTCGCCAGCAGGTGGAAGCCACCCAGCATCGCCTTGATGTCCCAGTAGCCGTCGTCGAGGATCTCGTCGGTGATGAGAATTCGATTCTGCCAGAGATGGACGTCGAGCGCGTTGATCCACAACAAGACGCCGCCCGCCGCCCGCTGGTGTAGCGGCGGAACGTGGTCGACGTCGAACTCGACTTCCGAGGGGATCTCTTTCGTCGGTACCCACCGGGCGAGCCGGTCGTTGTTGTTGGTCACGTCCATGACGAGCGCAATCCGCTCTTGTTCGTCGAATCCGAGTCGCTCGAGACCGTCCGTTAGCTCGTCGGAGCCGATCAGTTCGTGGGCCGTCCCCTCGATGTGCTCCGACGTGAACCGCGGGAGGTTCGCCTCGAGGCTCTCGAAGAAGTCGACGTCGACGAGGTGGTCGTAGATCTTCCAGCCCGGCTCGACGAGTTCGCGGTAGAGTTCCTCCGGCTCGGTCTCGCCGTCCGGAATCCCCTGCTCGCGGACCTCGGACAGGCGCTCGAGTTGTGTCGACAGCCGCTCCAGTTCTGTCTCGAGCAACTCGGCGTCCAGTTTCCCCGAGAGGTCGCTGCGGATCGCTTCGCCCATCGAAGCGAACGCGGGATCGTCCGTCTCGTCGACCGCTTCGCGCAGCCGGTCGATGGTCAGACGGTCACCGTCACCGACCCGTTCGACGTCGAGCGTGCGCGCGAGCTGTCGCTGTGCTTCGTCAGTAATGTGTGCTGTCGTCATGCGTACACCACGTGATATCTACCGTGAGCCATGTTTTCAACTACCATACAGGAGTGTCGCCAACGTACACACGCTTAGAACTTATTATAATAATATTCACAATAAGGAGTAAAATCATGTGTTGACGGCTATCTCCGGCACGAATTACGATCTGGACGTCGCTCGCGTCCAGATGATGAACGGTACTAATGGTGACTGCCAGCAATAAAAAGAACCAGTACGAATGGAACTCGAGAAGAAAGGGACGCCATTGTGGTTCGGGTCAGCGCTGGGTCCTGTCGGGGAACGCGTCGGTGACCCCCACGTCGCCCCAGTCGGGCTGTTCCCGCGGCGGAGCGAGGACGCCAATTCCGACGGCCGGTTCTGTGGATCGGTTCTCTGCGCCGTGTAGCTCCTGACTCGGAAACCGATAACAATCCCCCGGCGAGAGCGTGATTTTCTGGTCTTCGGTCAGTGCAACCAATGTCCCGCTGAGAACGTACCCGATCTGTTCGTTGTGGTGTCGATGGACCGGTAACGTCGCCCCCGGCTCGATGCGCCAGGACTTTACGCTCGCTCGCCGACCCATCGCGAGGTCGGCGAGGTACACGCCGTCGCTGACCTCCTCGTACGACGCGTCACTGGTATTCGTTCTCTCCATAGTACCGTACCTAGTGTTACCAATCACCAACGCCTCTCATAAATATTCGCGAGAAACCTTTATACGTCCCTTCGTGATTACTGCGACCTGTATGCCAGAGGATAACACACTCCGGCTGTTCCACCTTCCGTTCTCGTTCGTGCTTCCACAGCGGGTGGCGGCCGAGCGCGGGTACTTCGAGGCGGAAGGGATCGAAGCCGAACTAGTCGAGCGGGATCGACGCACCGTGGAACTGAAGTATATCCCCGCGGAGGAAACGCTAACGGAGGATTACGAGGTCGATCTGTACCCCGTCTGCAAGTGGGAGAGTCTCAAACGGACCTGGGAGATGGGTGACGGACGGATCGTCGCTAACGGTACCTTCACCGAGCAGCCCTATACGGTGTTCATCCGACCGGAGACGCCGATAGACGACCCGGCCGACCTGGCCGGCGTCGACGTCGCCGTCAACAGACGGACCGGCCAGGAGTACACCGCGATGCGAGCGCTCGAGGAACACGTCGATCCGGCGGACGTGCAACTCGTCCACTACGGGATGCCGACCGACCGGCTGCGGGCGCTGCGGGACGGCGAGGTCGACGCGATCACCCTGCTCGATCCGCAGTCCACGCTGGCCGAGCAGCTCGGCTTCGAACCCGTCCTCGAGTTCGAGAACCACGTGGGGATCGTCGGCGGCGACGGCACCGACTCGGAGATCGTCGACGCCTACGTCGCGGCCTACGCCCGCGCCGCCCGCGACATCAACGAAAATCCCGAGGCGTTCCGCGACGAGTACCTCGAGATGCTCGAGAAGGACGCCCGCGTCGCCCCCGACCTCTTCGAGGACGTCGACATGGCGGCACTCAGAGAGCGCGTCACGGTACCGCGCTACGAGGTGCCGGAGTTCGCCGATCGGGCCGACCTCGGCGCCCAACTGGAGTGGATGAAAGATCGCGAGCTGATCGACGGCGACGCGGAGATCGACGCCATCGTTGCCTCGCTGGGGTGATCCGGATGGCAGGAACCACTACTGTCGACATCGAGAGCCAGCAGGCCGAACTGGACGCCCACCACGACGGGCCCGGCAATCGGCCCGTTCTCCGGGCCCGGTTCGAGCACAACGGGAGTCCCCGGTACATGCTCTACACCATCAAACGGCTCGGGCTCGACCACGAGCACGGCTTCCACCTTGACGTCGAACTCGTTTCGGACGAACTCGAGGGAGGGGTCGAGACCGTCGAGGCGAAACTACAAGAGGGCGACGCCGACCTCATCGACATCGACTACATCTCGACGGCACGCGAACGGGCCGAAGGGGCACCGATTGTGGCTGTCCATCCCTACGGGCGAACGGTTGGCGGGCTCGTCGCGCCGACTGACTCGCCGATAGAGAAGCTGACGGACCTCCGCAACCGTCGAGTCGGCGTCGTCCGTCGTCTCGACAAGAACTGGATCCTGGTGCGCGCCGCGTGTCGGAACCGCCACGGATTCGATCCCGACGACGAGGCGACGCCGGTCGAGTCGGGCTCGAAGGTGGAACTCACTCGAATGCTGCGCGACAGCGAGGTCGACGCGATCCTCCAGTTCTGGCCGATCGTCCCCGAGATCACCGAAACGGGCGACTACCGGGAGGTGCTACCCATGTCGCGTCTCGTACAGGACCTGTCGGGTACCGACCGGAAGCTCCCGATCTCGACGTTCCTGACGAGCGAGACGTACCTCTCGGAAAACCCCGAGGCCGTCCGCGGGTTCAAAGGCGCATACCGCGACGCCGTCGACCGACTGACGATCGACGACGACCTCTGGGAGGTTATCGGCGAGCGGTTGATGTACGAAAACGATCCTTCGGTCGTCCGCGCCGTTCGCGACGGCTGGCGGGACATGGTCGTCGCCGACTGGGACGAGGAGACAATCGCGGGAATGAACCGGCTGTTCGACCATCTGCTCGACGTCGCTGGACCCGACGCTCTCGGCGTTGATCACATCCCCGACGGACTGTTCCGGCTGGAGGTGTGATCAGTATGAATACCGTCACGTTCCAACTCAACTGGGAACCGAACGGGTTCCAGGCGCCGTACTTCCTCGCCCGCGAGCGGGGCCTCTACGAGGATGAAGGTCTCGACGTGGCCTTCGAGGAAGGCCACGGCTCCCCGTTCGCCGCCGAACAGGCGGCCCGCGGCGAGGGTGACTTCGCCCTCGCCGGCGCGAGCGCCGTCCTCTCGATCCAGAGCAGCGGCCTCGAGCCGCTGGCCGTCGCGGCGGTGACCGCGAAGACGCCGGCAGCGATCTACACCCTGCGGGACGTCTTCGGCGAGCCCCTCGAGCGACCCGAGCAGCTCGCCGGCCGCACGGTCGCCCCCTCCGCGACCAAGACGCGGATTCTGACCGCCCAGCTCCTCGAGGACGTCGGAATCGCCGACGAGGTCGACCTGCTCGAGGTCGATCCCCACACCCACCATCGAGTCCAGCACCAGGTCCGCGACGGATCGGTCGACGCGGCCGTCGGCGTCGTCACCAACGGCCTCGAACTGGAACACGAACACGACCGAATCGCAGACGAACTCCCGATCGGGGACCACCTGCACGTCTACGGGATGACCCTCGTGACGAATCCAGAATTTGCAGCCGATGACCCCGAGACGGTGCGGTCGTTCCTCCGGGCGACCGCACGCGGGTGGGCCGAGGCGACCGCCGATCCGGCGGCCGCTGTCGACGCGCTGATCTCGCGTAACGCCACGCTCGAGCGCCGCCGGGAGATCGAACAACAAAAGTTCGAGACAGCCGCTCGTGACCTCCAGTTTTCACCTCACGTCGAGACGGCCGGCTGGGGGAACCATGACGGGAACCGATGGCGACGGCTCGGCGAAACGCTCTCCGAGACCGGCCTGCTGGACGGCACGATCAATCCGGACGCCGCCTGGACGAACGACTACCTCGACCCGGACGCCCCGATCGTCCGCGAGTACGCCGATCACGCATCGCTATGACGATGCGCGCAATCGATCACGTAAACGTCGACGTGAACGATCTCGAATCCGCGTACGCGTTCTACCGGGACGTCCTCGAGCTAACGGTCCGTCGTCCGCCTTCGGACTTTGCTGGTGAACACGCTATGTTCGAGGTCGGTGACACCGTCCTCACGCTCGTCGAGACGGGACGAGCCGATGGGTGGAATCCCGTCGATCTCGAGCACCCGCTGGACAAAGCGCACCTCGCGTTCGAGACCGGCCGATCGAGCTACGATGCGTTCGTCGACGAACTCGACGGCCAGTTCCCGAACCAGGGGCCGTACGACTGGGGCGAGTTCGAGGGGTTCTACTTCCTCGATCCGGACGGAAACCTGCTAGAAGTGGTCACATACGAGCCGCCGATCGAGGAGCGTGACCGGCCGCTGCTGACGCATGACGTCACGTGATCTCCGCGTCCTCGTCGGTCGCGGACCGACGCAGCACGACCGATCATATTAAAAAGATTCTCCAAATCATTTATGCCTCCCTTCGTGGTCAGTCGGACTTGGTGAGATTGTGAATACCACGCACTGTACGCGTCGAGGGGTCTTGGCGCTCGGCGGCGGGATTGCCGTGTCCGGGTGCATCGGACGCTTTGGAGGCGCCGGTTCGGGAGAGGGGATCGGATCGGCGACGCTGTTGCTCAACTGGAACATGAGCGGCCTGCATGTTCCCTACGTCGCCGCTCGCGAGAACGGGTTTTACGAGGAGGAGGGGGTCGCAAACGTCGAGTTCGAAAGCGGCGACGGAGCCGACTTCGCGGCGAACCAGGCGGGACTCGGTAACGTCGAATTCGCCATCTCGAGCGCCGATCAGATCCTGACCGTCAACGCCAAGGACCTCTCGCCCGTCGCCGTCGGGGTCGTGATGCAACGGAACCCCAACGTCGTCTTCGCCGATCGAAATGCCTTCGGCGAACTCGACGATCCCGAGGACCTCGAAGGAGCGACTGTTGGAAGTGGCCCGGGGATGGTCCGGATGATGACGGAAGCGTTTCTCGCTCACCACGGCGTGTTGGACAGCATCGAGTACGTCGACTCGGGGTTCGACACCGTTCAACAGTTGCTCAACGGGAATATCGGCGCCGCTGGCGGCGTGTTCAGCGACGTCGTCGACGCGAACCAGCAAGGCGGCGAAATCGACGTCCTCGAGATCGAATCGGCCATCCCCTCCTACGGCCACCTCGTCGCGACCGACCGAAGCTTCGCCGAGGAGAACCCCGACGCAGTTTCCGGGTTTCTCCGGGCGACCGCCAAAGGTGCTGCGTGGGCGGTCGAGAACCCCGACGAAGCGATCGATCAGCTCGTGGACGTCCAACCTGAACTCGAGGAGGTGCGGGAGAATCAGGCCGGCAAGTGGGAGCGGATGTACACGGGCTACCTGATCTCCGAGACCGTCGAAGCCGAGGGATGGGGTGCAAGCGATTCGGAACCGTGGACGGAAACGAACGACATCCTCGCTGACGCCGGGGTCCTCGAGAACGACGTCGACCCCGACTCGGTGTGGACGAACGACTACCTCGGCGACTCCGAGTACGTCTCGGATTTCGCCGAACGAATCGAGACGGATACGTGACCAACGACGGACTCTCGGACGCGAAGCAAACGCCGTCGACGTCGCCAGCAGCATCGCTGTCGACGTCCCAGCGACCTTCACGGGCCTCGGCTCCAGCCGATCGATCCTCGATCGACGGGAGCCCCGACGAACGCGAGCGCCGACAAGGCGCGATGCACTCGATCAGCGAGGACGCCGTCGACGGTTCTACAGCTCCCGCGCGCGAACTCGTGAGCGGAGCGTTCCCACCAGCGATCGTGTTCGTCTTACTCTTCGCGGCGTGGCACGGCGCCGTCGTCCGCTACGGTATTCCGTCGGTCGTCCTCCCGTCGCCGATCGAGGTCGGAGCCCGCCTCCTCGAGACGTATCCGACGTTGCTGGGGGACGCCGCCGTCACGAGTGCGACCGCCGGCACGGGACTCGTCTTGGGCAGTGTCGTGGGGGCGACGCTCGCCTTCGCGATGATGCACTCGCGAAAGGCGATGGGGACGGTCCTCCCATACGTGGTCGCGTTGCGAATCGCCCCGGTGATCGCCATCGCACCACTGCTGTTTCTCTGGTTCGGACGTGGCCTGCCCGCGCGCGCCCTCGTCGTCGCGACGTTGACGGTCTTTCCGATCACGATCGCGACCCTCGACGGGCTCCGAGAGACCCCGGAGCGGTATCTCGAGATGATGGAGACGATCGACGCGTCGAAGACCGCGGTCTTCCTCCACGTTCGCGTTCCCGCGGCTGCGTCGAGCATCTTCGCCGGCGTCAAAATCGCGGCGACGCTGAGCGTCATTGGGGCCGTCGTCACGGAGTTCGTCACGCTCGATGCTGGCCTCGGCTATCGGGTGTTCGAGACGTCGACCTACCTCCGAACTGCCGAGACCTATGCCGCCCTCGTCGTTCTCTCGCTGCTCGGGATCGGGTTCTACCTCGTCCCGGTCGTGATCGAGCGCGCGCTCTGGCAACCCTGAGACGTCCGTGAAATGAGCGTCAGTCAGGTCTGCCGGCCTCCACGTCCAGGTTGAGCCGATCGTACACGCCGCGTTGAGCCAGGACGACCGCCCCGTACAGCGCGAGTCCCTCGAGTAACAGGATGAGCAGGGCGGCGAGCATCACGTCCGGTCGAACGGTCTCCGACCCCAGAAGGATGAGAAATCCCAGTCCGCTGTCCGAGACGACCCACTCCGCAACGACCGCGCCGACGACGGCGAGGGTCACTGACTGCTTGAGTCCCGCGAATAAGTCGGGGATCGCATACGGAACGTCGACGTACAGGATCCGCTCGAGCGGTCCCGCGTTCACCGATTGCAACAGTTCGTGATATGCCGGCGGCGCGCGTTCGAGCCCCGCTGCCGTACTCAACACGAGCGGAAAAAACGTGACGAGTGCGACGAAGACGATCGCGGTCGCGGTTCCCGTCCCCAAGTAGATGAGCAACAGCGGCGCGATCGCGAGTTTTGGTAGCACCCGAATGGTGACGAGGTACGGGTACACGGCCCGGCGGAACCACGGGACGTATGTGACGAAAACCGCGAGGGTGATTCCGGATGCGATCCCGACGGATCCACCGTAGACGATCTTCTCGAGGGTGTGCCAGGCGTTGGCGAGGTATAGCCGTGGATTGTCGACCAGCCGCGCGACGACGGCGTCGGGTGGCGGGAGCACGAACGGCGGAACGTCGGTCACCAGCGTGATCAGCCACCAGAGTGCGACGCCGACGCAGAGCGCGCTCGCCGGATACACCGCGTCGGACGCGTCGAAACGGATTCGTTCGTTCATGTCGTCTCGCGCTCGTCGCTTTCGTAGAGCGTCCGGCGCACCGCCGCGACCTGTTCCTGAAATGCTCGAGAGCCAAAAACCTCCGTGTCGCGCGGTTCGGAGAGGTCGACATCGAACGTCGCCGCGATTCGTCCGGGACTGTCCCGCATCACCACACACCGGTCGCCGAGGAAAACCGCCTCGGGAACGCTGTGGGTGACGAAAACGATCGTCTTCCGCTCGCGCCGCCAGAGCGATCGGATCTCGACGCCGAGTTCGTCACGGGTGATCTCGTCGAGTTCCCCGAACGGCTCGTCCATCAGCAACACGTCCGCGCCGAGGTGGATCGTCCGAGCGATCGCGACTCGCTGTCTCATCCCGCCCGAGAGCTCGCTCGGCCGGGCGTCCTCGAATCCGTCGAGCCCCATCGATCGGAGTAACGTGCGCGCCCCTTCGCGATCGGGGTCTTTGTCCGCCATCTGCCGAAGGAACACGACGTTCTCGATGGCGCTCTTCCACGGCAGCAGCGTGTGCTGTTGAAACACGAACCCGACGTCACCGCGCTCCTGAGCGCTCGCGGGTGGCCGACCGTCGATGTGAACGCAGCCGTCCGTCGGCTTCTGGAGTCCCGCCATCGCACGCAGAGCGGTCGTCTTCCCGCAGCCGGAAGGACCGACGAGGGTGACGAACTCGCCGCGGTCGATCCGCAAATCGATGTCCGTGATCGCGGTGAAATCGTCGAACCGCACCGTGAGGTCTTCGAGTTCGATCATAGCTCGTCGGTGAGCAGTCCTCCTTGGTCGAGGGCCGTTCGCAGCCTGTCCCACGTTCGCTCGCACTGCCATCCCCACCCGTGTTCGCGAGTATCGTCGCTCTGACTGAATTCCGCTGTCGCCCGTTCGAACGTTTCTCGAATCCGTACTGGCTCGTCTTCCCCGATTTCGGAAATGCGCTTCGCTGCCGGCTCGGGATCCCTGTTCGCGTCCGCCCAGCCTCCTGCTGTCCCGGCGAGAAACGATTTCAGGTCCGGGCGCCGAGTTCGCAGCGATCGTTCGGAAACGACGATCGTCGGCCCATAGATCGGGAAGTGGTCGGTGAGAAGTAACGTATCGACCGTCTTTCCTCGTCGCTCTAGCAGTCTCGGATCGGTTATCGACCCGGTCACGACGTCAGCGCGTCCGGTCAGCAACGTCTCGCGTTCTTCGCCAGTCGTTTCGTCTATCTCGATATCACCCTCGAGTGCCGTCTGCGAGATGAACAGGCGGCCGAGTATCCCCGTCTCGGAGTGGGGTGCCATTCCGATCCGCCGGCCTTGTAGCTGATCGACGCTCCGAAGTTCCGTTTCGAACACGTCGCGAACAGTATACAGTACCGCCATCGCACGCTGGTAGAGAACAGCGATCGGTACGATCGGCATCCCCGCCGCTCTGGCCCTGAGAACCGTTGCAGCCCCGGCGAGAGCGATATCCGCCTCGCCAGAATGGACTCGCTCGACCGCACGAAACGACCCCTCGAAATGGTCGAGTTCGACGTCGATGTCGTACTCGTCGTACCACTCTGATGCTGCGTAGAAGGGGACGTGAAGTCCGTTCGGACGCCAGTTCAACGCGACCGTGAGATGCGCTTTCGGGTCCGGATTCGGGTCCGACGGTCGGTCCGTAAAGATCGTCTCTGCCAGGTCGAGGAGCGTCGACGCGTGGTACTCGTACGCGTTTCGACGACTCCAGGCGAGATCACCATTGGGGCGCCACGCCGACGGGGGCCGACCCTGCGCGTTGTCCCTGAGCGCCGTTCGCTCGATCAACTGGCGTTCCTCGAGTCGTCGAAGCGTGTCGCTGATCACCGACCGACTCAGTTCCGTGCCGACCTGTAACTGAATGGTCGTCGCGGGTTCGTCCTCCTTGTTTGCCCGTAACAGCAAGTACGTGAGCACCCGCGCAGTCGTTCGTCCAAGTCCGACGGCGAGGTCGTCGACAATAGGTTGGTCATCATCATCGAGTACCCAGAACGTACGCGGATGCATTCGTGATAACACATCACTTGATTCCCTATAACGATATCCCCGCATCACAGCGCTGTAAGCAGAAAGCCCCCATCTTTCGGGACGGAGCTGACTACCTCACACCCCGACTCGAGTTGGGTACTCCGTCCGCGGAATCGCTTTTAACGATCGGGGACCGTCAATCGGTTCGGTCCGACGAACTCGAATCGCCGTCACTGATAATCGGTCGCACTGTGTTCGTTTCGCGTCGGTCGGATCTTCCCGTGTTGTTCGAGTTCGTGGGCGTTGATCCGGCGCTGCAGGTCGGCGCTCGACCCGACGACGAAATACGTGTTACAGACTGAGCACTTATCGACGAGAAGTTCGTTAGCTGTCATGTTTGGGGAGGGCGGCACTGAGTAACCGAGTAACCGGACACTTGAAATCGGTTTCGATAGGGCCCCGGTTCTCGACGTTCGAACTCAGCCACTCGCGATGGATCACGTGCACCGTTGCCCACGCTACCGTTTTTTCACCGGGGAAATGATCGTCGAACGGCGCCGTCGAAGAGAGTTGATGCCGGAACCCTCGCGCTTCGCTCGCGGGAGACGTTACTGCTGGAGACGAAGGTTTTTGCGGGGGTGTGTGATAGAGACGCACAATACCTATGCGATTTCTTCTCGAGGAAACCGCCCGCGTTCGACAGCCAGACTACACCGGGGAAAATCGCTGTCTTCCGTGTACGGTGATAAACGTCGGTATCGCTGCTGTACTGGCAGCCGTCGTCGGTGTCATTACGACCGTCTGGACCGGAACGATCGTCCTACTCGGCTCTCTCGCGGTAATCTACCTCCGTGGATATCTCGTTCCCGGTACACCACGTCTCACAGAGCGGTATCTTCCCCCGTGGATTCTCGGTCTGTTCGGCAAGGAACCGGTTCCCAATCGGACCCTCGAGGCACGGCTCGAGGACGATCCCTGGAGGATGCTTACCGCTGCAGGTGTCGTCGAACGATCGACGACCGAGAACGTCCGCCTCGCCGAAAATGTCCGAACGTCGCTTCATCGAGAAGCGAGTCGGTATGCGGAGACGTCGCCCACGGCCAGCGATGTCGCCGAGATTCTCGATGCGACGGAGATAGCGGAGCAGGGGAAACGAGCGTTTTCGATCGACGGAACCAAACTTCTTCGCTGGGATTCAGACGCTGCATTCGCCTTGGATGCTGCGGCCGATTCGCTCCTCCGCGACCGACTCGACGACTGGCCCGCTCTCGATCGCGACGTTCGGCTGGACGTTCTTCGACGCATTCGTCTACTGAGCAACCGGTGTCCCGCGTGCGACGGACTGCTCGAACGGCAGTCCGAACGAGTCGACCCGTGTTGTCAGACAACCCATATTATAATCTGGTCGACGTGTAGGGGATGTGACGCGTTCCTCGGGGAGGTGTCCGTCCCTGAATCGAGCGCCGAGTCGTGGTTCCGACTCGAGGGGATTCCCGAGGCGACTACCGGTTCGTCTGATACAGACCAATAGCGCATACCCGCGTCTTCAGGCGCAGGTCAAGCGGTAGGCCTGGTGCGACACCTGCCGTCAGTAGCCGGACCGGATTTCGTTCGTAGATATTTTGGTCCGGCACCGTGTGATAGAAAGTGCAACGAATACCGTGAGATGCTGTCCTCGAACAGACAAGGGGTGGTGAGGAACGCGGTCTGTTCCTCACACGGCGATGGCATGGTATTCGATGGGGTCGTTCGAGAGACTTCGTCTCTCGTGATCACGAAAATCGAAGATTTTCGAACGACCTCATTGACCGGGCCACAGCCCTATACAGGGGAGGAAACGAGAATTTCTCCGGTATGCTGCCGGTTCCCCTTGAGTGCGGGTTGGAACCTCGAACGTCACACTCGGCGGAAATCTCATGGTGGGATTCCACGCCCTTCAGGGCGTGGAGGAGGTCAATGAACCTGTCCGACGAGAGATCGTTGGACCTAGTCGAACGACCACTCCGTTTCGATCTCTGGTGGGTTCGAGAGGGTCTGCAGGACCACACAGTATTGCTCCGTGTACCGCTGGAGTGCGTTCGCAGTCTCGGAGTCGACGTCACCGTCCACGGAAACCTCGAGCTGAACGTCCTGAAACCCGACGGGTACGTCGTCGGCGATCCCGAGCGTCCCCCGAAGGTCGAGATCACCGTGGACCGCCGTCGATATCTCGGCGTCGGTATCAAATGCGTCTGCAACCGCCTGGGCAGTGAGTTGTGAACAGGCGGCGAGGGCTCCGAGCAAGAGATCGCCCGAACATGCACCCGTTCCGGGACCGGCTGCTCCCTCGTGTAGTTCTGCTTCGTACATCGCTCGCCCGATATCGACGCTACAGGAGCGAACGTCGGACTGCTCTTCTCCCTTCGCCGACAGGCTGATTTGTGCCTTCTCGGGGTCTTCTTCGTACGTTTCTTTGAGTGGTTTCTGCTCCGCTTGTAAGTCGTTCTCGGACATATCCGGATCCACGACCAGGTACGTCATTTGTTACCAAAATACTAGGGACTGCCGGGAGGTGGAAATTGACATCTTTCCGCCCTTGAGAGGGGGTTTCCGCTCGCCACTGGCAGGACGGACCTCGAGAGACAGTGATCGCTACGATACACGATGACGCCGATCGTCCGCTCCGATAGACTCAACTATCGAACCCGTGTATTGGTACCGAATGACATCACCTTCGACCGCCGAGTGCGTCGGGTGCGGGGCGACCTTCCAGCGACAGACGGCGGTAACGGGTCGAGAGAACGAACTCGAGTGTCCGGAGTGCGGTCACAGCGTTATCCGCGGGGTTCCGACTGTTCGTGCTACGCAACGCGACCAAGTTACCACGGAGTGTCTCGGCTGCGAGTTACGCTTCCCGCGTCACGAGGCGGTTACAGAAACGAAGGGGATCCTGGCGTGTCCCAGATGCGGGTCGACGGATATCGAGACGGTTGGCGCACCGGAACGCCAGTGACGGCTGTGACCACCGTGGATACGTACCGGAAGCGCATCTGGCAAGATCGTTGCTGAAGCGGATCTGGGCGTCCCCTACCCAGTCACAACGCGATGCGGTCGGCAAGAGACACCGAGTCGCTTACCGATTCTCCGTTTGTGCCGCTACTCGCCCTCGAGGGGTTCTCCCCGGCGATCGATTCGCGTCGCGGGTAGGCCGGCTCGGTCGGCGTGTTCGCGGATTGCCTCCTCGCTTTCTGCCCGGTAGTGACAGAACGTGCCCGTCACGTTCCCCGCTTCGTTCGTCATCACTTCGGATTCGACCCAGCGGATCCCGATCCCCTCGTCCCGCAGCTCCTGCAGGGCCTCGCCGGATTGCTCACCCGCGGCCTCGAGTTCGTCCGTCGTGATCGGTTCGTCGAGCGAGCGCAGTATCAAGAAATCCGTCAATTCTTGATTGTCCATCGGTGTCACTACCCACACATTCCACTCCCCCTGTAATGAGGGTTAACATACAATCGAGATCTTATACTAGGAGCCACGCTCGAATGACGCGGACGACGTGACGTGGAGATCGATCGGACTTGCCATCCGCCCACCCCAGAAAGAGCGGGCTTCCGCTTGGCACTGTCAGTTGAGGGGGAGAGACTGTTCGTCGCTCCGGGGCGAACGATTCACTGGCGCCATCGCTTCCGATTCCGAGACAGCCACCCGTCGCAACTATCGCCGACGCGTCGCTCGGCGTCGTGAGGGACGATCGCCCGTCGAGACCGCTCGAGCGAACAGAACGTCCTCGGCCGATGGCGGCGGTTCGCGCCACCCCCTACCGAACCGATAGATCGTCGCCTCCCTTCGATCCCGTGAACTCGAGTTCGATCTCGAGTTCCCGCTCTCGCTGCTCGGAGAACTCGATCTCGACTTCGACGGGGTCGCTGTAGTTGAAGGGGATCTCCCACTCCGACGTGGAGATCGTAAACGACGAATCGGCCTCGAGTTGGTCGGCGAGATCGTGCAGGAACGTTGCCGTCTCCTCGCGGGAGAGGTACACCTCCTGTTCGAAGAACCCACTCGTGATCGTCTGCCGGTCGCTGGTTCGGTCGTCGGGCAGGTTGACATGGTCACTCATGCGAAGACCTGACACGACAACGGGGATAAAACTACCTTGTTGAATTATGATATATTAACCGAAATCCGAACTCGCGACCGGTCGGGATCGGCGAAACTCTTCTTGAGGTGGGTATCGAACGAACTCGCGTGACACTAATTGACGCCCTGGGAAACGGAACGCGGCTGGCCATTCTCAGAGAGCTTTCGCGGGAACCGATGTACGTCTCGGAACTCGCGGAGAAAATCGGAATGGACGGAAAAACCGCCGTCCACCACCTTTCGACGCTGGAAGAAAACGGACTGGTCGACCACTACAGGCGAGGCAATCGGAAATACTACGAACTCACTCGACGGATCGAGTTACGGATCGCCCCGACGCCGGAGCGCACCTTCGTTCTGCAGGCCGATCCGCTCGACGACGATCAGGACGAACGGTAACCGACGACCGGTCCCGTCTCCGAACGCAGTGCGGATAGCGCTGTTTCACGGGGTCCGTGTAGAGATTTCCCATGGAATACTCTCCCCGGCTAGTTAGATATATGTCCTCGATTCGCATGCGAGACTCACGTGCTCGAGACACTCACCGAGTCTGTTATCACGTCCCAGCGACCGTGGCTCGCGTACACGGTGCGCTTGCTCGGTGCGGACCTCCTGGTGAGTAGGACGAGCAGCTATCTGGGGGACAGTTCGGTGCCGTCGATCCGTCCGCCGACGTTCTGTGCGTCCCGCCCATCTGGCCGACGGCTCCTCATCGGGTTCCTGGTAGTTGCAGTGCTTGTCGCGGTCCCGGTCGCGCCAGCGCTCGCCCAGAGCGACGACGGCGGTACGAGCGAGGAAGGCGAGGGCGGTATCGAGGGCGTGATCCACGGATTCGTCGAAGCGCAGGGTGTAACGGGGGCGATACTCGTCCTCGTCGCGGGCGGGGTATTACTGACGGTTTGCGTCGAAAAGCTCATCAGTTATCTCACCCGCGCGGCGCTGGAACTGAAAATTTCGTTGTTCGCGCTCGCGATCGTTTTCACCGGGTTCGAGTTCGACGATACGGTCCTTGCGCTCGTTCTGTCCGCCGGTGACCTCGAGGGTGCCGCCCTCGGGACCGCGCTCGGGACCGGACTGGCTATTATCGGCGTGACGCTCGCGCTCGCCGCGATCATCAAGCCGTTCCCGGTCGACATCCCACCCGACTACGTCGCCCTCTTCGCGCTGGCACCGCTGCTGTTGCTCCCGTTCGTCCTCGTCGGGACGCTGACGTTCGTCCACGGACTCGCACTCGTCGGCGCGTTCGTCCTCACATTCGGCTACCTCATCGCGCGGGAATACCAGCGTGACACGCCGGTCTTCCGGAACACCGAACTTGGCGAGGAGATTCAGGCCGACGGCGGCATCACCGTCCCGGAGGCGCTCTCGGAAATTTCCGAGGATCAGATCGTCGGCGGCCGCTCCGATCCCGGCTGGATATGGCTCTCTCTCGCCGTCTTCGCGCTGATCGGCATCGTGTTCGCGTCGATGCTGCTCGAGGCGGGTTCGGAGGTCGTGGTCGACGGATTCGGCCTCGAGGAGACCGTCTTCGGGGCGACCGTCCTGACGGTACTCCTCACGTTCGAGGACGTCATGCTGACGATCGAACCGGTTCGGCGGGGCGTCCCCGAGATCGGCGTCGGCAACGTCATCGGGAGCGTCCTCTTCTCGGTGACCGGAAACGTCGGCGTCATCATGCTCCTCAGCGACCTCGAAATCTCTCGGTCCGTACTCACCTTCCATCTCCCGACGGTGATCGTCGTGACCGCCCTCGCCGCGTACTTCCTCTCCGAGGGCGAACTGAAGCGCTGGCACGGCTTCCTCCTCGGCGGCCTCTACGTCGTCTACTGGCTGATCGCGATCGTCGTCTTTGGCGGCGTTCCGATCAGTGGCTGAACGGCGGTGAGTCCAAGGAACTGGTCTCGCTGACAGATCTGTGCGCGTCGACGAGCGGATCGGGAGACGCTGGCAACGGCGGTCGGCGGCGCATTGCCCTTTCTCGTCGATCCGTCACGTTCCGTCGTGACCGCAGTCAGTAGCGACAGTGACGGTTTCCACACCGCTCGAAGAGCCCTCGTGCGATCGGGTGCACACTGACTGTCAGTGACTACTATATGTACGACCGTGCTACCATATCTCACATATGATCGTTCCGAGTTCGACGGTAGCCCTCGTCTCCCTCTTTTTCGTCGGCGTGGTGCTGGTGATCTGGTGCGTCGAGGTCTTCATCGAGGCCGTCGCCCAGAGCGCCGTCTCGCTCGGGATTTCCGGCTTCTTTCTCGCGGTCGTGTTGGCCGGTGTCGACCTCGAAAATGCCGTCCTCGGCGTAACCGCGGCGTTCGTCGAGTTACCGGACCTCGCGCTCGGGACCGTATTCGGGGAATCACTGTTCGTCCTGACCGTCGCTGTCGGACTTGCCGCGATCCTCGTCCCGTTTCGGATGGACGTTCCCCGGGTATACCTGCTCATGCTCGTTCTCGCACCCGTCCCCGCGTTCGCGCTGTCGATCAGGGGGACGGTCGGTCCGCTCGAGGGGGCGGTTCTCGTCGTCCTGTTCGTCCCGCTGCTGGCGTACACGTTCCGGCACGAACGCCGCTCCGAAACGACGTATCTGCTCTCGGACGAGGTGCGGGAGGTCGTCGACATCGAGGGCGACGCGAGCACGGAAGCACCGGATGGCGGCAGTGAACTAGAAGGGCAACGGGAACGGAAGTACGACCTCGATATCGACGAGTTCGTGCCGTCGTTCGAGCATCGGAGCGGCGGCTTCAATCTAGGCGTAGCCGTCCTCGCAATGGTCGGAATGACTCTCGGCTCCGGAATCACGGTAGTCAGTGCCGAGGGAATTTTCACCGCGCTCGGGATCTCGGGGCTGGCGTTCGGTGCGACGGTACTGAGCTTCATCGCATCGATCGAGGAACTGGCGCTCACCGTCGAACCGGTTCGGCAGAACCGACCGGAACTCGCCGTCGGGAACGTGGTCGGCAGCACGGTGTTCTACATGACGGCCAACATCGGGATCATCGCCTTGCTTCATCCGGTGAATACCGGCGGAGACGTCCTGACGGTTCACTGGCCGTTTTTCGCAGGCTGTCTACTCGTCGTAACGACGATGCTCGCTCGGGGTCGGGTCACGCGTGGTGGCGGAGCGATCCTGTTCGGGCTGTACATCGCGTACTGGCTCGTCAATTACCTGTAGCAGAACGAGACCGAGAGATCACGGAACGAAGCCGTACAGACGACCGATACGTTGTCGATTCCTATACATGCGAGGGACGCGAATCTTCGATTCGCGTGTCTCGGGAGTCCACGCCCTGACGGGTGTGGAGGGCGTCACGATGTCAGTGAATTTACCATCTTTCCCGCCCCTTAGGGCGGCGCTTTCTCCTCGCATACGGCGTCCGTTCGAACAAGACCCACGTCTAGATCACCGCGTCGGACTCATCAGCCGGGTAACACTGCTTGGCGTCCGCGAGGTCGAGCAGTGGCAGATCGATCGTGCCTGTCCGCCGGCCGTACAGCGGACCCCCCGCTGAGGATCTTGTCTTCCGTGCTGCCACTCGATGACCGACGAGCACGAGGGTCATGCTCGCATCCCGAGATGCATATCCCAGACACGCCGCAGTTTCGAGGGAAGCGCGTCGACCGACTCGACACGGTGACGGCCTCGGACAACCCACGCTGACGACACAGGGGAGCATCCGGAACCAGGCGAAGGCGGCGCTGAACTACGGATCGAAGCCCGTACAAGCCCGTGAGGATCACCGCGGCGAGGACAGCATCGCGAACGAACGAAAACCGCTGAGCGCGCATCATACCTGTCTGCCAGCCTACACTGTAGGAACGGTCTCGGCTGTCCTAGTGAACTCGATCGTCCTGAGCTGAAGGCAGTTCCCTGCTGCGTACACACCCGTCTCTCCACGCCTCGCTCACGCTATCCGGCAACTGTCAGAAAGCGCGTGCAAGATACAGAGTGGAACTGATCGCTGCAGAACATATAAGAAAACAATTACTTAAGCCTTTGCTGAAGTGATGGTGCAAATCTCGTACGAGACTCCTCTCAAATGAGAAGTAGATGGATCGCTCAGTAGATCGAATTCGAAATCCCGACGGTGACTACCATTCAGCATAGGTGAGATACTCGACACTCTCGTACTCGAGGAGCCACGTTCCGTAGAAATCGTCCACAGTAATCCCCTCGTGCTCTCGAATACGATCGATCACCGACTGGAAGGCGTCGTCGTCTTGGAAGTATCCATCGGTGATCGCCTCCTCGACGACCGCGCGTTCGGCGTCGGAAAGGTCTGTGAGTGTGAACAGGTACTGCTCTCGCACTTGGTCGGCAACTGTTTCGACGCTGGACGCGACTTCGGTCACTTCGTATCGATACTCGGCCTCAGGCGCGGTTCGCGAATCGACCGCAACCCGATACCGATTCCCGTCGTGGAGAACAATATCGTACTGCCGATCCGGAACGAACACCGACTCGTTCCCGACTTCCTCAGCAGTTCCGTAATCGACGCCGAGATCATATCCGTCCTGACTGGGAGGGGTGCCTTCTGAAACGATCGGGTCGAGGCGCTGGCGATCCGCCTCGGGCAGGTCGTCGTATTCGATCTCGCCCAGTTCGGTCGTTGAATTGGCTGGATCGAAATCGATGAGAACCTCATAGACCGTCACCTCGCTACTCTCGAGCCGAGTCTCCGAGACTTCGTAGAAGGAGCCTTCGACCCGGACTGTGTCAGTGCGGTCGAATAGTTCGTACCGTCCTCTCCGTCTGGCCGATCCATTCTCGAGGGCCGACAAGACGAGAGTATATTCGGCTGAACCGGGATCAACCGACATCGAAACTTCATTGGCGATATCGTCTGCCGTCGCTTCGTCCATATCGAGGACGACAGATGGATGGGCGCATCCGGCGACAGCGGCGGAGAGGAGGGCTGTTCCGCTTGCGAGGTACTGGCGACGTCGCATACCACTCTTGACAGGCAGTTAGAACGAAAGTTTTCTGGTTCACCTCGCCTCTGCGTCGAGGGATTCGTATATCGTCGTCGACGAGACGGCGCAGCGTGCGGTGATCACGGACATCGTCGGGGATGGGCGGCGGTAGGATACTTCTGAACGGGGAGGGCCGGTCGCCTGCTTCCGGGTCCAACTCGGGCGAAACACATCGTCAGGTTGCTGCTCTGTACGTGACACGACCGCTGAGTACCGATCAACAACAGACGGTTCCGACAGGATTGAAATAACTATTCGCCGATCGTTGCGACTGCGAAGGTCGCGCTTTCGACCACGAGCGCCTTCCGGTCCAACTGCTGCGCGTTGGCGACGCGATAGCTCCCGGATGTGCCGCTGTCGAACCTCGCACCCTCGAACGGTCGATGCGGCGGATTCCGCGTGAGCATCGATCGCCCAGAGACGGATCCAGTGAGGACGCCCCCACTCGACGAGAAGACGGCGATGAGCGAGCCTACTGCCGCACGCGCACCTCACTGGCCCCGAATCGAGCGGCCGGGCGGCGCACCGGAAAGACCCGGGTAAAAATCCGCAGCGAGTGAGAGAAGATGCGGGCGAAAGACAGGGGACGTATCGATCACGTGGGCCCGTCTCTTTCACCGGCCATAGAGGACGTACGAAGCACTGAGGAACATGAGCAGAAAACCCACTCCGAATCCGACGATCGTGTTTAACTCAACCTGACCAAAGAGGAATCCCCCGATGCTGCCCGCAATAAGACTGCTGAGCATGATAAAGAAGCCCGTCTGCCACTCCTCGATAAATTCGACGACCGTCTTCTTCGACATGGGATGAGCTACTGAAGAACCAAATAAAATCATTTCGACATGAATTACGCTGCTGATTACGCGCTATGCGTTCAGCAAAACCTGGATCTTCAGAGAACCAGTACGTCACCAGCGACGGATGAACACCAGCCAGTATGCCAATCCACCAGAGGGTCCGTTCTCGCTCACAAAATAGTTCTCCGGGTCGCTCACTGGAAGGACGGCGCTTGACAATCGAACGGTATTCACTTTCCGTCGGGTCGTCATCGGGAGAGATGATTCCATTCTTTTCGAGGAAGTACGCAGTGATGAACGGTTCTCCGAGGCTCGGGACTGTTCGATCGATAGCACCCTCATACAAGGCGTCGTGGAGAATTTTCACGCGTCACAGGGGTCTTTCCCGTGGACCTCCCCTTGCATCTGTTCCACCAGTTCTGGAACCGCTAATGCGGGGGGACCGAAGGCAGCCTCACTCGGTTCCCCCTCCGCGAAAAGGCCGTACACTCCAGTTGCGGACCGCCCAGTATCGATTCTGGACCTCGATGGGGGAACCGGAAATCAGTCGGGCGACCATTCGCACGCGTTTCCCGCAGTCAGGTCCTGGGCATCGATGTGTGCTGATAGGCAGGCGTAGTTGCAGAAGTACGCGGGCGAGCCACAATCTGCGGTACAATCACGTACGCAGATGGGGTCGTGGTCGAAAATACGGGCCTCACAGTACGTACAGGCTTCATCCGGCTCGGGGAGCTCCACAGTTGTTGACATACCTACACCGACGGACTTGAAACACGAGAAAGTTTCGCACAGAGTGAACGAAACGTATCGCTAAAGACGGAACGGAGTAGAGGGCCTCTCGTTCATCGGGGTTGAATACGCTGATTGCGGCGGGAGAGTTGGATGCCACGAGCGATAACGTAGATGAGGACGCTAGCGAGTCCCGTAACGATGCAGAAGCGCGCAATGGCGTACCCAGTTCGAAGAAGAAACTCCCCGGCCGGGCATACCCGATGGTTCCGATTCCAAATCTTCCGATGGCAGCGAGGATGCCTCAAAAAAGGATGAGAGCACAAATTCGGCCTCCTTCTCGGAGCAGATCTTGAGGGGCAATTGGCGTGGGGGCTGATTCAGTAGCTATGGAACGGTATTTGCGGTCCTGAAACGAGTGTTTTCCCACGCGGTCTCGGGGCTGTGATTAATAGCGTGCGTGTCCGATCGATTCGGACTCCCTATTCGGGAGGCTTCGACGGATATGATTCACACCAGAGAGAATGCCCGTCGGTCAATAAGCAGACCTTCTTACCACTGGTTTGTCCAGTCCGTGTCTGCGCACCAGGATGTCAACAGAGCCACGGACCGCTCAGATATCGACAAGTAGAGGGGTTCACCCACCAAGCGATCACAACTGGAGCGTGTAGATATTCGTCGGGTAAGAACGTCCTGCGATCTCGTATTCCCCCGTATCTGTGCGCTCGAACCCCTTCGCTTCGTAGAACCGATCAGCAATCCCGTTCTCTGCAAACATTTCGAGTCGCACTGCATCGACCGACTCGGGAAGCACTTCCAGCCCTCGTTCGAGCAGTGCTGTACCGATTCCTCGGTTCCACCAGCCCGGTTCGACGTAGATCGCTTTCAGGCCGGCTTCGTCCGTACCAACAAACGCTTTCGTTTCTGCATCACCCCACCGAACGTCTGCAAACCCCCGAACGACTCCCTCGTCATCGACAGCCACCAGAACGCCCTCTCGGTGTTCACGGAGCTCGTCCTGCCATCGCTGTACTTCTTCCGCAGTCGGCGTAATAGTCTGTTTCTGTAGAACTTCGGCCGGAAGAAACCCCTCGTACGCTTCTCGCCATGCCAGTCCGTGTACCCTGATGAGTCCCCTCACGTCACCTTGCGCCTCGATATGGCGGACCTCCATAGTCTGTAATCCGGGCACGGTATCAAAAAAGTAGCCACCTGACAGATACTCCTCGGAACGATAGATGCGCGTCTGTATGCGACACGCCCCTCATGAAATAACACTGTCAGGTTGTTTCGGCGGTGCTGAATACAGGGTGCGAATAGAGCAAGGCACCCTCTCGAAATGGAGACGGCTTGGACCGGTCAGTACAGTCTGTAGATGTACCATTGACGGGTTCCGTTCCTGGATTCTCCGAGTGAGTGGTTCAAGCTAACGATTCAATTGGCTCGGCGACGAATTGAACGACATGGTCGATAATTCACTCGACAATCTCGACCGTCGTATTCTGCACCTGTTACAGGTGGACGCCCGTGGTGCCAGCGACACGGACATTGCCGAGGAAACTGACGTCACCGCGACGACGATCCACAATCGGATCGAGAAACTGGATGAGAAGGGAGTCATTCTCGGTTACAATCCGGAAATCGACTACGAACAGGCGGGCTATCCGATGCGCGTCTTGTTCATCTGTTCGACCGACCTGTCCCAACGGTCGGATATGGCAGAGAAGGCTCTCGATGTGCGGGGAGTCGTCAACGTCCGGGAGATGCTGGCTGGCGAAGAGAACCTTCACGTCGAAGTCGTGGCCGAAGCGACGTCCGACGTCAAGCAAAGTACCGAACAGTTAGACAGGTTGGGCCTGCGAATCGTGAGTAGCAATATTCTGGCGGAGGAACACATCCAACCGTGGAATCACTTCCATCAGGAGATCGCCGGCGAAGACGCCGAGTCTCCATCGGACAATGGCCCCTCCGAGGAATAGTCGCTCACCGGAACGGCACCACTAGTTGGACTATTGAATTTTCCCAGCGATGCCCATCCGACGTACCCCCCATTTCCCTTGGGAAAGTCAATCACCTACCCATCTCCACGCAGAATTGTAAAATTCATAAAATTATCGCAAAAAAGATGTTAAGAGGCCCAAGCCCAATCGATACACGATGGAAGAACCGAACACGTCACGACTGACCGAAACACTCGATATCTTGACTCACCCGTACCGGCGCTACGTGTTGTATTATTTAGCCAACGAATCCGAGGTGGTCAGTATCGACACTCTCAGTTCCGCGATCGCCAAATGGGACGGAGTCAAGACCAGAACTGACCGGAACAACGGGAGCAACGACATCAAGACCGGTCTTCGTCACATGCACCTCCCGAGAATGGTAGACGCAGGCATCATAATGTTCGGCGCAAATATGGACTCCGTTGAACTCAGAGAAACGGATGGGCTTGACCGGTTCCTCGACGACATGGCCCGTATCGACGGCTACGTGCAAACCGCCGCTGGCGACTGAGCGCGCGAACGTCCCAATCCGCCCACCGTTCCTCGCGTCTCGTTTCGACTATCGTTGGCAGTTACACACATCTTTTGATCGATCGTCAGTCTTATTTTCAGGCGGTTTCGGACTGGACGCCGCGGTTGATAAGCACAGCTACGTAACAGCCGTTTCAGGTGACGTCATCCCTGAAGGAGGGGTTTCAACAGAGCCGTCTCGGTAGAATCAGAGCGAGGGAGTCGTGTAGTGGGGGTGTCTGCCCGGACAACAATAGTTACACGATCCCTCGCCACTTCAGTCAAGCTATTCCTGGTAAGTAACTCTTTGGTCACTCTCCTAATATATAGCCCTTTTCGGAAGAAATCGAACCGCTCCGGTCAGCGCTACGAGTGCTAGATCAGTACTCGATACGTGAATCAAACTCCGGAAGAACGTCCCACGTTCGAATGGGGGCTAGGTTTACAAAACGAATGATGGTACGTTCCCGAGCAGTTTCGAGGGACTGTCCGCCGAGTCCATGCGAATGTGCAACCGGGTTCGGCAAGATTGACGAGGCCACAATAATCCAATGAGATGACAACTAATAAAGAGATAGTTCGGCGCGATCCAGAGGAGATTTGGACCGAGGGGAACCTCGACGCCATCGATGAAATCTTTGCAACGGATTTCGTCCTGCACGACCCGTCTTCGGCTGACGAACCGCAAGATCGTGACGACTACAGGGAATACGTCGAAACCTATCGAGAGGCGTTTCCCGACGTAGAATACGAAGTCGAAACTGCAGTTGCCGAGGGCGCGACTGTCGTGGTTCGATACACCGCACGCGGCACTCACGAGGGCGAATTTATGGGCCTGGACCCAACCGGTGAGCACGTTTCGGTATCGGGGATGGAAATGTATCGCGTTGACGATGGAAAGATCACCGAAATGTGGACGAGTTACGACGCACTCGGACTGTTTCAGGAACTCGGGCTCATCCCCTCGGTTGAGGAACTCGGTGAGGAGTGGAATACGAACTGATCGAAGGCAGGTCCCCGCTTCCTCTCGCCCACCCTACTGCAGATCGACTACTACTGCGATGATCGTCACGGCCAGCGGGAGCAGAAGAATTACCAGAAACCACCTGCTGAATACAGAAGGTCTATGCAACACAGGGGTTCCGTTTCTTTCGAGGTGGCTATACTGAATCCGGCGCACACTACAGTTGCGTATCGATCGTCGAAGAATTTCTCGGATCCTGAAAGTGTTCGTCCAGATGAACTGACTTCACCACACGTATTTAGCATCTGTCATGCTGGCCGTGAACGAGAAATCGTTGGATGCGGGTTACCTTCCTTGCACTGATCGATCGTTTGAGACACCGTCACAAAAATAATAATCGCCTCTTGTCTATACTGCACCTATGCTCGGTGTGGATCGGCCTCCGGCTATCGTTGCGAACGACTCAAATCGGGTTTCGGCCATCCACGTGATCGCCCTCTCTGGCTTTGCGTTGATCGGAATCGGAATATTGCTCCCGTGGGTCGGTGAAATCCAACCACGGGTCTACATCCTCGGAATGGAATCCGGTTTCGAGCGACAATGGGGGAAACGGCTTTTGCTCGGGGCAGTACTCGGCACCGTCCTCGTGTTGGCGAGTCTTACCTCCCATGGTCGGTGGTCCATCGTCGGGCCGATCCTCGGCGCGATCGGTGTCGGTACGGTTCTGATCACAGTCTCTGCCCCACTTACTGGCCAGTGGCCTCCCGAAATCGGCGTCTACGTCACCCTTCTCGGTGGGCTTCTCGTCACGGGCGCGTCGATCGCGCCGCTCATCGGAGCGCCTATTCGCCGTCCGTAGACGCCTCTGCATCCAGCGCGTTGTTCTTGACAGGGACTGGAGGATTTTTGGTTAGCAGCGGTAATCCGCTCATCTATACTGAGCGATTCGTTCTGTTTCGATTGAACGTCAGTGCATGCTGAACACGCGACACCTGTTCAGCATCGGCTGAGTGCTCTACCTGAACACTGTCAGAAACGGCGTGCTGCATACAGAGGATGTATTCAGGAGGAATTTCAAACGTATGATGGATTTTCGAGAGTATGATCAAAGTCACGTCACTTAGCGGTGACGTAGGTGAGGAAGGCCAGAGCGACGGTCTGAAGCGCGCGGAGGGCGGCCACGGACTGCTGGACGCCCGGGGAATTAGCGTAGAGCATCCCGGTGCTGAAAAAGAAGTAAATTGCGACGACATTCTCGAGGAGCATAACAACGCCGAACACGGCTAGTCCTGCGGTCATCTCGGATCCGAACGTTCGGTAATTGCGCACCCAGATGACCGTTAATATCGACAAAAGGAGAACGTTCACCCCAGAGAGGACGGTCGCTACCAGCATCCAGGGTCCCATAGCATCCACCATTCACATCGCCTCCAGAACGCTTTCGAACTCCTCGCGGTGGCGTTCGAAGCGGTCGGTCAGGAAATATAGCTTCCCGTAATCGTCGCCGCCGGATTCGATAACGTCGTGTTCCTGTAACATGTCGAGGTGGTGTCTCACCGTATTGTAGTCGACGTTGAGGCACTCAGCGAGTTGATTGGCGTTTCGGGGTCGCTCGTCGATAGCGGAGATGATGCGCGCGCGGTTCTTGCCGCCACGCATGCCAACGAAGAGGTACCAGAGTGCCTTCTCCATCCGTGCGTATCCTCGTCTCGGCGGGTTATGAGTTCGGCGTTCATCCCCCCACCGTCTCGGTGACCCAGTCGATCGCCCTGATCGCCGACCTCCTCCCGTCCGTCTCGAAGATATACCGCCACTGGCGCCAGACGTCGTCGCCAGGTACCGGCTCCGACAGTTCAGCACAATTCCGGGTGGCGGCGCCGTCTGTGGACACCTCGACACGCTCGACACCTCGGATCCCGGCGTAGTCGTGCCCGGTAATCTCGAGACGGCCGTCGTCCAGGCGCGTGTCGGCCCAGTGCTTGGCGACAGTGTTCAGCGGACCCGTGGCATCCCACCTGCGCTGTTCCCAGTGGCCGTCCATTTCCTCGTCGAGCAACTACTGGACGGAGACGATTGGACAGTTGACGTTCGTCGCGTCCGAGGCCAGGATGGAGGCGCTCGTGGCCGATTCGAGGTCCAAGACGCTCTCGAAGTCAGTGTTATCATAGATGCTGACCAGCCACAGCGGGGAGTACCTGGCGTCGCCCGGCAGTGTCGCGACCACGTTGTGCGTCTGTGCGCTGTCCGTCTCGGTCTTGAATCCGGACGGTGGTCCGCCGCCCTCCTCGTCCGGATTTTTGTTGAAGGTGACGTAAATGGGCGAACGCAGTACGGATCCGTTCGACGCCTTGATCGGTGCTTCTTCGAACAGGAAATAACTCACCACCTGCCCGTCGTACCATCCATCCACTAGTTCGGTGCTGCCGTCGCCGTGTCGCATCGACGCCGTCGAGCCCTCGGGAACGACCGGGCAATTCTTTATCACGTCGGTCGATTCGACGTCGTACTCGGCGTCCATCAGGCTGCTGGCACTAGTAATCGTGTTCGCTTCGTACCCGTCGGGGACCGTGACCTTGTTGACCTGCCAGAAATCGTTGTACCCGTCGTCGCCCGGGACAACCCCGACGACGTTGAGCTGGCCCTCTACCGGATCACCGTTCTCGTCGAAGAACGCGTAGATGGGTGCCGGCGCCGTCGGCTGGACGTCGAAATCGTAGTACTGGACGACCTCCCCCTCCGGTCCGAATCCCTGGGCGAGAAAGTTTCGGTCGAAATCGATCGCTTCGCCGGGATCTGGGAGGTCGTTGTCCGGCCCGCGGACGTGCAGCATCCCTGCCTCTTCGCTGAATCGATCTATCGTCACCCGAGATGCGTCCGCGGGGTCGGACGGTTCCATCCTGTCGTCCATCGAATCGTCACCCGTCGAACCGTTGTCCATCGAATCCTCGCTCCCGTTGCCGGTACAACCGGCCAGTGCGAGGGTCGTGATTCCACCTACCGTCTGGACGAACTTCCGTCGTGTCTCATCGATCGTCATGCAACCAGCTCAAACCCGAGCCCCATCGAAGTAAATTTTTCAAGAAGTGGACAAGATCGGTGAGGATTCCGTTGAAGATTAGTTCAAAATCTATTCAAAATTGCGTCGGGTCGAGTGCCTCGCAGGAGCATATACGTAGCTATTGCATCGCCGACTATCAGTTCGATAACTGATGAATACGTGCTCTTTGTGCAGCAACCACTGAACGAACTCCCGAATAACTATCAGAAGCGGTGTAATGAATACCGAGGGCGCATTTATCAGGACGACTGTATTTATTCCAAGCGATTTCTGGTGACGCTACCGTTCAATGGATACGTGAGTTGGCCACTCTCGGACTACTGTGTCGTGGTGAAAATTAATCGTCTTGCTCGGCATTCGATAGGGGGACTTCCTCCGGTTGCGGCTGTAACTGCCGGACGAGATTCAAGTGCATCAGGTGCAGATGCATTCCGATTCCGTACAGGATCAGGCCCAACCCGACGAACGTGAGCGGCATGAGGACCGACTCGATTGCCTGTGATGTACTTTCGAGATTCGCGGGAAGCACGCCGACAACGGCCAACAGAAACGCAGTTAGAATGACTGCGAATCCCGCGCGGACGACACGGGAGTATCTCCCGACCTGCTGAAGTCGTTCTCTGATCTCCTCTCGGGAGGGTGCTGGTTCACGAGCCATAGCTTACGAATCTCCCATCCCCTCTCTCTCGTTTCCCCCGCGGAGGAAACTCGATCAATCTTCGGTCCACCACATGAGGTCCTCCTTTTCGGTGCCGCAGTTGGGACATCGCTCTGGGAGTCCGTCGGCAATCTCGCCCATCTCACCGCAGTTCATGCATCGCCACATGAGGTGGGCCTCGCCGAAGTCGTGCCCCGACCTGGCATGTTCGATACTGAGCTGTTCCATGCCGTCTCGCGTCGATACGAAGAACCCTCCCTTCTCGTATCCCCGTACAGTCCCGAGTAACTCTCCGTCTTTATCGTAAATATTCTCTCCGAGAGCGATCGACTCTGCTTCTTGCTCTGCCTGTTCTTCTCCCTCTTCTTCGGGTCGCTCACCACGTCCACTCATAGTTTCACGCTGGATTTTTTGAAAGTCCACATCGCCTCCCGACCCGCTGTTCGTGAAAACAGGAAGTCACGTGGGCGATTTGAGTTACTACCATCAAAACACGCTTCACCAGTCAGGGGGGTAAAACTGGGGCCGGAATGGGCAGCCTGCTAAGCGAATATTCTTGTACTTACCGATTCTTTATCGGCTCTGATCGAGCAATAGTGTGTGCCGAATATGTGTCTTCTATTCAGCAGCGGTTGAGCGTTCTGCCTGAACACTGTCACAAACGGCGTGCTGCATACGGAGGCTGAGTTCGGTACATCGGCTTGGTTTATTCCAGCCAGTTTGGACGGAATTTCGTCTCAGATAATGGCGGTAGTTGCCGCAACGCCAATCGAGAGTATGGTCAGTGTTGACGCCCCACATATGGGGGAGTCTACTGAGCGGTCCGAACCAGCGGATAGACAGGCGTTCGAACGGATCGAAGCGCAGATCGAGGAGCGCGACAACTGGGCGCGCCGGCGCCGAAAAGGTATCCCGACGGACAAACAGTTGCTAGTCGTCGCGTGCATGGATGAACGGATTCCCGTCGAAGAGGCGTTAGGGCTGTCTCTCGGTGACGCCCACATCTTCCGTAACGCCGGGGGAAAAGTAACCAGTGACGTCATCCGGAGCGCTGCGTTGAGTACGAACTTCTTCGACACGACAGAAATAATCGTCATCAACCACACCGATTGTGGAATGATGAGCGCCCCCGATGACGCTGTCGTTGAAGGGCTTGAGGCCACCGCCGGCGGGGATCTTCAGGACGTCGATCTCCACCCCGCCCTCTCGAATTTAGACATCGGTGACGCATCGATCGCTGACTGGGTCTGGATGACCGACGACGTCGATGAGGCGTGCCACGCTCAAGTTGACTATCTTCGGGATCACCCGCTCGTTCCTGATGAGGTCACTGTCCACGGCTACATCTATGAAGTGGAAAGCGATGCCCTCCGACGTCCTGGCGAGCGAGTCGCCGAGCAGATCAATACACGCGTCTCCGAGCAATAATCCGTCTCGCCAGGCATTTTCTGCGCTGGTAGATCTCTTCTCCGTACAGATCGCTCGCAACCGACTGTAGCCGAGGGCGGCGTCTGTTGAATACGCGTCTTCTATTCAGCAGACTCTGACCGAACTACCGATCTGCTGTCAGTAACGGAATGCAAGACGCAGCGGACGAGTTCACAACAACCACCATGTTTCGTTCGTATCATCCGCGCTGAACCGCCACACCAGCAGGACTGGTCCCAGTTAAAAGGACCCGATTCACAGAAAACTCTTTATCTGTCGCGGCCTGTCCCTCCGTAGATGGACCCGACTTCCGAGGCAGGGGTACCCGCTCAGACGCGGATCCGGCAACAGGAGGTCGTCGCCGACCTTGGGAAGCAAGCCCTGGAAACTGACGAGTTCGACCAGGTACTGTATGACGCGTCAGTAGCAGTCGCAGAAACGTTGAACACCGACTACTGCACAGTACTCGAGTTGCTGCCGGGTGGAGACGAGGGGGTTCTGCGTCAGGGAGTCGGCTGGCGAGACGGACTCGTCGGGAATGCAACGATACCCGTCGATCCGAACTCGCAGACGGGGCACATGCTTCGCACCGAGGAACCGGTCGTCGTCGACGACCTCCGCACCGAAGAGCGCTTCTTCGGCCCCGAGTTGCTAACCAGCCACGACGTCGTCAGTAGTATCAGCGTCGTTATCGGTTCTTCCGAAAACCTATGGGGCGTACTGGGGGCCCACAACACCGAACGCCGCGAGTTCACCGAACACGACGCCGCGTTCGTCCAGAACGTCGCGGACGTCCTCACGTCAGCCATCACACGCCAGGAGCGCGAGCGGGACCTGCAGCGGAAGGAACGCCGGTACGAGGCCATCTTCGAGGACCCGAACATCCTCGTCGGGCTACTCGAACCGGACGGGACGGTGCTGGACATCAACGGGACGGCTCTGGAGTACATCGATGCCGATCTCGAAGCAGTGACCGGAGAGCCGTTCTGGGAGACCCCCTGGTGGGAGGGAGGGAATGGCGTCCAGGATGACGTCAAGGAGTGGGTCAGGCGGGCAGCCGACGGCGAGTACGTCGACTTCGAGGCTGACCTCACTCGTCCCGACGGCGAGCGGTACACCCTCAGCGGCTACGTCCGGCCGGTCACGAACGACGACGGTGACGTCGTCTCCATCATCGTCTCCGATCGCGACATCACCGAGCGCAAGGAGCGCGAGCGAGCGCTCGAGGAGTCCGAGCAGCGCTACCGGGCGCTGGTCGAACACTTCCCCAATGGCGCCGTCGCGCTCGTCGACGAGGATCTTTACTACCGAACCGGCGGCGGCGACCCACTCGACGCGGCCGGCGTTACCGCCGAAGAGGTGGTAGGGAAGCCGGTGAGGGAAGCCATACCGTCAGAACTGGCCGACGAACTCGTCCCCCGCTACGAGGCCGCGCTCGATGGGGACTCCAGCACGTTCGAAGTCGAATCCGATGGTCTGGTCTATCAGTTCCAGATCGCACCCGTCCGAGACAGCGATGGCGACGTCTTCGCCGCGCTGGGGATGTCTCAGGACATCACCGAACACGTAGAGACCCAGCGCAAGCTCGCGGAGAGCGAGCGGCGCTACCGGACGCTCGTGGAGAACTTTCCCAACGGCTCGGTGGGGCTGTTCGACGAGAACCTCGAGTACACCGCCGTCGGCGGGCAGATCCTGAACGAACTCGACGTGGAGCCGGAAGACCGGATCGGGCGCAGCATCCGCGAACTCCATCCGGACGACCTCCTCGACGAGATCGAACCCTACTTCGAGGCCGCACTCGCAGGCGAGGCAAACTCCTTCGAGGTCGAGTACCGCGGCCGACATCTATCGGCCCACGCCCTCCCGGTCAGGAACGCTAACGACGATGTGGACGCGGGCATGCTCGTCGTCCGGGACGTCACCGAGCGCCGAGCGTACGAACACAAACTCGAGCAGTACAGGGAGTACACCGACCGGATCCTGGACGCCATCGACGACATGTTCTACGTCCTCGACGCAGACGGAACCATACAGCGGTGGAACGAGAGCGTCTGCGAGGTAACCGGCTACTCGGATAGGGAGATCGCGTCGATGCAGGCCCTGGAAGCCTTCGACGAGGACGACCAGGAGACGATCGCGGACGCCATCGCCGAGGGGTTCGAGACTGGGAGCGCGCAGGCCGAAGCGGAACTGGTCACCAGGGACGGCGAGTCCGTCCCCTACGAGTTCGTCACATCAACGCTCGACGACCCCGACGGGAACCCGGTGCTGGCGGGCATCGGTCGAGACATCACCGAGCGCAAGGAGCGCGAGCGGGCGCTCGAAGAGAGCGAGGCGAAGTTTCGGATGCTCGCTGAGAACCTCGACGAGATGGTCTGGATGTCCGACCCCGACACGCGGGAAATCCTCTACCTCAACCCGGCCTACGAGGAGATCTGGGGCCGCGATCGAGAGTCGCTGTACGACGATCCCGTTACGTTCATCGAGGCGGTCCACCCGGACGACCGCCAGCGCGTCGAGGAGACATACGCCGACGTACCGGACGAAGGGTTCGACGATGAATACCGTATCGTCCGTCCCGACGGCGAAGTCCGGTGGCTCAAGGTTCGGGCCGGTCCCGTCCGCACCGACGGGCGGGACCGCGTCATCGGTATCGCCGAGGACATCACCGAGCGCAAGGAGCACGAGCGGGCCCTCGAGGAGTCCGAACGGCGCTACCGGACGCTCGTGGAGGACTTCCCCAACGGTGCGGTGGCGCTGTTCGACGAAGACCTGCGTTACACGGCCGCGGGCGGCCAGCTCCTGCAAGCGGAAGGCCTCGATCCCGAGGACCGGATCGGAGTCAGCGTTCGCGAACTCTATCCGAATGACCTCCTCGAGGAGGTCGAGCCGTACTTCCAGGCCGCACTCGAGGGGGAGTCGAACTCCTTCGAGACCGAATACTCCGGCCGGCACCTGTACAATCAGACCTTGCCCGTCAGGAACGCCGACGACGAGGTGTATGCGGGCATGCTCGTCGTCCAGGACGTCACCGAACGGCGGGAGTACGAGCAGAAGCTCCAGGAGTCCAACGAGCGCTTAGAGCAGTTCGCGTACGCCGCCTCTCACGATCTTCAAGAACCGCTGCGGATGGTCTCGAGCTATCTGCAGTTGCTCGAGCGCCGCTACGGAGACGTTCTCGACGGGGACGGCGAGGAGTTCCTCGAGTACGCGGTCGACGGCGCCGATCGCATGCGCGAGATGATCGAGGGGTTGCTCCAGTACTCCCGGGTCGACACCAGAGGCGACTCGTTCGAGTCGGTCGACCTCGACGCCGTATTCGAGGACGTCCTGCAGGACCTGCAGGTAAAAATCGAGGAGAGCGACGCCGAGATCATCGCCGAGGAACTGCCCCGCGTCTACGGCGACGGCGGCCAGCTCAACCAGGTGTTCCAGAACCTGCTGTCCAACGCGATCGAATACAGCGGCGACGAACCGCCGCGAGTCCACGTCGCAGCCGAGCGGAACACCGACGAATGGGTGATCTCGGTCAGCGACGAGGGAATCGGCATCGACCCCGAGGACAGAGAGCGCGTCTTCGAGGTGTTCCAGAGCCTCCACGCTAGCGACCACTCCGGGACCGGCATCGGACTCGCACTCTGCGAGCGGATCGTCGAACGACACGACGGAGACATCTGGGTCGACTCCGACCCCGGCGAGGGCGCGACCTTCTCGTTCACGCTGCCGGCAGATAAGGAAGGAGCCACTGACTGAGCGGCGGGACTGCGACCCGCGGACATCCTGTTGGTCGGGGATACTCCAGGTGACGTCGCCTCACGAAGGAGGCATTCAAGGAAGGACGGATCGACGATACGTTCTACGTCGTGGAAGGCAGGCTCGAGGCGCGGAGCACACTCTTCCAGCGCAACGCGTACGCCGACGCGCCCCATCCAGACAGCGTCCATTTCCCGAAACCGGTCGGTCCTGCCGAATTCATCGACATCGGCCACTCACTCGACCAGCGCTGGCTCTCGGTCGTCCGATTGTGCCCGTCGTGCGAACCGAGAGGGCAGCAGACCCGGGAACGATTCACGGACGCAGCCCTCCAGTGATGGCTGCACGTTTGCCGTAACGACATCCCGTTCGGTTTCGTCACCTGTCCGTCTACGAATCCGATGACGGCGACTGCATCCATCGTCGCGTCAACGTGGGACGGACAGATCCGATGCCTCACGGAGGGGGAGCGATTTACGGCATGGTGTCGACAAGGTCGCGGAACTCGTCCAGTGTGAAGGCCCGAAGCGTCTCGGTCGTGACGTTGCCGCTGCTGGCGAGCGTGAGAGCCGCTTGCGCAGCGGTTTCATCGTCCGGGAACTCGGCGATAACGAGGCCGTCGTACCGTCCCATCGTGACGAAAAACGCCTTCCACGTCCCGCCCATCGACTCGACCTCGGCTTTCGCATCTTCGGTCCGGTCGGGGCTGTCGGAGACGTGTTCGATCCCCTGTTGGGTGAACGTGGTCAGGAATACGTATGTTGGCATTGGTCAAGGTAACGTCGGAAGAGAGCCGTTAGGCTCCGGTCTCCCCGTTTGAGTCTGCTGGCTGGGACCCGAATCGCACCCCCCGGTACGCGAGTCCAGCACCGACCACGAATACGATCGTTGCGAGGTAGATGGGACCGAGGTGCGACACCCAGTTGTGGGTGAAGAGATCCATGTAGTGCATCGGGAGTGCGATGCCCAGCGCGACCACGGCGGCGACGACCGCCGTTGTCCACGCCCACAGCTGTCCACTCCGAACCCCATACCACGCCAGCGCCGTGATGGCGAACCCGGTGGCGATGATAAACGCCGCAGTGGCAACGTGAAGATGGTTGATGTAGTGGACGATGGCCGGGTCGATCGCGTTGAGATCCGCCCGAGTGGCCCCGTTCAGGCTTGCGACGCCGAGCTCGAAGCCGGTACCGGAGAACGTCCTGGCGAGGAAGACGACTCCGTACCCGACGAAGGCGACGCCCGCGAGCGCCATCAGGAACGATCCGAGTCGTAACCCACGTCCGTGTTCGTAGTTAGTGTCAGTACCGTGTCCGTCAACTGTTGGTTGTTCTACGCTCATTGTCGGCGAGAGAGGCTACAGTTCGGAGGAATATGTAGGCAGTTAGTGACCTTCCGGCCCCCACTGACTGCCATGCAGTCGGCGACACCTGGTCACCTGCTGCAGGGCGGCCACGATATGGGGACCACCTCGTTGCCCACGGTAGTCGCCAGCACCGACAGACGGTGAGACAGCAACGGAAATTAGCCGCCAGCGTATTCCTGCCCCCTCGACTGACCAAGCGGGACGATACCCGGCTGCTGATGCCACGCTGTAATCACTCTACGGTCGGCTCGAGAGTGAACGGTCGCGCCCCGCGTCGGTAGGCTTCGTAGGTCGATTCCGCCCACTCACGCGCCTCCGAGGCGTCGGTATCGAGCAATACCTGGACCGTCCCGCTGTCGGGGTTGTAGCCGCTGATTGCGATCCGGTCGTCGAAGAGACTGACCCCGTACGAAGGCACGTTGTCGTGTACCAGGACCGTCAGATTGCCGCTCTCCAACGGCGCAGAACAGTGGTCCCTGTGGGCTGCGAGGACGTACTTCGCAACGCTTGGCGGATCGATGATCTCCGTCCGCATGCCGTCGAGGATCCGCTGGGAGAGTTCGTCCTTACACGGCTCGAGCAGGGCGACATCGTACCCGACGAACCGAAACCGGTCCGTCTTCCGGAGCAGCGACACGAATCGGTTCACGGGGCCGTAGGGGTCGTCGGCACCGGCGTCCGTCACGACCGCCTCGGACGCCATCTCGATGGTGAAACCGCTTGCCTCGGACGGGAGCCATTCCCAGATGTCTCGGAGCGTGTGCTCGATTTCGATCCGTTCGATCAGCTCCTGCATTCCCGACGCGACGAACGCACCCAGTTGCGTGGCCTCGAACTGGTGTCCGTCCCTCCTGATCCACTGTCGTTCTTCGAACTCGCGCAACGTGCGTCCTATCGTAGACCGTGAAACTTCGGTGCGTGTCCGGAGGTCGGCACGGCTCTGGGGACGCCTGGCCAGGGCGCCGAGCGCTTTAACACGGTGTTCTGACCGCACGAGAAACTCAGTGTCTTCGAGGGGGGACCCCGTGGTGCTTGATAACATGGCACTCGTACGCGACCCGGCGGTATAGCTATTCGGTCCTCTCGGGCGGTGGTCCAACTTCGGGTGGAGGTGGCTCAAAGACGGACGAATTGCAACTCGAGACGGCGATGGCGGAACTGGTGAACTTCGTCGAGGCCAATGAGCCAGAGATTCTGGCCGTCAACGTCTATCAGTGGCGATGGACAGCGAATGACCGCGGTGCATATACACGGTGATCAGGCGTCGTTGGAGTTTCACGTGGAGGTTGCGGGTCCGAAGTTTCCGCCGATCGGGGAGTTCATCGAACTCGAATCCATCGATCTGTACGGCCGTCCAAGTGAAGCCATCGTTCGGCAACTGAGGGACGAGGTGTCGGAGTTGGGAAGCAGACGAGTGTCAGTCCACGAACTTCATCGGGACGTCGATCGCGTTACGGACGACCGAGGGAGGGTCGAGTTCCCAGACGATCGCCGTATCGGCGTAGTCCACCTCGGCGCGACTAGCTTCGACATCACACGAGACGCTGCTGAGACACACCGCTCAATTTTCAGGAACTCCGATACCTCCAATCAGCCGTTGGCGACGCATTGTCCAGAAGCGGCTCATAGTACGCGCCGTGTCTTACCACGGTCGAAAGGAGTGGTCGAATTACGGGCTGCGATCGACGGCGCTGATTGGCTCTGTTGAATTCCACAGCTGATGATGGCACCCTCAGCGATAAGTACAGGTGAGGCAGTTCCAAAGCGGGTTATCGTCCTTCCGATCGGTGACCGGCACAACCGCTCGAAATTCCACGTGGAGGTCCTACTCGTCCCGAGTACGAACAATGGACAACCGGAAGTCGTCGAATCCGCATATCACGTCAACGAACTCGCCGGGATCAACCGGTTTTTCGAGGACTGCATCTTCGTCTGCATCGTGATCGAGGTCGCGTGATTCGATGAGTTCGTCGTCCAGTCCAGACAGAATAATGACGGGGACGTGTTCCAGTTCCGGGTGATGTTTGATTTCATGAAGAACGTCTTCACCGTCCACTCGCGGCAAGTTGAGGTCTAAGAGGATGATGTCTGGGCGGGGTGCATCCACGTATTCGTCCTGGCGGTGAACGAAGTCCAGTGCTTCTCGACCATCAGTGACAGTGTGCAGGTGATTGTTGATCTGGCCGTCGTGGAAGGCTTCTTCGATCAGACGTACGTCCCCAGGGTTATCCTCGATCAATAATATTTGCGCCTCAGGGAGGTTTGAGGGGCGGCTATCCATGATCGAATCTGTCGATGGGGAGGGATAAGTGACTCGGCCGCACGTCCTCACTCGTAGTTAGATATCACCGGAGATTGATGGAACATTCCGTCAGGTCCTCGACGAATAGGACGGTCATTCTAACGGAATTGCTAGGACTCTCAACGGGAAGTTCGCATCGGTCGTGAGCGAGAATTCGGGGATGCGTTCGAACGTGGTGCCCACGAGACGAGCGTTGCGATCGGGCGCGGCCCGGCGATCGATCCCGAGACCGATCGCACCAGTGAACTCGACGAGCGACCCCGGCCCAAGAGGCGTCAACATATATCACAGCCGAGCGAGACGTGCTATCCATGACCAGGGTTCCGGAGGAGTACGACGAGTGCAAGCGAATCGTTGCCCCGGACGGCTCCTACGACGCGGCCGAGGTTGCGGCCCTCGAGCTCGACGACGACGAGTTCCGGGAGCTGTACGAGTCGATGGTACAGGCGCGGGCCCTCGAAGAGCGGGGCCGGACCTTGCAGCGGCGGGGGGAGTTTCACTTCTGGATGGAGTGTCGCGGCCTGGAGGCGGCCCACGTGGGGCCGGCGGCGGCGCTCGCCGATCGGGACTGGCTCAACACCGAGTGGCGCCAGTACGGGGCCCACATCCAGCGCGGGCGGCCGCTCGAGGACATCCTCCTCTTCTGGCTTCGCGGATACGAGACGTGGGAAACCGACGACATCGACCGGATGGACCCGTACGAACGGCGGCTGCCCCACATCGTCGCTGTCGGCACGCAGCTCCCGCAGACGGCCGGGCTCGTGTGGGGGCGCAAGCTGCAGGGATACGACGAGGTCGGGCTCGTCACGGTCGGCGACGGCGGGGCGAGCAAGGGCGATTTCCACGCCGGGCTCAACTTCGCCGGCGTGCTCGAGCTCCCGGTCGTGTTCCTGGTGCTCAACAACCAGTGGGCCATCTCGACCCCCGTCGAGGAACAGACCGCCGCCGACACGTTTGCCCAGCGGGCGGCCGGCTACGGGTTCGACGGCGTGCTGGTCGACGGAAACGACGTGCTGGCGACCTACCGCGAAACCCGGTGCGCCGTCGAGCGTGCCCGGGACGGCGAGCCGGTGCTGCTCGAGGCGCTGACCTACCGTCGCGGCGCCCACTCCTCGAGCGACGACCACGGGCGCTACCGATCCGAGGAGGCGATCGAACCGTGGCGCGAGCGCGATCCGATCGACCGCTACGAGCGGGTGCTCGAGGACCGCGGGCTCTGGGACGAGGAGTACGCCGCGTCGGTGCGCGAGGCCGCCGAGCAGCGAGCTCGGGAGGCGGCCGACGAGGCGCTCGCGGTGGCGGCGGAGCAGGGCCCCGGCGACGTGTTCGACGAGGTGTTCGCCAACCCGCCGGACTACGTCGAGAGCCAGCGGGCGGAGCTGCTGGACCTCTACGAGAGACACGGCGAGGAGGCGTTCCGGTGGTAACCATGGCGGCCGACACGCTCACGCTGGTCGAGGCGGTCGCCGAAGGACTCCACGACGAGATGGCCCGCGACGAGTCGGTCGTCGTCCTCGGCGAGGACGTCGGTCGATCCGGGGGCGTCTTCCGTGCGACCGAGGGCCTTCGCGACGCGTTCGGCCCCGATCGGGTCGTCGACACGCCGCTCACGGAGACGGGGATCGCGGGGGCGGCCATCGGATTGGCCGCCTCCGGACTGCGGCCCGTGGCGGAGATCCAGTTCATGGGCTTCACCTACGCCGCGCTGGAGCAACTGTTCACCCGGGCCGCCCGCATGAACGCCCGCTCGCGGGGGCAGTTTCCCGGCCAGCTGGTCGTGCGCGCGCCGTTCGGCGGCGGGGTTCGCGCGCCCGACCTGCACGGGGAATCGATGGAGGCGATTTTCGTCCACCACCCTGGGTTCAAGGTAATCGTCCCGAGTACGCCACGGGACGCGAAAGGGCTGCTGACGGCGGCGATTCGCGACCCGGATCCGGTCCTGTTCTTCGAACCGAAGAAGATCTACCGCGCGTTCCGCGAGGCGGTCCCCGAAGGAACCTACGAGGTGCCGATCGGCGACGCGAGCGTGCGGCGCGAGGGCGAGGACGTCTCCGCGTTCACCTGGGGCGCGATGACCCGGCCAACCCTCGACGCGGCCGACGAACTGGCGGAGGAGATCGACGTCGAAGTGGTGGATCTCCGGACGCTATCGCCGATGGACAGAGCGACGATCGTCGACTCCTTCAAAAAGACCGGCCGGGCCGTGGTCGTCCACGAGGCGCCGCGGACGGGCGGCCTGGCCGGCGAGATCACGGCGCTCCTCCAGGAGGAGGCCCTGTTCTACCAGGAGGCGCCGATCGCGCGCGTCACCGGGTGGGACGCGGTCTACCCGCTGTACGAACTCGAGGACTTCCAGCTCCCGAACGCGACCCGGGTCACGGAGGCGATCCGGGAGGTCAGCGAGGTCTGACTCGACCCAGCCGATCGCGAGTGGCGCCGCTGACGAGTTCGCCGCTGTTGTGCACTCGGTAGATGCGTGTCGCAGGAAGGTCAGGGATGGATGCCCTGACAGGAAACTGAACTCCGCGAGTTCAGACTGGTATGGAATTCGGACTCGTAGTCGGGTACCGGATCGCTACGAACCCGCTTCAGCATAGCGAGTAAACGAATATAAACCTACCAGCTGTTGGCAAACGTTTCCGCAACGGGCCGGGGGAACGCTGGTGGTGTCGACCGGTCGATCAGGCCACCGATCGCGAGGACGGTGCGTCGCGACGAGTCGCCTCAACGTCTTCCCGCGGACTGTCCGTCGAGGGCTGTCGCGAACGGGAAAGCCTATATGAGAACGATTGCCAGCAGGAGGTGGCATGAACGAGAACAGGACCGTTGTCGATATCCTCGAGCGAGTCCGAGAGGCCCGTCGGCGAAGGCGCTGTCCCGACTGCGACGCTCCCGTTTCGATCCGCGGATTCAGGGGCGAATACCGCTGGGAGTGTGTGGCTTGTGATGCGATCGGGATCGGATACACGACCCGCTCGGCCGCGCTAGAGGGAATACAGCAGCGGCGCGGGTGACCCCTCGGAGGTACTGGAAGACAGTGGTCGGTGGCGCGGAGACAGACCACGAGACGGCGTGTGGGCCGTTGTCGAACCGACGACGACCGGGCGCGTGATCGCCGCCTCCGAGAGTGACGCCTCTCGCCCGAAAGAACGAGGACAGGGTCAGCCGACGGCCCGCTCCTCGTCGTCCCAGTACGGCGCGAAGCGTCTTCTCGTCCATCTTGACGTACGGCGTTTTCGGGATCTCGTCGACGAAATCGATCGACTTCGGGTTTTTTGCAGTCGGTGAACGTGATGATTCCACACCAGTTCAGCGACTCTCCAAAGTTTTTATATCCCGCAGAGAACGTGTTCCCGTCAGGATGACACTCCAGCGTCGTGACGTTCTGAAGACGGCGACAGCCCTCCCGATCGTGGCGATGGCGGGCTGTACCGGCGTCTTCGCCGGCAGCGAACAGCCCGCCTACGGCGAGGACACGCCTCGAGGTGGGGCCGACGATGACGACGGCGTCTTCTTCGTCCACATCGACGCGTCCTGGCTCCGGGCGTTCGACGGCGAGGAGGAACTCCCGTACGCCGACGAACTCCCCGACGCCGTCGACCTCGATCTCGACTCCGACAGTCCGCCGGTGGACGTCGACCCGCTGGTCGCGTACCCGACAACCGGACTGGTCATCGGCGCACTGGGCCTCGGATTCGGCCTGTACCCGTACGGGTTCGGCGACGTGGTACTGGAGGGCCTCGACGAGGACGCCGTCCCCGAAAACGAGTCGGGCAACGGAGACGCAGACGAGGGAACTGACGACGTCGACGGATCGGTCCGTATCGATTCCGTGTTACTGGTTGACGGCGTCGGTGTCTTTCGCGGTGCGTTCGACGCCAGAACCGTCGTCGCCGCCTCGGACGGGTTCGAACCTGCAGACGAGCGCGATGGGTTCGACGTCTACGAGGGGACGGCGGAGGGCCTCTTCGGGACCGACGGCCGCCAGTTCGCCGTCAAGGACGACGTGCTCGTCACGGCGCTCGACGAGGATTCCGATCTCGATAGCGTTCTGGACGCGACGACCGGTGGCGTGGACCGCCTCGGCGACGACGACGATGGGGGCTGGGCACTCACAGAGGCCGGGCACGGTCACGTCACGATCGGCGCCTGGGGCGTCGAACCCGACGAAGCCACGGCTGACGAGCAGGTCGATCGCGAGTTCGTCGACGCGGCGGACGTCTTCGCGGACGCCGATGGCCTCGTCAGTTCCGTCACGCTGGGGCCCGAGGAGGGCAACGGGTCAATCGCCGCAGTCTTTCCGGAGGGAAAAACTCCGCAGCGAGCAGCCGTCGAGAACCAGGTCGGGACCTCCGCGAGTACACGTGACGTCGAGATCGATGGAACCCGGGTCTCTGTTACCGGCACGTGGCGCGTCGCGGCCGAGGACGACGACTGACTCGGCCGGAGCGGAAAGGGTCCGGTGACGACGCCCCATCCGGGAACGTTTCCGAGCCAGGAGTGGACCGACTGTGAGCGCTATGCGCCCGCCCCGATGCCCGCTCCGGACGGAGCGAAGATCGTCAGCGGTGCCTCGAGACTGCCGCCGCTGACGTACGGTTGTTTCGAGATCTGGTTGAATATCTCGTCGCCGGCGGTCGCCACGAAGTCGGCGAACTGCAGTTCCGCGACGGGCCGGATCCCGCCGACGGCAGCGCCGAGTGCCATCCCCGCGATTCCGATCTCCGCGAGCGGCGTGTTGCGCATCCGATCGGCGTCGTACTTCTCGTGGAGGCAGGCCGTTTCGCCGAAGTTTCCGCCGAACTCCTAGACGTCCTCGCCGAAGAGGATGACGTCGTCGTCCCGGTCTATTTCCTCGTCCGGCGGCTGCTCCTACGGGTCCGGAAGCTCGTCGATCAGTACGACGGCCTCGCCGTCGACGACCGTCGTCGCTTGGCCCGCGGTCTCGGTCTCGATGACCGTCGAGAGTCGGTACCGGTCGGGGGCGAGCGCCTCGATGACGTCGACGCGCCCGCGGACGCGATCGCCGATCCGGACGGGATGGAGGAAGTTCAGATCCTGGGAGAGATAGATCGTCAGTCCGGGAAGGCGGGCGAGGGCGGCACTGATGATCCCGGCGACCAGCGCCCCGTGGCTGATGCGGCCGCCGAATCGCGTCTTCTCGGCGAACTCGTCGTCGAGGTGGAGACGATTGGTATCGCCGGTGATCTGAGCGAACGCCCGGATGTCGTCCTCGTGGAGGACTTTCGAAAACGAGACCGTGTCGCCGATCGTGATTTCGTCGGAAGTGTCGACGGATCGCTCGAACTCCCAGCTGTGCTGGTCGAACGCGACGGAGTCGACGGCCGGAAGCAGGGGTTCCCGTGTTGCCTCGTTGCGAAAGAGGGAGAGCGCTGCCCGATTCAGTGCCCTGGAACTCCGGAGCATCGATTTGGTCATCTCGGTCCAGGCGTCCACGAACATACGCGCCATATGCGTATCGATAGCAATTAACAGGTCCAATCGTTTCACGGACGTCATCGAAGATTGATCCCGCGCCGCTGGTGTGCAAGCCAGCGCTACGCCGCGGCTGGCGACGAACCTGCGCCAGCGCGGTGTCACGCCCCGGGCCCCGAACACGGCCTAATCTGCCCCCGTCCGCGATGCCCCGCCCCGGTCATTGGGTCGTGGGGCGGCACCGCGGGTGCTGAGAGTGTCGGGAGCGCACGCCGATTCGAGTCCCGAGCGGCCACTGCTCCGTTTCGCAGCGGTTCTGACCGAACTGAAAACCGTCGATCACCGCGGCACGAGCGCTCGTTCCTCACGGCGCCGGTCCTGCTGTGCCCGGAGAAGGTCGATGATGCTAGCGCTCAGTTCGCTCCGGCGATGTTTGGTCAGCAGATGGTACCGGAGGTTCGATTCGGTCCGTATGGCCCGCTCACAACAGGGGCAATAGAGATGATCCCCGTTCATTGGTCCCTGTTACTCTCGGAGACGGCAAATAGGTTGTGCTAGTCAATACCACACACGATCATCGGATCGCGGACGGCGGTCGTGTCGGTTGCGATCACCGGCTCGCAGGTCTCGCCGCATCCGACGCGGTAATCCCGCGTTGCATCTCGATCGACGGCGGAAGTTCGCGAACGCACCGGTCGCGAGCAGGGACGCCGGCGGCAGCGCGCGTTCGTACCACGGTGTTATCGTCGATTCCCTCACGCGAGACTCCTCGAACGTCGCGGTCGGTTCCCGCCGACTGCCTACCAACGGCAGCGAGATGCGTCGCTCCGGCCCTGGTGGAGCCGATCGGAGCGCGACCGAACTGCCCCCAGCCGAGCGGCGGGTCGACCCCGAGACCCGTCAGTCGAGATCCGTCCCGCACGTGGCACAGAAATCCGCCTGCCACGGCACCGTCGTCTGGACTCGTTGCTCGGCGTCGCAGGTCGGACAGTACGCCCGCGATTCCCCCTTCGATCCCATTCGTGCTCAGGTGTCACGGCAACGTTCTCTTATATAAATATTGGTGAGCGAACGCTGCATCGCCGGCTCTGGCCGGCGCGGCTGGCGCCGACTTCGACAGTCGCCTGCTCGTAACGGGTCGCCGCCGAAGGGCCACTTTCCTCACCCGCTGGCTCCCGGCTCGGCCAGCGCCCCGCCTCGCGTCTGGACTCGCCTCTCGGCTCCGGTGTGTTCCGATCGGTACCGAGGACGCCGAGCGACCGGCCGTAATCGACGTCCGGGACGCCAGGCCGGGCCGAATCCCCATCCCCGCCCGTGAACGCGCGGGGCTGGACGCTGTCTCGGGCGCCGGGCAGCCGAGGCATTTACGGTCCCGCCAGACACTCACTCGAGTAGATGCCGACACGACGCCGGATGCGGTTCGTTCACGGCCAGATCGCGTGGATGGTCGCGACTATCGTCGTCTTGACGGTGCTCGGGGCGCTGTCGTACGAGCTGTTTTTCGTTTGCTCGCTGATCGGCTTCCTGATCGTGACGGAACTCACGGCGCCGGTCACTCTCACCCCGGCCTGGCGACGCCGTCTCACGTGGCTCATCGCGCTCGGGCTGGGCGGCTTCGCCGTCGTCGTGATCAGACGGATTCTCGAAATCCTGCCGCCGGAGGTGCTGCCGTGGTGACCACTCCGATGGACGCGGCTCGGGTGGCGGCCGAACCGCCGGGCCGACGCGTCCGGGGGGCACCGCCATGACGTCACGCGAGTGGGTCCGGGACGGCACGGGGATCGACTGGCCGACCGTCCTCCTCGTCGCACTCACGGGTGTCGTCCTCGTCGCGCTGCTCGTCGCGGCCAGCACCTCGTCCGCGGCGTTCGGGCTCTACAATCCCGCCTGGGACGGCGCCGCGGACTTCCGCGAGGGGGTCGCCGGCGACGCCGGCGTCGAGACCGACGTCCTCCGGGAGCCGAGTCGCTACGACGAGGTCCGGGCGAACGAGACCGTCGCGTTCGTTATCGCACCCGAGGAACCCTACGGCGACGAGGACGCGGCTCGTGTCAGACGATTCGTCGAACGCGGTGGCACGCTAGTCGTGTTCGAGAACGTCGAATCGGGCGGCAACGAACTGCTCGCTGCCGTCGGGGCCGACGCGCGGACGGACGGGCGGCTGGTTCTCGACGAGCGCCACTACGATCGGGGACCGGCGATGCCCGTCGCAACAGCCGTCGCGAATCACTCGCGGACTGCCGGCGTCGACCGGCTCACGCTGAATCACGCGACGGCGATCGAGCCGAACGACGCGACGGTGCTGGTCGCCACGAGCGAGTACGCGTATCTCGGCGACACACCGGACGCGGAACTCGACGACGAGACCGTGCTCGGGTCCTATCCGGTTGCGACCGTCGAGAACGTCGGTACGGGCGAAGTGATCCTGGTCGGTGATCCCAGTCTCACGATCAACGCGATGTACGACAGACCGGACAACGCCGCGTTCCTCCGCGCACAGTATGCGGACGAGGAGCGGGTGCTCTTTGATCGGTCCCACGCCGGGGGAGTCCCACCGCTCGTTGGCGCGCTCCTGACGATCCGTGAGCTGCCGCTGGTCCAGGCCGTCCTGGGTGGCCTCGGCGTCGCCACCGTCGCAGTGGTCTCGCGTCGACGGACCACACCCATCGTCGACGCCGTTCGAACGCGCATCTGGTCGACGGCACCGATCCAGGACACTGCTGAGCAACGGGGCCCGGCGGCAGAAGACCGCGCGGCCGCCCTTCGCGAGCGCCATCCCGAGTGGGATGACGAACGCATCGAGCGCGTGGTCAAAGCGCTTAACCGCACCCGGTCGAAACGGGAGGAGCAATGAGCGAGATGGAGCCGACGAACGAGCCCGGGGCCGCGGCAGGCGACCCACAGAACGTGTTCACGGCGATCCACACGGAAGTCGACCGCGTCCTGGTCGGCAACGAGGACGCGGTCGAACACCTCACGATCGCCCTGTTGACTCGGGGGCATCTCTTATTCGAGGGCGTCCCGGGGGTTGCGAAGACGACGCTCGCCAATCTGTTTGCGCGGGCGTCCGGCCTGGACTACCGCCGCATCCAGATGACGCCGGACGTCCTCCCGGCGGACATCACCGGCACGCACATCTACCGCGAAAACACCGGCGAATTCCAGCTCCAGCGGGGCCCCATCTTTTCGAATCTGGTCGTCGCCGACGAGATCAATCGGGCGACGCCGAAAACCCAGAGCGCGTTGCTCGAGGCGATGGAAGAGCGGAGCGTCACGATCGAAGGGGAGACGCTCTCGCTGCCGGAGCCGTTCATGGTCGTCGCGACGCAGAACCCGATCGAGATGGAGGGCGTCTTCGAGCTGCCGGAGGCCCAGCGCGATCGCTTCGTGTTCAAGCTCACGGTCGAGTTGCCCGCCCGCGCGACCGAACGCGAGGTCCTCGATCGGTTCGACGACCGGCCGGACCTCGGGCCAGCGGACATCGAGTCGGCGATCGGTCCCGAGGCGATCCGCGCTGCACGCGCGACGGCGATGGACGTCTACGTCGCCGAGCCGGTCAAGGAGTACATCCTCGATCTCGTCGACGCGACCCGCGAGCATCCGGACGTCGAGTATGGTGCGTCGCCCCGAGCGAGTCTCGCATTTCTCGACGGCGCGAAGGCCCGGGCGGCGATTCGGGGCCGCGAGTACGCGATTCCGGACGACGTCAAAGCGCTCGCACACCCGATCCTGGCCCATCGGCTCGTGTTAACCACCGACGCCGATCTCGGGCACGTGACCCCCGACGAGATCATCTCGAAGATCGTCGACGGCGTCGAGCTGCCGGATGTGAACGTGCCCGACGCGGCGTGACCCGGGACGGCAACTCGCGTTCTCCCCCTCATCTCCGTTCCGGGCCGCGATCACGGTGCTCGTCCTCGACCGGTGGCGTGGCAGCGATCGTCGCGCGCTACTCGCCCCACTCGAACTCGCTTTGTGCGCCGGGATCCCCGTCGTACCGACAGGTGACCAACCAGTCTGCGCGCTCGTCGCCGACGTCGACCTCGAGCTCGACCGAGCGGTCGAGCCCCTGTGCCAGGCCGACGGCGAGAAACGACCCGATCGGATGATCGAATCGATCGACGGCGCCGAAGGCACTGTTCGACACCGCGACTGTCACCCGCCCGGCGTCTGCGTCGACGTCGGGCTCGGCGCCGGCCGCCAGTTCGAACTGTTCGACGAGCCCGTCACAGAGCTGGCGCGCCAGCGGTTCCGGCGTCGACGCGAGGTCGCCGGCCAGCGCGCGCTCGAACTCCGCAAAGAGCGTGCCACCGGTCGGGTCGAGGAGGAGCCCCCGCCCCGGCTCTTCGAGCACGAAGGGGCCATCACGGGCTGCGGGCGCGTCGGACTCGCGGTGCAATGGCACGTACAGCTGGACGGCCCGCGCTTGCGTCGGTGGGAGGTAGAGACGCTCGTCACTGAGCCCGAGTTCGGCTGCGATAGCCGCCCCGTTGGCGGCGCTGGCGGCGTAGACGCGTTCGCCGACGGCAGCCGCAACGAACTGCCCAGGGGTGAGTGAGTACGTGAGCACGGCGCCGAACACCCCCGTCGCGCCCAGTGCGACGAATACCGCCCGAGTATCGGGAAACAGCAGGCCGCCAGCGAGCGCGACTACCCCGACCGCAGCCAGTCCGATCGCCGTCCGGCGATACCGGGATTGCCGAGCGCGGGCGTACTCTTCTCGAAGCCGGCGGTTCTCTTCGGCGAGCAGTTCTAGCTGTGCGGTCTCTTCGAGAGCCGCAGTATCGGCCGTCTCGGTGTTCAATGCTTGCATCTGGGACGGGGGTGCGGATTCGGTACTATCGGCGGTGTCGCTGAACGATTCCTTGCTCATAGCTCGTCACTGTCTGCTGTTACATCCCGAGTCGGGTCGTCGTCGACGAGGCCGAGACTGACCAGTGCGTACCGGTACAGGCCGTAGTGGGCGAGTGCGAGGAGGCCGACGGTCGTCGCTGCAGCCACCCAGAGCGGGTGCCAGCGGAGGGCAAGCCACGCCAGTCCGGCCACGGAGACCGCGGTGCCGACGGTGACAGTGGCGACCCCCACCGGCGATCGGGTCCGAACGGCCGGCGCGACCAGGAGTGCGAGGAAGCCGGCCTCGACGAGCGCCAGCGAGACCGGATCGATGCCGGCCGGAAACAGGGGGACGAGGAGAAGATGTCCGATCGCAAGCGCGTACGGCGTCCCGAGTGCGTACCAGACGACGATGGTGCCACTCCCCGCGAGGACTCCCGGGGGGCCCGCACGCAGCCCGACCACGAGCAGAAGCCCCAGGATCGCCCCCATCTCCGGCCATCGCGCCCGCGGCTGTGAAGCGGTGGCGAGTAGCGATTCCGGACGGGACCGCGATCGGGTCACGTCGGTCCGATCGCTCATCGACGTCCACCTCGCGGTCGATCCCGGCCGGCGGCGAGGACGCTCGACAGTCGATCACCGGGCGCGACCTCGAGCGCGGTGACCTGCGCCATTCGATCGAGGTCGCGACGGAAGTCCTCGAAGGCCACGTATCGCTCGTACGCCCCTTCGAGGTCCGCCAGGCCACCCGACTCGAAGAGGACCGTCGGCGCGAGCAGGACCAACACGTCCCGGCCCTGGTCTCGCGCCTGCCGAATCGCCGTACGGAGGGCGGCCGGGTCCGAGTCGTCCGTACAGAGAACCGTTCCCCCACGGCCGCGGTGGGCTGCTGCCGCCTGGATTGCCCCGAGTAATGGATCCGACTCGAGTTCCGTGCTGACGGCGTGACGGGCCGCATAAAACGGCTCGAGGGTTCGCGAGAACGCGTCGCCGCGATCGAGGTGCGACAGCGCCGCCCGGGGCTGCGTGACTGCGGGCCCGTGAGCGAGCGCGTGGGCTCCCCCACCGACACCGACCGCGTCGCCAGCCGCGCCGGTGGTCGTGGCCGCGTTTCCGGGGGTGGGACTCGGCTCCGGCGGCCGGGACTGCTGGGGGGTCACAGCGGGGGCCAGATCGAGCAATCGACGGCGGATCGTCGTGTAGTGTGTTGGCCCTCGCTCGGGGGCGATCTGGGTGGTCAGTCCCGTTTCGGCGACCGTCACCAACCCGATCGGATCACCGGCGTTGCGGGCGCCCGCCGTCAGTGCGAGTGCGACGGTCCGGAGGTAATCGAGTTTCGTCTCACCGGGCGGTCCCGTCGAGAGGGCGTCCCGATGATCGAGACACAGCACGGTCGGGCGCTCCGTCTCCGCGTCGCGCTCACGCACGTAGAGCGTCCCGAGTCTGGCGGTGGCGTTCCAGTCGATTCGATCGGCCCGGTCCCCCGGCACGTATTCGCGGAGTTCAGCCGGCTCGAGTCCGGGGCCGAGGCGCCCGCTCTCGTGGTCGCCCTGCGTGGTGGCCACGCGTTCCCCACCCTCGCCGACGTGGACGGTTCGCGGGCCACGCGGTTCGACGGTGACCGTCGGCGTGGGGCCGACGGCGACGGTCGTCTCGAAGAGCCCGTCGGTCGCCGTGAGTGACGCGTGCTCGAACCGGTGGCGGCCCGCGATCGGCCAGGTGACGTCCGTCGTTCGCTGTGCGCGAGCGTCACCGGGTGCCAGTGAGAGGGCCAGCGGCTCGGTAACCCTCCCTCCCGGTGGCACGCCGGCCTCGAGGGCGAGCCGTAGCGAACACGGCGCCTCGAGCGTCGCCGCGAGCGTGACCGGGGTCGTTTCGTTCGTCCGAATTCCCGTCGTGTCGGGTGCCTGGAGCACGTCTACTCCAGCCACCGTCTCGGTCACCGCCGCGAGAAACAGGTACTGGCGGCTCAGGGTCCACGCGCCGATCAGCGCCGTCGCGACGAGCAACAGCGGGCGGGCGAAGACGACCGCACACGCGGCGAGGAGCACGGCGAGGACGCCAGTCGCCCAGAGGTGACGCGTCGGACGCATATCCCAGTGACTTTGCGGCGGCGTGTTGAACTTACTGGTTGGCGATTCGCGCCGCTCGGACGGGGACTCGAGCAGACAGGTTTTTGTGCTGAGCGAGCAATCACCGGTCGTGAACGACGCCGGCCGCGCGCTCGTACTCGCGGTACTGCTCCTCTGTTCGCCGATAGCAGCGACCACTGGAGCAAGCGTTTCAGCCGCGGACGGAGCAGCCACCCCGATCGCGACACTCGACGCGGACGACGGCGCGAACGAAACCGTTCGGCACCAGAATCCGGACGAGTACGACGCCGACGGCGATTCCGAACGCATCGAAGCCTGGCTGTCGAATCGGCTCTCGTCGCGGTTGGCGGGGAGCACGGTCTCGCTGAGCGAGGGCGAATACGATCGGGCGCGGAACTTCGTCGGCGAGGAGTATCGCGACCGGCTCGGCCAGTACGTCGAGGTGGCCGGTGACACGGGCGAGGGTGGAACGGGTGCCGGGCGTGACGACCGGAACGATCCCGAGGCGGCATTCGAGGAGGCCGCGGACGAACAGGAGCGCCTGATCGATCGTCTCGAGGAGTATCGAACGACGAAAGACGAATACGAAACCGCGGTTGCGGAGGGCGACGACGAACGCGCCCGCGAGCTGGCCCGCGACCTCGAAGAGATCGCGGCGGACATCGACGAGACGAGCGAGAGCCTGATCACGAATTACGAGCTCATCACGTTCGAGACCGACGACGATCTCTCGGACGCCGCCGACGCGATCGACGAGACGCGACGCGACATCCGGGGCGAGCAGGCCGTCGTCCGCGACGAGCAGTTCGTCGAGACGAAGCTGCGCCTCGACGCCGACGACGAGACCGTCTCGTTTCTCGAGCCGCTCGTCGCTCGCGGCGAGATACGAACGGCGGACGGCTCGCCGATCGACGGCGACGACGCGCGATTCGTGATCGATGGGGATCCCGTTGCCGTCGAGACGGGGGCGAACGGCTCGGTTGCGTTCGAGTACCGCCCGACGACGCAGCCCCTCTCGGCGGAGACGGTGACGGTCGAGTACGTCCCCGCGGAGCAATCGCCGTATCTCGGGAGCGAAACGACGCTGAACGTCTCGGTGGAGCAAGTCGAGCCCACGATCGCGAATCTCGATAGCACCGAGACGGTCGCCTACGGTGACACACTCGCGATCGAGGGCGACGTGGCAGCGGGGGGCGTCCCGGTCGATGGCGTGGGTCTCGAGGTGCGACTCGACGGCGAACTCCTCGGCGAGGTGCCGGTCACCGATGGGCGGATCGCCGGCGCGGTGCCAGTCCCAGCGGCGGTCCGCGACGGGGGCCACACGCTCCGTGTCGCCCTGCCGTTCGACGACCGGGCGCTGGCCGGCACGATAGCCGAAACGCCGGTGACGGTCGCGGAAACGGAAACCGATCTGACGATCGACGCGTCGGCGACCGACGAGAACGAACTCCAGGTCGCCGGCACCCTCGAGACGGCTGCCGGTGACGGCGTCGGCGACCAGCCCGTCGAGATCCACCGCGACGGGGAGACCGTCGCGACGGTGACCACGGATTCCGCCGGCGAGTTCGTCACGACGCTGGCTGTGCCATCGTCGGCCGCCTCCGACGTCCACGTGGCGGCCGAGTACGACGGGGCGGAAACGAATCTCGCGCCGACGGCGACCGAGACGACGGTCTCGCTGTCGGGGACGGACCGCGGCCCCTCGTCGTCGAGACCGACGTGGGCCGTCCTCGTGGGGATCGTCGTGATCGCGGCGGGTGGGGGTCTCTGGTGGTGGAGACGACGGCCCGCTGCTGGCGGGGCCGTCGACGACGCCGACCCCGACCCGGTCGCCGATCCGCCGGGAACGGGCGACCGCGCGACCACGCCCGAACTGGTCGACGCGTTGCTGTCACGGGCGCGAGAGCACCTGGCGAACGGCCGACCGGAGGCCGCGGTGCGAGCCAGCTATGCCGCGGTTCGACACGAGTATCGGGACGATGCGGAGACCCCGGCCGCGCGCACGCACTGGGAGTTTTACCACCGGCTCGGCGACGACCTCGACGCGGAGGGCGAGACGATCGAGCAACTCCGGGCCGTCATCACGGAATACGAACGGGCGGCCTTTGCACCCGATCGGGTCTCCGCCTCGGCGGCCCAGCGCGTCCTCGAGCGCACTCGCCAGGTGTGCGCCACTGAGACGCGATCGAGCGCCGAGTAACGGTCATCGAGCGGTGGCAGAGACGGGCCCCACATACGTCGACCGAGCGACTTTTACCACCGTCTTGCAGATAACTGAGTGAATGGTCGATCGACGGTCGCTCCGGTTGCTTCTCCCCCGACCGCTCCGGGCGCTCCCGGCGGATCTCGTGGCGATGCTCCTCGTGACGGCGCTCGTCAACGTCGCCGTCTTCACACCGGGGGTTCGCGAGACGCCGTTCCGCGTGCCACTCGGCCTCGCGTTCGTGTTGTTCGTGCCGGGCTACGTCTTCATCGCGGCCCTGTTTCCCGAAGCGGGAGAGTCGCCGACTGCCGACCCGGAGCAACCCCGCCACGAATCGGACGCGACCGTACTCACGTCGTTGCGCTCGGGAATCGACGGCATCGAGCGCGTCGCGCTGGCGTTCGGTCTGAGTATCGCGATCACGCCGCTGATCGGTCTCGTCCTCAACTTCACCCCGTGGGGCATCCGGCTGTCCCCGATCATGGTCGCGATGACGGTGTTTACGCTGGTCGCGACGGCGATCGCCGCCCACCGTCGGTGGCAACTCCCCGCCGACGAGCGGTTCGCCGTCCCGTACCGCGAGTGGTACCGCGCGGGCCGTGCGGAACTGCTCGAACCCGAATCGCGCCTCGACGCCGCCCTGAACGTGGTGCTCGTGGCGTCGATCGTCCTCGCCGTCGGGACGGTCACGTTCGCGATCGTCGCCCCGCCGGCGGGCGAGCAGTTCTCGGCGATCTACATCCTGACCGAAGACGACGACGGCGACCTCGTCGCCGACGGGTATCCGACCGAATTCGTCCAGGGCGAGAGCGCCGAGATCGTCGTCGGGGTCGACAATCACGAGCACGACCCGACGGAATACACGGTCGTCGTCCTGGAGCAGGCCACCGAACAGCGACCTAACGAAACGGCCACAACCGGGCCCGGCGGGAACGACTCGGCGGTCAACGAGACGATCGTCACCGAGCAGCGCGAACTCGATCGATTCGAAACGCAACTCGCGCACAACGAGTCCTGGCACCGCTCTCACGAAATCGAACCGACGCTGACGGGCGACGATATCCGCATCGTCTGGCTCCTGTTCCCCGGCGGGGACGTGCCGGCCGACCCGTCGATCGACGATACCGAGTATTACGTCCACCTCTGGGTGTCCGTCGACGAGTCGACCGACGGCTCGCGGCGGTGAACGGGACTGCGAGCACCGCTCCGTCGGCACCCGAACCAGGCGGACGAAAACGGAACGCATTAACTGACGACTTCGAGTAGCAGATCCTGTGGACGACAACGATCGGTCTATCGTCGGGTTCGTCATGGTCGGCCACGCGATGGTCCACACCTACGAGCTGTCGATTCCGATTTTGATGACGATCTGGCTGCTGGAGTTCTCGTCCACCGAGGCGGTGCTGGGCGTCGCGGCCGCGATCGGCTACGGGCTGTTCGGCATCGGCGCACTCCCGGGCGGACTGCTGGTCGACCGGTTCGGCGCGCGGGCGTTGATCACCGCCTGTCTCGCCGGGATGGGGCTCTCGTTTATGGCCTTGAGCCTCGCGCCGGGGGTCGTCGGTGTGGCGGTCGCGTTGGCGCTCTGGGGAGCCACAGCGAGTGTCTACCATCCCGCAGGCCTCACGCTCATCAGCAACGGCGTCGAGGAACGCGGCCGGGGGTTCGCCTATCACGGGATGGCCGGGAACGTCGGCATCGCTGGCGGCCCGCTTCTGACCGCCGTCCTGCTGCTCGCGTTCGACTGGCGGCTCGTGGCGGCCGGCCTCGCGATCCCGGCCCTGGTTGCCACTGGCGTCGGCATGACTATCGAGTTCGATCCGACCGCGGCGGTCGAGTTCGCCGACGGCGGTCACCAGCGACGGATACCGACGTCGCTCGCCGAGTTCGTCAGCGAGACGCGACGCCTGTTCTCCTTCGGCTTTCTGCTGGTCTTCGTCATCGTCGCGTTCAACGGGCTGTACTACCGCGGTGTTCTGACGTTCCTCCCGGATCTCCTCGGCGACTTCCTCACGGCGGCCATCGGCGACGTCCGGCCCGGCGTGTTCGATCCTGACAGCCGGCTCGCTACGGAGTTCGACGTCTCCCGGTATCTCTACGCCGGGCTGTTGACGGTCGGCATCGGCGGGCAGTATCTGGGGGGCCGGCTCACGGACGCGATCGAACCCGACCGCGGGCTGGTCGGGATGCTGACCGCCCTTACCGTCATCGCGTTGCTGTTCGTTCCCGCCGCCCGGGCGGGTCTCTGGGGACTGCTCCTCGTCAGTTTCGTGCTCGGCTTCGTCCTGTTCGCTATGCAACCGCTCACGCAGGCGACGATCGCGAAGTACTCGCTCGTGGGATCTCGGGGGTTCTCGTTCGGCTACACGTACCTCGCTATCTTCGGGATCGGGGCCCTCGGTGCGGCGATCGTCGGGACGGTACTCACCTACGCGTCGGTGTCGGTCGTGTTCGTCGTGCTCGCGGGCTTTTCGGCGATAGGGGCCGTTCTCGCGGTCTCGCTCGTGTCGGGTCAGTAGGCGACTGGGGCCCAGCCCGCAGCGGCTCTGACAGACGGCCAGTGAGTGGACCCTCACCGTCGAGACGAGGGATGCCGACCCGCGGCACCTGTGACGAGTTCGTGACGCGCTGTGTCGTTCGAGGCTTTGGCAGCGTCGGCGCGGGCCGCGGCTGCCTCGCTGTGCGACCGACCGTGATCCAGGACGGGGCGGGTATCGATCGGGACGCGGGCGGCGACGCCAGCGGCGTGTGAGACCCCGCCCGCGATCGCGGGACGGCGAACCAGTTCGCCCGTACGCGGCGTCGCCGCCGAGAACGCTCGATCGGGACCCCCGTTTGTCCAGTTTTCCCACCGTTTATGCGCCGATAGCATGAACGCTTGCATCCAATCCTGTTTTATTTCTAGACATTTAGTCAATATATAACTAATTATTTATATGACCGGTCGCATCGAACACGTATGTCATACGGACGGTCCCGAAGATATGACAGTCCGTCAGTCGGGACGATCTTCGGCACTCTCGTCGCAGCCCTGGTCGCCAGTCTCTCGTTCGCCGGGTTGCTATCGTCGACCGGACACCTCGAGAGCGTCGCTGCGCTGTACGGTCTCGAGGACGTTTCCAGCGACTGGGCGGTCGTCGTCGCACACGGCCTCGTCGGTGCCGTGCCCTTCGTCGCGGGGCTGACCCGCGCCGCAAAGCACCGGTTCGCACCGGCCCCGCTCGCGGCCGCGCTCCGATCGCCGTTCCTCGGGGGCTGTCTCGGCGTCGCCTACGGCACCGTCTGCTGGCTCGTCGGCGTCGCCTACGGCGTCCCCCTCTGGATCGACCTGACCGGCGGGTCCCTTCCGCTGCCGTACCACCACAGCGCGAGTCTGGTGGCACTCATCGGGTACGGTGCCGTCCTCGGGGCGTGGTATCCGCTGGTTCGAACCGCCGTCGACGACCGTGGTCGGGCGCGTCGCTCGCGGCCGTGACACTCGCGAACCGGTATCGGGGCTGCGATTCCGACCCGAACTCGACAAGCGCCGGCGTTACTCGATCACGTATTCGACGATCCGGTCGGCCTCGCACACCGGACAGGTCGTGACCGACGGCGACACCCCCGTCCCACACTGCCGGCACTCCCGGACGACGGTCGCGTCGGGCCCCCGGAAGAGCATCGACGTTATGAGGTCTTTCATCACTGATTCTGAGTGGAAATCCCGTCAGCCGTGTACACGTTATCGGAGTGCTATCCCAGCCGGCGAGAACCGCCCGCTGCCGTGTGAATCACGGCGACGTGGCCGGAACATCAGTCGTCGGTGGGCAGCGCCTCCCCCCGGAAGGCGTCCTGAATGGCGTCTCGAAACGCCGTGAACTGCTCCACCTCATCCCGGACCGTCCGCTGTGTCTCTTCGACGTCCGCGACTGCGTCTTCGAGTCGACGGAGTTCGCCTTCGACGGCGTCGTGCCGGCTCTCGAACGCCGACTCGAGTTGGCCGGTCCGGTCCTCGACGGTGTCGAGGCGCGTTTCCAGGGCGACCTGCTCGTCGCGAACCCGGTCGAGTTGCTCGCGAACCGCGTGCAGGTCGTCCAGTACCTCGGTGAGGACGTCCTCTCCGGACCCGTGGTCGTCGAGGAACTCCTCCATGGCGTCGAGATAGGCCGCGAGGTCCTGAAACCGCGACTGCAAGTACGTCACCCGCAGTTCGAGGCTCGAGCGGGAGCCGTCGATATCGCCGAGTTCTCGCGCCAATCGATCGCGCTGCGCCGGCGTCGCGTCCGCGTCCAGCGTCCGGAGCACCGTGTCGACCAGGTCGTCGATCGTCTCGCCGTCGTCGACAGCCCCGTCAGCCGCGCCGGTCGCTGCCGTCGTCCGGGTGTCGACCGTCGCGGTGCCGCCATCCGCTGGCGTTCGGGGTCCGGTTGAAGGCGTGGCCGAGTCAGTCGCAGAGTCGTCCACGATATCCGCGACGGAGACTTCGTCCTCCGGCATCTCGAAGTCGTCCACGTCGGTGCCCCCGTGGGCCGCCGACTCCTGCTCGCCGTCGGTACCCGGAGTCGCCTCGCTCCCCCGCGTCGCGGCGGTCGGCTTCTGCCCGCGGGCGCCTTCGTCGGACGTCGCCACGGCGTCAGCACCGCCTCGCGCGGCCTCGTCGATGACCAGCGTCGGCGGGTAGTGACTCCCGGCCTCGGCCCCGGTCCCGCCGCGAGTGTATTTGTACCCCGTCGTGACCGATTCCTCCGACTCGAGCGTTCGTTCGTACTCGACCGTGTCGTCGACTGTCGACCAGCGCGGTGGATTCGTCGTCGGAATCTCCACGGTCGTCTCCGCCGGGACCGCGTCCAGCACGCGAACCGTCAGCGGACGGTCCCGCGACGATTCCAGCCGCAGTCCGATCCGAACCTCGTCGCCGTCCGCATCGACGTGCTTCGTCACCGTGACGCCGGCTTCTTCGGTGGTGAATAGGTCTGGCATCCAAACATCCCCTCCCACGTACACATTGGTATCAAGAAACTAAACTATTCGGGTTTCCGATAATTACGAAGTCGGCGTGCCAAGGGTATCACCAATAGAAATTAATTGAAGCGATCGCATCTCCGTGTTCAACAGCCGCTGCTTTCCCGCATCGACAGCCGTCCTCGCGAACCTGCCCCCGCGTCGGCCGATACGATTCCGCGGACCCGAGCGTTGAGACCCACTTCGGCCAGAACAGGGACTGCTAGACCGTCGAGGTCGAAGCGACCTGGGAGGACCGGAGCGACGTGCCAGCGGCCGCGTTGCGGATCAGGACGAGCGCGCCGTCGGGAGAGGTGCGCTTTCACGTCGGCCTCGTCGGCGACGTCCGGCTGGTTCGCCCACTCGTTCAGTTTCTCGATACGACACGCCAGACAGTAGAGTTCGTGGGTGTTCGGCGACTGCCAGTTTTCCCGCTCGAGCCAGAATCCCTCGACCTCGTCCCCATCGATGTCGTTCTCACACTGGAGACGCTCGTTCGGATGGCCGGGCGGCATCGGCGGCGGCCGATACGGCTGCATAGATGTGGGTTCTGATAGGTATACCATGAACGTTCAGATCTCCTGGCGTCGCTCTCGGTCCAGCAGTCACGATCACGCCGCCGGCGAAGCGCACAGCGGTGCGATCGCCGAGTCCCGCGACCTGCCGTCGCGGGCGATCGAGACGGTGCGCGGCGGTCTGGTAGATCGGGAGGTACGACAGATTGCGAACGTTCGAGGAGAAAGCGTCCCTTCAGGGTGGGGCGTCACGATGGCAGATACGATCGATATTTGTCGAGGGGATGGCCGCGATTTGCCTGGATCCAGCCCACCGTCGTGAGCGACGCCGCGGAGAGCGGGGCGATCGACAGACCGCCGTGGATCAGGGTGTTACTCCCGACGATTGCGAGCACCGTTCCGGTGCCGGCGATGGTGTAGAGGCGGGAATAGCGCGAGGCGACCCCGGTTCGCCAGGCTTCGAAGAAGAGGGCCGTCCCCGCACTGAACAGCACGACCAGTTGCAACGTGTGGAGCCAGTAGAGGAGGTTTGGAGCGATCTCGACGAACACCGTCGACGTGGACTGCTCGACCGGAAGCACCCAGTAGAGTTCGTGCGTTGGATTGGTAATCACCAGCGAAATGTTGATTCCCACACCGATCGCGGCGAGCCCGTAGGCCAACCGACGTCTCGGGACGGATCTCGTGCTGCTGGCAGTTCCCGCGAACAGGAACCAGCCGAGGCCCGCCAGGGAGGCCCCGACGAGGCTCAGGGAGAGAAAGAACCCCTTCACGAGCGCGTGCGGATCGAGGAGTTGCGCGGCGAACATGGCGTTCCAGAGGGCAACGCCCATCACGAGAAGGATGTATGCCAGCCCGTTGTCGCTCCCTCGATAGCCGATGGCTGTGGCGATATAGGGATAGAGTGTGAACGCAGCGACGATGGCTCCGCCAGCGAGGACCCACGACAGCCAGTGAACCGATCCCATGACTGCTCTGGGAAGTATTCTAACTTGTATTTTCCCCTTCTAGTGATAGCATTGGTGAAGTGAACGACGACAGTTAGATTCGCGGCCCGGGCCCGGTGGTCGCTGATCGACCGCTGGGGCCGGTTCCGGTGGAAACGCAGCGGCCCATGGCCTGCAGCGCGGGACACGACCGTCGCGGCCACCGCTGCCCGGTGCGGAAGGTCACTTCGTTGCCCCCGTAACGAACTCGATGGCTTCGTCGGCCAGTTCGTCGGCTCGAGCGCCGTCGCGCGCCTCTGCTGTCACCCGAACCACCGGTTCGGTCCCGCTCGCCCGGATCAGGAACCAGCCGTCGCTCGATTCGACGCGGACGCCGTCCATCGTCTCGACGTCGTCGTATCGATCGGCCACGCGCTCCTCGACCCGGTCCATCGCGCCGGATTTGTCGTCGACCGTTATCGACGTCCGTTCGATCGGATGCGTCGGGATCGACTCGACGAGTTCGGACAGCGGGCCGCGCTCGGCGACCAGTTCGACGAGTTTGCACGCGGCCAGCGGTGCGTCGGGGCACAGCGTCTCGTCGGGCCAGATCCACGCGCCGCTGGGTTCGCCGCCGAAGACGACGTCGTCCGCGGTCGTCCGTTCGGCGACGTAGACGTCGCCGACCCGCGTCCGGGTCACCGTCGCCCCCTCCTCGGCCAGTGCGTCGTCGACGGCGAGACTCGTATCGACGGGGGCGGCGACCCGATCGCCCTCGCCGGCAGCGGTACGGGCGAACAGCGCCAGTAAGACGTCCTTCGGGACGAACGCACCGGTGTCGTCGACGGCGACCATGCGATCGGCGTCGCCGTCGTGAGCGATCCCCACCGCCGCGTCGGTGGTCTCGAGCACAGTCATGAGCGTACTCAGCGTTTCGCAATTCGGTTCGCTCGGTCGGCCGGGGAACGAACCGTCGGGGTTGCCGTTCAGCGTTTCGACGTGACAGCCGACGTCGGCGAGCACGCGAGCGGTAATCGCACCGGCACCGTTGCCGACGTCGACGACGACGTGCGGGGGGTCGTCGATCGAGACAGCCTCGCGCAACGCCGCGGCGTGTTGGTCGGCAGCGTCCGTCCGCTGTCGCCGCGTGCCGATCCCGTCCCACGGCTGAAGCTCGTACGTCGCCGTTTCGAGGCGCTTCTCGATCGCCTCTCGCTTCGCGGGGCCGAACGCCTTTCCCGAGGGCGTCCAGAGTTTGATGCCGTTGTCCGGGGCCGGATTGTGCGAGGCCGTTATAACGGCGCCCGCGTCGGCATCGTACGCGCTCACCGCGCGGGCGATCGTCGGCGTTGCCTCGACGCCGACCTCGATGACGTCGGCGCCACACTCTCCGAGGCCCGCCGCAAGCGCATCGAGCAGGAGTGAACCGCTGTCGCGCGGGTCACGGCCGACGACGACCCGATCGTGGCCCTCCGACGCGACTGCACGCCCGACGGAGAGCGCCAGCGACGCGGTGACGTCCTCCCCGACGGTACCCCGAATGCCGCTCGTTCCAAACATAGCGGCGATTCGGCTCGAGTGACTGTTAGTACTACCGGATATCTGGTCCGGTCGCAAGCGGGCGGATGACGCTCTCGCTTCGCAGCGACGCAGTTTAGCGGTCCCGATCGACCGTTTCGCCGGGCCGGGTCGTCGTCCCGCCGGACAGTTTCAGCCCCGGGGTCAGGCTCGTGTTGATGCCGGTCTTGACGCCGTCGCCGGCGACGACGCCGAACTTCCGGCGCCCGGTGGAAACCCGATCGCCCTTGACCGTAACCCGAACGTCGGCCTCGTCGTGGCGGAGATTGGCGACGTTCGTGCCGGCACCGAAGTTGACGTCGCGCCCGAGAACGCTGTCGCCGACGTACGAGAGGTGACTCACCGACGCACCGGCCGAGAGCACGCTGTTTTTCACCTCGGCAGCGTGGCCGACTTTCGCGTGCTCCCCGACCAGCGTCGCGCCGCGAACGTAGGCGTTCGGGCCGATCGTCGCGCCCGATCGGACCAGGACCGGGCCCTCGATCACGACGCCGGCCTTCACCGTTGCCCCCGCTTCGACGACGACGTCCCCGTTCAGCGTCGCATCGTCGCTGACGTCGCCGTCGAGCCGTCGATCGAGCGCGCCGAGTTTCCACTCGTTCGCTTCCAGCAGTTCCCACGGGCGACCCACGTCGAGCCATCGATCGACCGGGACCGGCGTCACGTCGTGGTGGTCGATCACCCGGGCGAGTACGTCCGTAATCTCGCGCTCGCCGCGTTCGCTCGTCGGAACCGCGAGCCACTCCGTCGCCCGTTCGGGAAAGGCGTACGCGCCGGCGTTCGCGAGGTTCGTCGGCGGCTCAGCCGGTTTCTCGACGATCCCCGTGACGGTCTCCCCGCTGGCGTCCGTACTCAACACGCCGTAGTTGCGCGGCTCGTCGACCTCGACGGCGCAGACGGCCGGACACGCCGTGATCAGGGCCTCGATCGCAGCCGGATCGTACAGGTTGTCGCCGTTGAGCACCGCGAAGGGGCCGTCGAGGTGGGCGCTGGCCGCGTCGACGGCGTGGGCCGTCCCGGCCTGTTCGTCCTGGACGGCATAGGAGACGGTGACACCGCGGTATTCGGACCCGAAATAGTCGCGAACGGTCGCGGCTTCGTAGCCGACCACGAGGACGACCTCGTCGACGCCGGCGTCGATCGCCGCGTCGACGGTGTGGGCGACGAGCGGCCGATCGGCGACGGGCAGCATCGGCTTCGGTACCGACCGGGACAGCGGGCGAATTCGGGTGCCCTCACCAGCGGCGAGTACGATCGCTTTCATGAATAGGGTCCGATTGCGGTATTTGCTTGATAAGCGATTCGTTCGTGATCCGACGTCCGATCGGACCGGCGGCGACGGCGCGGCCGGAAACCGGGACGATCCGGCACGGCGGGTCGGGCCGACGCGTCCGGCGACCGCCGATACGTTTCAGCAAACGGACTGGTCGAACCGAGAGAATTAATTGTCCGTACGATAGTCACCCGGTAATGGCTGCCCCCGCTGTTTCCCCGGACGGTGTCGACACGCCTCCACCGGTCGTCGAAGCGGACGACGTGACGAAACGATACACCAGAGGCGCGGAACCGGGCCGATTGGGTGCCGCTCTCGGCCGATCGGACCCACCGACCGTCCGCGCCCTCGACTCGGTTTCGCTTACCGTCGGCGACGGGGAGATCGTCGGTCTCGCCGGCCCGAGCGGGAGCGGGAAGTCCACGCTGTTGCATCTCGTCGCCGGCCTCGACCGGCCGACCGAGGGACGGATCTCGTTCCGGGGCACGGATCTCGCGGAGCTGTCGACGCGGGACCGGACGCGGTACCGACTCGAGCACGTCGGCATCGTCTTTCAGCACTTCCATCTGCTCGATGCACTGTCGGCTCGCGCGAACGTCGCCTTGCCGCTCGTCGAACTCGGCGTTCGCAAACGGGAGCGCCGACGACGGGCGACGGCCCTCCTCGAGCGGGTCGGTCTCGAGGATCGCATCACCCATCGCCCGCGGGAGTTGAGCGGCGGCGAACAACAGCGCGTCGCGATCGCTCGCGCACTCGTGACCGATCCGACGCTCGTGATCGCCGACGAGCCGACGGGCGAACTCGACACCGAGACCGGTAGGGGGATCCTCGAAGAGTTCGCGCGCGTTGCGGACGACCACGCCGTCGTGCTCGCCTCGCACGACCGAGAGACGCTCGCGGTGTGCGACCGGGTGATCCGGTTGCAAGACGGCACGCGAATCGACGGGACGGATCGACCCACGGTTTCCCCATGAGCATCCACACCGTCGTGCGACGATGGGTCGGACTCGTCGGTGTCGCGGTTCGCCGGGCGGTCTCGCGAGCGACCCACACCGCCCAACAGCGCGTCCTGTTCAGCGTCCTGGGCGTGGCGATCGCCATCACGTTACTGGTCGCCGTCACGGGAATCGGCATTGGCCTCGCGACGGGAACGACCGTCTACGACGACGACGTCGACTACTGGATCGTTCCGGAGAGCGACGGCATCAACTCGCCGCTGGTCGCAACGGACGGGCCACAGTTCGGCTCGGTCCACGAGACGACCGATCGGATCAACGAGATCGAGGACGTTACCTCGGCAACGCCCGTCCTGATACAGGTACTGCGGGTCGAGGGTGGGTCGTCGACGGAGTACGTCCTGGTCGTCGGCGTCGTTGACCACCCGGACGTCGATCGGGTCGCTGGCGTTTCTACCACGCCCCTGACGCCGGGCGATCCGTACTACGCCGACGGTGGGTACGACGGCCAGTGGACCGGCGAGGTCGTCCTCTCCGACAGCGCCGCGGCCGTTCTCGAGGCGTCTGCTGGCGACTCGGTAACCGTCGGGGGGAACGGCTCGTTCACCGTCGCCGGCGTCGACGAGTCCGCCGAGCGCATCGGTGACGTCCCGACCGCGGTCGTTCAGTTGAGCGAGCTCCAGTCGGTGACGGGGGCAGACAGGCACGATCAGGCCGATCAGTTCATCGTGGCGACGAACTCGCCGGCGGTCGAAGACGAGCTTGCCGGGGTGTACGAACAGTCCGCCGTGCTCACCCGGAGTGAACTGACGGCGACGCAGACGATCGATGCCGAGTTGCCGGTGGCGCTCGGCTTCGCAGCGATCGTCGTCGCGGTGACGATCGGGACGCTGTTCGTCGTCACGACGTCCGGACTCGAACTGGTCGCGGATCGACAGCAACTGGCGACGATGAGCGCGCTCGGCGTCTCGGTCCGGAGCCAGCTCACCTTCGTGAGCGTCCAGACGCTGGTGACGACGGCTCTGGGCGGTCTGCTGGGCGGGATCGGCGGGCTCGTTACCGTTCGAGTCGTCAACGAACTCGCCACGCGGACGATAACGACGGAGCCGATCGCCGCGTCGTCCCCGCTGTTCGTTCCCTACGGGCTCGTCGTCGGCGTCGTGATCGGGCTGCTGTCGGTTCCGTGGTTGCTCGTGGCGACCCGTCGCCTGACGGGGGGTGTTCCCTGATGCAGGAGTCGCGCTCCGATACCGGTTCGAGTCGTCCGGCCCGGTGGGGCGGACTCCTCCGGACCGCTGGCGGATTGACCCTCGCCCAGCTCCGCCATCACCGCCTCCGGCTGGGACTGGCGATCATCGGCGTCGCGCTGGCCGTGTTGGCGACGACGCTGCTCGCTGGTGCCGGCGTCGGGGTCCTCGAAACCGGCGAACGGCAGTTCGAAGCCGCCGATCGAGACCTGTGGGTGACGGCGGGCGAAACGCGGTTGACGACCACCGGTGGCGGCGGCTTCGAAAATTCGCTGCACGACTCACGAACGGTCGCCCGGGAGATGGAAACGTACGACGGTGTCGCGAATGCAGCACCGCTGGCGTTCGAAACGGTGTACGTCGGAACTGACGATGGCGAGTTCGAGACGTTCGTCGGCACCGGCGTCCCAGGCGGCGGCTCGGCCGTCCAGGTAACGTCAGGCGAGGGGCTCAGCGGTGATCCCCACTACGCGAACGGGACGTACGAGGGGACCATGACGAACGAACTCCTGCTCGACGAGGAAACGGCACGAGCCCTGAACGTCTCCGTCGGCGATACGTTACACGTCGGCGGGTCGCTCGCGGTCGCCAGGAACACCGAGTTCACCGTCGTCGGCATCTCACCGACCTTCGAACGCATGCTCGGCGCTCCGACCGTGACGATGCCGCTGAGCGAACTCCACCAGGTGACCGGAACGACCCGGACTGAGCCCGCGACGTTCATCACGATCACCGTCGAGGACGACGCAGCCGTCGACGCCGTCCACCGGGACCTTGCGACGGCGTACCCGGAGTACGAGATTCGATCGAATCAGGAACAACTCGAAGCGGTCCTGCAGGAACAGGTGCTCGTCCTCGCGGCCGGCGGAGCGCTCGTCTTGCTCGCAGTCGGCGCTGGCGTCGCGCTGACGGTGTCGCTGCTGTCACTCGTGGTGTTCCAGCAACGGCGCGAGTTCGCCGCACTGCGAGCACAGGGCATCTCGGCACCGCTACTGATCGCGACGGTGATCGGACAGGGGCTGACGATCGGTCTTCTCGGCGGACTCGTCGGCCTCGCACTCACGCCTCCGGGGATCGGGGTGCTCAATCAGCTCGCCGCAGCCGTCGTGGGCTTCGACGACCTCGTCCGGACGGCCGACTTCATCTACGCCAGCGGGATCACGATTGCAGTCGTCATCGGGACGATCGCCGCAGCGATTGCCGGCTGGCGACTCGGCCGCCGACCGATTCTGGAGGATCTCTGACCCGTGATCGGCTCGGGGGACCGACATCGTAGCGATCACACGACGGATAGTCCCAGTGGACGGAACCGCTACCGAACACCGTGAACTCGATCGCGTCGAGACGATACTGGCGTCGCCGTCGCTATTGAGTCCGGGACCGAGACGATCGACGTCCGAAAGCGGTCGTCTCGGGTCGTGAGATCCGCCGCCAATCCGGTCGAATCGGCCACGCGCTACGTCGTGCGGGCGACCGACTCGATTTTTATGTGCGGAGATCGTAGATTGTCATATGACAACACCCCTCGAACGGATTCGACGGCGGTACGAGAACACCGACAAGAAGTGTCCGGAGTGCGGATACGTGGACGAGGAGGGTAACTGGGAGAGTCGGACGGACGGCGGACGGATCGTGTACCGGCACGTCTGTCCCAGCTGTGCTGCGAGCCGCGAGCACACCTTCACCCTCGGATGACGCCGCGGATGCGGACGCGACGTCCACGGACCGATCGAACGGGGCCGTCGACGGGCCGGATGCCGCCCACTCGGACGTATTTGTGCCGCGGCGACGAAGCACGGACAGATGACTGGTAGCGATGACTTCACGATTTTCGGCGTGTACGTGACCGAACCGGTCTTCGACGCACTCGCCGATTCGTTGTACGAAACGGCCGGAATCGTCGACCTCGACGACTACTTCGACGAGGCGGCGGGATCGGTCCCCGCGGGCGATCCCGGCGCCGAAGCGAGCGACGCGCTCCTCCGCGACGTCGTCGCGGAGTTCGACGCGCTGTACGACGCCGCGGATTTCGACGCGGCCAGACGGGTCGATCCCGACGCGTTCCTGCTCGTGCACCTCGCCGCCAGCGCGACGCACGTGACGCGGGCCCGTGAACTGTTCCAGGCCGCCGCGACGATCCAGGAGACGGACCTGCGAACGGTCCAGACCGCGATCCTCGCCGCGTCACTCGACGTCCCCGCCACGACGGCCGATCGGTAACCCGGTTCCACCCGGTCTGGCCGCTGTTCGCCGTCTTCCCGCGGTGGCTGCGCCCCTATCCGCCGCTCCGATCGCTTCGCTCCGGGTAGTGTCGGGCGGAGCCCTCCTCACCGTGGGCGGGGAAAAAGCCGTCCCTCGCTGTATCGACCGTATTCCGCTCAGAACGGGCATCCCGTCGAACGACCGTGGCGGCTGTCGTCGGCGTCGGGCCGCACCCGGCCCCCGAAGGCGGAAACGTCGATCCGCGAACACTCACCACACCGCTGGTACGACGCGGTGCGTCCACTGACGGGCCACGGGCTACCTAGTGACAGCTCACGAGCCACCTGGTGACGAACCACGAACTACCGATCGACGAGCTACGGCCACCGTGCCCGAGGCGATTGACCTACTTATTTATATTCTCGCCGTAGATCGAACAGTCATGTCATACGGACGTTCCAGCCGATACGAAATTCCCTCGGACGGAACGATTTCCGGTGCGGTCATCGCGGCCCTCCTCGCCAGTCTGACGTTCGGCGAACTGGTAGCTGCGACCGGGCACCTCGAGGCCATCCCCGCGCTGTATGGCGTCGAGAGCGCCGTCAACGACTGGGCGTTCGTCGTCGCGCACGGATTCGTCGCCGCCCTGGCGTTCGTCGCGGGGCTGACCCGCGCCGCGAACCACCGGTTCGCACCGGCCCCGCTCGCGGCCGCGCCGTACACACCGTTCCTCGGGGGCTGTCTCGGCGTCGCCTACGGCACCGTCTGCTGGCTCGTCGGCGTCGCCTACGGCGTCCCCCTCTGGATCGAACTGACCGGCGGGACCCTGTCGCTACCGTGCCAGCACGGCGCGAGCCTGATGGCGCTCATCGCCTACGGCGCCGTCCTCGGAACGTGGTATCCGCTGATTCGCACCGCCGTCGACGGCCGGTGACGCTCGCGTCGCGCTTGGCGGTGACGCTCGCGAGTCGATCCGGAACGGACGCGATGCCGGCCCGGAGTCCGATCCGGATCGACGCGGTGCCGATCGGTTTCAGTCGTCGCGCGTGACGATATCGGCCGAGAGGCCCTGTGCCATCTCGATCTCTTTCGAGTTGTTCATCGTCCAGGCGGTGCGCTCGGTGACGGCCTCGATCGCCTCGCGGGCGCTCGGGTAGCCGTTGCCGGACTTCTTGACGCCGCCGAAGGGCAACTGGACCTCGGCCCCGATGCAGGGCAGGTTCGCGTACGCGAGCCCCAGATCGGCCCGATCGCGGAACCGATTGATCTGACGGTAGTCCTCGGAGATGATCGCGCCCGCCAGCCCGTAGGGCGTGTCGTTGTGGATTTCGATCGCCCGATCGATGTCGCCCTCGTACTCGACGAGCGCGACGTGGGGGCCGAAACACTCCTCTTTGAGACAGCGCAGGTCCGGATCGTAGTCGATCTCGTAGACGAACGGGCCGACCCAGTGACCTTCGGCGTGCCCGTCCGGAATCTCGTCGTCTCGGAGTTCGAATCGATCGACGAGCACCTCGGCACCCTCCTGCTGGGCGAGTTCGTTGTGCCGGCGGATCTTCTCGACGTGCTCGGGTTCGATCGCCGGCCCCATGAACGTGTCCTCCTGCAGGGGGTCTCCGACGGCGATGGCTTCTGCGACCTCGACGTACCGGTCTTTGAACTCGTCGTAGACGTCGGTGTGAACGATCAGCCGTTCGCTGGAGACGCAGCGCTGGCCGGTCGTCTTGAACGAGGACATGATCGCCGAGTGGACGGCGACGTCCAGATCCGCTTCTTCCGTGACGACGATGCCGTTCTTGCCGCCCATCTCGCAGGCGGCGAGTTTGCCGGGTTCGCCGCCGACCTTGCTCGCGATCTCGTGACCGACTTCGGCGGAGCCCGTGAAGAGCACCGTGTCGACGCGTCCGTCGTCCGTAATGGCCGCGCCGGCGTCGCCGAAGCCCTGAACCATGTTGAACACGCCGTCGGGGATCCCGGCTTCCTCGAACATCTCGGCGATGATTTGGCCACACCACGGCGTCTGCTCGGCCGGCTTCCAGACGACCGTGTTCCCCTCGACGAGCGCGATCGCCATGTGCCAGAACGGGATCGCGACCGGGAAGTTCCACGGCGTGATGCAGCCGACGACGCCGCGGGGCTTGCGCCGCATGTAGGCGTCCTTACTTGGGATTTCGCTCGGAACCACGTCGCCGTGAGGGTGGCGAGCGTTGCCCGCCGCCCACTCGACCATGTGCCAGGCCTCCGTCACGTCGGCTTTGCCCTCCGAGATCTCCTTGCCACACTCCTTCGTGACGATCGCGCCCAGTTCCTCGTGGCGGTCACGGAGTTCGTGGTAGATGTCCCAGAGGTACTCCGCTCGATCGATGTACGACAGTTCGCGCCACTCCTCGAAGGCGTCCTCGGCGGCCGCGAGCGCCTCGTCCACGTCGTCGGCCGTCCCGCGCCGGAACGTCGCCAGCGTCTCGCCGGTCGCCGGGTTCTCGCTCTCGAACGTCTCGGTGCCGTTACCGTCGGTCCACTCGCCGCCGATGTAGTGGCCGTGTACCTGCGCAGTGGCTTGCTGACTCATATCCGTATCGACGACGAGCGACGTGAAAATATTGATGGTAATTCGTCCGTCGTATCCGCGTTCGATTCTGCACACCGTCGCCGATCTGGCCGCGATATCGCACACGTGTTTGCCTCGCCGGACAGTTACCGCCGTTATTGAACGCTCGAATCCCCCGCCGAACGTTCGGCTGCCCCGTTCGACCGTACGGCCGCCTCGTTCGAACGAACCCGGTTCTGCTCGCGGGAGCGACGATCACCGATCGTCTTCCCGTCCGCGGTCTTTCGTCACCGTTCGTTCGCCGTCGTCCGGTTCCTGGCCCGCTTCTTCGGCGGGGTGGCGCTCGGTTCCCGACTCGGTCATGGACTCCGCCTCCGGCTGGACCCCCTTGCCCGATCGGCCCTCGCCTTCCGGAGGTTCGTCAGCGTCGGGTTCGCCAGCGCCCGTCCCGACGTCGCGCCGTTTGACGTCCGCGAACTCGTCTTCGGTGCGCTCGTCCCGCTCGATGACGGGGACCGTGCCGCCCTGCGTCCCGGCGTCGGGATGGAGACGGATCGCCGCCGACGAGACCTCGCCGACGTCGCTCGCGTCGATCGGGACGATCTCGTCCGTGTCGGCTTCCCAATCGAGGACGGCCCTGATCGCGTCGATAGCCCCCTCCGACGCGTCGACGTACACCGTGTCGTCCGCCGCCGACGGTCGATCACCGTCGCTCGGACCGGATTGTCGACTCACTGCTCGCCGAGGTCGGCGGCCTTCTCGACTTCGCTGCGGAGCGTCGTCGAATCGAACTCGTGGTCGGGGCGCAACCGGACGAAATCGATAAACCGTCGGGCCCGGAGTAGCGTTGCCGGGTCGTATACCGTCGCGGCCGCGTCGACGGCCGCGCGAGGGCCGATGCGGGGCTCGAGCATGGCGAGGGCACAGGCGAGGTCGTACGCAGTCGTCTCGGCGACGCGATCCTCGTGGACGTTGGTCGCGTCGATGAAGTAGAGTTCGTCGTCGCAGATGAGGACGTTCTCGGCCCGGAGGTCGCCGTGGGCCAGCCCGTGGTCGTGGAGCTGGGCGAGCATGGCGAACAGTTCGGGGGCCCGGTCCTCGACGACGCTCGTCGGGACGTCTTCGAGGGACTCGAATTCCGGAAGGTACTCCAGGACGAGGACGCCGAGCCCGTTGACCTCGAAGGCCTCGATCGGGCGTGGGGCGTTGACGCCGATCTCGCGCATCCGTTTGGTCGCCTCGTACTCGTGTTCGACCATCTCGCGGGGCGTGTCGAACCGGCCGAAGAAGCCGCCCGTGCCCGACGTGAAGGCACCGACGTTCCGGCCGGTCGTCAGGACGGCGTGGACGAGCGCGTTCTGCCGGGAGACGATCTTGACGAACCACTCGTCGTCGATGACACACGGGGTCGAGAGCCAGTTGTCGGCGTCGAGGAACTCGACGCGGACGGTCTCGCGGTCGTGACGGTCCGCCAGCGTCCGGACGACGCGCTCGATGCGGCCCCACTCGACGCTGCCTCGAGCGAGCTGGCGGATGTTCATACCGGAGACAGTGGGCGCTCGGGGTTAAATGCCTCTCGAACTGTCGCGGCCGAGAGGGATTCCGTCGACCGTCCGGGCCGGGACCCTGGCCCGGAACTGGGAAGGGGCAGCGGTTACGGGGCCGGAACCGATCGATCCGCGGAACAGTATTATTTTTCCCCGTCGAAAACTATTGTCGATCTAACATGGACGCTGTCGACGACCTCAGTGACGCGATCGACGCGACGCGGAACCTGCTGACGCCGATCCAGGCGGGGACGTGGCTCAAACTCGCGATCATCGTCGTGTTCGTCGTCGGATTCGGCGCGGGCGGTCCGACGCTGCCCGGCGGCGACGTCGGGTCGTTCGCCGAGGATCCCGCTCCCGGGCCCGGACCCGAGCCAACCGTCGAAGATCTCCCGGAGGACTTCTTTCTCTTCCTGGCGATCGCGGCCGGCGTCTTGCTGATCCTCTGGCTGCTGTTCGCGTTCGTCGCCGCGATTATGGAGTTCGCCTTCATCGAGTCGCTCCGAACGACGGAGGTCCACGTTCGGCGGTACGTCCGACAGAACGTCGGCCGCGGCGCACAGTTGTTCGTCTTCCGCGTCGTCCTCACCCTCCTCGCGGCGTCGATCGTGCTGGGGCCGATCGCGTACGCGTTCCTGGTGCGGGGCACTCTCGACGCCGTCGCCGGATGGGTGATCGCGATCGCCCTGCTCGGATTTCTCGTCTACGGACTCTACGCGGTCGTGATGCGCTTTACCTCCGAGTTCGTCGCCCCGATTATGCTGCTCGAGAACCGCGGCGTCCTCGGCGGATGGCGGCGCTTCTGGGGGACGGTTACGGCGAACTGGACCGAGTACGTCGTCTACCTGCTGCTCGCCTGGATCCTCCTCGCCGTGATCCAGATCGCCATCGGCTTCGTGTTGATCTTCGGCGGCCTGCTGCTCGCGATCCCCTTCGCCGTCCTCTTTCTCCTGACGCTCGCGCTCGGAGACGTCGGCATCGTTCTCGCGATCCCGATCGCTATCGTCGCGTTGGTCACCTACATCCTCTTCTACGGGCTCGTCTGGATGCCCGTCCGATCGTACTTCCAGTACTACGCGCTGCTCTTGCTCGGCGATACGAACGACGAACTCGATCTGATCCCCGAGCAACGCGCTGCGATCCGATCGGACGGCGGTGACCTCGCAGGCCGTGCCCCCGACGACCGGAATGGCGCCGACGGGCGCTGGGGGAGCGACGATCGGGACGAGTCGGACGCGTGGGATCGCGATACCGGGTCCGACGTCCCCGACGACGACCGCCGTGACGACCCGTGGGACGACGACGAGTCGAACGAACGCGACGACACCGATCGCGGCTGGTAACGCGCTCGATCGCCGGCGGACTCGACGACCGTTTCGGCCGGGAACACGTCGGTGCGTTTAACCTCCGCCCTGGCAAGTATTGCGTATGGACTTCGACCTGCCCGACGAACACCGGATGGTCCGGGAGACCGTTCGAGATTTCTGTCAGCGCGAGATCGAACCGATCGCACAGGAGATCGAGGACGAGCACCGGTTCCCCGCGGAGATTTTCGACCAGCTCGCCGACCTCGACATGATGGGCGTGCCGATCGACGACGCGTACGGCGGGCTCGGCGGCGACACCCTCATGTACGCGCTCGTTGCCGAGGAGATTGGCCGCGTCTCCGGCTCGATCGGGCTCTCCTACGTCGCGCACACGTCGCTCGCCTCGAAGCCGATCGAACTTTTCGGCACGGAAGACCAGAAAGAACGCTGGCTCCGCCCGCTCGCCGAGGGCGAGTACCTCGGCGGCTGGGCGCTGACGGAGCCGGGCAGCGGCTCCGACGCCTCGGACATGGACACGATGGCGCGGAAAGAGGGCGACGAGTGGGTCATCAACGGCACGAAGCAGTTCATCACGAACGCCTCCGAGGCCGGCTCCGTCCTCGTCAAGGCCGTCACCGACCCCGGCGCGGGCTACGACGGCATCTCGACGTTCATCGTCGACCCCGACGCGGACGACGGCTTCGAGGTGACGACGATCTGGGACAAGATGGGGCTGAACGCCTCCCCGACCTGCGAAATCACGCTCGACGACGTGCGGCTGCCGGAGGACCGCCTGCTTGGCGAGGAAGGCGACGGCTGGGACCAGACGAAAAAGACCCTCGACGGCGGGCGGATCTCGATCGCCGCGCTCTCGACGGGGCTGGCTCAGGGCGCGTACGACCACGCGAAGGAGTACAGTACCGAACGCGAGCAGTTCGGTCAGCCGATCTCGCAGTTCGACGCGATCCGCGACAAGATCGTCGACATGCACCGCAAGACCGAGCGGGCGCGCCTGCTAACTCACAAGGCGGCAACACGGTACGACGAGGGCCAGTCGGTTACTCAGGAGTCCGCACTGGCGAAACTCGACGCCAGCGAGGCCGCCCGCGAGGTCGCCGAGGACGCCGTCCAGGTCCTGGGCGGCTACGGTTACACCACCGACTTCGCCCCACAGCGGTTCTACCGCGACGCCAAACTGATGGAGATCGGCGAGGGGACCAGCGAGATCCAGCATCTCGTCATCGGCCGCGAACTCGGCCTCTAGAGCGTGTTCCTCGCCGCCGACGACGTACCCCGTTCGGCGGTTCCCCGATTCACCGCGCCACTACGAGGGCGACGACCGAACGGCGTGACGGCGTCGGTTTCGCCGTACGCGTCCAACACCGGACGTAGCTGCCCGGCGGTTCCGTCGACGCGGCCGGCTGGTTGCGATCGGTTCGCGGCGACGATCCGATCGAACGTTCGTCACTGGCGACGGAACGGCCCGAACAGGGTCGACACCAGTGACGTCCCCGACCGACGACGCTTGCGCCGCCGGTAGGCGCGAGTTAGGTAGGCGACGAGGACGTATCCCACGACGGAGAGACAGACGGCGACCAGCAGGTTTCCGATCAGCAACTTCTGGGCGGCGATCCCGGCCGATTCGGCGGCCGTCTGGCCCGATCTGATCGATCGTGATCCGAGCAGGAGGCTACCGACCTGGAAGCTCGCGACGTAGACGACCGGTTTGACGAACGGATTGAGCACGGCGACGCTGGCGAAGATCGCGGGTTTGCTGATCCACGACCACAGCGCGGCGAATACGAAGAAGAGCCCGACGCCAAGCCCGCCCGTGGGAAGCGTCGTGATGAAGATCCCGATCCCGAAGCTCACGCCGACCTGATGAGGCGTGTGTTCCTCCCGGAACGCTTCCATCAGCGCCCGGCGGGCTCGATCGCGATACCGGGCCAGCCGCTCGCGAATCACTCAGGTTATCGATAGCCGCCGACCAGCAAAAAGATATCGTCCTCGGATCGACACGTGCGGTGACCGGTCAGCGAGTCACGGGAAGCTACCGGCTTCCTCGTAGGCGTCGGCGACGCGCTGGATCGCGACGACGTAGGCGGCGGTCCGCGGGTTGTCGAGGTCGTGAGTCTCGAGCGTCTCGACGAGCGCGTCGAAGGCGTCGACGATGATGGCCTCGAGTTCCTCGTTGACCTTCTCCTCGGTCCAGTAGAAGCGCTGGCGGTTCTGGACCCACTCGAAGTAACTCACCGTCACGCCGCCGGCGTTCGCGAGGATGTCCGGAATCACGAAGACGTCCTCCTCCTCGAGGACGGCGTCGGCCTCGGGCGTCAGTGGCCCGTTGGCGGCTTCGGAGATGACGTCCGCGGCCACGTCCGCGGCGAGGTCGCCGTCGATCGCGTTCTCGAGTGCGGCGGGGATCAGCAGGTCGACGTCCATCGTGAGGACGTCCTCGTTGGTGATCTCCTCGTCGGCGTCGTGGAAGCCGACGACGCTGCCGGTCTCGTTCTTGTGCTCTTTCGCGGCGACGGGATCGAAGCCGTCGGAGTTGTAGATACCGCCGCTGGAGTCGCTGGCCGCGACGACGGTCGCGCCCATTTCGTCGATCAACTTCGCGGCGATCCAGCCGGCGTTGCCGTAGCCCTGGACGGCGACGGTCGCGCCCTCGAGGTCCTTGTCGAGGTAGTCGAACGCCTCGCGGGCGGCGATGACCGTCGATCGGCCGGTCGCCTCGACGCGGCCCTCGCTGCCGCCGCTGGCGATGTTCTTCCCCGTGATGACGCCGGGTTCGGTGGTGTTCTCGAGGGTCTCGTAGGTGTCCTTGATCCAGTTCATCTCCCGCTGGCCCGTGTTCACGTCGGGCGCGGGGATGTCGCGGTCCTCGCCGATCAGCGGACGGAGTTCTTTCGCGAAAGCGCGGGTGAGCCGCTCGATCTCGCTCTCGGAGTAGTCACTCGGCTCGATGACGATGCCGCCCTTGCCGCCGCCGTAGGGGATCCCGACGATCGCGGTCTTGTAGGTCATCCAGCCCGACAGCGCCTTGACCTCGTCGCGGGTGACACCCGGGTGGTAGCGGATGCCACCCTTGTAGGGGCCCCGGTCGCCGTTGAACTGCGATCGGAACGCTTTGAACCGCTCGAGGTCACCGTCGTCGCGCTCGACGGTGAGGTTGGTCTCGAGCACGCGCTCGGGGTGTTTGAGCCGCTCGATCACGTCGTCGCCGATGTCGAGGTAGTCTGCAGCCTCGTCGATCTGGGACTGCAGACTTTCGAACGGGTTTGCTTCGTCTGCCATTGACTGTAGCTTCCGAGGAAACCGAAATAAACGTGACGAATGCCCCTCATAGTACATAAGTCGCAATATAAGGTATTCTGAGACCATTATATATTCGGCGTCTGTCACCGGTGAGTCGACCGGCTAACTCCTCGGTCTCGAACCCGTTCGTTCCGGGTGTCGCAGCACCGATCGGGGGGGACGTCGCCGACGACGGGAGACGGTCAGCGGTTCGGTGGCGCTCGTCGAGACGGACGCCACCGGTTCACTGCCATTCGTCCGCTGCCTCGGCGCGGTCGCGGATCCGATCGGCCTGGGCGATCAGGGGGGCGTCGATCATCTCGCCGTCGACCTCGAAGACGCCCCGGCCCTCGGCGTCGGCCGCTCGTTTCGCCGTGAGGACCGCGTGGGCCCACTCGATCTCGTCCTCGTCCGGGGTGTAAGCCGCGTTGATCGGGCCGACCTGTGCGGGATGGATCGCCAGTTTACCGTCGTAGCCGAGCCGAATCGATCGCTCGGTGTCCTCGCGCAGGTGCGCCTCGTCGTCGAAGTCTGTGACGAGCGTGTCGATCGCGTCGCAGTCGTGTGCCGCGGCCGCGACGACGACGCGCTCGCGTGCGTATAGGACCTCCGTCCCCTCGGGGGTTCGCGTCGCGCCCACGTCCGCCGAGAGGTCCTCGGCACCGAAAACCAGCGCCTCGGTCGCGGGCTGGGCCGCGATCTCCGGTGCTGCGAGGACGCCGCGCGCGCTCTCGATCAGGGCCAGTACCGGGACGGCGGCGTCGTAGGTGGCGAGTCGATCGGCGAGGTCGCGAACGTCGTCGGCGTGTCCCGCCTTCGGGAGCATCACGCTGTCCAGCCGAACGTCGGCGGACGACCCGAGCACGGCGTCGAGATCGGCCGCGATCGCGTCCGGAGTCGCGTTGACGCGCACGCAGACCTCGCAGTCGGGGTCGAAATCGGGATCGGCGAGGACCTCGCGAACGGCCTCGCGTGCCTCGTCCTTGCGCGCCGGGGCGACGGCGTCCTCGAGATCGAAGACGATCACGTCGGCCCCCGCACCGGGTGCCTTCCGGAGCATCTCGGGTCGATCGCCGGGCGTGAACATGACACTTCTGCGGACCATACGTTGTCTCCACAATCCACGACCAAAGAGCTACGCTTGCCAGTGGAGTGTGGGGATTCCGATCGATCGGTGGCGCGACGGACGCCCCTCGTTCAGCGTGAAAATTCGAACGCGCTCGCCGGAATCTTCGGATGTTGCGGTTTCCACTCTCCAGACGACGGCTGGCGACGACCCGATCGATTCGGACAGTTGAGGGAAGAGGTCCGTCGTTCAGAGCGAAACGGTACCGAGGAGACGCCGGACGGTTCTCGATGTCCGGACGGTGCGTTTACGCTGAACGAGGGGTGTGAGGAGAGCCAGTGCTGAATACGGTTGTTTCACCCGGTTCGAGGCGCTACGGCCACAGTCCGCGGGCCTCGTGGGCCGCGGCGATCCGTGAGAGCGCGACGATGTAGGTCGCGTCGCGCCACGTGACGTCGCGTGCGTCGTACTCCTCGCGGACGGCATCCCACGCCTGGAGCATCTCCGTCTCGAGTTCCTCGTGAACCCGCTCCAGCGGCCACGCGCGGCGGTTGATGTCCTGGAGCCACTCGAAGTAACTCACCGTCACGCCGCCGGCGTTCGCGAGGATGTCGGGGAGCACCGGAATCCCGCGCTCCTCGAAGATTCGATCGGCCGTCGAGGTCGTCGGCCCGTTCGCGCCCTCGACGATCAGGTCGGCCTCGACCTCGCGGGCGTTCTCGCCGGTCAGGACGTTCCCGACCGCTGCCGGGATGAGCACGTCGACGTCGAGTTCGAGCAGTTCGTCGTTCGTGAGCGATCGGGGCGCGTCGTAGCCGGAGACCATCCCCGGCGTCTCGTCGTGATCTTCGACGTCGGTCGTGTCGAGTCCGTCGGGATCGTAGATCGCCCCCTCGACGTCCGACACGGCGACGATGGTGGCCCCGATGTCGTCGAGATAGCGAGCCGCGTTGGCCCCGACGCTGCCGAACCCCTGGACGGCGACGGTCGTCTCTGCGGGATCCCAGTCGTAGTAGTTGATCGCCTCCCGCGTGACGATGCCGACGCTCCGTCCGGGCGCTTTCTCCCGGCCGTAGGAGCCCCCGATGACGGGTGGCTTGCCGGTGACGACGCCGGGTTCGGTCTCGCCTTCCTGCATCGAGTAGGCGTCCATGAACCACGCCATCGTCTGGGGCCCGGTCCCCATGTCCGGCGCAGGGATGTCTTTCATCGGTCCGATGACGGGTCGAAGTTCCTCCGCGAACCGGCGGGTGAGCCGTTCGGTCTCCTCGTCGCTGAGATCTTTCGGGTCGACGACGACGCCACCTTTCGCGCCGCCAAAGGGGAGGTCCATCACGGCACACTTCCAGGTCATCCACATCGAGAGGCCGACGCACTCGTCCTCGCTCACGCCGGGGTGGTAGCGCAACCCGCCCTTGTAGGGGCCGCGAACGCTGTCGTGGTGGGCGCGATACCCCGTGAACATCTCACGACTGCCGTCGTCGCGCTCGAGCGGGATGGTCACCCGGTAGACGTCCCGCGGGTGTCGCAGTCGTTCGACGATCCCCTCGTCGACGTCGAGGTGGGTGGCTGCCCGCTCGAGTTGGCGGCGGGCTGTCTCGACGGCACTCTCTTCTTCCGCTTCCAGTGGTGGTTCAGCTGTTGTCATGGTAGCGCCGTAGGTGTCTCGTCCCGAAGTGCGGGCCGCGGATGACCATCGGACGGCCGTCGTCTTCGCAGCGACCGTCTCCGGGTTCCGATACGAAGGGTTCCGCCACCGACCCGATAACCCTTGCTACTTCGCGCCGGTTCGTGCAATATTTGCACACCCCTCGCCGTCGCGACACGCTCGCCCGTGTGTCGTCCGCTACCGTTGCGACGTCGGCCGCTACTGGAACGTCTGGCACCGTCGTGGCGTCCGCTACCGTCGCGATCGGGTCGGCCCGTACGTGCCGGCCCCTGATTCAAGCCCGTTCCCGTGGACGATCGTCACGTGACGATCGAGAGCACCAATCCGGCGACGGGAGAAGTCGTCGACACCTTCGACGACGACTCCGGTAGCGACCGGGACGATCGTATCGAGCGCGCGACCGAGACGTTCGCGGAGTGGCGGGAGACGCCGATCGAACACCGCCAGCAACTGCTCGCCGCGGCGGGGGAGATCCTCCGGGAGAACAGCGAGAAGTACGCCACCCTGATGACCGAGGAGATGGGCAAGCCGATCGGTCAGGCGCGATCCGAGGTCGAAAAGTGCGCGTGGGTCTGTGACTACTACGCCGAACACGCCGCCGAGTTCCTCGCGGACGAATCCGTGGCGGGGGAGCCGGACGCGACGACGAAAGTGGTCTTCCAGCCGCTGGGGCCGATCCTCGCGATCATGCCGTGGAACTTCCCGTTCTGGCAGGTGTTTCGGTTCGCCGCGCCGAACCTCACCGCGGGCAACGTCGGCCTGCTGAAACACGCCTCGAACGTTCCCGGCTGTGCGCGGGCGATCGAGGACGTCTTCCGGGAGGCGGGCTACCCCGAGGGCGTCTTCACCTCCCTGCTGATCGGCTCCGACGAGGTCGACGCGGTGATCGAAGACGATCGCATCGAGGGCGTCACGCTCACCGGGAGCGACGGCGCCGGACGAGCCGTCGGCGAGACGGCCGGCAGTCAACTCAAGAAGAGCGTCCTCGAACTCGGCGGCAGCGACCCGTTCGTCGTCCTCGAGGACGCGCCGATGGAGGAGACGGTGGAGACGGCGGTCCAGGCCCGCCTCATCAACAACGGGCAGTCCTGTATCGCCGCCAAGCGGTTCATCGTCGTCGAGGACGTCTACGACGAGTTCCTTGATCGGTTCGTCGACGAAATGGACGCGCAGGTCGTCGGCGATCCGACGGACGAGGAGACAGACATCGGTCCGCAGGCCCGCGAGGACCTGATGGAGGACCTCCACGAGCAGGTCGAAGAGACGATCGACCGGGGCGGCACCCTCGAACTCGGCGGCGAACCGATGGATCGCGACGGCGCGTACTACCCGCCGACGGTGATCACGGACGCGCCCGAGGATACGCCCGCGGACCGGGAGGAACTGTTCGGCCCTGTGGCGACGGTGTTCGAGGTGCCCGACGAGGAGAGCGCGATCGCAAAGGCCAACGACACCCGGTTCGGGTTGGGTGCGAGCGTCTGGACCGCGGACCTCGATCGGGGTGAGCGGGTCGCCCGACAGTTCGAGTCCGGCCTGGCGTTCGTGAACGAACTCGTCAAGTCGGATCCCCGCCTCCCCTTCGGCGGCGTGAAGGACTCCGGGTACGGCCGGGAACTCGCCCGCGACGGCATCCGCGAGTTCGTGAACACGAAGACGATCTGGGTGCAACGCGAGGCCGGCGAGGAGACGGACATGGTCGAGTGATCCTCGCCCGCGCGCTTTCCAGACCGTTCAGACGCCCCAGGGGTACGTCTCGGGCGGCATCTCGCCGCCCTCGATCCCCAGCGGGTGCAGCGCCTCGGTTTCGTCGACGTAGACGAACGCGTCGTACCGATCGGGCAGCACCGTCGGAACGTAGTTGCCGCCCTCGTACGCCGGATCGTAGACGACGCCGATCGCGCGGTGGCCGCGCGGTTCGGCCAGCGGATCCGCGTCGTCCGCCGTGCCGTAGCCTCGGTCGAACCGGACGACGGCGTCGTCGAGGCCCGCCCGGTGGAAGACGGCCTCGTGGCTCCCCGATCGCGCCTCGGGAACGGACATCCGCTCCATCGGCGCGCCCCACTCTGCACCCGCGATGACGGTGCCGCGGTGGGAGCCGAAGCCGACGACCGCGGCGTCGGTCTCGTCCGCACAGACCTCGTCGCGGACGAGTTGGCCGAGATTGAGCCTGCCGCGATCGACCATGTCCGTCGCGCGGGCGTCGCCGACGTGGGTGTTGTGCGCCCAGACGATCCCCGGGCCGTCGTGAAAGTCGAGGAGGCGGTCGAGCGTCTCGCTCATGTGGCGATCCCTGACGTTCCAGGAGTTGGCGTCGCCGCGGGCCATCGCACGGTAGTACGACTCCGCGTTCTTCGCGACCAGCGCGTTCTGTTCGGCGGCGAAGGATTCGAGCGGGTCGTCGCCATCGTACTCCTGTTCGGCAATGTCCTCGCGAAGCGTTTGGAGGACCTCCAGCACCTCGCCCTCGCAGTCCTCGGGCACCAGCCGGATCGACTGGGCGTACTCGCGGGCGTCCTCGCCGTACGGCTCGAAACAGTGGTAGGCGTCCCGCGCGCGGGCCGCGAGGTCGGGATCGACCTCCTCGAGGTAGTCGATCACGGCGGCCATCGACTCGTAGAGGCCGTAGACGTCGAGCCCGTAGAAGCCGGCCACGTCGTCGTCCGGCCGATCGGCGTTGTGGTCGGCCAGCCAGTCGAGGAACTCGACGATCTCCCAGTTGGCCCACATCCACGTCGGCCAGCGCTCGAACCCCTCGAGGACCTCGCGCGCGCCGTCGGCGTCCGATCGCCCCGTCACGTACCGCGTCACCTCGTAGCAGTCGGTCCAGTCGCCCTCGACGGCGACGAACGCGAAGTCGTGGCGTGCGAGCAACGCGGCCGTGAGCCGCGCCCGGAGGCGGTAGTACTCCGACGTCCCGTGGGACGCCTCGCCAAGCAGGACGACGTCCGCGTCGGCGACGCCCTCGACGAGGTCGTCGAACCCGTCTCGGATCGGCGTCGCACGGTCCGCGAGGGCGGTCGCCGCTCGTTCCGAATCGCCGAGCGCCCCGGTATCGACTCGGTGTGCAGTCACGGGCCTCACCGATCGATGCTCGGGGTCGCGTCACCTTCGGCGTAGGCCTTGCGCTCGTCGGGATTCGGTCGCGGGACCGGTCCTCGGTCACTCGTCCGTCGCCGATCGGTCCGGCGGACACGTCGATCGAAGGATACGTTTTTGTAGGATCTCCGTGACTGCGCACCTATGTCCGGACTGTACTACGAGGAGTTTACCGTCGGAGAGACGATCGAACACGATCGCCGACGAACGATCTCCGAGAGCGACAACCAGCGGTTCTGCGACATGACGATGAACCAGCAACCGCTTCACCTCGACGGCGAGTTCGCCGCCGACACCCAGTTCGGCGAGCGACTGGTCAACGGTCTCTACACGATGAGCCTCGCCGTTGGAATTTCCATTCCCGAGACGACGGACGGGACGATCGTCGCGAACCTCTCCTACGACGACGTCGAACACCCGAATCCGGTCTTTCACGGCGACACGATCCGCGTCCAGTCGACGGTCACGGACAAGCGCGAGACCAGCGACGGCGAGCGCGGAATCGTCACCATGCACGTCGAGGTCTTCAAAGTCAACGATCCGGACGAACCGCTCGTCTTCGAGTTCGATCGGACCGTCCTGTCGCTGAAACGCGACCGCGCCGCGGACGCGGGGACGTGATGTCTGCGACCGACCTCGATCCCGCGGCGCTGGAGTGGCTCTCGCTCGAGGACGGCGAGGAGATCGTCTGGGCCAGCGGCCCCGATCGGCGGACGCTGGTCCCGGCGTTCGCCGTCGGAATCCCGCTTTCGATCGTCCTGATCGGGATCGTCATCATAGCAAGCGAGTACCTTCGCGTGACGAACACCCACTACGTCGTCACGAACCAGGCCCTCTACAAGAAGACGGGAGTGTTCTCCCGGGACGTCAAGCGGATCGAACACGCGAAAGTACAGGACATCTCGTACTCCCAGAGCGCCGTGGGGAACCACTTCGGCTACGGGACGGTCGAGGTCAGCACGGCGGGCGGTTCCGGGGTCGAACTGGCGTTCCAGTCCGTTCCCGACCCGCGGGCCGTCCAGGGACGGATCAGCGACCTCGTCGATCGCGGCGGACGCGGGTCGAGAGACGAGGAACCGGTCGACGACATCCTCGCCGAGATCCTCACCGAACTCCGTGCGATCCGGGAGGCTGTCGAGGAATCGGAGTCGAATGCACGCCCGGATCGACCCGGGGACGCGCGCTCGAACTCGGACGATCCCCGGTCCCCGCGATGACGACTCCCGACCGACGATCGGTCGCCGAGCGCGACGGGACAGCCGCCGACCGGGACGTCGCGTGGCTCGCACTCGGGGACGGTGAGGCGATCCGCTGGCAGGGCGGGCCGCGGGTCCAGACCGTCTACCCGTGGGTCGCACTCGCCGTCGTGGGGACCCTCGTGATCGGCGCAGCCGTCGCACTCGAGGTCCTCTCGCCGCTGGGGCTGCTCTGGCTTCCGGTCCTCGCCGCGCCGGCGTGCTGGCAGTACGCCCGCGTCTCCCGAACGACGTTCCTGATCACGAACCGCCGGGTCGCCGTCAGAACGGGAGTCCTCGGCGTCACCGTCCGCGTCGTCGGACTGGAACGCGTCCAGAACACGAGAATCACCCAGAACCCGATCGGCCGACTGATCGGCTACGGACGGGTCACGATCGAGACCGCGGGTGGCTCGGAACTCGTCTTCTGGAACGTCGAGACGCCGGCCGACGTGCGAGCCAGGCTCGAAGCCCAACGCGACGGAACTGCCTCCGGGACGTTCCCCGGCACCAGCGAGCAGTGGGCGGCCGTCCTCGCGGAGGTCCGGGAGTGGCGTCGCACCCTCGATCGGTCCCGGTGAGCACCTGCGATCGACTGCTGAATCGGTGCCCCGATAGCGCCGTGCAGGACCGATTCGCCGCTGCATGCCTCTCACTGCCTCACCATCGGCAGGGTTTTTGTTCATCGCTCTGGTGTCGGGATTATGACGAACCCCTTCCCGGCGACGATCGAAACCGATCGGTTCGGCTCGAGGTCCTGCGACCCGAGACGGTCGACGTGTTCGACCTCTACGAGATCTGTTCGTCGGACCCGGGGATCGAAGAGGTCACCGAGTACGTGACGTAGAACCCACACCGGACGCTGAAGGAGGCCGTCGATCACGTGGAGCGCTCGGCCGAGCGCTCCGAGTCGAACGAGGGTGCGTCGAGGAGCGAGGATCGGAGGGGCGCCGCGTTCACGTCACCGTCGCGATCATGTAGACGTTGACGCAGACGGCCACCGCCCACGGGAGGGCGAGACCGGCGGGGACGACCGCCCGGTAGGCTGCCGGGAGGAGCGGGCGACAGAGCAACCCGACCCCGATCGCGACGCCTTTCAGTGCGAGCATGCCGGCCAGCCCGTGGCTGGAGATCGCACCGCGGGCGATCGGGTTCGACTCGCTGAGGCCGAGGTGTAAGCCGACGAACGTCGTCACGACGTCGCCGACGAGCGACAACCCGACGACGATCCAGAGTACACGCTCCAGTTCGACGGGCGTGACCTCACCGGGCAATCGGCGGCGCAGGGACGCGCCGTCGTAACTCATAAGCTCTCGATCGGAGTCGAACCGATCGCGACCGCGCCACCGGAGAGCGTGCGGGATCGCCGCACGCGCCGGTTCCACCACTCGCGGTATTGTTATTGCAGCCGTAGGGCGATCGGCGGGAGAAGTAATCAGGAACAACTGAGCCGAACCGATCGGTATCGAGGGATTTCGTCGTCCGATCTCTCGAAGCCGTCGGTCGTACTCCGCGTCTGGGGCCCGAAGCTGGCGCGCGGGAACGCGGCCTCAGATGATCGTGCCGTGTTTCTTGCTCGGCAACTCCTTCTCGACGTCCTCGTAGAACGCAAAGCGGGCACCGAGTTCCTCGCGTAGCGTACTGGGCGGCACGATCTCGTCGATGACCACGTCGCTGGCCATTCGATGGACGTCGATGTCCTCGCGGTAGGCCTCGCGTAGCTCCTGTTCTTTCCGCTCGCGTTCCTCGGGATCGTCGATCTCGGAGAGCTTGCGAGCGTAGACGGCGTTGATCGCCGCCTCGGGACCCATGATGGCGATCTCGCCGGACGGAAGGCCGATGACGCTCTCGGGGTCGTAGGCCGGGCCGCCCATCGCGTAGATCCCCGCGCCGTAGGCCTTGCGCACGATCACCGTCTGCTGGGGCACGGTTGCCGCCGAGGTCGCGTAGATCATCTTCTTGCCCTGCTCCAAGATGCCGTCTTTCTCGACCTGGGAGCCGGCCATGAAGCCGGGCGTGTCACAGAGATAGAGGATCGGGACGTTGAACGCGTCCGACTTCCAGATGAACTCCGCGGCCTTCTCGGCCGCGTCGGGGAAGATCGCTCCCGCGCGGTGGGCGGGCTGGTTCGCGACGATCCCGATCGGCCGGCCGCCGATGCGGGCGTAGGCGGTGATGATCTCCTCGCCGTAGTCGGGGCGCAATTCGAAGTACGACCCCGCGTCGACGAGCCGATCGATGACGTCGGTCATGTCGTACCCTCTGTTCGGGTGCTGTGGGACGACGCTGTCGATTCCGGCGGGCGATTTCGCCGGCTCGATCGGGTCCCGGCGAGGCGGCTTCTCGTCGGCGTTGTCCGGCAGGTAGGTGATCAACTGGGCCACGAGTTCGCGGGCGTGTTCCTCGTCCCGCGCGACCAGGTCGGCGGAACCGGACTCGCGCGCGTGGACGGCTGGGCCACCGAGCTCCTGCAGATCGATGTCCTCGCCGGTGACCATCTGAACCATCCGGGGGGAGGCGATCGCCATCGCGGACATCCCTTCGACCATGATCGTGAAGTCGGCGAAGACGGGGGTGTAGGCCGCACCGGCGATACAGGGGCCGTAGAGGACGCAGATCTGTGGGACTCGCCCGGAGAGCATCGAGTGGTTGTAGTAGTACTTCCCGATTCCCTCGCGGTTGGCGAAGAAGCCGGTCTGCTGGTCGATCCGGCCGCCCGAGGAGTCCATCAGGTACAGCACCGGCCGGCCCGTCTTGAGCGCGCGCTGTTGCATCCGGAGGAACTTCTCGACCCCCTTCTCGGCCATGCTCCCGCGTTTGACGGTGTAGTCGTTGGCCATGAAGTGGACGTCTCGTCCCTCGAACGTCGCGGCACCCGTGATGAGACCGTCCGCCGGGAGGCGATCGTCGGTGTCCGGGTCCGCACCGCGGGGATGCCAGTCGTCGAACGCCGCGAACTTGCCGTCCTCGAAGAGGAACTCGTCGTCCTCGCCGCCGAACCAGTGCTCGAGTCGATCCCGGACGAACAGTTTCCCCTCCTCGGGCAATCCCGCTCGATACTTCTCGGGGCCGCCTTCGAGGATGTCCGCGATCTCCTCCCGGAGCAGCGCTTCGCGTTCGGTCGGGCCCAGTTCGTCGCCGTCCGCCGCGACGTCGTCCGCCGGTGTCGACGCGACCTGCTGTCCGCTCGCGCCCGATCCCGGTGACGGCTCCGCGTCGTACTCGTGAACTGCCAGCGGATCGTCGTCGCTGCCGACGTACACCTCGACCGTGTTCCCGACGTGCTCGGCGAGCGCGGCGGCAATTGCCGACGCCTCGTCGTCCGAGGCCCCTGCCGCGATTCGGACTTTCATGGCAAAATTTGTGACCGCCCCGCTACAAGTCGTTTTCCCTCGGCGGTCGTCGGTCGGTGAACGACATCGTTCATCACCGATAACGAAACGTACGTGGACTCCCAGTCCCGTCGGAACTTCCCCTTTCCGTCGCGTCGGCAAGTGCCACGCGAGACGGTCGGGGATAGAGAGACCGGTTCGCGCCGAATCGATCACCGCTGATCGGTCGGAGTTCACCACGAGCAGGTGAGATGAGGTGGATCGGGGATCGAGGGGGCGCGAACCGATCGGAAGTGAGTTCGTCTGCCTCCGTGGTCACCAGCACGGAGACGTCTCTCAGTGTAGGGGCCTCACACACGAACGCTCGCCTGTCGTCGTTCACACATTATAATGGGAATCGGACTGCCGACCGCCGTTCCGATTCGTCGCGGTTCCTCGGCAGGTGCAGGCACAATCACTATCGTCGATTTCGCCGAGTATTTCACCACTACCGGCGAGTAGCTGAAGATTAGCTTTGGCGTGGGGCGTCCATCGGTATACGAGCCCACGAATCGATATCGACGACATGCCTGACACTCAGACCGGACACGTAGAACAACAACTGGCGACGATTCGCGATCGACTGGACGCGGGAATGGACCGCCGCGAGTTCCTCCGAACCCTCGCCACCGGTGGCTACGCGATCGGAATGGCACACCTGCTCGGGGTCGACGACTTCCTCGGCGCCGACGACGGCGAAGTTCCCATCGTGACGGCCCTCTCCCGGTCCGATCCCGACGACCCGTGGTCGCTCGAGGAACGAACGCGGCACGTACCCGTGGAGTGGTACACGGCCGTCGAGAAGGCGATCGAACTGAACGAACTGCTGGCTCGGGTCGCGTTCACCGGCTATCTCGGCAGTGCCGTCGTCCCCGGGGACTACGACAGCGGCACCGCCACGGTCTCGGTCGGTGTCTCCAGCAACGCCGACTCGATCGAGCAGTTTCTCGACGAACTCGCGGACGGAATCTCGATCGACGTCGAGACGATCGTCGACATTCAGGAGCTCGAGGACGGCCTCGAATCGCTCGAACCGCGCGTCGTCGACTCCCTCGCGGACCAGACCGTCCCGAGCGGCGTCGCCTGTGAAACCCCCTCGAGCCTGGCGACGCTCGGCCCGGCGATGTACCATCCCGACGACGAACAGGAGTTCTTCGTGACGGCCGAACACGCGTTCGAAGACCTGCGGGCTGGCGAACTGTCACTTCCGATTCAAGGGGCGGAACGGATCGATCTCGGCACCGTCGAGTACGCCCACGCGGTCGAAGACGTCGTCGCGGTGGAGCCAACGGGCGAGTTCAGCCCCTCGAATCGTATCGACGCGCCGACGCCGGTCCGGGTCCGGGGCCAGTTCACCCGCTGGGGGCTCGCCGACCTCGTCGCGCGCGGGGCACAGCTCGAGAAGGTCGGTGCCCTGACCGGCCACACGGTCGGTCGGATCCAGGGAATCGACGCCGTCACCTGTTTCACCGACGAGTTCTGTCGGAGCGGCCAGATTCGCTGGGGCGGCGAGATGGACCTGACCGACGGCGACAGCGGGTCGGTGAGCTACCACCCCGATCCCGACGGCGAGGACGGCGACGTCCTCATCGCGGGGTTCAACAACGCCCGAACCTGGTGGCCCGGCCAGAGCTACGTCTGGGGCGTCGCCGCCTACAAACTGACCGAGCAGTACGGCTATCACTTCTGAGTACGCATCATGGAACCCACACGCGTCCACCACCCTGAACGGTCATCGATCCCCGGTTTCACGGGTCCGAACTGGCACCGATCCGCGAGCGCCACCGGTTCGAGCGAGGGCCCTCCCGATGAGTAACGATCGAACCCGATCGAGTCGACGCGGAACCGGACGCAGCGTCGTGAGAATCGGGACCCGGCTCTTCGTCGACTTCCTCATCGTTAGCCTCTGGGTCGTCTTCGTGACGCTGGTCTTCCTCGCGACCGGCTGGCCCCAGTGGGCGTTCTACGCTGCGCTCATCCTGGGCGTCGGCGGCTACGTCCAGTTCACCGCCGGGTGGGGGTGACGCCGCTCACCGAGTGCGCGACGGAGGTGACCGGCGATCCGGTGGCCGGAGAGACGAGAGGCGGACGTGAGGCGTGGCCGCCCGCCGCGTGCGAGGCGGCCGGCGCGAGAGCTACCCGAGCGTCGACTCGAGCCGATCGATCAACGCGGCGGAACCGACGTGCAGCGGCGTTCGCTCGTGAAGCTCGTCGGGGTCGACGGAGAGCAGCGACGTCTCGCCGTTCGAGGACCGGCCGCCGGCCTGCTCGACGACGTAGCCGATCGGGTTCCCCTCGAACTGCAGGCGAAGCTTCCCCTCGGGGCGGGACTCGAGGCCGGGATAGCCGAAGATGCCGCCGTAGGTGAGCACCTGGTTGACGTCGCCGATCATGGCCCCGCTGTACCGGAGTTTCAGTTCGTCCTCGATCGTCCGTGCGTACTCGCGGAACTCGTCCGGCCAGTCCGGGACGCGGCCGCCGAAGCCGTAGACGACGGGGTCATCGGGTAAGGTCACGTCCCGCCGGACGACGGTCCGTTCGCCGCCGGTCAGTTCGTACTCGGTGACGGTCTCGTCGGTCGCGACCACCATCGTCGTGATCGGCCCGTAGAGCACGTACCCCGCGGCGACGATCGTCTCTCCCCGTGCCGGCACCCGGGCGTCGTAGATGCCGAAGATCGTCCCCATCGAGTTGTTCGACCTGAGGTTCGACGACCCGTCCAGCGGATCGACCGCGATCGCGTAGGTGTCCGACTCGGTGGCGGGGTCGCCGCCACAGTCCATCGGCTCGGGTCGCTCCTCGCTGGCGTACTGTCCGACGCCGTCGATCGACGAGAGCCGATCGGCCAGCAGGTCGTCGGCCCAGACGTCGGCCTCGACCTGGGTGTCGCCGGTGGGGTTTTCCTCGTCGACCGTGCCGCGACGGCCGACCAGACCCTGCCGGATCTCGGTGGCCGTTCTGCTGACCGTCGCGACGGCGTTCTCGACGACTGGATCCGACACAGTCACGGTTACGCCTCGAGTGCAGCGTCGGCGGTTTCCTCCTCGTAGATGACCCGTTCGAGCGCGTCGAGGATGCGGGTGGGGTCCTCGCGCTGCCAGACGTTGCGGCCGACGGCGAGCCCCTTGCAGCCGGCGTTGACGGCGGCCTCGACGGTCGAGAGGAACTCGTAGTCGGAGGTCTTGGAGCCACCGCTCATGACGACCTTCATGTCACCCGCGGCCCTGCAGGCGTGTTCCATCGCCTCGGTGCTGCCGGGGTACTTGACCTTCGCGATGTCGGCACCCAGTTCGAGGCCGATGCGGGTCGCGTACGAGATAGTGGACGGCTTGGTGTCGTTCTTCAGTCCCTGTCCGCGCGGATACGACCACATGACGACGGGGAGGTCGTAGTCGCGGGCCTGCTCCTGGACCTCGCGGAACTCCTCGTACATCTCGACCTCGTGATTCGACCCGCTGTAGACGGTGAAGCCGACGGCGTCGGCACCGAGTTCGACGGCGTAGTCGACCGAACAGTTGATCGCCGAGTCGGGTTCGCCCATCCACATGTTCGAGGTCCCGTTCAGTTTCGCCAGCAGGTTGACGTCGTCCTCGTAGCTGGGGTAGTACCCCTCCGCGATCCCCTTCTGGACCGCCATCGCGGTAACGGCGTCGTGGGTCGCCGTCTCGAAGACCGTCGACGGATCCAGTTTCTCCGGGACCTCCTCGAAGTCGACGGGGCCGTGTTCGAGACCGTGATCCATCGCGAGAATCAGTGACTTGCCGTCGCGAACGATCGGAGAGTCGTCGATCGGAATCATCTGGTAGATGGTCCACGAGGCCGCTATATATCTCTGATGGTCCGGATTATCGAAATTACTCATTCCAGTAGTAAAGATGCGCGCGTAGCGTCGCGATTCCCGTTACCGGGATCGAATACTGCGGGCGAGACTGACGACGGGCCGGGTCAGGAATCCGCTATCCGATCGGTACTCGCGGCGTAATCGGGGGCCGGCCAACACCCGCTGCGTTCGTCACTCGTACCGCGACCGGGGACCGTGGCCGGCATGCGCTACGTTACCGATTTCGAACGGGTCGCGAACGGCACGCATCGGCGCGAGTCGCGGACGTCACGCGTCGACCAGTTCGCGCGCGTTGTGTCGCCAGAAGCGGACGTGAAGGACGTCGAAGTCGAGCGCCTTCGCGATCGCGAAGGCGTCGATCGTCGCCAGCCGCTCTGCCGACACGACGCCAGCCTCGGCCAGCCGATCGGCGTCGTCCGGGCCGACGCCCACGACGGCGGTAACCGGCGTCGGTTCCGGATATGGCCGATCGGTGGGTTCCTCTCGCACGACGTCGAGGTCGCGGGATTCGGTGTAGTCGAACGACTGCCAGTCCTCGTCCCCGCTGACGGCGATCCACTCGCGCTCGGCGGCGCCCAGCCCCCGGATCTCGGTCGATCGGCGATCGAGGTCGCCGTCGTTCTCGAACGACCACGGGAGCGAGAACCGCCGCCGGAGGTCGTCCGCCACCGGTTCGTCGACGCCGGCGTCGAGCAGCATCCGGTAGGAGTACTCCTTGCTCGCGACCGCGTCGGGATCGACGTCGGCCGCCTCGAGGGACGTCCGCTCTGCCGGTTCGATCCCCGGGTCGACGCTGTCCGGCGTCGATCCCATGCCGAACACCAGTCTGGTCGCGGAGACCGTGTCCCCGTCTCGACCGGCTGGCGCGTCCGCCGTCACGTCGGCGGTTCGATCGACCGTTACGTCCCGCTGCAAATCGACGGCCCGGTCGGCACCCGCGTCGGATTTTCGATCGGATCGCCCGTCGGCGTCTGGATCGCTGTGTACGAATTCCTTGCTCACGCGATTCACCGGTTGTCCGTAGCTCACACTCTCTCGTCTTGAAAGTTACCCCGTTTTCGCCCCGGACAAAACGTCAGACGGGCGTCATTCGAGTTGGGACTTCGGAACGTTACCGGGTTCGCACCCGTCTGATCGAACAGGAACGGCGGGTACGAAGCTACGAGAGACCGTCTTCACCACGACTCGAGACTGACCCTGGAGCGACCGTCGATCGAGGACCGCGCTACTGTGACGGGACGTTGCCGTTCGAGTCGACGGCGACGCGATCGTGGATGTGGCCCTCGCGGCTCTTCAGGTGGCGCGGCGTCCGATCGTTGGACACCGCCAGTACCTCCGCGACGATACTGAGGGCGATCTGGTAGGGAGAACCGCCGCCGAGATCGAGTCCGATCGGCGTATACAGCCTCGATAGCGCCGCCTCCTCGAACGTCCGGCCCTCGCTCTCGAACTCCTCGAGCATTTCCTCGAACCGCTTGCGAGGCCCCATCAGGCCGACGTACGGGACGGGCGAATCCAGTAGCTGCTCGATCGTCAACCGATCGTCGACGAAGTTGTGGGTCATGACGACCGCGTAGGTCCGATCGTCGAGGTCGATCGCGTCGTCGACGGCCGCCGGCGAGGTCGTCACCGTTTCGTCCGCCGCTGGAAACCGGTCCTCGAGGTCGACGCTCCCGCGGAAGCCGACGACGGTGACGCGGAAGTCGTTCATCGCGGCCAGTTCGGTGACCGGCCCCACGTCGTGACCCGATCCGAAGACGACCAGTTCCGTCGGCGCCGTGAGTCCGTCGACGAACACCTCCAGCTGGCTCCCCTGCAGAGCGACCTCGACGACGTCGGCTCGCCCGCGTTCGGCGAGGTCGGCCGCGGGGCCCGAGAGGTCGGCGGGCCAGTCCGTCGCCGGTTCACCGTCCGGGGTCGTGAGGACTCCCTCGTCCGGATAGTAGTACACGCGGTCGCCACGGTCGAGCGGTCCCTCCGAGCCCTCGAGAACGGTGAGAACGGCTACGTTCCGCCCGTCGGCGAATGCCTCGACCGTCGGGCGATAGGCGTCGGTCAGCGGCTCCAGCAGAACGTCGATAATCCCGTTGCAGCCGACCCCGAGGCCCCAGACGTCGTCGTCCTCCATCAGATCGTACGTTACCAGCTCCGGGCGGCCGCGTTCGCGAACCGACTCGGCCGTCGCGAGCAGTTCGTCTTCGAGACAGCCGGCCGTAATGCTGCCGACGCCGTCGCCCGCTTCGTCGAGGAGCATTTTCGCACCCGGCCGTCGGTACGCGTTCCCCTCGACGTCGACGATCGTCGCGAGGACGTCCGTCCCCGCCGCGTCGAGTCGCTCGTGAATGCGCTGTACCACCTCTGTCTCCGGAACACTCCAGTTGCGTTGTGTCATAGTTCGCACCTCCAGTTCAGTCGTTCGTCGTGTCGTCTCGATCCGGCCGCTCGTTTCGCACGCGTTTCAGGGCCTGGCCCGGTCCGGTGGCTCGATCGGCCACCGCGTACACTTTCCGAACGCCGGCGTCGTGCAGGTCAGTTCCGCACGCGCCTGCTCGGACGGCCTCGCGGACGCGATCGCGTTCGGTTTCGGTTACCGACGCCCCGGCGACGACGTCCACCCCGGCCGCGAACGCCGGTCCGGGAAGGACCGACGCGGTCGCACCGATCAGAACGACCGTCGCCGCCGCCGGCGCGGCCTCGAGGTACGCCTCGAGACCGCCGTACACGAACGTGGAGCCGGTGACGAAGACGACGTCCGCGTCCGCCATCGCCGCGCTCGCCGCGTCCGGTCGGAACGTCGTGACGCTGACGCCGTCGGGAGAGGACACCGATCCGACGTCGGTCCGTTCGATGACGCGAACGTCGACGTCGGCGAACTTCCGGAACGCGGGCCGGAAGAGGCCGACCGTCGTGATCGCGTCGACGGCCGGATCCAGCAACGCCATCGGATCGCCCGGGTTCCAGTCGACGAACGGTGCCGACAGCGCGTTGATCGCGGCGACGCCGAGTGCGCGCTCGAGCAGCGTGCCGTCTCGCGGTGTCCCGGGATAGCCGATCGTTTCGGTCGACGATCCGCCCGGCGTTCGCGTCGCCCACCGGACGAGCGTTTCGACGTCGACGCCGTCCGTCGACTCGTCGAGAGCGTCCGCCGTCCGTCCGTTCCCGGGCGGTCGATGGGCGAAGCCGGCGGTTCGGTGGCTTCCCCGGGAGCCACCGGCTACGTCCGCAGTTCCGGCTTCGGCCCCGGTTCCGGACTCGACGCCCGCGAGTTCGACCATGAGCGTCGCGTCACCGAGCGTGACGCGCTCCGCCGTCGCTCCCTCGAGAGCGCCGATCGAGCGGAGTCGGTCGACGACGGCCGGAAGGATCGGGTCGATCATGCTCCGTCTCCCTCGTCTCTCTGCGGGTCGTCTCCGGTCCCGACGCGGCGCGGATCGTGTTCGTAGCCGATCGGCCCGCCGATCCCGCGGCGCTCGAGTTGTCGAGCGACTTCGGCGAGGTCGGCCGGTTCCGCGAAGCCGAACAGGCCGTCGACGTAGGGGAGACACGTCGCCATCCCTCGCGACCGCGGTTCGTACGCCGGCGATACTGCGAGCGGATTGAGCCAGACGATCGCGTCGGCTCGGCGGGCGAGCCAGGTGATCCCGTCCTCCAGGGTCGTCCGGTCACCGACGTCGAGACCGTCGCTGACCACGACGACGACGGTCCGCCGGTCCACCGCGTGGGGGTGGCGTCGCCGGAGCGTTTCGAACGCGTCGCCGATCCGCGTGCCGCCACCCCACTCTATCTCGGCCTCTCGAAGGGCCGCGGCCGGATCGCCGTCCGCGCGCTCGAACTGCTCGGTCGCGTCGACGAGATCCGTGTCGAACAGGAAGACGGACCCCGTTCGTGCGACTCCCTGTACTCGTTCCGCCACGGCGAGCAGCGTTTCGCGGTCGATCGTATCGAGGACGGAGCCGCTGACGTCGAGCAACAGACAGCAGCGAAGTTCGCTCGGGACCGATTCGCGGGTCGGCAGCTCCATCGCCGTCCCTCCGGTCCCGAGACTCGTCCGGAGCGCTCGTCGAGCGTCGATGCGGTCACCGCCCGGGGCCAGACGGGTGCGCCGACCGGGGATCGACGCCAGCGCATCGACGAACCGGTCGATCGCTGCGCCGTCGTCGTCGGACAACGACACGCCGTCGGCCGTGACGGGGGCGCGTCCCCCGACGGCGCTATACCGACGCGCGTCGTCACCGCCGTCGCCGCTCGGGCGCTCCCCGGTCGCGTGCCGGCGGCCGGTCGCGATCCGGACGTCGACCGTCTCCGGGCCGTCGCTCGAGTCGGGCGACGGCGGATCGGCGGCGGACAACGGCTCGGACTCCCGGTGTTCCGTTGCGGTTGAGTCGGCTGGGTCGGCCCCGTCGGACGAACGCGCCCCTTCGTGCGTCGCTATTCGATCGATTCCGGTCCGCACGCGATGCCAGAACGTGGGAAACGACTCCTCGAACGCCTCGCGGTCGTTCGCCCCGGTGAGCAGCGTTGCACGGAGCGCGTCGCGGACGCGTTCCCGATCACCGAGTCCGACCACGGCGAGCGCTCGCGCCGCCTCGAGGGTGCCGTTCGCCGCCACGGGGACGCCCTCGCGGCGGAGACGGCCGACGAAGCGAACGAGTTCCGTCAGCACGTGGGTGCGTGCAGCCTCGAAGTCCGGCAACCCGTTCCCGGGCCGTCGATCGAGCCCTCGCATGTCGTCACGCGCGGCGTCGACTCGACGGGAGTCGTCGACGGCGTCCGAGGAGTTCCGGTTGGGGGTCATGTGTCGGCGGGTTCGACTCGCTCGTCGGCCGCAGCGGCGGCCGCGTGGAGCTGTTCGAGCAAGGCGGTGTCGACGCGGGTGACGTCTTCGACTTCCTTGAGGAGGCAACCGATCGTCCGTTCGATTTCGGCCGTCGAGAGCGATTCGGCCTCGCCCTCGGATCGGAGTGCCGCGATCGCACGCGCCCAGTCGAGCGTCTCGGCGACGCCCGGTCGTTTGAGGAACGATTCCTCCCGGAGGCGTTCGACGACGGCGCACACTTCGGCCGCGATCGCCGCGTCGAGTTCGGGGACCTTGCGGGAGACGATCTCGTACTCCGTCTCGAACGACGGCGGCTCGACGTGCAGGTACAGACACCGCCGCTTGAGCGCGTCGCTGAGACCGCGAGTGCGATTCGAGGTGAGGACGACGATCGGCGGGTTCTCGGCGCTGATCGTCCCCAGTTCCGGAATCGACACCTGATAATCCGAGAGGAGTTCGAGCAGGAAGGCCTCGAACCCTTCGTCTGCGCGGTCGATTTCGTCGATCAACAGGACCGGCGATCGGTCGCCGCCGGCGGTGAGCGCGCGCAAGAGCGGTCGCTCGAGCAGGTACTCGTCGTCGAATACGGACGGCGGGCCGTCGATTTCGGCGTCGGAGCCGGGGCCGGTTTCCGGGTCGTCCGGCGGGGCGTCGGACCTCGCGGATCTGCCGGCCACCGTTCCCTCGTTCGACTGCACCGCGAGCAGCTGTTTCGTGTAATTCCACTCGTAGAGCGCGTTCTCGGCCGTGAGTCCCTCGTAACACTGGAGCCGAATCAGCTCCGTGTCGAACCCGTCGGCGAGGACCTTGCCGAGTTCGGTCTTTCCGCTGCCGGGCGGCCCCTCGACGAGGAGCGGTCGCCCGAGCTGGAGGGCGAGCTGTACGGTCGTGATCACGCGGTCGTCCGCGACGTAGTTCCGGCGCTCGAAGCGCTCCCTGATCTCCGATTCGGACAGCGCGTCGACCGGCGTCACCGGCGTATCGCCCGTCATACTGATTCCATCGGTCCGTCTTCGGTCGCCTCTAGATACTCGTCGGGCTCGTTTCGAAAGGAGTCCGCACAGCCGGGACAACAGAAGTAGTACGTCGTCCCCTCGTGGGTGACGCTCGGGGCGTCGTCAGGGTCGACCGTCATCCCGCAGACGGGATCGATCGCCGACGCCTCGGTGACCGACTCCTCGTCGTCGGAACCGGCGCGTTCGGCGTCGTCCGTATCGGCGCTCGAGTCGATCGCGGACGCCGTACTCGTCCCGGTGTCGGCCCGCACGTCGACCAGTTCGGCCAGCAGGCTCGTCGCGATCTCGGCCGCGGACCTGGCCGCGATGTCGACGCCCGCCGGATTCGTGATCGCGTCTCGAACCGCCGCCGGATCGCGATCCAGGAGGCCGGCAGCCCGGTCGACGACCTCGGTCGCGCGGGCGTCACTCGCGACGAGTCCGACGTACGGTGCATCCGAGAGCACGCCGGCAGCGACGCCACGAGCGTCGAACTCTCCCATCGAGGCCACGACGACGAACGGGCCCGCACCGACCGCCTCGGCGATCTCGTCGGGTTCGAGCGTGGAGAGGACGCTCGTCCCGTCCGGGAGATCCGCGTCCGCCGCCTCGGGATCGACGATCGTCACGTCGACGTCGAGTTCGGTCGCCAGCCTGACGAGCGAGCGGGCGATCGGCGACCCACCCACGACGAGGAGTCGCGTCGCCGGAATCACCGGTTCGACGAATATTTCGAGCGTTCCCTCGCTGTGACACAGCATCGGAAAGGCCGCGAGTCCGGGCCGATCGACGTCGTCGGGATCGGGTGCGAGGCCGATCAACTGTGGTTCGTCGTTCGCGATGGCCGACTGGGCCTCGCTGACGACCCGCGACTGGGCGCAGGCTGCACCGCCGATCCACCCGTGGAGGTCGCCGTCGGCCGTGACGAGCGCCCGATCGCCGACGTTGGCGGAAACCGGCGGTTCGCGGCGGACGACGGTCGCGCGGGCGTAGGGCTCGTCGCGATTTCTCAGGGCTCGCTCTCGCTCCGCGAGCTCCCCGTCGGACGCTACAGCTGCTCGATCGGTAGTCGCCTCGGTCTCGTCGGCGTCTGGTGGTGTGTCTGCTGTCATTTCGGTCGTGTCGTGTCGGCGCGTGTGCCCGTCACACGGGCACGAGCCGCGATCGGAACCGATCGGGCCGGTCGCGAGATTCCCTCGCTCGCGGCGGGTCGACGTGGCGGCCGTTGGACCCGTCGGTTCCCGGGCGACCGCCGCTCAGTCGTCCGCCGCCTCGTCGCTCCGCTGGTCATCGAACTCGAGCGCGATGTTGTCGGCGGGATCGGCCGCGAGTCCCGCTTCGTCGAGTTTCTCCCAGACGACGTCGGGGGTCATCGGCATCTCGACGTGGCTGATGCCGCCGTGGGCCATCGAGTCGACGACCGCGTTGACGATCGCCGGCGGCGAACCGACCGTCGGCGACTCGCCGACCCCTTTCGCGCCGATCGGGTGGTGGGGTGACGGCGTGACGGTGTGGCCCGTCTCGAATTCGGGGATCTCCATCGCGGTCGGCAGCAGATAGTTCATGAAGTCGCCACCGGTGACGTTGCCGTTGTCGTCGAAGGTGACGTGTTCCAGCATCGCCGTTCCGATCCCCTGGGCGAGGCCGCCGTGGATCTGGCCCTCGATGATCATCGGATTGATCCGGTTGCCGCAGTCGTCGACGGCGACGAACTTCTCGAAGTCGACCTCGCCGGTCTCGCGGTCGACTTCGACGATCACGACGTAGGACCCGAACGGATACGTCATCTCCGGCGGATCGTAGTAGTTGACCGCTTCGAGCCCCGGCTCTTCGCTCGTGGGGTGGTTCATGTACGCCCCGGCGGCGATCTCGGTGATCGAGATCGATCGATCCGGCGCGCCGGCGACGTGGAACTCGCCGCTCTCGCGGTCCCACGTGATGTCCTCCTCGGCAGCCTCGAGTTCGTTCGCCGCGATCGCTTTCGCCTTCTCGCGAACCTTGCGCGAGGCGACGGCGGCCGCCGCGCCGGCGACGGGCGTACTCCGGGAGCCGTACGTGCCGAGGCCGTAGGGATCGGTGTCGGTGTCGCCGTGTTCGACGGTGATGTCGTCGACGTCCATCCCGAGTTCCTCGGCGACGATCTGGGCGAACGTCGTTTCGTGGCCCTGGCCCTGCGTCTGGACGCCGACCCGGACCGTCGCGTTCCCGGTCGGGTGGACCCGGATCTCGGCGGAGTCGAACATCTCGACGCCGGCGATGTCGCAGGACTTCCCGGGGCCGGCCCCGACGACTTCGGTAAAGGAGGAGATACCGATCCCGAGCAGTTTGTCGGCGTCCTCCTCGATCCGGCGTTGCTGTTCCTCGCGGTAGGCCTCGTAGTCGGCCATCTCGAGGGCCTTGTCGAGCGCCGTCTCGTAGTCGCCCGAGTCGTAGTTCCACCCCGTCGGACTCTCGTAGGGGAACTGGTCCGGCTGGATGAAGTTCTTCCGCCGAACGTCGGCGGGATCCATCCCGAGTTCGTCCGCGAGGACCTTCACCATCCGCTCGATGAGGTAGACCGCCTCCGTCACGCGGAACGAACACCGGTACGCCACGCCGCCCGGTGCGCTGTTCGTGTAGGCCGCCGTCAGCGACCCGTAGGCCGTCTCGACGTCGTACGACCCCGTGAAGATGTTGAAGAACCCGGCGGGGAACTTCGACGGCTGGGCCACGGCGTTGTACGCGCCGTGATCGGCCAGCACGTCGGTTCGAACCGCCAGGATCTCGCCGTCGTCGGTCGCCGCGAGTTCGCCCGTCATGTCGTAGTCGCGTGCGAACCCGGTCGACTGGATGTTCTCCGATCGCTCTTCGATCCACTTCACCGGCCGTTCGAGCACGTACGACGCCGCGGCGGCGACGACGTAGCCGGGATAGATCGGCACCTTGTTCCCGAATCCGCCCCCGACGTCGGGGCTCACGATCCGGATCTTGTGTTCGGGGATCCCCGAGACCTGCGCGAACAGCGTCCGGTGGATGTGCGGCGCCTGCGAGGTCATGTGGACCGTCAGCTTGTCCTTGCCGGGATCGTAGTCGCCGACTGCACCGCAGGTCTCGATCGGGGCGGGGTGCAGTCGCTGGTAGAGCATGTCCTCCTCGACGGTGACGTCGGCCTCTTCGAAGGCCGCGGCGGTGGCCTCCTCGTCGCCGGTCTCCCAGTCGAGACAGTGATTGTCCTCCTTGCCCTCGATGTCGTCTCTGATCACCGGGGCGTCGTCCTCGAGGGCCTCCTCGGCGTCGACGACCGGCTCGAGCACGTCGTAGTCGACGACGACTTTCTCCGCCCCGTCTTTCGCCGCGTACCGATCGTCCGCGATGACGGCCGCGACCTCCTGGGACTGGAACTTGACCTTGTCGTTGACCAGCACGTCCTGCGTGTCGTCCATCAGCGTCGGCATCGTCGCGAGGTCGTACTCGAGCAAGTCCTCCGCGGTGAGGACGGCGACGACTCCGTCGACCTTCAGCGCCCGAGATTTGTCGATGTCCTCGATGCGGGCGTGTGCGTGCGGACTGCGGACGAGTTCGCAGTGGAGCATCTCCGGTTTCTTGATGTCGTCGACGTAGTTGCCGCGACCGGTGATGAACCGCTGATCTTCCTTTCGTTTGACCTCTTCACCCATCCCACCACGGCCGTGACCGCAGTGCTTCTCGGGCTGGGGGCCGCCGTCCTCCGCCTCCGCGTACTGTTCGGAATCGCTGCTCATTCTGACTCACCTCCGCGTTCGCGATCGGTCGTCGGCCCACCACAGCAGTTCTCGACGCCGCAGTCGAACTCGCCGTCGACGGCGACGCCGCCGTCGGATCGGGTCTCCGACGCGGATCGCGAATCCGTGGGTCGCTCACCGCCGTCCGCGGCCGCGACCGACTCGAGTTCGTCCGCGGCGTACTCGATCGATCGCACGATGTTCTGGTAGCCGGTACACCGACAGAGGTTGCCGCTGATCGCTTCGCGGATCTCGTCCTCGTTCGGATCCGGGTTCTCGTCGAGTAACGCCTTTCCGGACATGAGCATCCCGGGCGTACAGTAGCCACACTGGAGCCCGTGTTCCTCGCGGAACCCTTCCTGCAACGGATGCAATTCGCCGCGCGCTTCGGGGAGATCCTCCATGCCTTCGACGGTCATGAGCTCGCTCCCGTCGGCCTGGGTCGCGAACATGAGACAGGACTTGATCGGCTCCCCGTCTTTGATGACGGTACACGCGCCGCAGTTCCCGGTGTCACACCCGATGTGCGTCCCGGTCAGGTCCAGTTCCTCCCGGATGGCGTGGACGAGCAGTTGCCGCGGTTCGACCTCGATCGTGTGTTCGGTTCCGTTGACCGTCAGCGTGATCTCTCGTGCGTTTGTCACTGTGATACCCTCCGTTTGACCAGTCCGGCACGCTCGGCGGCGTCGGCGAGCGCGCGCTGGGTGAGGACGTTCACCATGCGTTCTTTGTAGTCCGCATCGCCGTGTTCGTCGGACTCGGGGTTGGACTGCTCGGCCGCCAGCTCGCCCGCGCGCTTGAACAGTTCGCTCCCAGGCCGTTCACCCTCGAGGTGCGCCTCGGCGTCGGTCGCCCGGACGTTCGTGATGTCGACGGCAGTGAGTCCGATGCCGGCGCGCTCGATGCGTCCGTCCTCGTCGAGGACGAGCCGTGCGGCCGAGCCGGCCATCGCGTAGTCGCCGACCTTCCGTTTCAGCTTGTGGTAGGCGCTTCCCTCACGATCGGCCGGCACCGGGACGCGAAGTTCGGTGAGCAGTTCGTTCTCGTCGAGGGTCGTATCGTAGGGCAACAGGAAGAAGTCGTCCGCGGGGATGACCCGCTCGCCGTCGGGGCCCTGCGCGACGACCTCGCCTTCGTGTGCGAGCAGGACGCTCCCCCAGTCGCCTTTCGGGTCCGCCTGCGCGATCGCGCCGGCGACCGTGCCGCGATTGCGGATCTGCGGGTCCGCGACGAGCGGTGCCGTGTCGGCGAAGCTGCCGTACTTCTCGGCGATCAGCTCGGACTCCTCGACGTCCGCGTGGCGTGCGAGCGCGCCGATTCTGAGCCACTCGTCGTCCTCTTCGAGGTAATCGAGGCTCTCGATTCGGTTGATGTCGATGACGGTCTCCGGAACCGCGAGTCGGAACCGGAGCATCGGAACCATGCTCTGTCCGCCGGCCAGAATCGCCCGATCGTCGAGACTCTCGAGCAGGCTCACGGCTTCCTCGACGGTCTCGGGCTCGTGTTGCTCGAACTGTGCTGGTTTCATAACATTCCGCGGATCCGGTCCGTGATGCCCGAATCCGTCTCCTCGTCGACGTCGGTCATTTGCTGTTCGATATCTCCGAAGAAGTTGCCCACGATCTTGTTCGCGACGGGGTCGATGACCCGCGAACCGAGCTGGGCGATGCGTCCCGAGATGTCGGCTTCGGTCCACCACTCGATCCGCGAGCCGTCGCCGTCCTCGAGCGGGTGAATCTGCATCCCCGAGTCCATGCTGAAGCTGCTCCCGCTCGCGGTCCCGCTTCCGGTCGCGACCATGACGAACGACTCCGTGTCGCGCTCCTGGATCGTCACCGACGTCTCGAACCGGGGTTTGACGCTCCCGACTCCGACCTGCATCAGCGCGGCGTACTCCCGGCCTTCTTCGAACGCGCGTGCGGCGACGGTCTCCGGATCGGCCTCGGGTAGCGTCTCCAGGTCCTCGTCGGGTTCGTATTCGTCGAAACTGAAGTCGTCGTCCATCGGGGTAATGTACCGACAGCCCTTCAGCGAATTTCGGACCGCGATCGGGTCCGAGAGGACGATCCACGCCTTCTCCGGCGGTACCTCCTCGAGTTCGAACTCCCCGTCGAACTCCATTACGACCACCCGGTCTCGATCCGCGAGGGTCGTGTGTCGGCCGCCGTCATCTTTTATAACCCTGCACTATGTGCATACTATTTACCACATCATATGTTATCCCGTACCACACAAATAAACATTAGTGTTAATCGAAAACCACGTTCCGGCGGTAGTTCACACCGATGACCGACGAGAAATCACACGACGGCGACGATCTGATCGAACTGGATGCGGCCGTCGAGCGCGTTCGTGCGCTTCGAGCGGAGTGGCTCTCGTCGCTCGGAACGGAGCGCGTCTCGCTCGACGGACTGGCCGGTCGGACGCTCGCGGAGCCGATCCGTGCGCCGGTCGACGTCCCCGCACACAGCCACGCGACGATGGACGGCTTCGCGTTCGACGCGACCGACGAGTATCCGCTCGCGGTGGTCGACGAACCGGTGTACCCGGAAGACGAGCCGCCGACGCTCGAGGCCGGGACGGCGGTTCGGATCGCGACCGGTGCGCCGGTGCCGGAGTCGGCGAACGCGGTTCTCAAGCGCGAAGAAGCGACCGTCGAGGACGGTCGGCTCACCGGGACGGAGCTCGAACCGGGGACCTACGTCTACCAGCGGGGCAGCAACGTCAGTGAGGGAGAGGAACTGTTCGACGCGGGCGATCGACTCGGGGCGAAGGACGCGCTGTTGCTCGGCGACCTCGGCATCGACGACGTCGTCGTTCGCGAGCGGGCGTCCGTCGGACTGGTGGCGACCGGAACCGAGATTCACGAGGGACGCCACCGCGACCTCGACTCGCCGATGCTCGCGGGGCTCGTCCGAGAATGGGGACACGACGCGACGTACGAGGGCTCGGTCCCCGACGCGAACGATCGGGTCGAGTCCCGAATCGACGAACTCGCCCGCGAGTACGACGTCGTCGTCACGACCGGCGGGACGAGCGTCGGCGACAAGGATTACGTCGTCCGGACGCTCGACGCCCTCGGCGACGTTCTGTTCCATCGCGTCCGGCTGCGCCCGGGGAAACCGATCGCCGTCGCGCGGCTCCCCGACCACGACGCGGTGGCGATCGCCGTCCCCGGGAAGCCGGTCGGTGCCTATCTGGTGACGGCGCTCGTCGCCCGGCCCTTCTTTACCGGCGACGCGTCACTGCCGACGGTTTCCGCGGGGATGGCCCGCGACGTCGGGATCGCCACCGCCGGCTTCACCTACGCGATTCCCGTCGCGCTCGAGGACGGAACCGCGATGCCGCTCGGCCACGTCGACTCGCCGCTTTCGATCTACGAGACCACGTTCGATCCGAGCGTCCTCTCCTCGAGCACGCGTGCGAGCCGAGCCGACGGGTTCGTGCTGACGACGGACGCCGTCGCCGCCGACGAGGAGGTCGCCGTCGTTCCGTCGACGGTGCTGGAGCGATGACGGAGGACTCGTCCGACGAGACGCCGGAACGGCCCGCGACGGCCGCGCTTCCCGTCGTCGAACCTGCCGACCTCCCTCGCGACCCCGACTCGCGGTCGGACGCACCGGCGGTGGCCGGGGTGTTGCTCGCCGCCGGGACGAGCAGCCGCTTCGGTGACGAGAACAAGCTGCTGGCGACGGTCGAGGGCGAGCCGGTGGTCCGTCACGCCGCACGCACGCTCGTTCGCAGTGCCGTCGATCCGGTCGTCGCCGTTCTCGGCCACGAGGCCGATCGGGTTCGGAGCGAACTGGAGGGACTCGCCGTCGAGACCGTCGTCAACGAGGCCTACGACACCGGCCAGGCGTCGTCGCTCCGGACCGGAATCCGGGCGATTCGCGAGCGCGACCGCGAACCTGACGCCGCCGTCGTCGCGCTCGGCGACATGCCGTTCGTCTCGCCCGCGTCGGTAGACACACTGGTGACGGCGTACGCTGCGGACGCCGGTGATGCGATCGCAGCGGCGTTCGACGGCACCCGCGGCAACCCGGTGCTGTTCGACGAGCGGTTCTTCGACGCGCTCACCGACGTCGACGGCGACGTCGGCGGTCGCGAGATCCTGCTGGAGAGCGATGCGAGCGTTCTCGTCTCCGTCGACGACCCCGGCGTACGGCGTGATATCGACGTCCCCGGCGACGTGTAGGCGACCACCTCGTGTGGCGTGTCGCTGTCACGGTGCTCGTCGAAGGAACGGGCGACCGGCCGACGATCGAAGCGCTACTCCGACTCGAGTTTTTTGACGATAATCTGTCCGTCCTCGACGTGCCACTCGATCCGATCCCCTTCGCCAACGGCGAGGAAATTACGAACCGGTTTCGGCACTGTCGTCAGGTTCTTTTCGGAAATCTTCGTATCCGTAAGCGTACCCATCGACGTGGCGTACAGCCCTAGTCGATACATAGTTTACGCTATACCGACGGATAGCAGTTAGCCGCTCGAGCGCCATCGGTGAGCGCCCCCGTCGGACGCCTTGGTGAAGTCCAGATCGTATCGGTCGGACTCGATGAGCACCGGTCCCGGAACGTACCGATCTTCGGTCCCGTCGACCGATTCGAGGAGGCCGCGGTCCGCCATCGTCGAGAGAACGTCCCGAACCGTGCCTTCGCGACCGGGAATCAGATTCCCCTCTTCCATCACGCCGTCGACGTCGACCTGCCCCCGGAGGAACGCCAGCCGGATCGCCGACACCCACGCGGGTTCGCGCTTCGTTTCCCGACACATGGCGGAGTAATCGAGAGGGACGTTGTTATAGTTTCTGACGGGAACGTGCAAGTGGTTTACGAGAGTCGGTGACCGGCCGCCGGTCGTCGACGGCGTCTACCATCAGGCTTACGCCGGTCTTCCGTGTACGCCGCGGTATGGTTCGACAGCAGATCGATCGAATCGGCGTCGTCGGTGCGGGTACGATGGGCAGCGGCATCGCACAGGTCGCGGCCACCAGGGGCTACGACGTCGTGATGCGTGACATCGAGTCGGAGTTCGTCGAAAACGGCTTCGACACGATCGAGGATAGCCTCGGGCGACTGGCCGATCGGGACGCACTCGACGACGACCCCGAGACGATTCGCGATCGCATCGAGGGCACGACCGCGATCGAGACGCTCGCCGACTGTGACCTCGTGGTGGAAGCCGCACTCGAGGACCTGGACGTCAAACGGGACGTCTTCGAGGACCTCGAGCGGGTGTGTGACGACGACGTGGTGCTCGCGACGAACACCAGCACGATCTCGATCACCTCGATCGCGTCGGAACTCGAGCGTCCCGAGCGCGTGATCGGGTTGCACTTCATGAATCCAGTGCCGATCATGGAGGGCGTCGAGGTCGTCGTCGGCGAGAAGACGACCGACGAGGTCACCGATCTGGCCCACGCGATCGCCGAGGACCTGGGGAAGACGACCTGGGAGTCCGACGACAAACCCGGCTTCGTCACGAACCGGATCCTCATGCCGTGGATCAACGAGGGCATCCGGGCGTACGACGAGGGCGTCGCCACGAAGGAGGACATCGACGCCGGGATGGAACTCGGGACGAACGTCCCCATGGGCCCACTGCGACTCGCCGACCACATCGGGCTGGACATCTGTCTGCACGCCTCGGAGACCCTCCACGAGGAACTCGGCGATCGGTACAAACCCGCCTATCTGCTCGCCCGGAAGGTCGAGGCCGGTGATCTCGGCAAGAAGTCCGGCAAAGGGTTCTACGAGTACGACTGAGTTCGCGCGCAGGTATCGGACCCGATGGCCGATCGCGGACTCCGAATCAACCGCCGACCGGAGACTCCGAATCGACTGCCGACCGCGGACTCGGATTCTTGTTGGAATACCTTTATTTCACTGCGGGCGATCTGAGGAGGTATGTCCCTGACGGAAGCGGTCCCGCGGCGCGATTCCCGCCGTCTCGTCGGCGTCGCCCTCCTGGTTCTCGGCGTCGCGGCCGCGGGTTCCGGCCTCGCGGTCTCCGGCCATCCGCCGCTGTCGGTCTGTGGCGTCTGCGACTCGATCGACGGCGCGACCGACGCCGGAACGCTCGACGTCCACGTCGACGAGCGCGGCGATTCCCGCTGGATCGCACGGGTTCCGGTCGACGAGAGCGCCGCCGAGACCTATCGGAACGACGACGCCGCCCTCGAGACCGCCGTCGACGAGGGGTGGTACCGCTACGACGTCGCCGTCGACGACGCCCGGAACGTCGACGCGTCGATCGAGGACGGTGTCGTCCGCGTGGAGTACGCAGTCTCCGACGTCGCCGAATCCGGCGTCGGCGACGGCTGGGTCTTCGACTACCTCTACGCCGGCGGGACGCAGTACCGGTACGAACTCCGGGCCGATCGCGTCACGGTTCACGCGCCCGCGGATGCGCGGGTGACGAACGCACCCCCGAACGCCCACGTCGAGGACGGATCGGTCACGTGGACGAGCGCCGACGCCGGTAGCCCCGACGAGGACGGAATCGCACAGAAGACGTACGTGACCTACGGGTCGCCCGGGGTCGCCGGGACGCTCGCCTCGTGGACGTCGGCCGGAGTCGTCTTCGGCCCCCTAGTGCTGTCACACGGCCTCCTCGCGAGTCTCGTTCCGATCGCGATCGTCGGCCTCGCGACCGTCGCGGCGGGACGGTTCGGTGACGGCCGGTGGGGCGTCGTCGGCGGCGTCGGTCGAACCGTCGGCGACACTGGCCGTCGGGGACTCGATCGGGTCTGTAGCCGGTTCGGCTGGGCGCTCGAGCGACGGACGCTCGTCGGGGTCGTCGTCGGTTCGGTGGCCCTGCTCGGCGCGGCCTGCTGGCTCGTCTTCGGGGTAACCCAGGCGGTCCTTCTCGGCACGTTCGGGTTCGCGACGGGGGTGTTTCTCCCCCTCGGCCACGCCCTCGAGCGGGACGAGTCCTCGTGGCGATTCGGGCTTCTCGCGGCGACGTCGCCGGTCGTCGCGACGATCGCGTTCGCGCCGTACTACGGCTTCGGGTACGGGCCTCCGTTCGCCTGGGTGCTGTTCGCCCCCTGGGCGATCGGTACCGGCGTCGTCGGGTACGGCCTCTCGCTGGTCGGACGACGCCTTGCCGAGAACGGGACCGGTCCCGCCCCGGGACCGACGTAATTCGGCGACGGAGCGGCACTCCCGGGCAGTTTCTCGCTGAGGACGTTCGGAGTCGATCGCGATTCGCCGGTCGTCTCAGAAGAAATCGATCGTGAGCGGATACTCCCAGGTCTCCCCGTCCGCGGCTTTCACCGCCGCGACGATACAGAACACCGTGTCGAGCAGGCCGACGAGGATCGCGGCGAAGATACCGACGATAACGAGCGTCAACACCAGCGATACCAGCATGTAAATCGCGAACGATAGCTGCCAGTTGATCGCGTTCGTCGCGTTCTCGCGAACGAACTCGTCGTCGGTCGAAAGCAGGAGCACGGCCGGACCGATCGCCCACGTGAACAGCGCCAGCACGTGACCGAGGGCGGCGAGCGTCTCGGCGTCGGTCGACGGCCCGGACCCGTACCCGGCGGGTTCGACGTCGGGGCCTCGATCGGCCGACCTCGTCGTCCCCCACTCGTCGGCGCCAGCGTCCCGGACGTCGTCGCCGGCCTCCGAAAGCGCGGCCCCGCAGTGCTGGCAGTACGCACTCGACGCCGAAATTTCCTCTCCGCACGACGGACAGTACATACTCCTTCGTGACAACCACGACTGATACCATTGCTGTTCCAGCGCGGGTCCGATCGACGCCCGGGTCGAGACGGCGGTCCGGCGGTTGCTCAGTGATGCAACGGTTTTTCGGCCATCTTCGTGCGAAGGTCGGCGAGGTTCGATCGCGAGACGCCGTCGTCGAACTGCTGGAGGAGGGCGAACACCTCCGCTCGGGAGACCTTCACGTCGCCCTCCCGGATGACGTCCTCGGGCCGTTCGCGAAGTTCCCGCATCGTCCCGACCGCGAGCAGGTAGGGAATCGCCCACGCCGAGAGGCGGTTGCCGTGACTCTCCGGGACGACCTCGAGGTAGCGCTGGGCGTCGTCGAGGTAGGTTTCGGCACGGCCGGTGACGCGCCTGATGACGTTCGTGACGCCGCTGTGGTTCGACGCGTCGGTCACGCCCTCGACGGTAACGTCTTCCTCCGCGAGCCACTCGGCCGGCAGGTAGACGTTGTTCTCCTCGTGGTAGTCGTTCTCGACGTCTTTGGCGATATTGACCAGTTGCAAGAGGAGTGCGAACGATCGCGCGTTCGCACGCAGTTCGTCCGCACGGTCCTGTGAAGCCCCACGGGCGACGAGTCCGGTGATGAGTTTGCCGACGGTTCCGGCGGCGTACCAGCAGTACTCCTCGAGTTCCTCGAGCGTCTGCAGGCGTAGCCCGCCCTCCTCGGCGTATCGATCGGTGAACATCGCCATCCCGCCGACGAGTTCGCGGACGGGTTCGCGCATGATCTCCCGCGGTTCGTCGTCGAGGGCGTCGAACGTCCGGAGGACTCGCGGCGTCTCGGCGACGACCTTCCAGTCCTCGTTGGGATCGTCCGGGATCCACGGTTCGACGTCGGCCATGAACGCCTCGACCGTCATGTCGGCGTCCGTATCGAGCAACCGATCGTACCCGGTCAACAGGTCGGCCTGCGTCTCCGGCGGGATGTGGCCGGCGTCCTCGATGGTATCAGCGACGCGACAGAGGAGATATCCCAGACAGATATGTCTCGACATCGGTTCTTCGAGCCGATCGATAGTGATCGAAAAAGTCCGCGAAACGCCATGAACCGCCTCGAAACACCACTCGAGGTCGGATTCGGCTGTCCCTTCGTGCTGGCCCGTGGTCATCTACTCGCGTTTGGTTTGTTCCCATCCCGGAAAAACGCCGCGGTCCCGGCGGGATATTCCGATCGTTGACAAAAGTGGGCGATCGGATCCTGCTGTCGGCAGTGCCAGTCGCCTCTCGTCGGCGGGGTCGGGGCCCGGACCACACCTGACAACGTGATTTCCGTACAAAAACAGTAAAGAAGCGACCGGCCGATACTCCCGCTATGGACTTTGCGCTCTCTGCCGAGCAACAGCAGATCCGGGACATGGTATCGGAGTTCGTCGACGAAGAGGTCGTCCCCATCGCGGACGAGATCGACCACGACGACGAGTTCCCCCACGACCTCGTGAGCGAGATGGCGGACCTCGGGCTGATGGGTATGCCCTTCCCCGAGGAGTACGGCGGTGCCGGCCTCGACTACCACTCCTACGCGATCGGCCTCGAAGAAATCTCGCGGGGTTCGGGCGGCCTGGGAACGATCGTCGCCGCCCACACCTCGCTGGCGGGCAACATGCTCTACGAGTTCGGCGACGAGTCCCAGAAGGAGACGTACCTGACGCCGCTCGCGGAAGGGCGGGACGTCGGCGCGTTCGCCCTCTCGGAAGCCGGGGCCGGCAGTGACGTCCCGGCGATGGAAACGACGGCGGAGAAAGACGGCGACGAGTACGTCATCGACGGCGGCAAACTCTGGATCTCGAACGGCTCGGTCGCGGACACGGTCACCCTCTTCGCGAAGACCGACCCGGACGCCGGCAACAAGGGCATCTCCTCCTTTATCGTCCGACCCGGGGAGGACGTCGGCTTCTACGTCGAGGGCACCGAGGAGAAACTCGGAGACAAGGGCTGTCCGACGGCCGAACTCCGCTTCGACGACCTCCGGATTCCCGAGGACCGCCGCCTCGGCGAGGAGGGTGATGGGTTCGTCCACGCGCTGAAGACTCTGAACGGCGGCCGCATCACGATCGCCGCCCGCGGCGTCGGCATCGCCCGCGCCGCCTTCGAGGGGGCCCGCGACTACGCGAACGAGCGCGAGCAGTTCGGCCAGCCGATCGGCGAGTTCCAGTCGATCAAGCACAAACTCGCCGACATGGACACCAAGATCCAGGCCGCGAAGATGCTGATGCACAGGGCGGCGGACAAGAAGATCCGCGGCGAGAACTACATCAAGGACGCCGCCCAGGCCAAACTCTACGCCTCCGAAGTGAGTCGCGAGGTCGCAAACGAGGGGATCCAGATCCACGGCGGCTACGGCTACACGAAGGACTTCGCCGCCGAGCGGTTCTACCGCGACGCCAAACTCAACGAGATCTACGAGGGCACGAGCGAAGTGCTGCGCAACACGATCGGCGATCAACTGCTCGACGAGTAAGCCGGTCGATCCGATCGGATTCGATCGAGGCTGAACGTCGCCCGTCGACGGGGTCGATCACCCCGGATCGCCTTCCGCCTCGAGACACGATCGCATCCACTCGTAGTGTTCGTTCACCCGCCGCTCGCCCGCGTCGGTCAGCGCGTAGACGTCGTGGATCCCCTCCGTTCGCTTCTCCACGAACCCGGCGTCGACCAGCGCCGACAGCGAGCCGTAGAACGCCTTCGGCTCGAGCCGATCGTCGTAGTGCGATTCGAGGTCGGATTTCAATTGCTGGCCGCGCATCTCGCCGCCGGCCGCGAGCAGGATACAGATATCGCGTCGCCGGCCGCTCCGGAGCCACTTCGCCATGCGTCGACGTCGTACGGCAACCGCTCGAAGGTTCCGATCTGGTCCCGTTCCGCGCCCGATCGCTATCCGAATCTACTCCGCGCCCGATCGATCGCCGTCCACGCGAAGCCGCCGGCGATCGACACGGCGAGCAGGAGCCGGGCCCCGAGTTCGAGGTGCACGGTGCCGTCTGCCTGGAGTTCGTGGCGTAAGAGCAGCCAGCCGTCGCCGCCGACGATCACGTCCCCGGTGCCGACGGCGAGGGCGTGGAAGACGAGTGCGCCCAGCGTCGCCGTGCTCAGGACGAGGGTGCCGACGGTTCCCGCGGCGATAGACGAGGCCGCGTCCCAGCGGGGGCCGCGATCGGCGGCGACAGCGGACGAACCGTAGACGGCGAACCCCTGCGCGTCGGCGTGTGGACGTTCCGCGACCCGGACGGTGGCCGGATACCGCGCCAGCGTGGCGGCCATTCGGAGGTCGCCCACCGAGCCGGCGGCGTTCGCGGCGAGCGCCACCACGAGGAGCGAGGACTGGACGATCGTCATCGCGGCGAGGCCAACGGCCGTGATGCCGACGAATGGGGCGAGCAGGGCGACGAGCAACTGATTGCGCGTGTAGCTCGTCCCGCCCGTCGTGGCGTAGGCGTACGGCAGGAGGAAGTTCGAGACCCCGACGCCGTAGGAAGGAGTGCCACCGTACCGGGCCATGAACACCCCGTGGAGGAGTTCGTGCGGGACGACGACGAGCGCGACGACTCCGAGGGCGACGACGAGCCAGCCGAGGACCGTCGACGGTGCGACCGCCGGAACGACGATCGGTTCGAACGGCTCGGCGTGGATCGCCCCGCGAAGCCGGCCGAACGCGTACGCGAAGCCGAAGAAGGCGACCACGGAGACGGCGATCGTCCGGGCGGCGACCGTTCGCGTCGAGCGAACGGTCGCGATCGGCCGCGGTTCCGGGGCCGCGTCGGAATCCGTCGCTGTCACGATCCACACTCTCGAGAGGGGCGAAAAAGCCGTGTCGGTGTAGATCGAGTCGCGTCCGCGGGTTCGCGACCGCCGGCCGCCGAAACCGACAGGTTCCCGGTGGTCGATTCCCGATTGTCGGGCATGACCGACGACCAGACTGCCGAGGCGAACGGGATCCGGGCGACCTACGAGGAGACGGCGACGGAACGGATACTCGAGTTGCGATCGATCGACGACGCGACTCGCGCCAGCGGGACCGCCGCGATCGCCCAGAACGTCGAGGGGTACGCGATGTTGAAGGTGCGATCGACCGCGGACGGCGACGAACTCGAGCGCTACTACGGGTTCGACATGGCGCTCGATCACGCCGGGGAACTGCTCGGCGTCTCACCGCACGACCTCCCGGTTCCGCCGGCGGCCGAAGATATGGGAATGTAAGCCCTCGATCGGACGCGTACCGTCCGACGATCGAGCAGTCACGCGGCGACGTCGTCGAACCGATCGACACCGACGATGTCTGGCCTCATCACGCACCGCAGTCGTCGCACCACCTCACGCATCGCACCACCTCACGTGACGATCGCGTACGTGAGCAGAAAGACGAAGTACAGCAGGACGAGTCCGCCGAGGACGTGGAGGCGGAAGCGACGAATCGCGGCGCGTTCCTCGCGCAGCGCCCGTTCGAAGGCGGCACGCTCGCGATCGGAGAGCCGATGGGGGTGTACGCGGCCACAGTGGAGGCGCTGCAGGCGCCGGTCCCGGAACGGCTGGCCGCAGTACGGACACCGAACGGCCGGCTCGGGGCCACGATCCGTCGTCGGGACCGGGGAGGACGCTGCTGACGCGGTATCGGAGTCGCCCGTCGCCACAGTACCACCACGAACGGGAGGGCCCACCATGGGTGTTGGGTCGACGGGCGCTCGCTGCGAGCCGGGACCCGACGACTGCGGGGGCGCAAAAGCGGGACGAATAAATAGCCGGAGCCGAAGGATTCAGACGAGAACAGCCGTGACAACCGAGTCGTTTCCCCGACCGATCGACACGCACCGACGGTTCTCCGCGCTGCTCGCAGCGACTGCGGTCGGCGTCTACCTCCTGTTGATCGTCGGGGCAACGACGTCGCTCACGAACGCGGCCTCGGCGTGTACGACGTGGCCGACCTGTCACGCCCCGACCGATCCCCTCAGCCAGACGGAACTCGCGATCGCGTGGGGCCACCGGATCGCCGCCGTGCTCGTCGGCGTCCTCGTCGCGGCGACTGCGGTCTGCGCTGCGCTGGGTGACGTCTCCCGTCGCGTCCGGGCGACCCTGCTCGCGGGAGCGGTCCTCTACGTCGTCCAGGTCGGCGTCGGTGCCGTGACGGCGACGGTCGGCCCCGCCGCGATCGTCCCGGGACTCCACCTCGCGCTCGGACTCGTGATCTTCACGGCGGTCGTCCTCGCGCTCGCGTGGGACCTGGAACTCGCGACCGGCCAGGAGGACGACGCCATCGAACAGCCGGAGCCGATCGAGGACCCGACGGGATCGGCAGCCGAACGCACGCTGCCCGCGGGCTGGCTCGCCCGCGCTCGGTTGACCGCGTTCGCGTACTTCAAGATGATGAAGCCGCGGCTGATGTGGCTGCTCTGTCTCGTCGCCGCCGCGGGGATGGCCCTCGCCGCGGGGCCGGAACTCGACGCTGCCACGATCGTCGCCACGCTCGGCGGCGGCGTGCTCGCGATCGGCGCCTCGGGCACGTTCAATCACGTCCTCGAACGCGACGTCGATCGGCAGATGGCCCGGACGTCCGATCGACCGCTGGCGACCGACCTCGTGCCGGTTCGCAACGCCTTGCTCTTTGGCCTCTTCCTGACGGCGGCGTCGATGACCGTCTTCCTGACGATCAACAGGCTCGCGGCGGCGCTCGGATTCGCCGCGATCCTCTTCTACAGCGTCGTCTACACGCTCCTGCTCAAGCCAAACACGGTCCAGAACACGGTCATCGGCGGGTTCGCCGGTGCGCTGCCCGCGCTGATCGGCTGGGCAGCGGTCACCAACGAGATCGGACTCCCCGCGCTCGCGCTCGCGGGCGTCATCTTCCTCTGGACGCCGGCGCACTTCTACAACCTCGCGCTGGCGTACAAGGACGACTACGCTCGCGGCGGCTTCCCGATGATGCCCGTCGTCCGCGGCGAGACGGAGACCCGGAAACACATCGTCTACTACATCGCGGCGACGCTCGTCAGTACGATCGCGCTGGCCTGGATCACCGACCTCGGCGCGCTGTACGCCACGACGGTCGCGGTCTTCGGGGGCGTCTTCCTCTGGGCCGCCGTCCGGCTGCACTTCGAGCGGACCGAAGCCGCGGCGTTCCGGGCGTTCCACGCCTCGAACGCCTTCCTCGGTGCGATCCTCGTCGCGATTCTCGTGGACGCGCTCGCACTCACCGGACCGCTGTTCTGACCGGGGCGGAACGCACCGTCGCGCGCCGGAATCCGCATCCCTAACAGTGTCCAGTTCGTACCCGCAGCCAATGCACCGCCGTTCGTTTCTGACCGTGGCCGGCACGGGAGCGACCCTCTCGCTCGCCGGCTGTACGGCACTTTTCGAGGCGTCGCTTCCCGACGAACTCGAGGGCGTCGATCCGGATCCCGATCAGCTACCGGCACCGTCGATCGGAACGGGGCCAGTGCCGATCGACGTCTACGAGGATTTCGCCTGTCCCCACTGTCACGAGTTCCAGGCGGACGTGTTCCCCGACATCGAGGCCCGACTCCTCGAACCGGACGAGGCGACCTACCGCCACAACGACTTCCCGCTACCGGCCGGCGATCGATCGATCGCGATGGCGAACGCCGCGCGAGCGGTCCAGGCGGAGACGAGAACGGACGACGACCCCGCTGGCGAGTTCTTCACCTACAAGGCGGCCGTGATCGAGGCCGACGACCTGAGTGACGACGGGCTGGCTGCGATCGCTGCCGACGAAACCGACGTCGAGGAGCCCGTCGTCCGCGACGCTCTCGACGAGGGGACGTACTATCCGACGCTCGCAGCCGACTGGCAACGCGGGGACGAAAACGGCGTGACCGAGACGCCGACGGTCCTGGTCGACGGGGAGGAAGTCGACGACCCGTTCGACGCTGACGCCATCGTCGAGCGCGTCCGGGACGCCGCGTAGTGCGTCGCTGCGGCGGGTATCCGCCCGTCGACCGACGTCGGACTCGCCCCGGAGCGGTCGGGTCGGTTCGGATTCCGACCTGTCAGGCCGGTTCGGACGCCGACTCGAACGCGTCGATCGCTTCGTCGTCGCCGGCGAGGAGGAGGCTGTCGTCGCCCTCGAACCGAAACTCGGGCGGGACGTCCGTGAGGATCTCGCCCGATCGCTCGACGCCGACGAGGATGCAGTCGGTCGCCGGAATTTCGGTGTCGGCGAGCGACTGACCCGCGAGGTCGTCGGCCTCGAACCGGACGACCTGTAGCTGCCGGTCGTAGGAGAGGATTTCCTCCCGGAGTACGTCCAGAGCGAGCAATCGACCGCTAATGTCGGGGAGACTGAGGACGTAGTCGGCACCGGCTCGCCGAGCCTTGTTCTCCTTTTCCGAGTCGTTTACCCGGACGACGATGTCGAGGTCGGACGCGAGTTCACGGGCGACGAGCACCGAGAGAATCGCTTCGTCGTCGTCTGCGATCGTGACGACGTACACGGTCGCCGTCTCGAGTTCCGCTCGCTGGAGCACCGACTCCCTCGTCACGTCGCCCACGACGTCGACCTCCTCGGCGTCCCGGATGTCGATGACCGTACACTCTGCGTCGGTCGCGCGAAGTCGCTCCCGGACCGTCGAACCGACCTCGCCGTAGCCGGCCACGACGACGCGCGCTCGCTCCGGGCGGACGGGCGCAGTCCGTGCCTCGAGGGCTTTCAGTTGCGCTTCGCTCCCGGCGAGGAGTAGCACGGTGTTCTCGTCGATCTCGAGGTCCGGCGAGGGGGAACTGACGAACTCGCCGTCCGTCCAGAGGCCGGCGATCGACACGTCCTCCGTCTCGAGGACTCCGGTCTCCGCGAGGGTCTGCCCGCAGATCGGACTCTCCTCGAAGACCGTCACCTCGACGAGGGAGAAGTCCTCGCCGAGACTCGTCACGTCGCTCAGTCGCGGATCGATCTCGGACTGGATCCGTTCGGCGATCCGCCGTCCGAGCAGGTGTCGCGGCGTCACGACGGTATCGGCCCCGGCGTACCGCAGCGGGCGCTCGAGCGTGAGATCGCTGCTCATGACGACGATACGGATCGAATCGGAGCGTTCCCTGACGGCCAGCACGACGCTCGCCGCGACCTCGTCTTCGGTGTCGATCACGACCGACGCAGCCTCGTCGATCCGTGCCCGATCGAGCGTCTCGACGGACGTGGGGTCCCCGTAGACCACCGACACGCCCGCATCGTCCAACTCGATCGCTTCCGGTTCGTCATCGTCGACGACGACGTAGTCGACGTCGCGAGCCTCGAACTCGTCGACCAGCCGATCGCCCCGCGGCGAGTAGCCGCAGACGACGACGTGGTCGGTCAGGTCCGTGGTCCGGGGAACGGTGGGGGAGAGCGTCTCCTCGAGAATCGGCTGGAAGACGTACGGAAGGACGATAAACAGGATCAGGAAGGTGCCGAGGTCCATCGCCATCACGAAGAGGTTCGAGAGCGGCGAGTCCCACGGCGAGTCGGAGCCGTACCCCGTTCCCGTGACGGTCTCGACGACGACCTGCGACGAGTGGAAGTAGCTCCCCGACCGGCCCTCGACGGCGACCATGAGGTAGTGATAGATGATCGACGTCAGGACGATCAGGACGACCACGCCACCGATCGTCTTCGCCGCACGCCGTTGCCAGCGCTCCATGCACGAGTATTGAGCAGCCGGCTACTGAATCCTTTTCAACACATCCGGGACCGTTCGGATCGGACGAGCGTGGCTGCGGAACGCGACAGCCCCGTCCGACGATCGTCGGGCGCTCACCGGGCGACCTCGATGAACCGGTTGACGGTCTCGTCGCTGCCGGCGACGATGAGGGTATCGTCTTCCCGGACGGTGAATTCGGGACCGAGGTTGGTCAGCAACTCGCCGTCCCGCTCGGCGGCGACGACCGTACACCCGAGCCGCGCGCGGATGTCGGTTTCGCCCAGGCTCTGGCCGACGAGTTTCGGTGCCGTCATGCGAACGATTTCGAACTGCGTTTCCGGCGTCAGGACCTCCTCGTCCTCGAGCAACACCGACGAGAGCATGCGCCCCGTCACCGTCGACAGCGCGAGGACGTACTCGGCACCCGCCCGGTAGAGCTTCCGGATGCTTTCGGTCTCGTTGGCCCGGGCGATCACCTCGGTGTCCGGGGCGACCTTCTCGAGGACGAGTGTGGCGTAGATGGCCGCCGTGTCGTCGTCGAGCGCGAGCACGATCGATCGGGCGTTCTCGACGCCTGCAGCGGCGAGCGCGTCCGGGTCCGTCACGTTCCCGACGACGTCGACGCCCTCTTCGTCGTCGCTGTCGATGACCGTGTGCGGAACGGTGGCGTCGTCGAGCGTCGCGCTGACGGTGCGCCCGACTTCTCCGTATCCGCCGACGATCACGCGGTAGGAGCCGCTGCTGGACGGCGAGACCGTTCGCGAGGTCAGTTCCGTAAGCGTCTCGTGAGAGCCGGCGACGAGCAGGATCGTGTTTCCGTCGATGACCGTCTCGGGATCCGGTGCCGGCTGGAATTCGCCGTCGAACCACGCCCCGATCACGTTGACGCCCAACCGGTCACGCATGCTCGACTCGGCGATCGTCTGGCCGGCGAGATCGCTGTCATCCTCGACGAGGAGTTCGGTGATCTCGAGCTGGTCGCCGAGTTCGATCGTTTCCTGGAGTTGCGCGGTCACCGATATCGTGGCTTTCCCTGCGAGGCTACGGCCGAGAACCTGTCGCGGTCGAACGACGGCGTCCGCGCCCGCGTAGCGGTGGTAGGTCGCGACCTCCCGGTCCTCTGCGACGCTGATGATCCTGACGTCGTCGCGGAGTTCCCGCGCCGTGAGGATCACTTCGGGATTGGCCTCGTCGGAGACGTCGATCACCAGGGCGCGAGCCTCGTCGACGTTCGCCGCCCGGAGGGTCTGTTCTTGCTCCGGGTCACCGAGCATCGCGTCGATGCCGTCGTCGACGAGGTCCGTCACCGTCTCCGGGTCGTCGTCGATGAAGACGGACGGGATGCCCGCGGCCTCGAGTTCGTTTCTGAGCACGTCTTGGCGTTCGGTGTGGGAACAGATGATGACGTGCTCGGTGAGGTCGGTCGACTCCGGCGGTTGCGTCGCGAGTGCCTGCTGGAAGAGCGGCACGACGACCAGCGGCAGGGCGAGGAAGACGAGCAACACCCCGCTGAGATTCATCAGGATCACGATGAGGTTCATCGGCGCGCTGGTCCAGGAGTCCGTGTCGCCGCCGAACCCGGCGGTCGTCAGTATCTCGATGACGATCTGTGTCGACTTGACCAGCGATCGGTCGGTCCCCTCGAACGTCGCCATTCCCCACTGGTAGAGGAAGGCGTAGACGACCACGATCCCGAACACGGCGGCGAGGGAGAGGGCGATTCGTCGCCACCACGTATTCATCGTCCGCATATAGACGCCGAAGGGTATGTAACCTGGCGGTTCGACGACGGATCGGAAACCCGTGTCAAGGGTCTCTACCAGGATAGCGTCACGACGGATTCTGCTGACCGGAGACGACCGGGACAGTGATGATCATCGCGTCACGGACACGTGTCTCGTCCTTGAATTTCCGGCCTCGAACGACCCCGACCCTCGATCACCGGAAGGACGGCAGCACCTCTTCCTCGTAGAACTGAAGCGCGAGTTCCTGCTCGGGCCCGATCTGGTGGACGTAGACGTGGTCGTAGCCGACGTCGATCGCCTGTTCGATACTGTCGATGTGGGCCTGCGGGTCCGGATCGGTCGTGGTGCCGGCCTCGGCGACGTCCTCCCGATCGACCAGCTGTGCGGCTTGCTCGAAGTGAGCCGGCGTCGACAGCTCCTGGCCGAGTTCGCCCGGGATCGAACCGTTGGGCCAGTACTCGAGGATCGTGTCGATCGCTTTGGCCTCGGTTTCCGCGTAGCAGCCGTGGAGCTGGGTGTATTTCGGCCCGTCGCCGCCGGCGTCCTCGTAGGCGTCGACGGGGCCTTCTTTCGGTCCGGAACACCAGAGGCCGTCGGCGTTCTCGGCGGCCCACCCGGCGGTCTGTGGCCCGAAGGCGCTCGCGATCGTCGTCGGCTGCTCGTCGGGGACGGTGTAGAGCCGCGCGTTTTCGACCGTGAAGTGATCGCCGTGATGGCTCGTCGTCTCGCCCGTCCAGAGAGAACGCATCACGTCCATGGCCTCGTCTAACATCTCGAGGCGAACGTCGTGTTCCGGCCAGCGCTGGCCCGTGACGTGCTCGTTCAGGTTCTCGCCGGTTCCGACGCCGAACGTGAACCGGTCGTCGAACATCTCGTCGACCGTGGCGACGGCGTGGGCGACGTTGACCGGGTGGATCCGCATCGTCGGGCAGGTGACGCCGACGCCGACCTCGATTTCGTCGGTCATCGCCGCGATGCCCCCGAGCGTCGACCAGACGAACGGCGACTCCCCCTGTGCGGAGATCCACGGGTGGAAGTGATCGGAGATCGAGACGAAGTCGAACCCGACCTCCTCGGCGTGGCGCGCGATCTCGACGAGGGTCTTCGGACCGTGCTCCTCGCTCGAGAGGGTGTATCCGAGCTGGGTCATACCCGGTCCGCTACCACGGACGGGTGGGTAACGGTTGAGCCTGCGAGGGCAAGAGCGCGGTTCTCGCTCACGTCGCGGCTCACGGGTCGCTTCGCTTCCCGTTCGCGTTTCGCGGTCCGGAGCGAACGAAGTGAGCGAGAACCGCGTGTTGCGAACAGCGAGAGCCCTGGAATGCGATCGGGGAGCGAATGCGAGGCGCAGCGTAACTCGAACTGCGAGCGCCGGAATCGAACCCCTTACCCGCCACGCGTGGCTACCGGCCCGTATGGAAGCCGTGGTCGAGGCGGAAGACGTTCGGAAAACCTACGGCGAGACGATCGCGCTGTCCGGTGCGTCCCTCTCGGTGGAGCCGGGTGAGGTCTTCGGGCTGATCGGGCCGAACGGGGCGGGGAAGACGACCCTCGTTCGCGCGCTGACCGGGACGACGACACCCGACGACGGCTCGGTTCGTGTCCTCGGTGACCCACCGACGGCCGTCGATCGCCACAGGCTCGGCGTGCTCCCCCAGGACTTCTCGCCGCCGGATCGGTTGAGCGCCCGCGAACTGCTCGCGTACTACGCCGGGCTCTACGACGAGGCCCGCGACCCCGACGCGGTGCTCGCGGACGTCGGCCTCGGCGAGGCCGGCGACACGTGGTACGAGAACCTCTCGGGGGGGCAACAGCGCCGCGTCTGCGTCGGCGCGACGCTGGTCAACGATCCCGAGGTCCTCTTTCTCGACGAGCCGACGACGGGGATCGACCCCGCCGGCCGTCGGACTATCTGGCAACTGATCGAGGACCTCGCCGCCGGCGGTACGACCGTCGTCCTCACCACGCACGACATGGCCGAGGCCGAGCGACTCGCCGATCGGGTCGGGCTGCTCGCCGATGGCTCGCTCGTCGCCCAGGGAACGCCCGAGGCGCTCGTCCGCGAGCACGGCGGCGCGAGCCGACTCACGATCGAGACGGGGGCCGACCCAGCGGCGTTCGCCGACCTCGGATTCCCGGTCGACGCACGCGACGGTGCGATCGTCGTCCGCGACGTCGACCCCGCCGAGATCGGGACCGTCGTCGACTTCCTCGACGATCGCGACCTCGCGTACACCGGCCTGACGTGGGCCGAACCCGATCTCGAGGACGTCTACCTCGCGCTGGCGGACGACGCCGAACGCGCGGGGACGGATCGCGCTACCGACAGCGCCACCGGGCTCGCGCGAGCGGGTGAGACGGCGTGACCCGACTGGGACGCGTCGGGGCCGAGACCGGTGCCGGCTGGCGATCGTTCGTCCGGCGCCGGACGGCGGTCTTCTTCACGTTCTTCTTCCCGGTCATTCTGATCGTCATCTTCGGGGCGCTCGTGCGGACCGACCCCACGGGCGAGGGGCTCTTCACCGAGCCGCCGGCCTACTACGTGCCCGGCTATCTCGCGGTCGTCGTCCTCTTTACGCCCCTGTCGCGGCTGGGCAGCGAAGTGGCACGCCATCGCGACGGGAACCGCTTCGAGAAACTCGCGACGACGCCGCTGTCCCGTGACGAGTGGTTACTCGCCCAGACCGTGGTCAACGCCGTCATCATCGGTCTCGCGAGCCTGCTCATCCTCGGGCTGGTGATCGCCCTCACGGGCGCTACGATCGCGTTTTCGCCGCTGCTCGTCCCCTACGTCCTCGTCGGCGTCGTCTGTTTCTGCGGCGTCGGCGCGATGCTCGGCAGCTACACCGACTCCCAGGACGGCGCCGTCGCCGCCAGCAACGCGATCGGACTCCCCCTGCTCTTTCTCTCGGAGACGTTCATCGCGCTCGACCAGCTTCCGGCCTGGTTCGAGCCGTTCGTGAACCTCTCGCCGCTGACCTACTTCGCCCGCGGCGTCCGGGCCGTGACCTACCCCGACGCCGGGACCCCGGCGGTGGCCGGACTCGACCCCGCGCTCGCGAACCTCGGAATCCTCGCGGCGCTGGCCGTCGTCACGTTCGCGCTCGGAGCCCGCTCGATCCCGCGAACGGATTGAGCCGCGGGAGTACAGCGAAACGCTGTCCCCGGCCGCAGCCCCCTCGATTTCGGACACGTGATCTCCAGCGTCTCGGCCGGGGCTGTCCCGCCTGGTGGCGATCCGCGACGAGGAAGCGGGCGACTCGATGGATTTACGCGAGGGCCGATTCGATCGAATCCCGGAATCGAGAACCCCGGACGGAAAATTCGTAGGCCATTCTACGCTCTTCTAGATATAATTGTCGACCTGTTGCAGTTATCGGTTCTCAGGGTCGAACTCATAATTTGTGGTGTACTACTATAAATCCGGAATGTCTCCGAACCGTGACCGTACGAACAGGCGAACAGTACTGAAGGGACTCGGTGCGACCGCAGTCGGCCTCGGTGCGGCGAGTTCAGCGGCGAGCGCAAATCAGGAGCGAGGCGGCCGAAATCCGTCGCTGGAACTGGTCGGCCACACGACGCTCGGTGCGCGCGACGGCGCAAATACTCACGGCGCCGTCAGTGAGGAGCACGATCTCGCGGCGGTGGGATCGTTCGTCTTCGGTAACAACGAATTACGGATCGTCGACATCTCAGATCGGACCGATCCGACGATGATGTCGACTATCGGCACGGATCCCGAGGGCCACTCCAGCGACATCCGTAACTCGGACATCCACCCCACGAAACCGTGGGTGTTCACTGCCAACGAAGGTGGAGAAGATGCCGGGTGGGCCATCGTCGATGCGAGCGATAAGGCGGATCCCCAACTCCATGGCCCCTTCACCGTCGAGGATTCCCATAGTGGTGCGCACAACGTCCAGACGTTCGGCGACGACTACCTCATCACGCTGGGGCACGGTCGCGGTGTCGTCGTCTACGACATCAGCGACCCGGAAGACCCGGTGGAGGTGTCGAGCTTCGAGGAGATCCACACTCACGCCGCGCACGTCCGCGGTGACTACGCGTACGTCGCCGCCTCGGGGAACGGATTGTACATCTTCGACATGAGCGATCCCACGGATCCGGAAGTAGTCGCCATGTTCGACTACGAGGAGGAAGAAGCCGACGTCCCCCTTCGGTTCGCCCATCACGCGGTCCCGCACCCCTCGAAGGACATCGTCCTGCTCGGCGAAGAGGTCGGCGGCGGTGAACCGGGATACAAGCACGTCATCGATTTCGACCTCGACTCCGGCGAGACAGAACTCCTGGCTTCGTTCCAGTTCCCCCAGCACGCGAACCAGCCGACCGGACGCCAGGGCTTCTGGTGGACCGGCCACTTCTCCGACTGGGGCGTCGGCGACCAGGAAGACGTCCTGTTCAGCGGCGACTACAAGGCTGGAGTCCAGGTGTTCGACCTTTCGGATCCGGGCGACCCCGTGCGTATCGACCAATACCAACCAACTGAGGGAGTCGGTGAGATCCGTCGAAAAGATCCCGCGCGGTTGGACCTGGTTGACAACGTCCCGTTCACGTGGGGTGCGGAAAGCTCACTGGCGGGAGACAGCGGGCACATCTACGTGTCCGACGCCACTACTGGACTCTACATCTTTACCCTCGAAGGGTACTGATCACAACCGTCCACGATTCCATCACTCCCGTCGGATCACCATTTATTCCGGCGACTCGGTCTGCGAACGCTCGCTAGCGTCGCCGCAGTGAGAACCCGTGCCGGAGCCATCATGTGCCGGCAGTGTGAACGAGAACGTCGAACCCTCGCCGGGTTCGGACTCGACCCAGATCTCGCCGCCGTGGCGCTCGACGATGCGCTCACAGAGTGCGAGTCCGATGCCGCTCCCCGAGTGTTCGTCGACGGCGTGCAGGCGCTCGAAGACCCCGAAGATGCGATCGGTATCCGCGGGATCGATCCCGATTCCGTCGTCCTCGACCGAGATCACCCACTCGCTGCCCTCGCGGTGGGCCGAGACGTCGATCCGCGGCTGCTCGTCGCCCGAGTATTCGATCGCGTTCGAGAGCAGGTTCTGGAAGACCTGGCGCAACTGGTTGCCGTCGCCCACGACACGCGGGAGCGGTTCGGCCGTGATCTCGGCGTCCTGCTCCTCGATCTGGAGTTTCAAATCTCGGCGGGCGTCGGCGAAGCTGTCGTCCAGTTCGATCGGTTCGAGCGGGTCGCCGCGCGTCTCGACCCGGGAGAACTCGAGCAGGCCGTCGATCATCTCGCGCATGCGGTCGGCGCCCTCGACGGCGAACTCGACGAACTCCTGTCCGTCGTCGTCCAACTCGTCGCCGTACCGATCCTGGACGAATCCGAGGTAGCTCGAGATCATCCGCAGGGGCTCTTGCAGGTCGTGGGAGGCCACGTAGGCGAACTGCTCGAGTCGCTCGTTCGACTCCTCGAGCCGTCGCTGGTACTCCTTGCGCTCGGTGACGTCCTGGGCCATGAGCATCCCGGCGAACACGTCGGCGTCGGTGTCTCGAACGGGGACCGCGTGGACGCTCCAGTCCCGGTCGCGGAACGCGACGTCGACCTGGGTCGAGTCTCCCTCGAGTGCGCCACGACACGCCGACTCGAGTTTCGGGACGATCTCGTCGGGGTAGAACTCCTCGATCGTCGCGCCGACCACCTCGCTGGCGTCGAGATCGATCTCCCCGAGCGCCTGTCCGCCGACGAGGCTGTACCGGAGGTCCTCGTCGAACAGGGCGATCGCCCCGTTCGGGAAGTGTTCGAGGACCGTCCGGTAGCGCTGTTCGCTCTCCTCGAGGGCCCGCTCGCGCTCTTTGCGCCGAGTGACGTCGGTGTCGATGCCGACGATCCGATCGACGGTGCCGTCCTCGCTGCGGACGGGGGTCGCCCGGCCGTGTATCCACCGTCTCTCGCCGTCCGGTCTCTCGATCCGGAACTCCTCGTCGTACTCCTCCTCGGGAAGGCCGGTGTACGCCTCCCGGACCCGTTCGCGGTCGTCGGGATGGACGACCTCGAGAAACGAGAGCGCGTCGTCGTACAGCGAGTCGCGATCGAGTCCCCAGACCTCCTCGTAGGCCGGGTTGATATAGCTCAGCGATTCCGGGTCGGCGCCGGTCATCCAGACGACCTCCTCCAGGTGTTCGCTGAGCGTTCGGAACCGCTCCTCGCTCTCGCGAAGCTTCGCCTCCATCTCCTTGCGCTCGGTGATGTCGCGGACCACCCCGATCCGTCTGGTTCCGTCCTCCGTCGACAGGATCGCAAACCGGTTCTCGACCGTCCGCGTGTCGGTCTCGTCCGGTCCCGCGACGATCGTTTCCTCGAACGTCGGGCTCCTCCGCGAGGCGGCCGCGTCGAGCTGGTCGGCTTCGATGGACGCGAACTCTTCGCCGAACACGACGGACGCGTGAGTCCCGTGCAGTTCGTCGCGGCTGAACCCCGTCAGCGCCGCGAACGAGTCGTTGACCAGTTCGAAGCGGCGCTCGTCGTCGAGCACGTAGATGCCGTCGTGGGCCGTCTCGACGACGGTCTCGTAGCGCTCGAGGTCCCGTTCCCGGTCGAACCGGTCCGTGACGTCCTCGATCGCGAAGACGACGGCGTCGAGTTCCCTGTCTTCGTCCCGAACCGGGGCCCCGTTGACGGACACCCAGACCCGCTCGCCGTCGGACCGCAGTACACCGGTCACCTGGTCGAACACCTGCTCTCCGGACTCGGCGATCCGCCGGAAGGGCAACTCGTCCGCCGTCAGCGGTTCGCCGTCCGGTCCCACCTCGTCCCACGCGGGATCGTCGAAACTGAGTTCGTCGATCCGCGCTTTGCTCCGGCCGAATATCTCCTCGGCCCGTTCGTTGGTGAATCGCATCTCCCCGTCGGCGTCGACGATCGTGATCCCGATCGGACTCGTCTCGAGGATCGTATCGGTGAGGGACGCATCCTCGTCGCGTCGCCGGTTCGCACGATCGCGTTCGACGGCCGACGCGAGGACGTTCGCCACGTTCTGGACGAACGCCGCGTCCCCCTCGCTGAACTCGCGTCGCGTCGTCGTGTGCGTTCCGAGGACGCCCCACGGGTCGTCGGACGGGCCGACGACGGCGCTGATTCCGCTGACGATATCGTGGTCGAGAAGCAGGTCCGGGCCGGCGAACCGATCTTCGGTCTGCAGGTCGTCGACGACGACCGGATCGGTCGTCTCCAGCGTGTGTCCGGCCTGTGACTCGCGGTTCGTCGGAACCGTTTCCGTTCCGACGACGCCGTCGTTCCACCCGCAGCCGTCTCGAAGCAAGAATCGTTCCTCCCCGGGCAGCAACTCGAGGAGTTTGCACGTATCCGTCTCCAGGGTCGTCTGCACCGCCTCCGTCGCGTCCCGGAAGAGGCGATCGAGATCGGTGCATTCGAGCGCTCGATTGCCGAGGTCGGCCACGACCCGCTGCTGGCGAACGCGGTCCTGGCGGTCCGATCCGGAACTGGAGGACGACGGGTCCATTTCGTGGCGTTAGTTCTCGGGCGCCCGTAAAGGCTCGTATTGAAAACCACAGAATTTCGACCGGGTCACAGGTTCCGCTGGGGTCGAGCGCGGCGGCTCCGGAGCCGTAGCGTTCTTACCCGCGTCGGCCAGCCGTTCGGTGCGGATCGGGTGAGCCCAACGACAGGGTCGATCGGTAAACACCACGTAATTAGGGAGTGTCCTTAGGCGTCCGGGTACACGAGTGTTTCGTGAGCACCATGACCGCCCACTCCCCCACCGAACCGATCGATATCCTCCTCGTCGAAGACAACCCGGGCGACGTCCGCCTCACGCGGGAAGCGTTCAAATCGACCGACAGCGAGATACGCTTTCACACCGCCACCGACGGAGACGAGGCGCTCGAGCACCTCCACAGGTGTCAGCGAGACGACTCACGATCTTGCCCCGACATGATACTCCTGGATCTGAACCTCCCGCGGGTGGACGGCTTTACGATCCTCGAAGTGCTCGAACGCGACTTCGAGCACCCGCCACCGCCGGTGCTCGTCCTGTCGAGTTCGGCCGACGAAGCGGACATCGCCGGAAGCTACGACCGAGCCGCGAACGCGTACCTCACCAAACCGAACACCCCCAGCGAGTTCAGTTCGATCGCCCGTGCGGTCGAACGGTTCTGGATCGATTCGGCACAGCACCCCGCCCCGACGTGAACGGGGGTATAGACGGATCCCCGACGCACGAGCGGAACATCCGGGACGCCCGCCAACGGGCCATCACCGGCATCGATCGCCGTCGTCCACCGGCGACACTGACGCTATTCGTCCGCCCCCATCCGATCGGTGTAGTCCCAGCTAGAGACCACGGCAGGATCGATCGTAATCGTCACCTCGTTGCGGTCCTCGCGGAGCAGATTCCGCGCCAGGGACGAGTCCGTGCCGTCGAGGTAGCGCTCGAGGAGGTCGCGTAGCGTCTCCTTCTCGGGGTCGGGATCGATCGAGGCCGTGCCACGACCGCGGACGCCCCTGTACGGCGGCTGGTTCGTCGAGATTTCGAAGGCAACGGCCGAGTGCTCGCGAAGAAACGCGACGATGTCCGCGTCGGCCCCGGTCGCACACTGGAGGACCCAGCCGTCGGCGTCGTCGCCGGTCGAGCGGTGACGGTACCACAGCGAGACCATCCAGAGGTTGCCAGCAGGCGTCTGACAGGCCAGCCGGATCGGGATCGTCGTCTCCGCGAGAAACGATCGTATCTCGGCCGCCGAGAGGGGGCCACGGACGTTCATAGGGTAGCTATCGACCGCGAGCGTAATAAGCGCGGACTGTCAGGAGGCGTCGTCGATCAGGGCCTGGACGTCCACGCGGCTATCGGTGTCGGCCGCCTCGTAGGCGGCTTCCGTCAGCGCGGTCACGGACAGCCCCACCGTCCCCGGAACTTCCGGCTCGGCGGTTCCCTCGATCGAGTCGAGGAAGTTCTGTAGTTTGGCCGTCGTGAGCGACGCGAAGTCGGTCTGGGCCTCGATGATGCTCTCGTAGACCGCCGCGTCGCGCTCCGCGAGCCGGATCCGTTCCCCGTCGAAGGTGATGCGGCCGTTCGTTCCCCAGAGCGAATAGTTCTCGAACGGCGCCAGTTGGACTCCGTTCCCGCTGATGGTCACGCCGGCGATCACCTGCTGGTCGTCCCGATCGAGTTGTACGGAGAGCGCACTGTTGACGTCCACGCCGGGACTCGCGTACTCGATCGTCGCCGAGACGTGAGACGGATCCGCGTCGGTGAGCCACAGGAGCGCATCGAGCAGGTGTGACCCGGTGTCGTAGAGCTGTCCCCCACCCGAGAGCGAGGGGTCGACCCGCCAGGTCCCCTGGTGGAGGTCGATCCAGTTCTGACCGATGGCGGCGTTCGCGGCGTGGATCCGTCCGATCCGCCCGCTGTCGACGAGCCGTTTGACCTCGGTGAATCCCGGGTGGAAGTGCCGCTGGTACCCGACCTGCACCACGAGGTCGTTCCGGTCGGCCCGGTCGATCAGGTCGACGGCGTCCGAGACGTCGGTCACCATCGGTTTCTCCAGGTAGACGTGGACGTCGGCCGCGAGACAGGCACGGGCCTGTTCGTAGTGGAGCGTGTGGGGAGTGACGATCAGGGCGACGTCGATCTCGTCACCGTGGTCCGCGAGCATGTCCGTACTCTCGGCGTAGGCCGGCACGTCGAACTCGCGCTCGAACACCGTCCTCGCGTCGGACGAGACGTCGACTCCGGCGATCACGTCGACGCCGTCGAGCCCGGCTAGGATCTCGAGTTCGAGCTGGCCGAGCCCGCCGAGACCGATCGCGGCAGCACCGAACTGCATACACCCTCTGGCTATGTCCCGGAGGAAAAGCGCTTGGCAACCGATCGCATGTCGTGACTCCCAGCCCGCCGGGACAGTCTTCGTTGCCGATCCGTCCGGGGTGAGTCTCACCGGAAGCTACTCTCCCGCCGGCAGCGTACGGCTGTCTATGCCCACGTGCCCAGGCTGCAACAATCAGCTCTCTCACCGCGACTGTATCGAGCACTTGCGCTACTGCAAGTGGGTCTGGAGCAACCATCCCGAACGGGAGTCGCGGTGGGGCGAGCAGCTCCTCGAGCAGCTTCGCGATTGAAACGCGGACCCCGTCAGTAACCCCGCGATCACGGCGCGCACGCGGCCGATTGTTGCGCGATCGTACATCGGAGTGTGATCTACAGCGGGAGCAGGACCGATGGCGTGAACGTGTACTCGTACGCGTGGTTGAGCAGCACGTAGGTGACGACCCCGAGGACGAGACTCAGGATCCACGAACCGGCCGCGATCCGGCCGACCCGGGCGTGGGCGGTGTTTCGCAGTTCCGCCGGCGTGTGGCTCACCCCCAGAATCAACGCGTAGAGGACCACCGGCACGGCTACGATCGAGAGGATGATGTGGACCGCCAGCATGAGCAGGTAGGCGTAGTAGACGGGATCGGGGCCCACGAAATACTTCTCGCCACCGCCCCCGACCCGGACCAGGTAGACGACCAGGAACAGCAGGATCAGCCCGAACGCGCTGGTCATCGCGAAGCGGTGTTTCTCGATTTCGCCCGCGCGGATCCAGTACCAGCCGGCCACCAGCAGGACCGTCGCCGACGCGTTGATGACCGCGATAGCGTGCGAGAGGGCGTTCACCTGCGCGTTCGTGAGATCGGGGTAGAACGGGACCTCGAGGACGAACGTTCCGATGACGAGTGCGTAGCCGACGATCGTCAACAGGACCGTTACACCGATCGGGCGCTCTCGAAGGCGTCGTCTCGCGTCCGCGGTTGCCATTGTCGAGCGTTCGGAAAGCGTCCGTATTTGTCTTCCCATTCCGGAACGTCCCGGCCAGGGATGGAGGGGGCGATCGAAGCGGTAGCATTCCGCGTCCTCGACGCCGGTTCCGACCGAATCGGGGACGGGATGGGTGTCGACGACGTTCCTGACGGTCACGTCTTCGGGAAACTCCGTGGCGATCACGACTGCGCCGAGCGCACGGCCTGGCCGGAAGTCGACGTTTCAGTCCCGCGTCCCGCGTGTCCGCCCGCGATCGACAGTGCCCTCCCGTGTCCTTCGTCCGTCAGTCGTCGACTGTGCCCTCGATCGTCACCGTTCCGCACTTCTCGACTGTGATCCTGTAGCCGCAGTACGTGAACGAAACGAAACCGCCGGGCCGGGGCGTCCCATCGGGCTGATCGGCAAAGAGCGAATCGAGTGCCTCCGGTTCGAGGACCTCGTAGAGCGACTCGTACTCGGGCGGACCCACTTCGTCCGGTGGAACCCCTTCTACGGACGCAACTGCCTCGATAACTGCCCGACTCGGCGGCCGCTTTACCGTCGTATCGATGCCGTCACCATCCCCCACCATGGCACTCTCTCCTTTCCAACCCGATCGAATAAATGTATTCCTTTCCGGTCGAGATATTGATAGTCCTGGCGCCGCGGTACCTTCGGTATCGAAGGCTGTGGTGAATGGCCACAGGCGACCGGTTTTGTCACGTCCGCCGATCGCAAAATTTGCCACAATTTACCGGTACTGATAGATTTCAAATATATATCTCAGGAGATGTGTATCGCGGGCTTTCCGGGACGCGCTTTCGCGGCCGACTCCGAACCCGGCGAGGCCGTCCGCACGGACACTGCCGCGTCGAATTCGTCGGTCACGAGCCACGTCGCCTGTGCCAGGAGTTCCCGTTCTCGATCGGGCGAGAGCTGCTGACCGGACTCCGTTTCCAGGTCAGCGAGGAACGACGCGACGGTTTCGCGATCCACCGGGACCGCCTCGTCGTCGACGGCTCGCTCGACGAGTGACGTCCCCTCCTCTTTCGCCTCTCCCTCCTCCGGGGCGTCTTCGGTTCGTAACGCCGCGACCCGGTACTTCCAGTCGGGGGCGACGACCAGTTCGATCCGATCGGGATCGTCGATCGCCGCCACGTCGACGATGTCGCGGACGTCGTCGAGGGTCGTCTCGACGAGTCGCCGTTCGCGCTCGTACGCGGTGACGTCCCGTTCGGGGTCGGGCCAGTCGGCTTCGACGACGAGTCCGTCACCACGGAGTTTGTTCCACAGTTCCTCACCGAGGTGCGGTGCCATCGGCGCGAGCAGTGCCGTAAGCGTCAGCAGGCCGCGTCGGTAGATCGCGTCGTGAGGGCGGTCGAACTCGCGGTACCGACCGAGCAGGCGCGCGAGTTCCTGAATCTCCGTCGCCGCACGGTGGAACCGGAACCGCTCGTACTCGTCGGTCACCGCGGCGATCGTCCGATCGATCTCGGCGGCGAGGTAGTCGTCGTGACCCCGTCGCTCGACGCGGGTGTCGCCCTCGTTGACGAACGAGGTCACCATCCGATGGACGGTCTGCTGGAGGTCGTACGCCTCGCGCACGTCGTTCGCGGTCCACTCGAAGTCCTGTTCCGGGTGGGCTGCCGAGAGGAGGAACAGCCGCGTCGTCTCCGCGCCGTACTCCTGTGGCGTGACGACGTTCCCTTTCGAACTGGACATCTTCTCGCCGTCGTACAGCACCGTCCCCTGACTGACGAGTTTCTCGACTGGCTCGCGCCCCTCCAGTAGCCCGAGATCGGCGAGCGCCCGGGTAAAGAACCGGATGTACAGCAGGTGGAGGACCGCGTGTTCGTCGCCGCCGACGTAGACGTCGACCGGCAGCCATTCGGCGGCCCGATCGGTATCGAACGGCGCGTCGTCGAGGTCCGGCGAGAGGAATCGCAGGAAGTACCACGAGGAGTCGACGAACGTGTCCATCGTGTCCGTCTCGCGGTGTGCGGGCTCGCCGCATTCCGGACAGGTCGTCTCGCGGAACGAGTCGTGTTCCGCGAGCGGGTTCCCCGTCGTCCGGACGAACTCCGGCAGTTCTACCGGAAGGTCCTCGTCCGGGACGAGGACGTGGCCGCAGTCGTCACAGTGGACGACCGGGATCGGCGTCCCCCAGTAGCGCTGGCGGGAGATCAGCCAGTCCCGCAGCCGATAGGTCACGTCCTCCTCGATCGCGTCGTGCTCGGCGGGCAGCCGCTCCCGGACGGTGGCGCTCTCGAGTCCGTCGTACTCCTCGCGGGTCGGAACCGCGAGGCGTCCCTCGCCCGTGTACGCTGCCGACTCCACGTCGACCGCGTCGTCTTCGGTGGGCGTCTCATCGGCGGCCGCCGGCACGACGACCGACTCGATCGGTAGGTCGTGTTCGCGGGCGAACGCGTGGTCGCGATCGTTGTGCGCGGGCACGCCCATCACGGCACCGGTACCGACGTCGTCGAGGACGTAGCCCGCCACGTACACCGGCAGTTCTTCGCCAGTTAGTGGGTTCAGTGCGTGCGCGTCCGTTTCGACGCCGGCGAAGCCGACCTCGTCCGGCCCCCGCTCGCGGACCGACTCCACGTAGTCTTCGATCGCGTCGTCGGCCGCGGCCAGGTCCTGCGCGAGGTCGTGGCCCGGCGAGACGGCGACGTAGGTCGCCCCGAAGACCGTCTCGGGGCGGGTGCTGAACACGTCGATCGCGTCACTCCCGTTTCCGAGGCCGCCGTCCCCGCTCGTTTCGACGTCGAACGCGATCCGTGCCCCCTCCTGCCGGCCGATCCAGTTGCGCTGGATCTCGCGGACGCCGTCGGGCCACTCCGTGAGGTCGTCCAGTCCGTCGTGGAGTTCCTCGGCGTAGTCGGTGATCGTGAAGAACCACTGGTCGAGTTCCCGGCGGCCGACAGGCGTCTCGCAGCGCCAGCAGACCCGATCGTTCGCGCGGCTCGCGGCTTCGCCGCTCTCCTGATCCGGGGACTCACTGCGTTCGTCCTCGCGTTCCTCGACCTGTGCGTCGGCCAGCACGGTCTCGCAGTCCGGACACCAGTTGACCGTCGCCGCCTCGTACTCGACGAATCCCGCCTCGTAGAGGCGCTTGAACAGCCACTGGTTCCAGCGGTAGTAGTCCGGTTCGCAGGTGGTGATCTCCCGGGACCAGTCGTAGCCAAAGCCCATCGTCTCGAGTTCCTCGCGCATCCGGCGGATACACGCCTGCGTCCAGGATTCCGGGTCGCTCGCCCGCTCGTAGGCGGCGTTTTCCGCGGGGAGGCCGAACGCGTCCCAGCCCATCGGGTGGAGGACGTCGTCGCCCTGCATCCGTCGATAGCGGGCGTACGCGTCCGTGATCGCGTAGTTTCGGATGTGCCCCATGTGGAGCTCCCCGGAGGTGTAGGGGAACATCCCGAGGACGTAGGTCGGATCCGCCGCGTCCTCGTCCAGTTCGTAGACGTCGTCGCGCTCCCAGACGTACTGCCAGAACTCCTGCACTTGCGCGTGATCGTAATGACTGGTCATTCTCGGGGAAGTCGTTGCCGCTTACTCGGCGTGCCGGCTATATGATTGTTCGGCCGCTCGACCGACCGATTCGGATCGCGAGGTGGTCCCCACCGTGCGATCGGGCCGGTTTCGACCGGAGACCGGAGCCGTTCGCCCCCACGCTGTGGGCGCTGCCTAACAAAGCCGGTGGCAATCGTAGTCGAACCCGGTTCGCATGTCTCGTGACGACCCGGGGCCCTCCGATCGCGTCGTGCTCGTTACGGCCGCGTTCGTGCTGGGAACGTGCTGTCTGCTCGTCGTCGCGTTCGCACCGGGGCTCGTCCCGGACGGATCGACGTCGTCGGACGCGGACGAGAGAGACGACACGCCGATCGTCGTCGATCGGAACGATACCGGGGCAGTCGACGGGGACGAGATGGCGGTTACGGAGCCGACGGCGGCCGACGAGGAGACGTCCGGGGAGACCACCGACTCGGATTCGGTGGCCGGCCCTGGCTCCGATTCCGGTGAGTCTTCGCCACGGGGCGACCCCGAGAGCGCCGACGGAGATGGCGGGCCACCGGATCACGAGGACGATTCACCGGACAACGCCAGTGAACCGGGGCCGCCCGATCACGCCGGGCCGCCGTCGGACGGCGAGCGCGGCCCGCCGGATCACGCTGGTCCCGGCTGACGGTGCCCCGGGATGGAGCCCTCGCACCGCGTTCCGTTGCAGTTCCGTTCCGGACGCGTTGTCTCGCGCCGGAGGCGACGTCGGACCCGATCGCGGGGGATCACCGTGCCGAAAATTGCGGTCCTCCGGCGATGCCTCTGCGCCGCGGCTCACTCGTCTCTGCACCGCCGCTCGCTCGTCCCCGCGCCCGTAGCTCACTCGTCGGTCGTCTCGAACTCGAGCGCGACGCCGTTGATGCAGTACCGTTTCCCGGTCGGCTCCGGTCCGTCGTCGAAGACGTGGCCGAGGTGGCCGTCGCAGTTGCTGCAGACGACCTCGGTGCGGATCATGCCGTGGCTGCGATCGGGTTTCGTCTCGACGGCGTCGTCCTCGGCCGGATCCCAGAAACTGGGCCACCCGGTTCCGGAGCCGAACTTCTCGTCCGTCGTGAACAGTTCTTGGCCACAGCCGGCACACCGGAAGACGCCCTCCTCGTCGATGTCCAGCAACTCGGAGGAGCCGCGAGGTTCGGTTCCACACTCCCGGAGCACGCGATACTCGTCGTCGGACAGTCGGTCCGTCCAGTTCTCGTCCGTCCCCGATCGGTCGTCGTCGGACAGTTGGTCGGTCATACCCTTCCGTAGGTGTCGAAGCCATTTGAGTGCCATCCCATCACACCGACGATCGGGGGAGTGTTCTCGTTCGCGGACGTGACAACGGGTCCCTCCCCGCGCTCGGTGCCGCGGGCGCGGTTCACGGGTCGCCGATCGTCTGTTGTCGTACATTCGAGCGCCGATCGTCCGCTACCTGCACGCGGGTCGCGGTCCGGGCTGGCGACCCGCGTGCAGGTCCTCGATCGACTGACAGTGCGGGCGCGTCGACCGGGAACGCCCTCGCGAGAGGTCCCACGGCAGGCGGGGACCGGCCCCGGGAAATCGGTCGTCTGATCTGTCCGTCATCCACGACCTCCAGGCGGGAGCCGTTGCCGTCCGGTGGTCGGCCACCGCAGACGGGAGCGACCGTCAAGACCGGCCTGTACCTGCGGGCCGAACGGAATAGGACGTCGCGCCCGACCGGTTGGCTATGGAAACACGATGGGCGACCGTGGATGGTGTCTCCGTAGAGTTCCCGACGGATTGCACCTGCTCTGACCTTCGAGATGCCTTTCGGAAGCCCTCGGACGCGATCCTGATCGCGGTGACCGGCGACCTCGTGTCCGTCGTTCACGACGAGGAGACGCCGCTCTCCGAGCTGGTCGCGGGCTGTGCCGAGACGTACTACTTCTGGCGCGACGAGGAGTACGCACGGAACGACGTCCTCGACACGGCGGAACTCGAGGCGGCGCTTTCCGACGACGACTCGGCCGAATCGACCTTCCAGCGACCCGGAATCGACCAGTGACCGACGCCGGCCATCGAGGTCCAGCCAGTAATCAGTCCATGGATTCAACAGCGGCGCTGACACCGATTGGGAAGTACTGACAGTAGCTTTTTTCGAAGCGATCGACCACTGCTGGCTGCCGAGCCAACCGCCACGACGGACGGAGGCCGATCGCGACCGGTCCGGGCGATCGGAACGAGGGATTCCGTCGCGTCCACCGTTGCTGGCGGTTCCCGTGGACCGTTCGGCCTCGTGAAACGGTTTAACAGGAGTATAGTGAACTATCGAGGAGCGAAACTGCCGGGTAATGACCCCGTCTGTAACCGTGTGCTGCGGCCGACGCGGCCGGCAGTACACTCCGACTCGTCCGCTGAATCGCTCCCCATCGACCGGAACGGAGATATCGACCGACCTGCGGGTGACCCAGCGCGAAATTGGGTCGGTTATCGATCGGCCAGGACCGGCGGGAACGGATCGTTCGACGAGCGTGTGACTCACCGAACACTGTACCTCAATACTGACAATGCGCCGTAACGCCCGACACCAACGTGCGAAGTCGCGATCGATTCAGACCAGCGTCCAGGTGCTGCTCACCGTCAGTGGCATCGTCCTCCTGCTGGCCGGGCTGGCACTCGCCGCGAGCGGCGCTTCCGTCGGCGGTGCGTTCGGGGCCGTGAGTGACGAATGGGACGAGTCAGCGCCGACTGACGACGTGGGGTCTGCGGACGACGATACGGCGGGTTCCGGCGACGAGAACGACGGCTCCGACGCGGACGGTAGCAACGACACGGATGAGACTGATAGTGGCGACCAGAACGACGGAACCGAGGACGGAGGCGGCGGGGACGACGGTAGCAACGACGACGGTAGCAACGACGACGGTAGCGACAGCGATAGTAACGAGACCGACAACGAAACTGGCGCCGACGAACCGCACACGCTGACGGTGATCGCCGAAGACGACGCGGGTGACCCGATCAAAGATGCCACGGTCGAGGTCGACGGCGGGTTCGGCTCGTTCGAGCAGCAAGACGTCGACAAGGACGGAGAAGCCGAGTTCGAACTCGAGGACGGCCAGTACACCGTCACGGCGAACGCGGACGGGTACAACGAAACGAGCGAGCAGGTCGAGATCGACGGCGAGAACGAGACGATCACGCTGACGCTCGAATCGACCGACGACGGCAACGACGACACCGGCGATAGCTCGCCGTACACGCTAACGACGATCGTCGAAGACGAGGACGGGAATCCGATCGACAACGCCACCGTCGAACTCCAGGATGGCTCATTCCCCTTCGGCTCGACCGAGAAGCAAGACGTCGACGACGACGGGGAAGCCGAGTTCGAGGTCGAGGACGGCCAGTACACGGTTACGGCGAACGCTGAGGGGTACGAAGAGACGACGACCGACGTCGAGATCGACGGCAAGGACGAGACGATCACGCTGACGCTCGTCGAGAACTAGCCCGATCGACGCGATCGCGCCTGCGATAGGGGTTGGCCATACGCGTATCCCTGGGCCGGCCACACGCGGATTCGTCACTTTCTGACGGCGGTTTTCTCGAACCCCGACTCGATCCGGTGACGAGGCGTCGAACAGCACCTCGTGAGGCCGTGCTCGAATGCCGGTTCTCCACGCGGCTGGGGCTGTTTCCGATCGTTTTGTTCCTGAATCGGTAAGCCCGGCGGGTATCACGGACTCGGCAGCAAGCAGGTATCAGGAACCACATCCGGAGCGCACTGTGATTGGCGGTCGGAACCCGGACGGTAGTCCGCGCGGCGGTTCACCGACTCCCAGCCTTTCGAGTCGAGCCCAGCGCCTTCCGGTCGTTCGCGTCCAGCCCAGCGACTCCCACTCGATCGAATCGCGTCCGCGATCAGTTCGGGGATCGATCGAGACCCCACGTCGACGCGTCGTGACCGACCGAGGGCGAAATCGGGGCCTCGGTACCGGGGACTGGGCCCGGTTCGCGCATCCGGCTCGCGTTCCTCGCGGCGCCGAAACGACGCTCGCTCCTATGCCGGTCTTTCGACGCGGCGATCGACTACTGTGACCGGGCTCGATCGGCTCAGCGGGAGCGGAATCGACCGCTCGAAAGAGCGCTCACGATCGCCGATAGTCACGACAGAGTCGGTCGGCGTCGAGTACGGCGGCCGCTCCCCGGTGGCCTACGCACCTGACGTCGTCGAGTCGATCGTCACGGAGATCAGCGATCGACTGCTGGACGGTGGACGAACGATCGAATTCGAGACGCTGTACTGCACAGCGTCGTCGCAAGTGTGCGCTCGGTACGGATCGGTGTGGGAGCCACGGCACCCGAGAAAATCGGCGTGTACTCGACCGCCGTCGTGGACGCCGATTCGATCCGGATCACCGGCCACACGGGCGACCGGACCGAACGGCGGGCGATCATGGTCACAGCGCCGCTGATCGACCGATCGGTGGCCAGCGACACGGTTCGCCAGGTGGGGCTGCAGCGGTCGCTGTAGCACAGACTCGCGCGATCGTAACCGGAGGCGTTGTCCGTCTCGAACGACGCGCCGAAAATGCGTTATTTCCGCACCGACAGGCTCATTCGACCGTCACGCTCTTCGCGAGGTTGCGTGGTTTGTCGATCGGTCGATCGAGCAGGTTCGCGGCGTGATAGGAGAGCAACTGCAGCTGGACGTTCGCGAGCAGGCCCGCCCAGACGGGATGGGTCTCGGGAATCGACAGGTGTACGTCCGCGACGTCGACGAGCGAGTTATCGTCCGGACCGACGGCGACGATCGGCGCACCGCGTGACTGCGCCTCGATCGCGTTCGTCTTCGTCTTGTCGTCGTCATCGCCGGTCGAGACCGCGATCACCGGCGACGCCTCGGTCACGAGGGCGAGCGGGCCGTGTTTGAGTTGGCCGGAGGCGAAGCCCTCGGCGTGTTCGTAGGTGATCTCCTTGAACTTCAGCGCCCCCTCGAGCGCCACCGAGTGGCCGAGGCCGTTCCCGATGAAGAAGTACGACTCGCTGTCGAGCGTCTCCCGGGCGAGGGTCTCGGCCTCGCTCGTCTCCAGGACGGTTTCGACGTGCTGGGGCAGGTCCGCGAGCGTCTCGAGCATCGCCGATCGGTCCTCGACGGGGGTCGCGTCCGGGACGTCGCCGGCGATGCGCTGGGTGAGTAGCGCGAGCGTGACTGCCTGCGAGGAGTAGGTCTTCGTCGCGGCGACGCCGACCTCCGGGCCGGCCCGGATGTAGACCGCGTCGTCGGCTTCGCGTGCCGCCGTCGACCCGACCACGTTCGTGACCGCGAGCGTTCGCGCGCCCCGATCGGCCCCGATCCGGAGCGCGTCGAGCGTGTCCGCCGTCTCGCCGCTCTGGGTGACCGCGACGACGAGCGTCTCCTCGTCGACCGGTCCGGACATCGACTCGTACTCGCTCGCACGGAGGACTTCCGTCCGGACGTCGGCCGCCCGCAACAGCTGTCCGCCGTACATCGCCGCGTGATACGACGTTCCACAGGCGACGAACTGAACGGTCTCGACCGCCTCGAACGTCCCCGGCGAAAGGGCTTCGAAGGCGACGTCACCGTTCTCGACCCGGCCCTCGATCGTGTTCGAGAGGGCGGTCGGCTGCGTGTGGATCTCCTTCAACATGTAGTGGTCGTACTCGCCTTTCCCCGCGTCTTCGGGATCCCAGTCGACGGTGTCGACCGATCGCTCGACCGGAATCCCCTCGAGGTCGGTGATCCGGTAGGAGTCGGGTTCGAGGACGACGAGGTCGCCGTCCTCGAGGTAGATCACCTCGTCGGTGTGATCGAGGAACGCCGGGACGTCGCTGGCGAGGTACCACTCCGCCTCGTCGAGTCCGAGCACGAGCGGGGAGCCCTTTCGTGCGGCGTAGACCCGTTCTTCGCCGTCGACGATCGCGGCGATGGCGTAGCTCCCTTCGAGGGTGTCGACGGCCCGTCGAACCGCCTCCTCGGTGTCGTCGGCCGTCTTCAGGTACTCGTCGATGAGATGCGGGATGACTTCCGTGTCGGTGTCACTCTCGAACTCGTGGCCCTTCTCGCCGAGTTCCGCCCGGAGTTCGTCGTAGTTGTCGATGACGCCGTTGTGGACGACGGCGACGTCGCCCGCGGTGTCCGTATGCGGGTGGGCGTTCTCGTCGGTCGGTGGCCCGTGGGTACTCCAGCGGGTGTGGCCGATCCCCATGTTCCCGTGGGGATGCGCGTCGAGCGAGGACTTGAGGTCCGCCACCTCGCCGGAGGTCTTGTGAACCTTGACGCCCGACCCGTTCTGGACGGCGATCCCCGCCGAGTCGTAGCCGCGGTACTCGAGGTTCTCGAGTCCCGACAGTAGCGTCTCCGCCGCCTCACCCTGGCCGATACGTGCGATGATACCGCACATCAGCCGTTCACCTCCGTTCGAGAGACGTGCGTCGACCACGTCACACCACCCGGCGATCGGGGTGAGACGGGGAGATCGACGACTGTGTCGGTCGTGTCGCCACGATTCGAGACCGCTGCCCGCAGTGCAGTACTGTTCCGTGTCATTGTTGATTCCTACCCGCGTCCGTCGTCCACTGCTGGACGGGCGGGCCTCCACTGCACTCCAAATCAGACAGCGGCCATTACTATACGACGAATAAGACGGTCACTGTCGGCTGTATAACGTCAGACACGGTTTCGTGCTGTGCAAGTCGTGTCTCGTCCCCCGATTCCGCACCCAAATATCGTGACAACCGTCCGGCTCGGTACGTATCGAACCGGCGTCCCGAGTACTCCCGAGACGGGCAGGAACAATTCGTCGGCTCGAAACCGCTACGAGGCGCGTCGACGCGCTTACGTGGATCTTAAACGAGTCTCCGGTTGGACGCCAGTTGCGATCTGTGAGACGTGTCGTGACGGCCAGTGGAACCGTCGCCGTCGGAGATGCCGTCGCCAGTGGGCAAGTGACGGGAACGTGAGGGCGTCGAGAGGCAAGTGACGAGAAAGTGAAGGCGTCGTCGGTAGCCAAGTGACGGAAAAAGTGGGTGCCGCCGGCGCGGCGGGTCCGGTTCGCTTCCGGGTGGTGCGAAACAGAGTGGTGGCATGCACGACGCGTGCTCACGGAAGCGGATTCTCGACCTCGTCCGACTGCGTCTCGTCGTCCGGTTCGGTCTCGGTGAGGGTGATGACGTTTTCCCTCCCGACCGAGGACTTCTCGATCGTCCCGTCGGCGTGCATCTGCGAGCAGATCCTGCTGACCTTCGACTTCGACCAACCGGTCTCTTCGGCGATCTGGTGCTGTCGAATACGACCGCGATTCGCGACGAGCAGTCGGACCACTCTCCCTTCGTCGCTCAGAAGTTCCGGTGGTGTGTCGGGCGAGAGATACCGTTCGTACCCCAGGTGATCGTCGGTACGTGTGCGGTCCCCCTCGTCCGAGTCAGCTGCCGTGTCCGTGATCAGCGGGAGCGCCGTAATTTCGACGTCGCGTTCCGCCAGCATCTCTGCGACGCGAATTCCGACGAGCCCGCTGACGAGCAAGAACAGAACCGCGACCATGGCTATCTCCCAGAACGACGCCACGCGAAGCGGTTGCATCCAGGACAACAGTCCACCGGATCGGACACCGATCTCGGAGCCGATCGTCGGTATCGCGATCGAGTGCGTGTCGAACTGGGAGATCGGAACGGAACCCATGTTAATCGGGTAACTGCTGTGGATCGACGCGAACGAGGCTCCGACTCCGGTCTGGATAGTGGGCACCATGGGTTGTCACGGTTCTGCTGCGGTCGATGGGTGGTCGACTCACGACCGTCGTGAGTTCACCGACCGCACTGGCAATCGGATCCGAAGGACCTTCATTATGAATCGGTACATGAGCGTTTAACAACGGTATAAACGTCCGTCACGACGTCTGCCTGCCGATCCGACAAACCAGCCCGCTCCCCGCTCAGTCGTCCGGATTCTCTCACCCGCGCCGCTTGCAACCGTTTATTCGAGGTATAGTAAACGGCCCCCACCGACTTGGGGGTTCTGAGGCACGCCCCACGATTGCGGGCACATCAATCTCGCACAGTCGCCGTCGCACTCGGTCGTGCGACGGTCCTGCGACAACGTATCACCCATGACCACGACAATCAGCGACACGGAGACGCGAGGGGACGATCGAGAGAGCGACCGGTACGACCTGGACGCGAGCGGCGGGGGAACCGCCCTCGAGCACGTCGAGGAGGAGGCCACCCGCGAGGCGACGATCTGCGTCGTCGGACTCGGGTACGTCGGACTGCCGCTCGCAGTCGGCTTCGCGCAGTCGGAGTATCGCGTGCTCGGGTACGACGTCGACGAGAGGACGGTCGATCGACTGCAGGCGGGGATCGACACGACCGGCGACCTCTCCGACGAGGTGATTCAGGACGGTGACATCTCCTATACCACCGACGCGAACGTGATCGGCGAGGCTGACTACGTCGTCATCACCGTTCCGACGCCGATCGACGACGACGATCGGCCGGACCTGAGCTACGTCGAGAGCGCGGCGACCACCGTCGGCTCGAAGATGGATCCCGGGACGACGGTCGTCCTCGAGTCGACCGTTTACCCGGGTTCGACGCGCGAGGTGCTCGTCCCGGCGCTCGAGGACGCGTCCGATCTCGTCGCGGGCGAGGACTTCTTCGTGGGCTACTCGCCGGAACGCGCCACGCCGGGCGACCCCGAGCACGGCCTCGAGGACGTCGTCAAGGTCGTCAGTGCGCAGAACGAGAGCGTGCTCGACGACGTGGCGACGCTGTACGAGTCGATCGTCGACGCGGGCGTCCATCGCGCTCCCTCGATCGAGGCCGCGGAAGCGTGCAAGGTCGTCGAGAACGCCCAGCGCGACCTCAACATCGCGTTCGTCAACGAGCTATCGATGGCGCTCGACGAGATGGGCGTCGACGCCCGGGCGGTCCTCGAGGCGGCGGGAACGAAGTGGAACTTCCACGACTACCGGCCGGGACTGGTCGGCGGCCACTGTATCCCGGTCGATCCGTACTTCCTCGCGTACCGATCGGCACAGGACGGGTACGAGCCGGAGCTGGTGCGAACGAGCCGGAAGGTGAACGAGTCGGTGCCCGACCACGTCGCCGACATGACGATCAAGGCGCTCAACCGCTGTCACAAGACGCTCCGCGAGAGTCGCGTCCTGGTACTGGGGCTGTCGTACAAACCGGGCGTGGGCGACATTCGCAGTTCGAAGGTCGTCGACGTCGTCGACGCGCTCCAGGAGTACGACGTCGACGTCGCGGGATTCGACCCGTTCGCCGACGACGAGGCGGTCCGAGACGCGTTCGGCATCGAGGTCCAGGAGACGCTCTCGTTCGAGGGATACGACGCGGTCGTGCTCGCGACACCCCACGCGGAGTTCGTGGACCTGGACCTCGAGGCGGTGGCGTCAGAAGTCGAAGCGAGTCCCGCACTGATCGACGTGACGGGCGCGATCGAGGAATCCGACGCCGTCGAGGCGGGATTCGTCTATCGGAGGCTGTGAGACGATGCTATCCAGCGATCGGTCGGTCGACGGCGGGATCGTATCGGCGGCGATCCGAGCGGCGGGTACTGGACCCGGAATCCGACTGGCCCGTACGGAGTCCGATCGAGACGCCAACGCGATCGCGGAGGTGGCACCTCGATGCGCGTCGTGATCACGATCCAGCACCCCGGTCACGTTCACTTCTTCCGCAATCCGATCGCGGAACTACAGGCGCGGGGGCACGACGTACACGTCTTCGCGCGCGAGAACGACGTCGCGATCGAGCTCCTCGAGGCCTACGATATCGACCACGAGGTGCTGGCCGGCGAGTCGGACGGACTGCTCTCGCTGGCCGCAGTCCAGGCCACCTACGAGATGCGACTGTTGCGGCGAGCGAAACGGATCGATCCGGACGTGATCGCGGCGATCGGCGGCGTCGCTGCCGCCCACGTCGCGTCGGCGTTGCGGACGAAGAGTATCGTCTTCTACGACACCGAACACGCGACCCTCATCACGAAACTCGGCTACCCGTTCGCGGACGTGATCTGCACCCCGTCGTGCTACCGGGACGACCTCGGCCCGAAACAGGTGTCGTACCCGGGGTACCACGAACTCGCTTACCTTCACCCCGATCGGTTCGAACCCGATCCGTCGGTTCTCGAGGCGGTCGACATCGAGCCGGACGAGGAGTTCGCCGTCGTGCGACTCAGCAGCTGGGGGGCCTCCCACGACGTCGGCCACGGTGGCTTCGACGACCCTCACGAGATCGTCGATCGGTTCGAGGACGAGGGCGTCCGGGTCCTGCTCGCGGCGGAAGGGGAGCCCCCGGCCGACCTCGAGGCCTACCAGTTCTCGACGGCACCGGACCGGATGCACGACCTGCTGGCCTACGCCGACGTCGCCCTGAGCGAGGGCGCGACGACCGCGTCGGAAGCCGCCGTACTCGGAACGCCGTCGGTCTACGTGAACCCCCTCTCGCTCGGCTACACGACCGAACTCGAGGAGGAGTACGGGCTGCTGTTCGAGTACAACGGCGAGATGCGACACGTGCGCGGGCTCGAACGCGCCGTCTCGATCGTCGGGAAATCCCGCGAACCGTGGCGACGACGCCGCGACGCCCTGCTCGAAGAGCGGGTCGACGTGACGGAACTCGTCGTCCAGCAACTCGAAACGCTCGCGCGGACATCCGCGTCGAACCGATCGGCTCACGCGACCACGACGAGCGAACGATGAAGGTACTACAGCTGGTCACGACGCCGCGACCGTTCTTCGACCAGCAGGTGTCGGCCCTCGAGGAGCGCGGCGTCGACTGTACGGTGCTCGGCGTGCCCGGCGAGCACGGCGGTGACTCGTCCCGATCGCCGACGGCGTACGCGCGATACTACCGGGACGTCCTCTCGACGATCCGGTCGACGGAGTACGACCTGGTGCACGCGAACTACGGCCTCGTCGTCCCGTTCGCGCTCGCCCAGCCGACCCGGCCCGTCGTAGTGACCCTGTGGGGGACCGACCTGATGAGCGAGCACTCGTGGCTCCGATCGCTGAGCCGGTTCGGGGCCCGACGGGCGGACGCCGCGGTCGTTCCGAGCCGGCCCATGGCACGCGCACTCGGAACCGAGCACGATCTGCTCCCGTTCGGCGTCGACACCGACCTGTTCAGGCCGATGCCGCGGGACGAGGCCCGCGATCGCGTCGGCTGGGAGACCGATCGACCGATCGCGCTCTTCCCGTACGACCGGGACCGGGACGTGAAGGACTTCCCGCGGGCGCGCCGGCTCGTCGAGCGTGCGGACGTCGACGTCGACCTGCGGACCGTCTCGGGCGTCGCCCACGAGGAGATCCCCGCCTACATGAACGCGAGCGACGTCCTCCTCGTGACGTCGAAACGAGAGAGCGGGCCGATGGTCGTCAAGGAGGCTGCCGCGTGCAACCTGCCGATCGTCTCGACCGACGTCGGCTTCGTCCGCGAGACGATCGGCGGGGTGGAGAACTGCGTCGTCAGCGACCGGGACGGTGCCCTGATCGGCGGTCTCGAGCGGATCGTCGACGAGGGCAGCCGATCCAACGGCCGCGAGTCGATCGACGGGCTCGGGATCGACTCGCTCGGTGATCGCCTCCTCGGCGTGTACCGTCGGGTGCTCGACCAGTGTGACGGAGCGAAACAGCGCACGGAGGTCGGCCATGGAGTATAGATCGCTGTCGGAACTGCGACCGCTGCGACTCGACACGGTCGCCGCGATCGGTGGGCTCCTGATCGCGATGGGGCTGTTCCCGCTGCGACTGTTCGCGTCGCAGATCTACCTCGACACCGTCCCGATACTGCTCGGAACCGCGTGTACGCTGTATCTCGTCGCCCTGTACCAGCAGGAGGACGCACACACACTCCCGACGCTTCCGACGGGGGTGGCGATGGCGCTCCCGGGTCTCGTCCTGACCGGACTCGCGGGACTCGTGCTCCTGGCGGTGATTCAGGGGACTCGAACCCACCTCTTCTTCGGGGTGGCGAGCGTCGTCGGGTCGCTCCTGCTCGGCCAGATTCTCTTCACGACCGATCGCGACTTCAAGCCGGGGCTGTTGCTGTTCCAGATCGTCTGCTTCGCGTTGGTCTTCCGGTTCACCGCGCTGTACGTGACGCCGGGCTACATCGGGATCGACATCTGGACGCACACGGAACTCACGCGCGCGATCCTCACGGAGGGCTCTCTCGACGCGATTTCCGACGACAAACACTACGCGTCGCCGTTCTACCACCTGCTCGTCGCCGCGTCGGCGCTGCTGTACGACGTGCCGATACGCACGGCGGTGTACCTCTCGGTGGGGCTCGTGATGCCGCTCTCGATCCTGCTCGTCTACGCGGCGACGAATTTGCTCGTCTCGCAACGGTGGGCGACGCTGGCGGCGGGGTGTTACGCCCTGGCGAGCCACGTCGTGATGTGGGGTATGCATCTCATCCCCACGAGTCTGGGGCTCGTCTTCTTCCTCGGGATGCTGTACGCGCTGATCCGGGTGATGCGGATCGAGTACACGTTCCGGGACTTCTCGTTGCTCCTCCTGTTGAGCGTCGCCGTGATCCTCACCCACCAGGTGTCGACGTTCATCATGCTCGTGCTGTTGATCGCGGCGTTCGTCGCGCAACTCGTGTTCGTCGTCGGGCCGCTCGGGCTCACGCGACTCGACGCGAGCGTCTTCCGGGCGAAGAAGCCGGTCAACCTCGTCGGGCTCGTCGTCTTCAATTTCGGGCTCACGATCTTCGTCTGGTCGCTGACGCCGTATCGTCAGCAGTCGTTCCTGGCGACCGTCCTGAGTTTCTTCAGCCAGACGGTCGAGGAGAGCGCCGGCTTCCTCAACATCGCGAGCGACTCGTCGGGCGACCCGGCCGAGGCGGGGGCCGAGGCGGCGACGGTGGTCGAACAGTTCGTCCCCTACATCGACGCCCTCGGCTTCCTGTTCCTGCTCGGCGCAACGTTCGTCGGCTGTCTGTACGTCGTCCACCGGCGACGCGCCGAACAGTCGGTGTTCACGCTCTTGCTGGGGGCGGCGTTCATGCTCGTGTTCGTCATGGGGATGCCGATGTTCGGTATCCACACCTTCATCCCGACGCGATGGTTCGCCTTCCTCTACGCGCCGATGTCGATTCTCGGCGCGATCGGCCTGCGAACCCTGAGCGGGAAACTCTCGCCGGGGCTCGTCGTCTCCGTCCTCCTGCTATTCGTGCTCGTCTACCCGGGGGCGATGATCTTCGCGACCGAGAGTAACATCGACAACCCGGCCTTCGACGACCAGCACGAGCGCCTCGCGTACGACCGGTCGGAACTCGCGGCAGCAGGGTCGATCGCCGAGTTGACCGGTTCGCCGGACGGCAGCGAGATCCGTCCCGATCAGCAACTCCACACCGATCATCCCTACCAGACCCTGTTCAGCCGGACCGGCGCGTACCCGTCGACGACGACCGCGACGGTCCCCGACGGCGGCGTTGCGGATCACGAGTACGTGGTCTACCGATCGAGACAGTCGTCCGACGCGGTCTACTTTACGGACGACGGCGGGGAGGGCCGGATCGAGCAAATCTCGCAGGACAGGCTGTGTCGGTCCGATCAGGCGACGGTCTACACGAACGGGGACGTGACGATGTGTACCACGTCGCCGGCGAGTGCGTGATCGGCTTCTCGCCGGCGAGTACGCGACTGGGCGTCGACCACCACCGCGATACCGTCACGAAAGAACGGTCTCGACGAGCGAGTAGCTGTCCTCGTTTTCCAACTGGGGTCTCTACCGCACTCGCTGGGTGCGGACCCCGGAGTGTCCGGTAGCTCGATCGGTTCCGCTGCCGTCAGCGTTCTGCCCGGTTTGCCCGCTACTCGCGGCGGTTCCAGTGTTGCACCGGTCGAGACGATGGTGAACCGAGGTACTGCGTCCGGCCCATTCGTCGCAACGGTGGGCCCGCCCCTTCGACACCGTTCTGAGCGTTGCATCTCCGGTCCTCGATCGGCGTCACGGGCGGATTTCCGGCCGACGAGCAAACGGGTCTCCCTGCTCGCGAGGAGGGTCGTCCAGCCGACTCTCGATCCGCAGAGGGACTTCGATCGACGATCCACGCGCTGGCGCGAACGTCCCGCCAGGCGTCGCTGACGCTCCCATATCGTCGGCCAGCCCGGAGCCCGACGGCGGCCAGTTCCTGCACGAACTGGACGGCAACCCGCAGGTTCAGTCGGCCCGCGACGAGGTGGTTCGGGTCCCGGAGGGGTGACCGCGACGACCCGATCGAGGAGTCCGTCGTAATCGGCTGTCAGCGGCGATGTGACCGGCCCGAGAACAGCCCGCCGTCAAAAACCTCTCCCCTCGGATCCGGGTCGAGCGCGTCGGTCACGGCGTGTGAGAGGGCCGTCAGCGAGAACGAACTAGCGAGGAGACGGCCCTCGGTCCGGACGGCCACCACGGGCCACGAACCGGACGAACGGGGCGACGACCGGGCGATGACGCTCGAGCCCAGCGAGTGCGGGACGGACGCGGCGGCGAGACGTTCCACGGACCACGACTACTCGACTTCGATCGGGAGCCGAATCACGCGGTAGGCGTCGTCGGCAGCGGGCTCACTCGACGGCTCGCCGTCGTACAGGAGCAGTGTCAGCCGCAACTCCCCCTCCCGCATCGTCGGGGTTACGTTGAGGGTTTGCTCGTGTGTCGCACCGTCCGGAACCGTCACCGACTTCCGATCCAGTTCGGCCGTCTCGTGGACGGTGGCGTTCCCATCGTCGTAGCTCACTCGCTGGAGCAACACGACGGTCGTGTAGGACCGTTCTTCGTGTTCGCGGTTCGTGATCGTGGCAGTAAGTTCCTGGGTCTCTCCGGCGGTGTAGTTCGATTCGTACATCGTCTCGGTCTCGCCGGTGACGTTCTCGGTTTCGATCGCGAACTCCGTGAACCCGTCGTGTTGGGGCGGGTTCGCGACCGCGAATCCGGCGCTCGCGAGCAACAGGATCAGGCCGACCACGATCGCGGCGTTGTACGGTCGGTGGTTCGGTCCACTGTAGAGCGACGGCCGCGTTCGAGTGAAAAACAGCGGCGCAGCGGAGAGCGACGGAACGTACCGCCGATCGGGCGCACACCGATAGCGAGAACCGATCGCGATTAGTGCGAGGACGATAGTGAGCACTGAAAGTCCAGAGAGAACCGGTTCGACCGACAAAACCCCTGGGGTTACGGACGCGAAAAGGGTGATCGCCGGGACGAGCGCAACGCTGAAGGCAACTGACAGGACGAACCGTTCGACCGCTTCGAGTCCTCCGTCAACCAGCAGGGGATTTCCGAGGCCCGTCTTCTCTTCGTCGAACGACTGGTAGTCGTCGGTCGGCCTGTCCGGAAAGAGCGCCGAGACGAGCGCGTACCCGGGAAGAAAGAGGACGAGCGGGATTGCTAGCGCGATTCGTGCAACGCCCCCGATGCCGGAAAATATGCCGTACGTGAGTGCACCAGTGATCGCGATGACGATCGCCTGATCGGAAAACCACCAGTTGGAGTCGCTCATTTCTTCGATACTGGGGGCACAGCGGGTTTATTATCGCCCGGATAAGCCCCGGTCAACGAGGACGGTGTGACGGCCGTCTGACGCCCAACTATCACAACTTCGATACTACATTTGCATATATAACTTTCGCCGGTTCTGAACTGTCCCAGAACTATGAACGGTCGGAAATTCAGAATTAGCTTTCGAAATTTCCGGTAATACGAAGAGGATAATAAATCTCGAAATCGATTTCGAGAATTCGCGTTACGGGACTTCTTGGTACGTATATCGCGGTTTAAAAATCACAGAAAATGATGTCTGACTCCGTGAAACTGACTAAAGTATACCGTTCACAGATGCACGGTTTCAATCCTTTATTACCCACTTCTGATTAGGGAAGACTGGTGCGATGAACGCGACACATATCAGCTCAGAAGAACAGGGTGAGCAGGGTTCGAATGACGAAGCTGACGCCCCCTCTGAAGAGCCAGCCTTCTCGAAAGACGAAATCTTTCATCTCCTGCAAAACGAACGCCGTCGTATGGTTCTCCGGTACCTTCGCGGGACCGAAGGTCCCGTCCGCATGCGCGACATCGCGGAACAGGTCGCTGCGTGGGAACACGATACGACCGTCGAAGAACTCACGTCGACGCAGCGCCAGCGCGTCTACATCCCCCTCTACCAGTCTCATCTCACGAAACTCGACGAGGCGGGCGTCATCGACTACCAGCAGAACCGCGGTATCGTCGAGCGAAAGCCCCTCGCGGACCGGGTCGATACGTACCTCGAGCTGGAACCGACCGACGAACCGTCCGCCGAGACGGGAACTGACGGGGCCCACTGGGGCGACTACTACATCGGAGCGACGGTCGTCGGCTACGTCGTCCTGCTGGGTGCCGTGATGGAACTGCCGTTCACCTCGTTCCTCTCCGGGATCGGTCTCAGCGCACTGATCCTGATCCTCTATACGGTGCTCACGATCGGCTGGAACATCAACTGACGACCGCTGACACCTCCGCTCCAAACTAGCCCGGAACGATCCAGACGGCAACCGTCGTGACGGCTGTGACCAGAATTGTCGTAAGAACGGTCGTCGAGACGAGCGCGACGAGCACGACCAGTAACACGATCGAAATCGCTCCCAGCGCAGTCAGCGAGAACAGGTTACGCTCGGTGCGCTGTGCGGAGCGTTCGACGAGTCCCTGCGCCTCGTCGAACTCGATGTCCCCCGTGGCGTCGAGTGCCGGGAGACGCTCCCGGTGGAGCCGCTCGTGGACGGCGGCCCACGTTTCGATCGACGGACGTGCAGGGCCGATCAACTCGTCGGTGACCTCGTCGACGGTTACGGGCGTCTGCATCCCGTCCAGGACCGCCAGCAGGCTGGCGTCGGAGTCCGGAAGAAATTCCCCCACCCGATCGCTGTCCCCGGCACCCCCCTTCGAGAAATCGCTCCCCGAGGTATGATAGATCGTCACTCCTGCAGTAGTATCGTCATCTTCGGTACGCTCGTCGGATCGAGCGTCGGATGAAGAGCGAAACCACGACGGCGTCAGACGCATATTCCGCGCTAACTGTTCTTGCCATATAAGTATACTCACGGTTCAACGCTCCTGAACGAAATAAATCGTTGTTAGAGCCGCTTTCAACGGATGTCTGTCGAATACAACTGTTGTCGAAGAGCGAAAACGACGACGCCGTCTGCGACGTTACACGACCGGTGACTCGGGCGGGTCCAGCCACGGGAGTGGTGGCTCTCGTGTCCCCTGCCAGCGGTCGATCCACCCGCGAAGATCGGTGAGTCTGAGTTTGTGTCTGGCCGGGAGACTGTGGACGTGCTCGAGGTCCGCCAGCAGGCGTCGATCGAAGTCGTGTCGGTCGAACAGTCGCTCGCGATCGGGCCACGGCGGTTCGAACGACGAGAGGAACGGCGTCTTCCGGCGGACGAACCCTTCGATCTCGTTGAGCAGGGTCGCATCGTGTGGCCGATCGGGCGGCCTGTGTCGGAGGATCTCGCCGTCGATTCGCTCGCACGCCCGGAGGAACGTTTCCGTCGTCCGGTGTTCCGGAGGCGTCCGGAGGTGCCAGTCGATCAGTTCGCGATCGGTCGCCAGAAACGACGTCAGGAAGTGATCCGACAGGTGAGCGTGGAACGGCACCGAGGGCTGGTTGGCGATCCCACAGCAGGTGAGGGCGTTCTGCTCCCTGTCTGCGCGTGATCGTCTCGATTCGAACTCGTCGCGGATCGCCTCCCTGACGAACGACTCCGGATCGACGTCGAACGACGTCCGATCGGCGAGTTCGAGACTCGCCTCGCGGTCGTACCCGAACTTCTCGAGGAGCGATTTCACGGGATCCGGATCGGGATCGAGTCGGCCGATCGGGACGCGTTTCCCGAGGACGTCCACGCTGTCTTCTGCGGTGAAGTGACCCCGGAAGAACGTGTCACAGAGCAGCCCGTGATACATCGTGTCGACGTCGATCTCGTCCGTATAGCCGGCGTGGTGGATGTGCAAGGATTCTTTGATCCCCTGCGAGTACCGGATCTTCGACTCGCCGGGCCGAAGGTACTGCTCGTCCGGCAGAAACGCCGTATGGCTCGCGTCGTACTGGGCGGCGACGCGTTTCGCGCCGCGCACTTCCTGTGCGTCCGGCGAGCCGACCGTGTAACAGCTATCGATCGCCTCGATCTGCGAGAGGATGATCCGCGAGTCGTACCCCGCCGAGAGGAGCAGGCCCTTTCGCCCGGGGAGCACCGATCGCCGGTCCAGCGCCCGCTCGAGCCGATCGGCGAGTTCGCCGACGTAGTCGAACTCTCCGTGCCGGTAGACGAACCGATCGAGCGGATCGATCGACGTCGGCGTGAGCCGGCTGTCCAGCGGGAGCCGATCCAGTTGCGTGACGGCGGTTTTCTCCCCGAGTGCGACTCCCAGATGGAGGAACTCGAGGATACCGTCCCGGTCGAGGATCGGTTCCGCGATGGTGCGACCGACTTCGGCGGCGTCGGTTCCGAAGACGCGAACTCCGGGGTCGTCGGTGTGGAAACACTCTCGCGACCGGATCGGATCCGTGACGACGAACGCCTCACCGGCGACGTCGTGGTCGAGGACGGCCAGGTACGACCCGTTGAGCGACGCCAGTGCCTCGCGCCCGTCCGTCTCGTAGCGTTCGAAGAGCCAGCGCGCGGCGTTCGACTCCGACGACGAGTCCTCGTCGGGGACGTACACTTCGCCCCAGACGACACAGTAGCCGTCGTCGCCCGCGTACCGGGCGCTCCAGCCGGGAGTTCCGAGGTCGGCGTCCCGGATCCCGACCGTGACGGTCGATCCGGTGAGTACCTCGTCGAACTCGTCACTGGCTCTGAACCGCTCGAACGTCTCGATACCGCCGAATACGCCGAAGAGTTCCCTGTTCATCGACACGCACCTGGCAGGCGGCGTACGGTCGAGGTGTGGGTTCCGAGCGAGCCCGCCTCACGTACGCCTCTCGATCACCAGGAGACACGAGTTCGCCATTACTATGGCACCGTTAAGCGCCACAGCGGCGCCTGGGCGACCGTTCGAACGGGGCGACGATTCCGACGACTGGGGCCGTCAGACCCGTCTATCGGATCCATAATAATAGGGGCGCTGTCAGTAGCTTCGGCCCGCCATGACAGCGCAACGTACGACGCGGCGACGGTTCCTCGCACTGTCGGGTGCGGCCGGCATCACCGGGATGGCTGGCTGTACCGATCAACTCCGGTCGGCGTCCGACCGCATCGGCGGGGGGTCCCCGGACGATAATTCGAACGAATCGGGGCCCGCGGCACTCGTCGACGGCGTCCCGCCGCTCGAAACCGAATACGATAGCCGAGAGCGGTTTCGCCAACCGGGAACGCAACTGGACGACTTCGGCGACCTCGACGCCTGGGAGGTCGTCCAGGGATCGGGCGAGGCGGACGAGGACGTCGTCTTCGACGGCGACCAGAGCTTCAAACTCCAGTCGAACGGCAGCCAGAACGTCTTCGCAGAACGGGATCTCTCGGACGAAGATCTGACGGAGACGGATCTGTCGTTCGCAGTCCGAACGACGACGCCACAGCACATAACGATCAATCTGCGGGTCGTCGACCAGTTCGGCAGCGCGAAAGTGTACTCGCTCCGGGAGATCACGTACCGGTCGCCCGACGTCGGCTGGTTTCGATCGAGTCCCGGAGTGTTCCAGCAGAGCGAGTACGAACCCGCGATGGACACCCTCGATCGGCTCGAGATCCAGGTGCTTCACTCCATGCCGGAGGCGGAGGTCTGGATCGACGATCTGCGGACCCACGAGCGGCCGGAGACGGGCTACGTCATGTTGAGCTGGGACGACGGGACCCGCGACTACTACGAGACGGCCGCGTCGCTCCACGACGAGTACGGGTTCCGGACGGTTCAGGCGCCGATTCCGCGGTGGGTCGAACAGGGTCGAGACGGGATCATGTCGATCTCGGAGTTACAGGAGCGACAGGACGAGGGCGACCAGATCGTCGTCCACGGTACGCACGACCCCATCGCCGAACTCGACGACGAAGACGCGATCGAGGCGCGACTCAGACAGGACAAGCAGTGGTTCATCGACAACGAGTTCGAGGGGGCGAACTACATCGTCTATCCTCACAACAGCTACGACAGGACGAGTCTCGACTACAAGACCGATTACTACCACTGTGGCGGATTCAACCAGGCCGGCAACGTCAACACCACGAGCGTCTACGGATTCGATCCGCTGGTCCTCCCGCGGACGATCGGCCACGACCTCGATATCTCGAAACGGTGTGTCGACCTCGCCGCGGCCAACAACCAGTGTACGATCCTGAACTTCCACACGTTCGAGGCGAATAACACGATGCCGGAAGACGACTACGAGGCGTTACTCGAACACATCGACGAGGCCGACGTCGAAGTCATCACGTTCGACGACCTCTGGAAGATGCGGACGGCCAACCACTGATTCTCTGCGCTCGTCGTCGACAGCCGTTCCGAATTGCACCTGGCCCCGAGACGGCGTCACCGCGACGTCGTGCGGCGTGTCCACGGACTCTACCAGCAGGATGGCTGCCCGATCGATCGCCGCCGAAAGCGGTCAGTCGGTCGAGAGCGTGATCTCTGCTGTGTCGGTCAACCCGGCGTCGTCGGTGACCCGCAGCACGATCGGGTGGTCGCCGTTCGCACCGATCGTCACGTCGATCGTCTCGCCCGTTTCGTCGAACGACCCGTCCTGACCGATGCGCCACTCGTAGCAGACCAGTTCGCCGTCCGGGGCACACGAACACGAGGCGTCGAGCGTGATCGTCCGGCCGGGTTCGAGGTCCAGTCCGGGGGCCCACGTGGGAACGGTGTTGATCCTCGCGATCGGTGACTCCCGGTCAGTCTCGTCCGGGCTGTCATCGGCGAGATTTTCGGGCTCGTCCGGTTCCTCGTCGGGGTACTCTTCGCTGGGCTCCTCGTCGACGGTGTCTTCGGGGACGTGATCGTTCTCGGGCACCCCGTCAGGGAACAGTTCGTCGCGGACGAGCCGTTCGGTGATCACCGAGTGCCACTGGACCCGGGTCCCGAGATCCACGTCGGTCGAGAGCGTCTCCACGAGGTACGAGTCAGCCCCCAGATCGCGGGCCGCCTTGTGAACGAGGAGTCCGTTCGGTTCGGAGTCGGGTCCGGAGAACGGGCCCCTCTGGAACGAGAGGGCGGGATCGTCCACGTAGTTGCGGTTCGTGTAGTCGATCGCGTCCGCGGCCGTTTCGGCGACCGCGTCGCCCTCCGAGTGGAAGATCGCCTGTCCGACGCCGTCGACGGGATCGCCCGCGTAGATACCGGTCGACTCGTGGAGATCGACGACCACGTCGGCGTCGTACTCGGTAAGAACGCCCCAGATCGCCCGTGCGAGGTCCATCGCTGGCTCGCTGCCCTCGGGGAACTGCCGATTGAGATCGACGCCCTCGTCGTCGGTCCTGGTCCCTCGATCGATCGCGACGGCGTTCGCTTCGGGGATCGTGACGAGTCGACCGGCGTCGATCGGCCAGTCGGCGATTTCGCCGGCGGCCACGTAGCCCGCGATCTCGTTCCCGTGGAGGCCGCCGACGACGACGACGGTGGGTCCGTCCGCGTCCGCGGTCGTTACGTACGCCGTGGTCTCTTGGTCCGTTCCCTCGCGAACGACGAACGAGTCGCGAGAAACGTTGTCGTCGGCCGTGTCCGCCGTCCCGTCGTCCGTTCGAGCGACGCCGACGGTCGTGAGCGCAGAACTGGCTGTGAGAGTCAACGCGGTCCGTCGTGAGAGTCTATCACGTCCCATTCCATCACGGTGGAGGAATTCGGACGTTTTTACTACACCTACGGTAACGAACGAAACAGCGACGTTTCGGTTCTGCAACGGTCCGAGGCGAGCGTTTCGGGCCCGCAACGGTCGGCGTCGATCGTTGCACCCGCCGGTAGAGTCGGACGCAGTAACGGAGTCTCTCATCGCCCCGGCTCACGATTCGCGCCGATCCCGTCTCAGGATCCGTCTGTGCCGACCGCGCGGCACTGGAGCGTCCGCTGGCCGACCGTCGCGACGAGTCCCGCGAGCAGGATCGTCGCGACGATCGGAGTCGGACGACGCCGAACGCCGGTTGCGGCGGCCCAGCAGAGCCCCGGGACGTGTCGGGGCGTCGCGGCGGCCCGCCGGAGGTGCCACGCGCCCCGCAGGAGTCGGCCCTCGGCCAGGTACCGTTTCGCGAGGATCAGTTCGTGCGTCGATCGGATTTCGTACCCCGCCGCTTCGAAGCGTTCGACCTCGTCCGCGTACGCCGAGAGGTACTGCTCGCTGGCGTTCCGGATCACGCCTGCCGGCGGGTGGCCCGTCTCCTCGCGGCGAACCAGCGGCCTGTCGACGTAGGCGAGTTTGCCGTGTTCGAGCACCCGCAGGCAGAACTCCGGGTCCTGGAACCGATCGAGCGTCTCGTCGAAGCCGCCCGCGTCCCTGGCGACGCTCGTCCGGACCAGCAACGTCGATCCCGCACCCGGCTGGACGTTGTCCGCGAGGATCTCGCCGACCAGTTCCTCGCCGCCCTCCCTCGTGGGCTCCTCGTCACCGCGGGCGAGCACGGACGCGGCGGCCGTTCGGAGCGTCCCGCTCGTTCCAGAGAGGTCGAACGCCGAGTCGCAGTAGGCGCCGACCCAGTCGTCCGATCGATCCGCGAGGATGGCGAGTTGCCGCTCGAGTTTCTCGGGGTGCCACTCGTCGTCCGAGTCGAGGAAGGCGACGTGCTCCCCGCGGGCGTGCTCGATGCCCGTATTCCGGGCGACGTTCGCCCCCTGGTTGGTCGCGTGGATGACCGGCCGAACCCGCGAGTCCTCGTAGGCGGCCAGCACCGACTCGGTCTCGTCGGTCGACCCGTCGTCGACGACGACCACCTCGAGGTCGTCGATCGTCTGTTCGAGCGCGCTGTCGATCGCGCGGGGAAGCGTCGACGCTCTGTTGTACGTCGGGATGATGACGCTGACGCGAGGCATTTTCCGGTGCTACCCGTCCACGGCGGATTATTATCGCGTGGATAAACGGCATCTCGTGGGGCCGTTGTCGAGGACAGTGGGCCCGGACCGTCGTCGATTCCGGGGTCGACCGATCAGCCGGCGTCACGCCCACCTTTCGCGGCTCGATCGGCACGGTGGGTGCTCTAAGACCTGTATAAGAAAGGGGAAACGATTCGTCGTCGCGGTCGATGACGAACCGAAATCGACGATCGTTCGTAACCACGGTTGCAGCGACCGGAACACTCGGGCTCGCCGGGTGCCTCTCGAGCCTGCGCGACTGGCGCGGCGGGGACGGCGAGCCGACGGCCGCGGACTCGCCCGCGAGCGGTGACGGCGAGCCCGGTGGAAGCGACCTGCCGGATCTGCCCGGGGAGTCGATCGACGACTTCGAGACCCTCGACGAGTGGGTGGCGATGATCGACGCCGGGGAACTCGAGGCCGCGACGGACGATCCGTACGGGGGGTCACAGTCGGCTCGCCTGACGGCCGACGCGGAGACCGAGTACGCGGCCGTGTACACGACGCGATCCGACGGACTGGACCTGCGCGAAAAGAACCTCTCGCTCGCGGTCTCGTTCACCGGGCGCGAACAGCTCCACCTCACGCTCGAGTTGTTCGCGCCGAACTCGCGTAACGTTCACGCCCTGCGTCGTACGCTCACGGGACCGACCGATCGATGGGTGCGCGTCGACTTCGGTACCAGCCGGATCGACACCCAGCCCGATCTCGCCGACGTGCGGGAAATTCGGCTGGCGGTCCGCCGCCGCGGCGATCTGTCCGGCCCGATCGAGTGTCGGGTGGACGACCTCCGGGCGGTCGATCGACCCGAGACGGGCAAGGTCCTGTTGCTGTTCGACGGGACCCTCGAGAGCCACTACACGACCGCCCTCGAACACCTGAACGAGTACGGGTACGCGGGCGTCGAGGCCGTCATTCCCGAAGCCGTCGGCGAGAGCGGTCGGCTCGCACTCGACGAACTCGACGCGCTGGCCGACGCCGGCTGGGATATGGCGGCCCGGCCGCGTACCGGGGCCCAGTTCCTCCACGAGTACACGCCCGAAGAACAGGAGGGGATGATCCGGCGGACGAAGGCGTTTCTCGAGAACCGGGGCTACGAGGCGGGCGCGAAGCACTTCGTCACCCCGCGGAACGTGCTCGGATCGGACAGCCTCGACCTCGTCAGGGAGTACCACGAGCAAGCGTTCCGGTTCGGCGGCGGGCCGAACGCCCTGCCGCTCACGGATCCGCACAACGTCGGGTTCTTCTCCGGCGACGCCGGCCAGGAGACGAAGTCGTACGTCGACTACGCTGCCGAGTACGGCCAACTCGCGGTTTTGCACTTCGAGTACGTCGGCGAAGATGGCATGAGCGAGCGGGCGTTCGCGGATCTGCTCGAGCACGTCGACGCCGCCGGCGTCGAGGTCGTCACCGCGACGGACCTGCTGGAGGACGCATGACCGGAACTGGGACGGATACCGGAACCGACGACCCCGTCTTCGGGACCGTCGCCGTCGAACGCCGGGTTGCGACGGAGGGTGGCTGATGTATCAGGGCGCGACCGTCGGCGTCGTGCTGCCCGCCTACAACGAGGAAGGCTTCGTCGGCGACGTGATCCGCGAGATGCCCGCGTCCGTCGATCGAATCTACGCGATCGACGATCGATCGACGGACGGTACCTGGGACGAGATTCTCGAGGCGGCGCGCGACGACGCGACAACGACGACCGACGACTCCGAGGACGCGGACCAGATCGTGGCCGACGGCGGCACGTCCGCCCTCGAAGCGCGGGCACGCGTCCACGAATCCGTCGGACGAGTCGTCCCGATCCAGCACCGGGAGAACCGCGGCGCGGGCGGCGCGATCAAGACCGGCTATCTCGCTGCGCTCGCCGACGGCGTCGACGCGACGGTCACGGTCGACGCGGACGGGCAGATGGACCTCTCCCAGATGCCGCGGCTGCTCGACCCGATCGTCGAGGACGAGGCCGATTACGCGAAAGGCAACCGGCTCCTCTCGGCGGAGTACCGGGCGGCGATGCCGCGGTTCCGGTTCGTCGGGAACGCGATCCTGTCGTTTCTGACGAAGATCGCCGCCGGCTACTGGAAGACGATGGATCCCCAGAACGGATACACGGCGATCTCACACGACGCGCTCGCGGCGATCGAGGTCGAGAACCTCTACGAGTACTACGGCTACTGTAACGATCTGCTGGTGAAGCTGAACGTCCGCGGGATGCGCGTCGCCGACGTGGCGATGCCGGCCGTCTACGGCGAGGAGGAGTCGAGCATCGCGTACTCGGAGTACGTCCCGAAGGTCTCGGTCATGCTGCTGCGGAACTTCCTGTGGCGACTGCGGACGAAGTACCTCGTGCTCGATTTCCACCCGCTCGCGCTGTTCTACCTCGTCGGGGCCGGGACGGCCGCGATCGGCGTATTTGGCGCGCTACTGACGCTGCTGACGGCGCTCTCGGCGATCGGCGCGCCGATGGTTCAGGGGTCGACGAGCCTGCTGCTTTTCCTCGCGGGACTCGGGTTCCTGCTGTTCGCGATGGCGTTCGACATGGCCGAGAGCGAACACCTCGAAACGCAGGTCCAGTAGCGATGGGACCAACCGCTCCGGCGACATCTGATTCCTCGATCGGAACGTGCTGCCGACCACCCGTTCATTACAGGGTCGTCGCTGACGGGAGCACAGACCGCTGATAGCTGAAACGAGCATGTCGCCCTTCACTGGGTTCCAAATCTCGACCGGTGGCTCACGCGTAGAGGTCGAGCCGTTGGAAGACAGTACCCAACAGCACAGCCACCGGGATGATCTCTAGCCTCCCGACCCACATATTAAATATCAGCATTGCCTTTGCTGCGTCGGGCATGTCGGGTCCGGTGATACCGGCGTCGAGGCCGACGGTACTCTGTGCGCTCATCACCTCGAAAATCACGTACTCGACCGGGTAGGCCGGTGAGACGGACCACAAAAACACGGCGACGCCAACCATGAGAAAGAGTACCCAGAGAACGAACACGACCGCTGCCTCCGTGTACTCTCGCTCGACCTGGTTCTGATTGAGCGTCCGTTTTCCCAGCTGAAGGTGTCGAACCGCACTGTTCGGTACGAAGACGCTTCTGATCTGCCACACAGTGCCCTTGAGCAGTATAAGGACACGGATGAGTTTGAGGCCGCCGACCGTTGATCCTGCCGCGGCTCCGGTGAGCATTCCCAGACAGAGCAGCAGCGTCGTCCCGGCCGTCCAGACCCGTTCGGTTCCGCTTCCGATCGTCGTCGTCCCGAACCCGGCGTTCGACGTCGCGGAGACGAACTGGAACAGCGCGATCCGGAACGTCTCCTCGATCGTGTCGTACTGCCCGTTGGCCGAGAGGAGCGCCGTCAGGACGATCGTTCCGGCGGTGAACCAGATGAATACCCACCGGGTCTGGATGTCGGCGTAGAAGTTCCGCACTTCGCCTTTGAGAATCAGGTAGTGGATCGGGAACGCGATACTTCCGGCGACCATCACCGGAACGACCGCGTACTCGATCAGCGGACTTCCGTAATAACCGATCGAATCCGCGTGAATCGAGAACCCACCGGTGGAAATCCCGGTCATCGCGTGATTGATCGCCCCCCACAGCGGCATTCCAGCCGCGACAAAGAGCAGAATTCCTGCGACTGTAATTCCGAGGTAGATCTTCCAGATCTCCGTGACCGTCGAGACGACGCTCGGGTGGATTTTCTCGGAGCGCGCTTCGCTCTCGTAGAGCGTCAGGGACCCACTGCCAGGGCGAGCGAGGACCGCGACGGTCAGCACGATGACCCCGACTCCGCCGATCCACTCGGTGAACGATCGCCACCACTGCAGCGATCGCGGCAGGTCCTCCTCGACCGCGGCCATCGTCAACCCGGTGCTGGTAAAGCCGCTCGTGCTCTCGAAGATTCCGTTCAGTGGGTGGCGAAAGGCGGCAACCGTCTCGGTCGTCGGGGGTGTATTCATCCAGGTCGGGTACGGGTCCAGCGCGATCGTCCACGCGATGAGCAGAAATGGGAGTCCGCCCAGCACGCCGACCGCCCCCCACGCGGTGGCCGCCGTGACCATCGCCTCGAGTTTCCCGGAGTCCGGGGCCGCTCGAAACTGTCGGGCGAGTGCGATACCGAGACCGCCCACCACCACGGCGGAGATGACGAACGCAGGGGCCGCGTAGAATTCCCCGTTGATTGCGGCAACCAGTATCGAGACGAGCAGCATTAGCGAGACGACCTGCAGGATTCGACCCAGATCCCGCCCCACTGTCGGATACTGGAGCCTCATTTATGATTGCCGGTAAACGCTGCAACCGCGTCGGCCAGCGAGGCATCGTCAGTGAATACCGTCACCTTATCACCTGCCCGTATTCTCGTGTCACCCCTCGGCGCTCGGATCGTCCCGTCTCGTTCGAGTGCAACGACGAGAGCCCCCTCGGGAAGGCTCCCCGATTCCAGCGCTGTATTGAGGCGTTGATCACTCATCGGCGCGTCTTCGGTGACGGTTAGTTCCACCAGTTCGGTGCTATCGTCCAGTTCGATGAAGTCACTGACGCTCGGATACCGGACGGAGTGATAGAGGTGATCAGCGATCAGATGTTGTGGATTCTCGATCAGAGTCGCGCCGATCTTCTCGAAGACGGGGAGGTTTTCGGGATCGTGAACCACGCTCACGAGGTTCGGGACGCCGTGTTCCTCCGCGAGCAACATCACCATGATGTTGGTCGCATCGATGTCCGTCGTGGAGATGACGGCGTCCGCACGATCGATCTCCGCGTCCCTGAGCGTGTCGTGGTTTCGCGCGTCGTCGTGCAGGACGAGACAGTCGTACTGCGCCGATGCGGCGCTCGCTCGTTCTTCATCCTGCTCGATGACCACGACGTCGTTCCCGTCACCTATCGCGCGTTCGATCAGATACGAACCGATATCCCCTGCACCAATAACGATCAGATACATATCTCTTCCCTCCGTTTGCTCTTTCGGGAAATCGATACTCGTTCGTCAAAACACTTCGCATGCCCGATAGCGGTTCCTCTCCAACATGATGAAAACGACGGCCAGTAGCCAACGCGGGCAGAGAATTTCGGGTGGGTGGTGATACCATGGAACAGATACTGTCGAGTGCACCTCCGTCTGCGACTGTCGAAATCGGGTACCAGTGTGAGGAAACTGAATTACGGGCAGTGATTATGTGACCCCGGTACGAACTCTCACTTATGTCTCGCTACCCAAAGAAACCCACTCCACCGGAAGGGATGCCAGAACAGCTCGTTGCGGACTTGAACCAGTTAAACGCTGAGGACCTTCGCAAGACGATTATTCACGCGCAGGAACTCCTCAATTTTCACGACGAAACACCGTCCCCAGTTGAGCCGAATTCTGGAGATGACATCCTCAAGGTCACCGAGCGCGATGGATATACCGAAGTCGTGAAACAGGTTTTCTGTGGCGAGGACTGCGGTGACTGTCCGCACGGCCCGTATCTCTACCACGTCGAGCAGGAACCACACCCCGACGGCACAGAAACGTCGTACTGGAGATTTATCGGGGAAGTCCAACTCGACGACGAGTGACGCAGGGATGCTCGATCAAACGTGGTCGTTCGACTGTACCACCTAACTGTTATACTGTAGGATTTCCTCCGGTTCTCGTATGGGCAACCCACACGGCCCCTCGCAAACTGATCTTCTCGCTCACGTTCTCGTTCCGGTCGCAAACGAGGATGATGCCGAGAAGACGGCGATGGCGCTCGAACCGTACGACCCCGATCACGTGACGGCGCTCCACGTCGTCGAAAAGGGGGAGGGAGTGCCGGACAAAACGCCCGTCGAGCAATCCGAGGAACTGGCCGCGGAATCGTACGCCGCCGTCCGCAGGGTGTTTCCCGACGCTGACGATCACACGGCCTACGCTCGGGATATCGTGGGTGCGATCTTTGAGGCTGCCGACGAGGTAGACGCGAGCGCCATCGCGTATCGCTCCCGCGGTGGAAACCGGATCATGCAGTTTCTGTCGGGTGATCTCTCGATCAAGCTCGTTACCGGAGCCGACCGCCCCGTCATCGCACTGCCGCGGACGGATACGGACGAGTGAACCGACCGATCGAACGCGCCGGGTCGTCTCAGCCTCGATGACGTCGAACACGAGTGAGCCCCGAACGATACGCGACAGGAGTCCGCGCTCTGTCGCGCCGATGATGACGAGACCATGATCAGCACTGACGCGTTCGACCGCGGGCTCGACGTCTCCCGTCTCGATATGTACGGCGGCATCCGCCAACTGATGGCCGTCGGCCCACTCGCGCAGGAAGTCCCGTCCCTCTTTTTCTTCCCCCTCATCGACGACGTGTAACAACGACACCTCCGCGTCGATCGTGTAGTTCGAGAGAACACCCTGTTGCGGTGGTTTGTTGCGGGCGTAGAGAAAGTACCAGAGAACGGATCCGATACCGAACGCTCCGGGCAGCGCGATTTCCACCCGTCCACGAACGCGACGAGTTCGAGCGAGAGGATCGCGCTCGGTTCGATCGCCGTCACCCGTAACCGTCGGTTCACTGGTCCCGTTCGCGACGCGTCACACGGCCGTCGTAGCTGCACAGCGGCGACCCGATCGTCACGGCAGCACGTGCTGGACGCCGGGGTCCAGTATCCCGAGGGCGAGGCCGGAGACGAACAGGGAGAGCCCGGCGAGAACCAGCAGGCTCTGTACCCAGTCGCGCGAGGATCCGTCGTTCCCGACGCCCTCGAGCCGCCGGTGGATCGCGTTCGCCTTCGTCCCGATCGGGTCCGGGAAGGTCGACAGAATTTCGAACGGTTCTGCCGGATCCAGTGCGCCGACGAACAGGGCGAAGGCCAGGAAGACGACGAACCCGATCGGCGGGACGACTGCGAGTGCGACCCAGGGGTTCGTGATCGCGGTCGAGAGGGTGACGATGGGGACGGCCGCGAGGACGGTCGTCAGGACCACTCGACCGAGCCGTGCGTCCGCGAGGGGGTCGAAGCCGACGAGTCGAGCGGTCCAGCAGTGAAAGACGAACATGGAACCGTATCCCACGCTGGTCGCAACGGCCGCACCGTGCATCCCGTAGCGCGGGATGAGCGCGACGTTGAGCACGACGTTGATGACGGCCGCGCTACCGGTGGCCGCGATCGGATATCGGAGTGCCCCGTTCCCCTGCGAGACGGCGAGGATCGGTCGTGCGAGCGCGAAGCCGAGCGCTCCCGGGAGCAACAGCAGGAGGGGTTCGATCGCCGGAACCGCCTCGTCGCCGAAGTAGATCGGCACGGCGACGTCCGCCAGGGCCGCGAGACCCACCGCCATGACGGCCGTCAGCAGGAACGTGTACCGCGTCGTCCGGGACGCCAGCGCGGAAATCTCGCGGTGCCGGTTCTGCGACCACAGTTCGGACGTCGAGTGGACGAACACCGTCTGGATCGCCAGCGGGACGAACCAGAGGAATTCTGCGAGCGTGAGCGCCGCCCGGTAGTTCCCCACGGCGGAACTCTCGCTGAACCGCTGGAGCATCACGATGTCGATGTGGTACAGCGACATCAGCAGGAACACGAGCGCGATGTTCAGCGAGTTGAACGTGAGCATCTTCCGGCGCGGAAACCGGTTTGGCGGGCGGCTGAAGACGCACGACAGCGAGACCCGGCGGTGAACGAGTGCCAGTCCGACGGCGGTGACGAGTAGACTCGCGACCAGGTGGCCCGCGAGCGCACCCATGACACCGAATCCGACGTAGGTCAGCGGGATCGCGATCGCGACGAAGCCGAACTTGTCGAGGATCTTCAGCGGTTCCGAGTACCGCTCGAGCCCGAAACCCATGAGCGTCTTCCGGGTGTAGTCGCGGAACTGCGCCGAGATCACGAGCACGGCGAGGACGTAGAAGTAGGGGGTCACCTCCGACCCGAACGCGAGTGCGACGAGTCCGAACTGGGTCGCGAGGACGAGCACGAGCGCGCCGATGACGGCGAGGAGAACCGCCAGCCGGAAGTAGAAGCCGACGACGTGTTCGCTCCAGTTCGCCTCGCCGCGATCCTCGGCGAGGAACTTCCGGACGCCGTCCGTGATCCCGGAACTGACGAAGATCATGTAGATCGCGAAGACGGAGAGCAAGAACGCGTACTCACCGAAGGCCGATGCGCCGAGAAACCGGTACAGAAGCGGCGTGGAGACGGTAGTAACGACGAGTACGATGAGCTTCGCACTGACGACCGAGAACACGCCGCTCGCGATACTCCGGTTCACGGGATCACCCTGGAACGGTCGTGCCACCGGTTTGTAGTCCCCCCCGACGACACTCGTTCGGCATCCGACGTACTCACGGTACAAGGAGGGTGGCGACAGCGCGGCGTTATTATACGGGGGTTAAACGGTCAGGAACGGCGGGGCTGCGGCGTGGAGGGCCGATCGCGTCGTCTCGGGGAGTCGACTGCGCTATCCGGTCACTCGTAGGCGTTCTTCCAGACCGTGACGCTGCTCGCGCCGAGGTCGCGGATCCCGTCGACGAGACGGTTCTTCTTGAACGCCGGGTTCGTCGACGAGGAGTAGAGACAGACGGCCTCGTGGTTCCCGGACGATTCGAGAACCGAGTCGCGAACGACCGCGTCGGTTCCGACGTCGATGTACGGATACTGGCTCGCGCGGAGGTCGCATTCGTAGACCGTCAGGTCCGAAGCCGTGTTGACGATCGCGTTCCGGTCGACACCGTCGCGTCCGTACTGCGTGACGTCGACGTGGCTGAAGCGGCAGTTGTCCCGCTCACAGCGGATGCCGTCGCGGAAGCCGCTCTCGTCACCCGCGCGGCCGGAGATCGTGAGGTACTCGGCGAGCACCTGCTCCGTTCGATCGCTATCCCGGATCCACAGCGGATAGCCGCCCGCCGTCTCGTGCGTGATCTCGGTGTCGACGATCGTCGTCTCGCCGGCCTCGGGGGAGACGACGATCCCGTGGTTCACGTCCGATCCCTGGAGTTGCAGGCGCGTGTTCTCGATCCGCGCGCTCTCGCACGTGTTCATCACCGAGATTGCGTGACTGGTCGGTTTCGGCGACGTAATCTCGATCGCCGCACCGTGGACGGTGATGTTCCGGCCGTTCTCGATCCGGAGCCCGCGCTGGGATCGATCCTGCGGGCGCGTGTCGTCGATCTCGACGGTCGGCCAGCGGACTTCGCTGCCGCGACCGCCGACGCGAATGTTCGCGCCGTTGCTGTTCCTGTAGAGTCCGCCGTGGACGATGATCTCCCCGTCGCCGCCGGCCGCGTAGAGCCCGTTGTTCGGGAACGCCCCGAGCCAACAGCGTCGGAACTCGAGCATCCCCACGTTTTGGTTGGCCTCGATACCGATCGGGCCGCGCCACCGGTTTCCGTCGTTCGGGGTGTTTTCGACCCACTCGCCGCCGTCCGGTGCCCGGAACCGTTCGACGATCCCCCAGCCGTCGGGGTCGGTGACGTTGAACATTCCCGGCCCCCAGGTGCCGCTATCGTGCTGGCCGTAAACGGTGATATCGCGCACCTCGAGTCGATCGGAAGCGTAGGCCTCGATCGTCCGGATTCCCGTGTCGGGTGCCTCTTGATCGACGTCGAACCCCTCGAACCGGAGCCGTCGGCCGGGGCTGTACGACACGCCGAGGCGGAACAGGCGGTACTGCGGGCCGTCGAACGCGTAGTAGTCGGCCGGGACCAGCGTCGCGTCGTCGCCGACGAAGCCGACGTTCTCGAACCCGGTGAACCTGAACTGCTCGTCCATGAAATACCGGCCCTCGGGAAACACGAACAGCGTATTGTCGGCCCGCTCGGCCTCGAGCACGGGCGTAATCGATTCCCGTCCGGTGTCGTCCGCCCCGGCCTCGACGACGTCGACCACGTTCTCGTACTCGTCGTAGTAGTGCGCGTACGGATCCGATGTCGACGACGCGCTCGCGGTCGAGGTCAGTCCGACGCCGGCTGCCCCAGCAGCCGCCATCCCCTGCAAGAAGGTTCGTCGTGATCGCTGTGAAACAGTCGCGTCCTCTGCAACCGATCGGTCGTCGGTCCGACGATCCGATCGAGAACGAGGAGAGTCCCCACGATTCGAATTCTGCATATCACTTCTGTCCGACATTGATAGCCACTTCCCACTGGTAATGTAGGGGTCCAGTAACTACGGGTTCGGATAGCAAGCTTTTAAGTCAGGACCCGGACGCCGTCCCTCGACTTCGGCGGCGGATAACCGGTATCGTTACCCTCCAGCGGCGCGTTTAATACCCGACTAAGCCGGGTCGCCGCGAACCGACCGGGGGCCGCGATGGGGCCCGGTGTCGGCCGACGGTCGCGTCGGTGATCGCAACAAATCCCTGGTATCGGACGACGATCGCGTCGGCGACCGCAGCAAATCCTGGCGTCGCGAGCGATCGATCCGACGAGCCACGACCGGCCCCGTTCAGACGGGTCGTCCGGCCGCCGATCGGGGATCACCCGACCTCGTCGGGCGAGTGTTCGTGCTCGATCGTTGCGGCGATCAACTCCGAGACGGCGCGTCGAAGCCGCTGGGAGACCGCCGAATCCGAAATCTCGAGTCGATCGGCGAGGTCGTCCTGCGTGATCTCTCGTGGAACCTCGTAGTACCCGGCGTAGTACGCCATCGTGAGGATGTCGCGCTGTCGGTCGGTCAGGAAGTAGGTCCTGTCGTCGGACACCGATGAGTCGTACAGCTGGGTCATTCGAAACGAGATTCCCTGGTCGCGATAGCACGTCTGAAACGCGGTCAGCGCGTCGCGATCCGGGAGGTGAACCCGCGCTATCCACCCCTCCTGGGCGCTCGTGACGGAAAAGACGAACACCCCGTGCTCGGCGCACTGGCTGGGGACGACCTCGAGAGCGGTCTCGACCGTGACGCGGTAGATCGTCCGGTTCTCGAACGCGGCGACGCGAGTTCTGCCCGCGACGGTCGGATCGACCGCCATCGCCTCCTCGATGGCCTCGTACTCGTCGCTGAAGGCGGAGACGAAGTGCAGTCGTTTCCCGTTGGCCGTCGCTCCGTACTCGTATCTGAACGTCACACCGGGACACCGCTCGATCGTCGGCCCCAGCGGCAGTTCGTCGTGGACGAGGTGGACTTCTGCAATAAATCCCATTGAGATATCGGTATCGTACGTCGTCGTCCGGGTGGTCGGCCCATACTTATACCGCGAGTAACGACGGTTGCACCGTCTCGAACGGACCGCTATCGAGTCGACGAGTCAGTTCATATAGCCGAGGTCGGCCAGTCGATCGGTCACTTCCGCGTCCGGTTCCGGTCGCTCGCCGTCGGTTTCGGCATCGTAGGGGGGATAAGACGCCGATTCGATCGGGTCGACGACTGGGACGACGCTCCCGTCCATGCGATCGCTGTAGGGAACCCCCATCGCGGCCATGACCGTCGGCGCGACGTCGAAGATGTGCGCCCGATCGATCGCGGCGTCCTCGTCGATTCCCTCGCCCGTCGCCACGAAGACCCCGTCGAGTTTGTGATTCCAGGGTTCGGCCGGCCCGAAGTAGTCGCCGAGTCCGATCTGCTCGGTGAGCACGTGCTCGAAGTCGGCGGGAATCGTGACGACGTCGACGGTATCGTCGACCGTGTCCCCGTGGAAGTACCGTTCTCGCGGCGCGACCGTCTCGAAAAACGGGTCTCCGTCGGGCGTTTCGACCGCCTGTAACGCCCGGATGAGGTCCTCCCGGAGTTCCTCGTACTCCTCGGGCGCAACGACGCCCGCCGGGTCCCGTCCCTCGAGGTTGATCCGAACGCCGAGTTCGGTCCGTGCACGCACGTATGCTTTCGATCCGGCGAAGTCGACCTGTTCGTTCGCCGTCCGCGAGACGCCGCCCGGCGCGTACTCGATCGCGAGGTCGGCCAGGCCGACCCGCTCGAGGGCGGTCCTGATTCGGCGGGCGGTGACGCCGAACCGGGCGGCGATCGAGGCCGCACGCGCGGCCGGTCCGGGTTCCCAGCTCTCGCACGCTTCGCCCTCGCGAAGCCGTCTGCGCATCGGCGTCCACGACGGCATCCCTTTGCCGCCCGTCGTCGTCTCGAGGTAGCCCTCGTCGCGGAGGAACTCGTTGATCCGGAACTCGTAGCCGTCGTACGGCCCCATCCCGTGATCGCTCACGAGGAAGACGCGGTCCGGGTCACAGGCCTCGAGCGTCGCCGCGATCTGCTGGTCGACCGTCTCGTAGACGCGTTCGACGTGCTCCTGGTCGCCGTCGAACTCGTGGAACACTGTGTCGGTCTTCTGGAACTGGAGAAACCCGAAATCGGGGTCGTACTCGTCGACGAGGTAGCGAAACGCCTCGCCGCGCATCCGGATCAGGGTCCGGTACTCCTCGATCTTCGCGACGTCCGACAGCGAGTCGTCGTCACGTGTGTAGTTCGGATAGACCCGGTAGTCGCCGATCGCGTCGCGAACCTCGTCGAGCAGTCCCTCGGGGTGACAGGTCGGATCCTCGGGGCCGAGGAAGCCGGGGATCACGGCCCCGTCGAACTCGTCCGGCGGGTGCGTGACTGGCGCGTTGACCACGACGCTCGACCGATCGCGGCGATCGAGCAGGGTCCACAGCGGATGCTCGTGGACGTCCTCGTTGCTCGTCACGTGCCAGTCGTAACCGTCGTACCCGACGAAGCCGATCGCCCCGTGTTTTCCGGGGTTGACTCCGGTGTAGATCGACGGCCAGGCGCTCGGCGTCCACGGCGGGATCTGCGATTCGAGCGGTGCCGCGACACCCTCCGAACACAGTCGCTCGATGGTCGGGATTCGATCGTCGTCGAACAGTCGCTCGAAGACGGGTAGACAGCCCGCGTCGATCCCGACGAGTAGCGTCTCCAGCCCGTTCGATTCGGTCGCGGTACTCCTGGTCGATGCAGCGTCGTCTCGTCGGAACGTCCGGGTCATCGGTTCAGTGAGGTTCGTTCGGTACCAGTCGGTCCGTTCGACCGCTGCCGACAGCACCACGGCAGCGGTGTCGTTCGGTACAACACAGTTAGCTACCCCATGCGAGGGAACTGGAACACTTCATTATCGGTTCGTTAAACGCTCTCTCGGCGTGAAATACGGAGAGAGCGGTCCCGGATCGAGTTCCTCGGCCAGCAGTTGCGACCGGGAGACGCGGTGGGCCGGTCCGGAACCGATCGACGAGCGGCCCAAAAATCGTTCACGGCGGGTTCTCGACCGCGGTCGCTATCTCGACGGAATCACGAATCCGCTTCGATCGCGCGCTCGAGAATCTCGACGGCGTTCGCTTCGAGTTGTTCGGCTCGCGCTTCGGATCGCGCTTCGGCCGTGATCCGAACGACGGGTTCGGTCCCGCTCGCCCGCAGGAGGATCCACCCCTCGTCGAGGTCGACGTAGACCCCGTCGAGCGTATCCACGTCCTCGTACCGATCGCGGACGCGCTGGCTGACCCGGTTCATCACGGCACCCTTGTCCGCGACCTCGATCGACGCGCGGCGGATGGGGTAGGTCTCGACGTCGCCGACGAGCGCGGAGAGCGGCCCCCGATCGGCGACGAGTTCGACGAGTTTGCACGCCGCGAGCGGCCCGTCCGGACACAGCGTCTCGTCGGGCCAGATCCACGCGCCGCTCGGTTCGCCGCCGAAGACGACGTCCGGGTCCGTGGTTCGATCGGCCACGAAGACGTCGCCGACCTGCGTTCGTCGCACCGACGCGCCGACGCCGGTCAGGGCATCGTCGACGGCCATGCTCGTATCGACCGGCGCGGCGACGGCGTCGCCGTCGCTCGCGGCTTCATGCGCGAACAGCGCGAGGAGCACGTCTTTCGGGACGAACGCACCGGTCTCGTCGACGGCCAGCATCCGATCGGCGTCGCCGTCGTGGGCGATCCCGAGTTGCGCGTCGGTCGAGTCGACGAGCGAGGCGAGATCGGTCAGCGTCTCCCGCGTCGGTTCGCTCGGCCGCCCGGGAAAACTCCCGTCTCGCTGCCCGTTCAGCGTGACGACGTCGCAGCCGAGGTCGGCGAGGACGCGGGCGGTAATTCCGCCGGTCCCGTTTCCGACGTCGACGACGACGCTCGGCGGGTCGTCGATCGAGACGGCGTCTCTCAGTGCCGTCGCGTGGCGATCGGTCGCGTCCGCGAACGGTTCGATCGATCCGTGGCCGTCCCAGGGTTGCAGGTCGTACTCCTCGCGTTCGACGCGCCGTGCGATCGCCTCGCGCTGGTCCGGGTCGAACGCCTTACCGGAGGCGGACCAGAGTTTGAGCCCGTTGTCCGGCGCCGGATTGTGCGAGGCCGTGACGACGACGCCCGCGTCGGCGTCGGCCCACGAGACGGCTCTCGCGATCGTCGGCGTCGGCGCGACGCCCGCGTCGAGGACCGCCGCTCCGCACTCCCGGAGTCCGGCGGTCAGTGCGTCGGCCAGGACGACACCGCTCTCTCGAACGTCCCGCCCGACGACGACCCGATCGTAGCCGTCGGACGCGACGGCGCGCCCCACGCCGAGCGCGAGGGCTGCCGTTACCTCGTCTCCAACGGTGCCACGGATACCGCTCGTTCCGAACATACTGCGTCCGAACGCCACCGCCGGGATTACTATGCGGTCGCTAAGCGGGTCGGCAGTGTGGTTTCACCGGCCGTCGGCTATCGTGAGGTCCGTCACCGATCGCTCGTCACGACTTCTCCGGGTGCGGTCGTCGCTCCCGGCGAGAGCGTCACGCCGGCGTTGAGACTCGTGTTGATCCCCGTCTTGACCTCGTCGCCGAGGACGACGCCGAACTTCCGGCGATCGGTCGAGACGCGATCCCCCGAGACGGTCATCTCGATCGGCTCGTCGTCGTGGCGCAGGTTCGCGACCGTCGTTCCCGCGCCGAAATTGACCGCCCGACCGAGGAGGCTGTCCCCGACGTAGGACAGGTGCCCGACGCTGGTCCCGGCCATCAACACGCTGTTCTTGACCTCGACGCCGTGCCCGACGTTGGCGTCTTCCCCGACGAGCGTCGCCCCGCGGACGTAGGCGTTCGGCCCCACGGTCGCACCCGATCGGATCAGAGCCGGCCCCTCGATGACGACGTCCGAACGGACCGTGGCACCCTCCTCGACGACGACCGGTCCCTCGACGTCGGCGTCCGGACTGACGTCCCCGCGAAGTGCCGTCTCCATCTCGCCCAGTTTCCACTCGTTCGCCTCGAGCAACTCCCACGGCCGGCCGACGTCGAGCCAGCGATCGAGTTTCACGTGGCCGACATCGACGTCGTCGAGCACCCGCGCGAGGATGTCCGTGAGTTCGTACTCACCGCGCTCGCTTCGCGGCACGTCGAGACGGTCGAGCGCCTGCGGTGGGAAGACGTACACGCCTGCGTTCGCGAGCGTTCCCGGCGGTTCCGCCGGTTTTTCGACGATACCGGTGACGCTCCCGTCGGACACCTCCAGAATCCCGTAGTTCGACGGATCGTCGACGCGAACCGATCCGACGGCCGGTCCCGCGTCGAACAGCGTCGAGAGGGAGTCCCGATCGAACACGACGTCACCGTTGATCACCGCGAACGGCCGATCGACTGCGAGGAATTCGCTCGCAGCCCGGAGTGCACCCGCGGTTCCGTCCTGGTCGTCCTGGGTGGCGTATCGGATCGGGACGCCCGCGTACCGATCGCCGAAGTACTCGCGAACGACCTCGCCCTCGTATCCGACGACGAGGACGATCTCGTCCGACCCGGACTCGATCGCCGCTTCGACTGTGTGAGACAGCAACGGCCGCCCGGCGACCGGCAGCATCGGCTTGGGGATCGATTCGGAGAGCGGACGCATTCGCGTTCCCTGTCCAGCCGCGAGAACGACAGTTTGCATGGGCGACCGAACGATTCGATCGGGTTTTCTTATACGGGCGCTAATGTCGGTCTCCCGTCGATCGTCGCGTGTACCGATCGAGAGACGCTTCGAGCGTGTCCGCGACCGGGAGTCAGTCGTCGCTCTCGGCGGCGGTGGCCGCGGTCTCGTCGTCGTCCGCGAGCTTTGATCCGTCGCCGGCGGTCGCCGCGCTGTCCACGCTGACTCCCTCCCAGTCGTGATCCGCGTGGTAGCCCTCGCGTTCTTGCGCGCTGGGAGCGACGCGGATGAATTCCGCGTTCTCGCGAGCGTCCGGGATCGTGTGACCGCCACAGTAGGAGAGACCGGACTGGATCCCGGCGCAGAACTCGTCGACGACGTCGGCGACCGGACCTTTGTAGGGGGTCAACGCCTCGACGCCCTCGTCCGCGCGAACGTCGGCGTCCTTGTCGTTACGCTTCTCGGCGGCGGTCGTCGTCGCCATTCCGCGCGAGCGCTTGTACAGCGTCCCGTCGACTTCGACCACCGCGCTCGGCGCTTCCTCGGTGCCGGCGAAGAGGCTCCCGAGCATCACGGTGTCTGCACCTGCCATCAGGGCCTTCACCGCATCGCCGGACGTGCGGATACCGCCGTCGGCGCAGATGGTCACGTCCGTCCCCTCGGCCGCCGCTGCGCAATCGCTGACGGCGGTTAGCTGGGGGACGCCGACGCCGGCGACCTTCCGGGTCGTGCAGTGTGACCCGGGGCCGATGCCGACTTTGACGCAGTCGGCACCGGCGGCCGCGAGGTCTTCGACGCCCGCGGGAGTGGCGACGTTGCCGGCGACGAGGTCGGTATTCGGGAACTCCTCCCGGAGCGTCTCGACAGCGTCGATCGTCCGTTCGAGGTGGCCGTGAGCCACGTCGACCACGAGGACGTCGACGCCGGCATCGACCAGTGCAGCGCTACGTGCGACGTAGTCCTCGTTGATCCCCACGGCAGCGCCCACCCGTTCGTCGGCGGCGGTCACCCGTTCGACCTGTTCGGCCTGCTCCCCCGGCGTGAGAAACCGGTGAAGGACGCCGAGCCCCCCAGTGTGCGAGAGTTCGATCGCCAGTTCGGCCTCCGTGACGGTGTCCATGGCGGCGGAGACGAGCGGCGTCTCGAGTTCGATTGACGGCGTGAGATTCGTCGAGAGGTCGACGTCGTTACGGCTGCCGACCGGCGATCGGTTCGGCACGAGGAGCACGTCACCGTAGCTCAACCCGGTACGAAGATCGTTCATGACCCCTCACCGATAGGGGCTCCTGACGAATACGTTTTCTGCCTCCCGATCGGCCGTCGCGGGGCCGTCGCTCGGAACGCGATCGATCGCGGACAGGGAAGTACCGCGGAGTCGGTGACCGTCAGTCGGGTTCGATCCACCCGAGCGTGTCGTCGCGCGTGAACTCGTCGTCCTCGTCGCGTTCGATTTCGACCAGTTCGCCCGCGACCGGTGCCGGCACGTCGACGCTGACTTTCTCCACCTGGATCTCACAGAGGGTCTCGCCCTCGTCGACTCGACGGCCCACCTTCGCGAACCAGTTGACGACGACGCCTTCCTCCTCCTCGACGTCGTCGGGCCAGACGTCGGCTGCCGCGACGGCGACCCGGTCTTCGTCCCCGCTCATGGTCACGGCTCGACGGCGCGGACGGCCGCTTCGATGTCCTCGACGTCCGGGATCACCTCGTCCTCCATCGGCCGGGCGTACGGAAGCGGCACGTCCGGGACGGCGACCCGCTCGACAGCATCGAGGTCGGCGAGTCGCTCCTCGGCCGCGCTCGCGACGATCTCGGCGGTCACGCCGTACGACCGGTAATCCTCGTCGACGACGACCAGTCGCCCCGTCTTGCCGATCGACTCGAGGATCGTCTCGGTGTCCAGCGGAACGAGCGTCCGGAGGTCGATCACCTCGGCGTCGATCCCGTCCTCGGCGAGCGTCTCGGCCGCCTCGAGCGCCTGGTGGACGTGGAGGCCGAGCGTGACGACGGTGACGTCACTCCCCTCGCGCTTGACGTCGGCGCTGCCGAAGGGGATCGTGTACGGTTCGTCCGGGACGGGCGTCTTCGGCCCGTCGGGGGCGGGCATCCACCCGATTCCCATCAGGCGCTTGTGGAACATGTAGACGACCGGGTCGTCGTCGCGAATGGCGTTGTGCATCAGTCCCTTCGCGTCGTATGCGGTCGACGGGACGACGACTTTCATCCCCGGGAGGTGGGCGAAGGTGCCGTACAGCGTCTGGGAGTGCTGGCCCGCGTCGTTGTACGTCCCGCCGACGGCCGTCGTCAGTACCATCGGAACGGAGACGTTCCCGCCGCTCATGTACGTGTTCTTCGCCATCTGGTTGTAGATCTGGTCCATGCAGACGCCGAAGAAGTCGACGAACATCAACTCGGCAATGGGGCGCATTCCCGCCTGGGCCGCGCCGACGGCGGCCCCGATGTAGGCCGTCTCGCTGATCGGGACGTCCATCACCCGATCGTACCCGAACTCCTCGCGGAGCCCCTCGGTGCTGTCGAAGATGCCGCCGTAGTCGGCGACGTCCTCGCCCATGTAGAACACCTCGTCGTTCTCGCGCATCTCGTGGGCGATCGCCTCGACCATCGCGCGGCTCATCGTCAGTTCCCGTTCGACCGCCTGTGATTCTTGCTGTGCCATCAGTCGTCACTTCCGGCGAGTTCGTGGGTCGGTTCGTCGGTCGTCACACCCGACGGCGGGTTGACGAAGACGTCCTCGTGGGCCGCCTCCGGATCCGGTTCCGGCTGGTCTTTGGCCCACTCGATCACCTCGTCGACGCGGTCGTGAGCCCGCTCGCGGATCGCCTCGACGTCGTCGTCCTCGACGCCCGCTTCCCGCAGGTCGTCCGCGAGGCGCTCTATCGAATCCCGTTCCTGTGCGGCCTCCGTGTCCTCGTCGGGGCGATAGCTCTGCGGATCGCCCATGAAGTGCCCCATTCGGCGGTGGACCTGCACTTCCAGTAGCGTCGGCCCGTTACCCGCCCGCGCTCGTCCGATCGCGTCCTTCGCAGCGTCGTACACCGCCGTCGCATCGTCGTAGTCGACCCGGACGCCCGGCATGTCGAACCCGCCCGCGCGCAGGGATCCGTCGTCGACGTCGGTGATCCGGTCTTTCGGCATGCTGATCGCCCAGTCGTTGTCCTCGACGACGAAGACGACCGGCAGTTCCTGGACGGCCGCCAGGTTGAGCGATTCGAGAAACGCCCCCTGACTGATCGCGCCCTCCCCGAGGACGGCGACGGCGACGCTGTCTTCGTTTCGCTTCTTCGCCGCGAGACCGGCTCCGACCGCCGGCGGGCACCCCTCGGCGATGATGCCGCTACAGGCGAAGTTCACGTCCGGATCGAACAGGTGCATGTGGCCACCTTTCCCCCCGCTCAGGCCCGTTTGCCGACCGAAGATCTCCGCAGTCATCCGTTTCAGGTCGACGCCCTTCGCGATGGCGACGTGGTGCGGACGGTGCGGCGCCGTCACCGTATCGTCGTCACGCAGGTGACGACAGACGCCCGCGGCGGCGGCCTCGTGCCCCGCCGCCAGGTGTAACTCCCCCGGAATCGGCCCGGCCGAGATGTCGAACGCCGGTTGTTTCCCCTCCAGATACTCCTCCTGAAGTCGCTCTTCGTAGTACCTCGCCGTGACCATGTCCTCGAACATAGTCTGTAATTCGGTAACAGCTACCATAGCATCCCCGCGGTTCTACTACGACCACGTACTTGAGCGTATCCGCCGGTTCGGACGGGTCAACATACGGACACCCGTTTCGCTCGATCGTGATACGCTCACCCGACTCCGTCGATCGCGAAACGGGCGTACGGCTATGGTCTCGGGCGGCCGATCTCCGGCTCACGAACGTCGACGCCGCGCGAGGTATCACTAGAATCGAGTCAGTCGAGCGACTGCGCCTCGCGACCGCTGCACGCAGCGGTTACAGGTCCCGTTCCATCTCGTGTTCGCCGCGGTTGCGTGCCGTCGTCTCGAATCCGGCCGATCGATAGAGGTTCATCGCGATGCGATTCGTTCGAGAGACGGTCAGCCAGACGTGAGTCAGTCCGTTCTCCTGGCCGTATCTGAGCAAGCCGCGGATGAGATGCGTTCCGATCCCTGCCGACTGATACGTCGGGCGAACGAAAATCGCCAGTTCGGCCGTATCGTCGTACGGCACGAGCACGGCGTGACCGACCATGTCGTCCCCGTGTCGCGCCACGGCGTTCAGCCCGTCGTCGAGGAGTCCACCGATCCACTCGCGGGTTCGGGGTTCGTCCCGGGGCGGCAACCCCTGCGATCGCGAGTCGTCGTCGAAGTGTGTGTACATCTCCACCAGTGGCGCAGGCTCGCCGGCGTACTCGCTGACCGTGATGGTTCGTCCCTCGCGGTCGGTAACCGTCGTCGGTGGCCGCGGGAACAGCGACTGGCGGTCGGACGAAGTGGCCATACGAACACTCGGGGCGGAACCATCCTAAGCGTGGTCCGGATTCCCGATCGCTGGGAGCGATGGTGGACGTCCCGATCGCGTTACAGCAACCCCCAGTCACGGTCGATTCGACGGAAGAGCGACCCGTCTGCACCCGAGCGTCGACCTCTGGCAGGGATCCGTTGGCGAATTGACCACCAGTATGAGGTGGTTCTCCGACGTCAGTACGCTCACAGGGATGCGCTTCCGTATCACGCCCATCCGCCCCCGTACCGAGCGTTGCGCCAGTTGGCTCGCCATCCTCGGTTCGATCGTCGCCGTCCTGTTCATCGGCGGATTCGCCGCGTATCTCCTCACCGAGTGGCCGACGATCGCGACCGACCCGGCGTTCTTCCAGCACACGGGCTGGTACGTCCTCGAAGGCGGCGTTCCGTACCTCGACGTCTGGGACGTAAACCCGCCGGTCCCGTTCGGAATCACGGCCGCTCTCGCCGCCCTCTCCGGCGGAAACATGCTCGTTCTGCACGGGCTCAGCGTGACGCTTACGGTGCTCGTCGCCGGCGCGAGCGTCCTGCTGGTCGGCTGGGTGGCGTACCTCGTGACCGGCGAGAACGCGGCGGCGGTCGCCGCCGGCCTCACGATGCTCGTCGTCCCGGAACTCTTCGTTCTCCCGTTGCTAGGAGTCCGGGCGCAGTTCTACGCGTTGTTTTTCGGCACACTGGCGCTCGCGCTGGCCCTCCGCGATCGGCCGTTTCTCGCCGGGGCCGCCGCGGCGCTGAGCGCCGGGTCGTGGCAGTCGGGGGTGGTCTTCGCGCCGCTGGTCGTCGGGATGGCGTACCAGCGAGCCGGTGGGAAGAACGCGCTCCGGGCGATCGCCGGCGCCGGCGTCGTGACCGGGATCGTCGTCCTGGTATTCGCGGCCGCGGGCGCGCTCGTCCCCATGGTCGTACAGACGGTGGTCGCGCCGCTGATCGCTGGCTCGCCGTACACCCTGGCCGAGCGCGTCTACTCGCTCTTGCTGGTGTTCGGCTACGGGTCGGTACTGCTTCCGGTAGCTCTCTACGGCTGGGCCCACGCCGCCGTCCGCGACTTCCGGGGGCTGTGGTGGGTGCCGACGGGCGGCCTGATACTCGCCCTTCAGGTGCTGTTCGTCGACCTGGACGGCGCGACGGACGCGCTCCTCTGGCTCGCCTTCGTCGCGATCGGCGTCGCCGTCGCCGTCGAACGGGTGATCGCGCGCCGATCGGGTCCGACGGACCGCCGCGATCACGACTCGATCCGATCGAACCCGTGCCGGTGGGCGGTCGTCGTCCTCGCCGTCGCCGGGCTACTCGTCCTTTCGGGGCTCGTCTGGAACGCCGGCTCGCCGTCCCTGAAGTTGACACTCGAGTCGATGGAGCAGGAAGCCGAGCCGGAGGGGGAGCCGCTTCCGACGACGCCGGGTGACGCGGACGTCCCGTCGATGCAGGCCATCTACTGGGAGCAACTGCAACCCGAAACCTGCCACTACCGGTTGAGCTGGAACGAAGTACGATGGGTCGCGATGACCGACGATCGACTGGACAGACAGCAGTGTGACGGGTCGCCGAGTCGGATCGATCGCACCTGACGCTCCGGTTATCTCGATCGGGTCGCACTCGCATCGTCGTGGACGTTGCCGTGTGACTGGTCGATGTATTCTGTGCACAATTGCAGGTCAATCCGTATGCCGATTCCGGACAGGGGACTAGTGCACATGGCTACTGTCGAGACTATCCTGGCATCAGTTTTCAGCACCGTTACTGAACTCCATTCCGGCCAACTCGGCTTCCTCTCGGGCGTTCTCGTCGGCCTCCTCTACTGGCACGGGCACCGCCGATCGTCGCTCGCCCTCCTCACTTCATTCTACCTGCTGGCACTCGGTATCGTGCCTGCTCCCACGCGAGGGCTCTTCGTGGTTCAGTCCCAGCCGTGGTACTTCTGCTCGCTGCTAATAATGACCTCACTCGGTTCGATCATCGGTTGTCTCATCTGGATGCGCGTGTCGCGCTCGTACCAGCCCTGGTCGCCTGAGGTTGGACAGAAAGACGTCTGACGAGAAATCTCTCCTCGCTGGGAAGACCGCTACGGGGTGTCTGTAAGGCGATTCGTGATCGAGCGGTCGAGTCTCGTTCTATGCCAGTCGTGTCGGTTTTGTATGTAGCACCTGCCTGAATCACGCTCGTCTCTTAACTGGCCGAAATTAGCAGATCCGGCTCGACTATACGGTACCGAAATCAGACAAGCGCCAGGACCATCGACGCGATAGTCTCGACGATTTCTTCCCAGATCGAGAACCCCGATACAATCTGGAGTCCCGTGTCAAGTCCAAAGAAGAGGAAAAGGGCTGCGCCCGCGAAGTGGGCCCGCCTCGCGTCGAACCGGTGGGAAAACCGGTGGAAGAAGAGGGCGTTCGCGGTACTCACCGGGAGTATCGCGAGCATCTCACCTGCCCAGATTGCGGGGTGTGCCCCATACTGCGCCGCGAGACCGATGGTGACGAGTTGGGTTTTATCACCGAACTCTCCTGCAGCCATCAGAGCGAAGATAGGAACGAATCCTCGAAGGTATGAAGGGATATCGTACCCGAGGAACGAGATATCGATCGCTCTGTCTTCCGCCACGCCACCGTCGGTTTCCCTGGTTTCCGCCGTTCCACCGTCGGTCGTGGCAGCCAACTCGTCCGTCTCGGGCGCCGATCTGATGAGAAGAACTGTAAAGAGCAGGAACAACGCTGCCGTGATTGTGTCGAGGTAGACGGGAGCGAGCGCGCCCTTGAGCGCCGCACCGAAGAGGATCTCTAGAGCCGTCCACCCGGCGAAGGCACTTCCCGCGGCAGCGACCACGATCCAGGGGTTATATCGGGTTGCAAGACCCGCAATGATGATCTGTACCTTCTCGCCGGGTAGCACTGAAAGCTGGAGGACGAACGAGAGGATAAGAATCTCAATCCAGCCGGTCATACTGTGATCGCGTCGAGGGAGAGAATTCGGTCATCGACGATATCGGTCACACGTTGATTTAGCCGCGTCTAACTTATATCCTTCATGGTCCGAACGGAGGAGGTGAAAGATCGGCGCCTGAAAGCGGTAGAGACAGCCAGTTGGTCAGGGGATCTGCGTCGGTCCTATCCGAGTCGTGTCAGCGGTTTCCCCGAGACAGAACGATCGAAAGCCGGGTATCGTTAGTCGAAACGCATGTTTCGAGCGTCGTCCCGAGTGTGAGCGTCCCGAACCGCCGCCGGAACTCGCGCTCCACCTGTCCGACACCGAGCGGAATCAGGCTCATCCCGAACACCACCAGCCATCCCTCGAGTCCGATGGGTGTGGTACTCGGCGCCACCGAGACGGCAGGCAGGTAGACGGCACCGAACAAATCAGCGTAGATAGGCCGAGGAACGGCGGTTCACCTCGGAATCACGACGACGCCGACGACGTGACCCACTCTCGGATCTCACCGTCGACTGTTACCCGACTCCCGACATCGTCGAACGTGACACCGCCGTAGGCAACACTACTGCCTGGCCCCGAGTAGATGCCTGCACTGCCACAATCCGCTGCGCGAGCAGTCGTGAGCGTTACATCGACGTTTTCGCGGAATCGGAACCCCTGATCTTTCGCGCCCGCCGCCGTTACATTACTCATCTTCAGATCGGTCATGTCGTCGAAGATAATCGCGTTTGTAAACGCCCCGTCGACGCTGACGTTCGAGATTTCAGCGCCGTCGAATCCAGCCGCGTACAGGCCGGATCCGGCTGCCAGACCCCCCTCGTCGGTTCGGATCGTAACGTCGCTGATCGTCAGCTCCCGGCGACCGCTCTCGAGGTGGCCTACCGTGATCCCTCTCGCGTTTTCGAGACACGAGACGCTGTCGATAGTCAGATCCTCGACGACCTCGTCAGGATCGCACCTGATAGCCGTATACTGACATCCGGTGATATATCCGTCTTTGATCGTGATCGACGCGTTTCTGCCCCGGTGGAGATGGACGCCGTACTCGGGTCCGTTCTCCGGATCGATCTCGAAGTTTTTGAGGGTGCAATTTCTGGACGGAGTACCGTCGTCCTCCGCGAGAGCATCACGACCCCCATCCCACACGCCATTCCAGGCTGTCCCCGAGTTCTGACTGTCGAACTGCACTGGAGCGTCCGAGTCGCTCTCTCCGCCACGAGTTGCCCAGTACCCGTCCACGACGACGTTTTTGGACGACACGATATCGAGATGGTGATAGTAAACGCGATCGCCGTATATGTTCTCCAACCGGACGTTTTCTGCGTGGGCGGGCATGATACCGGTCGCGTCCGGCGCATCTATTCTGACGTTGCAGACCCCCCAGTTCGATGCACCGTTGTATCCGGTCGCATCGTAGCCCCTGTTGGAGAGGAGCGCCTGTCCTTCGTCACCAGCGGGTCGCGGCCCTTCGAAGACGGTCGAGCGGCCTGCACCCACGAGGATCGTATCGTCACCCACCAGCGGCGTCCGCTCGAGCAGATACCGCCCTGGCGGGAAGTACACGATCCCACCGCCGGCCTCGTCGACCGTCTCCAGGAGATCGTGGACGGCGTGGCCGACTTCGGTCGTCCCGTCTCCCTCGATCCCGTGCGCCTCGACGTTCCACACGGGGGACTCCTCGGTACGCGCATGGACGATGTTTGCTGCCTCGAAGTGACTCGTTCCCGGCACCGGTTGATCGGAACATCCTCGACCGCTGAAATAGTTCCAGTCTTCGCTCGAGGCGTCCCAGCGCCAGGTGATCGCCTGGTCGGTCGCGTGGTACAGTTCGTCGTCGTATTCGCCCTCGGATGGACGCTCGGCGATCGGACCGCGCACGATCGCGTGCTCGTCGACCGCTTCGACCGTGTCGGTGTGGTCCCATTCGTCACCCTGTTCGTACGTACCCAGTTCGAGTCGTGGCGTTTGATCAGACATGGTTACTCAGTTCCGTATCCGCGTCCGTACGCTGTCCCGTATCCGGATTTGGCGGCTACTTCCTCCGCTTCGGGAGATTCCGACGATTCGCCCTCCGTACACCCTACAAGTGTAATGCTACCACTCGACACCGCAATGAGAACACTTCGCCGCTCGAGCGCCGAACGATTCAGAGTACCGTAGTGAAATTTCATTTATAAAGTGCTATGAACCGGTCCTTTCGGTAGGATTTCTCGGAACCTCTTGGCCTATCACGTGGGTAATTATCATACTGGTGCTTTCCTGGTGTCAGCCGACTCGACAGAGCGCGGATGGTATTCCTTCCTGCCGTGCTTGCTACCTTACTGACCGAACCGCCCCCGGCAGGGGCTCAACGTGCGGTCACGAACACGAGTACGCGTAGAGAACCGCTATACCGATGTCGTTTGAGGCGGTCGCGAACGTCCGTACGGTCGAGGCAATCTCATATAGTAACGGTGCGGGTACACGGCCGGCCATTCTGGTATTCGAATTATAGTACCGATTGAAACGGTTTACACGCCGACCGCACGGCGACCGTGCAACCGTGTGTGCACTGACGGCCAGTGGCTGCTCTCGTTTACCCTTCGTCATGCTGCCTCTTTTATATCACACTAATACGATACTGAATAATGGACCAACAGTCCGGTTCGAGACCCCTACTCGCTGTCATCCACCGCTCGGAGCACGCACCTCACCTCTTCGACCGGCCCCGCCTCCGTGCGGCGTCGGATCGTCATCGCAGGAACGTACGCCAGTCCGGTCGGTTTCCCGTCACTCCGGGTCAGCATCTCGAACGAGAGCCAGCCGATGCCCTCACAGTCGATCCACCCCATCTCGAGGACGTCCGCTGGCGTTGCCCGTTCCGACGAGACGGGCCCGACCTGCCACGTCGAGTCCGAACTGAACCAGAAGTCCTCGGCGATCTCCTTCTCGTCCTCACCGAGTTCGTGGGCAGTCGTCTGGTCGACGTCGGCGTCGACGATCGCTTCGAGTTTCTCGGCCGGCTTCTCGATCACGCCGAACTCCGAGGCCCACTGTCGGGCCTCGCGAAGGAACCGATCGTAACCGGTCCGGAGGTACTTGAGGTAGACCTCTTTGACGACGTCTGCCGCGAACTCATCGCCACTCGCCTCGAGATCGAGTGCGTCCATCGCCGCCTGCTCGTCGGTGGTCAGCGACTGCTGCACGAAGTCGACGAATTCCGAGTAAGCGCCGTGCTTGTAGTTCGGGTTGTTCTCACCGCGATTCTCGATCCCACCGGCGTGGTGCTTGCACGGACCCTCGGATTTGCCGTTGACACCCCAGCCGGCAGCGAGTGTGCAGTAGGAGACGTCGTCGCGTTCACGGCCATGATCAGTCGGCGTCGTCTGATCTGACTTCTGCGCGGCACAGATTCGGTAGTCCTTGTCGGGATCCGGATGGATCGGGTGGCCGGCCTCGTCGGTGGGAGCCTCTTCCGAGATCTCGAGGTTGTCGTCTGTCATGGTGTGATCGTTACTGACCTCTGTGTCATGGCGTGTTCAACGGGGGCAGATCGATCGCGATGGGGTCCTCAGAGCTCAGTTGAAATCCCAGTAGATGGATTTCGACGTGAACCAGCCGTTCGCTACAGTGCGAACTGAACGCTATCGGTGCGAACTGAGCAGGTGTCGAGTGCCGTATTCAATTCCGCCGACGATGAGGCCGACAATCAGCGGGAGAAACCAAAAAGGAAGCAGGAGTTCGAACAGAGTTGGCGTGAGACCTGCGCCGGGGGACTGTGCTGAATCAATCATGGCGGACCACGAGACGATGAGTGTCCATCCGTAAATCCCAACGGCGATAAGAACGGGTAAGACAACGCGATACCTTGCTGAGGCGAACGCCGAAATAGTCCCGAGGAAGAACGACCCAGCAACTATCCAGAACAGCCACAGTATCCCCGGAGCGAGCCCGTAGCCATGTTCAAACCGTGCAATATGGATATGGACGAAGAGCGTGGTGGCAGACAAGATGAGGCCTATACCGATTGCAAATCGCAGCGGGGAATACCACCGGCGAAGCCAATTCATGTTTGCTATCGATGAAATACGTGGTGATAGTTTTATCTCCTGCACTGAATAGCGGAGGCAAGTTCGTCGAAGATGTGGTCAAGGCCGAGATCGAACGCAGCCACAGCGACGCCGTGTTCGACGTCCAGCGTCTCGTCGCGGTAGTGGTCCTGCCACTGGTCTAGCCGCCACGGGTTCGCCTCTTCGTGAGCGGTGATCGCCGTCCCCTCCTCGCGAGGGAAGAGTCGGACATGGATCTGTCGAGGTTTCGGGAAGTGTGGAGCCCCATGGAACGGTCGCGGGCCTTCGTAGTGTGCCCAACTGGCGATTTCCGTCTTACCAGTCCAGTCGGTCGCGAGTGATGCCAGCGGGTTCGGTTCGTAGCCGGCGGCCGCGAGGTCCTCCAGGACTGCTTCGGGCCGGCGGTCGACGACGTCGACGAGTTCGGACTCACGGACTCGAGTCTCGGCGTAGAGTTCGCCGTCCTGGCGCTGAAACAGCCGGTGGAGTAGCGGGATGACGTGCCGGCGAAGCGGGTTCCAGAACCGGGCTCGATCGTTGAAGTAGTATTCACCGGCGTAGAGTCGGCCGATCACTAGGAGCGATACGATCGTGACGCCGCCGACGTAGACGACGTCATCGGGTACGTTTTCGAACATTTTGATCAGTACATGAAAATGGGTGCGCCGGGTCCCATCCGGGAGGCTTGTGCCGAATCCCGGCGCAAGTCGGGACGAACCGTTGGAGTCTGTCAGTCGCGGTGTGTCACCCGCCCCGAAGCGATCCAGCGGGAGCGATGATATCCCCTTCAGCCACGGTGGGTGCCAGACCGCGGCCACATGGGGGATTCGCTCACTGCAGCTGGACGTTCGCACGACCGGTCGCGATCCGTGTGCCATCGGCGTCGACGACGATTTCCTCGATCGGCTGGTTCCAGGACGGCCGCCAGCGGACTTCGTCGACGACGCCCTGGACGTCGCGACCGGCAAAGCGGACTTCGACGGGTTGGCCTTCGTCGATCGAGTGGACTGTCATGATCGCTTCCGAGCCCGTCGAATGCAGACCGTCGTTGCGGCCTCGAAGACCTCCGTGTCGTAGCTGGCGAACTCCTCGAGGGACTTCAGGTGGCCGACGGCGTGTTTGAGGGTGTCTACGTCCACCGGCTCGCCGAGCTCGTGGAGTCGATCGGCCAGGTTCTCTGTTCGACGGAGCGCCTCTCTTCGTGAGAGTGGATCCGGGTCGGCCCGGCCGGCGATCGCCCCGCAGTCCTCGCAGACCGTCCGGTCCGGGTATTTCGCGATCGCCGTGTTGTCGACCTGGCGTACGCCGATGCAGATTCCTTCGGGCCCAATTTCGTCATCCTCGGTTTCGTGACGTCGGATCGGCTCGGCGCGCGTCGCCTTGGGTTCGACGTCGTGGCCGGTCAAGCCCCACGTGGTCCGGATGTAATCGCTCTTGATCCGACGAAAGCACGACGAACAGCAGTCAGGATCCTCGAATACGTATCGCCGGAAGACGCGCTCAGGTTCGTCGCGATACTGACCCTCGCCGAGGGATTGGGCTGTGGTGGACATGAGTACAGGAGAGACCGCTGGCTGTCGGCCAACCCCGGACGTCATCGCTGCCTCGGACCGGGATCGTGGGCGACGAAGCCGTTGCTGTCAGTAATGGCGATTGTACGTCTTAAATTGCGAGAAAGAAGCGAATTATTCTACTATCTCTGTCGTACCACTATAATCTGTGTCTACTTTGGTGAGAACCAACTGTTCGCTACATGTGCAAACTGAACGCCGAAATTTCCATCAGGTACCGATGATGTTCGCTGGGTCGTGCTGAATACAGAGCGCGAATGTGGTATGAACCGAAGGTCAATCTGCGGAGGACGATGATCGGTCAGGACAGGTAATAAACTGACGACCACAAGATTAATGCTTATATCGTGACAGTCTCAATTCATGAACGAGATGTATTATTTTGGATTGCTTCTCCTTATCTCCGGTGGATTTCTTTCTCTCAACAGTACAGGAATGTTTTCGTCCATTGGCGTCGGAGCGTCGTTTATCGGAGCGCTGATCGCCGTTTTTGGACTTCTCATCTAGTCTACCGAACTGAAATGAATAGCTGAGAGCCGAAAAGTATGCACGTCTGGCTCTGTTGAAACTCTCACACGGTGATATGATTCAGTAATCTTGCTGGATATAAAGCACGAATGCCGCACGAAGACTAACTCAATTTGCGAAGGTGGTGATCGCTCAATACGGGTCTTAGACTAACCGGGATGATGTTGGGTTGCTAAAGAGATTTATAAACAATTAATATGCCATATCAATAAATGAGTGACACGAACTTGAACGGGACATTGGGACTGAAAATCATGGTCTTCGGACTTCATATATCATTTATCGGCATATTTGTTGAATCTGTTCAAATTGCATTTGGTGGGTTCGTAGTAAGTGTGATTGTGCTTTATGTTTCCTTAATTGCTCAGTTCGCACAACGACAAAACGACTGAGTCACCAAAACGGTTTGAAATAAACATTGTCATCGTACTAAACATATCCTCTGTACTCAGCACACCGTTCTTGACAACAACTCGGTAGCTGGTTCAGCTTGTGCTGAATAGACAGCGCGGGCCATGTTTAGACGCTAGTAATATTGCCTCTATGTCGGGATTTCTAGGAAATGAAGCGAGCACAGGTGGATGTGCACTCCGAACTAGCCCGCTTCACCGAACGGTGCGTCGAATTGTCTCAAAAAGCTGTCGGAAGCGATCCGAGCAAACCCCTCAGCAAAGGAAAAGATGGCTATGCTGATTGGGTGATCGTGGCGATTCACGGCCTTCGAGAATATCTCGATCACTCCTACCGACAATTGTTAGATGTGCTTCGGGAAATGCCTGTTATTGTCGCTAAACTCGGTCTTTCAGTGAATGAGCTGCCGGACTTCACCACCGTTTGCGCTCGAAAGCAAGATCTCAAGATGCCTGTCTGGCGAATGCTGTTGCAGCTGACCGCCGAACTATTTGATACCGGAGAGATCCAAGCAATCGACTCGACCAGTATCGCTCATCGTTCGTCGAGCCATAACTACGCAAAGCGCGTCAAAGGGACGTTTGAGTCGGTCAAAACCACTATTCTCGTAGACTGCTCTACGCGAGCGATTCTCGATATACACTGCTCGATGAACCTACCACATGACACGCAGATTGCGTGGCAAGTTCTGAAAAGAAACCTCAGCGACGTGGACACTGTCGTCGCTGACAAAGGGTTTGATTGGGATAAACTCCGGCAGATGCTGCGAAACGAAGGGATTAGACCGGTGATCAAGCATCGTGAGTTCTACTCGCTCGATGCCGCACACAATGCTCGGATTGATGATGAAATCTACCATCAACGGTCTATCGCAGAAACGATATTTTTCGCGTTGCGCAAGCGTTTCGGCTCAACACTTAAGGCAAGAACATGGTTTGGGCAGTTCCGAGAACTCGTCCTAAAGGCTGCCGTCAGAAACATCGAACAATCGCTCAGAGCCTAACTCGGATAATCTTGACCGTCTAAACAAGGCTGACAGCGCGTATTCAGCAGACACAAACCTTCGATCAAAGCGGTTGAGGACTCGATCAACAGGGACACATCCGTGGCACTTCAGGACCAGATACGCCGCACGTAGTCACGTAGGCCTGGATCGCCCAGAACCACCAAAGAGAGTGATATCTGAGATCGTCTCTGGATTGGTTGAGATCGACGCGTTCAATGTTCGTCGGGGTGCTCTAGTGCCGCCCTGGTTCGTTCATTGAACCCCTCAAGTTCACGTTTTGTGGCGTCGGGGAGTCCATCTGCGGGTGACTGGAGTGCAGGCTGAGCGTCGGGATCGAGTTCTGGCCAGCCGACGATCACGCGGCCGACCATGCCCGTCGCCTCGTGTGTTCGGTGATGGCCATAGGGACCGTGTCCACGGTCTGGGCCATGGCCATGTTCGACGACGGTACAGGTGTAGTCATATACCCCCGTCTCTTCGAACGTTCGCTCAAACGTCTCTCCTCTGGTCCGATACAACTCACTCCGCCACGGGAGAGTCTCTTCCGGCATCCGTCGCTCGGACGTCGACGGGAGAAGGTCAGCGTTGTCCGGATGGTAGCTGACCGTGTCGTGAGCGCCGCTCTCCAGGACCCACGTAACCGTGCCTCCCTCCTCGATGTGAACGACATGTGGGACGAAATGGTTGCTATCGTCGTCCGATTCCATCCTTACCTCGATACGCTTCTCCGGATGGCCAAGCTCGTGACTGTTCTCATGATCATGATTATCGTTGGACTCGGGAGTGGACTCGTTGTTCCCGTCGTCGGTATCTCCAGCAGGCTGGGAATCACTATTATTCAGACATCCCGCCAGACTGGTTACGATCGGTCCGCCGATGAGTGCGAATACGCGTCGTCGAGTGGGTATCGTGAGAACCACTACTCCCCCTTTCGTGTCCGGAGCCGGCGTCGCCGCTCCTTAAATTCCTCGTCAGAGAGCTCTCCGCGAGCGTACGCCGTGCGTAGCTCCTCCATCGCAGGATCGTGAGGCGTCTGACTGTCGGTCACGCGCTGGAGGATGAGATAGCCACCCCCGAGGAGAACGAGGAGCAAGGTGAAGGGAACGAGCATCCCAACTAGGGGCCACCACCCGCCAGCACCCCCATACTGGCCCATCATTCCGCTATATCCCATCATGCCGCCGAATCCCATCGTGAGTACCGGAAGCACGATGATTGCCCCGAGAATTAGGAGGACGATGGTCGTCGTGTCGAGTTGGTTTGACGATGACATCGAGAATCAAGCCCCGGACACAGATTTGTGGTCGTCGGTAACGGTCGCGAGCACACGCTCGAATCGGTCGTTGACCTCAGTCGCGATAGCGGTGAGCGCGTCGTTGTCGGCGATCCCAACGAGTTGCTGCGGATCGACGGCACTTACCACGATGTCTCCATCGTCAGTTTCGTAGACGATAACGTTACACGGGAGGAGTGCGCCGAGTTCGATCTCCTCAGTCAGTCCCTCCTGTGCGAGTGCAGGGTTGCACGCGCCGAGAATCCGATACTGTCGGAATTCATCGCCGAGCTTCTTTTCAAACGTGGCCTGAATATCAATGTCAGAGAGGACGCCAAATCCCTAGTCTTCGAGTGCAACGATTGTTGTGTCGACGACTTCGTCGAAGTCACCCGACACCGAGTGTTGTATGGTATATCCGATAGTGTACACTACCCCCTGGAGAGTCTTAACCGTGTGGTATCGTCTGGCGATTGTTTTTTGGCGTCTATCGGAAAATGGACTGGCTTCTCGAACGAGTGTTCTCTCAGGTTACGAGGTGATGGATCTCTCCACTGTAGTCAGCACGCCGTCTCTGACAGTGATCACGCAGAATGAGCAGTCGCTGCTGATACAGAGCGCGTATCTCGCACGAGAGCATGAGAGCCATGTTCGGATCGGAATCACTTACTCAATGGCAAAGTAGATTGCATTCCAAGGATTGGGGGGTCATTAGCTTTGGTATCATAAGGGCAACGGCATTGAACGATGCACCCCTATTTAGATAGGAATCGCGTCTCGACGCAACTCAGGGACAAAAATCATGACCACCAATACAACTGATCGGCAACTTGTCTGGGTCGTCCTCGCAATCGTCGCTGCCCTCGTCGTCTTTCCCATGTTCGCCATGGGGTTCGGTATAATGGGGGCTGGACCGATGATGGGCGGGATGTGGGATATCGGCATGTGGGGTGCGGATGGAGTGTCCGGGTGGATGCTCATCATCGGCGTGGGGATGCAACTCCTCTTCCTCGCCGTCATCGTCGGGGCCGTCTACCTCGGCTATCGGGCGGTGACCAAGCAGGATGAATCGTCTGACCCTGCACTTGAGGAGCTTCGGGCTGCCTACGCACGCGGCGACCTGAGCGACGAAGGATACGAACGACGGCGGAACCGACTCGAAACTGAACCATAGTACCGATCATGTTGGCGTCACTGGGACCAGAGGTGGTCGAGGCCCTCCGGATTGGGGTCGGCTTCCTCTGGACGGCGGCGTGGGCGATCATCATGGGGCTGGTGATCACCAGTCTCGTCCAGGTCTACGTCTCAAAAGAGCGAATGGCCGCCGTGCTCGGTGACGGCAACCTGGCCGGTGTCACGAAGGCCACGCTGTTCGGCGCTGCCAGCAGCGGTTGTAGCTTCGGGGCCGTTGCCATCGGAAAGGGGCTATTCAAGAAAGGTGCCCACGTCGTGAACTTCCTCGCGTTCATGTTCGCCTCGACGAACCTCATCGTCGAACTCGGTTTGATGATCTTGATCCTGTTGGGCTGGGAGTTCCTCGTTGCCGAATTACTCGGTGGCCTCATCCTCATCGCGGTGATGGCGGTCATCGTCCACCTGACGCTTCCGGAGACCCTCTTCGAGGAAGTTCGCGGCGAATTGAATCAGCGAGATCACGATCATGGTGTGACCGAGGATCCGACCTGCGGCATGGAAGGGAAAGACGAGTATTCACTCGTCACGGACGGTGGAGAAACATTGAAGTTCTGTTCGGAGGGGTGTATGGAAACCTATCAGCAGGAGGCGGCCAGTAGCGGTGGCTGGCGGGACGAACTGCTGTCGTGGGGCGGCTGGTACAAGGTCGGCAACCAGTATCGCAAGGAGTGGTCGATGCTCTACAAGGACGTGATCGCGGGCTTCCTGATCTCAGGGTTCGTCATCGTGTTCGTCCCACAGTGGGTGTGGAACACGCTCTTCCTCCAGGGCGACGGTTTGCTGGTCAGCGCCGAGAACGCGGTCATGGGCGTGGCCATCGCCATCATCAGTTTCGTCGGTAGCATGGGCAACGTCCCGTTCGCCGTCGCACTCTGGGGTGGCGGTGTGAGCTTCGCGGGCGTCATCGCCTTCGTCTACGCCGACCTCATCACGGTCCCCGTGCTCAACGTGTACCGGAAGTACTATGGCTGGAGTGTGATGCTGTACATCCTCGGCGTGTTCTTCGTGACGATGGCGTTTACGGGCTTTTTCATGGAACAACTGTTCGACGTATTGGGGATCGTTCCCGATCTCGCCGGTGGCATGACTGCGAGCGAGCAGACCTATTTCGAACTGAACTACACGTTCTACCTCAATCTGATCGCGTTCACACTCTCGGGATTCCTCCTCTACGTGTACCGACGCGGTCTGGGAGCCTCCGGGGAGTACCGGGATCCAGTCTGTGGGATGCGGACCGACGAGGATGGCCCAAGCGTCACTCACGATGACGATACTTACCACTTCTGTTCGAAGGCATGCAAGCGAGCGTTCGAGGAAACGCCCGACGAGTTCGCTATGATCGATCCAGACGTCTCAGGCGCTCACGACCACCACTGATAGATTAATGGCACGAACCATCTCGGGACTGTAACAGGTGTTCAGTGGCGAGGAATTCCGAAAGTTCGCAAGTGTAGTTGTTGTTTTTATCGCTAATTAAACCATGAACCAAGAGGAGAGCGTGTGCTGAACCCAGCCTCTGTATCTGGCACGCCCATTCTGCTAACTGCTGGACAGGTCGAGCGAAGCGTGCGAGATACAAAGCGTGCAGCTGTCAATGGCCCATGACTGTATCCAGTACGCCCCGTATCATCGGGAGTGGTGGTTATAGCAATCGTGCTGGAGGGTGGGGGGGAACACGCCTCCGCGGGCGGTGGGACAGAAAGTACTTATTTACTACCGGTTGACGTTCATCATGGAACGTCGTGCCCTTCTCTCTGCACTCAGCGGTGTCGGGCTATCGTGTCTCGCGGGTTGTACCGATAGGATATCCAGTGCTGCAGGGTTGTCGACAGATGGTCAGGAGAAGTTCGATCACCAGTATCCCGACGGGGCAGGCCCGAACCATGTCGACTTTTCGACGCTCAAATCGGACAACAACACCGTTTTGCACACTCCTCGGACACACTGGAATTCATACGCGATCCTCTACACTGAACCACCCGAACACCGGCGCGTAGAAGGAGAGTACTACATCAACTCCTCCACAGGAGAGGTGATCTCTGACCTCTGGGATGGTGCGAAGGACTATCGAAATGGCGACACGTACGCGTACGTCCAACCTGCTGCACAGATTCCCCACGAACATCAACGCGAGGAACTCGAGAGAGACGATGAGTTCGTCTACGATAACACTACCAACGCGTACTATCGATATGACCGTCTCTACGGACAGTTCGCCCCAACTAACATCGGTCGGCACACCGAAATCCTCGGATATTACAGGTGGAAGGCGACCGACAGGACGACTCACCACGGTGTCACCGCCATCACGTACCAACTCGCCGACCTGGAGTCAAAGGACTCTCGTGTTCCACGAGCGATCACGGGAACACTTCAACTCGGAGTTGAAGATGGAATTATCTACGCGTTCGACATCACACTGGACGATGCTGAGGATGAACTTCGCTACACCTACAGCGTTCGTCCTGTCGCATTTCCAGATCACGATTGGGTGGAGACAGCGCGAACGGTCGTTGCCGCGAATAACACCGACGATGAAAGTACTGACTAACGGCTGGACACGTCTCAGTGACGCTTACTGCAAGATACGCAGGTCTACTGAGCGGATGATTCGAAGCGTCGATCGTGAAATAATTTCAGATATTGTGATGGATACATTCTCTGTCTCTCGCACACCGGTTCTGACAGTTTCTGGAGAGGCCGATCCGAGACGTGCAAGATACAGGGCGCAAAGACAGTATCGAAACGACTCAAGAATCGGAGCTTCGAGTCGTTATGTGTGGTTTGAGCACCAACAAGACTGTCGTTTTATTTCCCTCTGAAGCACGTTCGAGGTGATGTCGAATCCTGGGATCCGTTCTGGAATCGCGGTCTTCGGAGTGAGCAACCGGTCACTCCAGCGCCAACAACCCAGACTCGGTGTCTTCCCGTCCCATGATCGGGACGAACAGCACGCCGTCGGCGACGGCGAGGTCGCCACCGGCCGCATTGCCGAGCCCGTAGGTCCAGCGACGGGCTTCGACACGGTTGCTGCCGATCCCGAGGCCGCCGCCGACCTTGAATGCCGCCACCTCCCCCCGGCCGCCGACGTAGACAGTGTCACCTACGGCCGCTGGCGCCGAGAAGTAGTCGTCACCGAGCCGCCAATCGCGCTTGCCAGTGCGATGGTGTTGGCGCGTGAGTCCAGCCCCATCTGCACCGAACAGGCCGGTCCCAACCAGCGCGAACGACCGGTGTGCTGTCGGACCGTCCTCGGCGTGCCAGCGTGAACGCCCGGCGTGGGCGCCGCCGGCGAGTCGGAGGGTCCCACCGCCGAAGGTAGCGACGTAGACATCGTTTCCCTCATTGGCGGCGAGCGCGGTCACCTTCCCCGGGACCGGTTGACGCCAGATCCCCCGACCGTCATAGAGTGCGTGGACCTCCCCCGCTGTCGTGCCGACGAAGACGCCGTCGGGTCCGCGCGCGACCAGCCGCGTAACAGCGCCGTACACGTCGGTGGTCCATTCGACCTCACCGTCCGGGGTGACGCGGATGACCCGGCCGGCGTTGTCCCCGACATAGAGCGCGCGCCACTCTCTGGTTGGGGCGGGCGGCGCTCGCATCCGTTCGTCGCTCTTGACGGTCCACTCGACTGATCCGTCGGCGACATCGAGCGCGACTAGGCCGGGGTCCTCACCGGTGACGTAGACGGATCCGTCGTGAACTGCCGGAGACGAGACGGAAGGGACAGCCTCGGAGGGTGCATATCGCCACCGTTCCTCGCCGTCGTCGGCGTCGAGCGCAATCAGGCCCCCCATCGTCGGGAGGAAGACGGTCCTGTCGGCGACGACGGGGCGGTCGGTCGGACTCGGTAAGTCGATCCGGAAGCGTTCCGACGGGGCCTCTCGGGGGGCAGCCGCATCGCGGGCCCAACTGGTGGCCCGGCTATCGAAGTCCGGCATGGGCCAGTCCGTGCCGGCATCAGTTCCCGGATCCACGTCGGCACCAAAGTCGAGACAGCCAGCGGTTGCCGCGGCCGCGAGGCTCCCAGTTGTGGCGAGCACACGTCGTCTGGAGGGCATACAGCCACCCAGAGAGAGCTACCTGAAATACCTTTTGTGGTTTCTTCACACGAAGCCGCCTCATCAACGCCCCCGGTACGTCCGGTTCCCGTCCCGTAACAACAGCCGATTCAGACCCTCACCGATGAACAGAACGTGTTCACTTTGCTAAATTCAACCTCTCTATCCAGCACGCCGCTCGGTAGAAAGCCCAGCCGCTGCGGAATATATAGCGCGAATGTTGCAACAGATTCGGATCGGCTTGCGAAGGCGGTGGACGCTCAGTACAGATAAAGTAGATAATGGTCTCTCACCAGTTCTCACAAACAGTCCTCGTACGAGAATCCTTATTCTGCCAAAATAAGGTTGTATTAGTGGGATTACAATTACTTGGGAGAGGGTGTGTGGGACCATCATGCACGATCTTACAGGATTTCAGCGAGACCTCCTCTACGTTATCGCAGGTGACGATCAACCGTCTGGCCAAGATGTCAAAGACCAAGTCGAAAAATACTACAACTCCGAGATTAACCACGGGCGACTGTATCCGAACCTCGATACGCTCGTGAACAAAGAACTGGTCGAAAAGGGGCAACTCGATCGGCGGACAAATTACTATGCGATCACAGACGCCGGAACGGAACAAATTCACGACCGCCGAGAATGGGAACAACAGTATCTCGATTCGTGACCGAGCGGGTGAGTACGCAATCTCTCACTCACCGCGGGTGCCATCCGGCAGTTCTCGGGAACAGATGATCATCTCACCTGGAATAGGATAACATGAAGTGTGAGGGATGTGGAAAAGACACTCACGTCGAGCGCCATATTGTCGATGGGTACGCTGGATACCTCTGTGATGAGTGCCACAGTATTTGGTGCACTTACACGCTCAATAAGCAGGTGTATTGACCGTCTGATGCGCCGACTTCGCTCTTCCTAGCGCTCGTAGGTGCCAGTGATCGTTGCTTCACCCCGGACGTGCGGCTCGACGGTGGTCCGGAACGTCTCGGACGCGGTCCCGGGATCGAGATCGAGGATCGTGTCGACGAGCTGTACCGTGAACTGGTAGGTGTGTTTTTCGTCGTCTGCTGGCGGGCACGGGCCACGATACCCAAGGTCGCCGAAGTCGTTGGTTCCCTGGACCGCCCCGTCCAGCGCTTCCACGGTCGGCTCAGGCGCAATCGCTTCGGGGATGTCCTCGATGTCCGGTGGGACGTTCCACAGCAGCCAGTGGACGAACGGATCGTCGGTCGGAGCATCCGGGTCGTCAACGACCACCGCCAACGACTCGGTGCCCGGCGTTCCACGAAGTCGCAAGGGTGGAGACACGTCCTCACCGTCGCAGGTGTATTTCGGGGGAATCGATGTCCCGCCTGTGAACGCAGGCGAGGAGAACGACGGCCCAGTTCCTCTGTCCCCGTTGCCGGTATCAGTCCCCTCGCCCAGACAGCCAGCGCTCACCAGTAGCACTCCTGCTCCGAGCAGATCGCGGCGAGTCAGCATACGCTGCTCATGAACAGATAGTTGCTTGAGTGTTTGCTAGCGTCAGACTTCCGGTTTCCCGCCGTCCCCTCCGGTATCGATTCAGTGTCGCTGAATGGATACTCTGAGTCGCTCACGTCTTTTCTGACAAGAATCGGGTAGTTTGTGTAGTGTGTGCTGAACTCAGGGCGCGAATGTCGCACCCGATCCAGTACGGTTTGCGAAGGTAGTGATCGCTCAGTACAGGTGACATACAGAATGACCAACAGTCAGCGAGGAAGAAAGGACATGTGTATTGACTACTTCCTTTTACGAAATGACCTCCGAACGCGAATCGCTTGTTATCCTACTCGGGTTTCTTGCCGTCGTACTTCTTGTTGGCGCGGGGATGTTTGCCGCGTTCCAGATTCAGCCTGATACGCCGGGCGGGGGTGTTTCGGATGTTGAGAGTTACCCCATTGGTCCCGAGAAACCGACTCCGTTGAATTCCTCGAATGTCGTGGACTACACTACTACGTACGAAGAGCGCCTGTTCTATAACGACCTCGTTGCAAGCCATAACCACAGGCTCCACGACGATGAAAACGTGATAACCAACTGTACCTCTCTCTCAGTCTCGAACGGTAGTACAGACGAGTTTCACGTCCAGTTAGAGTGTCGTGGCGGTGTTACCAACTCATCACAACTGACTGAATCGGAGGAGTTCACTTATTCAGTCACCTACCGGATAACGAATAATACGATACAACAGACCGAATTCCAAAATTATCCCTTTGGAACGGATAGAAATTTCAATAGCGAAAGAAATCAAGTTAGCAGTAGTTGGTAATCCCGTTCCTTTATTCGGAGTTGGGCATGAAACTCGCGGTAAGTACGCACGTGTGGTGAGCGGATGGATCACCGGTTTCGACGTGAAACAAACGAGGACGACGCGCTGAACTCATGCTCTGTATTCAGTACGCCGCTCTTAACAGTGATCTGGCAGTTCGTATAGACGCTGCTGAATAGAGGGCGCGAATGCACCACTCTCCGAAAGCCGATTGACGAAGGGTGGTGGTCGTTCAGTACAGGTCAAAGAGTTACCGCCGGTAAATACAGATGGCAGATTAACTGAAAGACTATAGTAGTCCAAACGCCATTTGGTACTATGGCGTGGTTAGACGGTCTGAAGACGTGGTTTGACTATGAACTCCTCATCATAGCACTCGCCATCTGCCTTCTCGTCGCTGTCTGGGGAATAAATCAGATTACAGGATATTTGGAAGATCTTTCCCTTACAAGTCCAGAATTTGCCCTCACCATCACGGCTATTGGTCTCGGCACGGTTCTTTTTCTGATCTGGCTGGCGGGACAGTACAACTAATCGGTGTGCATATCTACTGATCGGCTGATTCAGCGCAGTTCGTTCGGAACAAACTACGTCGGTTTGCTAAACTTATCCTCTGAATATTGCGAGCCGCCTCTGACAACAGTTCGGTAGCTCGTCAAGTCTCTGCAAGACACAGGGCGCAAGTCGGTCACAGGGGTCAGAAAGGCTTGAACGACTACTCAGTTGAATCGGTTGACTGTCCATCGGGCGCAGAGGGGGAATAACTACTTAGTATCTTTAATCCAGCAACACTCGCGACAATCCCTCCGAGTACACCGGCGGTGCTAAACACGAGACTTTGCCAATAGAGGATACTGGTTGCAGTTAGAATCCACCCTGTATGAGCCAGTGTGAGTATCCCAATTCCAAGTAGAAACACGCCAACTAGTACCCACTGGCGAATCGACCGAAGGAGCGCAGCTGTTTCGGAGGACATGGTCGGATGTTTCTTCTTAGTCAACATGAGTGTGATGAATACATCTCTCTATTTAGCACGCCCCTCTTGACAGCAGTTCCGCAGTTCGATCAGGTCTTGTAGGTCCGATCAGGTCGTGTTGAATACAGGGCGCGTATGCAGCACGTAGCAAGGTGACTCAACGAAAACTGAACGAGAATGTTCATTACTGATCCGTGCGCTTATAGTGATAGATAGGGTATTTGCTGTGCCTTCGGAAAGAACGGCCGCCCTCCGTCGAGCCTACCTGACTACCCTTGGTACTGGTGTCTCCGTGGCCCTCGGTGGCTGTCTGAGTACATCCGCGTCGGATCGGAAGCGCTGGTGGTTCAGAACTGATTTCCGGGTTCGATCGTCGCCTACAGTAGTGAACGAAACCGTCTTTATCGGGAGTCAAGACGGGTCTGTGTACGCACTGGACGCCGACGATGGAGAGAAACGGTGGGCAGTCGAGACAGGGGATCCAGTTGGGTCGTCTCCGACTGTAGCGGATAATACCGTCTTCGTCGGAAGCGACAGCCTATACGCACTCGACGCCGAAGATGGCTCGGTACGCTGGACGTTCGTAGTCGGTGTGTACTCGATTTACTCGTCGCCGACGATCGCTAACGGAACGGTCTTCGTGGGCAGCGGCGATCGCACTGTCTACGCCTTAGATGCAGCCTCTGGTGAAGTTGTCTGGACGTTCGAGACCGACGGCGGTATTGCGTCGTCGCCGACGGTAGCTGCTGGCACGGTCTTCGTCGGAAGCGGACGCTATCACGAGACGGACGATACCCGCCTATATGCGCTGGACGCGAGTTCGGGCGACGAGATCTGGACGTTCGAGACCGGTGGCGGTATTACGTCGTCTCCGACGGTAGCTGCTGGCACGGTCTTCGTCGGCAGCAACGACGGCAACGTGTACGCACTGAACGCGGACGACGGCTCGAACCGGTGGAAGGTTGGACTCTTCGGCGGGATTGAGTCGTCGCCGACGGTGGTGGACGGAACCGTTTTCATCGGGAGCTACAATAACAACGTGTACGCACTGGATGCGGGCATCGACGGTTCGAGCGAGGACTCACGGATAGAACACGGAACACTCGGACATCACGACGAGACCTAAACAACAGTACTGTGCTGCAGACGTCCTCTGTATTCAGCACGCCGTTCTTGACAATGATCTGGGAGTACACTCAGGTCTCGCTGAATACAAGGCGCGGGCCGTGTTTAGACGCTAGTAATATTGCCTCTATGTCGGGAATTCTAGGAAATGAAGCGAGCACAGGTGGATGTGCACTCCAAACTGGCCCGCTTCACCGAACGATGCGTCGAATTGTCTCAAAAAGCTGTCGGAAGCGGTTCGAAAGAACCTCTCAGCAAAGGAAAGGGTGGCTACGCTGATTGGGTGATCGTAGCGATCCATGGTCTTCGGGAATACCTCGATCACTCCTACCGACGGTTGCTAGACGTTCTTCGAGAAATGCCAGCTATTGTCGCCAAACTCGGCCTTTCACCGGATGAGTTGCCGGACTTCACCACCGTTTGTGTTCGAAAACAGGATCTCAAGATGCCCGTCTGGCGGATGCTGCTGCAGCTGTCGGCGGAACTATTCGATACCGGAGAGGTACAAGCAATCGACTCAACCAGCATCGCTCATCGCTCGTCCAGCCACAACTACGCAAAGCGCGTCAAAGGAACGTTTGAGTCGGTTAAAACCACTATTCTCGTAGACTGTTCTACGCGAGCTATTCTCGACGTACACTGCTCAATGAACCTACCACATGACACGCAGATTGCGTGGCAAGTCCTGAAAAGAAACCTCAGCAACGTGGAAACCGTCGTCGCCGACAAAGGGTTTGATTGGGATGAACTCCGGCAGATGCTGCGAAACGAGGGAATTAGACCGGTGATCAAGCATCGTGAGTTCTACTCGCTCGATGCCACACACAATGCTCGGATTGATGATGAAACCTACCATCAACGGTCTATCGCAGAATCGATGTTTTTCGCGTTACGCAAGCGATTCGGTTCAACACTTAAGGCAAGAACGTGGTTCGGACAGTTCCGCGAACTCGTCCTTAAGGCCGCCGTCAGAAACATCGAACAATCGCTCAGGGCCTAACTCAAATGATTTCGACCATCTAAACAAGACCCAGGGCGCGAATCTGGCACGAGTTGGTAGCCGATCACGTGGAAGGGGAATCGCTCAGTGGAGGTCAAGTAGGTAACGGAGTGGCAATCGACCTTCCGGATAGCTGCCAAAAGCAGCGTGTTGAATACAGAGAATACGTTCAGCAGAGCATCTTCGGTCACCAAGAGATCTACCAGCGGCTACGTATTCCAGAATTGGTAGCACAGTCTTGCTGGAAAGAGGGCGTATGTCGCGGTGATACCTCGGTTTCTCCCTCAATGAGTTGATCTGAGATTCATCACCGCTCGCCATGGTTCTCGGGGTCAAACGGATGTCGCTCGATGTAGAGGAACTCAAGCAGGAAGAGCGAGGCGAAAATACCGACGATCCAGAGCAGTATTTCGATGTCGGTCAGATAGAGGTGATAGAGAACGATCGGAATCGCGGTCACGGTACCGAGTAGGCCGAGTGCGGGAAAGAGGCGGTTCGATCCCGTCTCGTCGGCGAGTTGGAGGTTGACGAAGTTCGCGACGGCGTCAGCGATCAGGAAGGCGACCGAGCCGAACTCGGTGATCTGCTTGAGCGTCCCGAGTGCGGCGAAAGCGGCGGTCAGCCCGCCCATCAGCAGCAGTGCGTAGACGGGGATTCCCTCGCGGTTACGGAAGGAGAATAACCGGGGAATGGCTCCTTCGGTCGCGATTTCGTGGACGAGCCGGGAGGTGCCAAAAAGCGTCGCGTTGATCCCCGAAGATGCGCTTTTCATCGCCGAGAGAATCACCAGCACGAATCCGACAGCGCCCAGGAGTGGAATATTCGAGACAGCAGCTGCGAGTGCCGTCTCCTCGTGGACGATGAGTTGGTCGGGGGAATGCTGGAGCGTGGCCATGAACGAGACCGAGACGTAAATCAGGATGGCGATCGCGATTGACACGTACATCCCGATCGGGAGGATCTGTTCGACGTTTTCGATGTCGTCATAGTCGTAGACCAGCAACTGGAAGCCTTCGTACGAGACAAAAATAATCGCAAAGCCCGTGACGGGACTGAGATGACCTTTATTGAAAAAGTCAATCGCGATGGGATCACCCCCGTAGAAGGCGATCCCGAGCGTGGCAAGCGAGAGCAGGACGGCGATTTTAACGTAGACGGCGATGTCCTCGAACAGGCCGGTCTCGTGGACGCCGGAAAGGTTCAACCCGACGAAGGCCCCGACCACGAGGACCGAGATGATTGGACGAAGGACCTGTGGCAGCTCGATTCCGACGACGGCCCGTGCGGCAGTGAGCGTGTACGCCCCGAAGGCGAACGCATACATCGCCATCACACCGACGTACCCGACGACAAGAACCCAGCCAACGAAGCCTGCGATATGTACGTTGTCCGTTGCGTGTTCGACGAACGTGAACGCCCCACCGTGTTCTTCGTAGTGCAACGTGAGTTTGAGATACGAGTACGCGGTGAGGAGCGTGATGACGCCCCCAATGAGATACGAAAGAGGGACGGCATTGCCGGCCTGTCTCATCGCGACGCCGAGCACGGCATAGATCCCGGCCCGAGACCATGCCCCCGACGCCCATCGCAACGACCTCCACGAGACCGAGTTTTCCTGCACGGCTGCGTCTCAGTAGGGAACGAAGCAAAGCCATATTATATCATGGTCACTGGGTTGGTTTGTTTCTCGTAATGGCGGGAGAAATCATACAACCAGGCAAGAAGATACGCGCCGACAAACCCGTCTGCGAACGCCCAGACAGCACCTACGACCAATCCTCGATTCGTCGAGTCATAGCCCAGATACACATCGAAAAGGAGATCCCGCCACTCATCACCCCACCCGCGACGTGCCGTCAATCCCAGCACAACAACGGCTCCGGACCACAGCAAACCCGTTGCTTTTCCAAGTGCTTTGCCATCTACTCGACGGGTATTCAGATCACTCACATCCGATGGGTCGTCAGCTCTCCACTTAATCGGTTAATCTCGTTCCGAGGTTCGAAAACGGTAGCCCCGTCGAAATCCTTTGTTGTTGATAGGTACTCGACGGTCATGCTATGCGCAGGGAAAACACCGAACGATTCACATCAAACTAGTGGAATGTGGTCGTATGTCCGACCAGATCGTCCGATTACTCGCTATTCTCGTCATGCTGATATCCTTGCTCGTCCTGCCTCAAGGATTCAGGGGATCAGCCCCCGACTTTCTGCATACGCTAACATTGTGGTTCGGAAGTATCGCTTTTCTGTATGCATTTATTGAACTGGCAAGAGCGTCGGATTGGTGAGGGGTCTCCTACTCAGACACCAGAATCGATACGTTCGCATCTACACATAGCGGCCGGTTCGTCTCCACTGGCTGGGGAGTAACAGATGCGTCGTGATGGACGTATACTCTGTAATCATCACACCGTTTCTGACAGTATTCACGCAGAATGAGTGATCGATGCAAGAAACAAAGCGCGTAGATCGCAAACATTCACCACGGTATGATCTATTTATACGGTGCATGACATACTTATTTATTCTTCGAGAGTTACGATCCGGTATGGTCACTCGGCTGACGCTCAGACGGGTCCTCCTCGGTCGCGATGTCGCGATCGCCTATGCAGCCATCATCGCACTCTACTTCGTGAGGTCTGTCAGGTTTCAACCGCTGCAGATCCCCGCCTACCTGCTGGTCGTTGCATATGATGTCGTCGAGGTTGTACTTCCAATCCTGACTCCCTACCACCCGATCGCATTTCCGGTGTTTCTCTACTTACTGGCGATCGTCGGCGCGGGGGTGGCGCGGCTCCGGTCGGGCGATGGGGAGAAAGGGGTCATGTTCCAGACGGTCGGTGGCGTCTGTCTAGTCATCGGGACGATCTCGCTTCTGTTCGGCGCGTCCGTTGGCGGTCCACTCATTGCCCCGGCTGACAACCCCACACCGTTGGCTATCACAACTACGACGGGAGTCGTCCTTCTGGTCACCGGCTGGTGGTTACTTGATCAGCCGTCGGCACGGGGAAAGTCAGCGGATAGTACCGAATAGTAACTTAAGCCTCTATACTCAGCACGAATATTATCTCAATTCCTAAATGTTTAAACAGAGCGGGAACACTGCTATTCCGCGGTATTTTCTCGGCGTATGCTGCGAAAGAGTTCCAGAAATGGCTCTCTCCCCGCTGCGCCACTGCCGGTGGAATGGCGATCAGCGGGCTCGTCATCGGTGTGGGGCATATCGGGCATGAGATCGAGAAACTGATTCGTCGGAGCCAAGGGTTCTTATCTCGCTGGGTGCCCAGATGGGACGTAGTTGTACTAGTCATGGTAGCGGATCAGAGCGATCAAATCGATCAGGAAGTGGTTGATGCCATCAACGCGCTCGGAAACACCCAGCGGCTGCAAATATTACTCGCGTTGGATAAGGTAGAACAAGAACATCAGAAACCGTGGCACACGATGTCCTTTACAGAATTATATGACGCAGTAGATATCGATAGCTCGTCCCAATTTTCGTATCACCTCGATCAGCTCGTCGGACAATTCATCAGTGAGACTCCTGATGGATATCGACTCACGTATAGTGGTCACAAAATCGTTCGTGTGATCATCTCCGATGTGTACGAAAGTACTGCAACATTTGAAGACAGTGAGGTCTCCGGTGTCTGCTTGTTCTGTGACGAAGCGTCACTCCTAGCAACGCTTGACGCCGAACACTTCCGTATTCGCTGCACCTCGTGTGACGCGATCCTCGTAACCGATTTCTTTCCTCGGAGTCAGACGCGTGACCGGACATCTGCAGAGATCATCGAGAGCTTCGGCTACCGCATCTGGAGTATGTACATTCAGCTACGAGGGGACGTTTGCCCGGAGTGTTTCGGTCGCGTCGATACGGCTGTTGACGTGTACGAGCACAATGGGAAAACGATTCACCTCCACGTTAGCTCGTGTCGTGAATGCCAACATATAATCAGTATCCCGATTGAAGTGACGGTTGCGTTTCACCCAGCAGTCCTCCACCAGTTTTGGGAGCACGACATTTCGCTGCTGGACGTTCCACTCTGGGAATTTTTCGAGTACATCACATCGGATGTAATTGTGACGGATATCGTCTCCGACAACCCGTTTGCAGCTACTTTCGAAATTACGCTGGGCAATGAGACGATTCGTCTCAAAATGGATGATACAGGAACAGTTACAATCGGGCTGTGAGGCAGCGACTCGTCTACTTCTCGGTTGGTACTCTCGCCGTTACTCCGGAAGCGATACCGGTTCGAACTCTTGCAGCCCGAAGTACGTCAGTACGACAGCACCCAGTCCGGTGAGGAGAAGCCCGCCCGCGATCAGGTCCCCGAGGATCGGAATCACTCCGATCACCTGTAACAACACCATGATAGCAACGACTCCGAGACCGGTCGCCAGTCCGACGCGTGGGGTGTCCAGTCGCTGGCCGGCGAGATATCCCAGTGCGATGATACCGTAAGCGATTGTCAGCAATCCGATCAGAAGACCGAGTATGCTCACGGGGAGGAGGATCAGGGTGAACGCCATGAATACGAACACGGAGAGGAACGTTACGGAGAGGAGTGCTCCCACGGTGAGGCTGATCAATGGATGATCTTGCGTGGCTGCCCCGACGTTATCGAGCAGTGGTTCGCGTTTTCGGGAGAGCAACGCCCCCACGAGCGCCAGCATCAGCGTCGTCAGAACGAACGGCGTGTACGCGGCGATCGGGCCGGGTTCGGCGGATTCGAACACGACCGTGGTCCGCTCCGTAATGACTGCTCCATCGGACAGCACCTCACTCCCTCCGATGTGCTGGAGTTCTCCGCCGATCGTTGCACCGTCCTCGACGACGAGCGATCCGGAGAGTTGCGTCACGTCACCGTCGACTGTTCCCTGGACCCGAAACTCGCCACCGATAACGTAGACCGGACCGGACACCGCTTCGTCGGGCGGTACCGTGACCGTCGCATCCCCGACGATCAACGCGCCCCGGTGCTCGGTCATCTCGTGGTCGCCTTCGATAACGAACTCGGTGGTCTCGACGTCTGCCCCGCCCGCCGAGATCATGAGCAGCGCGATTATCAAGAGCGGGATGAGCTCCAGGTTCATGGCGTCGTCCCTCCACGAGCCAATTCAACCATCCGATGCACGTATAGCAGCACCGGCAACGCGACGACGAACAGCAGTGCCAGCGCGTTCACGTACGTCAGGTGACTCAACAGCGAGAGTCCGATCCCCTCGGAGTACAGCGCCAGCGCGGTACTCGAGAAGGTCGCCAGCCACCCCGCTATCCCGACGCCGAGGGCCGTGTGCGTGCCGATCGTCTCGGGCGTGGAGAGGTCCGGCCAGAGTGCGAAGTTGAGCGTCGTGTAGAAACTGACCGCGAGCACGTAGAACATCGGCAGTACCAGCGGTGGGGTGTCACCCGCGCCAAACTGGACGTGGAAGACGTACAGGAGGTGTGTGAACGCGAACAGGCCGAACACCCAGAGGAACAGCCAGTTTCGGTCGAAATTCGTGTAGATGATGCCAGCAGCGAACGCCCCGACGACGTGCAAGACAGCGATAAACAACCGGACGCTCAGATCGGGAGATTGCCAGGACGTGTAGATGTACAGCGGCGTCTCGATGATTCGGAGAAAGCCCAGGCTATCGATGAAGAAGACGCCGAACATCAGCAGAACCGGTCCCCAGAACGCGAAACTTGCCGTTCGAACCGGTGTCGGCCGGCAGAATCGGCCAGTTCCGAACGCGTCGCGTTCGTGTTGACTGGCGAGTCTATCGACGAATCGGAACCGCCTGACCGAGAGAACGGCGAGAACGAGGACTGCCGGAACCATCGTCGCGCTCATGACGAGACTGAACTCGTCGATCCGCCATTCGATCGGATACAGGGCCGCGACGAAGAACGACGATCCTGCCACGATGGCAGCGACGTATCCGCGGTCCCTCACGGGAACGAAATCGAGCATGAAACTGAACGTCACCGGGATTCCGACGCCGAGCGCCATCGAACAGACGATCACCCAGAGCACAAACTGTTCGACCGTACTCACGTGGGGGGCGGCGATCGTCAGCAGCAGTTGGACGAAAACGACCAGAAAGAGCAACCGGAACTTCACGTACAGGTCAGTGCTCCATCCACGGCGATCCATCAGGACGCCGCTGGCGACGGCAGCGACGAGAGTGAGGAGCGCGAGTATGGCCATCGCCATCGACACGTCCCCGGGCGACAGACCGATCCCCCGCGTTCCGAGATCGGTCAGTCCCAGTTGGACGAACGTGAGGTTGTAATAGTATCCGGCCGTGAGCGCAGAAACGTAGATTAGATATCCAGTGATGGGGATCCACTGGCCTTCACGGACGAACTCGAAGAACTTCATAGCGTGCTGTAATCCTCAATCCGGCATAAATATTGTCTCTCATTCTACATATTGGCAGTAATGTAACTCAAATATGTTTGAGGTCGTCTGTAGTATCCGTAGAGGCAGTAGCAGAACCCACCACATTCCCATGTGGCTGATTTCTCACCTATAGGAATGTTGTCGTTGTGGCCGTCCCAGTTAAATACCAAACCAGTCATACATCAGTTGGATCCGCAGATTCGCCGGTACGATCGACATCCCTCGGTCGAAGTGGTTCGACCATGTCAAAGACGGGTGTCAAACGCTCACCAAACGAGTTGCGGAACAGGGGCGTTCTGCAATCGGCCTCACTCGCTCAGTTCCGAGTCACCGGTCGCCGGCGACGTTACACCCAGACGTCCCTCAACGAATGCGGCGACGTCGGCAGCGAACGCTTCCACTTCGGCCCAGTCTGTAAATTCAATGTCACCGGATGCGTCCTCCTCGGGCATCTCAGAGATCGTTCGCTTGGCAATCTGTTTCATCAGCAGTCGCTTGAGAAAGCCGTACTTCGAGTACCGAAGCGCGCCGCCGAAGAGGCCGATCCGGTCGGGATGCCAGTCCGTGTCCTCGAGGAATGCGTCGACGTATTCCGCCGCTTGCGCACGGCCCGCTTCGGTCGCGGAGGACAGCGAGACCTGGAAAAACGCGGTCGGTTTCGACGTGAGGGCGTCGCGGTTTGATCTGACGAACTCACGGATCGCCGGCTGGTGCGCACCGCGATGAACGGACGCACCAACGAGAACCGCATCGAAATCATCGACGACGAGGTCCGCTGGAATCTCATCGGCGTTCTCCGACGTAGCATCGTGCCCCCGTTCCGTGAGTGCGTCAGCGATGCGAGTAGCGACTGTTGCCGCTGCCCCTCTCCGGTTCCATAGCACACGAGGAACGAACCCACGTCAAATCACCACTTCAGATACACGCTCGAATCCAATAAAGCACCCACCCAGGGTCGGTAGCGCATCGTGGGAACCTCGCCAGATTCCCGCTTCGATCGTCTATCCGTCCTGATTATATCAACTCGGATCTCGATTTCGACGGGACCGGTAGCATCGGGGTGACGAAGCTAGATCGGGGAGTCTCGTCGGTGCGTGTGTATGAACGACAGGGAACGACTCTCTGCAATCGGTGATCGTCTTCAGGACCACGCGGGCGTCACCCAAGTGTACGGCGAGCCCGTCGCACACGACGGGAAAACGATCGTTCCCGTCGCAAAGGTAGCGTACGGATTCGGGGGCGGATACGAATCGGGCGGCCGCGAGGACGTCGATACTGCAGCCGAGAACCGAGAAGCCGGCGAGGGAGGCGGGATGGGCGGCGGTGTCTGGGCTACTCCGACCGGTGTCGTGGAAATAACGAACCAGGATACCCGATTCATCCCGTTCGGTGACACACGGAAGCGTGCGGTAATGGCTGGTCTGTGGTTCGTTTTCGGGTATGTACTCGGTCGGAAGTAACCCTGACTGCGGGAAGGTCTTCATCTGACCGGACTGTCGGCCGGAGCTGTAATGCTCTGCGGATTTCAGCAGAGCTACTATATGTTCTCTGGGAGCGGACTAGCAATCAGTGACCACACGATGACTCGGAATACCGCGTATAGCCAGGCCACTGGTGAAATCCATGGAACGGCGTCAGATAACCGGAAACGCGCAGGTGTTTTCTTCGTCGCACTCGCCGCCCAGTTTATGACGGTCATCATGCTTGCAGCAGCGATGGCCCCTGGCTACGACTTCGGTGCGGCTGCCATCAGTGACCTCGGCGTCATCGCCGAGACCGCGCTGGTGTTCAATATCTCGCTCATCGTCGCCGGCCTGTGCAACCTCCTTGGCGGGTTCTACTTCTACCAGACCCACGGAAAACGCTGGCTCTTCGCCATCTTCGCACTCGCCGGCATCGGTGCGATCGGTGCCGGCGTCTTCCCGCTCGATACCGGCGGACTCCACTCGCTGTTCGCACTCCTCGCGTTCGTGTTCTTCAACGTACAGGCCCTCGGGACTGCAACTCGACTCTCCGGCGTAATGCGGGCGATATCGGTCCTCGCCGGTGGTATTGGGCTCGTGTTCGTTGTGCTCATGGCGGCGGGTGATGCCGGCAATACGGCGGCGTTCGGCCCTATCGGCCACGGGGGGACCGAACGAATGATCGTCTACCCAGTGATGCTCTGGCTGGTAGCCTTCGGTGGCTACCTGCTCGGGAGCCCCGACCGACCCGATACACTCGTCCATCGAGGCGAGTGAGTTACAGTACAATGGATACCGTTTCGCGCCGGGAAGTGCTGGGTGGACTCGCGGTTAGTGCTGCTGTCGTCTCGACGCCCGTAGCTGCCAGCACGGATACCGCGAGTAGGGCCGTTGCCCAGCTTGATGCGGGACCACTCGCCGATCCGAACGCTTTCGAGTCATTTCTCGACGGTCTCATACGTGCGCAACTGGAGGGGCACAGTATTCCAGGGGCGACAGTCGCTGTCGTCGATGGTGATTCGGAGTTCGCAAAGGGATACGGCTTCAGTGACGTCGAGTCGGAGACACCCGTTCGCGCCGATGAAACGCTCTTTCGTATCGGTTCCGTGTCGAAACTGTTCACCTGGACCGCCGTGATGCAGGGCGTCGAACGCGGGCGATTCGATCTCGACACCGACGTAAACCAGTATCTCGATGAGATCGACGTTCCCAGGACGTACGAGCAACCGATCACACTCGACCATCTCGGGACTCATACGCCCGGGTTCGAGGATCGGGCCCACGGGACGTTCGTGTTAGCCGAAACCGACCTCCAGCCACTGGAGCAGACGCTTGTCGAAGAACAACCTGCTCGCATCCGTCCGCCAGGACGGTTTACTGCCTACTCGAACTACGGCGCTGCCCTCTCCGGTCACATCGTGGCAACAGCCGCCGAGACGTCGTTCGAGAACTACGTCAATGAGGAAATTTTCGATCCGCTCTCGATGAAACGGAGCACGTTCGCCCAGCCGGTTCCGGACGGTCTTCGGGCTGATCTTGCGAAGGGGTACACAGCCACAGACGGCGAGTTCCGAGAAGGCGACTTCGAGTTCGTCGGTATGCCGGCGACAGGTGCAATGAGTGCGACCGCGACTGACATGGCACGATTCGTCCGGGCACACCTTCAGGGCGGAACTGTCGATGATGACCGGATACTCGAATCGGAAACGGTCGCGGAGATGCACCGCCGTCGGTTCGCCAACGACGAACGGGTGAACGGGATGGGATTCGGCTTTTACGAGATGAGTCGCCACGGTGTACGAGTGATTGGTCACGCTGGAGACACGCGATTATTTCACAGCCTCCTCTTTCTCGTCCCCGAACACGACGTGGGGGTGTTCGTTTCGTACAACAGCACGGGTGGTACCAACGCCAGAGAGGAGTTCATCGACGAATTCATCGAGCAGTACTTTCCCACGGAAGAGCCGTCAGTGACGATTCCGGATGGTACACCAACTCGAGGGACCGACCTCGAAGGGACGTACAGAACGCTCAGGGTCCCGTCTACGACCTCAGAGAAGTTCATCGGCGTCACCGAGTCCGTCTCCGTTTCTCTCGACGATCGAGGACGACTGATAACGACACACGGCGATGACACGAAGCGATGGGTCGAAGCGGAACCGCTCTTCTTCCGTGAAATCGACGGTCCTGACCGACTCGCATTTCGCGAAACCGATGGAGACGTCACACACCTGTTTCTCGGGAGTCGTCCAGCGTCGGCGTACGAACGACTTTCGCTACTAGAACAACCACGGGTTCACGGTGCGATCGTTGCTTTCTCTGTCGTAGTGTTCGTGACGGCCGTTGTTGGATGGTCGGGAGCAGCCATTTGGCGCTGGTATCGTGGCGCGGAACGATCCCGGGGAGACTCTCCACTCCGATTTGCACAGTGGACAGGCGGCATAGCTGCTGTCTGTTTCCTCCTGTTTGTCGTCGGTTTCGTAGGAGCGCTGACGATGCGACCAACTGCGTTTCTGTATGGAGACCGGCTACTGTTTCGGCTCCTCACGATTCCCTCACTCGTCGGCGCAGTAGCGAGCGTTTCGACGGTGGTCTTCGCCGGTATCGCCATACGGAACCGAGAGTGGGGACGCTGGACGCGGGTTCACTACACGGTGGTCGCGCTCGCTGCGATCGTGTTCACATGGCTGCTCTGGTACTGGAATCTTCTCTGGTACCAGATGTAACCGCTGGGTTACTGAACAGTATCGGATATAAGTCCACAGAAAACACCAGTGGCTGTTCATTCTGCGCGACCACCGTCAGAAACGGCGTGCTGACTACAGAGGACGGGCCCAGCACGACGGCTTTGTTTGTTCCATCCCGAAGCCAATGAACCAGCCGTTCAGTAGATATGCGAACTGAACACTATTACAGAAAACATATATATGTTGGGTATCTGACCAATACTATGAAAATAGAGGAAGTAACTCATATCAGCACCCTCATTGATATTGTCACCTTCCTATCAACTACCGTTTTGATTTGGGGGTTAGATACCACGCGCACAGTTCCGCTGCAACTCTCATATTATACTCTTGACTTTATTGTGAATGGGCTTCCACTTCAGATTTCTAATAGCGGGGCTGCTTTGTTGTACTGGTTAGTTTTGGGTATTGTTTACACTGCTATCTTTTCGGCGGTTGTAGTGTTCGTTTTCCGACGAATCAGAGGGGATATCGTCTAGTATTTGATCGGCGTTTGAGATGTCTGTACTGGGTGATCACCACGTTCGCAAATCGAGCCAGACTTCGTGCGACATTCACACGTTCTATTCAGCAGCGTCTGAACGAACTATCTGGATGCTGGCAGACATTGCGTGCTGGATAGAGAGGATAAGTTCAGCACGCTAGCCGTGTTTGTTTTTACGACTACGATGAATCATCTGCTTTGTAACTATGCAATCTGATCAAAGGAGAAACTGATGTAGCAATAGATGTAGGGAGGGTCAACGATTACCCTGCCACTGGATCCAGTCACCATACGGTTCGAACTGTGCAATCTGCGATTCAGTAGCGTCTCCATCCACAAATGTGACTAACCGATATGTAGGCTCACCAAGTTCTTCGTCGGGATCGATAGAGAGCCAATGGACGGGTTGTTCCGAACTATGGCTAGAGAGGAGTGACCGGAGTTCCGCTATCTTATCTTCAGTGAGTTGATAGAGGACATGTGTACTGAATACGATAAGATCAGCGTTACTCGGAGCATTCGACAGTTGCGCCGGTAGTTCATCGAAGACATCGCCCTCAATGAGTGACGATTGGTTCTCTCGCGCCACTTCGATAGCCGCCACGAGCTGGCGGTGGCGACGAGTCTGATTTGGATGAATCAGTGCATGAAGCCACCGCGCATCCTCATCGTCGGTCACGTCGAGCGTGTTGAGATCGATCCCACATCGATGAGCAACCGTAGGGAAGTTTTGAGGGAGCGGAGGCCGTCCCTTGCCGCGTACCTCGGTCGTGATCGTTACAGGAGAATCAGGCTCTCCCACCCGATCGACTCCGACGAATTCGTACGAGTATTGATCCCAGTTGAGGTTGAGGCCCGCACTCGTTCCGATTTCGATCTGAGCGAGTGAATTGGATTCCACAAGTCTCGAGACGTGTTCGAATGCCGGAAGAAGGATCGCCGATCGACCGACGTCGTTAGTTTGACAACGGCGAGTAGCGATGATCGATCGCAACTGGTCTTCATTCTGTGTGCAAAAGTCCCGAAAATGAGCCACAGGCGATTCATCGGATCCGGTTTGCTCACAAGTGGGGTAAAACTGGGCGAGTGGATGGTCTCTTTCCTCTAAGAGTAAAGAATGCGTCGCCGCGAGCAGAAGTTCAGGTTCCGGCTGTCCAGGGGACGCTTCCGATGCGATATCGAGAAGGTGACCGTCATCGGCCGCTGCTTTTGTGAGTTTAGCGTACAGTGGACACTTATTTTCTACCCAACCCGCGTACCGCGTGAACTTGTCAGAAATATCCACAGACCTTGTTGTGGTGTGTATTTTATAAACGTACGTCTCAACAGACTTCGAAGCGATCTTCGACCGCGTTCACGGTTCCAGACAGACGCCGCTCCTCGATACCGAGTTTCCGCTTGTGCCACATTCGCGCGTTCTGTCCAGCAGCGGCTGCTCATTCTGCGTGACCACTGTCAGAAACGGCGTGCTGACTACAGAGTATGGATTCAGCACGGCGGCTTCCTTTGTTTCGCCCCAAATTTGATGAATTAACCGTTCAGGAGATCTGCGAACCGAACAACGATATAACGATATTTTTACCGACAGAACGTAATTCAGTAGTATGGTTGTCAGCTTAGCAGCCTATGTCCACGCTTCTGCTACCACGACTGAACACAAGTTTAAACCGTGGTTTGCTTTCCTGCTATTCGTTGCAGATGTATTCATTGCAGGCGCTATCGGCCTAGCAACACCACTTGGTTGAACGTTATCTACTTGCCTTATCGTGAGTGATTCACCACCTTCGCAGACTGAGCCGAATCTTGTGCACCATTCGCGCTCTGAGTTCAGCACACACTAAACAAACTACCTAATTCTTGTCAGAAACGACGTGACCGACTCAGAGGATGGATTTAGCTCCTGGTTCGATGTCCACGTCTCCACTCCGCTGTTCTGAAACTGGTAATAGACGACCGGAATTTATAATTTGCGCCACGGTAACCCTCGTACCAATGCCCTCCACTCGTCGGTCGGTTCTCGCAGCGTGTACTGCTGGGAGCGGTGCATTCGCGGGATGCGTCTCGACCGAGAACTCGTCCGCCGACGGTTCCTGGCCCAGACGAACGCTGAATAACGCCCACACGGGGTACTCGACTACAGAGGGGCCGACTACGGACCTCCACACAGTCTGGCACAGGGAGCGATCGCGCGGCGGCGTGGTCGATACCTCTCCGGTGGTCGACGATGGCGTGCTCTACTTTGCCTATTCACAGGAGCCACGAGGTAAGGAACGCGGCGGGGCGTGGATCGAGGCGTTCGACGCGGCGACTGGCAACTCCAGGTGGACGACCGAACTCTTCCGGACCGACAAGTTCCATTATGTGTACCACTCGGATTCAACGGTCGTCGACGGGGACCGGTTGTTCCTCCAGACCAAGCCTGGGTTGACGATGCTCACCACTGACGGAAAGGTTCAGTGGGCCTTCGACAACCTCTCTCGCGGCCAGCAACGACCCCCCTACAACATCACGCCCGTCGTTACCGACGACGTTGTCGTCACGGGGGCGTACAGCGCCGAAGACCACCAAGACGAACGTGTCTACGGCATCGATCCCGCGACTGGCGATGAACAGTGGCAAACGCCCTTCCCCGAGTGTGAAGGGATGGTGCGATTGGCCGGAACCGATAACATGGTTTACGCCCCGTTCCATCGTGATGGTCTCGTCGCGCTCGATCTGGCGACCGGTGAGGAGTACTGGCGCTGGGAGGAGCCTATCTACGGAACCCCGACCGTCGTCGACGACCTGCTGCTCGTGCCGCTCTGGCACCAGGACGACGAGCAGCACACGCTCGTCGCGCTGGACCGCGATGACCGATCGCTTCGCTGGCGGCAGCCGATCGGTTCCCGCTGGCCGGTCGCGGGGTGTGCCGTCGCTGACGGACTGATCTATCATGTCGCGGCTTTCGGCCTCGAGGCCCGCCGTCTCGAGACGGGTGAGCGGGTGTGGCGGTTTGGTCCCGACGAGGGCAAGCGCCCCCAGGGCGAGCCACAGGTCGATCTCGTCTCGACGCCGGTCGTTTCCGGTGATGCAGTCTACGCCACGGGCTGGATTCAGCGTGGTACGATGTACGGTCACCTGTTCGTCGTCGACGCTGCAACGGGCGAGGAACTCGGTCGCGCAGAGATGGGGCGCAACGAAGAGGCCGGCAAGGGGACTCCGGCGGTCACCTCTGACCTCGTCTTCCTCGGATCGAACCTCGGGCTCGGATCGAACTTCGGGAACCTCCACGCGTTCGGCGAGTGCTCGTTCGAGGTTGCTGGTCGCTGTCCGTTTGGCTAACACGCGTTATGGCGCAACAGGATTCAGCACCCTGCTCTATCGACGAGACACTGACAGACTTGCGCTGTCTATTCAGCAGAAGCTGAACCAGCTACCGAGTTGTTGTCAAGAGCGGCGTGATGAATACAGAGGATGAGTTCAGTACGATGGCTTCGTTTGTTTCACGCTGAATCCAATGAACCAGCTGTTCAGTAAATCTGCGAACTTACTGAACTCAGTTCAGATTATCGACTGCTCTTCAGATGCCCGTATCCAACTAATGCTGCGAGTACTATCACTCCAACTGTTGATTCAGTAGCGTATTTAAATCCGATTCCAAGTAAGAGAAGGGTGTTCACCAGCAATATCAATTGGATAGTGTCAAGACGGTTCTGGAGGGCAGATTCGTCCATAATAGCACTCATAGCAGAATTATAATAGAATTAGTGATTTTTGAACTGATATTACAGCGTCCTGTACTGAGCGATCACCACGTTCGTAGATCGGTCACAATCTCGTGCCGCATTCGCGCTATCTATTCAGCAAGACCCGATCGAACTCCCGAATCACTGTCATGATCGGCGTGCTGAATAAAGAGCATGTCATTACACTATCTGTGATTAGTCTACGAGAGGAGTTTCGAGTACGGGTTCGGAATTACGACGGGCAGCCACAGAATGACGAAGCGGACGAGTCGGGCGTCTCGGACGGTGTATAGGGACCATTCATCACGAGCAATCCGACACCGAGTGTGACGACCGCACCGATCAGTCCCTGAAATGCGTACGTATCTGTCCCTGCAATTCTGTCACGTCTCTCGTATCGTTATCTCGATGGAGTCTATTGTTCTATTGTCTGCCGTCGCCCGCAGCAGATACCGTTCCTCGTCGCCGTCAGACGGAACGTCGAGATGGGCGCCCCAATCGGGATCGTCCGGCGTAATTTCGCGGCCACCCTGAACCACCGTCGATCCGTTGGTGATCCGTACTTGCTCTAACCGGACGGTCGTCGCATTCCCATCCGGAATCGACCAGTTCCCGCTCGAATCGACCAGCGATTCGTTGACCCCGTTCCTCACTGTCACGGACGCATAGGTATACCCCCATTCTGAGTAGAACTGCGTTTCTGTTACGTCGCCGAAGACGTCCCCGGTGTGGGGCTCGCTCGCCGAAACCGTGTACTCATAGTCTTCATAGCCGTTTTCGACGCCGACGCAGCCAGTCATCGGTAGTATACTCACAGAGACTATAACTAAAATTAATAATTGGTAACTACTCACACCTTCAAATTAGGCACTATAGCATATATGTCTTCTCTGCTGGGCTTCGTGAAAGAGGATATCCGCTGGCCGGAAACCGGAATAGTCCACCGAAACTGTGGAAGAATTGAGCAATTGTACTCCCCCCTGAGTGGGCGACGATCCATGCTGCATTCGCGCTGTGAGTTCAGCAGATACTAGATCAACTACTCGATTCTTGTCAGAAACGGCGTGACCGACTAAGAGCCTGAGTTCAGTACGACGACTTCGTCTGTTTCACGCCGAAACCGGTGAACCCCGGCTCACTACACATGCGTATTGTGCAGTTGCGTAGAACACACGGATCACGCGTGATCAGACTCGGGGCATCACGTGGCAATGAGGACGACCGCAACAGCACCAAACGCGATGCCGAGGGCCTTCTTCGCCGTGACTCCCTCGCCCAACACGACGATTCCGAGGAGTGCTCCACCGACGAGGAACATCCCGAAGATCGGCACGACGACGCTAACAGGGCCAGTCGAGAGTGCGCGGAAATACCCGACGACAGCACCAGCGAGACAGATTCCTGCTGCGAGTGCGAACCCGACAGGTCGGCTCGTCACCGACGGAACCGACCACTCACCGAACAGGGACGCCACAGTCGTCGCTCCCACGGCCAGTGTGCCGACCGCAATCGGCATGACGGTGAATGTCGACAGATCTTGGAGTGCAATTTTCATAAACAGGAACGCGAACGAGTAACAACCCATCGCCAGCAGCGCCCATAACACGTAGTTCACAGAACCTTCCCCTCCAGATCAACTATTACTCGCCCTTGGCGGTGTGTCATATACCCACATATGTGTCTGGAAACCGTAGGGAAAACCTTACTGACCGAGCGATAACTAAATTCGGTGTCAGCGTTCGGTTAGTCTACCGCACTGAGCGATCACTACCTTCGCAAATTGGACCCAATCTCATGCGACATTCGCGCTCTCTATTCAGCAGATGAGATCAGAACTAGCAAGTCGTTGATAAGAGCGGCGTGCTGAATAGAGAGGCTGGATTCAGCAGGGTGGTCAAGTTGGCCCAGGCCGATGGATTATGGGCTACTCTGGGCACCACGTACCGCTTCGATGGCAGGTTCGAAGTGGTGGTAGGTGACGACCGTCTCGAATCCCATCCTCTCGTAGAGTGGATAGCCCATCTCGGACGATTGCAACACCCCCACCTGGCAGCCAGCCTCGCGTCCGGCTTGGAGCACCTCCCAACTCATCGCTTCCCCGATTCCCCGTCGGCGAAATTCCTCGACCACGCCGATCGAGTAGACGCCAGCCACGTGCCCGCTCTGTATCAAGAGCCCGCTAGCGGCGGGGTGTCCGTCCACTCTGCCGAGGAACAAGCGCACATCGTCTGCCGCCAGAGCGGCCTGATCGACCTGCTCTACGACGTCCAGCGGCCATTCGAAGGCCGATGCGGTAACCGTGCTGAACTCGTCACGTTCATCCGAGTCGGTCACCTCAGCGATCTCGGCGACCGAGTCCCGGGGCGGTATCTCATCGAGTGTGGCCATCGCCATCCCAGGTTGCTCGGCAGCCTTCACGAGGTCGAGATCGACAGGGTGGCTCTCGACAACCTCGACCGTAGGTTCGGTCACGGTGACCCAGAACGGCACGTCACGCTCGGCCATCCACGCGACAGCCGCCGAAAGCTCACCAAGGGGCGGGGCGTCGAAGGCAAATACTCGATTGAAAAATGGTGCTGGAACCCCGGCGGAGGCCACCGTGAGTGGCCCGAACCGTCGAGACTCGCCGGATTGGGCTTCGTCTGCCAGTATGCCAAAGGCACGCCGCAGGTTTTCGTTCGCGGTAGTAACGAGGTCACGCGTCACGAGTACAGTTTCCCCGCGTATCGTGTTAACAGTTATCGAAGGTGATCTCGAAAATTGAGAGACGTTGTTCGAGATACGCGCCTCGTATTCCGCACGCCTCTGCCAACACCACTGGCATCTGATAGAAGTAACGTGGTAGGTGCACGTGCGCACTGATCACCCGACGGACGACCTGGATACCTGAGCGACGGCGTCAACAGCCGTCTCCTTCACACATTTGTACTACAGAAAGCACTTATCGGCAACCCAAGATAGTGTGGTATGCCCACTTCGCCATTCTCTCGCTCGTCGGTCGCCGACCTGGACAGGCTCACGTTTGCTGGCTTGCTTGGAGGCATCGTCGTGCTCGGGCTAGTTTTGCAGGTGTTCTTATTGGTACAATCGACGACCTGGACGCTCGAACTGGAACGAGTCATCGCTCTGGTGCCCGTCGTGGTTGCAACCCTCGCGTACGTCCGCAACCGTCCGACAGCGGCGGCCTGGGAAATCGGCACCGTCGCAGTCTGGGGGGTCTTCGCTCAGCGGATTGCGGGTATTGCCTGGTTCATCGTCGGGCCTGCATTGGCGGGAGAGGTCTCGGTCTCAGCCGCCCTGCTGTCCGGTGTCGCCGAGCTCCGCCTGGCGGAACTGTTACGGTTTCTCGGAACGATCGCCGTCTTCGCCGGATTCTACGCCGCAGCGGCGTCTCGACGCGATCGACCGATCGTTAGCGCAATCACTTTGCTTGCCGTTCCGGTCGTGATAGTTGTCATCTATGCGACCATATAACACCGCTCGACATCTTGGGACGCCGCCATCACGTGTGGAACATCAATTGTACGACCGCTGTGAGTAACTCAATATTGCAGGAAACATGACGATTCGGGCTTCGTGGAAGATCTACTAAACAGTACATAGATCTCCTGTATTGAGCGATCACCACCGTCGTAAATCGGGTCGAATCTCGTGCGACAGTCGCGCCCTGTATTCAGCAACAGCTCCGCGATCTACCTGAACACTGTCACAAATAGCGTGCTGGACAGAGAGGATGTGTTCAGCAGGCCGGTACAGACGGGCGAATTCGTTATCTAAGGGGTGGAACGACTTACCGGTGTACGGAACGGCCGGTCAGTCGCTAACGTCGGAGAAACAATTGAACTCGACGATGACGGAATCGACGATTTCGCCGGCTGTGTTCACCGCGACGATCCGGTATTGACCGTGGAATGGTCGGCGACCAAGAGATTGCTCATACAGGAGTTGGCCCTCGTTCACGCCTACCTTGTTCGCCATTAGCCCGGCGTCGTCCGTCGACACCGGGATCGTGTACGCCAGCGCGTCTGTCGCGTCGTACACGTCGAGTCTGTCGACATCATTTTCTCGGACATCGTCGACTGACAGCGGGATTGCGAGTCTCACGTCGCCGTCTTCGACTGTCCCGCTTGCGGCATTGTCGAGAACGTCCCCATCACCGTGATCGGAGGCGGCCGTCTGACAATCGACCGTATCGGAACCGCCCGAGCCTGACCCGCTACAGCCAGCCATCCCGGCGACGGCCACGCTGCCGACGGCGGCTAGCAATTTTCTTCTGGAGGGCATACGAAACGTCTCCGTCTTCGATAAGAAAGATATTCCGCTTTCAGTTCACTGGAACCACATGATTCGCGTAGCGTTTCTCGGGTGAGACGCGCCCTGTATTCAGCACGACTCGCTGGACATCATCTGAAACTGGGAGGAACCTCAGCGGTATGTCCGCATCTCCACATAGTGGCTGGTTTAGCCCCCATCGGCTGGAAAGTAATAGACGCGACGTGATGGATGTATGCTCCGTAGTCAGCGCGTTTCTGACGGTATTCACGCAGAATGGGCAGTCGCTGCTGCATAGAACGCGCGAATGTGGCACCTTGGCTCAATTTACGAAGTCAATGATCGTTCAGCACGGGTGAAATACATAAGAAACAGGATGTTACTGCTTTGACTTTCCGCAGTATTTTAATTGTATCGAATATAAGGATTATTATGGCAACTACTGAGGTTCATTGGAAACGGATCGTCCTTGCTGCTGGGTTTGGAACAGGAGGGGCGCTCGCATTCGGCCCACTAGGAGGCGCATCAACGCTTGTTTCAATAAGCCTCCTCGTAGGTATCGCAATCGGGTGGTCCTGTGAACGGTATGACGATGAACTGATTAAAGCTGGGTGGGGCGGCGTTCTCACTGGAATCGGTTTCTTTACCGTTTCACTCGTGTTCTTTCTTTTCGAAGGCTTACCGATTCGCCTTGGGTATGGCGATTTTGTGTTCATAACAGGTATCTATTCAGCGGTGATGGTCCTCGCTCTCGTCCCCGTTCTCGGCGTTTTTGCTGCTGCAGGTGGTATTCTCGCCGCCAAGACCCGTAACCGCTGGAAGGCATCTACATAGTTTTGCTTTCCAACCCAATCCGTTTCTTTGCGGTCTGCCTCAATATCGTTCAACTCGCAGGTCTACTGAACGGTTGGTTCATCGGCTTCAACGGGAAACCAATGAAGCCAACGTGCTGAACTCATGCTCTGTAGTCAGCACGCACTTTCTGACAGCATTGTGGTAGTTAGTCGAGTCGGTGCAAGATACAAAGCGCGAATGTGGCACGAGTTGGTGGCCGATCACGTGGGAGAGTAATCGCTTCGTGTAGAGTGTGTAGATAGCAGTACCGAAATTTTCATCTACGAGACGTAGTACATCGGTGATATGGTCGAATTGTCCCCGTCCACATCGCGGAGAAGCCTCCTTGCGTGCGGAGTGACGACGCTGACCGCGTTGGCTGGCTGTTCTGCCCTTTCTTTTGACGGCGGTACCGACGCAGCGTCCACCTCGGAACCTCCCCTTGAACGAATCGTCGTTCGAAGCGATACCGGGAATACAGAACCGGTACGGCTGACACTGGTTTATGGCTCCCACGAAGGGAATACCGAACGTCCAGTCTGGACGACGGTTGATGCGCCCGCTAGTGGCGAACCCAAGATGGTAGTTCAAGGCTTGGATACAGGAGATGGTGTCTACAGCCTGACCGCGGCCTCAAAGCGTCACGCCAATCACGAAGTAGTATCGTTCAACTCCCGAGCTCAGGATGGGAGAGGTACGTATCAATTCGAAGTTGTCGTCGAGCACACCGGTGATGTCTGGGCCAATCTGAACGAGGCCGGAGAACCCATCTCGATTCCGGGATACGACGAGTAACAGTACAACGCTCAGTTCGCATCTACACATAGCGGCTGGCTCATCACTATTGGCTGGAAATCAACAGACGCGGCGTGATGGCTGTCTACTCGGCAATCAGCACGCCGTTTCTGACAGTGTCCAGGTATAACGCTCGACCGCTGCTGCATAGAGGGCGCGAATATGGCGCGAAATTCGGCTCAATTCTGCTAAACTAGAACGGATAACTGTCCACACACAATTCAAACTCGTTCGATAAAAATATACGCTGATTCTGTTATCATGCAAGCGCGTGTAGCGTCCTATCCGTTGCAACAAACAGGGTACTGTCCCCGATGCTAGCCGTTGTCGTTACAGGGTTCGGTGCCGTCCACCGCCAATCGACCGTACCATCGTCAGTGTCGATTCCGAAGACTTCGGACTCTCTGTCCGATCCGACAGTCCGATCGGTCGTCCCGATATACAACTGACGGCCCGTGATGACTGGCGAGGAAATCGTGGGGAGTCCGAGATCGATTTGCCACTCGATGGTTCCATCTGTCTGCGAAATCGCAACCAGTTCTCTGCCACCACTGGTTCCGTAGACGACCCCCTCAGCGATGGCTGGACCAGACATGATTCCGTTCACTGCTCGAAAAGTATCGACAGGGTAGACCCACTCGGCCTCCCCAGTCATCCTATCGAGTGCGACAATTCCCTGCCCACCGACCGACGCAAAGACACGTCCGTCCTGGACTACCGGGGCGGAAATCGATGACTGTCCAGTGGGGTTCTCGTACCGCCACTGTTCCTCGCCATCCGGCGCTAGTCCGCGAATTTGCGACGCACTCGAACTTTCGCTGTAGACATCCACCGCGACCACAACTCCATCCGCATGGACAGCGGGCGGGACATCGTTGGTGGGACCGTCAAGATCGGCCGTTGTATGTGTCCACTCGATCGCCCCTGTCTCTGCGTCAATTGCATACAATCGCCGGCTTCTGGGGCCGCCCCAAGTGTATACTGTCCCGTCTCTGACCGTGACCGAGGTCATCAGCGAGCCATCCGTGTCGACGGACCACTCTGTAGTCCCGTCTTCGCTGTCGATTGCGTAAATAACCCCGTCGTCGCCGAAGTAGAGACGTCCGTCGCTGGCAGCCGGGGTAGAACTGCTCACGCCGGACTGGAATTGCCACGCTTCGGTTCCATCAGCGGCTGAAAAAGCGCTTAGCACGGCCCGATCGGTACTCATGCCTGTGTAGACTCGATTGTTGGCAAGTATCGGACACGAGACATCGACGTTCGCTCCGTAAGCAGTAATCTGACTCCACTGTTCCGAAACCGCTGACTGTGGCCCGGTCACCTCGGGTGTATAACCGGTGTTTTGTGCATCGAAATGTACCATGGGCCACGGGTCGCTCTCGAAGGGAGGTGTTCCGTGGTCAACGTCCGTTCTGGACGACATGCACCCGGCCATCGCCACAATACCTCCAAAACAAGCGCACAGGAAGCCGCGTCTACTATCTCGCGATGGCATCTGTGTCAGTCACTTCTCTGTGCGGTGAAAAATGTTGGGCGGTATGGGTACATTCTGGTCAGCATGACTGATTCGGCTCTTACGAACTGCGTGACACAGAACCCTGAGAATTGAACTCGGTTTGGTGAGTTCGTTTTCTGTCTCTCGCGTTCCGTTACTGACAGCAGGTCAGTAGTTCGGTCAGATCTGCTGAATAGAAGACGCGTATACACCACGAGACCCCCCGATCTGCGAAAGTGATGATCGCCAAGTACAGGCGTCTCTCCTGACACCATATTCAGAAAATCTATTACTACACGTGAGCCACGGGTCGTATGCGACGCCGCGCCCTCCTCGGGACGCTCGCGGGAGCTATGACGGCTTCGACCGCCGGGTGCCTAGACCTCGTCTCCGAGTTACGTACTCACCCGATGCAACTCGCTCGACTCTCGGTAAGCAACTGGGATTCTGCTCCCCACCGGTTCGACCTTCGCGTCGACCGGGATGGAGAGACGGTCCACCGGTCCTCCCACGAGATCCCCGGGAAAGAAGACGCCCGCGTGCACGGCGAGGTCGCGGACTGCGACTGGGGAACGACGCCCGGTGACTACGAACTGTTCGCTCGCGTCGACGGCGGCGACTGGGAGGGCAAATCGCTCGACGAGGTCGACGCCGGGGGGCGCGATACCGTCGAGTGTGCGACGGCACAGGTCCGCTACGAGGAGTCCGTCTGGATTCGCCTTCTGGACAACTGTGATAGCCTCGCGTACGAGTTCTGGGTTATAGAGGAGGACACTAGAAGAGTATGTCCGATCGACTACTCGAGAAAAACGTAGCGGTTAGTTCGCAGATTTACTGACTGGCTGGTTTATTGGCTCGGCGAGACACAAACGGAACCGTCGTGCTGAACTCGTTCTCTCTATTCAGCAGGCCATTTGTGACAGCATCTCGGTAGTCCGGTCGACTTCTGTGGAATACAAGGCGCGAATGTGGCACGGGTTGAAGGTCGATCTATGAAGGTGAGTGATCTGTCAGTATCGTGTATCCGGAACTCATCGCAGTTTCTGCACACGTTTCAGTCCGAAGAGAGAACCGGAGAACGCAGGTGGTTACCGAAGTCATTACCGATGGGTGGTGTGACCATTCGGATATGGCGATCACCAGAGCCGTTTTCAAATATTATCTCTACAAAGCGACGGAAGCGGTCGAGTTCTATCGGCCGATCATGTACCTCTATTTTCTCTCGCAGGGATTATCTTTCACGCAAATCGTCATCATCGAGGCGCTTTACAACCTTACGACAGTCCTCGGCGAGATGCCGACCGGGTACGTCGGTGACCGGATTGGGCGCCGAAACAGCCTTCTCATCGGGTCGGCACTCATTACGGCGACGTTAGTTGGCATCGCGTTCGCGTCTTCGTTTCTCGCGTTCGCCCTCCTCTTTATCTGTTGGTCGCTTGGCTATAACTTCCGCTCGGGAACGGAGGATGCGTGGGTCTATGAAACGCTCACGGACGTGTCTGCAAGTGACGAGTTCACCCGCGTTCGTGGACGTGGGCAATCGATTGCCTTGACGGCCGGTGTCGGTGCGTCACTCGTCGGTGGCTACCTCGGTGATCTCGACCTCGCATACCCGTTTCTCGCAGCTGCGCTGTTCACTGGGTTAGGCCTGCTCGTGATCGTGACGCTGGACGAACCGGCGACTTACGAGGAAAGCGACTCGAGCGAGATGGGCATCCGAGAGGCGTGGGGTGTCGTCAAACAGGCTGTCGGTCAGCGTCGCATTCGATCGTTCATCGTCTACTACTTCGTGCTGTTCTCGGCCGTTACCTATCTCGTGTTTATTTTCCTCCAGCCGATATTCGAGTCCGTCGTGACCGACCTGAATATGCGTCTAACTTTCTTACTCCCGGTTCCCGGTCAAGGAGACCCCTACACACTCGCTCTCTCGACCGAGAACGTCGAAACGCTTCTGGGGGTGTATTATGCAGCGATCAATCTCGTCTCGGCGGCAATCAGCTACCGTATCAGTCTTATCGAGGAGCGGGTCGGATTGCGTCGGTGGTTTATTGCAGTCCCGCTCCTCGTCGGTGGGCTTCTGACAGGAATGGTGTTCGTACCTCCGATAGCGCTCGTCGCGTTGTTCGTCGGATGGGCGTGTGTTGAGCCGACGCGAGTGCTTGCGGGACAGTACGTGAACGACCGCATCGAGACGCTCGGTCGTGCAACTGTCTTGAGCGCGATGGCGATGGTGAGTGCGGTAACCGTCATCCCGTTTCAGCTCGGAAGCGGCGTGATCTCGGATATCGTCTCACCGTTAATCGCACTTTCGGCAGCAGGTGTAATATTGGTCGTCGGTTCGGTTGTGATCTTACTCTGGGAGTCACCGATCGAACAGTCATCGATCAGTTCGAATCCGGAAACTGGAACGTAGGTGGCGCACCGTTCGCGGTTACTCCGCAGGTCTACTGAACAGTTGGTTCACGTATTTAGACGTGAACCAAACGAGATCGTCGTGCTGAACTCATGCTCTGTATTCAGCACGCCGCTCGTGACAGCGACTCGGGATTTCGGTCAGGATCTGCTGAATACAGGGCGCGGGCCGTGTTTAGACGCTAGTAATATTGCCTCTATGTCGGGAATTCTAGGAAATGAAGCGAGCACAGGTGGATGTGCACTCCAAACTGGCCCGCTTCACCGAACGATGCGTCGAATTGTCTCAAAAAGCTGTCGGAAGCGGTTCGAAAGAACCTCTCAGCAAAGGAAAGGGTGGCTACGCTGATTGGGTGATCGTAGCGATCCATGGTCTTCGGGAATACCTCGATCACTCCTACCGACGGTTGCTAGACGTTCTTCGAGAAATGCCAGCTATTGTCGCCAAACTCGGCCTTTCACCGGATGAGTTGCCGGACTTCACCACCGTTTGTGTTCGAAAACAGGATCTCAAGATGCCCGTCTGGCGGATGCTGTTGCAGCTGTCGGCGGAACTATTCGATACCGGAGAGGTACAAGCAATCGACTCAACCTGCATCGCTCATCGCTCGTCCAGCCATAACTACGCAAAACGCGTCAAAGGGACGTTTGAGTCGGTCAAAACCACTATTCTCGTAGACTGTTCCACGCGAGCTATTCTCGATATACACTGCTCGATGAACCTACCACATGACACGCAGATTGCGTGGCAAGTCCTGAAAAGAAACCTCAGCAACGTGGAAACCGTCGTCGCTGACAAAGGGTTTGATTGGGATGAACTCCGCCAGATGCTGCGAAACGAGGGGATTAGACCGGTGATCAAGCATCGTGAGTTCTACTCGCTCGATGCCACACACAATGCTCGGATTAATGATGAAACCTACCATCAACGGTCTATCGCAGAATCGATGTTTTTCGCGTTGCGCAAGCGATTCGGTTCAACACTTAAGGCAAGAACGTGGTTTGGACAGTTCCGAGAACTCGTCCTTAAGGCCGCCGTCAGAAACATCGAACAATCGCTCAGGGCCTAACTCTGATGATTTCGACCGTCTAAACAAGACCCAGGGCGCGAATGTGGCTCGATTTGCGAAGGCGCTGATCGCTAAATACAGGTGATCTACTTATCAATTGGATAGTCATGCTTCTCAGACCATTCAAATTCATTGATGTCAGTATTCCATTCCGAGATACCCCCGCTCTGAACGTCGTGAATGTGGAATTGGTTATCCCTTACTTCGACATCAGCTTGGTCACCGAATTGAACAGCATTAAAATCTTCTCGGGGGGTTCCTGTATTCAGACACCCAAACTCATCGTCCGAATCGAAGTCGCTCCCGCAAAACCCAACGACGTATTTTATCGCCTCGAAATCGAACTGGAGGTCATCATGAAAGTCCTCCGAAGCAGTAACTTCGGAAGGAGAAGAAATGACACCATTATATTCTGATGCCACTCTACCCCTTAGCTCGTCTTCTCCATCGGACATCAACTGAAGAATCTGGTCTTGATACGCGCGTCCGCTGTGAGTCCATTCAACACTAATGGCTTTCAATTGGAGCCACTCGGCAGAGAGGGTATTCGTTCCCGAAAGGCAGCCTGCAACCCCGACCCCTATAAGACCAGCACCCGATGAGGCGAGGAATTTTCGTCTGAAATGCATTAGTTAAAATCTGGTAAGAAATCTCATATGATTTTCGCCATACCGAAATAGAAATCGGTACGTTCGCAGGTCTACTGAACAGTTGGTTCACGTATTTAGACGTGAACCAAACGAGATCGTCGGCTGAACTCGTTCTCTATATTCAACACGCCGGTCCTGACAGCAGTTCGGTGATTTGTTCGAATGCTGTTGAATATACAGCGCCTATTCCGAATCGCCGAGAGTTCTGATTTCGTGGATCTATTAGTGCCGGTCAGCGGTGGTTTTCGATGTAACGACCGATTCGGTCGAGGCCCTCCTCGAGTTCCTCGGTGTGAAGACCGAACCCAATTCGGAACCGGTCGGGATACCCGAAGACGTCACCGGGAGCGAGGACGACACTCTCGGCCTCGAACAGCGACCGGCAGAACTCCTTCCCGCTCTCGAACCCGTCCGGGATCGTCGGGAAGCCGTTTACGCCCGTCGGCTCGAACCAGTCGAGATCGTAGCGTTCGACGAACTCGGCGACGCGTTCCCGGTTCGCTTTCGCGTGGGCACGGTTCGCCTCAAGAATCTCGGCCTCTCGCTCACCGAGCGCCTGCTGAGCGACGTGGTGGCCAACGATCGGGGGTGAGATTGTCGTGTAATCTTTCCACTTCCGCACTGCGTCCGCGATCTCCGTGACTGCGACGACCCACCCGAGACGCGCCCCTGCAAGACCGTACGACTTCGAGACACCGGCGGTCGAGATCGCGCGCGGGCCGAGCGCGGCGGCGGGCGCGTGAGGCTCGTCGGCCAGCATTCGATACACTTCGTCAACGAGGAGGTGCGCGTTGTTCTCCTCGACGAGGTCGTACAGTGCCTGCATCGTCTCCGGCCCGAGGTACTTCCCCGTCGGGTTACTCGGATTCGTGAGGACAACCAGTCGCGTCTCGGGCCGTATCTCTTCGGCGACGGCATCAACCGAGAGGTTCCACTCCGGTGGCTCGGTTCGAACTTCGCTCACGTCACCGACGGCGTTGGGAACACTCGAAAGCGACTGATAGGTCGGTGAGACGACTACGCTGTGGTCTCCCTCGCTAAGGAGGGCCATGAATGTGAGGAAGTCGGCTTCCTGTGTTCCGCAGGTGAGAACGACTTCCTCAGTGTCGCGGTCGTAACGCTCGGCGATAGCGGCTCTAAATTCCGGAGCACCGTCAGTGGGAATGACGTACCCGAGTTCACCCACATCGAGATCGAAACGGCTTGCTGGAAGACTCCGAACCCCGCTTTCAGCGAGCATCAAATCAGCGTCTGGCTCGTATTCATCGAGCCACCGTTCAAGTTCGAAGGGAGGAAGTTCCATACAAAGTGCAACTGTGGGCCGGGGCTTGAATCTCTGTATTCTGCTGCGCTCCCCGATAGTTCTCGATGGCTTCGACTGTTTCGATGGCTGAATGTCCTCTGTATCGGTCACGCTGGTCATGATAGAACATGGGGAGGTCGATAGCGCTCGTACAAGATACACAGCATGAATCGGTCACAACCTCTTGGGAACCAGTAACGGCGGAAACGGTTTTCAAGAGATGATTCCAATCCAATAGTATGCAATCGATGACCGAAATCTTGGAGGAGATGGAGAATGTTAAGAAGGGAAGCGAAGTGATCTGGAATGGACGAAAACACGCTCAAACCGTTACTAATATCTCTGAAAACTCGTTCGAAGTTGAGGGTACTAGGGGAGGTCACTATCGGTTCTTCCTCACGGGTACTGATGCCCCTTCTCTCACGAATCTAAACAGCGGACGTGACTACGACGTAGATGAATTCATGATCGTTCGCCGAACCTATCCTCTGGATTTAGCAGAGCGTTTCTGACAATAGCTCGGGAGTTCGTTGCGACTCTGCGAGATACAAGGCGCGAATCTAGCAAGAACTGGCCGCCGATCAGATGGGAGGTGATCGCTCAGTGCAGGATAAGTAGGTAGCAATCGCTGGCTCTTCGCGTCGTTCCTGTCTTTGCTATCTATCAAACAAGCCGCGCACAAACGTCGCTAGTAATGCGTTGAACCGGGGTCAATGAACGCTCTTTGCGCAGCGTGAGGAGGTGGTAAATGATCCGTCCGAGGCAGTTGTGAACGTGAGAGCCATATCACGAGTGCACTCTACGACGTGAATGTCCACTAGCTCATTCTCGTACGTTTCGACGACGTAGATGGTCGTCTGACTCTCGTTCCAGTCGTCCACGAACTGTGTACTGTTGTCATCCGCTATCGTCGGCACTCGTACCGAACGCTCCGCGCCGCTGAGGGTGACATTGGTGTAGTTCGCCCCGTCTTGTAGCTCGTCAAAGCCTACGATCCGTCGTTCTCCGTCCTCGGTGGTGACGTCGAACTTGAGTCCGTCTTGGCTCCCCTGCGCACTCTGGAAGGCAGTCACCTGATAGGCGGACTCGTGCTCGTTCTCGATTAGTATCTGTGTCTCGTCGTCAGAGAATGGTGTTGAGCACCCGGCAACGAGCACCAGACCTGTTATAATACAAGTGACGGCGACACGGTGGGAGGGAAGTCGCATTTAGCCAAATGATGTCCACCTCTCGGTATATGTATTAGGAGTTGCATCTGAGAGGCTTTGTTGAAATCCTATCCTTTACACAGTAATTCTCGCAAAACCACTGCTCACTACAGGCTGCGAATGTAGCACGAGATTCGACTCAATTTGCGACGGTGGTGATCGGTCAGTACAGGTGAACGATGTAATGCTGTGAATCGCAATCTATCCATTGTTTATCAAGAACGGCGTGCTAACCAGAGAGCACGAATTCAGCATGATCGTGTCGTCTGGTGTGTAGGACTACTCACTCGGAAGAGGGACGAATGCGCTGCTGTTCACTCGCTTTTCCGCTACTCTTCGGCTGCCATCGCGCCAAATACGCCGGCGGCGTCCTCCGGAACGTCGAAGTCGTGATAGTGCTCCCCCTTCTCCTTCGAAAGGATGTTCAACGCGGCAGCTGCACCGTCACCGGCGGAAATAATTGCTTGCCACTCTTCGGCTCGAACCATCGCTCCTGTCGCGTACGCGTCGGTAACGGTCGTCTCCATTGTGACATCAACGTCTACGACATCTCCATCGAACGAGCAGCCGAGCGATTCTGCCAAGTCACGGTTTGCGCCGGTCGCAAGCACGACGTAGGTGGCCTCGTATTCGTCCGCTGGTGTTTCGACAACAAACCCGTTGTCCGAGGGAGTGACGGCTTCGACCGTCTCACCCTGCTTTCGTTCGACACCGAAACTGTCTACCTGCGTTCTCGCGGTCTCCATGAACGCCGACCCATCTATCGAGCCGATACCGAGATAGTTGAACAGGTGGGCCTTGTGCATCCACGTCGAGTCCGTGTCGAAGAGAATCGTTTCGAGCCCGTTCTTCTGCGTGTAGAGACTAGCGCTCAATCCGGCCGGCCCGCCACCGACGACGATGACATCTGTGTCACTCATGCACTGATCGGTTTGTGTCTCAGCAATAAGTATTTCCGAGTAACGTATACGTCACCCCCTGAGACTCATGTCATAACTGTCGGTCTGATCTTATTTCTATACCGTTTGAAAAAGCCGATTATATTTGCTCCCTTCGCGCGTTCTATTCAAAGTAAGTGATCGGACACCCAGAACCCGTTGACTAGAGATTTTTGATCCTACGTTTTAGAGTATAATCCATGGATCGTCTCTCAACACTCTTGGTGTACGTGCTCATTGGCTTCCCTGTCTTCTTCGTTGCCATTTTTCTCCTCTCATTCGGTCCATTAGGGTTGTTCTTGTTTGTATTCTTCATCCTTCTCGTAATGGCGGTTCTATCGTGGGACGATACCGACGAACCACCGGCTCGGACTAATTGTTCTGAATGCGGCGCACCGAACAGGCCTGACCGAAACCGATGTAGGCTCTGTAATTCACCACTTGAAACAGCCGACGGCAACTGATATTCCCTCACTTTATAATCACTGCCAGACGGTCAATAAGCAGGTCTACTGAACGGCTGGTTCATTGGATTCGGGATGAAACAAACAGACCCGTCGTGCTGAACACATCTTCTCGGCCTTGTTTCGACGCGAGTGAGAGCGGTGTTGTGGCTCGATGCTGATCCGCTATCCGATACCTCGTCGAGAGGTTTGACCCTCGATCGAGGCGATGGTCCCTCAAACTTCGGTAAAACGGCTGTAGAAGCGAAATTGTAGAGACTAGTTCCTCGATGGCGATTCCATTTCCAGCCCCTTCGTATCGACTCTCGGTCTGTGGCTGTCGTTACCCTCGAATTTTCGCGTCTAAACACGGCTCACCCTCTGTATTCAGCACGCCGCTCTTAACAGTGTTCTGGTAGTTCGATTAGTTCTTGCTGAATACAGGGCGCGACTGTAGCATCTGGTGATGCTCGAGAACGTCTATGTACTCGGTTGGCCGGCGGAATCCATCATAACTTACGGAGCAGAGTTCATCACCAAGTCAATACTATCATCTTGTCATGACATAATTTCCAATTATCGTTATCGTATTATATGGGGCGCTGACGTGCGAGAGTGTGAGTCGGTCCCATCCACTGTGTGGGGCACTCAGAGAGACATGCGCCATGAGCGATAAGACACACCACACGACGAGGGAATCGGATGCCGAACCGCTGCGAGCAACCCGCCGCACCGCGCTTCGCGGAGCGGGTCTCGCCGGCTTACTCGCGATGGGCGGCGGCAGCGCCACTGCCAGCCACCACTCCCCGGAGGCGAATACCCACCAGGCTGAAAACGAGACGGAAGATGACGAGCCAGTCCCGGTAACGTGGGAGAACTACCCGCGCGCAGAGTCCGACACGTACCTCGCGCGATACGCCGAACTGGGCGGGTTCGGAGAGTTCTATCACCTCCGAGAGCTGGTCCCCATCGACGAGCAGAACGTCATCCAGATGAATCGTGATACCCTCTACTCGGCTGGCGTCTTCGACCTGACCGAACCGGTCACCGTCACCCAACCGGACACCGGTGACCGCTACCAGTTGCTGATCGTCATCAATCAAGATAACTACTTGAGGGGATCGTCCACAACCGCCGGCGAATACACGCTGACACAGGACGAAGTCGGGACGCGGTACTGTCTGGTCCTGGTCCGCACGTTATTCGATCCGAACGATCCGGACGACGTCGAGACCGTTCACGCCATCCAGGACGAGATCACGGCGAGTCAACGATCGCCCGGCACGTTCGAGATACCCAACTGGGATCAGGACTCGCTCGAGCGAATCCGGGAGGCGCTCATCACGGTCGGAGAGACGATGGACGACTCCCGGGGCGTGTGGGGCGACGCCGACGAGGTCGATCCCGTCAAGCATTTCCTCGGCACTGCGATCGCCTGGGGTGGAAGTCCGGAGACGGACGAGTTCGTTCTCTGGCGAACGCCCGAACAGAACGACGGCGAAACGCCATATACGCTCACCGTCGACGACGTCCCCGTCGACGGGTACTGGTCGGTCACCGTCTACAACAGCGACTGGTACCTCGAGGAAAACGAGTACGACGCGTACTCGATCAACAACGTAACCGCAGAGCGAGACGACGACGGCAGCGTCACGATTCACTTCGGCGATGATCCCGACCAGCCGAACTTCCTCTACGCGCCAGAGGGGTGGAACTATACGGTCCGACTGTACGGTCCGCGCGAGGAGATTCTCGACGGGGGCTATCAGTTCCCCGAAGCCGAGCCGGTCGAGTGAAAGGGCACGACCATCGATGTTCTGGCGACTGAATCGACGTGACTCGACCGCCGCTCGTCTTCCGCTTCGTGCCGACGGTCGTGCTGAACTCATGCTCTCTATTCTGCTCTGTAGGATCACTAGACTGCGACGACTTCAGGGCAATTGGAGCTGGTTAGTTGCGGTGAGAGTTGGACGAATATTTTCCTAATACTGATGGCTGGATGAACAGATCCTTGCAAAACCAAGAGACTACGGTGGATTCCAGATACTAGTCCAGTGGTTGACTGCTCTCCGACGAAAGTAGGCTAATCACAGCGTCGTCTAGCGATCCTACAGAGCACTCTATTCAGCACGCCGTTTGTGACAGGATCTCGGTAATTCGGTCGACATCTGCTGAATACAAAGCGCGTGTGCACCTGAGAGTTCTGCTCAGGGCAACCTCTTTACCGTAAAGTAGGCTGTTGCAACGGCGGAGACGACCCCGAGTACGACTCCGAGTTGCATACCCATCTTTGACTGAAGACCGAAATTCAAGGGGACGAAAACGGTTGAAAACGCCAGCGTCGAAGCAACGATGACGACTCTAAATTTCAGATCGGCGATGGCAATCTGTTCAAACGACTCCATATTACGTGAAATAATCTACTGACAGTAATCTCTTGCGCTGACAGAGACACGCTCTGTAGTCAGCACGCCGTTTCTGACAGTGTTCACGCAGAAAGAGTAACCGCTGCTGCATAGAACGCGCGAACGTGCCACGAGTTGAAACTCGAGCTGCGGAGGGCGGTGATCGGTCTGTACAGATGAAGGCGTTACCAGCGAGATTATTGATCCATCATACAAATACCAAAAATCGCGTGCTGGATACAGGGGATGGATTTATTGCGATCTCTCGCTTCGCGTCGGAACGACGGTATCCTCTATTTGCAACGGTGCAAATCACGTATCTCGGTGCCCAAGCCATCCAGGTATACACGTCGACACTACTGCAATCGCACTGAGTCAGGAACCGCAGCAGCGTCGAGGGGTTAGGCGCGGTTCGGGTCAGAGACGACTTCAATGACTCCAAGTTCTGCCATCATCGGGAGGTGAACGTGAAGGAGTGTTACTGACACGCGTTCGACGGTCTCTTCGTTGGCGACGTCCGCTTCTTTTTCTTGTGCGGCCACTGTCGCCACCAGCTCCCCGATCTCGACCGGAGTGTTCGAGTTCATCAAGACGTCGAGCATCGTCCTTCGGCGATCTGCCGAGAGCAACCGATGATACGTATTTTCGGCCAGATGCTCCGTTCCGACGTATCTGAACGCTCTTTCGTCACGTATAGATTGACTCATGGTGGAATCCTTCTCGCAGCGGTTTCGGCTCGGATCTTGTCACCCATATCTGCACGGTAAACGTGAGTAGGGTGTTCGCAAAAACGGGTGGACCAGCGGTAGGACGCTTCGGTTTGATTGAAGTACAGTAAACCATGGATCCATTGACTACCGCTAAATTTGAGTGAAAATTTCCCTCCAACGCGAGAGTCTATATCTGTAGCCCGGGTAAACCGTACGATGAGTTCTCACGCGGTGAGCGAGGTGCTTCGGGAAACCCTCGCACTCTTCGATGAATTCGGAACTCCACAAACGACAACCGAAGTGGCGGACCGCCTCGACCTCGGGCGCCGCAGCACCTACGAACGCCTGAGGCGCCTCGTCGAACACGACCGGCTCGAAACCAAGAAGGTCGGTGCGAACGGGCGCGTGTGGTGGCGGCCACGGGGTCGAACGGACGGCCGATCTTCTACCGCCAGGGACTGGCCAGCCGCTGAAACGTCGCTGCTGAAGGACGTGCTCGACAGCGCCGATATCGGCGCGTTCCTCCTTGACGAGAACTTCGAGGTGGTGTGGATCAACGATACGACCGAGCGGTACTTCGGGATCGACCGCGAGGCCGTCGTCGGTCGGGACAAGCGACGGCTCGTGGCGGAGCGTATCTCCCCTCGTATCGACGAGAGAGAACGCTTCAAAGAGACGGTTCTGGCGACGTACGACGACAATACGTACACCGAGCAGTTCGAGTGCCGTGTGACGGCCGGGGAGAAACGCGAGGCGCGCTGGCTCCGACACCGCAGTACACCGGTCGAGTCGGGTCCGTACGCAGGGGGGCGGGTCGAACTCTACTTCGACGTCACCGAGCGTCGGCGCGCCCGATCGGACCTCATCGAGAGCGAACGGAAGTTCCGCGCCGTCTTCGAGGAGGCGTTCGACGCGATGCTGATCGCCGACGACGACGCGACGTACGTCGACGTCAACCCGGCCGCCGCCGACCTGTTCGACCTTCCGGCGGCGGACCTGCTCGGCCGATCAATCGATGAATTTGCCCCCGAGGACTACGACTTCGAGCGGGCCTGGCACGAGTTCCAGGAGTCCGACCAGGATCGCGGTCTGTTCCCGTTCGTCCGGTCCGACGGGGAGCGACGCACCGTCGAGTTCGCGGCGACACCGAACGTTCTCCCCGGTCGTCATCTCTCGATCATACGCGACGTCACGGACCGCGAGGAGCGCGAGCGCGAACTCCGTGCGACGACGGAACACCTCGAAGCGGTCATCGAAGCGTCGCCGAACGGGATCGTCGTGTTGGACGAAAACGGCATCGTCGAGGGGTGGAACCCGGGCGCGGAACGGATCTTTGGCTGGACGGAAGCCGAAGTGCTCGGGGAGGTCATCCCGGTGGTGCCGGAAGCGAAACGGTCCGCGTTCGAAGAGCGGCTGGAGGCGGTGAACGAGGGTGAGACGTTCCACGGACTCGAAGTGCAGCGTCGGACGAAAGCGGGCGACTCGGTCGACGTGAGCATCTCGACGGCGCCGATTCACGACGCCGACAGGGGAAGCGCCGGCACGGTCGCGGTCATTCACGACATCACCGAACGCAAGGAGCGCGAACGCCGCTATGACGCCATCTTCAACCAGACCTATCAGTTCACCGGTCTCCTAGAACCAGATGGCACGCTCGTCGAGGCCAACGAGTCCGCCCTGAGTTTCGGCGGGGTCGACCGAGCGGCGGTCGTCGGGCAGAAGTTGTGGAACGCGTACTGGTTTGAGCACGGCAAGGCATCCGACCGCGTCCGCGAGGCGGTCGAACGCGCCCGCGACGGCGAGTTCGTCCGCCGCGAGGTCGAAGCACGGGGCACCGATCGTATCGCTGTCATCGATTTCTCCGTCCGTCCAGTGACCGACGACCGCGGCGAGGTTACCCACCTCGTTCCGGAAGGACGCGACATCACCGACCGCGTGGAGGCCGAACGGGAACTGGAGCGTAACCGGGAGCAATTGGCCGCCCTCAATGACGTCAACAACATCGTCCACGACATCACGGCCGCGGTCATCAACCAATCTACACGCGAGGAGATTGAGCAGACCGTCTGCAAGGCCCTCGCCGACACGGACTCCTGTGAACTCGCGTGGATCGGCGACGTCGACACCGATTCGCAGACGGTACACGTCAGAACCATGGTCGGAGACGGCTGTAATCTCGACGAGAGCGCTTTCTCAGGCAATTCCGAGGACGAAGATGGCGGCGGACCGACGAAAGCCGCTTTTCGGACGCAGTCGATGCAGGTCGCGAACGGTATCGACGCCGACTCCGAACGCGAACTGTGGTGTAGCCAAGCCGACGCTATCGACGTCCGTTCGGCAGCCGCGATTCCGCTCGTGCACGACGGCACGGCGTACGGCGTGTTGAACGTGTGCGCAGGCCGTCCGTCTGCGTTCGAGGGAGAAAAGTCGACGGTGATCGGCCAGCTCGGAGCGCTCGTCGGCCACGCGATCGCCGCCACCGAACGAAAGCGAGCGTTGATAAGCGACGAGATCGTCGAGCTCGAGTTCCGCATCCCGAATATCCTCGGATCCATGGAGATCGACGCGACGGCCGAGGGGCGGATCACCATCGACGACGTCGTTGCGACCAGCGACGAGGCCCAACTCGTTTACGGCACCGCGACTCCCGCTGCCCGTGAGACGCTCGACGCCCTGATCGACCAGCACCCCCGCTGGGACTCGCTGACTGTGCTCGCCGAAGAAGGTACCGTCACCAGGTTCGAGGCTCGCGTCAGTGAACTCCCGCTTCGTTCCGAAGTGGCCTCGCAGGGTGGCTCTATCGACGAGGTCCTGTTCGAGGGTGGCGACCTCCGTCTCCGGGTCCATCTCGCGCCGAGCGTCGACACGAGATCCGTCACCGAGACGGTCCGCAGCGCGTATCCGACCGCCCAGTTGCTCGCCAAACGCCAGTTCCCGCGCTCCCGGCAGCCGGCGACTCACGTTCGGCAGATGCTCGTCGAGAAACTCACCGACCGCCAGCAGGCGGTCCTCGAAACCGCCTATCACCGGGGATACTTCGAGTGGCCGCGAGACGCGTCCGGCGAGGACCTCGCCGAATCGCTGGATATCGCCCCACCAACGTTCTCCCAGCACCTCCGCAGTGCCGAAAGGAAGGTGTTTGAATCGGTGTTCTCGTCCCCTACTCCGACCTGACGGTCACCAAAAAGGAGGGCGCATCGAGATGCCTCTCGTCGGGTTGTTTCTCGGAACTGGCTCCGTGGACGCCATCACCCCGCGATAGAACCAACTCGGTCAGTCGTTCGATCTGACCGGTTATATTTTCGTTGTGTCGCATACTGGCTTCGGCCCTCGCGTGCCTCACCCGATCTATGCAACAGTTGATAGAACTCTAAGCGGTCAGTCCGCTGGTTTTCTTTCGGGTAGTTCAGGCCCTATACCGCGAAATAACGTGGGCCGCCGTGCTGGATACGTCCTCTGTATTCAGCACGCCGTTTCTGACAGTGGTCGCGCAGAACGAGCGGCCGCTGCTGCATAGAACGCGCCTATTTATCAGCCAGTTCTGTACTCCCACTTGGATTGTCCGGCGTGTCGTTTTGGCCGGTACGAGGTCGTGTGAGTCCGATGCCACTGAGAAGGAGTCCACCGACTATCGTGAAATACGCACCCCGTGCCGGGACAACGATCGGAGCGTAGGCGGGAACGTACGACAGAATATTACTGCCGACTGCAAGAACGGCCCCACCACCAGTCGCGATTATGACCCGGTTCGTGGTCGTGGTATATCGGCGAGTGAAGATACAAAAGAGCGTGACCCCGATTCCCCCAAGCAGCAGGTAATCCGGCCGTTGGAGTCCACTCTGCATACCGGCGAGGTAGACACTCGGCACATCCCCGTGATACGATGGGTTCTGCTGTATCCAGGGGGACACCAAGCCGGCGGTGAGGAACGCTGCACCGACCAGCCCCACGACGGACTCAATCAGGTGGTGTCTCTGCCTCATACGTAGGACTGAGTACACGTCGATACGTGTTTTCTGGAACCACGTGTCGAAAGCGGGCGAGACATCCACGCTCTGTATTCAGCACACAAGTTCTCCCGCTATTTCGGTAGTTTGACTCACTTCTGCTGAATGGTGGGTTCGAATTCAGAGGTGCCAATACTCGATCGATGGAGGGTGATCGGTCAATACAGCCGAGCTATTTAGTGGGTGATCTATCCTCATGTAGTCTCTGGTTGTGCCCGATCGGTGGTTGCCTCTCAGTTCTTTGCCGACCCGCCAATCCGATTGATGCCGAACACGGCGACGAGGGCGACCAGCGGGAGGACCGCGAACAGTCGAAATAGCGTCCCGAACGACCCGCCTTCGAGGACGCTACCGGCGAGCGCCGCACCGAGCGACCCGACCCCGAAATACTCATGCTCACAATTGCTAAAATCGTCCAATACTGACAAGGGGAGAGAGCGGGGTAATTTTGTCCGATGATGGGTGTGGACTGACAGAGACTGCCGTTCGTACAAGACGCGTGTTGAAAGCCCGTTGCTCGGATTAGCCAGACAACTGCTGCAGTCCTATCGCACGTTCTCTATAACTGGTGTCCCGGTCAGCAGCGGAGTTCCGTGCCGGTGCCACCGACAGTAATAATACGAAGTGTGTACAATACTCTCAGGAGAGATCCGTGAGCAAGACAAACGACGGAAAGCGGATGTAAGTAAACAGCCCCATGGTAGAGAAATCGTTCACGATCGAGGACGCTGACGCTGTATTGGACGTGACCGGTCAGGTGTGTGCGATGCCCATCTTAACGGCCGCAGATGAGCTTCGTAGCGCAGCCGATGGCGACCTGCTAGCCATCAAGACTGGAAAGCCCGTAGACGAATGCGAGGATGTCGAGGACTGGGTTAGGAGACTCGACGGCGCCTCGCTTATCAGTACCCGCGGGACAGATGACGGGGTTATTGCGTTCCTCAGACGACAAGCATCTGATTGATCGTGGCTACGGCAATACCAGCAATAGAACCAACGGCAAGCACCTGGCGACGAGATAGTGGAGGGGTCATAAACTCAGTAAATATCCTCACTTGACAACTGCTTTTTCCGACAGAATCGCGTACTCAGAAAATAGCGTATCCGACTTTTCCGTTGCTGACAGAGACGCACTCTGTATCTATCACCAGTACAGGACCCTAGCAGTCCCGGAGGGTTTCCTTAAACCACTGCGACTGGTCCGACAGTGGCCTCTCCCATGCTCCGGAGGCGTGTGGACGTTGCCCCCTGCACGAAGAGTATAGTCAGGGTCACGTGTAGGCGACCAACCGCAGGTTCGTCGGGACCAGCAGGGTGGTATCGGCGACGATCGGCGGGCGGACGTACTCGTCGGCGGGGAAGGTGATCCGGTCGCGCTCCGTCCCGGTGGCGACGTCGAACCGCAGGAGTGCGTCCGGCGGATCCTCGCTGTCCTCGCGCCGGGCGTACCTGATCGCGAAGAGGTCGTCACCGACCACGATCGGCCGCGAGTAGCCGTGGAACTCGACCGGGGTGGGTTCTGGCCCGACGTCCCACAGCAGGTCGCCAGTTTCGAGGTCGCGGGCCTGCAGTCGACTCGGGTAGTCGCTGTGTACATCCAGCGCGTAGACGACCACCTCCGGCGTGACGGCGCCGACCTCGAACCCGGGGCGGGCATACCGTGTCCCATCGTCGCTCTCCCCGTCCTCGAGGAAGTGCTCGCTCTGGACGCGCCACTCGATCGCCCCATCCGCGAGCGACAACGCTCTGAGTTCGCCCGGAAACCGCCGCGAGATCACTCGGCCGGCGACGACCGCGGCCGTGTCGCCGCCGGCGTCCGAGCGCCACTGCCGGTCGCCGGATGCGGGGTCGAGCGCGAGGACACCGTCGTCGCGCGTTGGCAGGACGACCCGTCCGTCGGCGACCGCGATGTCGTGGGGCCGCCCCCCGTGGACAGCGCGCCAGCACTCGACGCCGGTGCGGGCGTCGCGCGCGGTGACGGCGAAGTTGTCGTCGCGCGTACGGTCGACGGCAAGTAACCGGCCGCCAGCGAGCGTCCGTGGGACGTGTGAGGAGACGGAGTCGGTCCACAGCGCCGCACCGTCGCCGAGCGAGCGGGCCGCGAACCGGACGGGAGAGTCGGGAACTTCTCCCTCGACGAACGCCATTCCACCCGCGGCACAGACCTGCGCGTAGCTGGCGTCCTCGGCTTCACGACGCCACAGCACTCGACCGTCAGCGAGCGAGATCGCGAGCAGGACGCTTTGCGGGGCAGCCTCTATGAGGGCGACGACGACGCCGTCGACGACGATGAGCGGACGCAGCTCGTACACGTCACCGACCGGCCACTCCCGTTCCCACGTCCGGTCGGGCGGCCAGTCCGGGCCAGCGCGTGCGGGAGCGTGGCGCGTGTTCGCTCGGTCGTGCCGGGGAAACGGCCAGTCCGTCGGGTTCGTGGCGAGCGGGGACGGGGCACAGTCGCGGCCAGCGAGCCAGTCGGGGACGCTGTCGGCGGAGCGGACGCCCGCGATGTAGCCACCGACCCCAGTCGCGGCACCGCCAACGGCCCCGAGTGCCTGGCGTCGGGAGATGGAGGGTGGATCGGGCATACGCTGGCTTCCGAGAGAGCCGACAAAAATTTACTGGACCGCGGAGGGTTCTCAACAGTCGGCTCCGGAGGATGGTCGCTGACCGACTTCTTCGAGATCTCCGTTCGGGAGGGCTCCAGACGGCCTGCGCAGTTCGGGGGTGGCCGTGCGTTCGGCGAGGGATTTCTCCAGCGGCCACCGCGGAGTGTGGTCTTGTTCCTCCTGTGGATACACCGAGCGCACCGATCCCGATCCAATACCCCAACACCCGATCGGCTCCCGAAGACCTGAAAGCTTATATGACAGCTATCGGAACTGCGGTCCATGCAACTCTACTGGCCGGAACCGACGTCGCCCGGTGAGATCTACGACTGTCTGGAGTGTGGGACCGCGATCGACGGGGTTACCGTCGAGGGGTTCTGGTTGGAGCGGGAGAACTGGCAGGCGCCGAACACACACGAACTCTACTGTTGTGCCTGCTGTGTCGAGAAAATGAACGCGTGGCCGAACCAGCCGGACGTCGACGACGAGGCCGACGTGCTCGCTGCCTTCTCGTAAGCGTCGCTTCGCACATGCGGTGAGCCACGACCACCGCCTGTCCGACTGAGCCGCGGGTCAGAACCTGGCGGCTGCCCAGAGCGCGATCGTGCGGGGCCAGCCTCACGGCCGATTACCTCGATATCGTGTCGGGCCAGTTCGTATGATCACACCGCCAGCCGTACCCGGTCCGACGATGACGACCTCTCGGTTCTCGATCCGGTCTCTCATGCGTAGGCCGAGCGGGGCGTTGGCTGAATTGACAACACTTCACCCGACGGGGCCGGGGTTGGTTTCGACTCCCGACTCACAGGTGCCACGGTCGCGAAAAGAAGGGGGCTCTCGACGGGGCAGCGACGAGTCCGGGCTCGGCTTACCGGACGTCGCCCCAGGTCCCGACACGGTCGCCCGCGACGAAGCGACGCTGCTCGAAGCCGAGCGCGTTACAGAGCATCGTGTGCCCCATGAACGACACCGCGTAGTCCGCCATTCCGAACGGATGGAGTTCGCGCTGGTTCGCCGGCGGCAGGACCGACCCGATGAGGTTGATCTCCGCGTCGCCCGCTGCCAGAGAGCCGGCTCCGACCCCTTCGTCGGTGATTTCCGGCGGCGTCCACGGACTCCCCGAGACGTCGACCTGCATTCGGCCAGCGACGTCGCCGCCGGCGGCCTCGAAGGCGTCGTCGTCGATGATCGTCGCGGGCTGATCGTTTGCGTTCGGGACGTACCCGACCTGTGGGCTCTTCCAGATCTCGTGCTGGAGGTCCCTGATATCCGCGAGCAGGTAGTGATCGAAGTCGCGGTCGATCAGGTTCGCGATGCCGAGTTGCACGGTTCGCATATCGTCCGCCGAGAGCTCCGCAGCCTGGCCGACCTCGATGGCAGCCAAGAGATAGAGCCCCGTATCTGTGAGTACGAGGTCGCCACCGGCCTCGACGAATTCCTCGATCGCCGCAATATACGCGTCGTCGTCGCGGCCGACATCGTGTGAGATCACGAGTTTGTCGTAGCGGCGCTCGCCGGAGCTGCCGCGCATCAGGCGGCCGGTCGTCACGTCGTGCACCCGCAGTCCGTCCATGGCCCCGTCCTCGAGGTGGGCCTCGAGATCTGCGAAGAACTGCATCGGGTTGACGACGTACTCCGTCTGGGAGTAGCCGAACGCCTCCTCGGGATCGGGATGCTCGTCGTCGCTCTCGATCGTGACGATGTCGACGTCGAGCTCGCCGGCGCCGTCGAACTCGATCGTCCACTCGCCCGCATCGGGATCGGGGACGTAGAAACTCCTGACGTCGCTCTCCGCGAGGTCGACCGCCCGCACGACCTCGCCGCCCGGGTTGACCAGTGTGACGACACCGTCTTCGGTGCCGGACGCGGCGAACTGCGCGGCCAGCGAGTGGGTTCGCTCCGCCATCGTCGGCGTGGCGCGCCCCTCTGGCCCGGGGTGGACGGTTTCGTGGCGACGCTGCACCTCGGTCGCACGCTGTTGGCCAGGGCCGTCCCCCTGGCCGGGGCTCTCGTCGGTGTGCGAGAGGTCCGCGGACCGGCGCGTCAGGGCATCCGTGGTGACGTAGGCGGTATCCTGTCCGCCGGTGGCCACCGTGGCATCGGTGTCCGCGGCGCAGAGTTCGGCGTACTCGCGCATCGAGATCCGATACGCCGTCGCCAGATGCCGTTCGATATACGGGCGCCAGTTGATGGCGTCGCGCAGGCCCAGCTCGGGGGCGACCGTAATGGCGCCGAGGCCGCCGAACGCTTCGGGCTGGCCCGCCCAGCCGAGCAAGCCGCCGGTGATGTTGTATCCCAGCGAGTCGTAGATCGAGCCGTAATCGAACAGCCGATCCGGGACGTATTCGTCGATGCCGGCCGTATCCCGGCCGGCCCGAATCGTGTCGTCGGCGATCGCCGCGGGGCTGCCCCAGTGGGCCTCCATCCCCGCGCCGATCCGGCGATTCACCTCGTCGAGATCGTGCGTGCCGTCGTGATCGTACGCGGCGTTCGACTCGAGGTTCAGGACCATCGAATCCGCCCAGCCCATCATGTGGTAGTCACAGAGGTATTCGACGTTAGCGTACTCCCGGAGGTGGGCGACAGTCGCCAGCGCGTCCGGGACGACGTCCGCGTAGCCGACGTCGTAGCCGGGACGGGTGGCGGGCGCGTCGTCCGGATCGGCGGGCCAGAACCCCGGATTCGCCCAGCCGATCGTCGGATACTGGCGGTTGGTGTCGACTTGCGACGCGTTCCCGCGGTAGTGCCCGTAGAAGGTTCCCTCGACGAACCGGTTCCAGGGATGGGGGCCGTACTGTGGGTTCCGGACGGTCCAGCCGTCGGGATTGATATAGACGTAGACGATGACGATGTCGTCGAGGAGGTGAGTGAAGTCGTCTGCGTCATCCTTGGCTGCCTGTTCGAGAACCCGGCTGCCGGCCTCGACGCCCGCTCGCTCGTTGCCGTGGATCCCGACGATGAACACCGCCTTGTCCTTCTCTCGGAACGACTCCTCGTCCCGAATCTCGTTGGTCAGTTCCGCGACGTAGATTTCGCGCCGGTCGGGATCCTCACCGGTGTGGAAATTCTCCCAGCCCGGCCCCTGCCCGATCCGGTGGACGCGCACCCGGTCGGGATATTCCTCCTCGAGGTGGTCGAGCGCCTGGCCGGCCTCCGCGTGGGAGATCCAGTCGCGTGCGGCCTCGATGTCGGGGAAGACCCCGTCGGCGTAGGGGTCGTCCAGCTTCCAGAACGGGTTCGCCCCCGGCGAAAAGTCGACGTGGTCGACGGCGGCGTCGAGGGCATCGAGCGCGTACTCGAGTTCGGCGGCCGTGAGAGAGGCGTGTGCGGCGGGCGTCGGCTCCTCGCGCGTCACGACCTTCGGGGCGCGGTCGTCCTCGTCGATGTCCCAGTCGGGGTCGCCGAACTCGGCGGCGAACGCATCGAGGGAGTCGGCGTCCCCAAACTCGAGGACCAGTGTTGCTTCGTAGTCGGCGGGCGTCGCGTTGATCACAAACTCGGCGAGTGCGGTCAGTGCCTCGTCGGTGACCGCGGCCGAGACCGTGCTCGGAGCGGCGAGTCCAACACCGGTCGCTGCGGCGACGCTCAAGAAGGTCCGTCGGTCGATCGCGCTCCCAGCAAACGCGTCCTCGTCGAGTTCCGCGGCGTCTTCGTAGGTGTATGTCTCGCGGTCATCGTGCGGTGCAGGATCGTCGTGTTGCCGTGGATCGCTACTCATGTGGAAGTGTGACAGGATGCCACACACCACCCGATCACAGACTATCAAAAGATCCTGATTGGCTTTCTCATAAATTTGAGCAGGTGGAAATTCTTATTGATCGGCGGGACATCGAATCGAAACTGGTCCGGGGGCGGCCGGAGCGACGAGTCCGGTCTGCTGGCGCTCCCGCTCCCGGATGCACGTCCCCGAAGGCGGCGATCCGTTCGCCACTCGCTCGGCGGGCTGGCGCGTCACAACTGCCCGGACTGGTCCTGCCGGACGTGGTGTGGGGCTCGATCACGCGGCGGATTTCGGGGTGGCGGCCGCGATCGACGCCGCGTCCGGCCCCGTCCGGTCGCTCCACCGCATCCACGGCGAAACGCGGTCGCCGCCGGGCCGACGGGCCCAAGTGGTCTGTGGCTCCACCGGCGTGTTCGCGTCCCCGGACACGGGGCCCCACCGCAGTCGCTGGTGCCCGCCCTTTTTCGCGCTGGCCGTCGGGATGGATGCGTATGCGACGCCTTCAGGCCACCCTGTCCCGCGAGGCGGCGGCCTGCCCCGAGACGATCGACACCGGGGAGATCATCAACTGGCAGTACCTCCGCGACGGGAGCATGATCGAGCTCTACCAGATTCCGGCCGACGACGGCACGATCTCGCCCGAGAACATCCCCACGGAAACGCTCGCGTTCGAACGGTTCGACCCAGCCGGCGAGTACGTGTACGTCTACCACCGGTCCACGCCAAACGAGATCGTCGACGCGCTCATCGAGGTGATCGACACGTACAATCTCGTTATCGAGCTGCCCATCGTGTTCGACGATCGCGGCGTCACGGTCTCGTTGCTCGGTGAGACCGAGCACCTACAGGCCGCCTACGACGTGATTCCCGAGCCGATCAAAGCGCAGACGACCGTCGAGCGGCTCACGTCGTTCTCGCCGGTCGCGCGTGGGTTGCACGCCGAACTCACGCCGCGCCAGCGACAGCTCCTCGACGCCGCCATCAGCGTGGACTACTATTCGGTTCCGCGCGAGGCCACGGTAGCCGACGTCGCCGAGGTGGCCGACTGCGCGCCGAGCACCGCCGCGGAGCACCTGCGCAAGCTCGAATCGCGTGTGTTCTCGACGCTGGCGGATGCCTGAGGCGGGGGCTCACTTAAACGACCCCAGATCAGCGGCAACAGAGCAACCAAGCGCGCGACGGTGTCTCCGGATATGGCAGGACCCGATCCCACTGCCGTCACAGACGGACCGCACCGACATGATCGACCCGCGAGCGAGGGCCCGCGCCGCACGGCCCTCCGACGGGGGGCCCTCGGGCTCGCGCCGATCGGCGCCGCCGTCGCGATGCTCATCCACCCGCACGTCGGCGATGCGCCCTTCGCCTCCATCGCGGCCGCCGCCGACACGTGGCTCCTCGTGCACGTGCTCCTGTTCGCCTCGCTGCCGCTGCTGGGCGTCGGCACGTACCTGCTGCTCGATCGCGTGCGTGGCCGGGTGGCGCTGCTCGGCCGGCTCGGGGCGGCCGTCTTCACCGTGTGCTACGGCGGGTACGTCGCGATGGTCGGCCTCTCGAGCGCGCTCATCGTGCGCGCTGGAACCGGCCTCGCGCCGGCCGAACAGGCGGGTATCGACGCCGCACTCGCGTACCTCCTGGAGGCGCCGGCCATCATGGCCGTCGCCGGCATCGGCGCGCTCGGCTTCCTCGTCGCCGTGGCTGCGACGGCCGTCGGCTACCGCCGCCGCGGCGTGTCGATCGTGCCGCTCGCGCTGCTCTTCGGCGCCGTGGTCGCGCTGACGGTCCACTCCGGGCTGGTCGCCGTCGCCGGCATGCTCGCCTTCCTCGTCGGCGTCGCCTGGCTCGAGTACTCGGCCGTCGTCGCGCGTCCCCACGCAGAGCCGACAGCTGCGACGTGACGAGCGATCGGTACATTGGCGGCACGTCGCCGGTCCAGCCCCGATCCCGGGAGACGGAGAGAGAAACGGAGTCTCTACCGTCGTTGGCCTGCCTTCGGTGGCCCCACCGCTGTGCCGGCGATCGCGACAGCCGCGAGGACGCTCGTCCACGCGAGGACGACCCGGTCCAGTACGAGGCCGCCGCTCCATGTCGGGGGTGTGTTGGCCATTCGATCGGCTATTCGGGCCGGACGCGAGGTAATGGCTGGTTCGATCCCATTTTGTCGGACCTCCCGGACGCTTTCCGTCCCAGCGCGGAATCGGGGCGTTTTGAGAGCCACCTCGCTGACGACCCGATATTGGCTGCTGCAATCGCGACGTCGTTTTCGGCATCCGCCGACCGAACCTCGAGTTCCGCCGCGGTTTCGATCCGCGTGCCCTCGGCCGGTGAGAACCGCCCCATCGGTTCGCCAAACGTAGTCAGTGACTTCTATCGGACGGGAGACGGGCTCTCTCGGGCATACCGCGCCGTTTGTACCCGGCTTCTTGCGGGTGAGCTGTTCTCAATCACGACGACGTTCGGAGCCCCGATCCGGGTCTGGAAACGGATTCAGATGAGATCGAGCGCCTCAAGTCGCTCTCGGAGCTCTGCGCGTTCAGTCTCGTCCATGCGACGAAGCGGGCTCCGAAGCGGCCCGGCGTCGAAGTCCCTGAACGAAAGCGCGGTTTTTACCCCGGCCATGTATCCACCGCCCGATTTCAGGGCATTCCGAACGGAGAAAACCGTTCCCTGGAGTTCACGAGCCCGTTTTCGCTCCCCGCCAGTGTACGCCTCGTAGAGTTCGACGACGAGTTCGGGGAAGACGTTTGCAACGGCGCTCACCATCCCGCTACACCCGACTGCGAGTCCCGTGTAGAGCAGCGAATCCGATCCCGAGAGATAGGTGAGTTCGGGGTGGGCGTCGATGGTTTGGACCAGCCACGGCACGTCCTTGCTCGAATCCTTCAGTCCGACCACGTTGTCGATCTCCACGAGTTCGGTCAGCGTGTCGTGAGAGAGCGCGTTTCCTGTTCGACTCGGGATGTGGTAGACGTACACCGGAACGGAAACGGCGTTTGCGACCCGCCGATAGTGCTCGATTGCGCCCGTTTCGTCCAGCGGATAATAAAACGGTGTGACGACGACCACCCCGTCAGCGCCGACGGATTCGGCGTGTTCGGCGTGTGCGACGGTCTGATACGTGCTGGGTGCGCCGACACCGGCAATCACGGGAACGTCGCCGTCGACCGCTTCGACCACACGTTCGACGACGCGCCCGCGTTCCTGCTGGGTCAGGAGGGGAAATTCGCCGTTGGTCCCGAGCGGAAAGACGGCGTGTACGCCCCGATCGACGACGAAGCGAGCGTGGGCTGCCGTCCGATCGTAATCGACGGACTCCTCTTCGTCGAACGCAGTCACTGTCGGCGGAACGACGCCCCTGAGCGAAAGCGGATCCGCTTCTCCTGGGTCGGCAGTTGCCATACCCGCATACCAACGAATCGACCGGTAATCGCTGCTGATAGCGGCAAAATCCCGTTGTTCCCGCGTGTGGACTCGAACGGGCGTCAGACCGGCTAGACGGCATGGATTCCCTGGAGCGGTCCCGGAGGCACATCAGGGGTCCTTCCGGGTCAGCCCCGCGGAGACGATGCCTCCCGTGGGCTCGTCGCTGCGGCGGCCGTCGACGACCACCGGATACGTCATGGGCTGGACTGCGTCGTCAAGGGCGACGACCGCGTCCCAGTCGGTGACGTCGACGGCGCCATGGGCTTCGGCCGCGCTGGTGGCGTACTCGAGGCCAGAGAACCGGTCCTGTTCTCCGTGGCAACGGGGTCGTAGGCGACAACGTCGGCGTTTTTCGCTTGGAGGGTTTCGACGACGGAATCCACCCGCATCACGCGGGATGGACAGCGTTGCGGAGCCATCCAGCCCGCAGCCGACGCGGCCGACCGCGATCGGCAGTCGGTCCGACTGCTCCGCGCGAGGGGCCAACAGACCGCCACTCAAGCAGTGAGAGGCGAGGCAGCTCGTGGTGTATGACCAGGATCGGAGCGCTGGATGACACGGGTGAGTCAGTGTGCCCTGTAATTCAAGGGGGCGTGGTTCGACACCGACACGCCCGCAAGCTAGCTCGACGCCGTCGCGTGGCACCTCGGTAGGGACTCACTGGTGGCCGACAGTGCGACCCTCGCAAACGCGACGATCGGCGAGAACGTCTACGTGATGGCGGGTGCGACGCTCGTCGACGCCACAGTGGAGCGATCGGTGGTCCCCCCCGACGCGACGCTCGAGGGGGCGACGGTGCGCCGCTCGATCATCGACGCGGACTCCCACCTCGCAGGGGTGGCGCTCTCCGGCGCGCTGATCGAGCTAAACACCCGGATTCCAGCGCGGTCCGAGTCGGACCCCGACTAACCGCGGTCGCCGTCCCACCGATCGGGTTCGAGGTGGGAGACGTTAGAGCGTTGGGAGATGAGAACTCAGACTACGTGTTGTAGCTCTGTTGATACCCGCAGAGAGTGATGGGTTCATACCCCTCTGCGGCCAGTACAGGCGAAGGCGTTACCGGTGTACTCCATCTAATTCCCGGATGGCTGTTAGAAACGGCTTGCTGAATATAGAGTGGATGCAGTAATCCACTCTCATTTGTGCCAAGGGAACTGTGCTGAATTTGCTGATCAGTAGTCCTGCGAACTACCTACGGGAATCGGTTCGCCATCTATACTGATGAGTTCCTCATCTGGAGGACGCGGCTTCCCATAAGGTACAGGACCGCGCCGAAAAGAGCCAACAAGGCTATATCTTCCTGCTGATGCCCATCATTCGCCATTACAGCACCGAATGCTATCACGAGAACGGCGGTACATCGACGGATCGTCCGACGGAGGGCCTGCGTGGACATAAGCAAAGACGATTCTATTCTGCAATAAACATTGGTATGCAAAGGGGATAATCCGTATCAATAGTTCTGTGCGCCCCCTGTATTGAGCAATTGTACTCCTCCTAGGTGGACGACCATCTATGCTACATTCGCGCCTTGTATCTTGCAGCAGTTCAACTAACTCCCGAACTGTTGTTAGAAGCGGCGTGCAAGATACAGAGCATGAGATCAGCACGACGGCCTTGTTTATTTCACGCCGAAACCGGTGAACCGCCTGCTCACTACACGTACGTATTTATCAAATCCAAATCTTTGTAATAGATGTCGTTAGTGAGTTTATATGGATAGAACAGATTGGTTCCTTGCGCTCATCACTTTTTTATTGGCTGTAATCGCCCTTGAAACCGTCACAGTTGATACAAACCAAATTTTTCGAGATATCGGTGGTAGCGTCTCTCTATTGATAATCTTCCTCTTACCACTCTATCTTCTTGTCCATGTCATAAGAGACCATCATGAAGTGCCAAACTGGTCGGACCGGTAATTGAATCCTCTGTACTGAGCGATCACCACCTTCGCAAATCGAGCCGAATCTCATGTTACATTCGCGCACTGTATGCAGCAGGTCTGCTGAATCACAGCACTTCTGAGGACGAGGTCCGCCAGGTGGAACGACCCTCCGAGTGGATGGTGGCTTCGATGTAACCCCCTGGCACCGGTGTCCGCGAGCGCTTATGTCTCCGCCATCACTATCGATTTTTGCTGATCGGATACAGTTCCACCACCGATGTCCCAACAGAAATCTGACTACGTAGACGACACCGCAATTGACGCAACGCTCGACGAACTACCGGATGCAGAGACACTGGACGAGACCGTCGCGAATCTCGAGGCCAACGGGTTCGATGTCGTCGTCGTTGACTCCGCTGACGAAGCCCTGGAGACGCTCCAGTCACACATCCCCGCTGACGTCACCGTGATGAACGGACACTCAACGACCCTCGAAGAAATCGGATTCGTCGACTATCTGACCGAGGGCGAGCACGACTGGGAGTCCCTTCCGAACGAGATCTGGAGCATCGACGACGATGCCGAGCGCCAGGCCGCCCGCCGTGAATCACAGACGGCCGACTACTTCCTCGGCGGCATCAACGCTATCGCCCAGACGGGCGAACTTGTTGCGGCTGATCGCTCTGGAAGTCGCATCGGTGCGTATCCGTTTGCCGCCAGTAATGTCGTCATCGTCAGCGGCGTGAACAAAATCGTGCCGACGCTCGGTGCGGCGCTTGACCGACTCGAGTCCGTTGCGTACCCACTGGAAAACGAACGCGCGAACGACGCCTATGGTGTTGACTCGGCGATTGCCAAGCAACTCGTCTTCCGCCAAGAACTCGAAGACGGGCGCACGACCGTCGTCCTGATTCGCGACCAACTGGGCTACTGAGGCCGAGTCCGGGCAGCAGGTACTTCCCCTGCGTCTTTCAACCCCGGTTTCGAGGCAGTTCAGCGTCGGAGTGCCCGGTAGCGGTCTTGAGCCACAGTTATATACTATTTTTGAGATTGCTGGTAGTTGTTACAGCGGTAGCGAGGCGAAAGTCCACGGCTTTCGCCGTGGGAGGATGTCAGACGTGGGTCGGCTACGTTCGACGTGACCGGTGCGAAAGCGACCCCCAGACTGTCGCGAGCGACCCGGCACCGTTTCTGGTGGTGCGTCACCCGATATCCGCCCGACCGAACCGCCACATGCCGAACACGACAGGGAGAGCCAGCCACGCGAGCAAGACCGCGATGGCGGCCTCCGGCTGGACGTACCACGCGAGTTCGTTCGGGGTCGGGACGTCGACCGACCTGGTCATCGCGTCAGGAAAGGCGCCAATCGTCGCCACCAGATAGGCGCGGGTGGGGTTGGTCACCATCCCGAGGAACTGGATCGGGGCCGCGCCGACGCCCAGGCCCAGCAGGTCGTTGAGGACGTATTCGATCCCGGCCAGTCCCGAGATGTCCTCGTTCAGCGTGACCAGATTCGTCGCGAAGTAGAAGCCTAGCGCGCCGGCCATCGCACGCGAACGCGTGTCAGTCGCGGCCGAGATACCGATCGCCACGGCGACGTACGCCAGCGCGTACAGCGTCGTCAGCGCGGCGACGTGGGCGAACGCCGCGGCCCGAACCGACCCGAACCAGAGTGTGGACAGACCCGCTGCGACGAGGAACCCCGCGCCGAGCGACAGGGCGACGAGACTCGCCCGGGAGACGTACTTCCCGAGGACGACGTCGCGGCGGCTGATCGGCGTCGAGAGCAGGTGTTTGATGCTCCCGGACTCGCGCTCGCCGGCGACGGCGAGGTAGGCCGCGACGAGTGCGATAGCCGGGACGAACACGGCCCCGACGAACACCATGTTCCACAGCGCCGTCAGCGGGCCGGTCGGTCCCTCGGCGTTGCCCAGCCGGACGTGGAGGAAGAACAGTCCGACCAGCAGCGTGTAGTGGACGCCAACGAACCAGACGATCTTCGCCCGGCGAGCGTCGAGGAAATCCTTGTGAACGACGGCGCGGACGCTCATCGGATGGCCTCCACAGGTGTCGCGTCGTGTTCCCCATCCGGTGCTGGTCGAGGTGCCCCGTCGCCGGAGGTATAGGTGTCGAACAGTTGTTCGAGCGACGTGTCCTCGGCGTGGATGTCCCGGACCTGCGTCCGGTCGGCCAGCTGCGAGACCACCTCGACCTTGGCCTCGGGGTCGGTGAGTGTGGCTGTCACCGTCGCCCCGTCGATCGTGACGCGTCGCACGCCGTCGATGGCGTCGAGTCTGTGGTCGGCGGGGACCGACGAGACCACGACGCTGATCGACCCGCCGAGTCCGAGCGCCGACCTGAGCGCTGCGGGCGTGCCGGTCGCGACGAGACGGCCGTCGTTCAGGATGCCGACCCGGTCACACACCGCCTCAACCTCGCTGAGGATGTGACTGGAGAAGAAGACGGTCGTGCCGTCGGCCGCCACGTCGCGGACGAGTTCACGAAACTTTCGCATTCCCGTCGGGTCCAGCCCGGAAGAGGGTTCGTCGAGGATCAGCAACTCGGGGTCGCCGACCAGCGCCATGGCGAACGCGAGGCGCTGTCGCATCCCCTTCGAGTAGCCGCCGACCGCGCGGTCGGCGGCCTCGGTCGACAGGCCGACGCGGCGGAGCAGGTCGTCGGCGTCACTGTCGACGTCGTTCGCGCGGGCCATCCACCGGATGTGTTCGGAACCGGTCAGTCGTTCGTAGAGGCTCCCGCCGTCGGGCAGGACGCCGGTCCGACGGCGGATCGCCTCGGCCTCGCTCGTCGGATCGTGGCCGAGGACGGTCGCCGAGCCGGCAGTCGGTCTGACGAAATCGAGAAGCATGTTGATCACCGTCGACTTGCCCGCGCCGTTCGGGCCGAGGAAGCCGAACACCTCCGCCTCCTCGACCGTCAGGTCGAGTCCGTCGACGGCGACGACGTCCTCGCCGAAGCGCTTGGTCAGTCCGCTGGTCTCGATCGCAGTCATGGGTCCCTCCGTTCGGCAGTGGGTACGGCCAGTCGGGTGGCGAACGATGCGATAGCTCCGACTGACCCCGCTGCGTCAGCCGGTGTGATCAGTTGCAGAGTCGGGGCCGAATTCTCGGTGCTCGGTCTGGGGTGACCCATTCTGTGTAGACAGACGGCCTGGGGTCAGAGCCCCGTTACGCCGGGTATGCTGGGCGGATTTAAGTCCCTCCCCGCGAACGCCCCAGCACGGCCCCGAACCATCGGTGCGACCGCTCGTCAACGCTCGGTCCGACCCGGAGCGGACACAGCCAGGGCGCCACTCCCTCGGCCGAGCGGAATCAATTTTTTACCGCGTCTCGCCGAAGTATCCCGTACGGCGATGCGCGAAGCAGACATCTCGGTCAGCGACGCGATGTTCGACGCGGTCGGAATCGGAGAGCTGATCGAGCTCGGGGAGGCGGCCGGCATCCGAGAGATCGAAGAACTCGCCTGTCACGGCACCGGGGCGGTCGTCAAGGTGACGGCCGAAGACCGGTACGACGAGGACCGGCTCTCGGCGCTTTCGTGTGTCGACGAGTGGAGCTACGTTGCCGAGACCGACGCCGGCCACATCTACGTCGTCGAGTTCACCGCACCCGACCTGCCGCCACACCTCGCCGACGAAGCCGACGACCTGATCGGGACCTGTGATCCGGAGGTCGACGAGGCGTCGGTGTCGTTCTCGCTCGTCGGCCCACAGGAGACGATCGCGAACACGATCAGCGCGTACGAGGCCGCCGGCGTCTCGACGGAACTCGACAGGCTCGGTCCATACGACGGCACGCCGGAGCCACTGGACGAGCTGACCGATCGCCAGCGGGAGGTGATCCAGACGGCCTACGACATGGGGTATTTCGAGGTCCCCCGTGAGGTGTCGGCCGAGACTATCGCCGCCGAACTCGATCTGGACCAGTCGACCGTCGTCGAACATCTCCAGCGGGCCGAACGGAATCTGCTGTCGAAGCTCCTGTAACGCGACTCAGCGCGGACTCGGTGGTGGGCGCTCACTCCGCGAGCGCTGCGGCAAGTTCCGTCGCGTCGGCGGGTGACATTGTGACCGTCGGCGCCGCTACCGTGTCAGCCCACTGCTCGTAAGCCTCCGGCGTCGGGAACGCCTTCACGTAGGGACAGATCGCCGCGTAGCCACGCTCCAGCGTCGGGGTCTCGCCGGCGGGCGGATCGACAGTCTCGTCGATGCCGAACGAGAACACGGCCGTTTCCGGAGTGACCGTCAGTTCCCCGTCGTCGGACGCTTGGAGCTCGATAGCCGTTCCGTCCGGGCTCTCGGTGTGAATCCCGACCGGTTCCGCGGTCATCACAGCTAGGATGACGGCGTCGTAAAAACACGCGAAGTAGTACGTCTCGTCGTCGGTGATGCCGACGTGGTCCGTCTCCGATGGGGAGTGACAGAGGTCCTCGATCGCGACCGAGCCGTCGACGACCCGCTGCAGCGCGTTGACCCACTCGCCGACGGTCTCGACGCGCTGGCCCAAGAACCGGCCGAACGTCGAGCGCAACGCTTCGGGCAGTTCGGCGTCGAGGACGCTCGTCTCGGTGCGTATCCAGTTCGCCGTTCGCTCGGTCTCGTCGGACTGTTCGACGGCTTCGTCACAGCAGGCACAGGATTCACCTGTCATACACAGACAGACGCTGGTCCGGACGATCGGCCTGACGCCCATCCTACTGGGCAGAGTTAAATCTAGATGGCGTCTGTTGAACGACCATCGGCACAGTGCTGAAGCCCCTCTGGGGATTGGTTAGACGCCCGTGAGAACAGTTCTATGGCTTTCCTCCGGTCAGTATCTGCCCGTCGTCGTTGAGTGTGCTGGCTCGAGACGACGTATCCTCCATCCTCGATAGAACGGTTGAAACTACGAAGCGATGGCCCTGTTGAAATCCTATTGGTTCGATACCTTTCCTTCTGAAACAGCCGTGGGTCGGTATGCAAATCCATCACTTTGCTCCCTGCGTTGCTCCTTGAGGAAGGGGACTTAGCGCCTAATTCCAGTTCAAAGCCTCGGGCGCGGTGGCCCGAGGCTGGTTACACCACGCGAGCAATCGCTTCGATCACTTCTCGCAAATACACTCGTACTTGATCCGACTCGTCGAAACCAGATAGTGGTGGAAGTTGGTGGCGAGTTGGCGCATCGCTTCGGCTTGCTCCTCGGTCGCGATCCCGAGTCGATAGTACGTTTTCGTCCGGTTTTGATTCCACAGCTCGGTGAGTTCCTCACCGAATCGATCGGCGTACAATCCGGCCTCGGCTCCTCGCTGGTAGAGCCGACTATGGCTGCTGATGATTTCCTCGGGTGCCATCGCTCCGTCGTGGATGAGCCGAAACTGGATCGTCCGTTCGATCGCGACGAAAGCCGACTCGATCACAACGGTGTAGTACCCTCGCTCAAGCAGATGGAATCCCGCTGCGAGAAGTCGGCAGGCCCGACGAAGTTGGACCACTCGGGATCGTCGACATTGAGTCCTTCTTCGATCGTGACCGGCGAGTCTTCGAACGTTCGTTCAGCGGCTGCCAGATCGTCACGAATCTCTTCGTTCACCATCGCTATACACCTCCGTTCTGATCTCAGCGAGTTGGTCTGACCCAACGAGAGTTATTCCTTCGTCGAACTGTTCTTGTAACCGCTCGCCAATTCTACGGGCACTCTCGACGGATTCGACCAACGTCTGGAACGTGTATCGATCTCCGTCGAACTTCGTCTCTTGGAGTTCGCGAACGATCGACTGCACGGCACGTCGAGCCGGGGTCTTGTCTTTTTCGACGATGATGAGCAGGTCGATATCGCTGGCTCGGTCTGCTTCTCCCCGAGCAACACTGCCGAGAAGTACGACGCCGATCAACTCGTCGACCTCTTCGTGGAGGTGGTCGAGAAACGCCCGGACCGGCTTGTGAAACTCCGACTGTGGAATTGAAAGGACTGGGTCAGGGTTACTGAGCCGATCGCGGTTGATCCCGACGTACTGTTTTCGTCCCTCCTTGCGCGTCTCCACGACGCCAGCTGCGGAAAGTAACTTAACTGCCTTCGAGACGGTCGCCTGATTCCCATCGATCACCGTCGCAAGCTCGCTGACGGTAAACTCGGAGTACGGCTAATCGATCACGACAGAGAGGACGTCTTGCATCGCTTGGTAGCGAAATATTCGCTCCTCCGGGAATGGATACTCCACCGCGATCGTGGTTGACCCCTTCCTATTAGGCATATGATTCCTATTAGGAATAGGTATTCAAAAGAGTATGGGTTCTGGGTTCTTGCTTACAACGTGATCGCGGCGAGTACGACCTCAGCGAGGCGATCGACCTGCTGATCCAGAGCGGCCGCACGATCGACGCGATCGGCCTCGACGGCTGGCGGATCGACGTCGGCTATCCCGCTGATCGCGACGAGGCCGAACGGCGACTGCAAGGGGGCGAGGACGCCGAAGACGGGGACGTGACCGTCGAGTCCGCGTCCGACTGAGATCTCCGATTGTCCACACCGGTCTCGGGGCCAGTCAGGGGATCGTGAAGCGGCAATCGGACCCGTCACGCGACTCCGGGATCGGACCTTTTTGTCGGTCACTTCGGTAGTGCGTCGTGTGCATTTACGTCAACGACCTCGCCGTGATCGAGCTGGCACGTTTTTCCAGCGGAGTTAGCGAACGCTTGCTCAAAAGCGACACGAGAGAGGACTTCCAGAAAGTCCTCTCTCGTATAGCTTCCACAGGGTTTGATATCGAACTCGAGCGCTGGGTAAACGACGGTAGAAGCGGCGCGACAGACTTGTTTTGCTTCGGTCGTCTCGACCATAGCACCCCTACCAGCAACGCCGCAACTTAGCTTCGGCGTCTACTGTTCAGGGCGGGGAGGATGTCAACCGCGCCCACTTGCCAGTCGATCAGCCTCGGGGAGCGTTCGTAGCCACAGCATCGCACCCGTGCCCACGAGCGGGCCGACGACGAGTGGCACGAAGGCCCACTGCCACCCAACCACGTTTTGGACCAGGGGAATCAGCTGGATAGAGGCGATGGTGATGAGAAAGCCGATGGCAGTCTGCAGCGTCAGTGCAGAGCCGACGTAACTCTCTTCGGCGAGTTCCGAGACGGCCGCGGAGAACTGTGCGGAGTCCGCGACGATAAAAAAGCCCCAGACGAGGACGAATGGGACGATGACGGCCAGTGACGAACCGAAGACGACCCCGGCAAGGAGACAGGCGGTGCCGGAAACGCCCATCGAGACGCTCGTCACTAGCGAGCGGCCCCAGCGATCAGCGGCCGAGCCCGCGAGCCAGGCACCCCCGCCGCCGATGGCGATTGTACCGAACGCCAGGAGCGCGGCGAGTTGTTCCGCGTTGGCCGTCCCGCTGGCCTCAAAGCTGGCAGCGAGGTAGATCGGTATCCAGGTCCAGACCGCGTACAGTTCCCACATGTGACCGAAGTAGCCGGTGTTCGCCAGGACGACGCTACGGTCGGTGACGATACGCCGAATCGCGCTGGGGTCGAACGGGGACGCCTCAGGCTGGTGTGGACCGTCCTCGTAAGCGAGGACGAGAAGCCCACCGAGGGCTGCGAGCCCTGCGGTCCCGTAGAGCACGAGATCTGGTTGGCCGATGCCGCCGACGGCCCGGATGAGGTGTGGCGACGCTGAACCGACGGTGAGTGCGCCGACGAGGACACCGATAGCGAGGCCGCGCCCTTTGTCGAACCATGCGGCCATCATCTTCATCCCCGTCGGATAGACACCAGCGAGGGCGACGCCGGTGGCGAAACGGAGGACGATGGCCGGGAGGCCACTCGAGACGAAGCCAGCGATGAGTGCTGTCGCACCAGCACCGGCGAGCGCAGAGCCTGCAAAAAGATACCGAGGCCGGATGACATCAGCGATGGTGAGCGTTGCCGACAGCAGTGCACCGACGACGAAGCCCAGTTGGACAGCGTTGGTCAGCCACGCCGTCTCGGCAGCGGAGAGGTGCCACATCTCGGCCAGTTCCGGGCCGACTGCTGTCCCGCTAAACCACAGCGTCATCGCGAACAACTCCGCGATCCCGACCAGGACGAGTGCTCGCCACTTCCCGTTAGCGATGGCTGCCATTCGTGAATGAAAGAAGATACTACGAATAGAACAAGATACCGGTCCGCTGGGAGGGCGCTGTTCAGATTAGCGTTTGAAGGAGTGAAGCGGTGTCGTATACGGCTGTAATTGCTACGCTGGTCATTCAGTGAGGTGAGAGAGTCGGTGGCGCCGACCAATCAGTACAACTCCCTCTTTTACCGGGGTCTTCTCTCACTCGCTGCGCTCGTTCGATCGAACCCGGTAAAACCCGTTGATGTCAAAAAACCACCGTTGCGAGGTTTCACCCCGCTCCGGCGGCGAACCGCTCGCTTTGCCCGCGGATGTTCGAGTCCTTCCGCAGCGTTCCATTCGCATATCTACTGAACAGTTGCTTCATTGACTTCGGGATGAAGCAAACGAAGCCGTCGTCCTAAACTCATCCTCTGTATCTCGCACCCAGTTCCTGTCAGTATTTGGGTATAAGGCCCAGTCGCTGCTGAATATAAGGCGCGAATGTGCCACAAGATTCGACTCGGTTTGCGACGTTAATGACCGCTAAGTACAGGCAAAATAATCATCACATCGTAGACTGAAGTATGGGTGATGCATACGCGGTGGAACTCGTTTCTCCGGAATACCACTCTCGCTACGGTACTCCTTGCAGGGGTGTACGGTCTTCGAGCGGCGGCTCCACTTGACACGCTCGAGAGTCCGTGGCGATGGTCTCTTCTCTTTCCGTCCAATCCGAAGAGACTTACTACGATACTGGGGGTGAATTACCCAGAAGCCGTTGCGCCAGTGGTGTTTATCGCAGAACTCTTTCTTCTCGGACTGGTCGGTACCGCTGCTGCGCACCTCGTTCATCGCTGGGCAACCGACGCCCACCATACCGGGTGGCATCTCGGTGTGGCTGGTGCCCTCGGTATAGTCGGTATCCACTGGATAGAGTGGGGAATTAAATTCTCCGGAACGACCCACACCCCGACAGAACCGGTTGTTATTACGGGCGTTTCGGGGCTGATACTGCTTGGGCTGGCCGGATGGCTCGCTGGCAGTGGGACACGGAAGTGAACGCCAGTTGACTGTGAAAGATATCACATTACATAAGCACGTCTCTATACCGGATAGTTCAGAGCCAATTAGGTGAAATAATGCGAGTCGCCGTGATGGATACATCCTCTATATCTCGTACATCGCTTCTGCCAGTCGCTCGGTCGTTCGTGGAAGCTCTGCAAGAGACAAGGCGCAGGTAGCGATTAAATATCTGTGAGGGACTGGACCTCTCGTATCAATCGCTTCGCCAATGCGTACAGCACTTGGACGAGGTCCTATGGGTTGTCCTGTCGATCCAGCGTGAAGATTCCCTCGTCCGTCGCCACGAACACGGACTCGTCGGCCAGGTAGTTCCAGATTCTCCCCGGGACGGACTCGTCCCACGTCCGCTCGCCGTCCTGCGTGAAGCTGGCGAGCAGGTGTTCGTCGACCTGCACGAACACCTCGTGGTCTCCGCCGACGCCAGCTCCCCCGACGGTCACCGACTGGACTGGCCCAGCGTCGAGTGCCACGTTCCAGTGCTCGCTCCCCGTTGCCGCGTCGAGTGCTCGGAGCTGTGCTGCTCCGACGTAGGCTCTCTGATCGTGGACGGCGACGTCTGGATCGTACTCCGAATTCGGGTTCTCGATCGGATCGGAGACCCAGGATCGATCGCCCATTTCGAGGTCGAACGCGTGGAGCCGGTACTCGCCGCTGCCATCGGTGGAGAGCACGAGCAGGTGGTTGGAAGCGATCCCGACGATCTCCGTCTCTCTGTCGACATCGACGTCGAACTCCCAGCGCCACACCCGATCGCCGTCCGCGACTGCGGCGACCTGTTCGGCGGTCACTACGTACGCGACGCCGTCCTCGAACGACGTGTCGACGGTGTCCTCGCCGAGGTCGTACTGCCAGCGAACGGCTCCGTCGTCTGGATCGAGCGCGACGATGGCGGTGTTGGAACCCACGTAGACGACGTCGGCGGCGTGGAGCGCGGCGGCCGATCCGTCCTGATCCTTCGGATAGGTCCACTGTATTTCGCCCGTGGCCGCGTTGAGCGCACGCAGCGGTCGGCCATCCTCGTAGACGGTCCCGTCGGCCACGATGGGACGCCGATATCCGATGCGCACGTCCCGCGTCCAGCGCTCCTCACCGTCCCCATCCACTGCAATCAGCTCGGTGCAATCGTCGTCGCCGCAGTGGCCGAAGTACACGCCGTCTTCGACTGCGAGCTCCGTGTAGCTGTCGTTTTGCCCCGTCTCGCCATACGTCCACTGGACCTCACCCGTGGCGGCGTCGAGAGCGACGACCTCCCCGTCGGCTACCGGTTCAGACTGCAAGCGACGTTCGTACCACGGTTTCTCTTCTGCAGATTGCTCCCGTGCGAACAGCGTCCCGTCCGTAACGGCGTCAAGCCGCCCGCCGACGCCGTAGCACCACCGATGGCCTTTCGCGCCGGAATCGCACGTACCACGTTCGGAGACGACCTGATATCCCCCGGCGATCGAACTCCCGGCCAAAACGGCCCCGCCCGCCAGTTTGAGCGCCGTTCGTCGTTCCATAATCGCATGGAATCACCGATAGCATAAGTGTCTTCAGTGAGGTAAAATAGCTATTTTCTGTTCAAACCCAGTACGTCTACCGTTGTACTGGGCGAGTTGGATGCGCACTTCTCGCTCCTCAGATCCTCAAATAAACCGTAGCCGTATATTTTCACCTCAGTGATGGTGTTTTCTTACCCAACAATGGTAGCCATCGGACAAGTCAGCACGATAACCCCAGTATTTGATCCTGCTAGCCGCGACTACTCATCAGGGGCCGGCCGGACCAATATGACGTCCGAAGTCGGTACAAGCTGCTGAACTCATCCTCTCTATTCAGCACGCCGCTCTTGCCAACGACTCGTCAGTTCTGATCTCGTCTGCTGAATAGCGAGCGCGAATGCGGCACGAAATCGTGACCGATCTACGAAAGTGATGATCGCTCAGGACAGGCCGACGAGGTAGCGTACCGATTAGCAACCGTCACACCCAAAAACAGTGTCACTCGTCTTCTAATTCCCCTTCCAGTTCGTTCACACGCTGTTCGAGTTCTGCTACGCGCTGATTCTCATTTGACGAATCCTCCCAAAAGTACGCCCCGATAAATAGACCGACGAGGAGTCCGAAGAATGCCCCAACAGTCCCAAACATGGAACCAATTATTGTGCCGACCAGCCCACCAACTACGAGATGGAGACCACTCATATAGATTCGTTACAAGTAAACCGTCAAAAATCCATCCCAACACATTACCGCCGACAAAAGCTACGACTGGGACGCGCCGTGGCACGAACTCAGGGACGCTGGCATCCGCCCGGTAATCAAACATCGTGCGTTCTATGGACTCGACAAAGCGTACAACGCTCACCACGACGAGAACGTCTATCACCGCCGCTCGATCGTCGACGCGATCTTCTTCGCACTGAAACATCGGTTCGACGAGATGTTGCGGCGAGAACGTGGTTTGGCCAGTTCATAGAACTCGTCCTAAAGACCGCCGTCAGAAACATCGAGCAAGCTGTGAGGCTCTAACACCACTGATTTCACGCGTCTAAACAAGGCCCAGGGCGCATATTCAGCACGGACTCAATCGGAATCGGAACGGGTCGAATTGCTCAGTATAGCTATTTAGACCATCTCACCTTCTCGCTGCACGCTCTGGACTGCGAAGCGCTGTGCGTACAGTCACTCGTCGGTACGTCGCCGGTTCAGCAGGTAGGCCACGCCGCCGAGGGCGGTGAGTGCACCCGGAACACCGAAGCCCGGCACCTCATCGGCAACCCCCCACATACTGTCGTCAGCGCTCGGAGTGGTGTACTGCCCATGGCAAACGCGCGATCCGGCGACCCCTGTCTCGACTGCGTACAGGTTATTGTCCCAGCTTCCGACGAAAACAGTGCCGTCAACCACCGTCGGCGACGAGAAGACCGGGTCACCGGTTCTGAATCGCCACTGCTCGTCGCCCGTTGCGGCGCCCACTGCGTAGAGGTGGTTGTCCAGACTCCCGACGAAGACCGTGCTGTCGGCCACCGTCGGTGACGAGACAACGTGGTCACTGGTTTCGAAGCGCCACCGTTTCTCACCCGTCTTGGCGTCCACTGCGTACAGGTTGTAGTCCTCACTCCCGACGAAGGCGGTCCCATCAACCACCGTCGGCGACGAGAAGACCTCGTCACCGGTTTCGAAGCGCCACTGCTCGTCACCCGTTGCGACGTCCACTGCGTACAAGTTGTTATCCATACTCCCAACGAAGACGGTTTCCTCGGCCACTGTCGGCGAGGAGGGAATATCGCCACCGGTTTCGAAGTGCCACTGTTCGTTGCCCGTCTCCGCCTCCACTGCGTAGAGGTGGTTGTCATTACTCCCAACGAAGACAGTGCCGCCGACCACCATCGGCGACGAGAGTATCCTGGCACCGGTTTCGAAATGCCACTGTTCGTCACCAGTCTCGGCATCCACTGCGTACAGGTTGTGGTCAGAACTCCCGACGAAGACGGTACCGTCGACGACCGTTGGCGACGAGCTTATACTGGCGCCGGTTTCGAAATGCCACTGTTCGTCGCCCGTCTCGGCATCCACTGCGTACAGGTTGTCGTCATAACTCCCGACGAAGACGGTACCGTCAACGACCGTCGGTGACGATCGGACGTGGCCGACGGGGCCATCAGTTTCGAAGTGCCACTGTTCGTCACCCGTTTCGGCGTCCACCGCGTACAGGTTATTGTCCCCACTCCCGACGAAGACGGTGCCGTCGACGACCGTCGGTGACGAGTGAACGTGTTCACCGGTTTCGAAGTGCCACCGTTCGTCACATCCGGTGGTCTGTGTCGCCTGCGTCGAGCGGACACCGGCGATCGACGCGATGCCGGCGCCCGCGGTCAGCAGCATGCGCCGTCGGGTCGTCCCTCGCACAGTCGCAGGCGACGAGGGGGTCGTCGCACCGTCTCCGGTCGGGTCGGTGGTGCGTGATCTCCCATGGGGTGGTCGCATCGCCCCTACGTTCCAATCGATTGACCATAAGTCTTCGTTAGCGACGATAATAGCGAGGCGCGGCTCTGTTGAGATCCTATTCTTCAGATACAATCTTGTCTGAAACAGCTGTTACGTAGATCTGCAAACCTAACGTGAATGCTTTCATCAGGAAATATAGATGTTGATAGAGCCGTGCTGAATCCATAGCGCGAATGTCGCACGGTACTCCACAGAAATTGTGACGGGCCGAATCGCTTAGTACAGAGGAAGGGAAGGGGTTACCATTGAATCGGTCGCCATCAGTCCTCTATCATAACTGCAAACCGGAACTTCTCGAATGGCCGAATTACCTCGACGAACTCGCCGGGATCAACCGGTTTTCGAGGATTCCATCTTCGTTAGCATCTTCATTGAGATCACGGGATTCGATGAAGTTTTCACTCATTCCAGACAGAACGATCACTGGAACGTGAGGACGCGTCTTGTATCGTTCGCGTCGGTGCGCACTTGCAAGGTGGGATTGTATTCCATCGAACGTCAACCATCTACCCATGAGCGACCGCAGCCGCGAGCAAGGCGTCGATCTGGGCGACCTCCATGAGAAGCTCGAAACTCACGAGTACCCGGCGAGCAAGGAGGACCTGCTCGAGGCCTACAGGGATCACGAACTCGAGTTCGGCAACGGACGGGCGACGTTCGCCGACCTCCTCGAACCGCTCAATCAGGGCATCTACGACTCCGAGATGGAGGTCAAACAGACGATCATGAACATGGTCGGCGACGAGGCGATCGGACGCAAGAACTACAGCGACCGAACGCCGCCCGCCCCCGGCGAGGACCGCCAGGACGAAGGTGCACCCGATCAGGAGGGTCTGCGCCACCAAGAGTCGTTCTAAACCGCCTGCGAGGCTGGCGGCAGGGTTAGATTCGTACGTTTAGTGAGCGGGTGATGCACCGCTTTCGGCGCGAAATAAACGGAGTCGTTCTGCTGCATATACCCTCTCTATTCAGCACGCCGCTCTTGTCAACTCCTCGTTAATTCTGATCTCGTCTGCTGAATAAAGGGCGCGAATGTGGTACGAGATCCGGTTCGGTCTACGAAAGTGGTGATCGCTCAGTATAGGGCGTGTATAGAACAACGTTCAGAAGTGGTGTTTGTTCTTTTGATAGATGCCATCATTATTCAATCGTAACATGTTGGCAATTGCCTGTTAAAAGAACAGTCGGGGATTCCCTCGGAGCACCTTTAATCCAGACTTCGATACCTTCCCAATTCCCTTTGGAACACTGATTGTTCGGGTCGTTGAATTCCGGCCACGGCTGTTTGAACTGTTTTCCATCGACAGTCACGACGACGGTATGTGGATTGGTTGACTCGGGGAACGTTGCGTCCTCATGTGCTTCATTGTCGTCGGAAAGGGAGTAATCCCGTTCGAACACAACCGCTCCATATCCTCTTTGACCGTGACGGTGACATCACGGACAGCATTTCGATTATGCAAGTAGACACTCACAGTGTGTGCAGGTTTCTCTGAGTTAATCACATCGCTACACCCGGCAATCCCTCCGATTCCACTCACCGTTATCAGGCTGAGAATAGTGCGGCGGGAGGGCATACCAGACATGTTCAGTAACTAATAATACCTATGATAAGAGCCTTTGGGTTGAATTCCAGAGAGCGTTTCTCACGATAAGTATGCACGTCTACTGAGCAGTCGGTTCAGTGACTTCAGCGTGAAACAAACGAAAGTCATGTGCTGAACTCATCCTCTGTATCTCGCATTCCGTTCCTGACAGCAGGTCGGTAGTTCGGCCAGGGGCTGCTGAATAGAAGGCGCGAACGTCGCATGAGATTCGGCTTGATTTCCGACGGTGGTGATCGCTCAGTACAGGAGATAGACTTACCACTTGAGACAGTAAGGATCCTTCCGATGGTGCTCCGATAGAAGTGGTGACCACCACCGATCAGGTTGTGCAGATATGAAGGCCGAGATATTTTATTGACAGCCGTTGCACGTTCGGTATGGGAAACGACGACGAAGAATCCAAGACCGAAGCGGAATCAGCAGACGATGAGACGGAACGTGAAGGTGAGCAAGTGATGAGTCGGGCAGACGGTGCGAGGATCCTCCGCGAAGTCGCCGATGGTGTGGAGAACGGGACAATCGACATCGAAGGAGACAACGGTTTCACAGTCGCGGTTCCAGAGCACTTCGAACTGGAAGTCGAGTACGAGGTTACCGACGACGAGGCTGAGTTAGAAGTCGAACTCGAATGGCGGATGGAAGACGGCGAACCGGTCTCAGCGGACGAATGACACGATTGGCGGCCGCAGGATTCCACTGATTACGAATCTACGGCTCTGTTGAAATTCTATTCTTCAGACACCACACAGTATGAAACAGCCAGTCGTTGAAGAGGGCGAATTATAGCAATTTTGGATACTACGTTTACAGAATATACTTGCAGCCTCAATAGAACATGAGAAACATGAGTGGATTCAGCCGGCGGGGTCTCCTCAGAACTTCCGGTGTTGTCCTCACCGGGAGTTTAGCGGGCTGTGCCGGACTCGTGGGTAGGGCTGGCTCTGCTCTCCCTGATCGCGTCCCACTTTACGCGCGAAACAAGCGAGATGAGCACGTGAGTCTCGCATACTGGTGTTCAACGACTGCAAGCGTCCCTGACGACCTCTCAATCGACGGAGTTGCACAATTAGACAGCAGCGAAGAATCGCAACTTACCGAGATTCCGGTCGCGGCGCCCGATGATGAAGCCAACCGTACGTCGACGCGACAGTCTCCTCGGGAAGACGGAGAGTCGAGTTCCAGTCCCACTCCAGTGAACCGACCCACGGGATCGGATATCGGTATCACTGCTGATCTGCAACACCGAGATAACCAGAGAAACGTGTTACTCCACGTGAATTCGGAGTCCGATGTCTTTTCCGACACCGGATACCTCATCACCGTGCTTTCTGAGCCGGTCAAGGATGTCGGGACACCTGCTCAGCCAGTCTCGCACGAATCAGTTTCCTCAGACGAGAGTGTCGCGGCAGACTTCATCCGGATTGCCCCTCGGTCAGACGAATAGGAGAAACTCGTTCAACTTGGGTTGTTAACTTCGACGCCTGTACTGACCGTTCAGAGTGATCGGTCGATATCATGGATGAGACAAGCGATGGTGAGTTCACGGAACTGCTTCCACCATCATCGTGAGCGAACGAACGCGCCGGATTTCCGCTTGAGCGTTGAGTTGACTGTCTCTGATTGACTCCGCTGTCCGTAGAGATCAGCGTCTAAGCGTGCGTTCCGTACCTTATGAAGCGTCGTGAACTCACGATGCTTGATCAGGGGACGAACCTCGTATTGACGAGCAAGTAGTCTGATTTTCTGGTCGTCATATCCTTTGTCACCGAGAAGAATGTCAATCGCCCCGGGATTGCGCTTGATCGGCTCTGTTGAAATCCTCCAGTCATGATAGGTTCCCGGTGGCCGTGTTACGTATAGGGCGCAGACGTATCAATTTGGATAGGTTCGTCAGGACGTTCTCACCAGTGCGATCAGTCCATACAGTAGAGCGAAAATTGCGATCAGATTTGGTATGATCAGCCCCAGATCATTTCCGGTTAGATTCGGTGCGGACAGGACCAACAATGCCACCAGCACGACAAGCACGGCGAGTAATCGATCGGTGCGATCGGACATACGACTACATCAAAATATTGTCGACGTAAATATTCTGTTTTCAACTATATCGAGATACTGAATTCGAGTTTGAAAATCGTCAACCTATGTTCCATTCGCACATCTACATAACAGTTGTTTCAGTCAAAAACACATCTGAAGGATGAGCTTTCAACAAAGCCCGTGGTGTCGTTTTCTGGGCCGCCATGGATCGCCCTCCTTTCGAGGCTGAATTCACCGGCTGAGAGCCACAGCACGTGCCCACGCAAAGCAGTCCGGAGAACGTGCGCTGCTCGGATTACTGGGACGACGACTCTGCCGCGGCTTCTGTCTCCGCTGTGGCGTCAGTGTACTGTGCACAGACGCGTCGAAGTCCTTCTTCGAAGTCGATCGCGGGTGCCCAGCCGGTCGCGGCTTCGAACGCCGACGTATCGGCACACGTATCGTGGACGTAGACGGCCTCGGGGATCGGGTTCTCGACGTACCCCGGGTCGATGTCAATCGCGGTCACCTCGTGCCCAACCTCCGCGACACAGGCCGCGATCGTCGTCTCCACGTAGCCGCTCCCGATGACGCTGATCTGCACGTAGTGAGGGGCTTGCCCAACCGGAATGAACGTTGTGGTACTACGAGGCATTGTTCAGATGAGTTGGTTCCAGCAGTATGCGTAGCTCTGCAACCATGTTTCAGCGGTTGTTGGATCGGCATTTCTGAAGTAGTTTCCAAATTGAGAGATACGACGTGGTATCTTTTGGAAGAGATGTTCGATAGCGTTCCGATTTCCGTGTTTTTCATGTCGAAATCGGAGTCCGTGTCGATAGAGTGCTGCTTTGAGCCATGACCCGGAATCGATGAGTGCGGAGAGAAAGATCGAGGTAACTCCTTCGTTCCGCGTCGAAAACAGACTGGCATGGCGAAATTCGTTCGTTTTGGATCGATAGCAGCGTACAGCCAGTAGCGTTGATCGTTGAGATGGATCACGGTTTCGTCGAGCGCGACGTGATCCGTTTGGTTGCCACCGACCGGCTGTAGATCGGCTTTTTGCACCCAGTTATGAATCGTGGATCGGGCCCGCTCGACACCGAAACTCTCCAAGACAGATACAGTATCCGAAAGTGATAATCCGCGTAGCTGGAGCTGGATACTCGGCTGCATCAGCTCACGCGGTGTCTGCTCGCGCTCCACAAAATCTAATTCAATCCCGATGCTAGCTCCGGTGAGGCGGTCGAATTCTGGCATAACCACTCTGAATTCTACCGCCTCACTCCTTCAAACTCTAATCTGAACAGCGCCTGAACGTGCGTCCACAATTTTTACAGCGATACCGCTGATACTCTCGATAGCTGCCGTACTTGATCACCGATTCAGACTGGCAGCGCGGGCACTGGAGGCCCTCGCGCCAGCGAACCTGCTGGAGCAGGTTCGCGGCGCTCGCCTCCGAGCGAAACACTTCAACTGGGAACATAGTCGGGTGATGTTGACGCATCGCCCTTGCCCGCTACGCTTTCACAGCACCAGCTCTGTTCGATCAATAATCTGCTTCCGAAGAGCGTGGACCAGATTAACGGATACACCTCTGTGCGGATTATGGCCAGGGAAGCTGTGACGATCCGTAATAGTTGATATCTTGGATATCCCAGCGTGGACCTTGAGTAGCCAACCGTTCGCGGAACGACTCCCAGTCGTCAGTTTTGGTATCAGGTGACCATCCAAGTTCGGCGATAGCAGGGAACCTGGGGAACAGCATGAACTCGATGTCGTCCAGCGTCTCTAGGGTCTCGGCCCAAAGTGCCGTCTCAGGACCCATAATTGATGACTCGTTAACTCCTTCGATGAACGTCCCAGGATCCCAGTCGTAGGCCTCTCTCACAGATGTGAGCCCTGCCCAGTCGAGACCGAGTTCGGTGTCCTCGTGGTATTTCATATCGAGGTAGGCACGGCTCGCGGGGGAAGCGATGATTTCATTCCCCTTCTGTGCGGCCTCGGCGACTTCTGGGGCCTCGCTCCCCGGATACCAGTACTGGGGAATCACGTCGGTTTCCGGATCAGGCCCGAGGATCTGGTGCCAGCCCAGGGGACGTTTTCCATGGTCTCGGACAATGTCGATTGCTCGTTCCATGAAGTAGTTATATTCTTCATCGGTGATGACGTAGGCTTCGTCGCCGCCAATATGGATGTACGGTCCGGGTGTGAGTTCTGCCACCTCGCGGATCACATCATCAACGAACTCATAGGTGATCTCCTTGTCAACACACAGTGAACTGAATCCAACCTGCGTGCCAGTGTAGAGATCTTCCCGCTCGCCATCGCAGTTGAGTTCAGCGTACGAGGCCAGCGCCGCATTGGTATGCCCCGGCATGTCGATCTCCGGGACAACGGTAATAAATCGTTCGTGTGCGTACTCAACGATTTCGCGGTACTCGTCTTGGGTGTAGAAGCCACCCTCACCGCCGCCGACCTCTGTGGAGCCGCCGATCTCGGTGAGTTTCGGCCAACTCTCGATCTCAATGCGCCAGCCCTGATCGTCAGTGAGATGTAGATGCAGGTGGTTCGCCTTATACTGGGCGAGATAATCGATGTACTGTTTGACGTCATCGACATCGAAGAAGTGCCGTGCAACATCCAAGTGTGCACCCCGGTAGGCGAACCGTGGATAATCCCGAATCTGGACGCCGGGTACGGTCCAGTCGGCTGCCCGTACCGAGTCAGCCTCAACTGCGGGCGGCAGGAGTTGACGGAGTGTCTGTACACCGGCGAACAGCCCGGCTGGCGCGTTGGCACGAATCGTCACCCCGCTGGGGTTGACCTGCAAGCGATACCCCTCCTCACCGACCTCATCAGACGCGCCGGCGAGTCGCAACGAGATGCCGCCGGTCGACCCTCGAGGTGGCCGCTTGCGGATAGGAAGTTCGTAACCTGTCGGTGTCCGGAAGAAGTTGGCCAGATATTTCGCAACATCCGTCGCTGGCGTCTCACCGACGTAGATCGCCGTCTCGTCGGTAATCTCGTAACCAGCGCTTGTCACTTCAGTTTCGACCGGTATAGGCACAATATTCTCCACACGACGTGTGTCACTGCTCCCGGATCCTTGTGCTGCAGCGGATCCAATCCCGAATGAGAGGGTGCCGATGCCACCAATCGTTTGCAGGGCTCTGCGTCGTCCCATGCCAGTATTTGACATATAAAGTGCTATTCCACACCTCATTACTAAAAAGTTATGTAATATTTACTACTATAAATAAATAACAAATAGTATTATTTTATATGACTTTAATTACTTTATAAATGATGGCGCGCGGCGTCGCATCTCAAAAAGGAGAACAGGTCCTCAAATCGTATCGAAGTCCATGACCTGCAGTTCGCGGTCCTCTTTCCACGCGCCACGAGTGAAGTCAGGGAACTTCACCGGTTTGCCGCCGTGTTCGATCGAGATCGCGGACAACGGCCGGACTGCGCTCCACGCAGCGGCGTCGTAGACGTCCATATCGAGGGGGCGCCCCTCGTTGAACGCGTCGAACAAGCGGTAGATCTCGAGGAAGTCGCCGCCGCCATGACCACCGTACTCCTCGGCAATCTCTTCCATCTCTTTCCAGAGCGGATGGCGGTACTCCTCATAGTAGTCATCGTAGGTCTCGTCGTCGACGAACCCATGGCCTTCGCTGTTGAGGGCCAGCTGGCTCGGGAAGCCTTCGTGGTAGGCTTCTGACCCCGCGAGTTCGTTCTTGCGACTGTAGCCGCGGTTGGTCTTGACGTCGAACTGGAGGTGGATCTGGCGCCCCTGATTCGTTATGATCTCCGATCGCGTCGTGTCGCCGTTGGCCCAGTCATCGATGCCGTGAGCCCAGTGGTCCTCGGGGAGTTCCTGCGCCCGCTGGGTCAGCCTGCTCTCCGGACTCTCCTGGCTCGCAATGTACTCCATTTGATCGCCACGGTTGAGTCCCATATAGAACGCAATGGGGCCTAGCCCATGAGTCGGGTACAGATCGCCCTTGTACTGGAGGTGATTCTTCGCCCGCCAGTCGTTCCAGTACGCCTGGAAGAAGTAGTGGGACACCAGGTTGTGAATATATCCCCCAGAGGCGTAGTTCAACTGGTCACCGAACACGCCTTCCTGAACCATATTGGTAATCCACAGCTCCTCGTCGAAGTAACAGACGTTCTCCAGCATCATACACTGCTGCTGGGTCTGCTCAGCGGTCTCAACGAGGGTCCAACACTCCTTGATCGATGTCGCCGCAGGCACTTCGACAGCCACGTGCTTTCCCTTCTTCATAGCATACTCCGCCATCGGCGTATGGGCCTGATGGTGCGTAAATACGAAGACGAGGTCGAGATCATCGCGCTGTACCAGCTTCTTCCAGCTGTTTTTCGATCCCGAGTATGTAGCCACGTTCTCGGTGTCGTTCTCTCCTTCCTCGTCGATCCAGGAATACATGCTCTTGACGGCCTCTTCGCGGATGTCACAGATGGCCCGGATTTCGCCCTTCTCCGGGTACATCGCATCGATGAGCTGCGTCATCGAGGAGCCTCTGTTCCCGAGTCCGATGATCCCCGCGTTGACTGTATCGATCTGGTCGGTGAGCCCGATTACCGACTCCCCTTTTCGCGGCGGTGTCTCATTCGGCAACTCTTTGCCGTCCCGCAGGTGACCGTCGCTCCATTCCTGTGCAGCACCCGTGTGTGACACGGTAACGATACTAGCAGCGCCTGCGACTCCTTTCAGATAGTTGCGTCGATTCATGGCGCATGCCAATCGTCCACATTGGTTATAATAAGTGTTTCCTGAAATTCTATATATATTATATATTAGAAGATGAATAAAATTCACCTGCCGGTTTCCCACCTCTCAGTGGCTCAAACGCCACCGGTCCGATCCGACGATGCACCACCGAGACAGATTCGGCACTGTTTCTCTCCGCCATCAACGTCCGTTACTCGGGAAGCGAGAAGCCGTACGGTACCGATTTCTGGCACGAGCACGCAAAAACCGCTCTCCAGTACGGTTTCGATCGAATCTAAAACCCCGTCACCGCCTCACCACCTACTCGACGCGTGCAGTGACTTCGATCTCGACGCCGATCTCAATTGGAAGTCTTGAGACTTCCACGGCCGCTCGTGCCGGATACGGGTCGGTCATGTACTCCGCGTACACCTCGTTTACGTCGTCATAGTCATCCATATCGGTAACGTATACGTTTGCCTTCAGGACATCATCGAGGGACGCGCCGCCGGCTTCCAGGATCGCTGCGATGTTCTCGAGCGTCTGTTCGGTCTGTTCACTGATATCCTCTGAGACGACTTCCCCGGTCTCGGGATCAACCGGTCCCTGTCCGGACACATAGATCCGGTTCCCATCTTTGATCCCTTGTGAGTACGGTCCGATCGCATCGGGAGCGTCATCAGTAACGATCTCTTCCATAGTTCCGATATCTCACACCTCTCCATTGAATCTGTCGGTTTGCTAGTTTACTTGAAGACGAGTTGGCCGAACGCCGATGACTGGTGGAAATCCGGTTCGGGTGTATTGACCGGGCACCATGTGGCGAAGAACGAGGTCTCACATGGCCCGAGCCGATGAAAATTCCCTTGCCAGACTGTCCCTTCGCTCGGCGAGATCGAACTCCCGGTGACGGTTGCGAGCGTCTCGAACGGAAGCGCGACGGCAACCCACCACTGGTTGTCATCCGCGGAGTTCGCCGCTAAACGTTCGTCGAGGGAGGATGCGACCCGAATCGACGCTGCTTGGTCAGCGGTGATCAGTTCCCGGGTGTGCCGATTTGGGCCGAATCCGAGCCGGAATGCTCCGATACAGTTGACTTCGAAGTTGATGTAGTGCGGTCTACGCTGGGGGTCGATTGTCGCAAAAAATTCGACACAGCTGTCTTCCCAGACTGGCCCGTTGAGTTCTACTGTCTCTGCACGGATGATCGCGTCGTCCGCGCGATACTGCAGGTACAGCGCGTCCTCATCGTATACCGATCGGACAACTGTCGACCGCTTCGGGCCCGGAACGCCCCATGGATATTCATGTATCCGAACTGGATCTGCGGCTTCCCACGGCGTGTCCGTTACTTTCCCTGTAAGGGGGACCGGCTCATCGACCCGACTGATCCGACAGCGTTTCATCGCTCGGCGGGCGGATCATTTGCTTGATAAATTTCATTTTGGAACGAGGTCGGCAGGCTAACCGTGAGGCCACCATCGACGACGATATTTTCACCCGTGATGAAGCCGGCCCGCTCCGTGGCGAGAAAGAGGGCGGTATCTGCGACCTCCTCCGGGCGACCGAACCGACCTAACGGATACTGGTCGAGCCAGCGATCGCGAGCGCTGGTCTCGTCCGTTCGTTCTTCGGTGTTCTCCATCTCATCCTTGCGATTCTGTGTTTCGATCGTCCCGGCGGAGAGGACGTTCGACCGGATGCCATACTGGCCGTAGTGGGTCGCAATATTCCGTGAGAGGGCAAGCAGTCCGCTCTTCGCCTCGGAGTAGCCTGCAAGACCGATGCCGAATAAGCCGTTGACTGACCCCACATGAATCATCGAACCGCCCCCCGCAGCGATCATCGCGGGGAGCACTTCCCGAGCAAGCAGATACGGCCCCTTCAGGTTGAGCTCGAGCAACCACTCATACGTCTCTTCGTCGCACCGATGGAGGAGATCCGCCGATTCGACCGAGCCGCCGGCGTTGTTCACGAGCACACGGAGATCGCCGAACTCTTCGATCGTGGTCTCGACCAGATTCGCAACCTCGTCAGCGTTCGTCACGTCACATTCGACGGGGACAACGCGCCCGTCGTGTTGGGCCGTGATCTGTGCAGCGATCGATTCGACGTCCTCGTACGACCGCGAGCAGATGGCCACGTCGCCGCCAGCAGCGGCGAACGTCGTTGCGATCTGGCGGCCAATCCCTCGTGATGCACCGGTAACGATAGCCGGACGGTCAGCTAAAGACAACTCGACCATGCGATTTGTTATACTCTTTCAGGTATAAAATAGATTTCCCTCACTGTCGATCACGCGCATCCGACGGGCTCCGTCTCGTCGTCGACTCGTTGGATTCGCATCAGTATCCCCCGACAGGTCACCGATGCGGTTTCCCAGTACGTGGCAGGCAGGCGTTACACCTGGAACTTCTCGATCGTGTCTAGATCGATGTCGACGCCAAGTCCAGGCGCATCCGGGACGGTCATCCGGCCGTCGGCGAGTTCGAACGGGTCCGTGAGGATATCCTCCTCCCACGCGTAGTAGGTCGTATCCGGCGGGAGCGAAAAGCCCGGAAGCCCGTGGACAGCATGGAGGATCGCGGCCGTTCGAATCCCGAGGTCGAACGCGCAGTGATGTGTATATGGGACGCCGGCGTCCTCGACGATGGCCGCCTGCTGGCGGAGGCCAGCGATGCCGCCCGCCGGGGTGAGATCCAGGACAGCGACGTCCATCGCTCCGGTCGTGATGAGCGACCGGAGGTTGTTCGGGATGTAGGTATCCTCGTTTGGCGCGATGGGTTGTCGTAACCGCTGGCGAAGCGTTGCGAGGGAGGTGTGGTTGTTGACACGAATCGGCTGCTCCATATACTGGAGATAGATGCCCGAATCTTCGAGCGCAGCGCCGACGCGAACGGCTTCATCGAGCGTCCATCCTTGGTTGGGATCGAGCCGGAACTCGAGTTGCCCATCAACCTCGTCGTGCATCGCCTCAATGCGGGCGACGTCTTGCTGCCAGTCGCGGCCGGCTTTCGTCTTGAGCACCGAGAAGCCAGCCTCGAGCGCTTCGCATGCTTTGCGGCGCGACTCCTCGGGCGAGAGGATCCCGAGACAGAACGCGAACTCCACCTCACGATCGGGTCGGGACTCCGCGTCAGCCGCGTCGGCATTCATCGCTTCCGTCTGCTCGGGCGCGGTCGCGCCACCGAGCAGCTCGCACACGGGCTTGTTCAGTGCTTTCCCAACGATATCCCAGCAGGCCGTCTCGACAGCGGCGAAAAACAGTTCGATATTGGTGTACTCGATGAACACCTGTCGGCGGAGCCGTTCGACCTCGAACGGCGACTGGCCCTCGATCAGTGGCCCAATGCCGTCCTCGAGGACGGATTCCGTCGCTTCGGCCGAGAGAAAGGTCCGCATTTCCCCCCAGCCAGCGATGCCCGCATCCGTCTCGACGCGGACGAGCACGCGTTCCATCGACTCGACCTGGCCGTGGTTGGTCACATACGGCCCGATGCCGAGCGTCTCGTCCAACTCGATCAGCGGTACGTCGACGGTCGTCGCAGTCACGTCTGTGATCTCCATGCACAGTGCTGATTCGTGAACCACAATGAAGATACCGTCTCGCCGGCATCGAGGTGAACTGCTACCCCGGCGCTCTTAGCGCGTTGCCGACTCGATCCACTCGAGCGATCGGTCCGGCAGAAGTCCGTAATTGTAAAACGACACCCGCCGGACACCGATCGACCGTAATCCGTCGACAATGTCAACGACGGTCGCCTCGTCATGGATCGCGGGATGGCCGGGCAGCACGCCGACGTGGATTGGGATCTCCGGCGTCAGCTCGTTGACGGTCCGGTACGCGTCGAGCACGGCGTCCCGAGAGGATTCATACGCCGGAACGCAGTAATAATCGACGTAGTCAGCCAACCGGTTCAGATCCGCCCCCACGAGCCACTCGCGGCCGGGTTCCGGCATGCCGGCATAGTAGCCGAGTGGGGTGTCACCCGCGGCGTCGGCGAGGTCGGCATACAGGTCGATGAGGGTCTGCTCCCGAATATCGACGTAGTCGGCGACTGCCGGCTGGGCTCGAAGCCACCGGTCCGGATTGAGGTCGTGGGGCACGCGGCCGGCAACGATGTGATCAAGCGTTCGCGCAGCCGTTTCCCGGACTGTCTCGACATCGATTCCGGCGTCCGCTGCCGCCGCCCGACAATACTCGCAGAAACACAACCCAAGGAGAAATTCGCCGAGGGTGCCGAGGCGCGCATGGATCTTCTGGTGATGCCAGCCAAACCCGGTGCCGTAGAAGTAATCGAACGTCTCTAGTTCGATTCGGTCGAAGTGGTCGCGATCGGCCAGGTCCCCGACTACGGCGACGAGGTACTCTTGCACAGCCGGATTCGTCGGACAGAGTCCGAAAACGAGATCATCGCCATGAGGTGACTCGAGCGTGAGGTCGGGAGCGGCCATTCCCAGGCGGGAGTTGTGACATCCAACGGTCCACGAGGTCAGGGTGAACTCAGGAAGTTGGGCGGCGATCTCGTCGATCCAGTCTCCCTCCATTCCCTCGTAGGGCGTCGGCTCTACCCGGCCATATCGGCCATCGGGTCTGAAGTACGAACTCGCCCGAGCGAAGTGCGTTCGGCGGGTCGGATTGTGCGGTGTGAACGCTTGGACGGTGTGGTAATTGGTTGCCAGATTCAGTTCAGAGACACCGATCTCGCGGAGGCGAGCGGCGACACGGGTGGGCCCCTCGTCCCGAACGTCCCAGGGATAGCCCCAGATCGCGAACTCCATAATGGTCGTACGAACGGACCCGTGTTAGTGGTTTGGGTGGCGCAAAAAGGAGCGTGGGCTGTCGTTACTCTTTGACGGCGCCGGCGGTCATCCCGCTCACGATGTATTCCTCGAGGAAGGCAAACAGTATCAAGAGCGGCAGAATCCCGATGACTGAGACAGTCAGCATCATCCGCCAGTCAGTCTGGAGTGCCCCAACCATCGAGAACACGCCACGCGGGATGTTATACTTCGACGCATCCGTCAGGAAGGTCAAGACGAACAGGAGTCGGTTCCACGCGTAGAGGAACGTGTACGTGATGCTGGCCACCAGTGCCGGTTTCGTGAGCGGCAACACGACCTTCGTGAGGATCTGCAGCTGCGAGGCGCCGTCGATGCGGGCCGCCTCCTCCAGTGAGACAGGTATCGTCTTGAAGTAACCGTACAACATCCACACGTTGAATGGGAGCGTAAACGCTGCTGCCGGGATGATAACCGCCAGATAACTGTTGAACAGCCCGAAACTCGTAATCACGTCGAATAATCCGACGATCAGCACCACGGGTGCGAACATCTGCACAACCAGTACCCCAAGGAGGAAGACCCGCTTGCCGACGAACTCGTTGCGTGCGCACGAGTAGGCGGCCGGAATCGCGAGCAGCAGCGTCAACACGACCGTGCCGATCGAGATGAGGAAACTGTTCGCGATCCACAGCACCACGTCCGTCTGCGTCCAAACCGAGACGTATGCTCCAATCGAGGGGTCCGTCGGCACGAGTGTTGCCGGGCTGGAGAAGATCTCCGACTCCGACTTGAGTGTACTCGAGAACATGGCGTAGAACGGGAACATCATCAACCCGAGCAAGGCAATGAGGACGCCGTAGATGCGGACTTTCCGGAGTCCCGCTTGGTCGTGGCCAGCCATCGTCATAGTTCTTCACCACCGGACGTGTAGATTCGCAGGTAGATGATGGCGAACACGAACAGGAACACGAAGCCAAGCACGCTGTACGCGGCTCCCTCGCCGAGATTGCCGTTCTTAAGGCCGACCTGGTAGATCCAGATGACAAGCGTGGATGTCGTGTTGATCGGGCCACCGCCAGTCATGGTCCAGATCGTATCGAAGCTAACGAAGGTCCAAATCGTCGAGAGCAGTGTTGCGATCAGAATGACTGGCTTCAGCTGTGGGAGCGTAATGTAGCGGAACTGTTGCCACTTCTCGGCGCCATCGATCGCCGCCGCTTCGTACAATTCCTGTGGAATCGACTGGAGACCGGCCAAGAAAATGATCGCCATAAACGGTGTGCCGATCCAGATATCGGCGACGACGACGCCGATCCAGGCGATATTCGGATTGCCGAGGATTCCGATCCCTTGGTCGATGATCCCCAACTCCAGTAAAACGGCGTTGAGGTAGCCGTATTGGGGGTGTTCGATCCATCGAAACACAACCGCAGAGATCGCGTACGGGATCCCCCATGGGATCAGGAACGCCGTCCGGAAGAACTTCCGACCGCGGATATCCTGATTGAGATGGACTGCGATCAGTAAGCCAAGGAGGGCCTTCCCGGCAACGCCGACAACAACCCAGCGACCAGTCTGCGAGAGCAGCTGGTAGAAGATATCACTGTTGAAGATTTCTACGTAGTGCTGTAATCCGACGTACGTTTCAATGTTCGAATCAGCCGGCGATTCGTACAGCGACAGCCTGAACGTCTCGAAGATCGGATAGGCAATAACACTGCACAGGAACAGCGTCACCGGTGCGATGAGCAAGTACGCACGTCTCCGCTGCCAGAGATACGTCAGGCTCCGCTTGAGCCGTGAATCGGCTGGGGTCTCTGTGTATTCTTCTGCAATACTCATACGACGAGGTTATTCCATCGTGTCTTCGAGGTCGGACTGGGCATCATCAAGCGCTTCCTGCGGCGATTTCTGATCAGCTAGGGCTTCTTGGATCGCTTGCACCATCCGGTTGTTAAACTCATTGAAGTTCGAGAGTTTCGGCCGGGCACGCGCATACTGGGCAGCCTCAATATACGGGGCCCAGTTTTCCGAGTTCTGGAAGTGATCCCGCTCACCGACCGCTTCGATCGTCGGCATAAATCCTTTGTTAGTAGCGTATTCGAAGTGGCGATCCTCGTCAAAGTAGAACTGGAGCAGTTCTTCGGCCAGATCGCGGACCTCGGTCTGACTGAAGATCGAGATCGCATCGATCGTGTTCAGACTGTAGCGGCCTTCAGGTCCGGCAGGCACCTGGACGATCCCGTAGTCGAAATCCACCTCCCCGTTTTCCTTCGCTTCGTCGATGTTGAGGCTGGTGTAGACGTGCGCAATAACCATCCCCAGTTCACCGGTCTCAAACATCTGGCGGATGTCTTGTCGCGTCGACGAGAGCGGCGACGACTGCGTGACCTCGTGTTCGAGGTGGAGATTCGTGTAAAAGGTCAACGCATCAACGGCTTCACTCGAGTTCACGGCGGGGTTACTATCGTCGTCGATCAGGTCGGCCCCATACGACCAGTGGTAGTGGTAATACTGCGAGCCGGTCTCGATCGCATCGGCCCCGGCAAGCCCGAGCGCCGGCGTCTCCGCTTCATCACGGATCTGTTGGGCCGCCGCGAGCATATCGTCCCAGGTATCGAGCTGCGGGTCCTCCGGGTCGAGTCCGGCCGCCTCGAAGACGTCCTTATTGTAGTAGAGGCATTTGTTCGACGCCGCCCACGGGGCCCCGTAGTAGCTCCCTTGGTACATACACCCCTCGGCCATCCCGTCATAGAACCGGTCGCCCCACTCGCTTTCCATCAGGTCATCGATGGGCTCGAGGGCTTCCTTCCCGACGAGTTGCGGAATCCACCGAGCAGGCCAGCGTCCGACATCTGGGGCTTCGTTGCCATCGACCCGGTTATTGACGGTCTGCTGGGCGTTATCCCAGGTGACGCTCGTGAACTCGAGGGTGATGTCGTGTTCCTCTTCGAATTGGGCATTGTTTTCTTCGAAGAAGTCTTCGATATTATCCCCAACGCCCATCGTCAGGAACTGAATGTCGCTGTCGTCGCTCCCATCACCACCACCGCCGATACAGCCAGCCAGCGCGATAATCCCGCCGGCGCCAAGGCCTTTCATCATCTGTCGGCGATCGATACTTTCTTCTCCAAACGGATCTGTCGCGTCGTTCGGCATATGCACTACCCTTATGCTGAAACTATTAAAATATACCGGGAATCATATTTTTGATTATAATAAATAATAGAAATGATTGGGGCGTGTCACGCGTTGTGTTCGTGGATCGCGACGAACAGGGCCGCGAGTTCCTCCGTGACGATGTCGTAAATACGGGACCCCTTTTCGGCGCTGGCCAGGTGCGGCGCCCCGATCGCCCCCGACTCGGAGTACTCGTCGAACCCACGATAGACGGCCAGCGTGCCGCCTTTCAGTAGGTCGCTGCCGCCCCAGTCGTAGTGTTCATCCCACGCCGTTGCCGCGGCGGTATCCGAATCGGCCACGAGATCCGGGCGGAGATGAAGCATGAGTGACGTTTCGTACTCCCCGCCGTGTGCCATCCCCCCGAGTTCGCTCTCCCGGAGGGCGTCGATTTCCTCGGTGGCCAACGTGAAATACGTCGTCCCAAGCACTTCGGCGTCTGTCGAAGTCCCGACCGTACTGACTACCGCGTTAATCAGCGCCGTATTCCCGCCATGGCCGTTCACGAAACAGACCGCATCGAATCCGCTTTTGACCCCGGTTAAAGCGACGTCCTCGAGGACTGATCGGAGGTGCTCGAACTCAAGGGAGAGCGTCCCCCCGAACGAGAGATGATGGGGGGAGAAGCCACTCCAGACCGGCGGGACGACCAGGACCGGGGCGTCCTCGGGCGCCCGTTCCGCGGCCCCGGTGACCATCGCCTCAACAAGAATGGTATCGGTCGCGACGGGAAGATGGTGGCCGTGTTGTTCGATACTGCCAACTGGGATCACAAGGACTGATCCGTCCCTCGCCGCGGTCTCTTTGATCTCCGCGTATGATTTTCCGGCCCACTCACTACTCGTGGCTCCAATAGCGTCGTATAGCATGGTCTTTAGGCAGTTGTCACGGATTCGAATTCGTCTTCAAGCGGTACGCGGTCGCCGGTCTGCTCGAAAAAGTGCGCGTCGACCGCTGCGAAGTCGAGCGCAACCAAGTCGCCGGATTCCGGGCGGAACTCGCTATCAACACGCGCAATAATCTCGTTCTCGCCATCAACAGGATGGAGATAGAGGAAATTGTCGGATCCCATCGGTTCGACAACGTCGACGACCGTCTCGAGACGGCCAGTCCCGTCTGTCGCAGTGAAATCCTCCGGCCGGACGCCGAGGGTGTACTCGCCGGCGTCCAGTGTCACCGGCAGCGTCGTTTCGAACCCGGTGCCCTGTACGCGAACCCCATCGTCCGTCGGTGACACGGTCACCTCGAAGAAGTTCATACTTGGCGAGCCGATGAATCCGGCAACGAACTCGTTGTTCGGGCGGTCATAACACACCTCCGGGCGGGCAACCTGTTGGAGTTGGCCCTCGTTGAGGATCGCGATGCGATCCCCCATCGTCATCGCTTCGGTCTGATCATGGGTAACATAAATCGTCGTCACCCCGAGTTCCTCCTGGATGCGTTGCAGTTCCGTCCGCATTTGGGTGCGCAACTTCGCATCCAGATTACTGAGCGGTTCGTCCATCAGGAAGACGTCTGGATCGCGGACGATCGCCCGGCCGAGGGCGACCCGCTGCTGTTGGCCCCCTGAAAGTTGTTTCGGATACTGGTCGAGTAGTTCCGGGATCTCAAGGAGATCAGCAGCCTCCTCGACGCGGGTGTCGATTTCGGCCTCGTCAAATTCGTCGGCCAGTTTCAGGCCAAACGCCATGTTCTCCCGCACGGTCATATGCGGGTACAGCGCGTAGTTCTGGAACACCATTGCGATATCCCGATCCTGGGGGCGCACGTCGTTGACGACTTGGTCGCCGATGCCGATTTCCCCGGCAGTGATCGTCTCGAGGCCAGCGATCATCCGGAGTGTCGTTGATTTCCCACAGCCGGAAGGACCGACCATCACGAGGAACTCACCGTCGCGGACGGTCAAATCGATCTCCTCAACGGCGAGAATATCGTCGTACACCTTTGTTACGTCGGCGAGACGTACTTCGCTCATAGTAACGTCCATCGTTCTATGTTGGTAAGGATAAAAAGGTACCGTTGGACCCCGGTACGCCTCGGGACCCAACGGCGAACTGAGTACGCACACGAGTTTGACAATACCAAAAATTATGTGGGTTGCCCCTAATCGGCCTGTATGGCCGACGATCGAAGCCCGCGGCGGATTCAATCCGTGGAGTTAGCGTTTGAAATCCTCAAAGTGTTACGGGATGAAGAAGGGGCGACCGTCTCAGAGGTCGCCACGCACATCGACCGGTCGCCCGGGACCACCCATACCTACCTTCAGACGCTGCGGGACCTCGGGTATGTTCGGACGAGTAACGGCGAGTATCATGTTGGCTTCTTTGCGCTACCGCTCGGCGAATACGTGCGGTCGCGCTCGCGCCTCTATCAGGCCGGGAAGTCCGAAGTCGATAAACTCGCCCAAGAGACGGGTGAAGCCAGTCACCTGGTCGTAGAAAGCCATGGCCGGGAAATTCTCCTCTACGAGCAGTTCGGCCCGGATGCCGTCGGCGAGGATCTCTACACGCGGATCAAAGGATTTCCGCGACGGAATCTCCATTGTTCGGCGGCCAGCAAAGCGATTCTGGCGCATCTGCCCCCGGAGCGCCGCAATGCCATCCTCGACGACTATGAGTTCGTTCCGCGAACGCCAAACACGATTACTGACGAAGCGACCTTACGGGCCGAACTCGAGGACGTCCGTGCCGACGGCTTCGCCCGCAACGATGAGGAGCAAATTTCTGGAGTTCGTGCCGTCGCAGCGCCTATAATTCATGCTGAGACCGTATACGGAGCGATTAGCTTGTCCGCACCAACGAGTCGTGTGCGCGGGGAACGGTTTGCAACGACGGTCCCCGACCGACTCGTCGATTCGGCGAATGTGATCGAAGTCACCCTTCAAACACCGTCGCCGGGTAGAAATTAAGTGTAGTCGATTCTTCTCTGCAAGAAGGATGGCAGTTGGCTTCTCCCAACTCCCATGAACGTTCCCACAACTTTTGACATTGTCAAAACTAAGTCATCGACGGGAAGTCTTCTCCTTGCGTCGATGTATTACAACAGTACTTTCGTAAAAATGTCAACCAGCACCCCCCAACTCAGCTGTTTTGGCTCGTATAACACTAATGATTGTTATAGTTATCGGGTCGATCGGTCGATCCTAGAAATCGATGAGTGAAGGCCGCTCACGCCAGATGGTCGACGGTCAATCTGCGTCCAACTCCCCGTCGCTGGCTGGGGCGTGTCTGGCGCCCCTGCTGAACTGGGCTCGCTGTGACCCGCACTACGAGCGGGGAATGGGATGTGCGACTCCGCACGTCGATATGACTATTTCTCGGTCTTTAATATTGTTCTGAATTCAGATGTTTTGGTCGTTTTTGGCGGTAGTTGGCGATCTCGACCTGGGAGAGACAGGGTTGAGGTTGGGCCAATCCTGGCTTGAAATCTGCCTTCTATCGTGCGTAAATTATTCTTCTTCACATATAATCATCGACTAGATCCGGATTTTACTACTTATTTCGAGTCTTTTGTTCTGGTGATGGAACAGTGCCACCTGCTACTCGGCCTTAGGTCTAGTTCCAACCGGACTCTCCCGCAGCACCGAATGTATATATTAATTATACTATAGATTTGGAAATATATATGAAATCAAATAGGTAGAGCGGGCGCCTCCAGCACGGGTGACTCAAGGGTCACGCTCGGCCGCAAAGAACCAACGGAGCTGACGGCGACGAAGGGCAGTCGGACGCCGACGTGAGGTGGTTTACACTGCCCGACCAGGGTCCGGCCTCGACACTGTCAAAAGCACCCCGCCTATAGTAGTCGTTAGAAATAATTGCTCACTTTTGGAAGCGAGAGTTGATCAAGAGCGGTATCGATCGCTGTTGTAAGTTCAGGTAGTGAGTCGAAGAACCGGTTGCTAAGTGCTGATTGAAGTTGTCTCCAGCACTCTTCGACCGAGTTTAGTTCAGGTGAATACGCCGGCAATGTCACGAAGGCGAGGTCGTCACGGGTCGTCAGGTCCGTGACGGCCGACGCCTGAAAATACGGCGCTCCATCTAGTACAATGATCAAATCATCTTCGAATTCTTGGCATAACGCGAGAATGAAATGCTCTGCGTGTTCGGCAGTCACATACTCTTCGAATCGAGAGAAAAAGCGATCACCGTCCTCGGTGATCGCGCCCAACAGACACGTCCAGTCGCGTTGTCCAGACAATTCGACGGACGGCCGCGTGCCGCACGGAAACCACGCGGCACGCGGCTCGACTCGGCACGCGGCTCGACTTGCACGGATTTCTTGGGTTGATCGATACAGACTACCGTGGCGTCCATCTCCCGCCGCTTTTTTTGAGTTGCTCGCGGAACGCTTCTTGCTCATCAGCATCAGATTCGGCGGCTGTACGGCGAGGTTTTTGATAGCTCAATCCCGCTTCGTTGAGCAACCGCCGACAGCTCGGGATTGAATACTCGACATCGTATATCTCGTCAAGGTATTGCTGGACGAGCGCCGGCGTCCATGCCGGCGCGTCAACGCCAACTTCTTCGGGAGATTCATGGACAACCTCTTCGAACTCTGTTTGCTCTTGTTCTGAAAGCTTTCGTTTTCTCCCAGACCGATGAGCATCAGTAACAGCCTGCTCAAGCGACTCGTCGGTGTCGAGTCGCTTGAGCCAGTTATAGATCGTCCGGCGCTGAACGTCGTACCACTCAGCTAGTTCAGTTTGCGTAAGACCATTTTTGTACGCTATTGCGGCTAAGAGCCGTTGTGTCGGCTTCTTTCCTTCCACACTGTCGAGGGCAGTTTGTAGTTCCTCGACAGAGATCTCGTCGAGATGATCCACTACACTCAGCAACACTATCTGAGTAAATAGTTCTAACGGTTACTATAGTACTGCCGTGACCACCTCGTCGGCTGGTGCTCCTCGATCGCCTCCCATTTGCGGTCATTCGCTACCCTACAGCTCTCTTCAGCAGAACTATGTTCGACGTATCGAATATCAGTAAGCATGACGGCAGACCGTCGACAGTTCCTCCGCCTCGCTACTGTCTCGGGTGCGATAGGCCTCATCGGGTGCATCGGACGGGATGGCGATCCGGAGACCGGGAGAGTGGATGCCGGAGACGATGCAGAGCGAGAGAGTGCGGACGAGACGGCATCAGAGTCGACTGGTGAGGGACCAACCGACGAGGGACCAACTGATGAGGGACCAACCGGCGAATCACCAGTTCTCAGAGACGTTTCGTTAGAAACCGCTGACGTGCGTGATGGGACGACCCTTCGACTCATTGTGCTTGCCGAATCGAATACCACCGTCAACTGGCTCCATATCAGCCTCGAAGGACCGAACGGAAATATTCGAGGGGGCGGCCAGGGATGGGACTTCGAGGAGGTTGAAGACGGCGTCTGGAAAACTGAATGGACATATACGGTTTCAGATGAGGCGGCGAGCGGTGAGTACTCCTTCTCGCGGGTTCACGTCGAGAACGAAGCGAATCTGGAATCCGCTCCGTGGCCCGCCGAGCCGAGTGCGACTATTCGAACTGATGCTGATCCCGAGCGCCCCGTTCTGAGCGACGTCTCGTTAGAACCCGTTGACGTGAGTAGTGGAACTGAGCTGCGGCTGACGGTTCTCGCTGAATCGAACGTACCTGTTAACTGGCTCCATATCAGCCTCGAAGGACCGAACGGAAACATTCGCGGTGGCGGACAAGGGTGGGAGTTCACCGAAATCGAGGACGGCACGTGGGAAACCGTCTGGACGTACACGGTCTCGGATGAAGCGGCGAGCGGGGAATACTCCTTCTCGCGGGTTCACGTCGAGAACGAGGGAGGTCTTGAATCCGCTCCCTGGGCTGAAGAGCCCAGCGTCACGATCGAAACAGACGTCAATCCTGAAGAACCAACGCTCGAAGAGGTTTCGTTGGAAGCTGTTGACGTGCGTGATGGGACGGAACTCCGACTCACTGTGCTTGCCGAATCGAATATCACCGTTAACTGGCTTCATATCAGTCTCGAAGGGCCGAACGGGAACATTCGCGGTGGCGGGCAAGGGTGGGAGTTCACCGAAGTCGACCAAGACCTCTGGGAAACCGTCTGGACGTACACGGTCTCGGATGAGGCAGCGAGCGGGGAGTACTCCTTCTCTCGGATTCACGTCGAGAACGAAGCGAATCTGGAATCCGCACCGTGGCCCGACAAACCGAGTGTGACTCTCGACAACTCCTAACTATTCTGTAATCGCTTACCACGGGCTACACTGCGACCGTGGTCCGCTGCTATTCGGCCTGCTCGTTCAGCACCGATACCACGGATTCTAAGCATCCACGGCCAACGAACCCCTTCTCACCCACCTCAACGGGCTCGGTCATACTTCTTGCCGAACCACTACCGTTGATATCGCCAATTAACGCGACGTACTCCGAAACAGCTTCGGTTACCATCTCCACCACTTGGCCGCCAAAATATTGCACCCCAACCAATATCTGAGGGACCCGCACACCACGAGCAGAATCTAGGTACTCACTTTGACGGCGAAGCTGCCGGTTGATCGCATCCAGATTACTGCCGTTCACTCCACGTTTCACCTCAACCACGCCGTACAGAAATGACTCAGGTACTACCGCGAGCGGTTTCCCATCACTGTACGTCCAAGCAACGTCTCCTCGATAGCACACGATGTCGAATTCCGGCGACGCATCGGTATCCACTCCAGACGCACCTGAAGCCGAAGCACCCGGATATTTCCGTGATCCGTAGTCCTCGACGACAACTCCGTGTTCAAACCGTAACTCCGAATCGTACTGCTCGTGAGCGATTTTCTGGAGTTCCCTGATTACAATTCGTTCCAAGAACCGTCCGACCCCTCTCGGCTCGCCGTCTTCTCCGTATTGTCCGGCAGTTAACCCGGCTTTCGACGCTCTGTACTCTTCTCTCGTGATTCGCTCTTCGGGGCTGTCTGCCCAGACCTCGGGAGACATACCACCCTCATGTAGCTACTAGAACAAATCAATTCTTCCTACATTCTGGGCGAATCGCTACTATGACTGGTGAGCACGATGGCAGTGTGCTGCAGATACCCGCTGTACGGCGCACGAGACTCGATCGCGCGACACCGTCAGCCCTCCTCCGACCGCGCGTTCACTCGTGTGTCGCCACGCCGAGATCCACAATCAGTTCCCGCTTCGTCGTTCGCACGGCGCGATCGCTCTCGTACTCCGGCGCCCACCCGAGCGCGGCAAGGTTCGCGATCGAAAGGCGCATCTTGTCGTGATCGCGCGTGGCGCGAACCCATCTCACTCGTGACTGTCGGCTGGTATATACGGCATCGACGCGGGGATGGTACCTGCCGGCGTCGCACCGCCGGCGTGGTATTACCAATAACCAGAAAGTTCTTGGAACGCTACTGATCACGCTGAGGTAATGAAAGCCGTTGTGCTGGCGGGGGGTACGCCACCCGGTTGTGGCCGATCACGAAACACCGGCCCAAGATGTTTCTGCCGATCGGGGAGACGACCGTCATCGATCGCATCTTTCGCGACCTCGAGGCAGACGCACGCATCGACGAGGTGTTCGTGAGTACGAACGAGCGCTTCGCCGAGGCGTTCGAGGCCCATCTCGCGGACAGCGCGTTCGCGAAACCGCAATTGTCGATCGAGGAAACGACCGCCGAGGACGAGAAGTTCGGCGTCGTCGGCGCGCTCGCCCAGCTCGTCGAGCGCGAGGGGATCAACGACGACCTGCTGGTGATCGCCGGCGATAACCTGATCAGTTTCGATATTGGGGACTTTCTCGATTACTTCGACCACCGAGAGGCACCGACGCTCGCCGCCTACGACGTCGGCTCGCGTGAGAAGGCCACGTCGTACGGGTTGGTCGACCTCGACGGCGAGCGCGTCGTCGACTTCCAGGAAAAACCCGCCGATCCGAAGAGCACGCTGGTGTCGATCGCCTGCTACGCGTTCCCGCAGGACGCCCTGTCGTTGCTCGGGACCTATCTCGAGAGGGCAACAACCCCGACGAACCCGGCTGGTTTATCCAGTGGCTCCAGAATCGCGAGGCCACGTACGCCTACGCCTTCGAGGGCGCGTGGTTCGACATCGGCACGCCCGAGAGCTATCTCGACGCCGTCGCGTGGCATCTCGACGGGGACACGCTCGTTGCGAAAAGTGCGACCCTCGCGAACGCGACGATCGGCGACGACGTCCACGTGATGCCGGGCGCGACGCTCATCGACGCCGAGGTGGAGCGATCGGTGGTCTTCCCGGACGCCACGTTCGAGGGGACGACGGTGCGCCGGTCGATCATCGACGCGGACGTCCGCCTCGAAGGGGTGGCGCGCTCCGGCGCGCTGATCGGACCGACCACCCGGATCCCAGCGCGGTCCGGAGTCGGACGCCGACGAACCGCGGTCGCTGTCCCACCGATCGGGTTCGAGGTGGACATCGCGGTAGAGCGGTAGGTGATGAGAACTCAGGCCACGTTTTGTAGCCCTGTTGAAACCCGCAGAGAGTAATCGGTTCACAACCCTCTGCGGTCAGTACAGACGAAGGCGTTACCGGAGCCGTGGTTCACCTCCCGGTAGCTGTCAGAAACCGTGTACTGAATACAGAGGATGGGGCTTGGTTAGACGCTCGTGAGAACAGCTCTCTGGCCTGCCTCCGGTCAGTATCTGCATGTCATCGTTGAGAGTTTTGACCATAGCCCGAGACGATGTGTCCCTTCATCCTCGATAGAACGGTTGAAACGACGAAGTGGTCGAAACGAGTCCCCTGTACGTCATCTCCATTTCTGAATCTTTTGTACGCTACTCGCGTCCGATCGGCCCTCTATCCCTCAAATTCCCACGCCTAAACATGGCCCATTCTCTCTATTCAGCACGCAATGTCTGCCAGCATCCAGAGAGTTCGTTCAGCCGCTGCTGAATAGACCGCGCGAATGTCCCACAAGATTCGGCTTGATCTGCGAAAGTGATGATCGCTCAGTACAGGTGAAGAAGTAACGAGATGGCAGTCGATTTCACAGACAGCTATCAAAACTGCACGTTGAATACAGGGGGTCGATACAGTACAGGGACTCGATTTATTTCGTCGTGTAGGTACTGTACCAGTCTGTTAGTACGTTGTGTGTTACTCGCGGAGTGGTTTGTGGAACGCTGAAGCGGGGTCAGTCATCTGGTCAGGGTCGCAGACTCGGATAACACCGTCACCGCGAACGAAGACGTTCCAACCGGCGACAGAGAGCCGAAGGAAACTCGCCGGTGTTGACGTGTTGCCACTGTCCGTGAACAACTGGTCTATTGATTCTGGGTCAATTGTCTCATAGAGTGGGTCGAACTCCGTCGGAGCAACACCTTCGACGGCTGCCACTGCTTCGACGATTGCCAGAGATGGTGGACGCCCACGCTCTTCCCCGAATCGCGTCTCTCCCACAGGTGTACATTCACAACAAGTCGATCGCGTCTCGGTGGCCATGGAACGAGTAAAGAGATCCAGAGACTTGTATCCTTCAATGGTGGATGGTAGCGAGGGGCCCGGTAATTATCGGTTTTGACTACTCTGTGGTCAGTACTGGCCGATTCTGGCTCCGCTCTGTTCGGACAGTGTACGTGCCACATACGTACCTGGTATTCACCACGATTCTCCCACCGTCATCTCGGTTTGATAAGACTCGCAGCGTTACCTCCGCACGTTCTACTGAACGGCTGGTTCATCGCCTTCGAAATGAAACAAACGAACTCGGCGTGCTGAACTTATTCTCTGTATTCAGCACACCCCTCTTGACAGCAGTTCGATAGCTCGAGCAGGTTTTGCTGAATAGAGGGCGCGAATACAGCACGAATTAGAGATCAGTCGGCGAAGACTGTGACCAATCAGTTTCGAAGACGTACGAACAACTCCTCTAATAGAGGTCCATGCTAGAAGCGGTGCTGTATTCATAACGAACCAGCTCTGTTGAAATCCGCAGAGAATTACAGGTTCAACCGGTGACTTGATCGAATGCAAGCTTTCCCGAAGTCGCGGTTACTCCGGTTCGTTGAGCAAGCGATACACTTGGCCCGGCGAGCTGTCGCTCGCTACTCCTCGAAGTTCTCGAAACGGCGGTACACACTCCACCAGCACATCGTCTTGCTCTGTCTCAAGGTACGGAAGAATACTACGTACCGGATGCTGCTTGACGAACTCATCGAGATGCCCCGGATTCGGAGCGCCATCGACCTTGAGGAACTCCCATCCCCCTCGAATTGTGCAAGGCGTTCAACCGGCTTGACATGGCTGTTTGGCGGGTTCTTCTCAACCTCTCAGTAACGCTCTCCCGACTAACGGTGTCGTCGGTATCGACGCATCCGGCTTTGACCGAAGTCACGCCTCGAAACACCACACGAAGCGGGCAAAGCTGACGATTCAGCAGTTGAAAGTCACACTTCTCGCGGACACGGGAGCGAATGCGATCATTGATATTCACGTCATGACGACCAGAAAACACGCCTCGAAAATCGCGCCGTCCCTTATCGAGCGGAACACCAGTGAGGTGGCCATTCTCCTCGGTGACAAGGGATACGTCGACCAGAACGTTCGTACGTGAGCCCGCAAGGAGAAGGGGCGCCCGCTTATCAAGCATCGAGAGTTCTCGTCGCTTCAGAAGGCGTGGATGCTCGACTGGACGCTACTCTCTACGGGCAGCGCAGTCAGAACGAGACCGTGTATTCCCGGCTCAAACGGAAGTACGGTGCGTTCGTCCGCTCACGGTGGTGGTGGAAGCAGTTTCGGGAACTCACCATCACCTGCTTCACTCACAATCTCGACCGCTCACTCTAATCGGCAGATATAGGAAACTCGCATATCGCCCGCTGCAAGCGGTAGTATCGCTGCGGACAGAGTTGAAACTGAACCAAGAACAGACAGCAGTGCCACTTTCACAGCGATTCAAAACCGACTGTCAGTCGGTGCTATGAGACCGTCGTTATGACGTCGATGTTGAGGTCGTCGTCATCAACCCGTATCCACGCTTTCCCAACTCCGCGCCGTTCCGATTCCTCGACGTCCCACTCGTATGTCTCGGTCTCGTCGTTGGCATTGACCGTGATACGATACATCCCCGGAAGGAACTCGATGCTGTTCGCACTTATGCCGTCGCCCGGAGTCAGCGTTGCACTCGCCTCAAATGTAGGTGCTTCTTCTTCGCCATTGGAGTTGAGAGGTGCTATTGTCACTTCTACGTGGTGTGATGCTTCCGCATCAGGAACGACCATAACGCTCCCCTTCTGATGAGGACTGAACGGTTCGAGGTCGTCCTCATCATCCCCGGACAGAACACCGAGGTTGCCGACGAGGGGAGTCGAAAGGGCGATTCCGACTGCAGCGAGGAACCATCGGCGGTTCATATCGCCTTGATTGGCGGAACCATGTAAATCTCTTCTGTAGGGTCAAATCAGGGTTTCACTTCCGTTCAGTACGCACCCCTGCCTAACGGCTGTTTCAGTAGGAAAGGTGTTGAATCGATAGGATGTCAACAGAGCCAACGAACCGAAATCGAAAACGCAGGGAAAACTGTGGATAGCAGTACGGTCTAACACAAACTGCTTTAACCGTCCTACTACCGAATACTGATAATGAAGTCCTGGAAAACGGTCGGGTTCGGCACCTACTGGAGGCGAGCAATTGTCGCCTTGGGAGCGCTCTACGTTCTCCTCGGACTTGGGTGGGCATATGTAGAGATCTCACGAGGTACGCCACTCTCGAATGTGATGGTCATCTCGTTCTTTGTCGCCGGGCCGGGCATGATCGTCCTGTACGGTGGGTATCGATTGCCAGAAACCGAAATCAATCCCAAATTCTATTCCAGAATCATGGGCTGGTGTCTCGGTGGGATCGGGGTGTTGACCGGTCTTCTCACGCTCTACCACCTCCAACCCGCCGCGAGTATTAGCAGTCCCGGACGGGCAATTCTCATAATCTCGGCGTTTGTACTCGTCCCTTCGTTTGCTGGGGGAGTCAATGATGCACGGGCCAAATCAAACGCGTTCGTTCTCGAACGGACGGTCGATCTCCTCCACAAATCGGAGCGTATCGCGAACGTCGGTGGCTGGGAAATCGATCCGGACACGATGGAGGCGTACTGGACTCAGCACCTCTTTGAGATTCTGGGACGGTCTTGGGATGAAGAACCGTCAGTGGATGAAGTCCTCGATGTCTACCACGAAGATGACCGGTCGATCATCGAGAACGCCATCGAAGCGGCGCTTGAGGAAGGCGCGCCCTTCGATGTGGAAGGACGGTTCCATACGCCTGCGGGAGAGGTGCGGTGGCTTCGGATCCAAGGAGTTCCTGAAATCGTCGGCGACGATGTCGTGTCGCTCCGTGGGGCGGCACAGGACATTACGGAGCGCAAAGAGCATGAGCAGGAACTACAGCGCGTCCGAGAGCGGATGGAATTCGCCCTCAACGCAACCGATGCGGTCGTCTGGGACTGGAACGTAGAGGCCAACGAAGCCTCCTTCTATCCCTCGGCGGAGTCGCTCTATGGAACAACGGTCGAGAACTGGGAGGATTTCATCGAGATCATTCATCCAGAGGACAGACAGAAGGTACAGCAGACCATCGAGAAATCCCTGGAGACGGGCGAACCGAAACACGAGGAGATCCGAATCGTCCGGAACGGCGAAACACGATGGATTGAAGCTCCAGGCCACCCAGTCGAAGACAACGACGGCTCGACGCGGATGGTTGGCGTGGCCCGTGACGTTACCGACCGGAAGACGTACGAGCTCAAGCTCGAGGAATCCAATGAGCGGCTCGAGCAGTTCGCCTATGCCGCCTCTCACGACCTTCAGGAGCCACTCCGGATGGTCTCGAGTTATCTGCAGTTGATCGAGAGCCGGGCCGACGATGAGCTGACTGCAGAGACCGAAGAATTCCTCGAGTTCGCCGTCGACGGCGCCGACCGTATGCGTCATATGATCGACGGACTACTGGCATACTCACGCGTGGAGACGCAGGGGGAGCCACTCGAACCAGTCGACCTCACCGAGGTGGTTGCAGACGTCCAGGCCAACCTCGAGATGCGTCTCACCGAAAGTGATGCCTACGTAGAGGTTGATGAGTTGCCCCGTGTGCTGGGAGATGAGAATCAGTTGCACCAAGTGTTTCAGAATTTACTGAGTAACGCGATAGAGTATAGCGGTGACGAGCCACCACGGGTACAGATTTCCGCCGAGCGGAACAGTTCAATGTGGGAAGTGTCGGTTCAAGACGAGGGGATCGGGATCGAGCCAGATGCGCAAGATCGGATCTTCGAGGTGTTCCAGCGACTCCATTCCCGAGACGACCACGAGGGGTCGGGTATTGGCTTGGCGCTGTGCGAGCGGATTATCGAGCGTCACGGCGGCGAGATCGGGGTCGAGTCTGAACCCGGCGAGGGATCGACGTTCTCGTTGACGCTCCCCGCAGCGCACGATCACGAGTAAATGACCCGTGCCTGTGAACCAACCGACCCTCTCGTGCTGAACTCATCCCCTCTATTCAGCAGGCGATTTCTGAGAGAATCTGTATAGGTCAAGTCCGGTCGTGCGGAATAGAGGGCGCGAATGGTGCACGCGATTTGCGACGATGATGATCGCTCAGTACAGGTCAAGCAGGTAACGGAGAAGCAATCGATCTTACTGATAGATGTCAAGAACTGCGTGATGAATACGGAGGATGGATTTAGTAAACCGACCTTGATTGTTCTGAGTGATCCATTCTGAATCAATCAACCAAAGTGCATACGAATAGAAAATCACCCTCAGAGGAGAGATTGAACAGTATCTTGCGTCCCCTAAAACTTATCCCACTATGATTTAGATAGGAAGTGATGAAATCCCTTCAACGATTAGGGATCAGTTTGGTCGGAATCGGAATCGGATTTGTATTGATTTCTTATCTAATCGAAATATACAGCAGAAGCTTTTTCATCAATTCTGTTATGGATCCGTTTAGTATTGGTATCGTGTATTCCGTCTTTGGAGTTGTTGTCGTGGGCTGGGGTCAGGTTTCCCAATCACGGAGCCTTCCGCTCCATATCGCTCTTCTCACTGCAGGAATGGTTGTCGTGATTATTACTGGGACTGAGTTAGCCAGAAGACCGTTAGTCGGACGTGAGCTTCACTGGATTATCATGAATTATACGAATCCATCTCACTATGTTGGGTTCTGTGTTACGTGGTTGTTCTCGATTATTCTGGCTGATTTAGATAGCTATTCGTCTCAACAAATAGGCTCTTTCTGTATCTCGGGACTGGTATTCATATTGTTAATACCACTTGCAGCCGTGCTGACAGCCGGTCATACGTTGGCAATTGCTCTTCCGATATGGGTTGTTGCAGGCGGGATCGTCGTCGCTATCGCCGGCATATATACTTTCCCAGTATATTACTTACAAAACCAATCTCAGGTTCAGTAGTATCTTTGTATTGTAAACATTCTAAAATAACGTTGCTAATAACTGCATGACACAGTCTGGTTCGTTCTATTGCAGACACGCCCTGTATCTGTAGGACTCGCCAGACATCATCTCGAACTGGTAGGAACCTCAGTGGTCAGTTTGCATATTTACTGAACGGCTGGTTCATTGACTTCGGGATAAAACAAACAAAACCTCGTGCTGATTATATCTTCTGTATCTTGTATCCTGATTCTACCAGTTGCTGGACAGGTCGTGGGGAACCTTGCGAGAGACAAGTGGCATGACTGAGGACAAGCAACACAGCAGCTGAACGCTCAATCCAGAGTGGATCTCGATGACTAGAACTGTTCAAAATCAGAATTCCCACAGGGACAGCTTTCACCCGTTCCAATTGGTCGAACGTCCCCAGTTGGAAACCGACGGGCTGCGTATGGTGATTTACAGTCAGTGCAGATTGCTACGACCTTTTCTGATTCGTCAACCCACTTCATACCGTCCCTTCTGCCGTCCGTTAGCTTCGTTTTGATACCTTACCAGTTGGGTGGTAATTCTTGTAGCCTCTGCTGAATAGAAGGCGCGACTGTGGCACGAACCGAAGGTCGATCTACGAAGAGTGGGGAACGGTCAGTACAGGGTGCGTATGTAACAGGTAACCATACCTGTTCATACCCCAATACATATGGCCGAACAGACTGAATTATACTCTATGGAAGCAGCTCAATTCCCGAACAGGATTCCGACACAGTATCTCGCTGCCCTTCTCGCCATTCTTCTCCTGAGTCTCGTTTACGCTGTAGCCATCGGACAGATTGGCGCTTGGATATGGGGGCTCATGGCGTTGGTTTCGCTTGGTGTGACTGTATTCGTCATCTACCTTTTTTACAGACTGGTACTTGCGGTTGAGCGAATTGCTTACGAACAGTAAGCAGGTCTACTGATCGGCTGCTTCAGCACAAATCAGCTGGAAGAATCGAACTGGTTTGCTGCAGCCATGCTCTGTATTCTGCACTGGAGGATCGCTAGATGACGCTGTGAGTAGCCTACTATCGTCGGAGAACAGTCAGTCACTGGACTAGTATCTGGAATCCCCCGCAATCTCTTGATTTTGCAGAAATCTATTCAGCCAGCCATCAGCATCGGGAAATATTCATCCAGATCACATCGCAATTAACCAGCTCCAATTGCTCCGAAGTCGTCGCAGTCTAGTGATCCTACAGAGCACTCTTTGTTAACGGTGTGTCACCGTGACGAGCGCGGCTCCCCGGCTATGCAAAGCAGTCCGGAGAACGTGCGCTGCTCGGATTACTGGACGGACGACGTCTCCGCTGTACCGTCAGTGTACTGTGCACAGACGCGTCGGAGTCCTTCTTCGAAGTCGATCGCCGGGAGATTAGGAAACAGGTCTTCCATAATCGTGTGTGCCGTCGTCGCTCGCCGACGTCTACGACTGTCTGCCCAGTTCGAATCGAATTTGAGTACGAGGGGTACGCGGTAACCGTCCGAAGCGACGGTCGCATTCACATCGAATAACTCCTCGCGGCATATTTGAGGAACTGCTTCGGAAAAACGGAGTCTCGAACGCGAGCGGTAGTGGCCGTCACGGTGCTGGCACATGATCTACTCGCCAGCTACGCGGCTGTCTCTCGAGACCAAGATCAGTACTTTCCACGGAATACCGGGATCACCACGGAGCTCTACCGTCGTAGAACGGAAATCCACCGGGACTTCACTGGCCAAAGTGTTCGGGTAGTGCTGTTATTATAGCCATGTGCATTGATGACCGTGGGGATTGTGAGTGGATGAATTCACACGACAGCAACATCGAACCTATGATATCCTTCTCGTAGAACCCGAGCCACATAGTGCCTCACGTTTTATCAACTCGTTTGAGGCGACAGAGATTCCGAACGACGTAACCGTCGTCTCCACCGGGAACCAAGCACTCGATTACATCACTCAGCACGGCGATTATACGGAGGCTCCCCCGCCGGATCTCATTCTTCTCGATCTCCACCTTCCCGAATCGAGTGGCATCGAGATCCTCACCGAACTCAAAGACAGACCCGAGTTACGACTCATCCCTGTGCTCGTCTTGACATCGTCGGACGAACCAGCGGCGGTCACCCGATCTTATGAACTCCACGCGAACGCCTACGTGCAAAAGCCGGATTCGGCGGACGAGTTCGATCAGTTGGTAGACGCGATCGTGGAGTTCTGGCTCAAACTCGTTCATCTGCCTCCGAAGGAGACATAAGGCATCGTATCCATCAATTGGAGTGACTGACACTGGATTAGCGCTTGATCCGTAGCTGGAAGGTGCGTCCGTTTCATTGAGCTAACTGTCTGAGGAAGAGAACCGCAGCAGAACCTGACAGCTGGGACTGGGTTGGTGGAGCAATCGTCGGAGCGATGATTGGGGCTCTCACAGTCCCGTCCCCATCACTCGTCATCCGTCCCACCGTTCATTACGAGCACGAGCCTCTCTTTCAGCAGGCGCGCACGACTGCGATCGGAATCCCCAACAGCCGCGAGTTCTCGGAGTAGGAGCCAATCACTCAGAGCAGTTCCCGGACCATGGTCCGGCTGGCAGCGTAAACGACACCGTCGTTCCCTCGTCCGGTTCGGACTCGACCCAGATCTCGCCGCCGTGGCGTTCGACGATTCGTTGACAGAGTGCCAGTCCGATCCCAGTCCCATCGTACTCCTCGCGGCTGTGGAGTCGCTGGAAGACCTCGAACACGCGTTCCGTGTCATCAGCCTCGATCCCGATCCCCTCGTCGTGGACCGAGATGATCCACGTTCCGCCCTGGTTCTCCGCCTCGACGTGGATTGTCGGCGGTTCGTCACCGCTGTATTCGATCGCGTTCGACAGGAGGTTTTGGAACAGTTGTCGTAACTGGCTGGCGTCACCATTCACACGAGGGAGCTCGTCGATCGAGACGTCGGCAGCACTTTCCTCGATCCGAAACTGGAGATCCGTGAGGACGTCTCCGACGACATCTTCGAGGTCGGTTGGTTCGAATGGATCGCCCTGCGTTTCGACCCGCGAGTACTCGAGGAGGCCCTCGATCATCTTTCGCATCCGCTCCGCGCCCTCGATGGCGAACGCCAGAAACTCTTTCCCGTCCTCGTCGAGTGCGTCGCCGTATCTGTCCTCGATCAATTGCAGATAACTCGACACCATCCGCAACGGTTCTTGCAGGTCGTGTGAGGCGGCGTACGCGAAGTGTTCGAGTCGTTCGTTCGAATCTTCGAGGCGCTCGATCGTCTCTTCGAGTTTCCGCTGATACTCACGGCGTTCGGTGATGTCCTGGGCCATCGTCATGCCGGCGAAGACCTCGCCACGCTCGTCGGTGATCGGGGCCGCGTGGACCACCCACTCTCGATCAGCGTATTCGAGTTCGACCGACGCCTCCTCGCCGTCGAGTGCGGCCTGGAACACGGGCCTCAAGCCGGCGGCGGTCTCGTCCGGCCAGACATCGTGGAACTGCTTCCCCTCGAGATCGTTGGGTTCGACGGGGATGCGGTCGAATCCCTGCCCGGCCGCCAGCGTGTACTCGAGGTCGTGATCAAACAGGGTTACGAGTCCGTTTGGGAAGTACTCCACGAGCGTGCGGTACCGCCGCTCGGATTCCTCGAGGGCACGCTCACGCTCCTTACGCTCGGTTACATCCCGGAAATAGACCGAGACGCCAGTTTCGGACGGATAGAGGTTCGCTTCGACCCAGATCCCGAGCAGATCGTAGTAAAGTTCGTAACTGGTCGCCTCCTGTGTTTCGCGTGCCGTGTGGAATGCCTCCCAGACCTCGTCGATTTCCGCGGCGGAGGGGAAGGTCTCCCAGAGGTTCTTGCCGAGCAACTCTTCCTCGTCGTGTTGCAGGAGTTCCGCGGCCCGGTCATTGACGTGGGTGAATCGAAACTCCTCGTCGAGTGCGTAGAAAGCATCAGAGATCCGACCGAAAATCTCGTTCAGTTCGGTCTCAAGGTCTCGTTCCCGTTCTTTGAGGTCGGTGATGTCCTCACCAGTCGTAACGACGCGATCGATGTCGCCGGCGTCGTCGAAGAGGGGTGCCGCGTTGACCGAGAGCCAACGCGAGTCGCCGCTCGGGAGGTCAATCTGGAGGACGTCCTCGTAAACTGGTTCACCGGTCTCGAGGGTTCGAGCGAATGGATGTTCGGTGGCCGGAACTTCGCGGCCATCCTCGTCGTAGACCGGCCGCTGTGACGGATCGTATATCTCCGCTTCTTCCTCGGGAATCTCGAGAATGTCCCTGACCCGCTCGTTCATACGGGTGACCTCCCCGTCGGCGTCGAATACCTGAATGCCGACGGGACTGGTCTCGAGAATTCGATCAATCAGATCACGCTCGCGCTCGAGTTGCCGCTCGCGTTCGTCGAGTGTCTCTTCCGTTCGTTTTCTATCGGTGATGTCACGCACGATCCCAACCGATCCCTGAAACGTACCATCTTCGACGAGCAGACTCGCTCGCAGTTCGCAATATCGAGTCTCGCCGGCGGCAGTGTGCGCTGTGATCTCGAAGCAGTCGGTCAACTGCTCATCGTTCGCCACACTCTGGGCAATTTCGAGCGTGATTCGCTCGACATCGTCGTCCGCAAGCACGATCGAGGCGTGTTCGCCGATGAGTTCGTCCCGCGCGTACCCGGTCAGTTCGACGATAATATCGTTGACCGCGACGAACCGTCCAGCGGCATCGAGCTGGTAGATACCGTCGTCGACCGTATTGACGAGCGTTCGGTAGCGTTGGAGTGCCACGGAATCGCCAGCGTCGTCCGGCCAAAACGCTGTTTCCGTGGCATCCGCTCGATCGTTCATAGCATCTCGGAAGGGATTGACGGAGTTAAAAGCCGTGCTAGTCGTGATCCCCGAATGAACCGTTTAAAAATCCAAATAATATTTATATACGAGGTAATAAACTGCGGTGACAACGCGGGAGCGAATGCCCGTTCGACAGCAGGTTCTGAAACAGGTGGCGTAGCTCGTCAGTGATTTCGAGCCGCGAGTACGGCGGCCGTATTTTGAGGGGTACGGTACTCGAAAAACCCGGTCGCGTCGAAACGCGACGTGAGACGGAAGTGGGAGTCGGGCGAAGGGCGTTACAGCAGGTTGCCGCCTAGATCGTCAACGATTTTCTCTAGGGTCTTCGTGGTCCGGTTCCCGATGCCGCTCAACGGCGCGATCCTGTTTGCTCGAGAATTGGTCGTCGATCGGACGAACGCAGCGAGCTTTGAGTCGGGTTCCTGCTCGAGGAGGTCCGCCAGGACAGTGCCCTCGAGAACGATGTTGATGTCGGTCTCGGTGTGGACGACGAGGTCGGATACCGCCAGGGTCGACTCGTTGACCAGCGAGATGTCGGCTCCTGCTCCCTCGTGGACGTACTGGTTGAGGAGCTGGACGTCGGCGTTCGAGAGGTCGGTGACTTGGTCGGCGGTCGTGTCGGTGAACAGGTAGACGCCGCCGGCGCCGACGGCGCCGATGGCGCTGGCCGAGACGCCGACGACGGTGTCCAGTTCGGCGTTGGCGGTGACGTATCCCTCGACGACGGCGTACCCGGGTCGGTCCCGGAGCGGCACGTCGTCGGACCGATCCGGGAGCGGTTGCGGATCGGCCGCGTCGTTGTCGTTGCCGTCAGTGACGCGAACCATCCCCCACATCCCCGACTCCAGCTTGCGGTATTGCTTGGCGTCGGCGTAGAGGTAGTCGCCCGGGTGGTCGGAGGTTCCGCCGAGGAGGTCGAACGTCTCGGACTTGCCGGGGCTCAGGTCCGCGTCGACGCCGGTGATCGGCGACTCGTCGACGCCCTGATAGCGCTGCCACTGGTGACCCGCGAGGTGGAACGTGACCGTCCGCCCCTTGTCCGCGACGCAGCCGATCCGGAAGCGCGTGGGGTCGTCCGCGAACGCCTCGAGGATCGGCGTGTTCGGGTCGCCATGGACGTCGGAGCTGAACACCTTGTTCTGGGCCTCGTCGCCCTCGAAGCGGTACCGGAACGGCTCCGAGCGGTAGTTGACCGCGCCGAAGCCGTGATCCTGGGGCTCCTCGCCGAGCTGGTTCGGCGGATCGTTCGGATCGTCTTCCTCGCCGGCCGGCACGATCGGCTGGTCCGGGTTGTGACGGTTCAAGATGAACTGCCCGTCGGCGAACAGCAACGAGGTCTGGCGGTAGTCCTCTTCGTCTCCCCGGGTCCTGACGATGTTCGTGAACGCGTCTGGCGTGGGCTCTGCAGTCACGGCGTCGAGTGCGATCGCGCCTTCCTCCTTCACGATCAACTGGCCGAAGGCGCCGTGGTGGCGGTTGCTCCGGACGTCCGCCGCGTCGGTCAACAGGACCGTCCCAAGGTCACCGTCGGCGTACCACTCGTAAGTGACCGTCTCGTCGCGGCCGACGGTCGTGTCGTAGTTGAAGCCGACCGCGGAGCCGTCGGAGGTGTTGGTGTCGTACCGAACCTGGTTCGGGTGCAACGAGATCCGATGGGACCGCTTCCACGAGTGGTCCTTGTGCACGCGCGTCAGCGGGTGCTCGTCGTCGTTGTTCAGGTCCCATGGGAGGTCGTTGGTGAGGTTCACCCTGACGAGTTCGTCTTCGTTGGCGTGCAGCGTCAGCGGCTGCGGGTCGCGGTCGCCGTTGCGAACCTCGTCCGCGTACCGATCGTGGACGAAGACGACGCCCTTCGGATCGTGGTCGCCGTAGTCGTTGTAGGGAATCTCCGTCTCGATGGCCGTGACATCGAACTCCCGCACCTTACCCTCCGGGAGGTCCAGTCGACTCGTCAGGCTCTCGACGTCACCGGGTGCCTGGGGCGGCGTCTCACCCACGTTCGGGTTCTGGCGCGCGTTCTTGTCCGGTGGGGTCTTCCGGTCGGTGTCGTCTGGATGGTAGTAGTGCTTGGCCCACTGGCCCTCTTCGGTCCAGTCGAAGTCCGAGAACTGCGAGGGGTGGCCCATCTCCGCGAGCTGGTCGTCGGTGATCGCGAGCGCCGGCGAACCGTGGTCCGGCAGACACTCCAGGTGATTGACGGACCCGCCCCAGATTCGGACGAGTCCCCACAGGCCGGACCACAGATCGTCGATAACGTTCGACCCGTACCGGTAGTCCCGTACCGGCACGCCGTCCGGGTTGGTCGTCTTGTCGAAGGCGTTCTGCGTGGCCTCCGGCGCGACGTCGAAGGTGAACGCCTCCGAGGGGCCGATCACGTGGGAGACGTAGTCGTCCGGGGCGAACCCTTCCGGGTCCATCCGGAGGCCGTGGATGGCGAAGTTGTGCATCTCCTCGTAGGCGCCCTGGAGGACGCGGAACTTGATCGGATCGCCCTCGTAGGCCTCCAGCACTGGTGTCGGCGGATCGCCGTGGGCCTTCGAGCTGTGGACGTAGGCGGGATCCTCGCCGTCGCGGTTGTAGTAGGGCGCGTTCCGGAGGTTGACCGCCATCGTCCCGGCGTTGACGTTGTGCTGTGTGTTCTGGGTGATGAGTTCGCCGTCGCGGTTCCGCAGGGGGACGAAGTCGTGGAGGAAGAGCGCCTGCTCGCGGAAGTCGTTCTCGTCGGAGTCGTCAGGCGTGATGATGTTCGCCTGGGCGCCGCTGAACGCCGGTTCGCCCGAGTAGGGATCGACCCACTCCGAGCCCTCCGGTTCGACCAGCAGGGCGTTGAACATGCCGTGTTGACCTTCCTTCAGCGCGATGATGTGGTCGTGGAAGTAGATCGTTCCCCGCTCGTCGGCGTACCACCGGTACTCGTTCGTTTCGCCGTGGTCGGTTCCCTGGTAGTAGTTGTAGCCGTTGGCGAGCGAGTCCGACCCGAGCACGTCGAAGCCGACGAAGTGCGGATGAATCGAGGCCCCGGCACCGTCGACTTCGTTCTTCAGCCTGACCTTGATCAGGTCGCCAACGTTGGCCCGCAGGAAGAGTGGTTCGGGGTTGAGCTCACCGTTCCGGACCTGTTCCGCATTGTTGACCGTCACGGTGCCGTCGGTCACGCCGGGGACGTTCGCCTCCTCCAGGACGTAGACGATCCCGTCGGGGTCGTGTTCGCCCGCGTCGTTGTACGCGACCTGGGCCGGCATGGCGACGATGGTGTACTCGATGACCCGGTTCGGCGTTTCACCGTCGGGAACCGGGCCCGCATAGGGGGCGCCGGGCTCGATGTCATCGCCGAGGGCTTTTCGTTCGGCCCCTGTCGGCTGTCGCGGATCGTCGACCGACTGCAGCGGCGGTTCGGGGGCGATGTAGCCCTTCGGATCGTCGACGCCGTTCACCTTCTCGATCGCATCACCGATGAACTCCGGGTACCCGGGCGTGTCCGAGCCCGCCGAAATGAGTTCGCTGGAATTGGGCAGGGGCTCAAGGAAGTCCCGCTCCTTGTCGTGGACTCGCATCGATCCCCACATCCCCTCGGCGTAGTGGGGGAACATATGACAGTGGAAGAGAACGTCTCCCGCACCCTCGTGCATATAGCCGCCGCCACCGTTCTCGAACGCCTCCTCGAACGTCATGTCGGGCCGGACCGACCCCGGGCCGTGGCCCGCAACGAAGTACGACTGGAAGGCGTCGCCGAGTCCGATCGTCTGGGCGTCGATCGTGTCGGCGTCCGTTCGCGGCACCTGCTTCCAGCGGCTGTTGTGGATGTGGTGGACGTGGTTTTCCTCCTGGGACGCCCCGACGAAGCAGAACTTGACGGGGTCGCCCTTGTAGACGTCGTAGATGTTGTCACCGCCTCCCGGATCGCCGTGGGTCCAGGAGTGATAGAACGTCTTCTCGGTGTTGCAGTCGGGACAGCTGTCGTTGACTCGTTGCCCGCTGGGATCGGACCGGTAGTTGATCGCGTGCGGGTGCTGTGTCTTGTCACTGTGCGGCCAGTAGACGTCGTGTTTCAAGCCCGACGGCGAGTGGTAGAAGACGACGAACTCGCGGTAACTCGTCTCCAGAGCGTTGGGGTCGTGGATGTCCGCTCGGACGCCGCTGCGGAGTTCTTCGCCCGTCTCTGGGTCAGTCCAGGTCGCCCCCGGCGGTTCGACGACGATCGCGCCGAACAGCCCCCGCGACAGGAGGTTCACCTGATCGATACTGCCGGGTCCGCTGTCGAGCGCCTGGTTGGCGCCGTCGTAGAAGAAGTGGGTGCCGATATTGGCTGCTTCCCACGTGTACGTGATCGTCTCGCCCGGGGCGGCCGTCGTATCCGCGTTGTAGCCGACCGACATCCCATCGGACGTCTGCACGTCGTAGGGCAGCCCGGTCTGGTGCATCGAGGCGGGTTCGTCGAGATGGTTGTGGAACTCGATCTCGACCGTGTCACCCCTGTTCGCGCGGATCACCAGCGGCTCGATGGCGCCCGCGGCGGAGCTGCTGGATCCACCCTCGTCGATCATCGCGAACCCGTCGTCGGGGGTCTTCCCGGACGCTTCTCTGGCTTCCTCGAGGTTCTCCTCAAGGACGTACATCGCACCATTTGGCTGGTGCAGATCGAACCTGTTGTAGACGATATCGACCTCGATCGCGTGGACGGTATACGTTCGAACGGTGCCGTCGCTTTCGGTGCTGACGTCTCCGGCCTGCGTAGCGCTGACGTCGTTCGTCAAAAAGCCCGACATCGGCACCATGCCGAGTCCCTGAATGAACGTCCGGCGTTTCGACTGAAGCCCTTTCCCACCTTGGTTGTTCTCGTTATCAACCATAGAGGTGACGTAATTGAACAATCAGCCATATATCTTCCGAAATTGTGTAGAGAAATAAGAAATGAGGATTTTAATTCTGAATAATAGAACGGTATGGAGGTAAATACTGTTCCAAACTACTTTGGATAACATTTATTAATTATTATAGTTAATTCGCGTGGCTCCGAACGAGACGTGACAGTGGGCCATGCGACTACCTCTGATCAGACATTCCATACCACTGACAGGCGACGCGACCCGCCGAGTCAACAGTCACACGAACGTGGTGAACAGATTTTAGCCGAAATGCATCTCGCAAAACAGCGAGAGAAGACTCGCCTGTCACGACTGAGACAGAACAGACGCCGGGTCTCCAATATCGCCACACAATTGTCGCATACCTGTCAACTCATCATATAGATGGGTGTACTTCGCGTGACCGAACCATACCCCGATAAATCGCCTCGGTGGCATACTGGTTGTACTCGCATTCGTCTGCTTCTCGTCTGAGTTCGAACGGGCGGTACCCGAGAAATGACCGAGACGCCGACGCGTCGCTCTCTGGGCGAAAGCCCGCGGAGAACCACCCGCGGGCTCTCTGATCGGCGCAGGTTGAATCGGACCTCTCGGGTCGGCGAGCCTTCGCTCAGCTCACGTCAGGACCGCGCGGGTCGGCGGGCACCTCGTCGTCGATCGCCTCAGGCGTGTTCATCCCCAGCGCGCCATCTGACGAATGAACTCGGAGAGATTGGCAACCTCCGGCAGCAGCTACTGCCTGCTGAAATCCTCTCCGTCGACGGCGTCGGTGAGACGCGCCGACCAGCGGATCGATCACGTTACTCGATCTCCCCGTCCGCATCGTCGGTCGGCAGGACGGTCGACGTTCGGACGCTATTTGTCAGTCCTCGACTGCGGATTCCAACCGCAGCGAGACGAGGTGGACTGCAACCCGTAATATCCCAACGCTCGGGAATCCTCGCCCTTCAAAGCGGGGAGGATGTCAACTCACTGGAGCAAATCACGAGTCAGTTTCTGTTTCGGACGCAAGATGGTCTGGGACCCCATGTAATATATCGATGCGACTGTCAGCAATCCCCACGGTGATATTTTGATCGTGGCAGCTATCAATGTCTGAGGTCTCCTGTTCGGAGATTATTTCATGCCCAGTTTCTTGTTCGGCCAGTGTTCGATACGTGCCATGCTCATCGTATACGCCTTCAACGATCCGGTATTCTTCTCCCGCGAGTTCGATGTACTCACTGAAGATCCCTGTCCACTCTTGGTCAGCAACCAATCCGTCTGATTTCTGCATAACCCGGATATCCATCTCCTGTGGCTCTGCCAGTTGATTTTCAATATAGAGATGGTTTGATGTCTCATCGCACTCAGTAGAGCCGAGACAACCTCCAATACAGCCGATTCCGGCCGCACTGACGGATAACAAGAGGGTCCGCCGATGCATTGCTGGCAAGTTATTCAGGGATCCGATAAAGAGCTTTCCCGTATGAAAGCGATAACGAATAACGTGTACTCACCAGCCGGATCGGAGACGGATTTGCGTGTGGCCGCTTTACTCAGGAACGGTCCGCTCAGTTCGCACGTGTCGTGAACGTGTGTTTCACGTAAGAACCCACCTGAAGAATGAGCTTTCAACGGAGCCCGTGGTGTCGTTTTCTGGGCCGCCATGGATCGCCCTCCATTTCGAGGCTGAATTCACCGGCTGAGAGCCGCAGCACGTGCCCACGCAAAGCAGTCCGGCGAACGTGCGCTGCTCGGATTACTGGGAGGACGACGTCTCCGCTGTACCGTCCGTGTACTGTGCACAGACGCGCCGCAGGCCCTCCTCGACGTCGATCGCGGGCGCCCACCCGGTCGCGGCTTCGAACGCCGACGTATCGGCGCAGGTGTCGTGGACGTAGACGTCCTCGGGGATCGGGTTCGCGACGTACTCCGGCTTGATCTCGATCCCCAGTTCCGCATTGAGCATCGCGACGAGTTCGGTGACGCTGTCGGCGTCGCCCGTCCCGAGGTTATAGATGCCGGTGAGTTGGTGCTCGGCGGCGCGTTCGAGGCCGCGGACGATTCGCTGACGTGAGTCGTTCGCCGGCGTGCGCGCCCAGGAGGTCGCCGGGGTCGGGTTCGTCGTTCGGCGCGCGGCCATCGGTGATCGTATCGACGATCGTCTGGTTGATGTCGATCGGTTCTCGGGTCGCCCGTCGAACTGCGCCGTCGCTTCCGGACTCAGGCGCCCACCCAAAGGGTGTCGGATTTTGCGAACTGGGACGCCCGGACGGTCAGCTAGTGCCAGTGCAACTATGGGCGTAAGTCGAACGGAGCCCCTCGTCGGCGAACTGGGTGATCACATCGGCGAACTCACCCCCCGTGTTCCTCGGCGCCGCTGTAAGCGTTCTTCAGAGTGTCTGGTTCTAAGTGTACGTGGCGCTCGGGAACCATGTTTGAGTGATTGTTGAATCGCCGTCCCTAAAACGGTTCTTGAACTAAGGGATATAAGTTCCCACTAATAATATTATATGTTCGATAACGTTCCGATTTCCGTGTCTTTTGTATCGATATTAGGGCTTATGGCGATGAACTGTGGCTTTGAGTCATAGTGCTAATCGACGAGAATCACAGCGTCTTTGTCGGTGTGTTTCTCTTTACTTTTATACAGGAAACTCTACGTATGGGCAATATATCGTGTTGAAAGAGTCGTACTTCATAGAAGATAGTTATTGTGGGTTCGAGGTTGAAGTATAGTAAGTGGCGTTGATCGTCAAGAGCAATCCCGGTTCCGTGGATTACAACGTGATTCGGTTGGTCTCTATCTGATGGTTATAATTTAGTTTTCTATAACTATTTATGGACAATTGGTTAGATTGGTTGGATACTGAAACTCTATAAGACGCATACTTTATTCAAAATTGATAGCTTGGCAGATCGAGTGGAATACTCAACTGCATCTGCTCGCTCGGTGCCGCGTCTCACTCCGCAAAATCGTATCCAAGATGAGCACTGCGATCTCTGTAAAGAGCCACGGGAGGATAACCGGCAACAAAAAGACGCTGGCCTGTGCTCGCGAGTCCCTCCGGACCGAAGAGCGATGATGTAAAATAACTGTTCACAAGGAAGCTTCCTGATCAGTGAAACCGAACCGTTATTAATTGATAGAATCCTACGTAGTATATAATTTCAGTAAATGCTGGCCGGCATAAAACCATCGCTGAAGGTACGATAAGCCTGCTTCTACCTATTTCTGGATGTTCAACCCCCACAAACGCATTTTCTGAGCCGGAATCGAAACTCGGTCGGATTACCGTCGAAGACGGCGAAGACGTCCCACACACGATCCACCTTGTCGTCGAGCAGAATGCGGAGTTCGTCTACCGGGTCTTCGAACGAACTCAAGGCCGTCTCAGAAACCGACGGTGGCCTTGCGAGTATCGATAGCGTGGTTCTCAACGACGCGTGGGCCGACGAAACCGGTGACTGGACCGTCTATACAAGAGACGATGATAGTACTCTCTCTCTCTCTCTCCAGAATATTCAGGTTAGCTTATGAAGTTGCGTCTTTGTATTGGTTGACCAGTTCCTGCATCGATTCTTTGGCGTCGCCAAAGAGCATGCTCGTATTGTCCTTCGCAAACAGCGGGTTCGGAATCCCGGAAAATCCCGGACTGAGACTTCGCTTGTTGACCGCCACTGATTGTGCTTCTGCAACATTCAGCACGGGCATGCCGCTGATGGGACTAGAGTCGTCGGTGTTTGCCTTCGGGTTGACAACGTCGTTCGCACCCGTGACGATCACGAGGTCAGTTTGTGAGAAGGTTGGGTTGACCTCCTCGAGTTCGCGCATCTTGTCGTAGGGCACGTCGGCTTCGGCCAGCAGCGCATTCATGTGGCCGGGCATCCGACCGGCGACGGGATGGATTCCGAACTCGACGTCGACACCGTTCTCGTCGAGGAGTTCGACGAGTTCGGCGACGGCGTGCTGCGCCTGGGCGACAGCCATTCCGTACCCGGGAACGATGACGACGCGCTGGGCCGTTTCCATGAGCATCACAATCTCCTCGGCGGAAGATTCGGTTATTTTCCCTTCGTAGATATCCTCCATATCCTCGCTGTCTCTGTCACCGATGCCGAGGCCGCCGAATAGGACGTTCGTCAGCGAGCGGTTCATCGACTCGCACATGATAACCGTCAGGATGAGACCAGACGCACCGACGAGCGTTCCAGCGATAATAAGGACAGTGTTGTTCAGCACGAACCCCGTCGTCGCTGCCGCCAATCCGGAGTAGGAGTTAAGCAAGGCGATGACCACGGGCATATCCGCGCCGCCGATCGGTACGACGAGGAAGATACCGAGAATGGACGCGGCCGCGACTAGCACCCAGTAGGAGGGTATCCACGCGGCTAGCGGTGCCGACCCGAAAATATCCGGACGGACGATCAGGAACAAGCCAGCCACTACGGCCGCCGATAAGAAGAGGATCTTGATACCGTGGCCGACGGTCTCGCTGACCGGCGAATCCCCGACTACCCCGTGGAGCTTCCCGGCGGCGACGAGGCTACCCCAGAACGTGACAGCCCCGATAATGCCGGCGATTGCGGCCGTCGAGGCTAACCCCACGGAGAGTGAGTTACCGGATCCCATCACGTCGATCAGTTCCGCACCTGCGACCAGCGCGGACGCGCCGCCGCCGAACCCGTTGAACAGCCCAACCAACTGCGGCATCTCCGTCGTCTCGACGGTGACGGCCAGCCAGACGCCGATCGCTCCGCCGACGAGCAGCCCGGCACCCAGAACCAGCGGGGAGAGAACCTCGAACCAGAGGATAGTGACGACCACCGCGAGGAACATCCCTCCGGAGGAGATTTTGTTCCCGCGCGTCGCCGTCCGCGGGTGGGTCATATCCCGGAGCCCCTGAATGAACAGGACGCCGGCGACGAGATACGTGAACTGAAGGATCGAGTCCGGCAGCCCGCCGATAATACCCGTCATCAATTACGTCCTCCGTGACTGAACTGGTCGAGCATGAAGTGACTCACCAGATAACCGCCGATGACGTTGATCGTCGCCATGACGACCGCCAGAAAGCCGAGGACCGTCGCTATCGTCGTCGACCCCGATCCGGCAACTACGACCGATCCCAGCAGCGTAATCCCCGAGATGGCGTTCGCCCCGGACATTAGCGGCGTGTGCAGATTGGTCGGGATCTTCGTGATTATTTCGTAGCCGACGAAGGCAGCCAGCACGAATAGCGTCAGGTTCTCGACGAACGTCATGCGATCACCTCCCGGGCCGTCAAGCGCGACAGGACACGTGGCAGCCTCGAACTCTTACTCGGCATCAGTTGCCTCCACGTAATCGTCTTCGTCCTCATCCACCGTCTCGTCGGGTTCACTGTCATTCGTGTCCGTGTCATCCTCGTCATTGATGTGTGGATTTCGAACGGCCCCTGCGTGGACCAGAAGCGTCGAGTCGATGATTTCGTCCTCGACGTCGATATCGAGGTTGCCGTCCTCGTCGAGCAGGTTCTCGAGAAAGCTACGCAGGTTATTGGCGTACTGCTGACTCGCAGTGTGGCTGACCCTCGAGGGCAGGTTCGTCGGCCCAAAGATGGTGACTCCCTCGTGGTGGACCGTCTCATCGGCCACGGTGGGCTCACAGTTGCCCCCGGTCGGGGCCGCGAGGTCGACAATGACCGACCCGGGAGCCATCCGCTCGATCATTTCTGTCGAGACCAGCTCCGGTGCGGGCGCGCCAGGGATAGCTGCCGTCGTGATGACCACGTCCGATTCGGGGACGACCCGCTTCATCTGCTTGCGTTGCTCGGCGTAGAACTCCTCGTCCATCTCCTGGGCGTAACCCTCCTCATCACCCGACCCCTCAGTTTCGAGGTCGAGTTCGACGAAATCCGCGCCGAGGCTCTCGACCTCACGTTTGACCTCGAGCCGGATATCGTAGGCGCGCGTGGCCGCCCCGAGCCGTTCGGCGGTTGCAATGGCTTTGAGGCCGGCGACGCCCGCCCCGATGACGAACACGTCTGCCGGCTGGATGGTGGCAGCAGCGGTCATTTCCATCGGGAACATCCTGGGCAGTTCCGCTGCAGCCAGCAAGGTGGCCTTGTACCCACCGAGGCTGGATTGTGACGATAGCGCGTCCATGCTTTGTGCCCGGCTGATTCGGGGCATCAACTCGAGTGAGAATGCGCTCACGTTTTGGTCAGCCAGTTCCTCGAGAGTACCATCGGCGACCTCGTACGGACTGTACATCCCGATGGCTATCTGGCCCTCTTCGTACGGATCGGTCTCGACGTCCGCGGAACCGAGCCCGCGGACCTGGAAGACGACGTCGGCCCGTTCGAACACCGCCTTTCGGTCCGAAAGTACCTCACAGCCGACGGCTTCGTACTCCGTATCGGCCCAGTTCGAAGCCTCGCCGGCCCCGGCCGCGACGAGGACCTCGTGACCGTCATCGATCAGGTCCGCGGCGACGGACGGGATGACTGCGACGCGGTTCTCGTCTTCGGCCGTCTCGGTAGGGACGCCGACGATCACGGGCCGTCCCTCACGTCGGTTCGTATCGAAGCAATAGGATACGTCTCGTGTCCCGGTCCTACTCGATGTGTATACCCGTTCATTCTCTTGGTGAACTCCCTTCGATTAGTCGTGGTTACGGTAATTGTGGGGATCCTATATATCCCTTGGTGATCCTGTAATATTTCGAATTATTTTTGTTTGGCCGTATTTCTGATCTGCTACAGTTACTCACGCAACTTGTCATCGAGCGTTCCAAAACACTCGGCCGATATTTTGTTTTATTCACACAATTCCCCTTGTGACTAGTGTGCCAATTCATCTCAGTACTGAGACCCGGCGCGATGAATGTACCTGCCATTCAGTACAAGCTGTATGAACTATCGAGATTCTGTCGAGAATGGTGGGCTGGCTCCAAAGCGGACATCCATCAGACGGCCGAGGAATCGAAGTGAAAGAGATTCAGCCCGGACTGAGACGCCCAACCGTTATTTTCCGGGCCACTCATCGGCGGAGAGAGGCACCCCATCGAGAAAGGCCTCAATGCCGTCGCGTGCATCCGCCGTCGTACAGAGGGCTGCAAATCGTTCGTTCGAGTAGTCCAGCGCTTCGCCGTAGTCTAATTCGACCATGTTATAGAACGCTTCTTTGCCCATCTGAATCGCCATCGGACTCTTCGATGTTATGGTTTCGGCGAGTTCCACTGCTGCCTCCCGGTGCTCGCCGCTTGCCACGACTCGGTTGATTAGCCCCCACTCTAACGCCGTTTCCGCGTCGATCAGTTCACCGGTCAGAATCAGTTCGAGACACCGTTTTTTTGTGAGCGACTTCATTAACGGTACGGACGGTCCCATGCAGAATAACCCGACCTTGGGAGCCGTCGCCCCGAACTGGGTTCCCTCCGCGGCCACGGCTAAGTCACAGGCCGCAACGAGTCCGATTCCGTTGGCGGCTGCATGGCCATGGACTGCTGCGACCACGGGCGTCCCCATTTCGGTCAGCGTGTGGAACGGTTCTTCCATCAGCGCTACCCATTCCTCGAACTCCGCCTTGGTTTCGTGATCAGCATGCTCACTGAGATCGATGCCAGCTGAGAAGGTCTTGCCCGCACCATCGACTACGATTGCCCGTATATTGGATTCCCGGTCGAGCGTGCGGAGCGCTTCGTTAAGATCCTGAGCGAGTCCCGTGCTGAATGTGTTCATCGCCTCGGGGCGAGAAAGAGTGATGTGACCGACGTGTCCATCGCGGTTGATTTCGATGGTTGTCCACTGGCTGGCGCTAGTCGAATCGGAGGCCATACGGAGTCGATTGGTCAAGTGGAGTGAAAAATGTTACCACGAGCCGATCGGCTGATGAGGGTGAGAATCTCACTGGAGGAACTGGACAAATTACCGATGCGGAGCCGAATAGTCGTTCGTGAGGGTAGCCACTGCCAAACAGAACCACCCGGATGGGGTCACGAACGGGTTGTTGAATGGTGGTCAAACAACTATCCGCCGACAGATTGGCAGCCAACATCTACCGATGCAGGTGTCAAACGAGGACTTGATCCGTATATTTAACTTACGAGAGGGCAATTCCCTATCTGATTGGCCAATTATGCCTCCAGAACCATACGACCAGAAGAGGATTGACAAACTGAACGACCCGAACGCATTTCGCTATTGTTCCCGGTGAAGAGCTTCGGACGTTGCTCGATACGGGACCAGACTGGCGCGTCGCCGATTTCGGAAGCGGGACAGGTCTCTTCACGAGTGAACTAGCTCCAGTCGCTGAAACCGTCTTTGCGGTCGACGCTAGACACGGCCTCCACGAGGTGTATCGCAAACGTGGGATGCCGGCGAACGTCACTCCGGTCACCGCCGACTTTACGGACCTTCCCTTTCCCGATAATCACCTGGACGGCGGTGTATCGATTCGCACATACCACCACGGGTTCGGAACGGCCATCGACGAAATCGCGCGTGTCGTTCGTCCGGGCGGCCGCCTCGTAATTGTCGACTGGTCGGCTACGGGTGCTGGAGAGCGTGAGGGGCGCGACCAAGAGGAGTACCTCGCCCTCACAACCGTACAGTCGGCCCTTTTGAGAACTGATTTCCGCATCGTGGACGCGCACGAACGCTGCGAGACGTTTGTGGTGGTGGGGACAAAACAGTAGATTCTTCCTACTGTCTAACGCCACCCGTTACGCACATACGCGCATTCAGCATCAAGTCGGAAGAGTAATCGACCCATCCGTTTACTGATTTTCTCACATGCAAGAACGACGGCGGGTACTTGGCGTGACGGCGGCCGCGCTGTTCTTCTCGGTGCTGGTGTGGTTCAATTACTCGGCCGTCCTGCCATTGATCGTCGACGAGTGGGGGCTCTCGGGCACGAAAGCCGGGCTCATCTTTGGCGCGTTTCAGGCCGGCTACCTGGTGGCGATTCTCCCAGCGGGCTGGCTCGCAGACCGCTACTCGCCGCGGTGGGTGATCGCCGTCGGCGCGACTGGGACCGGGATACCAAGCGTTCTGTTCGCCGGGGTCGCGGACGGCTTCCTCGTCGGGACGTTCCTTCGATTTCTTTCGGGCGCGTTCATCGCCGGCGTCTACGTTCCCGGGATGCGGTTTGTCAGCGACTGGTTTCCTGAATCCGTTCGCGGTCGAGCGCTCGGCGTCTATATCGGGACGTTTTCCCTCGGCTCCGGGCTATCGTTCGTGTTCGCCACGGCGGCCGCAGACGCAGTCGGCTGGCGGCTCGCTATCGCAGTCACGAGCATCGGTGCGTTGTTCGTCGCCCCGCTGATGCTCGGCTTGACCCGCGATCATCCCGACCGGTCAGGTGCGGCCGGAAACGAGTTCGATCTCTCGGTGCTCCGCAACCGCGAATTCCTCTGTGCGGTCAGCATCTACTCGTGGCACAATTGGGAGCTGTTTGGCGTCCGGAACTGGCTGTTGGCTTTCCTCGTCACGGCGCCGGCCTTCGCGGCGACCGAGTCGACACTGCTTCCCGGATTCATCGTCGGCCTCATGATCGTCATTGGTGGGCTCGGGAACGTGACTGGTGGCTGGCTCAGTGACCGCATCGGCCGGACACGCACGATCGCGATCGGTCTCGCTACCAGCGCGTCCCTGACCACGGTCTTCGGCCTGCTCAGCAGTCTTCCGATCGCCGCGTTGATCGTGATTATCCTCGTATACGGGTTCGTGATTACGATGGACAGTGCCCCGACCTCGACGATGGTGACGGAAGTGGTCGACGATTCGCAGGTCGGGACCGCCCTATCGTTTCAGTCGCTGGTCGGGTTCACGACGACCGTCATCTCGCCGGTCGTCTTCGGACTCGTACTCGATAGGGCGGGCTACCCAGTTGCGTTCCCGACTCTCGCCGCCGGCGCACTGCTCGGACTTCTCTCGGTCGGTGCTCTCATTTGGATCCGACAGCGATGAGAGAATGCAGCCTGCAGGCTCGACACGATAGCGTAGCGATGAACCGGTTTCGATCAGAAGTGTTCGACACAGTCGAACACTTGGGGCGAAATAGTCAGGCAAACGGAGACGATTGCGAAGCAGCGTCGGACTAGCAATGAACGTCTGCATAACAGTACGGCAACTATCCGGACAGACCGATTGAACCGGGGGCCGGGGACACAACTTCGAACTCGCGAACGTAGTCGTCGAGTGTGCTGGATCGTCCTGGCCGGGAAGTGGTTGGTAACTGTCCGGCACGTTGATGTAACACCGAGACGATCACAGACGTGATCTGCCGCGAATTCCGCCATCTTCCGGTGTATGGTGAGTTTCCCGTCGGTCATGGTCGTAAAACCAATGACCCCTTCTCGGTTGACGTGGTCCAGATCGATCGCGTTGCCGGTCGGAGAACGACTCACTCGTACCCGGTTTCGATCGCGAGATGACCCGTGTGTTAGCTCGTTCAGTAGATTTATGATGAGGTATCGAATTTGGAAAGACGAATACGCTGCCGAAAAAGGCTCTGAACTCCCGCATCCCGCGGAGAGCGGACCGATACTCGAGTGGATACTGTTTTCACACTTCCCTTTTGTCCAGTAAACCCGGACCGGAGCGGAGCCACTTTACAGACGTACTATTGTAAAACTCTGGGCAATCGTCTCTCTGACAATGGTATGCACGTGAGTTGCTGTGTAGATACCCGCCAACGCAGAAATCGGGTTCGACATTTCCGCCTGAACCGAGAACCCTCCGCTGAGGCGGTCACTCGATGTTCGATCGTAACGAACGGTGGTTATGAATGTTGATCTCGAGTTCATTTGTCGCACCGAGCAATAGGTCAACGAACCGGTTCTGTTTGTCCTCGGTCTGCAACCGGTTTTTCGGCCCAGAAATCGACAGGGCACCCCTGACGACACCGTCCTCATCGATGACAGGCGCACCGATCGCGTACAGTCCGGACAGTGACTCTGCGTTGTTTATGGCGTAGCCGCGCTCCCTGATTCTCTCCAGTTCCGCAAACAGCGCCTCCTCGTCGGTGATCGTGTTTGGCGTTATTTTTGGAAGTCCGTGTTGGTCGATTATCTCCTCTACACGGGGGTCGGACAAGTGTGCAAGGATCGCTTTGCCGGCTGCCAGTGGATGCAGGTGAACGCCCTTCCCAATGCGGGCGGGCGGATTCACCGGATGTTTCCCCTCGGCCCCGGAAAGGTAGTAACCGAGTCCATTCTCTTCGACGATACACCACGCGCGTTCGTCGGTTTCCGTTGCCAGCTGCTGGACCTTTTTTTGACCGATAGAGTAGAGGTTGTAGGAGGTCTGGACATGCTTTCCGTGGTTCAGAAACTCAAGACCGAGACGGTACCCGTTGTCAGTTCTCACCACGTACCCACGTCGACGTAGCGCGGTTAGATGTCCGTGAACGGTGCTCTTTGCGAGTCCGATCTCCGAGGCAATCTCCGTGACACCTGCCTCATCCCTCTCTCTAATGAATTCTATGATGTCGAACAAATGTTCGTCGGATTGTATCCCCCGTCCCTTGTCGTTGGTTCCTGGCATAGGGGACAATGGACGTGAATAGTATATAAAACGTCGTGTTCGTCAACATCGAACCGGGGTCGTTTAGAACGGGTGGATATAATAAAGCGATAGGCCAAGTCAGTCCGAGGGAAACAGTCGCTGTTTGATCCCTCGTTTGATGGCGTCGCGCTTGAGTAGTTGAATTCCCTCCGAGACGGGGATATCCTTTGGACACGTGTTGCTACACTCCCCTTGGACGTGACAGCCCTGGACCCCATCGGTCTCGGAGAGTCGCTCGAAGCGCTCATCGGTCTTCATCTCTCGTGAGTCCTTGAGGAGTGTTAGGGCCTTGTTTATTGCGGCTGGACCCAGATACGTATCGCCCGCAACGCTACAACTCGAATAGCAGGCACCGCACCCGACACAGTCCGTCCGAGGTTCGATGACCTCCCGTTCCCGGGAGTCCGGAGGGATCACAGCCGGATCGCTGTTCTCGTCTAATCCCTCGGCCACGAACGATGGGTCGATCGCTTCGAAACTCTCGAAGAACGGATCCATGTCGACGACGAGGTCCTTGATGACGGGCAGATTGTACAGGGGTCGGACGGTGACCTTCCGATCATTGAGGCCAGTTACCGGCGTCTGGCAGGCGAGCCGCGCCTTCCCGTTGATTTCCATACAACAGCTGCCACAAACTCCCTGGCGACAGGAGAACCGCATCGAGAGGTTCTCGCCAAGCGTCTCCTGAATGTGGAACAGTCCGTCGAGTACCGATGTGGACGCGCTAATCGGGACGTCATAGGATTCGAACCGCGGTTCTGTGTCTACTTTCGGATCGTATCGATGAACGGTGAATTCTCGTTCGTTCATTGGTTGATGTCGTATTACTGTTGTGATTTAGTTGCTCTCTGCGTGTGTATTGTCAGAGACTGTGACAATGCTACCGTCAACGTTGGCCGGATGTGTCTGACTGAACACGACGTCCTCTTTCCAGGTCTCCATGCCGTCGTCGTTTCGTCTGACGTGTACGTTGGCAAGCCACTCGTCGTCGTCACGCTCGGGATAGTCCTCGCGATAATGGGCACCCCGACTCTCCGTCCGGTAGAGGGCGCTCCGAGCTACCGTCTCCGCGATCAGTGCGAGGTTTTCGAGATCCATGTACTCATTCCACTCCAGATTATACCGCCTGCTCCCCGACACCGCCACGTCTTCGAGCCTCTTGCGGATCTCGACGAGCCGCTCGATGCCCTCTTCGAGTTTTTCTCCGGTTCGGACGACGCCGACGTATTCCCACATCACCTCTTCGAGTTCGTCACGGAGTTCGTAGACGTCGGCCCCTCCTGGACGATTGAGAGGCTCCGTGATCCGCTCAATGATACGTTCCGCCTGGTCTGGATCGTATGACGGGGGGGATCGCCCCTCGATTCGATCGGGAACGACCTGTCCTGCCTGTTTGCCGAGCACCGTCGAATCGACGACGCCGTTCCCGCCTAACCGGTTCGCCCCGTGCGCGCCGCCGGCGTCCTCCCCGGCAACGAATAGTCCAGGAAGGTTCGTCCGACAGTTCGCGTCAATAGTTACCCCACCCATGTGATAGTGGGACGTTGGCGACACCTCGACACGCTGGGTCGAGAGGTCTTGCCCGACGTTTCGTGTCCGCTCTGTCATTCCCGGGAAGGTTTCCTCAACGAACTCGGTCCCGAGGTGCGTCGCGTCGAGTAGTACGCCTCCCCGTTCCGTTCCCCGACCAGCCATAATCTCTTCGTAGCTAGCCCGCGAGACGATATCGCGTGTCGCCCGTTCCATCTTCTCGGGCGCGTACTTCTCCATGAAACGTTCGTCCTCGGTGTTGTAGAGGTGAGCACCTTCCCCTCGGATTCCTTCCTCAATGACGCCGCCCGTCAGTTTCGTGTCCCCCGCGAGCAGGCCCGTCGGGTGGAACTGCATCATCTCCATGTCCTGGAGCGGGAGCCCTTGACGATACGCCATCGCCTGCCCGTCGGCCGATTTCTCTAGGGCTGGTGTCGAGATACTGTACATCGTTGCGCCTCCCCCTGTGGCGAGGACGACGGCCTTAGCAGTGATAACTTCGAACTCACCCGATCGCATGTCCAACACGACAGCCCCGACGGCTTCGCCGTCGCGTGTCAGGAGATCGACGGCCCGGGTCTCCTCGAGAAACGTCACATCGCGGGTCAACAACTCGTCACGAATCTTCGTCATGATCTCGATCCCCGTTAGGTCGCCCTTGTGAACCGTCCGGTCGAACGACTGCCCCGCGAACGGTTTCTGGTGGATATGCCCGTCCTCGTCACGATCGAAGAAGACTCCCAGATCGTTCTCGAGTTTGCGGATGACCTTCGGCGCGTTTTCGACAAGCGTCCACGCAAGCTTCTGATCGTTGATCCACTTTCCACCTTCAATGGTATCCATGTAGTGGTCCTCGACCGAATCCTCGGAGTGGAGAACGGCGTTGTAGCCACCCTGTACCATGCGGGTACAGCCGCTTTTCCCCGCAAGTTTCTTGACGACGACGGTGACGTCGAGGTCCACTGGGCCATCGTCGGCAGCGTACATCGCGGTGAATAGCCCCGCGCCGCCGGCCCCGACGATCAATACATCAGTCTCTCGCTCCGTGTATCCGACCATGTGGTCTGGTACAATGTACCGTACTGGAAGTATTTGAGTCTAACCCACGGCGAGGGTTACGACAGCGAATGGGACTCACTCCTGATCCCGAACCACCCCTGCCTTTATACTGACTGGGGAAAAAAGAGATATCGATGTCGTCAGACGAGAATATCTCACGGGAACGACTAGAAGCGGCCCCCGGAAAAGTGTACACCGAGACGATTCAGGAACCGACCTACGAGTTCAAGCGGGAGCACTACTTTTCGCCGCTAATCGAGACGAACAAAGCGTGGGCAGTGATGCTTGTTGACACAGGGATCATCGATGAGGACGTGGGCGCACAACTCCTGGATGCGGTTGCGGATCTTGAAGAGGCCGGGCCAGAGGAACTGGGAGAGTACAACCCGAATCTCGAGTACTTTTACTCGCACATGGAGTACCAACTCAACAAGCGGATCGGCGAGGAGGTCGCCGGCAACATCAACATTGGACGAACCCGTCCCGAACCGCTCGCCAGAATAGTCGAGCGTGAGCGGTTGCTCGACGTGCTCGACCGTGTCGTCTCGTTGCGCGCCACGCTGCTCGATCTGGCCGAACGGGAGATCAAGACGGTCATGCCGCAGTGGACCCACTACCAGCATGCACAGGTGTCGACAGTGGCACACTACCTGCTCGGGATTGCCGACTCGCTCGAACGCGACACCCAACGGCTCATGAACGCGTACGACACCGTCAACGAGTGTACGCTCGGCTGTGGAGCGCTGGCGGGGACGTCCTACGATCTCGATCGCCAACTTATCGCAGATCTGCTCGGCTTCGACGGGTACAAGGAGAACACCATCGACTGTGTCTCCGGCGGGGATCACCACATGGAGCCGGCCTCGGCGATGGCGAACATGATGGTGACACTGAGCCGTTTCTGCCAAGACCTCTATACCTGGCATACCTGGGAGTTCGACTTCGTCGAGATCAGCGACGAGTACTCCGGTTCGAGCAGCCTCATGCCGCAAAAAAAGAACCCCTACCCCTTCGAGTACGTTCGCGGACGAGCAGCGTACGCGACCGCGTACATGTCGTCGGTCCATGAGACGCTTCACAACACCAACTTTCAGGATATCAAGGACGTCGAGGAGAACGCGGTTCACCCCCTGTTCGACGCGTTCGATGAAGTGGACCGTTCCCTCAAGCTATTGGATGGAACCGTCGGGAGCGCCGAGTTCAACGCCGAGCAGATGGAGGAACTGGCCGCTGAAGGGTTTGCGTCCTGTAGCGAACTCGCAGCAAAGATCGACCGGCAGACTGACCTTACCTACCGAACAGCCCACCGGATCGTAGGCGACCTCGTCGGGCGGGCACTGGAGCGGGGACTCGACGCAACCGAGGTCGACGCCGACCTCGTAAACGAGTCCGCCACGGAGATCACCGGCGACATGCTCGATATCGACGACGAGTTCGTCCAGTCCGCGCTCGATCCGCGGGAATTCGTCGAGGCCCACGACATCCCCGGCGGCCCCGCCCCCCGCGAGGTCCGACGGATGATTCAGGATCGGCGAGCATCCCTCGACGAGGATTCGGTCTATATCAACAGGCGACGCGAGACGCTCATAGACGCCAGTGACAAACTCGCAGATCGTGTCGAGACGATCCGCTCGTAACCCCCGTTCGACCGCTCTGTCAGAGTACTGGTCCGGACTACCAGCCGATCCCGTTCAGGAATAGCCGCACCCCGATCGCAGCCAGAAGCACCTTGACCAGCAGCGTGAATGTCCCGTCATCGACGTACTGGCGGAAGACGATCCCGAGGGTCGCGCCCACGAAAATCGGGACCGTGAAGGCGACGCCCAGAATGACCTCCCTGGCGTGCAACAGATCTGCGTGCGCAAGGAAGAGTACGCGAACGACGTGAGCGAGGAGAAATAGTGCCGACACCCCGGTGACGAACACTGTCCGGTGGTCCTCGACAGTGTTCAGGTACGCGTGAATGACGAGCGGCGGCCCTGGGGCACTCACGGCGCCGCCGAGAAGACCGCTGAGCGACCCCGAAAACACACCCACGCTGCCATGTGTGGCGTACTCGTGTATTCGGTCCTCAACCCGCTGGAACGCGAGGAAGAGGAACACGTACCCGGAAATAAATAGATACAGGAGTCCCGGTGAAAGAATGGTGAGCAACCAGACCCCTGCGAACAGACCCACAACGAGGGCGATCATGAACGGAACCTGTCTTCGGAGGAACGCCACGGGAACCCCGTCTCCAGCCAATACAACGAGGTTTGATACGAGAAAAGGGATCGAAAGCGCCACCAGAGCGAGCCTCGGGGGCACAATCTGGACGAGCCCCGACACCGTTATAAGCCCGACTGCAAAACCGATTGTACCCTTGACGAATCCCCCCAGTAGGAGGATACTGAGCACGAGGACGATCTCGAACGCAGTGAGTTCGATTCCGACGATACCGTAGACACCCGACGTAGCCAGACCACTTCCCGTCATTTCGCTTCTTTCTAAGTTCGTCCGGGCTACTGATTATATGTTCCGACTCCGTCGAACCAACGACCGACTCCGGACGGAGCGCTGGTCCGCGAACCTGGTGGCGCCTCGCCATCGATGACTGGGACTCGAAATGGCACCACCCTGGTCGTCGCACTCACTGTTCCACGCTCTCGATGAGCGTGAAGATATCGTCAAGGTATCGCATCACCTTCCAAACCTCGATGAGACCGTTCATCAGGGTCTGCTGGTCGATCGAGCCCGGATAGATCCGGTGTTCGAGGAAGATTCGGTGAACCTCTGCGAAGTGGACGTTGTTTCCGTTTCTGTCGTGGAAACCGTAGACGACGGGCGTCGCCGTAAGGGTCTCGCGGATTCGGGAGATGAGGTCGCTCCGGGCCGCTTCCGAAAGTTCCTGAATCCGGGATCGGATTCCGTCGTCGTATTCGATCTGTTGACCGATAAGCAGTGGACCGTCAGGTTTCCGCCGGATGATATGAATGTAGATGTTCGACATCTCCACGAGCACGTTGAACTCCGCCGCCTCGTCGGCGATCAGTTCGGAACTCTCCACGAGATCGTCATCGATCCACGCGAGGACTTGCTCCTGCTTGATTGGTGTTTCCATGAGCCATTCAATCCAACCAAAGAAGTAAAAGCTACCCCTCTCCCCTTGGTCGAGAAGTACTCGGGAGGCTATGATCCGATGAGGAGTGTCTTGGTGAGAGTGTACGCGAGATAGCCGAGGGTGAGGGCAAGCGCGAGTGACGCGATCCAGGCAAGTACGGTGTAGGCCATTTTCGTGCGGCTGACTCCCCCTTCGCCGGCGGCGTAACCGCTGCCGACGATCGCACTGACGATGATTTCGTTGAACGAAACGGGGATACCAAGTAGGACGGCGGTTTGGGCGACCGCAAACGAGGGGATCAGCGCCGCGATCGATCGGCGAGGGCCGAGCGAGGAGTAATCCCGGGCAATCGCTTTGATCATCCGCGGTGCGCCGGTCCAAGAGCCGACTAACAGTCCGAACCCGCCACCGACAAGCATCGTCCAAAGGGAGATCGAAACGGAATCTAGCAGTGGGACCAGGGGACCGATCGCGAGTCCGACCTCTACCACCCGCCGAGAAGGCGACGAGACCGCCCATCACCAGCAAGAACCGCCGCTGGGCTGTTACCGAGTCTGCTCGGACCCCACGGTAGAGGAGCGCCGCAGCCATTGTAGCCAACGCGCCAGTCGCTACGGCTATCCCGACGATCGACGGTCCCGGGAGTAGCCTGGCGGTTTCGACTGCGACCGTCGATCCCTCGCCGGAAGACCCAAGGACAGCGAATTCCACGTTGGCCAATATCGCACCGACGGCCGCGCCCAGTGCCGGCAGAGTGAGTGTGGTCTTGATGGGGCTGCGAAGGAGTTTAGCGGTCCAGTAGGCGATCCCGCCGCCAACGAAGGGGGTGAGGATCCACAGCCCGAGAATCACGCGATACTTCGCCCATGCAGGATCGCCGCCCATCGCGAGGCCGACGCCGACGACTGCGCCGGTGACGGTGAAGGCGGTGGCAATCGGGTAGCCGGCGAAGACACCGACTGCGACCAGGGCCGCGGCGAGAAGCAGCGCCACTGCAGCAGCCGACGCAGTCAGCGTCTCACCGATGATCAGTTCCCTGCCGACGGCCTCGGTAACGTTCGCGCCTTGGAGGACGGCACCCGCGAGTCCGAGCAGACCGACAATGAAGCCGGCCCGCATCACTGAGATGGCATTCGCGCCCACCGCAGGGGCGAACGGCGTCGAGCTGCTCGAGCCGACGCCGATCGCCCAGGCCATAAAGAGGCTAGCAGTTGCGGCGACCACGATTGTTATGACCGTCCCTGGATCAACCATCTACGCTTTCACCCCCTGCACGTCGTCTGTCCACCCGTCCAACGGAGCGCGAGGCAGTGGCGAATTCTGACCCACCGTCGTTTTCGAGGACGGGTGGTTCGAACTCTTCGATATACTCGGTTGCCACATTGGTCGTTCGATGCCAGCAGTCGTCTTCCTCGCCGTATATATGAAATCATCGTGCGACGTGGCCGATGGCAGTGACGTTGAGGACGAAGTGATCGTCGCCCCCGGTTTGGCGGATAATGGCGCTGATTAGTTCGTTGACCAGGCAATAGTGTTGAGCCGCGTCATGACGTAGTTGTAGACGGGGTCTCGTCGGAGTTCTTGTTCGTTTTTTCGTCGCTCGTCTGCTCAACAAGGGTCTGCTGGATAATCTTCTCACGTGTGCTCTCCTTGGTACGTTCGTGGGTTGTGGGCCGCCATTCGACGCACTCCTCGAGGGCATCGAGTGTTCCTCGTGGGCGGCGAGGTACTCCTCGTAAGCGGCGGGATTCAAGTAACGTGCGTGTGAACCCCTCGTCGCACTTTCTGCGGGGTCTCCGGTCCTGCGGAGCATCCCCTTTGAGACGCTCTTTTCCATCCGTGTGTCCCTCCGGTCGATAGAGTCCGGTATCCGCCGACCGCACCGAGTCCTGCCGGTCCACTTCGGATCCGGATGTGCCGATCGTCTTGATACCGATTTTTGTGGGGAAAAGAAAAGTATTCCCATCTATACGAACCACCGCGTCCCGCCCGCCGCCAGTGTAAATAGTCTTCTTAGTGCGCTCGTAGTCCTCTTCCTGTACTCTTGTCGCCGTTTCTTCCTCGCATCGTAACCAGTACCGTCGCCATAACGTATATATCTCATCAGCCAGAACCATGATATGCAATGGCAGAGCAATATGTAAAGGTCGTAGAACCAGACGACAACGTCGCGACCTTCATCAGGCAAGTCGACGAGGGAGAAACTGTTGATATTTCCATCAACGGCGAAGCTCGAACGATCACTATCAACGACGACATTCCGTTCGGACACAAAGTGGCCCTCACTGATATCGACGAAGGCGGTACCGTCTACAAGTACGGGCTAAGTATCGGTTATGCCAGCGAGGACATCGAGGCTGGCGACTGGGTCCACGTCCACAACGTCGATAGCAACTACGGCCGTGGTGACAAGGCCGCCGAAGGAACTGCGTGAGCGGATCGAATCGTTGCGCCACTTTCAATCAAAGTGACACCATATCATGACTGAATTCCTTGGATACGAACGCGACGACGGAAGCATCGGTATTAGAAATTTCGTCCCGATTATCGCGACGGCCCCCTACGCGAACGACACGGTCAAACGAGCGGCGGAAATCGTCGACGACGCGATTCCAATCACCCATCCACTGGGGCGGTGTCAGACGAAACCCGACGTCTTCCAGACCTACCGGACTCTCTTGGGGTATGCAACCCATCCGAACACGTACGGGGCGGTCGTCGTCGCCCACGCCGGCGAGATCGTCGACGGCGACGAACTGGCCGACGACATCGCGGAAACCGGCCGCCCGAGCGCGAGCGTTAACATCCACGACGAGAAAGGCGTGATGAACGGGCTCAAAGCGACCGTCAACGCCACCCGGGAGATGGTCCAGGACGCGAGCGCCCAGCAGCGCCAGCCCCATGACATCTCGAATCTCACCTTCGGAATCAACTGCGCGACCTCGGACACCACCAGCGGCCTGTGCCAGCACAAGGCCACTGCGGGGGCAGCCTGGCGGCTCATCGACGAAGGCGGCCGCGCCGTCTTCGCGGAAACGCCGGAGTTCTTCGGCGGCGAGGAAGGGCTGGCCGAACGCGCGGTCAACGACGAAGTCGCAGAAAAGATCCTCGACTACGTCGACCACTGGGAACAGCGACTACAAGAAACCGGCTACGACGTCCGTGGCGCCCAGCCGACACCGGACAACATGGACGGTGGACTGACGACCATCGAGGAGAAGGCCCTCGGTGCGCTGGTTAAATCCGGCGACGGCCCCATCCAGGACCTGGTCGACTACGCCGAGAAAATCCCCGACGAAAGCGGCATGTACATCATGGACACGCCGGGCCACGGCGCGGAATCGGTCACCGGGATCGGTGCCGGGGGTGCGCACTTCATGATCATCTCCACGGGCCAGGGCCACACGCTCTCGAACGCGATCATGCCGACGATCAAGATTACGGGGAACCCCGGCAGCGCCGAACGCGTTCCCGAAGAAACCGACGTCGACGTCAGCGAAGCCCTGGTCGGCGATCAGACGATCGACTGGGCCACCGACGAACTCTGGGACGAGATCATGGAGGTCGTCAACGGCAAGCAAACACTCAGCGAAGTGTTCGGCGAGAGCCAGTTTGCGATCCACCGGATCGGTCCGTCGACGTAAGCGGCCATCGATCCGCGTACAGACCTTTGACCGCCGCGATACCCGATCGACGGATGACGGGTTTCGTCCGGTCTACATAATAGAGATCAACAGTCACTGAATACGCATGGACGACGAGAAACTCATCTACGAAAGAGACCTACTAGCGGTACGGAGCTGGCGGAACTTCGCGGTTGGACACATAGCGTTTACCCTCCATCGGCTGACGGGGTGGCTACTACTCGTATGGATCGGCGTTCACCTCATAGTCCCGGTCCTTCAGGCCACGCCATCGAGCGTCTATACCCCGATATCGAGGCCGGTAATCGTCGCGCTCCTATCCGTACTTGTCTTTCATTCTTTCAACGGGATTCGTCTCGTGATCGTAGAACTCGGTGGGCTAACTGCGTCGGGGAACCGGTTGTCGTTCTGGCTGATTCTCGGCCTGTCGGCACTGTTCATCATCTTGCTGGGGGTCGGACTATGAGCGCCAGATCGTCGATGCGGGGCCCGGAAACGTACGGATACCTTCCCTGGATCGTCCACCGGGTGAGCGCCCTCGCTCTCGTACCGCTTCTGACGGTTCACATCGGCGTGCAACTGTACCCAGACTACGGGTTCGCTACGCTCACCGAGTGGGGGATCTACGGGCCGCTGTTGGATCTCACGCTCGCCCTTGTACTGGTCCATGCTTTCCTGGGGATTCGTGGGACCGTGATCGAGACGCGGCTCTCGGACCGGTCGACAAAATTCGTCGTGTGGGGAACCGGAATAGGGCTGTTCTTGCTGTTCGTGACCCGTCTACTGGCCTAATGGGTTCGCCGTCTGCGAATACAACCGACAGCGATGAGGGGAGTTCGATAACTGCATGGATCACTCGGAGGACCTCGGACCACTATCGGCGCCTTCGAGGAAAGCCACGGCGGTCCTCGATCCGGCTTCCGGCTAGATCGTCGTCGGTATCGGGAGCGATACCGCCTTCGACACCGACGTGATCGTCCGGTGAACCGAGACGCTCTACGCGGTCGATGTTCGAAGGGTGATGGACGATCGCTATCGAACGGGATCTCCCTAGTCCGTCGAGTTGGTCGCCCCAAGATGCCGATGCCCCTTCCGGAACGGACTAAAGAGTGCGGTAACGACGCGGACGATCCACCACGGCTTCGAAGATCCCGCGACAAGGGTGAATCGTGTGCTCTGATCCGGCGGACGGATAACGATCTGTAACTTATCAACTATTCTAGGAAACACGATCCCGACCGGGACCCAGAGTATCGGCAATGAGCCGGGACGAGCGACAGTCGCAAAGTGGCGAACACCTGTTGACCGAAAGGCAAGCGGCTCATTCCTTCATCGCTGGCTGTGTCGTCGGGGGTTCAATCCGAATGACACGCAGAATGAGCAACGCGGCGACCATACAGCCGGCCGCGAGAAGTAACCAACTCTCCCTGTAGCCTACCGTGTCAGCGAGATACCCGAACGCTGGCGGCGCGACGAGTCCACCAGTCGTGAGCGCGAACTGGCCGCCAGCGGTGGCACCGCCGATTTCCTCGACTTCGACGAGTGTCGCCATACAAGAGTAGTAGATCCCGGTTAATCCGAGCACGAAGAACCCGAGGGCAGAGAAGACGATCGCAGCGGACAGCGGCGTTGACGTCGTCGAAGCGACGATAAAAAGCGCGACACTGGAAAGCGTTTGCACGAAAAGGATTCCTCCGATCCTGATCCGAGGATCTCCCGGGAGAACGTCGCTCAACCATCCCATTGCGACGCGCCCTGCACTGCCGGAAGTCTGCAAGAGTGCGAGCACGATACCTCCGAAGGCGACCGACGCCCCGACCGACTCCTCGACGTATAGAACCGTATAGCCGGACGTCGTAAAGACTGCCGCACCCAGAAACAGTCCGGAAAGGACGAGGCTCCGATAGGGTCGGTTGGACAGCAGTGCACGGAAGTTGGGGTACTCCGCGGGTCCTCCCATCTCGCTACCGCGATAGAGAACGTAGAAGAGGACGGCAACGAGAAGGCCGAAGGATGCAGCGACGAGAAACCCCGATTGCCAGAACAGAACACCAGCAAGCCCCGTGATCAGCAGGGCGCTGGCACCGCTCCCAGCCGTGACCCCAACCTGCTTGATCCCGACCGCCGTGTTCTGTCGACCCGATGGAATGTTATCGTAGATTGCCTTATTCGTTCCCGGCATCGCCGTCCCGTACAGCGATCCGAGAATGAACGTTGCGACGAGCAAGAGCGCGAACGTCGGGGCAACAGCGACGATCACCGCTGCGGCCGCTAGACCGACCAGACCGAGCGTGAGCGTCCGCCGCTCCCCGAACCGGTCGGTCAACGCGCCAAGCGGAAGCAAAAAAAGGGCATAGCCGAACGTAACCATCATGATCACAAGTCCCACGCGAAACCGTGAGAGAGCGAATTCGTCCCGAAAGAAGGGGGTGGCCGCATATACGGCATAGTAGCACAAGCTCGCGGCGATCTGCCACGACAACACGAGGCCGACCGTTCGCCAGTACGACCGATCCATTGCATTGCAGTGGTTCATAGAGGGAAAAAACTGTGTCGTTTCTGTCATCCAATTGTCGACGCTCATTGAAACGGGATGTCCATTCCCGTCTTCGACGGGCAGACGCCCCGAGACACTAATACCCTGCCCCGAGAACGCGCCACCATGGCTAACCCAGACCTCGATAGATTCGCGTCGCGCCGATCGACAGTGTATGCGACTCAAGGAGTCGTGGCTACCAGCCAGCCCCTGGCCGCCGAGGCTGGCATCGATATCCTTCGTTCCGGGGGAAACGCTTTCGACGCAGCCGTCGGAACCGCGGCAACGTTGAACGTCGTCGAGCCGACATACACGGGACTCGGCGGGGATGTCTTTGCGCTGTATCGGACAGCCGACGGTGAGGTCGGCGCAATGCGAGCCTGTGGCGGCGCGCCCGCCGCGTCCACCATCGAACGGGTTCGGAAAACAGTCGCCGATGGGGACCCGGCAGAGGCCACGATGCCAATGACCGGACCGCACACCGTTACCGTTCCCGGGACCGCTCGCGGGTGGGAAGCGACGGTCGAAAAGTTTGGACGTCTAACGCTTTCCGATGTTCTTCAGCCCGCAATCCGCTATGCTATGGAGGGCTATCCGGTCACGGAAGTAATCGCTGAGGCGTGGAAGCAAGGCGAAGAACTGTTCAGGGACAAACACGCCCGCGAAACCTACCTCGTCGAGGGCGAGCGAGCGCCGGAGGTCGGTGAAACCGTCCGCTTCCCGGAGCTCGGGGAATCGATGCGATCGATCGCCGAGCGGGGTGCGGACGTGGTATACGAGGGTGAAATCGGCGAGGCAATCGTCGATGAAGTACAGTCGAAAGGCGGCTTCCTGACGATGGACGACCTCGCGGACTTCGAGGTCGAGTATCCGGATCCGGTGTCGACATCCTATCGCGGCGCGGATGTGTTCGAGTTGCCGCCGAACAACCAGGGGCTGATCGCTCTCGAGGCGTTGAACGTCGCAGCCGAACTCGAAGCGGGTGCGGAGCCCCCGGACTCCGTCGCTCGAATCCACCGGCTCGTGGAGGCGATGAAAGTGGCCTTTCACGACGGCCATCACTACATCACGGACCCTGACTACGAGGCAATCCCACCGCTTGCCTCCCGAGAGTGGGCCCGAAAGCGAGCGGCTGAGATCGGCCGGGAAGCCCTCGAGGACGTCTCGATTGGCGTCCCGAACGCGAACGCAGAAGAAGCTGATACCGTCCTTTTGTGTGTCGCCGATGACGAGGGGAACGTGGTCTCGTACATCAACTCTCGGTTCAAGGGCTTCGGATCGGGACTGGTCGCCGACGGCACAGGGATCGCACTGCAGAACCGTGGAGGATCGTTCTCCCTCGAAGCCGACCATCCGAACCGTCTGGAACCGAGCAAACGTCCGTTTCACACGCTGATTCCGGGGTTAGTACGGTTCGACGAGGATGACTGGGCCGCGTTCGGCGTGATGGGAGGATACATGCAGCCCCAGGGCCACCTGCAGGTGCTCTCGCACCTGCTCGACGACGATCTGTCGCTCCAGCACGCGCTCGACCGCCCGCGATGGTGTTGTCGTGTAGACGGAACACTGGCAGTCGAGGGACGCTTCGACGGAGACCTCGCTTCAAAGCTCCTTCGCCGGGGTCACGACGTCCGAATCGGCCTTCCGGCGGACTTCGGCGGCGCACAGATCGCTCGAAATCGGCACGGGACGCTCTCGGCTGCAACTGAACCGCGAAAGGACGGAAACGCGACCGGCTACTGACGACCGAACGAATTTCGGAAATGGTGTGCTCACTGACCGGCGTGTCGCAATCGTCGCAGTATACGTATACCAGAAGCGCGTCCCGGACGTCGAGGAATCAGAGTTTCTCGGGCAGCTAGACCGGTTCGGCCTGTCGCCCGTTGACCGTCATGTGAGTCGCCGCGGCAAAGCCGACCAGTATCAGCCCCGCGACGATGAGCGTAAAGAACCCCACGGGGAGTAACGTAGCCGGCAGTATCAGGAGAATCGACCCGACGACTGCCAGCGTTCGGGGAACGACCCCCTTGACCGGCCAGCCCCAGAGTCCGGACTGGATGGCGATGACGGCGACGAACAGGATTCCGAAATCGAGCACGATCCACTGCCAACTCATCTCCAGGAGAATCGCCGGGTGGAGCACGTACCGCACGGGGATGATGAACGTCGGAAGCACCATCTTGATCGCTTTGAACGCGATCCGGATCGGATCCGCGTCTGCGACTTGGCCAGCGGCGAACGCCGCAAGCGCGACGGGCGGGGTCAGCGTCGAATACACGGCAAACGTGAAGATGTAAAAGTGACTTGGCAGGCCACCGAGATCGACCGCCGCCAGCGCTGGGGCCAACAGCGAAGCGGCGAGAATGTATGCCGCGGTCGTGGGCATCCCGAACCCAAGGATGATGGAGAAGGCAGCCACCATGATCAACAGTACCCAGAGAACACCTCCTGCCGCACCCACGAGGAACTGTCCGAAAACCACCCCCAGTCCGGTAATGTTGAGCGAACCGAGTACGATCGACGCGGCAGCACACGCCATCGCGATCTGAGTTGCGTTCCGGGCACCTTTGTCTAGCGCGACGGTCATGTGTTTCACTCCCATCCGGGAACCGGGCTGTATCGAACTCACAATCATGAGAATGCCGATCGCTACGAAGACCGATCGGTAGATCGTGTACCCGCGGACGAGCATGTAAATCAGGACGAGAAGCGTTAGCGTGAGTGTCAGCGCCTGTCCAGGAGCCTCGCGTATGACGTTAAGCGCTTTCTTCCGGTCCTCTTTCGGGATCGGCTCGATCTTCTGTTTGACCGCTTCCGCGTGTACCGAGAAGTACACGGAGGTGTAGTAGAGAAACGACGGAATAATCGCCGCCATGGCGACGACGACGTAGTTAATGCCCAGAAACTGGGCCATGATGAACGCGCCCGCACCCATGATCGGCGGCATCAACTGCCCACCACACGATGCCGTCACCTCGGTCGATCCCGCAGAGATGGGGTTGAGACCGCTTTTCTTCATCATCGGGATGGTGAAGATACCGGTCCCGTAGACGTTTGCAGCCGCGCTTCCGGAGAGGCTGCCGAAAATGGAACTTGCGACGACGGAGACCTTCGAATAGCCGCCCTGCAGGTGGCCCACCATGGCGTTACCGATGTCGATCAAAAACTGCCCGGCTTTCGTACTTTCGAGGAACGCGGCGAGTACGACGAACAGGAAAATAAACGTCGCGGAGACCCGTGTGGGAATCCCCCACAGCCCCTCGCTGGTGACGAATAACCCGTCGATCCAGTTCGACGGCGGGACGGCAGGGGTCGTAAACGGCGGGGGAAGCAGGTACGCGAAGTACGTGGCGAGCAGAAAGACGACGACAACGGCGGCCAGCAAACGGCCGACAATCCGACGGGTCGCCTCGAGGACGAGAAGCACCGAAATTATCCCGATGATCCAGTCGCCAACTGGAGGGGCTTCCACCCACGGGACCTTGTTGAGCATCCGGAAGTAGTGAAGGAGGACATATCCCATCGAAACGAATGACAGCACGATGAGTACGATGTCTACCGTTCGGTACCGCCACTTCGTGCTTCCCGCGTAGGGCACGATAGCGAAGGTCAACGCTGCCAGGAGGTACACGTGGATCGATCGCTGGATGAGTCCACCAAAGATTCCGAACGCGCCGGTATAGAGGTGAAACAGCGAGGTGGTGATTGCGATGAACGATATCAAATAAAGCCCGATGGTGCGTGCTCTCGTGTCGATCGCGTCTACATCCATGGTGATTGTTATCTATTTACTATGGGATATCAATGTTTCGCTCACCGGCATCTGAGAACGACTGGTAAGAAATGACACACAGGCGCGAAAGACCGTATCAGCCGGCCGGAGACGCAGTGAGAATCGTAGAACGAGGCTATCAGTAGCAGCGTATGTAACGCCGACGTGGCCACAACTATGATCTTGGCGCGTAAACCCGTCCACGATGATACTCCACACGAACTGTATTCTGTTCAGGGATACCTTCGGAACGGAAACGATGCGAGAGATCTTTGACGAAGCGTCGTTCGTCTCGACGTTTCTTGAGGTCGAAGCCGCGCTCGCGAGGGCCGAGGCGGAGGCCGGGATCGTGCCCGAGTGGGCCGCCGCCGAGATTACAGCGAAGTCCTCGATCGAACACGTCGAGACCACACGGATCAAGGAGTACGTCGACGAGATCGGGCTGTTCTCGATGAGCATCATTGAGGCCTGGAAGGAAGAACTCGGCGAGGCGGGGGAATACGTCCACTGGGGGGCCTCGACGCAGGACATCTCCGACACTGTCGTCGTCATCCAGCTCCGCGAGGCGATGGAGGCCATCGGCGAAACGCTTCTGGCCGTTCGAGATCGGCTCGTATCCCTCGCAGACGAGCACCGCGAAACGCCGATGATCGGGCGGACTCAGCACACCAACGCGCCGCCGATCACTCTTGGCTTCAAGTTTGCGACCTGGCTCGACGAGATCGAGCGTCACCTGGTGCGCCTGCGGCAACTCGAGGAACGCGTGTACGTGGCCGAGTTCGCGGGCGCGTCAGGAACGTTGGCGGCCGTCGGCGACGACGGAGCTGAGATTCTCGAACGGTTCGCTACGGAGTTGGATCTCCAACCTCCGAGAATCGGGTGGACAGCGACCCGCGATCGGTTCGCCGAAACGCTAAATCTCTTTGCGATGATCGCCGGGTCGTTGGCTCGGATCGGACGGCAGGTGCTGCTCCTGAACCGACCGGAAATCGGCGAACTCGTGGAGACCGTTCCCGACGATGAACTAGGGAGCAGTACCAACCCGCACAAGCGTAATCCAGTGTTGTCCCAGCACACCGTTGGACTCGCACGTCTGGTTCGGGCGACCGCGAACGTGATGAACGAATCGCTCGAACCGTACGACGAGCGGGACCGATCGTCCTGGTACGTCGAGTTCGCGGTCGTCCCCGAGAGCGCCATGTATCTCCACCGCGCGCTCGTCAACACGCGCGACAATTTGACGGGGCTCGGCGTTGAACCGCAAGCGATGGAACGAAACGTCCATCGGTCTGGGCCGCTGATTGCCTCCGAGGCCGTCATGATGGCACTCGCCGAGGAAATCGGTCGACAGACGGCTCACGAGGTCGTCCACGAAGCCGCGACGACGGCACTCGACGGAGACGTGTCGTTCAGGGAGGCACTCGCCACCGATTCCCGTGTGGCAGACCACCTTTCCGAAACGAGGATCGAATCCCTGACCGATCCGATCGAGTACATCGGGCTCTCGACCACGTTCATCGATCGTGTACTCGAGGCGTCCGGGAGGTCGTCCTGAACACCGGACCAACGAGCGATGGCTTGAACGTTTAATATGGAGTCGAGACAACAGGGGGGTATGTATCAAGTAGTGCTCGCGGTCGGCGAGGACGAAGAGATCGCCGAATCGATGGTCGAGAAAGTCGCGTCTCTACCGGACGCATCGCAGTCCGTCCGGGCGATCGTGGTACACGTGTTCAAGGACGTTGAGGCACCACCGAGTGCCGCCGTGTGGGAACCGCCGCGGCGCGAAGACCCGGACGACGAAGTCGAACAGGAGGTACACCCGGCTACCTTAGCGCAGGTAGTGGACGGACTCGCCGATCACGGCGTCGCATACGAGATCCGTGTCGAGCGGGGCAATCCGCCCGACGAAATCGTCCGGATCGCAAACGAACTCGACGCGGAGGGGATTTACATCGGCGGCAGAAAGCGGTCGCCGGCGGGCAAGATGCTGTTCGGAAGCACTACCCAGTCAGTCATGTTCGCGACGGATCAACCGGTGACCGTCTTTGGAGCGCCGCAGTAGTCGATGACCCGACTGGGCAGTATCTTAAATAGGGTGTGTGTCATCATGCCACTATGGTTGATCAGCGGACCGACGAGAGATGTGAAGCGTACGGAACCGCCAGTTTGGAACCGGACGGAGAGGTCGTCGCAGGCTCCTATTGCACGTGGACGGTTACCTACACGGTTGGTGAACTGGGGATGGACGACGGGAGCACGCTGAAGTTCGCAGCTAACATGTCAAGCGACTGGGGGCGGCCGCAGTTCGACGATCCGTCGGCCGATAACTATGCGACCGTGGAGACGTCGGGCGACGCATCCGTCGATGCCCGTTGGGACACTGACGGATACGTACGGCCATTGAAAGACACGATCACCATCGACGTCTACGACGGGGCGTTGGCCCCCGGCGACGCGATCACGCTCACGCTCGGCGAGACCGGCGGCGGGTGTCTCGGCCATCAAGCCCAGTCGTTTCCGGAGGAGGATTTCGAACTCGTAGTACTCGTTGACGCGTTCGAGTCCGGCGAACCCGTCCCCCTGCCCGAACCGCTCACCTTCGACGTCGTTTCTGGTTCCGCCAACCAGCTACGAGCGTTCGCCCCTTCGAACGCGGAGTCCGGCGACGAAGTGACCGTACGGGTCCGTGCGGAAGACTACTGGGGGAACACGGCCGCGAGATACGAGGGGAGGCTGCGCGTCGAAGGCGAGGCGCTTGACTCTCCCGTCACGGTGACGGCCTCGGAGGGACTCGCCATCGCCGACGTGGTCCTCGCCGAGGAAGGCGTTCATCGGCTGCGGGTCGCCGACGCTGACCGTTCCGACTTGGAGACGACCACCAACCCCGTCCGTTGTGGCCACGACGACGCGCGGCCGACGTATTGGGGGGACATCCACGGGCAGTCCGGGGAGACGGTGGGGACGGGGACCATCCAGCGCTATTTCCGGTATCTCCGGGAAAACGCCCACCTCGATTTCGGCTCACACGCCGCCAACGACTTCCAGATCACCGATGAGTTCTGGAACACCATCCAAGAACAGGTCCGTGAGCATCATGATCCCGGAACCTTCGTTACGTTCCTCTGTTACGAGTGGTCGCCGAATACGTCCGTAGGAGGCGACCACAACGTCTACTTCAAGGGGGACGAGGCGGAGATTCACCGGAGTTCGAGCTGGCAGATCGCCGACGGCTACGAGAAACACGAGGGGACCTACCCCGTCTCGGAGCTTTACGCAGTCTACGAGGACCGAGATGACGTGCTTATAATCCCCCACCAAGGAGGACGGCCGGCCGTCCTCGACGACCTCGATCCGGAACTGACACCCTTCGTCGAGATTACATCCGTCTGGGGAATCTTCGAGTGGTTCGGGCAGGAGGCCCTCGAACGCGGTTACGAGGTGGGGTTCGTTGGAGGAAGCGACGATCACACCGGCCGCCCTGGCGCAAGCTATCCGACGAACACAGCCGACTGGTCGTTCCCGATCAAGGGGCCGGTGATGGCCGCGAAAGCGGAGGACCTCACTCGGGACGCGTTGTGGGAGTCGTTCACGGAACGCCGCGTTTACGGCACGACCGGCGCGCGAATCTTCCTCGACGTACGCGTCGATGGGACCCCAATGGGTGGGGAGACGAAGGTCGAAGAGGACCCCGCCGTCGACGTGACGGTGAACGGGACTGCGCCCCTGCGTCAGGTCGACCTGTTCCGCGGGCCGGATCCGATCGAATCGCGTTCGTTCGCGGACGACGACGACCTGATTGAGATCATGTGGACCGGGGCCCGGTCGAAGAACCGTCACAAGGTCCAGGACTGGAGCGGAGCACTCAACCTCTCGGCCGGTCGAATCGTATCAGCCGAACCGGTTGGGTTCGACCACCCGAACCAAGGAATAGAACGGGCGACAGACACGACAATCGAGTGGGACGGTGCGACCGCCGGAAACTATCAGGGTCTCCGACTTCGGCTCGACGCTCCCGAAGATGCGAAGTTGCGGATCGCCACCGAACCGGTCACAACGACCATACCGGTAGACTCCCTTGACGACGAACTGACGTTCGCCGATGGACCGGTCGGCCGACAGCTTTCGGTTCGACGGGCAGGAACGTCGAGTACGTTCGACATCGATCGGACGTTCCGCGACGAAGGGGCTACTGCCGGTCGTCACGCGTACTACGTGCGGATCCGACAGGACGATGGCGAGATGGCGTGGAGTTCACCAGTGTTTGTTGACGTGGAGTGACGTACCAGCAAAAGCCACTTTCATTAAATAACTGCAAACTCATAACGCATTTTAGGGAAAGTTATATGTATACACATTGAATTAGTCGATGTTGGGGCATGAGCTCATTTGACATACTGAACCTGCTTCCGCTCGGGGTGCTGTTCGTGACAGCCTTCGCCGTGCTGCCGATCGTCAATACTGTTCACGAGGACGGCATCGAGAACATCGATTCCAGACAGTGGCTCGCATTCACCGTCATTTTCATCGGTGCTGCGTTGCTCTGGGTGGTCTCGATGGTGATCGGGCGAACGCGGTTCAACGTGTGGCCACCGCTGGCGGTAATGGCGACGGGATTCCTGTGGTACATGAAGCTCATGCGCGACCGTGGTGAACTCCACGAAGAACCCGAAATGGGTGGCACGAGCTATGAGTGAAATACTATGGTAGATAACAACACCATTCGACGGCGTAGAGTCTTACAATCGATCGGCGCAACCGGTATTGCCGGGGTTGCCGGCTGTCTCGGTGGCGGTGGCGGCGGTGGCGGTAACGGCGACGGCCAGTTGCTGTTGGAGACGGCCGCGGGTAGTCCGGGCGGAACGGGGTACGTCATCATGAACGCGCTCATGTCGACCGCCTCAGCCGAGTATCCCAACCTCGCGTACAACATCCTCCCGGGCGGCTGGGTCGGGAACAACGAGCGGCTTCAAAGCAAGGATATCCACGTCGGACACACGACGATGGTGGCTGGCTCGCTCGCCGCTAATGGGAAGGACCCGTATGATGGTTCGGACTGGGAGAGCGGAAACATCCGATCGGTAATCGCCGATCAGACGGAACTGTTCTACTACGTGGTCGCACAACCGGACTTCGAGTACGACACCTTACAGGAGGCAGCCGACGACGAGTATCCGATCACGGTCACGAACCAGCCCGAAGGGACGTTCGGTGGGTTCGTGTGGGACACGGCACTTGCGGAACTGGGGTACGATCAAGAAACGATCGACGAACTCGGCGGCGACTACCGCCGGACCTCGTGGGACGATATGGCACAGATGTTCGTCGACGAGGATATCGACGCGATTCTCGCGGTCAGCGGTCGCGCCGTGGGTTGGCTCGAGACGATCACGGCAACGCGCGACGTGAAGTACCTGCAGTGGACGGACGAAAACCGCGAGTACTTCAGCGACGAGTACGGACTTCTGACCGCTGACCTTGAGTCGGGTACCCTGCCGGAACTGGACGACACGTTGTCCTGTATGCAGGACAGCGGCCTGGTCAACGCGCAGGTCGACGCACCCGAGGAATCAATCTATAGCGTCGTCGACGGCGTCATCAAGAACGTCGACCAGGTGCGCAACTCCGCCGACATCCTCGGCGTCTTCGATGCCGACGAGTCGATGCACTCGGACGTCCCCTTCGACCTCCACCCCGGAGCACAAGACGCGTACGAGGACAACGATCTGCTGTAATCACAGAGATGGTCAATCTTCAAGATTGGGACCTCCCGGTCCCCGATTGGGTGATTTTTGGCTGGCTCGGACTGTTAGAAGCGATTATTCTCGTCGGCATGACGGTGTTCGTAGTTTCACTGTTCGAACAGGGCGATATAATACCGACGCTGCCTCTCACTCGTAGCCCGATCGTGTTGATTGGGCTGGTTGCGGTTCTAACAGTCGTGTTCACCGTCTTCAGGATGGACGACGTGTCGATGGGTGACCTGATCCGGAGATCCAGAAGTTGAGCCAATAATACCGACGAATTACTCCACTCTGTGCGGGTCATCCGCCGTTTCAAAACACACACCGAGGATGGAATAACGACGATTGGTATGAAAGGAGAACCAAGTTTCGAGACGCCACATACTCGATCACCGACGATGGATCGTCCTTGTCCCCAGAGACGAGATCCGCGACTGGGCGAAACGAATTTGTACGATGCCTGACCAACATAATGTAGCGCGTTCACATGTCTCACGAACGGGGCGGATATCCCGCGGAACCGAAAAAGTATGATAGCACGAACGTTGTCGACGGGAACGAATAGAGTAACGCCCAGCAATGACTAACTACGGATTTGTCATCGACAACCGGCGGTGTATCGGATGTCACGCGTGTACGGTCGCGTGTAAAGCTGAACACGACGATCCGATCGGTGTCAACAAGACGTGGGTGAAGTATATCGAAAAGGGAAATTTCCCGCAAACGAGTCGGAAGTTTTCGGTGATGCGATGCAACCACTGCGCCGATTCGCCATGTACTGACGTCTGCCCAGTAACCGCACTCTGGGAACGGGAAGACGGGATCGTTGACTTCGACACCGAACGGTGTATTGGTTGCAAGGCGTGTATGCAGGGATGCCCGTACGACGCCCTTTATATCGATCCAGAGACGTCCACCGCAACGAAGTGCAACTACTGTTCCCACCGGGTCGACTCGGGACGAGAACCCGCTTGCGTGACCGTTTGTCCGGAGGACGCGATCATCGCTGGGGACATGGAGAACCCGGAGACTGAGATTAGCGGGACGATCTCCGGACAGGAGGTGCAAGCCCGCAAGCCCGAGAAAGGGACCGAACCGAACCTCTTCTACGTCGAGGGGGACGAGAGTTCGATCACGCCCGAATCGACCGACCGGGGGGAACACTACATGTGGAGCGATGCACCCAACCAGGTCGAAACTCGCGGTGCAGCCCGCGAGGACTTCGACCTCGAGCGTGCCGCCCAGTCGCTCGCCGAATCGGATGTCTCCCTGTCGAACAGCGACAGGAGCATGATCGAACCCAAGGCTGACGGCGGCGAGCGACCCGGCAGAAAAGAGGGTTGTGGCTGTGATAGTTGTGACTGCGACGAAGGGAGCGACCGCGTCGCCTCCGACGGCGGCGCCAGGTCCGGGACGTCGGCGGACGTCGGATCAAGCCGGACCGAACGGGCCTACGAACTCCTCCAGACCGAGGCGAAGAGGGTGTACGACGTCGCCGAGAACCATCGGACGTCGTGGGGATGGGAGGTGTACTCCTACACGTGGACGAAGTCGATCAGCGCCGGCGTCTTCCTGTTGCCCGTACTACTGATGTTGACGGGACTGATCGAACCCTCGCTGGACCTGATCGGGGCCAGTGCTACAGTCAGTGCAGCGTTCCTCGGTTTGACCGGTGTTTTGCTGATCCTCGATTTGGATCGGCCCGGACGGTTCCACTGGGTGCTGCTGCGACCCAACTGGAAATCGTGGCTGGTGAGAGGCGCGTACATCATCACGGCGTACGGTGGGTATCTCGGGCTCGTGGTCGTCGGCTGGCTGCTCGGCGTCGACGCTGTCGTCCACCCCACCTCTCTCGTGGCAGGTGGGGCGCTTGCAGCCGCGACCGCCGTCTATACGGCATTCCTGTTCAGCCAGTCGAAGGGACGCGACCTTTGGCAGAGCCCGGCGATGCCGCTTCACATGTTCGTGCAGGCGGTCGTCGCGGGCGCCGCCGCGACCGCACTGATGGGACTGATCGGGATCGGGACATTCGTGGGTCCATCGAGGCTACTGCTTGCGGCCGGACTGGTCGTCCACCTGGCACTGATCGGGTCAGAGATCCTCACTCCTCACCAGACCGAAGACGCCGAGGAGGCCGCCGCCCGGATCGTCCGGGGGGAGTTCAGTACTGCGTTCTGGATCGGCGGGATTGCCCTGGGGATCGCCGTCCCACTCATCCTGATCGCAATCAGTGGAACCGGGCCGGTCGTCGCCGCCGCGGGCATCGCGGCACTGGCCGGCCTCTTCGCCTTCGAGTACTGTTGGATTACCGCACCACAAACCATTTCACTCGCGTAACCATGGGAAACAACTTCACTCCGACTCGAGTCGAACGACTCGCCGAACGGCTAGGTATTCTGTCGAACCGAACGACAGACACGAAAAAGCAACGCCAGCGACTCGGCGCCGACGGCGTCGAAAGCATCGGTCCTGACGGTCAGCTCGCGTCCTATCCCGATCCCGAGACGTGGGACTCCTACCTGGAGTACGAGTCCAGCGGCGAACCCCGCGAATACTCGCTCGTTCCGACGGCGTGTTTCAACTGCGAGGCCGGCTGTGGCCTCCTGACCTACATCGACAAGGAAACCGGGGAGATTCGGAAGATCGAGGGGAACCCCGAACACCCTGGCTCGCGCGGGCGCAACTGCGCGAAAGGACCGGCGACGATCAATCAGCTGACCGACCCCCAGCGCATCCGATACCCGCTCAGGCGCGACGGACCGCGAGGGAGCGGCAAGTGGAAACGCGTCTCCTGGGAAGACGCTCTCGATGATATTGCCAGTGAGATGCGCAAGACTATCGAAGACGGCCGAGAAAACGAGATTACTTACCACGTCGGACGCCCGGGCCACGAGGGATTCATGGATCGGGTCATCGACGCTTGGGGGCTGGACGGTCACAATTCGCATACGAATATTTGTAGTGCAGGCGCGCGGGCCGGGTATGCCCTCTGGCATAAGTACGACCGGCCGAGCGCGGACTTCGCCAATGCGGAAGTCGTTTTGCTTCTGTCGGCCCACCTCGAATCTGGACACTACTTCAATCCGCACGCACAGCGGATCATCGAGGGCATGCAAGACGGTGGACAGCTCGCAGTGATGGATCCACGGCTCTCGAACACCGCGGCGATGGCCGACCACTGGCTGCCGACCCAGCCCGGCAGCGAGGCTGCCGTCCTGCTGTCGATGGCGAACGTGATCCTCAAGGAAGACCTCTACGACGCAGAATTCCTCCGGAACTGGGTCAATTGGGGACAATTCCTTGATGAGGAGTATCCCGACCGCGAACGCAGCTTCGAGACCTATATCCGGACGCTGAAGGAAATCTATGCGGAGTTTACGCCCCAGTCTGCGGCGGGCGAAAGCGGCGTCGACGCCGCGAAGATCGAAACGATCGGCCGGAAGATCGGTACCGCCGGCGATCGGTTCGCGAGCCACATCTGGCGCAGCGCCGCCAGCGGCAACCGCGGTGGTTGGCAGGTCTCGCGGTGTCTGCACTTCCTGTCAGTCTTGACCGGGAGCGTCGGGACGAAAGGCGGAACGTCGCCGAACGCATGGCACAAGTTCGAGCCGGAGATGCCGAAGGAGCCGCCGCGCCAGACACTCTGGGACGAACTCCAGTTGCCCGTCGAGTATCCCTTCGCCCACTACGAGATGAGTCAGCTGTTGCCGTACTTCCTCAAGGAGGGCCGCGGGAAGTTGTCGGTGTATTTCACCCGCGTGTTCAACCCCGTCTACACCTACCCTGACGGGTTCTCCTGGATCGAGGCGCTGAGCGACGAGGAGATGGTCGGGATGCACGTCGCGCTCACGCCTACTTGGAACGAGACGGCGTACTTCGCCGACTACGTCCTGCCGATGGGCCACAGTCCGGAGCGCCACGACATCCAGAGCCAGGAGACCCACGCCGGAACGTGGGTCACCTACCGTCAGCCCGTCCTTCGGGAGTTCGCCGAGCGCGAGGGCGAGAACGTCGAGTACACCTACGAGGCAAATCCCGGTGAGGTATGGGAAGAAGACGAGTTCTGGATCGAACTCTCCTGGCAGCTCGACGAGGACGGCGAACTTGGGATTCGCGAACACTTCGAGAGTCCGTACCGCGAGGGCGACGACGGCGAGGAACCACCGAAGATGACGATCGACGAGTACTACAGGTACGTCTTCGAACACGAGGAGGCCCTCGTCGAGCGCGCCGACGCGGAAGGGATGACACCTCTGGAGTACATGAAACATCACGGCGCCTTCGAGGCTTCGACGAACGACTATGTGCTTCACGAGGAACCAATCGACGAGTCAATCCTCGAGGATGACGACGTGTGGGTCGACGAGTACGGCACGATCCGCCGGGGTGATCGGCCGGAGACGGCCTCCGAGTCGGATAGCTCAGAAGTGCTGGGCGTGATGGTCGACGGCGAACCGAAACGCGGGTTTCCCACCCCGACCGGAAAACAGCAGTTCTATTCGAAGACGATCGCGGAGTGGGGCTGGGACGACGAGGAGTACACCATCCCCCACTACCTAAAGAGCCATGTCCACCCCGAGAACATCGACTACGACGACGGCGAGATGGTACTGGTGCCGACGTTTCGACTTCCGACCCAGATCCACTCCCGGTCGTCAAACTCCAAGTGGCTCGAGGAAATCTCCCATAATAACCCCGTCTGGCTGCACACCAGGGACGCCCACAGGCTGGGCGTCGAGACCGGTGACCTCGTCCGTGTGGAGACGGACATCGGCTACTTCGTGAACGAGGTGTGGGTGACCGAATCGATCAAGCCCGGGATCACTGCCATGTCTCACCATATGGGTCAGTGGAAGATCGACCGAGAGGACGGCGACGGGGAGGCGGAAGAGGGTGGCGATCCCTACGGAAAGGTGACGGTGGCACTGGACAACGCCGAGAGCCAGTGGGGAATGCGTCAGGTCGATGGGATCGGTCCGTTCGAGAGCGACGATCCGGACAGCGAGCGCGTCTGGTGGACCGATGGAGGGGTTGCGCAGAACCTCACGCACGCACCCCATCCCGACCCGATCTCGGGGATGCATTGTTGGCATCAAAAGGTCACGGTGCGACCGGCCGAAGACGACGACTACTACGGCGACGTCTACGTCGACACCGAGCGAGCCATGGCGATCTATCGCGAGTGGCTCGACGAGACGAACGCCGCACCGGGACCGGAGGGGTTGCGTCGACCCAAGTGGCTCAAACGGCCCGTTGCCCCGCCGACGAACGGTGACGACGAGGCGTGGTACGTCGGCGGTCCCGTCGGTCGACCCGAGCGCTGGGACCCCGAGGAGCGGTCCTCGAGGTCGAACTGATGGTTGCGGACACGCCCCGACATGAAACGGTCGAGCGCGTCAGTGAGCGACTCACCAGCGTGACGATCGACGGGGGGAGCGGCGGCACTGATCTCGTCGGGAGTGGAGACGTGACCGTAGCCGGGGAAACCGTCACGGTCCGGGTCAGGATCCCGGTCCCGCCTGGCCCAGTCCGAGATCGCCTCGAGCGAGAGATCAGGGTCGCTGCGCTGGAGGTTACAGGCGTCACGACTGTTGAGGTGGTCTGGGAGCCAGCGGTTCCGGATCCGGGCGTCCGCATCGATGCCCTCTCGGACGTGAAACACGTCGTCGCGGTCGCAAGCGGAAAGGGTGGCGTCGGCAAGAGCACGGTCGCGACGAACTTGGCCGTCTCCCTCGCTCGAAGCGGGAGCGACGTCGGCTTGCTCGATGCCGACGTCTACGGTCCGAATGCCCCGGCGATGTTGGGGCTGTCCGATCGGACACCCGAGACGACGCTCGACGACCGAATCCGTCCCCGGACCGCCCACGGCGTGAAGGCGATGAGCATGGACTTTCTCGTCGGCGAAGATGATCCCGTGATATGGCGAGGCGTACTCGTTGACGACTCCCTCAAGCAACTACTGACGGATGTCCAGTGGGGCAGTCTGGACTACCTCGTCGTCGATCTCCCGCCCGGAACCGGCGACGCTCACCTGACGCTCACTCAATCTCTTCCATTGTCCGGTGCTGTGATCGTCACGACCCCACAGCCAGTCGCCATCGAGGACGCTAAACGGGGGCTGCGTGCCTTCGATCGGTACGACGTTCCGATCCTCGGTATCGTAGAGAACATGAGCCGCTTCGACTGTCCGGATTGTGGATCCACCCACGAAATCTTCGATACCGGCGGTGCTCGACGGCTGAGCGAGCGGTTCGACGTGCCAGTGCTCGGACGGCTCCCCCTGAATCCTGCCGTCGGTGCACCGAATCGGGAGGAGGATGTCAACCCGCCAGGAATCGAAGTGCCCGTCATCGGTCGGCTCGACCTTCCCCGGACGCGTGAGGAGCGTGAACGGGAGGAGCTTCCCGATCCGGTCGTCATACGGGAGGACGCTGGCCCTCTCCGGAATGCGTTCGACCAGATCTGTACACGGACGGCCGCCCGCATCGACCGGCTCGCTACGACTGGCGGCGATCGGCTAACGGAATCCTGAGCTAGCGCGATCTCGCATCCTGCCACCGGCGAACCGGTGTTTTATGTGCGTCCTCTCGGAATATCCGGTGTGAGGCGATCAGTGGTATGAGAACACACGACTCGAATCAGCTCAACCGTTCGCCGCGAACAGGATGTTACAGCACGGCCCCGATCGAACGAACAGCCGGACGGCCGGCAGCGGGCAACCGATCGGAGGCGATCTGATGGAGGTCGACAGGTCGCGTGCGAAACGCGTCGCATCCGAGGCGTTCCAGGCCCACGGCATCGCACCCGCGGATTCCGACCTCGCCGCCGACGTCCTCGTGACGGCTGATGCGATGGGCAAAGGATCACATGGCCTCCTCCGGCTACCACGGTACGTCCGTGGAATCGAGCACGGAAACGTCGATCCCGAGGGCAAAATCGAGGTGGTGCGTGATTCAGGGGCTGCGGCAACGCTTGACGGCGGATCGAAGTTAGGCGCGACTGTTGCAACTAGGGCGATCGCCGAGGCGATGGACCGCGCTGACGAGTACGGCGTCGGCGTGGTCGGTGCACACAGCTCTAATCACCTCGGGATGCTCGGATATTACACAAACCAGGCGCGCCACGATGGGTACGTCGCTATCGGCATGACCAATACAGAGCCAGCCATGCCCCCCTACGGCGGCTCCGAACCCATTCTGGGAACGAATCCAATCGCGATCGGTCTACCCACCCACCCACCTTTCAATCTCGATATGAGTACCTCCAGCATCGCCCGGGGGAAGATCCTTGAGAAGAGCGAGCAGGGCGGATCCATTTCGGAAGAAATCGCTCTCGACTCGCAAGGCGAGCCAACGACCGACCCGGAGGCAGCCCTAGAAGGGACGATACTTCCTTTCGGCGGCCCTAAAGGATCGGGACTGGCGATCGCTGTGGAGATATTGGCCGGCGGGCTCGTCGGGGCGGCAATGGGGCGGGAGGTCACCGGGACGTACCACACCGAGGATCCCTGCACGAAGGGGGATCTCTTCGCCATCATCGATCCCGATGCACTAGCCGGGAAAGGGTTCGCGGACCGTGCAAGCGAGTATCTCCACTCGCTCAAACGTGAGCCGCTCGCCTCCGGTTTCGACGAGATACGGCTCCCAGGCGAGCGATCAGTGAAACGGGAACGGAACGCCGAGACGATCTCAATCGACGACGATCTCTGGGAGGAAGTGCAGTCGCTCACTGAGTAGACGGTTTACGACGGCCGATCATCCGGTCGAGCGCATCCGCGTGGCCACCGGTTTTCGTCTTCTCCTTGCAACGATGACGACATGACGTGTGCTGGGCGCGATAGAAACGAGCGGACTAGCGGCCGAAGTCGACGAACGAACCCGAGAGACGCCCGATTCGTCCGACCGAGACGCCTGTCTCGACCCTCACTCGCCGGAGACGTTCGCTCACTGGCGCACGCCCGTCGAGTCGCTCATCCGTCGACGGCATCCTCGTTAACCAGGTTCGACGGCCGATCGCCCTCCAGCGCCTGCCGAACACACCTTGCGGCGGCCCGCCGCCGCTCCACGTTCGCCTCCTCGGAGTACCAGCCGACGTGCGGCGTCGTGAGGACCGCCTCATGGTCCCGGATCGGATCGTCCGCAGCGGGCGGTTCCGTGGGGAAGACGTCCAGTCCGGCACCTCCGATCTTGCCGGCTTCGAGCGCGTCGAGTAAGGCTACTCGGTCAACGATCGCGCCCCGAGAGGCATTGATCAGATACGCGTCGTCGCGCATTCGGTGGAAAGCGTCCTCGTCGAACAGTCTCCTCGTCGAATCGGTCAGCGGAGAGTGAACAGAGATGATATCGGCACCGTCGAGCAATTCCTCGAACCCGAGAAGTGTCACGTCGTAGTCGACGACTTCCTCTTCGTCGACGTACGGATCATGTGCGATCACATCAGCCCCTAGTGCGGCGGCGCGCTCGCCGAACGCCCGTCCGATCCCCCCGAACCCGACGACACCAACGGTCCGTGTCGAGAGCCGGTGGATCGGCGTCCCAACGTCGCGATCCCACTCGCCGCCGGCGACTGACCGGTCGTAACGGTGTAGCGACCTGGCCAGCGCCAGAGCCATTCCGAGCGCGTGAGTCGCGACCTCCTCGAGACAGTAGTCCGGAACGTTTGTCACGTAGATCCCCTTCTCGCTGGCCGCGTCAAGGGCTACGTTGTCGACACCGATCCCGTAGCGAGCAATGATCTTGCATTCGTCGAGACTGCCGATTGCCGACCGATCCAGTTCCGCACGGAGGTTGAGTATACCATCGACAGAGTCGGGGAGTTGCCGACCGACATCGCCTACGTCCGCTGCCAGCGTCCGTACCTCGGCGATACCGTCGAGAACTGTGCGTTCGATCGCCAGGTCGTCGAAATCATGATCAGTGACTACAATGTGATAGTCTACCATACGGAGGCGTTGACGAAACGAGTCCAAAACGTTACCGGTCCTCGAGACGGCTGCGATTACCACTGACTGAGAGGCCGACAAGCATCCCCGGCCCGAGCCCGTCGGCTCCGCACAGACTCGGGATCTCGAGAACCCGGGGACAGTTGTCGAACGGTACGCTTATATCGACAGATTCGCTTCCTAGAGACAGATATGTCGGAGGAATCGGACAAAAGCGGGTTTCGTGCCTATCTCGAGCACAACCGCGAAGCCATCCTGCGGGACGTGAGCGTTGCACTACTGTGGACGGGCGCTATCGCGTTCATGGTCGACCAGCTAGACTGGCCGCTGTGGAGTTTCTTTACGATCTACTTCGGGGTGTGGTACATCTACCTCCAGGCGGTCCCGGCGTGGGAGTCTCTCGCAGAGGCGGAAGCAACGAACGATTCCTAGTCGTCACGTCGCCGAGCGTCTAGGTCTCCCCGGATACCGGTGTGAGATCGAGGCCGTGGGCTGTCAGTGACGCCACCTGAAGCGGACCCTCGACTGAGGCATGGGTTGATCGCTTCGTGACAATCGAACCGTTCTGTTCCGACCGGTATTTTGTTAAGAGCTGACGTATAGGTACTGCCATGGCAGTCGCCGTAGACGATATCGAGACGATTACGTTCGACTCGTTTACCACCTTGGTCGACGTGCTCGGGTCGACAGACCGGGTCCTTCGTCAGTACGTCGACGATCCAGACCCGATCGTCACCCGCTGGCGGACGCGGGCTGTCGAGTACCGGATGCTGTGTAACTTCGTAGGGGCGTACGAACCGTACCAGCGGACTACGCGACAGGCCCTGAAGTACGCGCTGGCGGTCCACGACGTCGAACTCTCCGAAGAGACGATCGACGCGGTCGCCAACGTCTTCCGACAACTCGACGTTTTCGGGGACGTGGCCGACAGCTTCGAACAACTCGATGACGCGGGGTACGACCTCTATATCGTCTCGAACGGCGAACCCGAACTCCTCGACGCCATCGTCGAACGCGCGGACGTGGACGACCACGTCATCGATACGATCAGCGCGGACGAGATCGAGATCTACAAGCCGGATGCGGCGATCTATCAGCACGCTTCGAACCGAACCGATACACCTCTCGAAAACGTCGTTCACGTAGCGACGCCCTGGTACGACGTCTTCGGTGCGATGAACGCCGGCATGCAAGCCGTCTGGGTCAATCGACAGGACCTCCCCTGGGAGACCTACGACGGTGAACCCGACCTAATCGTCGACGATCTGTTCGAATTCGTTGCAGCGTTCGATGAATAGCACATCGGTCGGCACCATAGTTGGTGAAGATCGGTTCAACACCGTGCTCAGCGAGAAGAGTTCTCGGATGGACGAGGCCTGACAGTTCAACCCTTATCGCCTGATCCCGATGGTTACCGTCCGAAACAGTCCGTAGCCAGTCCTCTCGTGTGACTTCCAGGATGGCAGCCACCGTCGCGGAACTCTCCTCTCGACTCGACTAGGAATATCAGCAGAAAGGCGGTGAGACGCTGGTAGACACCCATCACACAAAACAACAGGCCGGTCCCGTCGTACACCGATGCCTGGATGCCCGGATCCGGCGTCTGTTCCAATGGTTTGTAGATCGGCATCTTCCCGCCGGCTATCCGACCGATGGAGATTACGATTCTGAGACCAACCGCCACTGTAATCAATGGCGGAAGAAGCATCCCAACCCCGCGACGCCAGCCGACCACCGCGCTCACAGCGCAAACCGCGTTAGCGAGCACGTATTTTCGTTTTTGACTGTGACTGCTCTCAACGGTCCTGCTAACCTCCGATGGGCATTGGACCCCAGTGATCAATTCTCACCAAGCTATCGAGACGTGTTCGATCTAGTCGAACAAAATCATTTCCAAGCGAACGTACAGAACGAACTCAGTAGTAGAAGATCATCGAAGGATAATACTGACAACAACCCACCAGGATGCTGTGAACCACTGGACGGGCTGGATCCAACAATCAAACACCCGTAGAACGTTCGGGAGCGCTTCAGCCGACCAACGGTCTAGCATCACAGGAAACGCGAAGGCCTCGTTGTTGGGTACTCCATTACCGAACCGGGAGATAGTCGAGAGCCCGCATAGAAGCATTGGTCTATCTTGCGTGAACCGGGTGTTCGATGACACAAAACGGCATCGTGAGCGACCCTCGATCTCCACTGACTGCAGGTCTTAGCAGACACGGAATTACAGTGGAAACGCTGTTTCCCCACCGAAATACTAACGTACTCATATAATTAATGGGGTATGTATGTGGAGGAAGAGTATTTACTACAGTACGAGTGTAAATTGACGCCGCCTGGGCCAGCCTCTGCTTCTAGGATCACGAAGGAGTTGTTCGGTGCCATCGAACACAGGTATGTCATAGGACGTACTAGGTACGGCACTGGCGCGCAAGATACAGTCCCTAAGAAGCAGCAGTCGTCCGTCTGGAACCCTGGCTGTGTCACTAACGCGGGGCTGATTGTGCTGGCAGCCGTCGACATTGTTCTCCGCGGAGCGCGGAACGCTTGGATCAGTGTGCCCGAGTCAGTGTATCGTGAACTGGAAGGTGGGACGGTCGTGCGGCTACCACGGCACAACTCAACCGCCACAGCGGCCGGCGTGCCTAGATCGACGTGGTTGTGGTGGGACGGCCGCAGACTTCGCACGGCTTGCTGGCGCTCAGGGATTCGACTCCGTCTTGCTGATTCCTCTGTTTTACATATAGTTCGAAAATTCTACACTACTGGTTCGATCGCTCGCAGAAAGTTGTGCTCAATCGGCTGGATGAATACGATTTACAGCCCGCTGTCAGGTATCGCAGTGCGCTTGACGGGACGGTGATTCGGTGTGGCAATCAGCAGTACTGCCTGTACGCTGGAATCGATCCCAAGGCGGACAGCGGCTTACCAGATCCGACTATTTCCGCCGTCTGCGGTTGCACATTCAGTGATTTTTGCGTGGGTTGCTGAGCGACAGGGTTCCAGAGGTGTGGTTCTGGTCGATGTCACAAGCCAACCCCATACATTCACCACCGAAGATCCAAAGTTCGGTCCGAATCCACAGATTATTATGTTTATGGGTTTCTGGAAGATATGAGTAGGTAATACCACTGAATTTTTGAGTTTCCATCGATATTATCACATTGCCGGCTGTAGAGTCGCGGTTCCCAGTCCACGCGGTCCGATATAGCCTGTGTCGGATATCCCCTCTCATTGCACGCCTCATAATAATCACTATTCGTATAGGAAATAATAAAGATAAGAAAATAGATGATACACTCTCGTTCCGTCGCTTCGGTTTCGATCGGTTTCACAAGTATCAACTAGGGTTGGTAGACGACTAGTGGACACATCGAGAATGGATCGTGAGTCATTGCAGGACTGCTCACGAGTCCAAAATCATGAATTTCAGTTCTGCACGTGGAATGCGAAGCCGGAGACAACCCTGCCACACACGCAGACTACGCGGTCGGTTTCGAGCGGACGGGCGTCCGTCCTCAATCAAATCGTGTTTCGAATTCGGATCCTCGTGAAGTGTGAGGTCGAATTTCTACTACTCTCACGGACCAGCGGCGAGTCGGATACGTGGATTCTTGTTCGTGTATCGCGATGCCGTCCTGAGCGAATGTAGTCTCTTCACGGCGGTCCACAGGCACACATGGTACATCACATCTGGAGAAACTGTTTGAACGATTGCAAAACGAGGAACTGATATGATTTTCGAATGATCTATTACGTCCATATGGATGTAAATTCAGGATCAACCGCGGAATCGGTCTGCGACCTTCTGACGAGAACCGTTAAAATATATACAAGCGTATGTGTGTAATCCCGGTGCTTTCCGTCCACTGCTGCCGTTTGTTCTGTGCAAACACGATCCCTGCAAATCGAGTCGCAGCGGATATCGATATCAAACGCGTTTTCGAGGTGCGAACACTACTGGACCTGTGCGGCGTTTACCTCGATCACGTTCGACGTGTGCTGGACCATCTCCGCAACCTCCTCTTCCAGCCGATCGCCCTGCATTCGACTCGTCGGCCCGGTAACGCTGACGGCGCCGATCACGTCGCCGCTCCGGTCGAGGACTGGTGCTGCGACGCACTGCAGCCCTTTGAAAATCTCCTCCCTGTCGTACGCGAGTCCCCGCTCCTGAATCTCCTCGAGTTCCGCTAAGAGTTCCTCCCGCTCGGTGATCGTGTTCGATGTCTTCGCTGCCAACCCGTGGCGGTCGATTATTTCCCTGACGCGTTCCCCGGGGAGGTGTGCGAGGATCGCCTTCCCGAGGGCGGTACAGTGCATGGGATTACGTCCACCGACGTAGGAGGCGGTTTGGACGGCGTTTTCGCCCTCCGCTTTGTACAGGTAGACGCCCCGACCGTGCTGTTCGACCATGAACTGTGCGACTTCGCCGCTGACGTCGGCCAGCCGCTCGATCTCTTCTTCCACGACGTCGTAGATCTTGATCTCGTCGCGAACGTACTTGCCGAGATCGAGAAACCGGAGACTCAGCCTGTACTCGTCGTCACGTTTGACGACGAACTCGTTCGCCTCGAGCGTCGCCAAGTGCGTATGTACGGCCCCTTTCGAGGCGTCTAGGTGGTTTGCAATCTCCGTCACTCCTGCGCCGTTTAGTCGTTTCAGCGCATCGAGTATGTCACAGGAGAACTGGACCGCGTTCACGGTCCGTCGTTCCGTCGGTCCGTCTTGGTGTTCGTTCATACTCTCTGATGGTAGCACGACCCACATAATTGTTTGCATGTGGAAAACGCACCCGCTACGATCTACATTAAGCCGCAAGCGTTCGGTATCCGTCGCACGTTTGATCGGGCCGGCACAGAACTACGTCGTTCGCAGAACCAGTAACGGTGACCTCGATCGCGCGCGTTCACGACTTGCAAACGACTCACGGACGACCACCGTGGAGGAACGTGGTCTCACAGCGACGCTGTGACAATGGACGGAGAAACGAGAGAACTCAGCTGGACGGAGTGATCATATGCTTTTCGAGGTCGTCACCATCGTCGATCGATTCCCGGTTCTTGACCGCGTTGCCGGTCGCTCTGTCAAAGAGGTGGATCCGATCGGCGGGGAAGATGATATTGATGTCCTGACTCGAGTCGATGACGAGTTCGCCGCTGATGCTAGCGGTCAACGTCTGTTCGCCGATGTCGAGATAGAGGTTCGACACTTCCCCCATCGGCTCCATTACCGTTACGTCTGCAGTGATGGCGTTATCGACGGACGGTTTGGCGAGTTCGATGTCCTGAGGCCGAATACCGAGCGTCAATTCTGTGTTCTCGTCGGCGATCTCTTGCTGGATCTCCGACGGGAGATCGTACTCGAACGACGGCCCGACGAGCGTCCCGTCCTTGTGGGTAACTTCGATGAAGTTCATGCTCGGCGATCCGATGAAGCCCGCGACGAACTGGTTCGCCGGCTCGTGGTAGCACTCGAGCGGCGTCCCGATCTGCTGGAGCCGACCCTGGTTGAGCACGGCGATCCGATCGCCCATCGTCATCGCCTCGGTCTGGTCGTGGGTCACGTAGACCGTCGTGACGTCGAGATTCTGCTGGAGTTGTTGCAGTTCTGTTCGCATCTGAGACCGCAGTTTCGCGTCCAGATTCGACAGCGGTTCATCCATCAGGAAGATTTCCGGATCGCGAACGATGGCGCGACCGAGTGCGACACGCTGTTGCTGGCCGCCCGAGAGTTCTTTCGGCCGCTTCTCGAGGAGGTCGGTAATACCCAGAATATCGGCCGCTTCCTCGACCTTTTCGATCCGCTCTTCTTTTGAAAGATCCGTTGTCATCTTCAGCCCGAAAGTCATGTTCTTCCGGACGTTCATGTGGGGATACAGTGCGTAGTTCTGGAACACCATGGCCACCCCTCGTTCTTTGGGCCGTTTCCGGGTGATCTCTTTTCCGTCGAGATCGATGGTTCCTTGGGTTGGCATTTCTAGACCGGCCAGACAGCGCAACGTCGTCGATTTGCCGCATCCAGACGGACCGACGAGCACGAGGAACTCGCCGTCCTGGATCGTGATGTCGAGATCGGTGACGGCAACGATCGTGTTACTGCTGCCGTCGTCATACACTTTCGTCAATCCGCTTACGTCAACCTGTCCCATAGTCCTGTTACGGGGGTTTGAGTGTATTGCTAATAAATCCCGTGGTGAGGAGACTTGGTCAGCTACTCGACCACGAATCGAACGTTCTCACCTTCGTCGACCCACTCTCCCGGACTCGGTGCAGTTTCGACGGACGAGAGGGGGGTCCCGTTGACGCTGACGCCCTCTACACGCCCGTCGACTCCCTCGACGACGAATTCGCGAACCGGCGTCATCTGACCGACGTCGACGATGAGCGTGGTTCCGTCGACACCGACCTCGATTTCGGCCAGTTCGTCGCGCGCTTCGTCGTAGTAGCGTCCGGATGCGCCGCCATCGGCGAGTGTGGCCTGAAGCGTCAGTCGTTCCGGCGGCCCCTCTTGAACCGTCTGTGCTGGCTCGCGCGTCGGAAGCACGCAACCGGCGCGGACGTACAGCGGGATCCGATCGAGCGGCACGTCGACGTCGAGGGTCTGTTCACCCGCATAACGCTCGCCGGACCACCACTCGATCCACTCGCCCTCCGGCAGGTAGACCGATCGCGAATCGGTCTCGTCGAACACGGGTGCAACGAGCAGCGACTCGCCGAGCAGGTACTGGTCTGCGATCTCGTGCGTTCGCGGATCGTCTTCGAACTCGAAGAGCAGCGGTCGAACGATCGGGTACCCCGTCCTGCTGGTCACTTCGGCCTCGCTGTAGATGTACGGCAGGAGCCGGTAGCGGAGTCGGGCGAACTCCCGGAAGATCTCGACCGCTCGCTCGCCGAACGCCCAAGGCTCGCGCGGGGTCGTCCCGTGACACCGGGAGTGACTCGAGAGCAACCCGAACTGCGCCCACCGAACGTACACCTCGTCGTCGGGTTCGCCGCGGAAGCCGCCGATGTCGTGACTCCAGTAGCCGATGCCGGACAGCGACGCGCTCAGCCCGCCGCGCAACGCGGCGGCCATCCCGTTGAACGATGTCTGCGGATCACCGCCCCAGTGGACGGGGAACCGCTGGCTTCCGGTCCAACCGGCCCGGCCCCAGACGAGCGCCTGGTCGTCGCCGTTGACCTCCCCGACGGTCTCGTAGACGGCCTCGTTGTAGAGGTACGGGTAGAGGTTGTGCATCGCTTTGCCGGAGAGGCCGTTGTCGAAGACCGCGTCCTCGGGAATGTACTCCCCGTAATCGGTCTTGAACGTGTCCACGCCCATCTCGAGCAGGTCGCGGTGTTTATCGGTCCACCACGCGACCGCGTCGGGGTTCGTGAAGTCGACGATTGCGCCGCGGTAGTCGCCCTGACAGGTCCGCTCCATCACGTACGGCTTGCCGGTACCGTCCTCGACAAAATAGCCCTCTTCGCGGCCGGTCTCGAACGCCTCGGTGCTGACAGGGACGTGGGGGTGTTCCCACAGCGAGAGCCGGAAGCCGTTCTCGTGGAGCTCCTCGATCATCCCTTCAGGGTCGGGGAACTGCTCTGTGTCCCAGACCAGATCAGTCGACTTGTTTTCGCGCATCCAGAACGGATCCAAGTGGACGACGTCCGCCGGGATTTCTTCCTCGCGTAGGCGCGCGGTGATCGCCTCGAGTTGTTCGCGCGACTCGTAGCCGAGTCGCGACATCCAGACGCCGAAACTCCACTTCGGTGGACGATCGGGTCGACCCGTCAGCGCCGTGTACGCGCTGTGGATCTCCTTGATGGACGACCCGGCGAAGAAGACGAACGCGAAGGTGTCGTCCTCGACGGCGACCGTCGCGCTGGCGGTCGACTCGTTCCCGAGGTCGTAGCGCACCCGGTGGGTCGTATCGACGAGCAGCCCGTATCCCCGCGACGAGACGTGAAACGGGATGTTCTTGTATGCGCGCTCGCTCTCGGTGCCCAGCGGTTCGACGTGCCAAGACTCGATCTCCTGGCCCCGCCGATCGAAGGGCGTGAACTTCTCGCCCAGCCCGTAGATGCGCTCGCCGGGAGCCAGCGCGAACGCGGTGCCCGTCTCCGTCACCCGGTGAGGGCCGTGGTTGATCTCCTCCTCGCGGAAGCCGAGCGGTTCGACGCGGTCGTTTCCCCGGACGTCGAGGTCCTTCCGCTGTTCCTCGAAGCGGACCGCGCCGTCAGCGTCCTCGACGCGGAACGACCACGTCTCGAGGCCGATCTCGAGGCAGAGGTCGCCGGTGTCGACCGCGAGCACGCCGTCGCGCTCGTCGAGGTCTAAGACGACGTCCTCGCGGATCGCGTCCTCGTCGAACTCGGGATAGGGGTTGCGATCGGTACCCGCTTCGGGGTTCGCCCGCAACTCGAACCGGAACGTCGAGGCGTTCAGAAACCGGATCGTGACCGGAACCGGCCGATCGTCGCTGCGGGGCTGCTCGAGGGTCCGATCGACGTCGCAGAGCAATTCGATCGTGTTGCCGGTCCGCTCGTACTCCCGGACCGAACTGACGGTAGTGTTGACCATTCGTTCTCAGAGAGACGCGGACACCCTATTAAAACTATTCACGAGTCGTCGCCACCCGTGTCGCGGTCGGACCCACTGTCTCACCCTAACCACAATCATTATAATGCTATTCTCTCTCTTGGCGAGTGTACTTATGGAAGACGAGCCAGATTACCGGATTCCGCAGGGCGGCGGCGTGCCGTGGCGGGATATGGGCCTCGAGGAGACCCACCGACCACCCGAGCGGGACGTCGAAATTACCGACATCAAGACCATGGCGATCGCGGGCAACTTCACCTGGGGGATCGTCAAGGTGGAAACGAACACCGAACACTACGGGCTCGGCGAAACGTTCCGAGCAGAGGCCGCCCTCGACATGGCCGGTCGGATGGACGTCGACCTGGTCGGCGAGAACCCGCTCGACACCGATCGGATCGTCGAGTTGCTCAACCAGCGCTATACGGGCTGTGGCCGGATCGGCCAGGCGGCGTTCACGGCGATCGAGACCGCCTGTTACGACATCAAAGGGAAGGTATTCGACGTTCCCGTCTACGAACTCCTCGGCGGGAAGTACCGCGACGAGATCAAGATCTACTGCGACACCCACGGCGGCGAGTCGCTGGGCGAAGCCGAGGCGCACGACCCTAGGGAGGTCTATACGCCCGAATCGTACGCCCGCGCGGCCCGCGAGGTAGTCGACGAGGGGTTCGAGGCGCTCAAGTTCGACCTCGACGTACCGACCCACGCCGAGTACGACGAAGCCAACCGCCGGATGGACAACGCGGCGCTCGAACACAAGGTGCAACTCGTCGAGGCCGTCCGTGACGAGATCGGCTACGATATCGACCTCGGGATGGACCTCCACTGGAACTTCACGAAAGAGACCGCCATCCGCCTAGGGAAGAAACTCGAGCGGTTCGATCTCGCGTGGCTCGAGGACCCGGTGCCGCCGGAGAAACTCGACGTCCAGCGCCGCGTGACCGAAGCCCTCGATCTCCCCGTACTCACCGGCGAGAACCTCGTCACGCCCGCCCAGTTCAACAAATATGCCCGCGAGGGGGCGATGGACATCGCCGCTCCGGACGTCAACAAGTGCGGCGGTCTCGGAGAGATGAAAAAGATCGCGACGATCTGCGACCTTTACGGCATCCCGATCGCCTCGCACAACATCTCGAGTCCGATCGGCACCGTCGCCGGCGCGCACCTCTCGGCGGCGATTCCGAACTTCCTCTGTATGGAGTGGCACTCCAGGGACGTGCCGTGGTGGAACGAGTTCGCCGTGCGCACCGGCGAGCGAGGCCCGATCCTCGAAGACGGGTACATCGAGGTCCCAGAAGGACCCGGCCTCGGCGTCGAGATCGACCGCGAACTGGCCGCGGAGTACCTCACCGATGGCTCCGAACTGATCGTCTGACCGGCCGGGCCGATCGGTACCTTTTTTGATCGTTTCGCTCCACGTGGTGGTGTATGCCTACACACACCGTCGTGGTGAGCGACCACGATTTCGACACCCTCGACATCGAACGGGAGGTCTTAGACGACGTCGCCGACGTACGCGACGCCGGGGGCGACGTCGACGTCGACGCGAACGTCGACGAGTACCTGATCGACGCCGACGCCGTATTGAACCTCCGCTACGACATCGATCGTACGCTCATCGAGCGGATGGACGATTGCCGGATCGTCGCACGGTACGGGATCGGCGTCGACAACGTCGACCTCGAGGCGGCGACCGAGCGCGGCCTCTACGTGACTAACGTCCCTGATTACTGCCAGGAGGAGGTGGCGACCCACGCGCTCTCGCTGTTGCTCTCGCTGTACCGGGGCGTCACCCGGTACACGGAGTCGGTCACCGCGGGCGAGTGGGAGCGCGACGTCGCGACGCCGATCCGCCGGCTCTCGACGCAGACGCTCGGAATCGTCGGCTTCGGAGCGATCGGGCGGGCGGTCGCCGACCGCGCCGCCGCCCTCGGGTTCGATCTCGTCACGAGCGATCCGTTCATCGACGAAGAGACGGCCGCCGACCACGGGGCCGAACTCGTCGCGTTCGAGACACTGCTCAAGCGGGCCGACGCCGTGACGATCCACTCGCCGCTGACGCCGGAGACGCGCGACCTGTTCGACGCCGACGCGTTCGCGCGAATGCGGGAGTCGGCGGTGCTGGTGAACGTTGCGCGCGGACCGATCGTCGACGCCGACGCGCTCCTCGCCGCCCTCGACGCGGGCGAGATCGCGGGTGCTGGCCTCGACGTCTTCCCGGACGAACCGCCGGTGGCGGACGATCCGTTGCGGACCCACGATCGCGTCGTCGCGACGCCACACGTCGCCTGGTACTCCGAGGAGGCGAACGCGGAGCGGCGCCGGAAAGCCGCGGAAAACGTCCGTGCGGCGCTGCTCGGCGACCGGCCCGCGAACCTGGTCAACGACGTGTAGATCGGCGCTCGAATTCTGCGGTCTCCGACCGTCCTTCTCTACCGAAGCAGATCGTGTCCTGACAGGACGAGACGTCTCGAAGGGAAACTCGCGCAAGAAATGGGAAACGCCGTCGGTTCGGCCAGAAAACGGGTCGTTCTCAGGCTTTGCCGACGCCGGCGGTCAGCCCTTCCACGATCTTGCGCTGGAAGAACAGCATCAGCAGGAGCAGCGGCACGATCGACATGAACACCGCCGCGGAGATTGTCGCCCACGGGTAAGTGTACTCGCCTTGGTAGAGCGCGATTCCGACCGTGATCGTTCGCATCGAATCTTCGGTCATGAATGTCAGGGCGAACAGGAACTCGTTCCACGCGTAAATGAAGACGATGATCGCCGTCGTCGCCATCGCCGGCGCGGAGACCGGGAGGATGATCCTGAACAGCACGCCGATGTGTGAAAGGCCGTCGATCAGGCCCGCCTCTTCGAGTGAATCGGGGAGTTCCTTGAAGTACGCCTGAAAGATCCAGATCGCGAACGGCAACTGGAACGCCGAGTAGGGGATGATGAGTCCGAGGTAGCTGTTGAGGAAGCCGGTCGATCGCGCCAGATCGAACAGCGGAATCAGTCGACCGAAAAACGGCAGCATGGCCGAGACGAGGACGATCATCAGCACGTGGAGTTTGAAGCGGAAATCGAGGCGAGAGAGTGCGTATCCGGCCATCGATCCGAGAACGACGCAGAGGATTGCGGTTCCTGAGGCCACGATGAAGCTGTTGATGAGGTAGCGGAGGAACGGGGCCTGCTGAAGAGCCATGACGTAGTTATCCAGAGTGACCTCGGATGGCAGATACTGCACGGGAAACTGGATGATTTCCGTCGACGGTTTGATCGACGTCAGGAAGATCCAGATGATCGGGAAGAACGAGACCAGACACAGCAGGACGACCGAGCCGTAGAAGCCCAACTGTTCGCCGACTCGGTGTGGGTCGAACCGATCGAACACGGACTGGTCGTCGGCGACGGAACTCGTCGGATCGTGGGTTTTGGAACTCATGTTAGCGTACCTCCGGTTCGTACAGGGTCATGACGTAGATCAGGCAGATCACCATCGCGACGAGCGTGATGATCGTTGCGGCGGCGGCTCCTTCCCCGAACTCGAATCGAGTGAACGTTTGGCTGTGGGCCCACAGCACCAGCGTCGTCGTCGATTCGCCGGGGCCGCCACCGGTCAGCCCGTAAGGGAGTCCGAACGCCTGGAACGCCGGCAGTGTCCGGAAGATCAAGGCGACCAGGATGACCGGTTTCAACAGGGGGAGGGTCACGTACCAGAACTGCTTGACTTTTGATGCGCCGTCGATACGCGCGGCCTCGTAGAGGTTGTCGGGAATGCTCGCGAGTCCCGCGAGCAGGATTAACGCGACGAACGAGGTCGTCTTCCAGATCGTTACGAACAACATCGACGCGAGTGCGATGTCGGGATCGGAGAGGAACGGATACGCCGACTCGAGGATCCCGACGCGAATGAGGAGATCGTTGATGACGCCGTATTCGCCGTGGAACAGCCAGGACCAGATCTGTGCGTTGATGATCGTCGGCAGTGCCCAGGGGAACAGGATCGCGACTAGCGCGACGTACCGGCCCCAGAAGTCCCGGTTGATGAGCAGCGCGACGCCGAGCCCGAGCACCATCTCGATCGGGACGCTCACGAAGGTGTAGATCAGCGTGACCCAGAACGAGTTCCAGAACGAGGGACTCGAGAGCACCGATCGATAGTGTTCGAGGCCGACGAACTGCTGTTCCCGGGTTGGCATCACGCTGCCCGAGTGCAAACTCGTCCAGACGGTGTCGGCGATCGGATAGTACGAGATGACGAAGAGGTAAGTCAGTACCGGGGCGAGCAGTAGTGCCGCCATCTCGTTGTCGGTGAAGCGAAGCTGTTTGTATCGTCTGTACCGCTCTCGTAAGCCAGTATCCGCCTGACGGGAAGCTTCGCCAGACGCATCTGGTGTTTCAGTAGCCATCTATGGACATGAAATACCATACCATGTATATAAAATTACGGTCTAGCGAAGACGCCGTTTCGAGACCCCCGTTTGCGGCGACAAGGTTGCCGGCTACGCGGAGCCATAGCTAGCTCCGACATCACGGACGGACGAACGGATCAGCGTCGACCAGTCGGCGATTTTTAATTAGTGGTCGGTAAAGATTCCACCCGAAGCGACAACGGGAGACACAACGACCGGGTTTACGCCTGGTACCGACTCCGAACAACCCTCGTCCGATGGTGGCTGGCTCTCGATGTGGACTGGAAAGGCGACGTCTGTAGGATCGACATCGTCGGACTCCTGGTCGGTCTCAACGTCCCTGTACCGGGATAATCGGTGGGAGATGCACTCTCATTCCGGCGCTCGATCGTCGACCACGCCCCGGGTGTGGCCGTCCTGGTGACCGGTGCGGTCGTCGCCTCGGTGCTCGGGTCGCTGCTCCCGGGTATCGACGCGTTGCTCGTTGCGATCGTCGTCGGGGTCGTCGTCACGAACACGATCGAAATCCCGGAGTGGGCCAACGCTGGCGTTCGACCCAACAAAATCTGGCTCGGGACGGGGGCTCGTTCCCGTGGGCGCGTCGCTCGCCCTCGATCAGATACATCGAACACGGCGTCGTCGTGCTCTGTGTGGCGCATTCACGATCGTCTACGTCGAAACGCTCGCGTTCGCCGGTTTCAGCACGGACCTCGAAGCGGCGAAGATCCGACGTACCGGGATGCAGCCGATACCCGTGGTGTTGATCGCCCACCTCACGGTCGGCACGGTCTCGCTGCTGGTTTTACTGGCTGTCCTCGGCTAAGCGTGGCGCCAGGTCGGTCACCGACGACATTGGCACGCTAAAACGGGGTCCGATACCGCCGGTATGGTAAGCTATTTCAACAGAGAGTCAGTTGCGTTGTCGTATGGGTGACTCCCACATCGTAGCGGTAGAATCAGATGACAACGTCGCGACCGCCATTCGTGAACTCGAGGACGGGGAAACGGTGACGGTCGGCGTCGGCGACGACGAAGTCAGGGTCGAGGTGACTGAGGACGTCACGTTTGGCCATAAGATCGCCCTCGAGGACATCCCTGAGGGCGAGACGGTGTACAAGTACGGACTCAGTATCGGCTACGCCTCTCGGGATATCGAGGCGGGCGAGTGGGTCCACGCGCATAACGTCGAGAGCAACTACGGTCGCGGCGACCTGGCAGAAGAGACCGCATAACGTCGCAACACACGTTCCAAAACCTCATGACAGACTTTCTCGGATACGAACGATCTGACGGCAGTATTGGCATTCGAAACTTCGTCCCGATCATCGCGACGGCCCCGTACGCCAACGACACGGTAAAGCGAGCGGCGGAGATCGTCGACGACGCGATCCCGATCACCCATCCGCTGGGGCGGTGTCAGACGAAACCCGACGTCTTCCAGACCTACCGGACGCTGCTCGGCTATGCCACCCACCCGAACACCTACGGGGCGGTCGTGGTCGCCCACGCCGGCGAGATCGTTGACGGCGACGAACTGGCCGACGACATCGCGGAGACCGGCCGCCCGAGTGCGAGCATCAACATCCACGACGAGAAGGGCGTGATGAACGGCCTCAAAGCCACCGTCAACGCCACCCGCGAGATGGTCCAGGACGCCAGCGCCCAGCAGCGCCAGCCCCATGACATCTCGAATCTCACCTTCGGGATCAATTGTGCGACCTCGGACACCACCAGCGGCCTCTGCCAGCACAAGGCCACTGCAGGGGCCGCCTGGCGGCTCATCGACGAAGGCGGCCGCGCCGTCTTCGCGGAAACGCCGGAGTTCTTCGGCGGTGAGGAAGGGCTGGCCGAACGCGCGGTCAACGACGACGTCGCCCAGAAGATTCTGGACTACGTCGATAACTGGGACCAGCGACTGCAAGAGACCGGCTACGACGTCCGGGGCGCCCAGCCGACGCCGGACAACATGGACGGTGGGCTGACGACCATCGAGGAGAAAGCCCTCGGCGCGCTGGTCAAATCCGGCGACGGCCCCATCCAGGACCTGGTCGACTACGCCGAGCAAATTCCCGAGGAGAGTGGCATGTACATCATGGACTCGCCCGGCCACGGCGCAGAATCAGTCACCGGGATCGGTGCCGGCGGCGCACACTTCATGATCATCTCTACGGGCCAGGGCCACACCCTCTCGAACGCGATCATGCCGACGATCAAGATCACCGGGAACCCCGGCAGCGCCGAACGCGTTCCCGAAGAAACCGACGTCGACGTCAGTGAGGCACTGGTCGGCGACCAGACGATCGACTGGGCCACCGACGAACTCTGGGACGAGATCATGGAGGTCGTCAACGGCAAGCAAACACTCAGCGAAGTGCTCGGCGAGAGCCAGTTTGCGATCCACCGGATCGGCCCATCGACGTAACAGTATGAATGTCGACAGAGAGCGCGCTCGATCGATCGCGGTCGAGGCGTTCGTCGCCCACGGAATCTCTCGTCCCGATGCGGAGGCGACCGCCGAGATGCTCGTCACGGCGGAGGCACGCGGCAAGTCTTCACACGGCCTGATCCGGCTTCCGCGGTATCTCCGGGGGGTCGAACACGGTAACGTTGATCCCGCGGGAACCGTCGACGTCGTCCACGACGCCGGTGCAGCGGCCACAATCGACGGTGGTGCGCGGCTCGGTCCAGCCGTTGCCGACTACGCACTCGAAGAGGCGGCGACTCGTGCCGACGAACACGGGATCGGACTGGTCGGTGTTCGCAACGCCACACATCTTGGGATGCTCGGGTACTACACGGACCGGCTGCGAAAGCAGGGGTACGTCGCCGTTGCGTTGACCAACACCGAACCCGCGATGCCGCCCTACGGCGGCGCGGAACCGGTGTTGGGTACGAACCCTATCGCGATCGGACTGCCGTCCGACCCACCGTTCAATCTCGACATGAGTACCTCGGCCATCGCCCGCGGTTCGATCGATCGGGCGGCAGAGCGCGGCGAATCGATTCCCGACGGTGTCGCGCTCGACGCGAACGGCGAGCCCACGACCGATCCCGAGGCCGCGCTCGAAGGAACGATCCTCCCGTTCGGCGGGCCGAAAGGTTCCGGCCTCGCGATCGCCGTCGAAATCTTGGCCGGCGCGCTCGTCGGCGCCGCAACCGGGACGGACGTGACGGGAACCTACCACACGTCCGACCCCTGCACCAAGGGCGATCTCTTCGTTGCGATCGATCCCGAAGCGACGGCCGGCGGGTCGTTCAGCGAAGAGACGAACGCGTTTCTTCGATCGTTGAAGCGGATCGAGACGGAGGCGAACGCGGACGAGATCCGGTTGCCCGGCGAGACGTCGCTCACAAGGGAGGCCGACGACACGATCGACGTCGCCGAAGAGTGCTGGACCCGCGTACTCGAACTCGCAAACGCCGACTGAGCAGCGCTCCTAGTTCGATCGACGCGGGATCCGCTCCCCCTCGCTTTCGAGTACAGGTTAATAGGAAAGATTATTATAGTGTTCTCCAAATAGGTCACGTGTGCCAATGCAACACAGACGAACCTTTGTCAAGGGTGCAGCGATGGCTGGCCTCGCCAGCCTGGCAGGATGTCTCGGTGGCAGCGACGGCGACGGCGACGGCGGGTTGAATTACGTCCATCCGAGCTACTTCGGTGCCGACGCCGAGGACGTCGTGCCGATGTTCGAAGAGGAGTTCGACGAGGACGTGTCGACGCAGTCGTCGCCGGGTGAAGCCACGTCGACCCGAGAGTACTACGTCAACCAGTTCGTCGCGGAGAGCGGCGACTTCGACATCGGGAACATGGATATCATCTGGCCGGGGGAATTCGCAGGTCTCGGCTGGGCCACAGAGATGGGCGATCCGGAGGGGCACACCGACAACATGCTCGAGACGCCCGTCGACGCGGTGACCATTGACGGCACGATGTACGGAATGCCGCTCCACACGGACGCGAACGCGCTGTACTACCGCCACGACAAACTCGAGGAGTACGGATACGACGATCCGCCGGAGACGTTCTCAGAACTCGTGGATATGGCCCAGGACATTCTCGATCAGGACGACGAGATCGAGAACGGATACATCTGGCAGGGTGGGACCAACGAGGGTCTCACGATCATGTGGCTCAACTGGGTCTGGGGCATGAACGGCGAGGTCTACGACGGCAACGAGGTCACCGTCAACAGCGACGAGGGTGTCGAAGCCCTTCAACACGCTGTCGACCTGATCCACGAGTACGAAGTGACGCCGGAACATATCCCCTCGAGCGCGACCGACGAGAACCGGGAAACGTTCCAGCAAGGGAATACGCTGTTCATGCGTAACTGGCCCTACGCGGTGTCGCTGATGAACGAGGACGGATCGGACGTGCAGGGGGACTTCTCGGTCGCACCGTTGCCGACGCACGAGGACCACCCCGACGCGGCGAACTCCTGTCTCGGCGGGTGGAACCTGTTCATCAACGCGTACTCCGAAAATCAGGAACTCGCACAGCAGTTCGCCAACTTCATGGCCTCGCTCGAGATTCAGGAACACCTCGCGCGCGAACACAGCCGACTGCCGGTCCGACAAGAGGTGTACGAGAACGACGAGATCCGCGACGAGTTCGAGGAGTTGGCGTTGTTCGAGGATATCCTCAATCGGACCCGCGCACGGCCACCGCTCGAGAACTATCCGACGTTCTCCGAGATCGTGTTCACGCAGGCCAACAACGCGCTGGTCGAAAGCAAGACCCCGCAGGAAGCGCTCGACGACGCACAGGCGGAGATCGACGAGGAAATCAACGGGGGCTAACGCTTCCCGCTCAGCGCGGTGTCTTCGCCGCCTGTCCGATCGGCGTCTCTCGACCAGCCTGGCGTCTATCGCGTGTGAAACGAACGGAACGAAGCGGGTGCGAGTCCGAGGGATTTGCGATTCGGTTTCTGCTCGATTCTCTGTCGCCGACCGTGATCAGACGGAGAGGCTCGTCTGCACCGACTCGAAACACCGATCGAGCATCTCACGCTGATTGTCGGAGAGGCGCGGCAGCGGTGGCAGGGGTTCGCCGACGTCGTAGCCCTGACGAGTAACGAGGTGCTTGATCGCCGCGGCAGTGGGCGGTTCGCTGGTCGCGCTGACAACGGGATTGACGACCTCGTTCATCAACTGGTTGGTTCGTTCACGGTTTCCGTTCCGATAGCTCTCGTACAGTCGGGCGACAGCTCCCGGAAACACGTTCGCGGGGCCGGCGATCATCCCGTCGGCCCCGGCGTCGAGCGATGCCACGGAGAGTTCCGTAGCGCCCTGGAAGACAGTGAACGACGACGGCGTCGCCTCGACGACGTCGTAGAGGAACGTCAGGTCTCCCGACGTGTCCTTGAGTCCGACGACGTTCGGGTGATCTGCGAACTGCTTTACCAGTTCGAGAGGGAGCCCTTCACCGGTCAGAGCCGGAATGTTGTAGAGCACGATCGGCAGCGGACTGTCGTCGGCCACCGCGTCGAAAAACCGCTGGAGACCCTGTTGGGTCGTACTCAGGTAGTACGGTGTGACGACGACGGCTGTGTCGGCCCCCGCGTTGGCGGCGTCTTCGATGTGATTCGCCACATCCGCAGTGTTCGTGTTCCCGCAGCCGGCGAGTACCGGTACGTCGCCCGACCGATCGGCGACAGCTTCCAGAACGTGTCGGCGCTGTACCCGGGTGAGGCTGGAGAACTCCCCGATCGATCCACAGGGAAAGAGACCGTGAACGCCGTTGTTGACGAGGTAGTCCGTATACTCTGCGAGTGTCTCGATATCGATACTCCGTCCGCTGGTCGGGGTCGGCATAGGACAGACTGTCCCCTCAAGTCGCATGGGTAGTTGGTTGCATATCGAAGATAAAAACGTTTGGGAAACTGCAAAGTTCTCGTCTGCGGAACTTCGCACACGCGGAGGGGCAGCGACTCGGTTCGTCGACCGGACGCGATCGTGTGCCATCACAACTCAATACGAACGTTTATCACGACCGCTGAAATATACTGCAAATGAGATCATGAGCGTCGAGATCGAACTCCATCATGAGGAGATGCTCGTCGACGGCGAGTGGATCGATGCGGACGACCGAGCCGATGTAATCCATCCCTACAACGGCGACGTCGTCGGTTCGGTCCCCGTCGCGTCCGAAAGCCAGGTTCGCCGCGCCGTCGAAGCCGCTGCCCGCGCCGTCGAACAGTCAGAGCTGTCGGCCTACGAACGGTACGAACTGCTATACCGGACCGCCGAACTACTCGAGTCCGAAGCCGAGGAAGTCGCACAGCTGATGACCGCCGAACAGGGCAAGCCGATCACCGAGGCCCGCGGCGAGGTCGATCGAGCCGTCCAGACGTTACGGCTGTCCGGCGAGGAGGCGAAACGACTGTTCGGCGAGTACGTCCCGATGGATGCCCAGCGCGGGTTCGATCGAACGCACGCGTTTACCCAGCGGGAACCGATCGGCGTCGTTGCCGCGATTACGCCGTTCAACTTCCCGCTCAACCTGATGGTTCACAAGGTCGGCCCGGCGCTCGCAGCGGGCAACGCCGTCGTGGGCAAGCCGGCCACGAACACGCCGCTCGTCTCGATCAAACTCTTCGGGTATCTCGATCGGGCTGCCCGGGAACTCGACGCGCCGGACGGACTGGTCAACGTGGTCACGGGAAGCGGGAGCACCGTCGGCGACGTTTTCCTCGAGAGCGACGCGGTCGAGGCGATCTCGTTTACCGGCAGCACGGGTGTCGGCAAGTACATCGCCAACAACAGCGGGATGAAAGACATCACGCTCGAACTCGGGGGGAACGATCCGACGATCGTCTGGGACGACGCTAACGTCGACGCCGCAGCCGAACAGCTTGTCGGCGGCGCCTGTTCGAACGCCGGTCAGGTTTGTAACAGCGTCGAGCGGGTGCTCGTCCACGAGTCGATCGAGGACGAACTGGTCGACGCGATCGTCGACCACGCCGAGTCGCTCACCCTCGGGGATCCGTTCGACGAGGAGACCGACATCGCAGCGCTCATCGACGACGGGGCTGCAGAGAAGGTCCAGCGGATATACGAGGAAACCGTCGAAGCCGGTGCGACAGTCGAGTGTGGCGGCAAGTACGATGGTCGGACGTTCGAACCGACGGTGCTCTCGGGCGTCACGCCCGACATGCCCGCCGCTAACGAGGAGGTATTCGGGCCGCTCGTTCCCGTCATCAGCGTTTCCGATTTCGACGAGGCGATCGAGGAAGCGAACAACACCGAGTACGGGCTCGAGGCCGGTCTGTTCACGCAGGACATGGATCGAGCGAAACGCGCCGCAAATGAGATCGACGCGGGAGGTGTGAACGTCAACACCGTGAGCGGATTCCGCGCCGATCACATGCCCTACGGCGGGTTCAAGGACAGCGGCGTGGGCAAGGAGGGGATCAAGTATGCGGTCGAACACTTTACGCGACAGAAACTGGTCGGATTCCACGGCGGCAAAAACGCCTAACCGTTCGTCCGCCCGGTCACCCTGATCGCGGTTTTTGTTCTCCCACTTCGCTGCTTCCGAGGCGTGCCCGGGTCTCTACCGTCGTTCGTTCACCACGTACCTCGAACGATCCTGTTGCCCGGATGTCGGCGGCAGACGACCCGACCGCCACCTCAAACGTCCCCGGCTCGAGCACTGGCTCGCCCTTGCGATCGTAGAACGCCAGCTGCTGGGTCGGGACGGTCACCGAGACGGTTCGCTCTTTTCTCGGCTCGATCGTCGTCCGGGCGAAGCCGACGAGCTGTGACGCGGGTCGGACGCGACTCGCGACGGAATCGGTGGCGTACACCTGGACGACTTCGGCGCCCCGTCGAGAGCCGACGTTCGCGACGTCGACGCATACTGTCACGTCCTCACAGGGGTTGGCGACGGCTGGCTCGATCTCGAGGGCACTGTACGCGAACTCGGTGTAACTCTCGCCGTGGCCGAACGGATAGAGCGGTTCGCTCTCGGCAAACGCGTACGTGTGATCGCCTGTAACTGGCTTCTGACCGGCGTGAATCGGTAGCGAACCGACGGTACGCGGGATCGTCACGGGCAGTTTCCCGCCGGGAGTCCAGTTGCCGAACAGCACGTCTGCGATCGCGGTGCCCCCTTCCTCACCCGGCACCCAGGCTTCGAGCACCGTCGGCACGGTGTCGGCGATCCACTCGACGGCGAGCGGCCGACCGTTGATAAGTACTACAACGAGCGGCGTTTCGGTTTCGTGAAGCGCCCGGAGCAGCGCGGACTGACGACCGGGGAGGCCTACTTCCATCCTGTCGATCCCTTCGCCGGAGGTCGCGGACGAGTCTCGCTCGACGTCGATACCCGAAGTCCCGCCGACGCAAGCGACGACGACGTCAGCGTTTTCGGTGACGTCGACGGCGTCAGCGATCTCCCCCTCGTCTGCTGGCGTGCTCTGCGCTCGGCGTCCCCGAATTCCACACCCCTTCGCGTGCGTGACGTCGACGTCGTCACTGGCCCTCTGCCTGATACCTTCGAGGGGCGTCACGATCCGGACGCCGCTATCACGTAACTCAGCGGCGCCGTAGGCGTAATTTCCGAGCAAGTGACGCGGTTCGTCAGCGTTCGGGCCGACGACGGCGATGGATTCGACGTCTCGCGAGAGCGGTAGACGGTCGTTGCGATTCTGAAGTAGAACGATCGATTCGCACGCAACTTCTCGCGCGAGAGAGCGCACGCGACAGTCGCCACTTGCCGCGTCGGTAGCCTCGAATGCATCGCCGACGGATCGCCGATCGCTGTCTTCCGCGAACAGCCCAAGGTGCGCTTTCTGATGGAGGTGGCGCCGGACGGCCCGATCAACTGTCTCCTCGTCGAGGTCACCGTTTCGTACCGCGTCTCGCAGCCCCTCGCCGAAACAGCATCTCTCGGGAAGTTCGACGTCGATGCCGGCTTTGATCGCGGCGACGCCGGCAGCCTGCCTGCTTTCGACGACGTTATGGGCGGTGTGTAACATCTCGATGCCGCGGCCGTCGGAAACGACGGTCCCGCCGAATCCCCAGTCGTCGCGTAACAGGTCGGTGAGAAGATGCCGGGATGCATGACACGGGATCCCGTCGACGTCGTGATAGGCGGCCATGACGGACGCCGCGTCGGCGTTGCGGATCGCCGCCTCGAACGGGAACAGATGCGTCTCTCGAAACGCCCGTGGAGAGATATCCACGGAGGCCCGATTTCGACCGCCCGCAGACGCGCCGTGTCCAGCGAAGTGCTTCAGGGTTGCGTCCACTCGATCCCCGTTCGATTCGCACTGGAGCCCGTCGACGTACGCGGACGCCATCGTCGCGACGAGCAACGGATCTTCACCGTACGTCTCCTCGGTTCGGCCCCATCGAGGATCGCGTGCGACGTCGGCCATCGGGGACAGCGTCACGTCGATTCCGATCGCCGAGAGTTGCTCACTGATCGTGGCAGCGACGTCCCGGACGCGAGCCGGATTCCAGGTGCTCGCCATGCCAATACTCTGGGGAAATACGCTCCCGCCGCGTCCGGCGTAGCCACAGAGGCTTTCCTCGCGGACGAACGCCGGAATTCCGAGGCGCGTTTCCGTTCGAAGGAACGCCTGTGCGTCCGCGACGACCTCGGCCAGCGCCGCCGGTTGGAGGTGGCTCTCTCGGCCGACTCGCGTGATCCGTCCGATTCCGTTCGGGAGCAATTCGCGGGCGTTCCGTTCCGAGAACGATCCGTCCTCCAGGACCGTCCCGATTCGAACCGTCCCCAGCTGTGCAACCTTCTCTTCCAGCGTCATCCGTTCGACAAGCGTGTCGACGTCCTCGACGGAGCGCGGTTTCGACGAGCGATCGGTCATCTTTCTCCACATTCGCCCCGGGGTACATGTATTACTGGTCGATCATCCGGGGGGGAGCGGGAGCTATCCGATTTGTGGACGAGTACACTCTCCCATCTGGATCGCGTTCTGATCGCAATAACACCTACCGTGTACACGATCGCGGGCCGATTGGTTCGAGGCGCGACGGTTTCACAGGGTGATCCACTCACGTCGCTCGGCGGATCGGTAGACCGCTTGCATCGCTTCGACATCGACTACCCCGTGTTCCCCGTCCGGAAGTATCGGCGCATCGGATCGGACCCGATCGGCGAAGTAATCGAACTCCTCGAGCATCTGATCGACTTTCTCGAGGGCTACCGAAAGGCGACCGTCGCCCCGGGATACGTGCAGCGATCGCTGTTGATCCTGGAAGAACGCCGGTTCGATCGCGACCTGCCCTTCGGTCCCGGTGATTCGAAGGGTGCTCGATTGGCGAGCGTTGTGGCTCGCCGTACAGGTCGCAAACACCTCGTCCGGGAACTCGATCGTACACGAGACCGTCTCGTCGACGTCGTCGAACGCGTCGTGAGTGCTTCTGGTTCGTCCGGTGACCGCGATTGGATCGTCGCCGAGAATGAACCGTGTCGTGTTCAGCGGGTAGAGGCCGATATCGAACAGAGCACCGCCCCCGGCGAGTTCTTCGTCCAGCCGCCACTGGTCCGGATCCGGGTTGATTCGATCGAGGAGCCGCTGGCTCATCGAGCCGTACACCTCGACGGGTTCACCGATCAATTCCGCGTCGACGATTTCGCGAGCGCGACGAACTGCGGGTTCGGTGTGCATTCGATACGCGATCATCAGCGGGACGTTCTGCTCGTCGCAGACGTCGATCAACTCGCGAGAACGCTCGGTGTCGCGTTCCATCGGCTTCTCGCACAGTACGGCCTTGCCGTACTGGGCCGCGGTCCGAGCGTACGGCAGGTGGAGCGCGTTCGGTGTGCAAATGTAGACCGCATCGTACCGATCGGCCGCGACGCCGTCGTGGAACTGCTCGTAACTGATGCCGCGCTCGGCCCGGTCGACCGTTTCGGCGACGCGTTCGGCTTTTTCGGTCGTACTACTCACCGTCACCGTCGGTTCGCACAGTTCGCTCTCGACGAGCGCTGGTAGCGCGCGCTCGCGGGTGAACCATCCAATGCCGACCACTGCGAACCGAAGTGGATCGACCGCTTCGGGGGCGACGCTTTGCCAGTCACGGCTACAACCACTGTCGAGTACCGACTCGAGTTCCATGTCCGGGGGACAGTCACACTACCGGGAAATAAACTTACCGCACCCTCCTTCGCACGTCCTGCGGACTCGGTCGTTGAGAACGCGAGTTCTATGTCGACTCGGGGACGGATAGGACCCTGTGCAGCGGTCCCGTCATTAGCGGCGAGTAGCTCAAGGCTATATCGGAATCCCGTACGGCTGTATTCCCGCCTTACTCGCTCACTTCAGTACGCTCCGTTCGCGTTGAGGACGGTGGGCTCAGCCTGCAAACGATAAAACTGACTGACTTGTCGGCCGATCGGCGGTTCACCCAACGGCGCGACCGCCGTTGGAGACCCATCGTCCCGACACCGCAAGTACTGCGAGTGCTCGATCGATTCCTCTGAACCATCAGATCGATTTCTATACTTCTAAATTGATGATTAGTATCACACGATCGCTTCGGATAGTTCCATCGTGAAGGTGTGGCGATTACCGGCCGTTATGAACAACCAGCGCGTTCGCGTTCAGTCCCCTCGTTCTGGATTCGGGCGGAGTACGCCTTTTCATCGTTGATTTGCCGGAAAGGAACTCGTTTCAAGGGTATTTCAGACTCGAACACGCCACCGGATCGCCCGATCGATTTTTCCGACCTTCTATGTTTCTTCGAGTCGACTCTGATCGACACCTGATGCGGATCCTGACAGTAGGCGACGTTTCTTCACCGATCCTGGCCAGTTCAGGTTCGAATAGTCGTCGACTGTCCCGTCCGGATCAGGGCGTTCGAGTGCCGCCCGATCTCCCCGGACTTCGGCGCCAATCTCCCGCGTGACTCGAGCAATCATGGCCAGCTACGATATCTTTCTAATTCTATAGCTCGGCATTAGTATCGAATAGATTACTATCAAGATCTCGCCGGTTCATTCGGTCGTGTCGGGTCGTGTAGACTAAATGGAACTCGCCTGAATTGTCATTCTGTGACACTGAGACGGAGAGTCCGTTCGATTCTGTCTACGGTTTCGTCGAACGATCGGCGCCCGCGAACGGCCGATCGATTGTCGTAATTTGCCACGCACAGAGTCAATTGATGCGTCTCCAATCTGGGGCGCGAGAATGACAGATTAAATGGGATACTGATTGTACGTTCCTAAGAGTAGATGGGTTTTACAAAAGTATGAATGTATACTATCCATGATTGCATCAGCGCCGATGGTATATTCCTCTACGGGACTTATTATATCCTACTCCCGCTTTCAGTATCCAATTGGTAGCACTGGTCAGGGGTTTCTGTGTAAGAGAAGGGAGCCCAGCAATTACAGCAGTACAGTTGTAATACCACCTCACAAATCTTCTCACGTGTTGACTCCCGCTTCCAAGTATTCAACTGTAAGCACCATAGTAAGGGTTTCTGCATAATGGAACAGGACTATTGCTGGACCACTATCAAAGAGGCCGTGTGGATATCACTCGCTATATTCCAATTTTAGACGGATTTCATCGGTAATTCCAAGCAGATGGTCAGGAATTTCCTTTTTATATCTATCCCCGGACATACGGTGTGTAGTTCCAGAAATACTCACTGCACCTATTAAACGATCATTCGTCCCAATAATTGGGATGCCAACACTCCGAAGCCCTTCGATTCGTTCTTGATCGTTAAAAGCAACCCCACGTTCCTCGACCTCTTCAAGTTCCTCTAAGAGCCGCGTCTCGTCTGTGATTGTCCGAGAAGTAAGAGCCGGTAAGCCACGTTTGGTGATAACCTCTGATACCTGTTCATCAGGCAGTTCCGCAAGGATTGCCTTTCCAGCTGCAGCCGAGTGGAGGTAGATCTGCTTTCCAATTCTCGTATCTGTTTGCATCGCGTGTTCGCCCACTTTGTTGTAGATGTGAATTCCCTTTCCCTGTTCTTCACATATGAACTGTACCCGATCGCCGGTTTCACTTGCGAGTTCATCAACCACCTCTCTAACTAATGGGTATGCTTTTTCACGATTTCGAGCGTGGATCCCATGGTCAAGAAACCGTAATCCAACATAGTATTTCTCGCCTTCTTGGACTAGGTAGCCGTGATTATTTAGCGTAGAGACATGCCGATGAACTGTGCTTTTCGGCACCTCAAGCTCGCTTGCAATTTCGGAGATTCGAGCGCCATTATTCTCTTGTATGAGAGTCACTATCTGGAACGCTTTTTCTACTGTTTTCAGGTCGCTTCGGCCGGTGGTTCCTTCAGCCATGCTTGGTTTCCTTAATCACCGTAATGATCATACTTCACTATTTCGGAACTGGTGGTTTGCTATCTCACACCAGATAATGGAACTGCTGAGGACCATTGATAGGCACCGTTACGGTACTGGTTGGACGGGAAGCCATCTTAATTGTTCGCGCGCGAAGGGGTTCCGATAATCACAGCGGAACCGCTCACGGACTTCCATCAGTCGAAAGCTATTGGAATCTATTGAGATGCGATCTGTGGTGATCCCATTATTCGAAACGCCTCAAACTCGAGTTCCTGTGTCGGCTGTTTGAACGGACGTTCATACCGATCCCAATATTCAATCCGAGATCTCACTGCTGAGGTGCGCCTTCTCTTGAATATAGTGCTTCAAAGAGTTTTTCTATTTAAGAACAAGAAGTAACGCAATCACACCACCCGAGGGGGTGCTGAACTACAGAGTGCCAGTGAGTTTCTTCTTCCGGCCTAATCGTCTCTCCCCCCGAATAGTAGCGATGCCCCTCTGGCAGTGTTTGCTCTCCAGCGATCCCCTCTCTCTCTCTTCCCCGAAACGACTCCGTTGAAGAACGAGCCTGCTGCTTCGCAGGTCACGTCGTAAAAATAGTTCCTCCGAAATAGAAGGTGAGAATGTCACGCCCTTCGGCACGCGGGTGCGAGTTTTAATCTCGCTCGACTGGTCGAAGTTCTGCAGACAGTTGGTGACCATGCATTCCTTCCAATTCAGAGATCTTTGCGCCATACGAGGAAAGATATTCACCACCCTCGGGCGTGATCTCCTGGTGAGTTACCTTCTTGAGGTATGATCCGACATTACAGCCACCATTAAATCTTGCAGTACCGTTCGTTGGAAGAATATGGTTTGGACCAGTTATTTTATCGCCGAAAACAACGGGAGCATTATGACCGAGGAACAGCGACCCATAGTTTTTGAGATTCTCAACAAGGTCTCGAGGATTCTCCGTCATGACTTGGACGTGTTCGATGGCATATTCGTTAGCCAATGCTGCGGCTTGGTCATAGTCAGTGACGACTGCGACTTCGCCGTTTTTCGTCCAGCACTTCCGGGCTGTTTCCTCAGTATCAAGCTTCGGCAGGAAGTCCTCAATCTCTTCCAAGATTTCCTCTGCCACGCCCTCGTCTGTTGAAATCAAAACACACTGCGATGATTCCGTATGCTCGGCTTGGGAAAGGAGGTCGACTGCAGCCACATGAGGATCAGTCGTCTCGTCTGCAATAATTAGCGTTTCTGTCGGTCCAGGAAGAAGATCTAAATCAACGTCTCCAAAAACTTGTCGTTTAGCTTCAACGACAAATACGTTCCCCGGTCCAGTAACGATATCCACCGAATCAATCGATTCGGTACCGTAAGCCATCGCTCCAATCGCTTGAGCACCTCCAATTTTATAGATTTCGTCGACACCGGATTCGGCCATAGCGTATAGTTGGTACGCATTGACGCTCCCATCCTCTCGAGGGGGAGTGCAAGTGACGATCCGGTCAACACCGGCTACAGTCGCAGGCGTGATCGACATTACAGCCGAAGCGATATGCGTGAAGTTCCCACCTGGGACGTACGTTCCAGCAGCACTAACTGGGAGTGTTCTCTGACCACATCGGATTCCGTCCCCGAATTCCGATTCAAAATCGTTCTTCATCGCGTCTTTCTGTGCCTCGGCGAAGTTAGCGACACGTTCTATACTGCGATCAATAACCGCCTTCTCTTCCGCCGAGAGCATTTCTCTCGCTTCATCAATCTCCTCCTGAGAGACGCGGACATCTTCGAGGACTACATCATCGAACTCTTCCGTAAACGACAAAATCGCGGAGTCGCCATTTTCACGAACTTCCTGGAGGATATCACTCACTGAATCTTTCACCCACTGCTCGATCTCTGCAGCGGATCCAGTAGCTTTTTTGAGATACTCTCTACTCTCGATTTGCTGCTTGCCATTCGTCGGCATAGACTACCCGTTCTTATACAAATAAATAAAACTTTGGGCTGGTGATAGGTGGGATTGATTGGACAATTACAAAAGAGTTAAATAGTTCAGTGGGAATCCACTCATCTGACAGTATGTCTGAGGGAGTCCTCGAGCGCTGGATCACACTGGATACAGACTGGAAGAGTGTTACGTGTGGATTTGCTATCGTCGCACTCATCGTCGGATCAAACGTAAACATTCCGGGATAGCTAATGGTTGTAAATCTGCCGTACGATGGTCCGGTCGGCTACTACTTTCGCGATTACCTCCCGGGAATCCTTATACTGGTCGTTGGAGCGGTCATCGCTTGGACGATTGGGTCAGCAATCTCGACTATCAATGAGTTACTTATCGCGATCATTATTGGCGTAGTTCTTACGAATACTACCGGTATTCCAGAGTGGGCGGTTCCCGGTGTGCAAACACACAAGGTGTGGCTTGGTGCCGGCATCGTGCTCATGGGCGCATCTCTGTCTTTCAATCAAATTGTCGAGAGTGGTGCTGTCGCCATTATTTCGGTGCTCACTGTCACACTCTTTACACTCCTCTATGTAGAACTATTGTCTAGAGGGGTTTTTGGACTCTCTGAGAGATTCGCATCACTACTCGCGGCGGGTTCCAGTATCTGTGGCGTATCGGCGGTCGTTGCTGTTGCTGGAAGTATCTCTGCAAAAGAAGAGCACGTCGCTTATGCAGCAGCGACTGTCCTCCTCTTTGATGCGATCACTATCATTGGCTATCCAATCGTCGGCCAGCTGTTAGAGCTGCCAGCACAGGTGTTTGGCATCTGGGCTGGCGTAAGTATGTTCAGCACGGGCCCTGTTGTTGCTGTTGGATTTGCTCACTCAGACGCCGCCGGCCAGTGGGCAACAGTCACGAAACTCACACGGAACGCACTGCTCGGTCTCGTTGCCGTCGGTTACGCAACGTACTATGCCCGCCATGAAATTGGCTCAAATGACGACGGAACCACTATCCGCTGGAGAGAGTTCTGGCACCGTTTCCCGAAATTTGTTGTTGGCTTCCTTGTACTTGCGGTTATTGCGAGCGTCGGGCTTCTCTCCTCACAAGACGTGCAGTCACTTGAGAACGCCTATGGCTGGCTGTTCTTGTTCGCGTTCGTCGGTCTGGGAAGCGACCTCGAAATTGAAAAGCTCCTGCGTGCAGGTCTACAACCCGTACTCGTTGTTTTGATGGCGTTCATCACCGTTAGCACGCTGTCGCTGTTGGTTCTGTTGACTATTCTCGGATGATCATACCCGATCGCATCCGGTTCCTCCAATATTTTTTTGTTTTGATACATAATATCAGCCTTGATGATTTTACGTTTCGAATGAATTGCCATAATAGCAAACTATTTTAGGGGGGCGTCAGTTCAGTGTACCCATGGGTGATTCCCACATCGTAGCGGTAGAATCAGATGACAACGTTGCGACCGCCATTCGAGAACTGAACGGCGGCGAGACAGTGACAGTTGACGTCGGCGACAACGAAGTCACAGTCGAAGTGGCGGAAGATGTCACGTTTGGCCACAAGATCGCCCTCGAGGACATCCCTGAGGGTGAGACGGTGTACAAGTACGGACTCAGTATCGGCTACGCCTCTCGGGATATCGAGGCGGGCGAGTGGGTCCACGCGCACAACGTCGAGAGCAACTACGGCCGCGGCGACCTAGCCGAGGAGACCGCATAACGCATCAACAGAGAATCTAAGATACATAATGACAGACTTTCTCGGATACGAACGATCTGACGGCAGTATTGGCATTCGAAACTTCGTCCCGATCATCGCGACGGCCCCGTACGCCAACGACACGGTAAAGCGAGCGGCGGAGATCGTCGACGATGCGATCCCGATCACCCATCCGCTGGGGCGGTGTCAGACGAAACCCGACGTCTTCCAGACCTACCGGACGCTGCTCGGCTATGCCACCCACCCGAACACCTACGGGGCGGTCGTGGTCGCCCACGCCGGCGAGATCGTTGACGGCGACGAACTGGCCGACGACATCGCGGAGACCGGCCGCCCGAGTGCGAGCATCAACATCCACGACGAGAAGGGCGTGATGAACGGCCTCAAAGCCACCGTCAACGCCACCCGCGAGATGGTCCAGGACGCCAGCGCCCAGCAGCGCCAGCCCCATGACATCTCGAATCTCACCTTCGGGATCAATTGTGCGACCTCGGACACCACCAGCGGCCTCTGCCAGCACAAGGCCACTGCAGGGGCCGCCTGGCGGCTCATCGACGAAGGCGGCCGCGCCGTCTTCGCGGAAACGCCGGAGTTCTTCGGCGGTGAGGAAGGGCTGGCCGAACGCGCGGTCAACGACGACGTCGCCCAGAAGATTCTGGACTACGTCGATAACTGGGACCAGCGACTGCAAGAGACCGGCTACGACGTCCGGGGCGCCCAGCCGACGCCGGACAACATGGACGGTGGGCTGACGACCATCGAGGAGAAAGCCCTCGGCGCGCTGGTCAAATCCGGCGACGGCCCCATCCAGGACCTGGTCGACTACGCCGAGCAAATTCCCGAGGAGAGTGGCATGTACATCATGGACTCGCCCGGCCACGGCGCAGAATCAGTCACCGGGATCGGTGCCGGCGGCGCACACTTCATGATCATCTCCACGGGCCAGGGCCACACCCTCTCGAACGCGATCATGCCGACGATCAAGATCACCGGGAACCCCGGCAGCGCCGAACGCGTTCCCGAAGAAACCGACGTCGACGTCAGCGAAGCGCTGGTCGGCGACCAGACGATCGACTGGGCCACCGACGAACTCTGGGACGAGATCATGGAGGTCGTCAACGGCAAGCAAACACTCAGCGAAGTGCTCGGCGAAAGTCAGTTCGCGATCCACCGGATCGGTCCGTCGACATAATCCCCCCTTAGAAGATCCGGTGGCCGGCGAAACTACGATCTTTTTTCGGAGTTAACGTAGAGAGGTTGGCGTGATCTCGTACCAGCGTTGAAATCGTGTTCTAACACGAATCGCTGTACTGGACTGTAACCCACTGTTCCGTCACACGGATCGTCGGATAGGCGGTACTGACGCGGCGGGAACGCGAACGGAGATCAGATCCCTTCTCGCTAGCAACTCTACTCAGCAAGTTGTCCGCCGTTCTTGATGGGATTGATTTGAGAGTAGTATCCCTCTGCAGAAAAACCCGATTTCACTTCAACAGCTATGAGATCGAGAATCCCCCATCAGCGAAGAGAACGTGCCCATTGACATAGCTTGCCATATCTGACGCAAGAAACGTCGCAACCTCAGCGATTTCATCCGGCTCAGCGAGCCTCCTCAGCGGGGTCTGCATTTCTAGGTATTCACGGCGCTCTTCTGACATCGTTTCATATACCATCGATGTCAACGTCCCTCCTGGACCTACAGCATTGACTCGGATTCCTTTTGGGCCATAATCGATCGCATTTTGTCGAGTCATCATGGTTACAGCCCCCTTTGAGGTACAATATGCTGGCGCGTTAGCGCGTCCAATGGAGCCACTGATGGAAGAGATATTGACGATATTTCCTCCGGAGTCCTGCTCCAGCATTTTTTGAATAGCCGCTTTGGATCCGTGGAACACCCCAGTCACATTAATGTCCATTAGCTCCTCCCACTGCTCTGAAGAGGTTTCATGGAGTAGCGTCTGCTGGAGAATCCCCGCATTGTTCACCATGATATCAACGCTCCCGTACTCTCTATCAGCGACCTCGACTAGGTCGACAACATCCTGGTATTCAGTGACGTCTGTTGATACGAACGTTGCCTCACCACCTTCCTTTTCAATTGTTTCTACTGTGGGGAGTTCTGCTCGGCGGGGCTCTTCTTTCTGATCCCCAATGACGACAGCGGCTCCCTCGGCTGCGTACTTCTGTGCGATCGCTCTTCCGATACCACTTGACCCGCCAGTTACTACGGCAGTCTTACCGTCAAGCATACAACTTGAGATCACAATCACCACATATAAACATTATTGAAACCTAGGACACAGTACTCTAACGAAAAAAGTTCACCAATAATTATAAATAGGTGGGATAATATGCATGTGGATGTATGCCACGAAAGCATTCAGATGCTTCAGGTAGTAGTCGGAGATCGGTTCTCAAAATCACGGCCGTTAGCGGAATCGGGGCGGTTGCCGGCTGTCTCGGCGGACAAAGCGGTACTGGAGGCGGGGGCGGGGATGGAGAATTCACGTTGGATTTTGCGACGGCGTACACGGAAGGTACCACAGAACATTACCCTGTGATGCAAAAGGCGTTCATTGAGAACGTCGAGGCGGAGACGGACGGCCGAATCCAAGTCAATCATCATCCCGGTGGTGTGCTCGGAGCAGGCGCTGAACTCGCAAATCAAGTCCAAAACAATACGATCCAGGCGGCTCAATTCTCGTTTGCCAACTTTTCACCGTATGCCAGTGCGGTGGACCTCGTCAACCTTCCGTACTTTGCCGGAACGAACCAAGAGTTTGTGAACCTTGTCACGAGCGATGCCTGGAATGATATTGTTCACGAAAACGTGCGTGAAAATGGATTTGAACCCTTGTTCTATCTCGTGATTGATCCACGTGCTGTTGCTGTGGGAGATGCCGTGGATGAGCCAATACTGTCGCCGTCGGACATGGCAGGGCTGCGGCACCGGGTCCCCGGTTCTGACATCTTATCCGAGGCATGGGGAATGGTCGATGCGAATCCGACACCTGTTGATTGGGGTGAAACACCGTCCGCAATTCAAGAAGGGGTTGCGGATACAGTCCACACGGCTCCCGAAGCATACGTTGCTTTCGGCTTTGAAGACATCATTTCACACGTCACCTTGACGAATATTGTTGAAGACGCTCAGGTGTATGCTGTGAACTCGGAGTGGTACCAGAGCCTCCCAGAGGACCTGCAGGACGGACTTTCAAGTGCAGCAGAACAGACGTTCGAACAAAACCTCGAGCAAGTCCCGATCTCTCGAGAGAACTCGTACGAGGTCCTTGAAGATAACGGGGTGGAAATTCACAGTCTGAATGACGATGAACTCGAGGAGTGGCGTAATGAGATGGCATATGATCAATCGGACTGGGATGACTGGAAGGTGGAGTTGGCGGGTGATATGGAAACGTTCGAACGGTTAGAGGAAGCCACCCAGGAACAGAGTGATTTCACCGTTGATGAACCATAGTACAGATGAGCACCACAGAACCCTCGTTCAGTGTTAATGGACGCTTCCGGAGTAGCGTGGCGAATATCATTTATTATTTGAACAGTAATGCAGAACGGGTGTTACTGCTCACCCTGTATACCTATATCGTCTTTATCATCGGGACAGAGGTATTCCGCCGATTCGTTCTCAACATGTCCAGCTTGTGGGGGCCAGAATCAGCGCGGTATATGTTCATATATTTAACATGGATCGGCGCGAGCTGGGGCGTCAACGAACGGCTGCATATTCGAATAGATATTATCCACGATTACGTTTCCGAACGCACTACTGGGCTACTATATGTGCTCGGGGATCTCATGATGCTGATATTCTCTGTCGCGGCGATACAGATCTCAATCCCGCTCATACAGAATTCAATAACATTTGGATCGGTCAGCCAAGCGCTACGCGTGAACCTCGCCTTCTTCCAGGTCGCGATCCCGTTTGGGATGTCACTCTTTGTGATCCGAATATTGCAAGCAACGTATAGGGACGTCCAAGACATAAAGAACGGCGAACCGGTCTACAAAGGAGAAACATTATTCAGTGAGTGATCATGGTAGGATTTGAAGTGATACTCCCAGTAGTATTAATGATCGTTTTGATGCTACTAGGGGTTCCTGTAATCGCTTGGTTAGGGATCGGCACATTAGTACTGTTACAAATGACTAGCATCTTGCCGTTTTCGATCGTCGGGGAATCCATATTCAATGGATTAAATTCGTTCCCCCTGATTGCTGTTCCCCTGTTCATTCTTACAGGGGATGCACTGGCAGGAACCGGTTTATCCGAAAAATTGCTCCAATTCGCTGAAGCCGTCTTTGCCGGGTTCAGTAGCGCTCTCGGCACAGCTACTTTATTCGGTTGTGGGCTGTTTGCAGCAATTAGTGGCTCGAACGCATCCGCTGCTGCAGCAGTTGGTCGGATGACTATCAATTATCTTGATGACACAGGATACGATCGGTCATATGCTTCTGCTCTTATTGCTAGTGGTGCGTCCACTGGTATTCTCATTCCGCCAAGTATTGCGTACATTATTGCCGGCGTTGCTCTCGGCGTTTCAGCGTCTACGCTCTTTCTTGCGGCATTTATCCCGGGAATCATCGTACTTTCTGGATTAATCCTCACAAATATGTTTGTTAACCATAAGGAAAATTATGAGCAAGCCACGGGTCATCCCGAACCGAAAGAAGTCGGTAATTCGGTTTGGGAGGCGAAATTCGCTCTAATGATCCCGGTGATCATTCTTGGCGGGATTTATTCAGGTGTTTTTACACCGAGCGAGGCAGCAGCCGTGGCTGTCCTCCTGACAATAGTTATCGGCGTCGCAGGTGGGCGGCTTCCACTCTCCGACTTCCCCGGAATGTTCGAGAGAAGTGCACTAGTTAACGGGGTTATTTCACCGATTATTGCAGTCGCGATTTTATTTAGTCAAGTTCTTTCCGCACTCCGTCTCCCCCAACAGGTCGTCGGCTATCTCACGGCACTCACCACTAATTTTTACTTGATAATTATAATAATGTTTATTATATTTATGATTGCGGGAGCTGTAATGGAAACGACACCGAACATTCTAATTCTGGGCCCGTTACTCCTACCAGTAGCGACGGAGGTCGGAATGGATCCGGTCCACTTCGTCGTATTCATGGTGTCTGCTCTCGGAATCGGATTCATGACACCGCCAATCGGACTCAACCTCTACGTTATGGCAGGGATTAGTGGGGAACCGATCACAAAGATCGCCAAGCGCTCCATCCCGTTCATAATATCTATGACGATAATCGTCCTCGCGATCGGGATGATCCCTGCCATCTCGATGATCTGGCTCTAACATCTATCTCATCTATTCTCTTTGAAAAGTAGATTCGATCCTTCTTTGGAATGGAATTATCATCAAAAACTATAAGTGTGGTGGTGAGTACATTGCTAACATGGGGTTCAAGCAAACAGCTGCAAGAGCATCACTGGCGGTATCAACAGCGTTATTTTTAATTTACATGATTTACTTACTAGCCATGTGGCAAGAAATTGAACCGATTTCGGGGATGCTTAGCGGAGTTGCTCAGTTCGTTCTACTCTTAGTAATGTCATTCTCCTTCACGGTGGCAATATTGTTGTATGAGGATATGGATAAAGAGCTCCGAGCTCAAAGCACGGTATAACACGCGATCACGCCCCACGGGACCAGACGAACCCACTAGCAGTCGGCCGGCAGTGCTTCTCGACTAGTTTTCAGGCTGTCGAATTCGGACGGCTCACGGCTCGAGGGGCAATTCGTTCAACGACCGAACGAGAGCCTGGAGCGCGACTACGAACGACGTGATATCCAAGGCCAGCGCGCAGAGCAGCAGACGGAGTCCGCCGAAACGTCGATCGCCTCACGCTACGGTCGTACCCCTGCCGTGTCGGGTTTTCCGGCGGCTTTCCGTCGTCTCGCTCCAGCGCTATTGCCGGTGTCTGTCATCGCCCTCTGACGCGATGCGAACACGTGACTGTACGCAGGCCTATCCCCGGCAGACGACAGATTCGAAGTCGCTATCGGTACGACAGTCGTGAGATTAAATTACATATAGGAAGTGTACATTCGTAGAGCAGGATTCCCACGCTGTAGAGCCTACACACGTGCATTAGTGGCTTATCTGTCCCCAAATACACCACTTTAGAACTTCTGGACGGTCAATACAGAATAATAGCTCAAAATTCGATTGAAGAGTTATACTACATATTATTGCAAAAATAATTCCCTGCAAGTACCGAATTCGGAGTGCTAAATCAAAATAAAGTTTCTGAGAATTCGTTATGAATAAAGAAGAATATACCCAACTAAATACAGGGATGTGCAGTTGGGGTGTACGGATGAGTAGTCTCTCAACGTGCCCAAAAATTCGTCACCTGTACTCCTCGGGAGTGAGATGCGGACCCGGAGCGCCGCGTGAGCGGCGGGTCCATCGCGGGCCAGTGACAGCGAAGTCCGGTCACTTGTCGCCGCCCACGTCACCTACTCGGGTGACACCGAGGTAGTCACCGTCGCGGTCCGATCGCCCAGCGAGGTCGTTTCCATCGCTCTCCGCCGTCCCATCGATCGGCCGCCGGCAGGCACAGTGAGCGTCGCCTTCTCACACCGAGTGTGCCTCAGCGCCGTCCCGCGCGATCGGGCTCGATGGCTGGCGGATCGACGTCGGCTATCCCGCGGATCGCGACGAGGCCGGGCGGTGGTTACAAGCGGGCGAGGACGGAGAAGACGGTGACGTGACCGTTACGTGTCCGACTGAGTCCACGAACTGAATTCAGACTTCTACTGGCGGGCGCTTGCTTTGGGCAGAGTATGTGAGAAGGCAGTAGTCGTACCCGTCGGCACCTGACCGAGGGAGCGGACCTTTTTGCCGATCGGTTCGGTATTGCGTCGTATGCAAGCCGTTGTGCCCGTGGCGGGGAAGGGAACCCGCCTGCGGCCGCTGACGGACGACCGACCCAAGGCGCTCGTCTCGGTCGCCGGGCAGCCGCTGCTCACGCACGTGTTCGCGATTCCTCTGCTAGATCCAGCGGCGCAATCATGGACCCGAGCAGCTGCCCTTGGCACCAGAGTCGAGTACCTCCCATCGTTGACTTGCTGTCCCTCCTAAGCTGCAGACGTGGGATAGATCGTTACCTAACGTGCCGTGATAAACTCAGCGTGATTGTTTCTGCTATTCTCTCACAACCTCACAGCCCTTTCCGATGTCGCAAAGGGTAACAGATCAAGGAATTCTTCTCTGGTATCCTTTGCCTGCTGTTCTGCCTGTTGTTTCGTTACTCGAATCCTACGTTTGGCATCCCATAGTTCGTAGTTGTAACTCCATTTATCAGTATAATCAGCCATATCCTCGACATGAGTTTGTGCCTGCTGTTCAACCACATCCCTCGACAGATCGTCTCCTTCACTCCTTGCGGCAGAGACTACATCTGCAGTTACTATTTCGACAGTGTTGTCAATCGCTTCCCCCATCCCCTCAGCGAACACAACCCGGATTCCCCAATGAATCTGGCTTAGAACCCATGAGTACGCTTCCCAGCCAATGTGTCTTCCAACAGCGTTGATGAGGCGTCTGTTCGCCCAGCCCGTCACACCGAATGCGGTTTTATACGCAACAGGAATTCCTGCGGCGAGCAGTATGATTTCTACAGCGACTAGTGCCACGCGCTTGAAAAACTCGGTGTAGGTCTCCTTCGCTATTTCCTTCCCAGTTTCTACCTGACTGTGAATAGAGCATCCCTCGTCAAGCACTCCTTTGATGCTCAAGACGAGCGGGACGTATTTCGTCCCATCGCGGACTTTCTCCACCATTTCTTCGATTTTCTTTACAACACCGTCTGAGATCACGCCGAGGTTTTCTACGAAATATGCGAGATAACCGAGATTCTCAGCGGCCCAGTCAGCGATTTCCGTTGTACTCGCCACGTCTGCGAGTTGACTCAGATATCCAGATTCCTCCGATGGGTCTGATCCGGTTAGATTCTCCACATTCCCGTATGCGTAGCAGACATGGTTAACGGCTTCAAACGTGGCTTCCTCTAATGTGGCACGATCCCAGTTCTCGTCAAAGAAGTGAGCGACTGCATAGCTATATTCCTCCAGGAAGTCGCTATCCGGAGTAATCGTAGAAGCAGTTGAAAACCCAACCGTGGATGTAGCTGCCGAAGCCGTTGAGTATAGGAATGTTCTGCGATGCACTGTTCAACCGTTCTACATCTTGTTCAGTAATAAAAGTGAGTCTTCGAACTAGTAGTGTACAGTTGTTTCAAGCCTGGTTTTTGTGTCGAGGATCTGTGCCCGGGGTGCCTAACAGTCCGCAGTGGTAGTGTGGTGAGAGCGAAGCCGTCCGCGGTTTCGCTCTTGCTGATCGGTCGAGTGGTTCCGCCTCTATGGTGCGGCACGCGACCGGTAGAGACTATGTAGCCGGACAGGATCGAACCGAACCTAGTGGGGCCCCCGATATCGCAACGACGACTGGCCTGGCGCCGATCCAAGCCGATCGCACCTACGTAGGCTGGGTCCTCGTGAGCGCACCGATCGGGGACGACGTTTACGTGATGACGGGTGCGACGCTCGTCGACGCCGAGGTGGAGCGATCGGTGGTCTTCCCGGACGCGACGCTCAAGGGGACGACGGTACGCCGTTCGATCATCGACGCGGGGTCCTACCTCGAAGGGGTGGCGCGCTCCAGCGCGCTGATCGGGCCGACCACACGGATTCCAGCGCGTTCCGAGTCGGACGCCGACTAACCGAGGTCGTAGTCCCACCGATCGGTTTCGAGTTGGGACATGTTAGAGCGTCGGGCGATGGGGAAATCGGGCCGAGTTTGCCCCGTTATCGCGTTTGTACCTACTCCTGCAGAGGCAGTCATTGCGACAACGAACGCAGCGGGTGAGAGCCGCAGCACCGTGCCAACTTCGTCCGGAGAAAGACCGCGCTCGGACTACTGGGAGGACGACTCTGCCGCGGCTTCCGTCTCCGCTGTCCCGTCGGTATACTGTGCACAGACGCGCCGCAGGCCCTCTTCGATGTCGATCGCGGGTGCCCACCCGGTCGCGGCTTCGAACGCCGACGTATCGGCACAGGTGTCGTGGACGTAGCCGTCGTCGGGGATCGGGTTCGCGACGTACTCGGGCTCGATATCGGTCCCCAGTTCCGCGTTGAGCATCGCGACGAGGTCGGTGACGCTGTCGGCGTCGCCCGTGCCGAGGTTGTAGATCCCGTGAGGTCGTGCTCGGCGGCGAGTTCGAGCCCGCGGACGATGTCGGAGACGTGGGTGAGGTCCCGCGTCTGCGTGCCGTCGCCGTAGAGGACGGGTGCGTCGCCGTTGGCGAGGTCGTCGGCGAACTGGGCGATCACGTTCGCGTACTCGCCCGTGTGTGCCTCGGCGCCACCGTAGCCCTGGGAGACCGAGAAGAACCGCATTCCGGCGACGTGCATGTCGTAGTGGGTCGCGACGTACTCGCCGTAGCGTTCCCGCGCGAGTTTGGACGCCTCGTACCCCGTGTTGACGGCGACCTTGTTGACGGCGACCTCCATGTCCACGGGCGGCGGCTCGGTCCGGCTGCCGTAGATCGACGACGTCGAGGCGTAGACGATCGTCTCACAGCCGTCCGCCCGGGCCTGTTCGATCGTGTTGACGAACCCCTCGACGTTGACGCGGGCGCCACGTGCGGGATCGTCCTCGTGCATCGCGTACGACGAGAGCGCCGCGAGGTGGAAGACGACGTCGACGTCCGTCGGGAGGTCGTCCTCGAGGACGCTCCGGTCGTGGAACTCGACGGCGGCGGCGAGATTTTCTGGGGTCCCGAGATAACCGTCGTCGACGGCGATCACCTCGTTCTGGTCGGCGAGGTGGTTCGCGAGGTTCGAGCCGATAACGCCGGCCCCGCCTGTGACGAGGACGCGGTTGTTGTCCATCATTCGGATGCTATCAGTTGTCCGTAATAAGGATCGTCAGTACTTCTGATCTGTATTAGCAGCGGTCGTGGAGCTATTGCGGACGCTCACGACCAGATCTGGGCGCTCGGAACCCCGCACTCGGGACAGACGACTGCGTCGTTGCCGTTGTACGTCTCGCGAATGAGTTCGCCGTCCCCGCAAAACGTACACTCCGCCCCTTCCAATGATCCGAGCACCGAGTCACGCGTAGTTACATCCCCTGATATTCCCTGCATCGTTTTGAACTGTCCCATTACTTGGATATAATTTTCGGCTGAGAACTGGTCTCCGACCTGCGAGGGGGGTGCTGGTCGCGAGTCGAGCAACGTCGACCCAGGACTCGAGACCAGACACCGCAACATACCACGTCGAAACAGCCCGATTTAGGTCGCAGTCAGCGATTCAAACGCCTATTCGTAGTGGTCGGTGTCGCCCGCCCCCTGAGCAGCAGTGAGCGCTACTCGGTCACTACGCTCGTCGAGTTGCTGAACGCGGAACTCGGGACGGCTCGACCCGACAGACGTCGAGAACCCAATCTCCGACGTGTATGTCCAGGACTCGTGTGCAGAGGCATCAAACCTCCAGGATACAATCGGTAGGGTACTCAAAATCGAGTTCGAAGTTGGCATCGAACGAATCGGCTGTCCCGACACCCAGTCCAACTAGTCGTCGCTTCGGTTCTCGCTGATTGTTTCCCAGATCTCGACACAACCAGCCCCATCGTCGACATCCGCGAGATGCGACCGCTCATCCGCTTCTTCTTCGATTTCTGAGTTACTCATGATCTTAGTAACGGCACTTGTGGTAAGCATCATAAACATTGTGATTTTGCAACCATTGTTCTTGTCGGCTTCCCGTGGTCCGGACGACCCCCGAGGACGACACGGAACGGTGCGTCGTTCGCCTCATCGGGAGATTGACAATGGCTGCTCCCGGTGCTATGGATCATGACTGACGACGCCGACGCGCTGTTCGAGCACCTCGAGTTGAAGGAGTACGAGACGACCGCGCTGAATCACCTGCTGCGGCTCGGTCAGACGACGGCGCCGAACCTCGCGGACGCAACGGGCATTCCCCGCGCACGGATTTATACCGTCCTCGACGACCTCGCCAACCAGGGCTACATCAAACTCATTCCCGGGCGGCCGAAACAGTACAAAGCGAAGCCGCCCGCTGCGATCCTCGAGCAGGCCCAACAGAATCGCCAGCGGGAATACGAGCAGTTCTGTGACGAACTCGAAGCCGTGCAGGAGGCGTTCCTCGACCGGTTCGAGCCGTTGTACGAGCAAGCGAGTGACGATATTACGCCTGCCGAGGAACTGTTCTACGTCGTCGACGTCGGCGAGCCGAGCGAGCGCGAGACCCGATCGCTGTACCGTGAGGCGACGGACACCGTCCACGTCATCACGAAGAGTTTCGAGTACTTCGAGGCCGTCGAACCGGCAGTCCAAGACGCACTCGATCGGGGCGTCTCGATCTACGCCCTCTTTCTCCATCCCGAAAACTTATCGGCCGAGAATCAGGCCAAACAGCGCACGACGCGGGAGTACATCGCTGACGCGTACCCCGAGATCGCGATCCGGTTCAGTACCGAGTTGCTCCCCTGGCGCGGCACGCTGATCGATCCCAGCATGGACTACGAGACGGGCCGGGCGATCGTCCTCGTCGAAGAAACGGATGTCCCGTTGCATATGCGCCAGGCCGCGGTCACCGAGAACGGCTCGTTCGTTGCCGGCTTACACCGGTACGTCGAGCTCATCTGGGAACACGAGAGCGTCGGCTCCGTCGAGTGATCGCTCCCTACGTGTCCTGCGCCGGCGCGTCCTGCCCAGCGGCGTCCTGGATGAGCTCGCGGATCGTCTCCGCGACCGTGTGCTCGGGCGTCCAGCCGAGATCGGCGTGCGTGCGCGTCGTCTCGACGGGGAACTCGTCGACCAGCGTTTCGCCGGCACGCGGGTTCTCCACGAGCGTCACCTCGGGCCTGCCACCGAGTTCGTCGTCGGCGATTCGGGCGACCATCTCCGCCGTCTCCTGGACGCTCGGATCCTCGTCGGACGCGAGCGTGTACTTCTCGACGCCCGTCTCGCCACGTGCGAGTTGCCGGTGGAGCCGTTCAGCGCTGCGAACGTATGCACGTGCGATGTCTTTGACGTGGACGAAGTTCCGCGATTGCGTGCCGGGTTCGTAGACGGTCAGGGGCTCGCCGGCCAGCGCCCGGTTGACGAAGAAGTTGATGACGGTCCCTTTCGAGATCGTCTGGCCGCCGACCTGGTGCTCCCCGTAGAGGTTCGACTTCAGGTAGACGTGTGCCGGGAACGCGTCGTCGGCCAGCGTCTCGATCGCTTGCTCGCCGAGGACTTTCGTCCGCCCGTACCAGTTCAGCGGGTCGCGCGGATCGTCGGCCGTGATCGGGAACGCGTCGGGATCGCCGATGATCGCCATACTCGCGGGGAAGATCAACCCCGCGCCGTGCTGGCGGCAGAACCACGCCACGTTGTTCGTCCCGGTGACGTTGACCGCATACGCGAGGTCGGCGTTGTCCTCGCAGTCGTCGACGCCGCTGAGGGCGGCGAGATGCATCACGATGTCGGCGCCCTCGAGCGCCGCTGCGAGCCGGTCGCGATCCCGGATGTCGACGTGGTCGACGGTGACATCGCCGATGTCGCGGACGGTGCCCCGATAGAAGTTATCGAGCGCGGTGATCGACCACTCGGGATGGGTCGCCTGGAGCCGGTCGACGACCCGGCTGCCGATGTAGCCCGCTGCGCCGGTCACCGCGATGGTGAGGTTCTCGTCAGTCATCGTTCTGGATGGAGGGGCTTGCGCTGACGTCGTCGGCTGGGTCATCGCCGACACCGCCATTGCGGGGCGCTTGGTGCTGGAACTGGGCGGCGAGATCGCGCACCCCCTCGCGGAGGGTCCACTCGGGGTCGAACCCGGTCTCCGCGAGCAGGTCGAAGTTGACGTGGTACGACGGCCCGGGATTCTTCTCTTCGAGATACGAGACCTCGAGGTCCGTGTCCAGTTCCTCGCGGACGATCTCGGCGATCGTCTCGATGCGATAGTTCTCGTCGGTCGAGCCGACGTTGTAGACCGGCGCCGCCCACGCGGCGGGCTCACAGACGGCCTGGTGATACGCCCGTGCCGCATCCCGGACGTGAATGAACGGCCGCCAGTTGCTCCCGTCACCGTAGACGGTCAGCGGCCGATCGGTCAGCGCCCTGAAAACGAAGTGATTGACGACGAGGTTGAACCGGATACCCGGCGCGTAGCCGTAGTTCGTACTCATCCGGAGTGCCGTCCCCGTAAACGCGCCGTCGTCGACGTACTCGCGCAGGAGGTCCTCGCCTTCGTACTTCGTCTCCGCGTACGGGTTGAGGGGGTCGGGCTCCGTCGTTTCGTCGATCTCCGTGCTGGTCGCGCGCCCGTAGTTGTTACACGAGGAGGCGAAGACGACGTGGTCGACGCCGACCTTCTGGGCCGCGTTGAACACGTTGCGCGTCCCCTCGAGGTTGACCGCCCGCGTCTCGTCGACGCGATCGTGGGTGCTCGCCGCCCCCGTGATCGCCGCCAGGTGGATCACGCGGTCGACGCCCCGCATCGCGGTTTCGACGTCGCCGTAGTTGCGGACGTCGCCGCGGACGAACGCGAGGTCCCCGTCGAATCGGGCCCCGACGAGGTTCGCCGGCGAGCCGCTCGCGAGCGAGTCGAGGACGGTGACCCGGTCGATCCGGTCGTCGGCCTGGAGCTGCGGGATGAGCGCGCTCCCGATGTAGCCACAGCCGCCGGTGACGAGGACGTGCATACCGGATCGCTCAGTTGGCATCGGGGGTGGCTTCGGCCTCGGGCTCGTCGGCAGCGTCCTCCTCGTAGGTGAGTTCCGTTTCGTCGGCCGTCTCCCAGTCGTCGAGGACGCCCGGCAGGAAGCGATCCTCGTGGGCCGTGATCGTCTCGTCGTACTCGACGAGCGTTTCGAGGATGTCGCGGACGCCCTCGGTGAACGTCTGGCGCTGCTCGCCGATCAGGGCCATGTAGCGCTCGTTCTCGATCTCCATCTTGTGGGTCTCGTCCTCGTCGCGCGGGTTCTCGAAGTGTTCGACGGCGACGTCGAGGTCGAACTCGTCGCCGACGTCGGCGATGGTGTTGGCCATCTCGACGATGCTGATCGCGCGCGTGACCTGGTTGTAGACGGCGTGCTCGGCGGGCCGGTCGGCCGGATCGCCGAGGGCGAGCCGGGCGAGGCCTTCGACGGCGTCCTCGAGGCTGATGAACGGTTTGCGCTGTTCGCCCTTGCCGTAGACGGTCATGGGGTAGCCCGCGATGGCCTGGGCGCAAAAGCGGTGGGCGACGACCCCGAAGTAGTAGTCGAAGTCGAACCGGGTGTTCAGTCGCGGATCCGCCGCAGTCTCGGCGGTCTGGGTCCCGTAGGTGATCGCGGTGCGGACGTCCGAGATCGGGATGTCGAACTGCTTGTGCGCGAGCCGCATGTTGGCGGCGTCGTGGCTCTTGGTGAGGTGGTACCACGAGCCCGCCATCGCCGGGAACGGGACCTCGTCGCGGGCGCCGTCGTGCTCCATCGTCGCGCCACCTTCCGGGATGGGGAACTCCGGCGCGCCGTAGATGCCCGTCGTCGTCGTCTCGATGAAGTGCGTGTCAGTCAGGTCGTGTTCCTCCAGCCCCCACAGCAGGTTCCGGGTCGCCTGCAGGTTGTTGTGCTGGGTGTAGTTGGCGCGCTCGCCGTTGATCTGGGAGTACGGCGCCGACGGCTGGGCCGCCGTGTGGACGACGGTGTCGGGTTCGTGGATCTCGAGGAGTTCGTCGACGAACGCCTTCTCCGTGAGGTCGCCCTCGACAAAGGAGAGGTTGTGACAGCCGTGGACCTCCCGCGCGGCGTCGAGGCGCTCCTCGGGCGAGGCGATCGGCGTGGCGCTCGTGCTACCGACCTCCTCGACCCACTCCCGCCGCGCGCAGTTGTCGACGAGTACGATCCGATCGTCAGTGCGTGCTGCGATCCGCAGTGCCGTTGGCCAGCCGAGATAGCCATCGGCGCCAGTCAAAAGTATCGTCATCTGTTACTCACGTTCCGAATGACAAGTCTGTGTGATAAGTCTTGTTGTTCTGATGTGACGGGTTGCTTAAAGGGTGGCGTGGAACAGGTGACTTTTCGCGGGCGGGCCGATAGAATTATATCGATTAGGTAATACCAGCCAATTGGTGTGATTAGTCGCGATTACCGATCACGGGGGGTGAGACTAGAATGGTAGGCGTCCTCGATCTGGTGCTTGGTGGGATCGCCATCGGAATCCTCGTCTGGGGGTTCGAGCGCTACCGGTCCCGATTCGTAAAATCCGATCTCCTGATCGCGGGGGTACTCGCCGGGGGGATTCTGCTCTTCGTCGTCCTCCCGGGCGTGTACGACGTTGTTGGCGATGCGCTGAATATCGAACAGCGGTTCGTATTGCTGTCGCTGCTGGCCCATTTGGCGACGCTCGCGGTCGTGCTCTATCTCCTCGCGGCGCTTCGCGAGGCGAACGCCCGGTTTGGCGACCTCGTGCGCAACCTCTCCGCCGACCAAGTCGCAGAAACAGATGGTGGGGAGCGCACGATCTTCGTCGTCATTCCGGCCTACAACGAGGGGGCGACGATCCGGTCGGTCGTCCAATCGTTGCCGGAGACCATCCGGGGCTACGCCGTCCAACCGGTGGTCGTCTCGGATGGCTCCGCCGACGACACCGCCGAGAACGCCAAGTACAACGGCACCGCCGTCGTCGAACATCCCGTCAATCAGGGCCAGGGTGGGGCGTTGAAAACCGGCTTCCAGATCGCACTCGATCGGGGCGCGTCGATCGTCGTGACGATGGACGGCGATGGCCAGCATCCCGCGGACGAACTCGAGCGGTTGGTCTCGCCCGTGATCGACGACGAGGCGGACTACGTGATGGGCTCGCGGTACAAAGGGGAAGACCACTCCGGCAACAGTCTCGTCCGCGAAAGCGGGATCCAGGTCTTTACGTGGCTGATCAACGTGCTGACGAAGTCCACGATTACGGACTGTACGAACGGCTTCCGCGCGATTCGGGCGACCGGGCTCGAAGAGATGCAACTGACCGAAGAGCGATTCAGTGCCCCCGAGTTGATCATCGAGGCGCGAAAGAACGGCCTTCGGATGCAGGAAATCCCGATCACGATCGAAGAGCGACAGGCTGGCGAGACGAAGAAGCCCCAGATAAAGTATGCTCTCGGTATTACTCGAACAATTTTGACTGCTTGGATCCGATAATTGGAAGGTTTCTCAAATTGCGCTGGGGTCAAAAGCTACCTTCTGCTACTTCGAACTGAGTCTCAAACGTCAGCGAGTGCTTTGACTGCCATAAACACCTATTCTGACAGTAATTTGTAGTACTTATCTATCGAATTTTCCTGCGTGAAATGGTTCTCAAACGCTTCTCTGGCATTTTCACCGTGCTCTCTTACCAATTCTGGGTTATTTTTCCATTGATTGATCGCGTCAATCGCTGCCTGAGGATCTCCTGGCGAGACTTGGATTCCAGCATTATATCGAGATATGATCTGCGATTCATCATCATGTTCGTCCGCGATTACGAGAACTGGCTGCCCCGAGGCGAGAGCAGAATACAATTTGCTGGAGACGCATAAGCCCTTGAATTCTGGGTTTACAGCCACGATAGAGACGTCGCCGGCAGTTATAGAGTAAGGAACGTCTTCCCAGGGCTGATAGGGTAATACACTTACTTTCTCTCCTAAAACCTCAGTTCGTTTTGCTAATTCTATAATGTTACCTTTATTATCACCTTCTCCGATAACCATAAGGTGTGTATCGTCTTGGTCTATTTTCGCCACTGCACGTATAACCGTCTCTAAATCGTGAAATTCCCCTATATTACCTGAATATACGAGACTGAATTTATTCACCAAGCCATGCTCCTTACTAAACCAATTGTTCTCCTTCTCTTTTGGTTCGATAAACTCGCCATCTGCCCAGTTATGTATGACAGATACTTTTTCGGGGTCGAATTTTCTCTCGTATTTCCTATCGACGCTATTGATTATTTCATCCTTCATCTTCGGACCGAGAGCCACAATGTGGGTTGCATCGATCAACAGATACTGGTTCACTCGCTCCCAAATTCGATGGATAATCCCATTTCGCTTAATATATCCTAACTCAATAGCAGCCTCTGGATGATAGTCGTGGACAATATACATGTAGTCCCATCCACGCAGTTTACAAACGGCCCAGACGAAAGGGGGCATTATTGTGGGATAAGATACAAATACGATCTCACGCTCTTTGTTGGAGCTACTCACTAATAGCAGTGGAAGAACGATTGCTAGATAGGTGAACCAATTGTACAATCGCTTTATGAAATGATCACGATCTACACCTGAGATCGGAACCCGTTTGATATCTATATTTGTGTTTTCAATGCCCTCTCGAGTTGATTCGCTCCCATCTCCGTTTATCGCACGTGTGAGGACAGTTACATCGAGTCCACGCTTTTGCAGTCCGATAGAGATATCAGTCATGTATTGTCCAGAAGCGGACGTCGTATCTGGGTGAAATCGTTCAGAGAGAACGATAATTTCCTTCTCGGAATCAGTCATATTTGCTTTGGGTGTTGTTTAGTTCCTTGAACATCTTATAATGCGACTCAACACACTGGTTGAGCGAAAACTTTTCTTGGACGCGACTGCGAGCTGCGGTGGCCCGTTGCCAGGATTTTTCTGGGTTGGTCAGTGCCTCCGTCAGTGCATTCGAAAGAACACTAGGGCTTCGTGCCGGAACTAACCAGCCATGTTCCCCATCCACGATCTGTTCCGCTGTGCCACCGACCCTCGTCGCGACGACGGGCTTTTGCATGGCCATGGCTTCGAGTACCGCCATTGGACATGCTTCTCTAACTGACGGGAGCACAAATATATCGAAGTCTGCCATAATTCGCGGTATATCGGACCTCTGTCCGACGAAATATACATTGTCTTCTAATCCGAGATCCGATCGAAGGCGTTTAAGCTCAGTAATATACTCTTCTCTCGTGTCAAGTATTTTCCCGACGATAGGAACGGCAACTTGACCAATCTTATTGATTACGTCGGGAAGTGACCGTAACAGGTATTTATGACCTTTTACTGGGTTGATATTACCGACTGTTCCGATAATTGGAGTTGACTCATCGATGTCCAACTCTTCTCTTAGACTCACGCTGTCCTGGTCTATTTTATCTGGGTTGAACTCTTCTGTGTCTACAGGAGGATATATCGTCCGGGAAGTAACATCGTTGGAAAAGTAATAATCATGTACCGCATCCGCTGCAACGGCGATCTCATCCGCCATGAATCCGGCCATCTGTGCGGTGATTTCGGTAAGTGGCCAGGGAGTACTCGTGTCGTTAAAGAACCAAGCAATCGGTGTCGAACTACGATATGCGGCTACAACGGCCTGAAAATTTAGCGTCATACTTGCATACATGATGTCAATATTGTATTCTTCTATGACGTCACAAATTCGCTTAGTTGCAGGTAGATATTTCATCATATATTTCAAATTCTTAACGACATCTTTTGGCGGGTGGAGACGAGGTAATGAAGGTCGAACAACATCAAACCCCGCCTCAGTAGCTAATTCCTCAAACTCATCACTTCCGGCAGGAAGTAGAAACACAGTTTCAACATCATACTCACGTAATTGCTTCGCGACTGCTAAGGACCGTAAATGAGGTCCTCCAATACGAGGCTCAACGAGACTGTTCAATACACGCATCATGTGTTAGTTCGATAGAACATCTTTCGGTGATTATGATAACTATGATTCATACATTTTCTATTTGTACCCAAGATCACGTAAGTGCTGTTCAGCATCATCCGAGAGGGTTATTTTACGTTCATCCACCTCAGTGTTAACAGCATCCTTTAGAAGTGACTCGGCCTCATGAGATGGGAATTTTGGATCTTCATACGAAACTAATCCACTTTTGGAGTATGCATTGACTGCACGCCTAAAATTCCGCATGATGAACTTTCTTCTCGAACTTCTCAGACTTTTACCACCAAGAACCAACAATCGATCATGTTTAGGGCTTTTCACGGATACATGTCCTCCTGACGTGTCCCATACTCCCTCATACTCTAGGGCTCCGGAAACCGATGGGAGCCAATCTGGAAGGAAAGTATTCTTGTAGAAAGACGGTCTCGGACTTTTCGGGAGGCCTTCCACCAACGATTTCCCGTCACTAGGCATTGAAAATTCAGGTTCTATGTCCAAGACATCGATAATAGTCGATAAAAGATCAACGTGGTGAAGAGTTACATCATCAACACGAGTTGCGGGTAGGTTCGAGTGAATAAATACAGTCGGTACATAGACGAGCTCTGATCGCATTGGGGAACTATGACCTAACTCGCCACCTTCACCCAGTAGTTCACCATGGTCAGAAGTAAATATTACGAGTGTATCATCACTGAGACCCATTTCCTGGAGTCTCTCAACACGGCTAAGGAATAATTCAGCATCCTTTTCGACACTCCTCGCATAATCGTCTCGAATCGTCTTAATGTCCTTCGTGCTTTTTTCTCGGAAATATTCAGTGGCAGTCCCATCGAACTCACCATACGGTGCATGGCCGCCGGGGCCTCTTTCTACAACACAAAAGGGCTCTTGGAGGTCCTCAAAGGGGTGATCAACGTTTGGAGCATCAATATTGAGAACTGAATAGATTGGATCGGTTGAGGTACTGTGTTTTCTCTCGCTGAACTCAAATATAGAGTTGAGGAATAACGAATGGTATTCAGGTATATCTAGAAGGGTAGACGTCGATGGGGACAGTTGATGCCTAAATGACTCTACGCCATGGTTCGGTAGGTGCTGACCCGATAATATGGATGCAAATGACGATGGACTATGCGTAGAAGCGCTTATTGATTTAATTGCTATACCTTGATCGCTGACTTGATCTGGGAGATAATCCCACCGTAACGCATCACTTACATAAATAAAGACATTATCTACATTTATACCCTCTATTTTCTCTATGATACTAGAGTTGTGTTCCATACCGGTTCTATCAAGTCATCTATAACAAACCCTTCGATACTCAGCAGTACCTAATTATGCCAGTTTGACACTGACTGTTGAAATTTCATAGATGTCAACACACAAGGAACGATGTGGCGACGTTGGAGAATGTCTCTATAGAAGACCTCCGCCAGATGAATGATTTACGAAATGTTGACTCCCTAGAAGCGTATCTCCATCGATGAACAACAGTCAGCGTGGTTTATTAGTGCGGTATCTATCCGAGGAGGAACTCGATCAAGCAATTAAAGCGGCCCAGAAGGCGGGCGAGACCCGTCTCGTCCGTCGGCTGTGTTTCATCAAGAACCTTTTTCAAGACGATACCCGCGAGCAAGCGGGTCGACGCGTCGGGATTTCCTGATCCACGACGCGTCGCTGGACACACGCATGGAATGAGGGTGAAGTCAAGGGCTTCCGTCCGCGCTTCGGCGGCTGCCGGCCGCCGAAGTTCGCCCCACAACAGTGGGACGAACTCTGTGCCATTCTTGAATAGGGCCAGTCATGAACTCCCAAGCAGATTCACGCGCTTATCGAAGAGTGCTATAACGTCACGTACCAGTCGGCCCATTTGAATCGTAAATTCCGAGAGACAGGAATGAACTACGCCAAACAGCGGCCGATGAATCCACGACGACCCGCCGATGCAGAAGAGACTCGCGCCGAGCACCCGGTTCAGGTTATCGACGAGAATCTCTTCGCATCAACTCAGCTGAGCAGTGTAGTACCATCAGCTGAGACTTCGTGTAACGCATTCTAGCCGCCCAGAACTTTCGGTTCAAGTGTACTGGATTATATGTCACGCCGATTTGTCTTCGATAAGTGCATGGATCTCTTGAGTTGTCCACGGTTGATCAACTTCGAGTCTGTCACAGAGGTCCGCGAATTGATCAATCGAGGGCTTTAGGGGCGGCAGGCCCCCAAGACTCGGATATAACCCTTCGACATTACCCTCACCCAGAGTTCACCTATAATTAAAAATAATTATTTGATAGAGCGAAGTAATTTTTAAATTTCATTCCAAACTCCTAAATACAGACCCGTATTTTTCTGGGACTAGTTTTGTTAGTTTCTTCATCGGAACTGGACTAGACCGAATTAAGTGCAGGATCTCGCTTAGGTCAATTGCACCAAATTTAAGCGCAAGTACAGAATACAGGGTGAACCCCATCACTGGAATGATAATCAATGCGAGTATATCTGAATTTATATACATCGGTAGAATAATAATTGGAATTCCAGCAATCAAACCGGTTAGTACAATTCGTTCAAAGCGGATATCTGCAAGTGGATCAAAACCTAAGAAACGTGCGCTCCAAACGTGGGCGAAAAACATTGATCCATAGGAAATACTTGTTGCAATTGCAGCTCCATTCATTCCATATAGCGGAATTAGTGATATATTTAGCACGAAATTTAGGAGGGCTGCCGCTGATGTTGATAGAATTAAAACACGTAGATTTTCTTGTCCTTGACTGATCGCAAGTATCGGTCGAATAAGTGCAAAACCAAGAACACCTGGAAGTAAGAGCAATAGTGGAATAGTAGCAGCCTCAAATTCTGGCCCGAAATAAGTTGTTAAAAGGGGTCGGGCCAGCCCCATAACTCCTAAAACAAGCAAGACTAAGAATAAAAGTGTGTATCGTGTCACTTGAGTTGCGATTACAGTGAGTTGATTGAACTTCTCTTCTACCCACAATCGTGATGTAGAGTGTACCAACGTAGCTTGTACTGCGAGAGGTACGAACCAGAGAAACTCCGCTACAACAAGCGCCGCCCTGTAATATCCTGTTTCAGTGCTTCCAACCATTATTCGAAGCAAAATGATATCTAGATTGTAAAGAGACACCATTAAAAATGTAAGAATAGATGAATAAGCACTATATGACAGTAATTTCTTCTTTGGTAATGATGTCGGTATATGCCTTATTGTTGAAAAACCAACATAGTGTGCGAATATTATAAAAGCAGATAGTCCGACGATCGTATATGCGGTCGTCCGGCCTATTAAAATAGCTTCAACATCCCCACCGAAATGAAAGAAAGTAACTATAAATATAGTGAATATGACTCTATCAAGTACTTTAAGTGATTCTGAGTAATGTTCAAGATTTAAACCCATTAACGCACTTCGGCTAGTTCTAAAAATAGCTCTCATCGGAAGTAGAAGAGCTATAATATAGAAATAGGGGGAGAACTCTTTACCCAATACTGAGACAATGATATCAGATCGAGCAAATCCAACTATAATTATAATAGTTGGTATTGTAATTCCAAAAATAACTTTTGTGTAGAACCTATAGACAGAACCAGCCCATCCATCTATTGGTCGATCTTCAGCAATATACTTTCTAATTCCATTGAAAGAGCCAGCAGTTATGAGAATAAATAGTACTTGGACTGCTGAAAGAATAAATGAATAATCCCCGTACCCATCACTATCGAGAAGACGAACAATTATGGGTGTAGTGATAACAGTTAAAAAGAGTATTACTACTTTAGAACCAAATATAGAAATGAATTTTTGTGTAATGTTTTGACCCATAGTTTATTCTAACCAACTCTAAGATTTGGTACCGTTAGAATCCTCTACATTTAATATTTCACGGTACTGTTCGCGAACACTGGTATAAGAATGATGTCTTTCAATATATTGGCTGGCATTATTGCTAATAGTCTCAAGATCGTCACGGTTAAGAACAGATGAAACTGTGCGCTTAATCGTCTCCGGATTTGTATTCTGTAATAAGAATCCGTTTTTTTCATCATCAACGATATCAGGGATCCCACCGACTCGAGACGCGATAGGAATTGTTCCACAAGACATCGCTTCAAGGAGAGTTTTCGGTACTCCTTCAGAAAGAGAAGGCATGAGTAGCGTTTGAGCATTATCCATATATTCCGGTAGATTTTCTCGATCAACCCAACCAGTGAATGTCACATGGTTATTAAGGCCGTGTCGTTTGACAAAGTCTTCAAGTTCATCCTGTTGTTCACCTGATCCAATAAACATGACTTGGAGGTTTGGATGTTGATCAACGAGGCCGGGGAGTGCGTGGACGATATTTTCCACACCTTTCACATGTTCAAGACGGCCGACAAATATAATATCAGCTGTACGGTCTTCTATAGGGGTTTGTTTTTTAAATACTTTAGTGTTTATAAAATTAAAATTAGCAACTATTTTATTTGATGAAATTGGCCACGAGATTGATGGTGGTTTCATACTTTCAGAGAGGAGTATTACCCTGTCCGCAAGAAGGCAGGTACAAGACTCGACAGTTTTGATACTCTTGGCTGCAATTTTTGATAATAGCCCTTGACCGTGGCGTGCATAGATCCCTTTCTCCGTTGATCCAGTAATGAAAACCAGTGATCGAAATTTCGAGAGGCGATTCGTGACCATTGGTAGGAGAAGCAGAGTACCACCAATATGAAAAAAGACTAGCTCAGATTGTTCTTTTTCCTGTCGAAGATTTTTTGCGATACGTATTTGATATCTGACAAAATTCAAAGCCGAAAAAAGCGTGTGCGACGCTGATGGCCACTTAACAGGCACAGGGTCTACTATACGTCGATCAATATCAATACTACTTGGTCCGATGATGGCTATTCGATCTACTTCGTCCTCATATACATCAATAAAATTTTGCACTGCACTATACACTGCATTATTTTCATCTAACTCGTCAACAATGACAACGAGTACGATAGACTTAGCAGACATCGTTGTCAATCTATCCAAGATAATCTGCTTTAACTATTTAAGACCTCTCTTTATCATCATGGTCGTCTTCAGACAAGGATCGAAAGGTAAAGCTTCATTGACTTATCGGCTACAGGTTCCTGTCTTTGTGATACACCTTGAAGCGGCCGACCTCGCTCGCGTCTTGATCACAACACGGGCAAGTGTAGTCATTTTTGTCATGCTCGTCCCAAAACTTATCCGTGTGTCCGCCTCTCTTTTTATCGTCAGTGGATCTCGTGGAATGCTCTAGCGGTGTTGGTTCCGTTCATTTTCACATATCGATGCGTGGTTGTAACTTGCGCCCAGCCAAGAAGTTCTGTCACGTCTAACCCGCGTCCGGTGTGATGGCTTGCTGTTGTGGCACAAAGTGCGTGGGATACACTCGACAGACGAAATCAGACTTTTCGGCTGCCTTCTTGACTCGCCGCGTGATTGTGTGTGCGCCCATCAGCCACGCGTCGTATTCCTTGAAAAACTCTTTGATAACTAGCGAGACTCGGTGATGAAAACCGAACGGAATGTCTCAGATAGCGGACTCGATTTCCAGAATATAAGACAGTCTCTTGGCGTCTTTTCCCGTCATGTCTTTGTTTGGCTTTCCCATTGTATCGTGCTTTGTCGGCAGTGTCTACGGGCCCTCATCGAATTCCGTCCCTTGATATACCGTTTGTAGGCCGGAATGCAGATTATTTTCCGATCGAAACCAACCCATCACTCGATGAGGTGCGTGATCTTTCTCTTTCGGATCCCTAGCCGGCCCGCAAGATAGAGTACGAACCGCGCCTGCAGTGAGTAATAGTCGTCCGATCTATGTGTTCTTTGGATTATCTGTTCGAACTCGTGCTGGTTCAGAGCGTTCTGCTTAAATTGATAGTCTTCATATTAACATTCAGAAATAATAATTATTATATCGCCAAAAGAATTAATAGTTACACTGCCTGCGAGGTGATTTAGGCGTTAGATCTGGTCCTCAGTACCGATTGGCTATGTGTACGTTGCATAAGTCCCGTCGTGGTAAACACGGTTCATGTTTGGATTGTTGTTGATCTCCCTCTCATAGTGTCCGAGTGACTCGAACCGTAGCCACGACCCGCCGATCGCCCGCACACCGGCCTCTGACTCGAGGTCAACAATCGTGTAGTCAGGCGGTGGGTCCCCACCCTCGACAACGGTCGCGTAACTCTCGTTGTCGTACCACTGCCACTCAATCGCCATGTCATGCTTCTCCTCGGACATTCGGAGTCGTCCAGCTGTCATCAAATCCGTCTGGACCTCATCTCCGTCGCCATGAGTGCCGAGCCATGTTCCAATCGGCTCGCCATCCATCTGTGAGTTGCGGTCAATATCGCCAGTTTGCATTTGGTATACGAACTCGATACCAACAAATCCTGTGAGCGCGACGACGAACACTAGCGCAATGACGGACCGATGCTCTCGGACTGCCGGAAGGGGAAGATATCGGGGTAGATACCAAATGGCAACGAGACCGACTATCGGTGCCATCAGAAAGATGAAAAATTGTGTGAATCGATCCATGAGAGTGTAGAGACCGGTTCCAACGACGCCACCAATCAATGCCGCTCCGATAACGTACTCTCGCCCGGAGATATCTGCAAGGGTGCGCCGGATATCTCGTCGCCGGTATAGATGATAGCCGATCGAGGACACGTAGCCAAGGCATGCCAGCCCGATAAGCAAATAAATGATTTTTGACAGTCCCAATCCAACTGACTCGGCCATGTGAGGATACTCATGAGAGGTAGGTGACTTAGAGGTTCCAAATAGAACGCCCAGCGGGCCGGTATCCTGCCATAACCTGATGAACGGGGTGATTGTCCGCTTTAGCGAATAGAGGACGGCCGCACAGATTGAGAGGATCAGCAGACTCCCAAACCGTAACTCCCGCCGGTAATACGCGATCGCGGCCAGAACGACGAGCATGACTCCTGCCCAAACGCTTGCCGTGTAATCGAAGAAGAATAGCGCGGTAATTAGCAAGATACCAGCCATCGAATAGGCAGGTCGATTGCGACTGTCTGCCATAATCAACATAAGAAGAACTAACGAGAGGAACACGAACCCCCCCAAAGAGTGGACATAAATTGAGTTGAATCCCCAGCCGCCCCACGGGTAAACAAGCGTCAACAAACCCATCATGGATGCGATATCAGCCCTGTCTGTTAGATGCATGACAATCGAAAAATAAAGGACGGCGCGCATGGCTGCCCCGAACGGCAGGTTATGGATCTGATCGAGCGGGATTCCTGTGACGGTAGAGAGTATCGCCAGCCATGGTTTCATCCCGGGGACGTTCGACAAGATGTTAATCGTGAGTGTACCGCTCTGAAGGTCACCCCAGAGTGCAGCAGCGAAGTTTCGGACAAAGAACCCTGGTTCGATTGATGTTTGCCAGAGGACCGCTACAGCGGCCAGTCCAATCGCAGCAGCGATTGTCGCAACTTTCCACTGTCTCGATTGTTTCACAAAACGGTCCATTAGATTCTTGCGCAATATATTTTGCCTATTAGATCGGCTGGTAGTGGCGGTAAAGTTATTGGTCCCGTCCCAAACTCGTCTAGAGAGTTCGCCTCTGGTAGCGTCGACTGACACCTCCATTGTGATGGCTGTTTTGGCTGCTCGGGATCGGCATACTGCACCAGATTCAACCAGAAAAGCGACTCTAACCCCGCTTCAGACCACCGCATCCATTGATTCTTACACCGCTTCGAAACTTCACCCATGGCTCGTTCGACCACGTTTGACGTCCACGGAACCTGCTGTTGGTCAAGCGCGAGTTCCGCGAACGTCACGGTTGCTTCTACCCATTCCCGGAGGTACGCCGTAGCTTTCGGGGAGTCTTGACGCTCTAACCTACAGGCTTCCTTCCCGAGATTTTCGAGCGTTTGGCGATCCGCGAGCGGATCGACCAAACGCTCATTCCTCGGTGCATGGAGTGCGACAGAGTTTTTCAGATGGAACAGATCATCCGTAACACCAGAGACGATCGCTTTCTGCTCTCCGAGCGGAAACGCATCGTCTTTCCAGAGCTTGTACCTGAGCGTTCGACCGACGCGAACGAGATCGAGCTGGTGAGATTGGTCTCCACTTTCGAACGCATCGACGAGCGCTTTTTCGGCGTCACTGACGACCGTGGCGTCGTCAGTGACCGCCTCAGTCTCTTCGAGGGCTTCTGCTGTTTCCTCCCAGGATCCGTTGACGTGGACGTCTAAGAGTGTAGTTTCTGTGTCGTCACCCTCGGCCGTTTGCCCAAGGGTGACGTTAACATCATGGTAGGAGCAGTGATCCTGCTGGCTATGACACTTCGTTCCGTCAGGAACGACAGTGTCTGCGTTCGTTCCAGGAAGCCGATCACGAACGAAGTCACCGACTTGCAGCCGTATTCACGGACTCGGCGGTAGACCGTCGTATTTGAGAGTGTTCCCATTCAAAGGCGTGAATCTGTTCTCATATTGACTGTATGTTGTACTCTGATCCCGGCCTGGTTCGACGACACCTCATTACTTCTGTCGCTTTGTTAGTTTCCGACCACTTCAATGCTCTCCGCGCCGAAATAATCCGTTTGACTGGTCGGAGACGTTAGCGATAACGTTGTCGTGCAGGCTGTCGCTGATCGCGATTGTCACATTTCTATCTGCTTCAAAGTGGGGCGGTAAGATTTCGATAGGTCAATTGGTTCTGACTCAGTTGTGTACGTGCTGGGTCGAATACAACATTTCCCCTTCCGACTTGTAAATTTGCCTCGATAGCATCGTTAATCTCGGCTGCCGACATCCTGTCACTGACTGATACAGTATTACTTAGAACGTCTACAAGTATCCCAAATCCTTGAGATGCTCCATTGGCGCATCTACTGTCGTTGTCGTCTCGTCAACTTCTTCGTCGTTGATCTGCATCAATAGCCATTCGTAGACATCAAGAACTCCATCTGGAAGCGTCTCGATGTCGTCGGTGGCTGCCACCATTGCCCGCCAGGAATGGACCCCTGGATCATCATCACTATCAACAGCCGTTGATTGCATTCCGTGGTCAGAAATAATTATGAGCGAGTCTACTCGTTCTTGAAGCCATCCTACCAACTCATCTACAGCGTCGTAGGATTGTCGAAGTTTCTCTGGGCGTTCGCCGTAGAGATGACCCATATGATCCAGAATATGGATATGAGCGCCAGCGACGGGGACATCTGCTTGGGCCTGTGCAGCCAGCCATCCAACTCCTTTTCCAGCATCGCCGAGCTGACGTCGATAAAACTCTTGTTCGGGAAGATCGCCTTCAATAACTGATTGGAACCACTCACCTTCACGATCCCAGTCGTGACATGGCGTTACACCCGGCCAGTTGTAGGCAGTTCCACCAGTTTCGGTAAAGATCGTTTGGGCGGAAGTTTGTGGGAACGATGTTCCAACCTGTTGTTCCTTTAGTGCCCGAATCCGATCGCTGAGCAGGTCTGGGAGTGCTTTATTCGCACTCACAGCAAGACGGTACAACGAACTCCCCGTGTCCCGATCTTCTGCGTTCAAAAGGACGCCGTGTTCTGTCGGCCGCTGACCTGTTGCGATCGACGGCCAGACCTCCAATGTCGCTGGGACATCAGTCGAATGTGCAAATGATTCGAGCTTCTGATCGCGATCGAGCAACAGATTCGAACATCCCCACTCATGACATAACGCGTAGTCGGCCGCGTCAATTCCCAATATTGTCAGAGTATTACTCATTGGATGACATAGAAATCTATATCTGTATATGTGTTTCCATCAATCGCCACTAAATCTCTGCGTCCGCGTGTTGGTTGTCGTGCCACCAATCCGGTCGTTAATTCAGGTGCTGGTTGTCTCGGTTTTACCCAATGACATATTTGAGCGCCTGAACCGTACGTATCTACCAATCTTCGGTGCTCGTGTCGGTAGTCTCCAGATATCACCACATGCTCTCATGAATATCTAACCCACTATCTGAGATTTCGGCAGCCTGTTGATCCCCGATGTTGCAAAATCACGTACCATTGTCGTCGTAATTGAGCGCAATTCGGCCGTCTCGTTCTGTGCTGCAGCCCCAGTGTCAACAGTATCGCGAGTTGAAACGTTTGTCCGCACCTCAAACTGTCAATTTCAGTTAATCACATCGAGATACTCACAATCTCGTCCAATAGGCGCTAAATCTGTAGATGCAATGCCCAGACGACCTTCGGAACAATAGTGACGGTGTGTTTCGGCACCGGTCAGTCGCTGTCAGCGGCGGATTCACCTCAGGTACCACCACTTCTAGCCAACGTCACGACCTTACCAGTCAAGCGGGAAATTTTGAACATGAACCCTCCACCGTCTTCCGCTCCAACCCCCTAGTTGTGACGGATCAAATCGGAACTGTCTATCGATTTACCAGATCCTCGCGGGGTTATTGATCAATGATTTCATTGCAGTTAGCTTCGTACCATTCGACTGTTTCCCGCAATCCATCTTTGAAGTCAGTATCCGCTACCCAGCTGAAGTACTCTTTGGCTCGAGAAACGTCTAGCCGACGTCGCATTTGGCCGTCGGGCTTCGACGTGTCCCACTCGATATCTCCCTCGAAGTTCGTCACATCTGCGATCATCTTGACGAGGTCGCGGATACTAATCTCGTCACCGCTTCCGAGATTAACCGGCTCACTTCTGTCGTAGCGTTCCGTTGCGTCGAGAATTCCCTTAGCTGCATCTTCGACGTAAAGGAATTCTCGGGTCGGTTCTCCAGTACCCCAGGCAGTGATCGAGTCGTCGCCACGTTCGCGCGCTTCGACGCACTTACGAATGATCGCGGGGATCACATGCGACGTCTCGAGGTCGAAGTCGTCCCGCGGCCCGTAGAGATTAACTGGCATGAGGTAAATGCTATTGAAATCATACTGCTTGCGGTACGCCTTCGACTGGGTGAGAAGAGCCTTTTTTGCGATCCCGTACGGTGCGTTGGTCGGTTCGGGATACCCTTCGAAGAGATCCTCTTCGTTGAACGGTACGGGTGTGTCCTCGGGATACGCGCAAATGGTCCCGAGAATGGTGAACTTCTCGACGTCGAACTGTCTGGCCATCTCCATCAGTTCGATACCCATGATGGCGTTATCGTAGAAGTACCGTCCTGGGTTCTTGCGATTCGCACCGATCCCACCGACAGTTGCGGCGAGGTGAAGGACGACATCGGCACCGGACTTCTGGAACGCCCGTCTAATATTACTCCGTTCGCGAAGATCGTAGTCTTCGCTACGAGGGATGAACACCTCTACGTTATCGGAGCGTGATTCGAGTTCCTCGACGAGATGGCTGCCAAGGAACCCGGAACCGCCGGTTACCATGACGGTTTTCCCATCCCAGTAATCGTAGCTCATCGCCAGTCGACCCTCCCGTACCACTGTTCGCGGTTCGTCGCGTACCAGTCGATTGTTTGTCGGACGCCCTGCCGCCAATCGACTTCCGGTTCCCAACCCGTCTCTTCGTTGAGTTTCTCGTATCCGACAAGCAGTTCTTCGACGTCGCTATCGCCGGGACGGTAACGGTCCTCCCGTTGGACGATTTCGGGCCTGTCCCAGTAATTGTACTTGCTCCCTACCTCGAGAATGAGCTCGGTCCAGTCCCGCATGGAGATGTTCTCGCCGTACCCATAGACATACTGTTCGCCGGGGGACCCCTCAAGCGCTACGTGCAGGTGACCTCGGACGCCGTCGCTCACGTAACACATGTCACGCTTCGGCTGCAGGTTACCGAGTTCGACAACATCCCTCTCAAGTGCTTGGGTGATGATCGTCCCGGTGATATAGCGCGGGTTCTGGCGAGGACCGTAGTTGTTGAACATTCGGGTCGTGACGGTCGGCAATCCGTACCCGTCGTGGAAGTTCATCGTCAGGAAGTCTGACGCCAGTTTGGAGGTGGCGTAAATGCTCGTCGGGTTCACAGGCGACCGTTCGTCCAGAATGACGCGGCCGTCCTCTTCGAAGTTGTGCTTGTCCTCCATTTCTTTCTTGATGTTCCCGTACTCCTCGCTGGTACCGGCAGTGTCGATCTTCGTAACGTCAAGATCAAGATCGACAACAGCCTGCAAGAGATTCAGTGTTCCAGTGACGTTCGTCTCGATGGTTTCATAGGGTCGGTCCCAGGATTCGCCGACGTGAGCCTGAGCGGCGAGATGGAAGATGAGCGAATCACTGTAATCCTGAAAGTCCGAGAGGGCCTCTCGAACGGAATGGCTGTCCCGGAGGTCACCCCGATGGACGGTGACCTCTTCCGATTGGTGAACGATGTTGTTCAGTTCGCCGCTAGACGTCGCCCGGACGAAGACGTGGACGTCTGCACCTGCATCGACGAGCCGGTCGACGAGGTGCGAGCCAACGAATCCATCTGCACCAGTAACAAAAACCGGTCGGCCAGCAACTTTGGAGTCGATATCCATTATATGTCTGATTTAGATGACCCCCACTTCTACCTTACTATCACTAGATTCATCGTTTATAGTGTCACAACACCAAAAGCCATTTTGCTAGTCCAGATCCAACTGGCCATATGGAAGTTCACAATGATCGGATTCCGGACGAGCTTTTCTCAGAATTCATCACTCAAATGCCTGAAGTCTGTGTCGAAACCGTCGTCGAAAACGATGGCGAGATTCTCCTAGCAAAGCGGACAAATAAACCGGTACAGGGCGAATGGTTTTGGCCGGGAGGACGATTATACAAGGGAGAACGCTTTGAGGACGCCGCTCATCGGATCGCAACCGAAGAACTCGGTATCGATGTGAACATCTTAGATCAGATTGGAGTATACGCTCACTTCTGGGACACTAGTGCAGAGGAGAACAACCCTAGTAGACATACCGTCAACGTTGTCTATCATGTGAGCCCGATTGATGATTCTCCGTCAATTTCTCTCGATCAACAACATAGTGAGATACAATGGATTTCTGAAATCGAGGATGATCTACACGAATACGTGAAATTATATCTGAAGGACTCAAACCTTCTCTGACTGACCCAACAGCCTCTCAGTCGAGATACTCGAAGGCCAATATTTGGAACAACCTTGATTCTTGTCACTGTTCGGTAAAACCCCTGGATGAGACTGAAAGGAGCGACGACCTCGAGTCACAGCCCTCGAGAACGTTAGGCCTTTCTGGTTGTTCTTATATATAGAATGTCGATCGATTACTCTTTAGGCCGTTCGAGGTCGCTTGCAACCAGTTCACCATTTAGATAGGCAAGTCCCGTATCGGTAATTCTGTAGTAGCCGCGTTTCTCGTTGGTTTTCTCGAGCAACCCGGCGTCCGAGAGCACGTTCATGCGACGAGAGATTGTATTCTGGCTCCGCTCCAAGACACCGAGTTCCTCGACCAGATTGTACCACACGGCAGTCGGCGGGAGCGAAACCCGGTGGCCCGTGTCTGTCTCCAATTCCTGCAAGTACTCCAAAATCGCGTCGTCTGCCTCGTTCATCCACGATACATGGGCTCACATATCCCGGTGGTCGACTGTTCGGTGATTAACTACACAGGACCAGAAACCACTCAATTAGAAGTTTGAACTCACGGCAAATACCCCTCGGCGGGCTAAATGTAACTTTATCTTGCCCCTATTGTATCTGAATATTATACGTCGTAGTCGATCAGGTGGTTGGCGAGTTTGTCGATTCAATCGCACTCACCTCCTACTGGCGGTCTGTTATCGATAGAGAATGTCTCGGATATATTAATGTGGTATTCTCCAATCAATCGACTCTGAGCGTACTATCTCAACCTCATCCAGTGACGAAGCACACGTCGGACAGAAGTTAACGCATCTATTAGTGTTTACCTGCGTTGCGTTCCCACATGCTCGACAAAGTAGTTTGAATCCTGAGAGATTTCGATAGACCTTCCGCGATTTCGCCCGATGCTCATCTATGTCAATAAGTTCGTAATTTTCCAGTCGATTATCGAATGGGCAGCCGTTGAGATGGTGTACTTCCTTACTGGCGAGTTCCGAAACATCGTCTACAAGCAGTGTAGCATGCAACCGATGAAGCTGAACGCGAAACCGTTCTCCTTTGTGTTTTGTAGTGAGTTCTCTGTGGCCGTAAGGATCACAATGAATTGATGGCATTCGGCCGTTGTGAACCTGTGATGCGTGAACCGATTTTGCTCGGTGTGAATCGAAGCTACGGTTACACTGTGGACACTCAACACTCATTTTTCGAGTAAGTTATTCCGCAGGTAAAATCGCCCCCTGATAGCAGCTCGTTCATGGTGGACACCCCTCGGTCGCCGGGCTAAACGATTGAAGCGCGAGTTCGGTTAGACACAGTCGATATCGGCGAACCGTGGGTAGCGTAATCGTCCCAAGGCGCCCACCGACGAGGACCTCTGTCGCTCCGAGCGTTGGCGATGTTATCGAGTCCGGTACACAGCCGTGGCAGTACAGGCGCGAGACGGTCCATTCCGCGGACTCGGCACAGCGGTACGCGTACGCGAACGCGATATCGGTCTCGTGTAGTGGCGTGCCACAGCCGATACAGAAAGCGGCATCCGCGCGAGGGCCGACTGGGTGCCCCGTCAAAACCTGTTCCGGTGTCGCGATCACTGCCGGTCCGTTCCCGAGCGCAGTCGCCAGTTCGGTGAGCGATCGACAGAACTCGTCATTGGACATCATAATCACCTGCATAGTGTGTCGCGAAGCACGCGGGACGGGAGTGACCATGGCCGGTTGGGTCGTGACACCCGTCGTTTCCGCATGATTGGCGAACAATACGTATTTCACCGCTTCGAATTGTATCTCCCATTGCTTCTCAGCCTCGAGAAGCGCGGGCGGTGTCCCAGCACCGTCCAGTTTTACTTGGAATTCCCGGCTTCTCGTTTCGACATAGTACATCGACCCACTTAGTAGTTACATTGTAACTTATTTTGTAACAGTGTTTGTAATGAAGAGCTGAACTACCACCGAAATGTTTAGTGTTGCATGAGAGTAGCCAGCGCTAAGATGGTGAATGAGAATTTCGAACCCAACGACCGACAAGAAGCTATCCTTGACGTGCTAAAAGAAGGGCGGGAAGAGGGAATACCATGGGGTTATGCAAATCCGAAACGCCTCGAAGAAGAACTTGATACGCGACGTCAATACATCAATCGGGCACTGCAAGGACTTATCGACGCAGGCTGGATCGAAAAAGTAAATCGTGGACTTTATCGCTTTGTCAACGACCCAAGAGAAAACTGATACTTTATACTGGAACTCATTCACCAACCACCGACTGGCTGCTACTAATAGTCAAACTACGTCCAGACATCTATGGACGCCCAAGCGACCCACGGCGAGCCAGCCGACGCCCACCAGCGCGACGACCCCGGGGCGGCCGGCCACCGCGCGCGTCGGGTCGCCCGTGGCCAGCGCGCGGGCGGTGCCGAACAGACTGGTTCCCGTCTCGGCGGCCGCCCCCCGTCGCTCGCGGCGGGTCGGTCGACGAGTCGGAGCCGACGATCGGCCAGAACACACTCTCGACACTCGTCGAGCCACCCGGAGAGCGTGCGACAGCATCGGTCGCCAGATGTGAAAGGTAGCCGATTGCGAACGCGACGCCTAACGTGGGCTTCCCGTACCGTCGCGCGATCGCGAGGACGACGCCCGAGAACGGAACCGCGACGACCAGCGAATGAGTGAGCGCACGGCCGCTCGGGAGGAGCACCACCTGCCAGTTTGCGGCTTGTCGAGCAGATCCGGGAACGGTGAGGCGAATAGGACGACGAGAATGGCCCAGCCCACCGGCGTCGCCCCTTCGTGCTACCGCTCGTCACCCGCATTACCCAGAGACGCGACGGCGTACTCCCAGGAGACGTAGTGGGCGGTTCAATCCCGAGACAGCCCGGGACATCGCGTCTGGTCGCGCCGTGCGAGCGACCGCTACCGCCGCGGTACTGCCCGCCGGCCGCCGATCGAGCCCGTGCGTGGGCGGCGCGCGCCCCGTCCGTGAAGCCCGGACGGGGGCACCAGTCGGCCCGGCTTACCGCCCGGCGACGCCCATACAGGCGTAGCGCAGCGCGTCGAGCGCGTGGTCCTGTGCGACCGCTTTGCCGACGTGCGCTTCCTTGTAACCGAGGAACTCCCGGATCAGGTGCTGGCAGCGCGCAGAGACCAGCAGACCAACCGCGGATTCGTCGGCGTCGGGCGCCTCCTCGGGCGAGTCCTCGGTCTCGGGCCCGCTCGAGTGCGACCGAGCCCGGCTCAAGCGTGACCGATCGGGGTCAGGAAGCCCCACGAACGGTCGACGAGCCGTGCGCTTGCCGGGCGGTTGGGTCACCCCGAGGTTGCCGTCGGCCCCGAAGTGTTTGCGCACCCCCGCGATCCCGGCGTCGAGGGCCGTCGTCGCCTCTTCGGCGGCGTACCCGCCCGCCGGAGTGTGCCGACGTGAGCGGGGTCGTGCTCGCAGGAGACGCGGCCCGCAGGCCGGTCGCCGGCAGCGAACCCGGCGCGGCCGTCGTCGATGGGGGCCTCGGCCTCGTCGCACGCGTCGCGGACGCCCAGCTGGTCGCGCGGCGTTCGGCCGAACGCGAGCCGGACGACCGGATCCGTCCGGCCGGCGTCGGAGCCGTAGACCCGCCCGTTTGGCCCCACTAGTGGGCCACGTTGGGACGTGCCGCCGCCGCCCGATCGCCAGCCGGGCGTTCGTGCCCTCGTCCTCCGGTGGGCGCCACCTCACGACACGGTTCAGGTCGCGGCCCGCTCGGCATAGACTTTATCGGCGAGATCGTCGATCGAGCGTGGCGCTGTCTCGTCGTCGGTGGCCTCGCGCAGGGCGGCCTCCGCCCGCTCACGGAAGCCGGGATACGCCTCGAGGTCCTCCGACAAGGTTCGAACGAGCGGCGGCCCGTGCGGATGGAACGCCCCGAGCCACGTCTCTAGATCGACGCCCAGCACGTCGGTCGCGAGCCGGTCGTACGCCCGGTAGTAGATCGCACAGTCCGCGTAGCAGTCGGCGACCGTCTCTTCGCTGACCTGCAGCGGCACGGGCTCGGGCGGTTCCGCGTCGGTCAACAGCACCCAGAGGCGCTGTTGGCACCAGCGTTGGTGGACCCCCCGAAACCGAAGCCACACCCTCTGGAGGTCGTACAGCGCCTGCATCGCCTCGACGGTGGTCTGCCGGAAGCAGCGCTCGAACGCGGGATCCAGTCGGGGGGAGCTGCGGGTCGGACAGGTCTCGAACAGCCGCTCGAGTTGCGCCGGTTCGTCGGCGGCGGCCGCCTCGAGCGCGAGTTGGAGCCGCTCGGCGTGACGCAGGTCCGCGAGCTGCGGGCGCAACTCCTCGAGCCCGGATTCGACTTGGCGCTTCGTCATGGCGCTCGCTCGTCGAGGTCGGCCGCCCGGCGGAGGAGGTCGAGTTCCGTGGCCATCTCGTCGAGGTCCTCGTCTTTCAGGAGTTGGCGGTACTGCCCGACCAGGTAGCCCAGCGCGCGGATCCACTTGATCTGCAGTTCCTGTTCCTCGACGGTCTCGGCCTCGGTGGCCGCGATCCGCGTGTGGGTGGCCTCGATGGTGTCGGCGAGGAGCGCAAGGACGTCCTCGCGGTCGGTGCGTTCGGGAGAAGAGTTAGTCGATTCCATAGATGATGTGAGAGCTGCGGCCGACCCACCGGCATGGGCTCACGTGGCGACAGGGGGCGACCGTTGACGGCCGGCGGCACCTCATACGTGTAGGTTCGGGAGAAACCCTCTTTAATTTGCCGGGACCCAAAGTGAACGTGGTCGTGGGGATGGCCTACCTCTGCATATATCGGGGTAAGGAGGAAGTATACGACTATATCGAGATTTACTCCCCGACTTAACTATCGAACGCCGTGGCGAGATACGACGAGTCCGTGGCGTACGGTGCGATCGCGTCGCGGACCCACTGCGGGTCGAACGGCGTCTCGATCTGTTTCGCCCGGCCGTCACGCCCGCGGGACTCGAGCCACGTCTCGACGAGGCCCATCGTCTCGAGATCCGTGACGACCGTCTGGATGGTGCGCTCGCCGAGGCGCAGGGCGGCCGGGTAGGCGTCGGTCTGCAGGAGGGCGTGGATCTCGCGGGTCGTCACGGGCTGTTTGATCTCGCCGCCCCGATCCCGGCCCGTGATGGCCGTGAGGACGACGAAGTGGTTGGCCGGCAGGGCGAGCAGTTTCTCGATCGTGGCCTCGCGCTCGGTCGTCTCGAGGTTCGCGTCGATACACTCGCGGGTCACCCGGTCGAGGCCGCGCTCGGTGGCCGTCTCGCCGGCCTGCCGGAACAGGGTGAGCGCCTTCCGGGCGTCGCCCCAGCGCCGGGCGGCCTCCCGAATGCCGTACTGCTGGACGTCGGCCGGGAGCGCGCCGTCGCGGAACGCCCGCTCGAGGCGCGGCGCGAGCACCGCCTCGAGATCAGTAGCGTCGTAGGGCGGGAAGAACACGTGTTCGTCGCTCATCGCGCTCTCGACGCGGCTGTCCAGGCGGAGGTCGACCTCGAGCAACTCGTTGCTCAGGAGCCAGACCGAGAGATCGATTTCACGAGCCAGTTTCCCCTCGCCGCGGAGCAACCGGTAGAAGAAGTCGTTCGGATCGTAGTTCGTATCGTGGCGGACGTGGTCGATCTCGTCCAGCAGGAGGACGGTCCACGCGGGGTAGTCGGCGAGGGCGTCCCAGATGCCCGCGAAGACGCCGTCGAGGCCGGCGTAGGCTTTCTTCCGGTCGCCCGTCAGTTCGAAGTGGATCTCGTTGGCCGCCGAAAAGAGCGTCCGGCACTCCTTCAGGTTGACGTACTCGACGGCGAGTTCGTCGTGGCGGGCCACGAACTCCCCGCAGACACGTCGCGTCGTCAGCGTCTTGCCTGTCCCCGGCGGCCCGTAGATCGAGACCGTCGGCGGCAGGTAGTCCTCGTGGACGCCGTTCAACATCGTCGCCAACTCGTGTTCCTGCTCCTCGCGGGCGTGGATCTCGTCCGGATCGGCTAGCGGGTCGAGCACGCGCTTGTCGACGAAGACGCTGTCGTCCGGTGCCGTCGCGGCGAAGAGCTCGTCGTACTTGCTCATGCGATCGCGATTGCCAGCGGTAGTAGCGTGCCAGCAAAGAACGTATCGCATACGTGGTCGGACACTGGCCCCGGTTACGCCGTGCGTACTCAGCGCGTGACCTCCGTAGCGGTGTCGTGACGCCGAGTCGGGTTCCTCCGCCCTCCGTCGAACGGGGGTCGCCCCACCGAGCGACAACTCCGTAGCCACCTGCTCCGCCCCGCTCGTCGGCGACCCACGGGAGAAGCACGCCTGAACCCAGTCTAAGATCCCCTCACGCGAGCGCTCTGACCCGTCGGCTCCGTTCCGTCGCCGAGCGTCCTACGCCGCGAGGTCGGTGGATATATTCACATACTTTAAAAACCGAGTTGGTCGGAATTTTTGGTGTCCATGTTACAGTCACCCGCCTTATCGGCATCAGGAGCAGTCAGGTAGCCGTGTGATGTGAGACGCGAAAGCGTGCGAACGGATACAAGTGCGTATCCAGCCCATCCATCTGAACTACCACTTTCGAATACTGTATCTATATATTAAATATAGGGCGAAGTGGAGCCCGATCGACGCTCCACGGGGAGCCAGAACATAGTTCGACAGCCGATCGCCGGGACCCAGCTGGATCATGGTCCGATCAACGGCTCTGACTCGTCAGTTATCGCCAGTAGCGGTATTTTGCTGTCAATTTCGACACGAACCGATTCCACCGTCCACGGCGGCATGCAACGTGCCTACCAGTACGTGCTGGAAGGGGCCTCCGCGTACCCACAGCGGGACACACCGCCGCAGACGCCTGGTTCTCAGTGATTCAGCCCCCCGAGCACAAGCATCACTCTACCGGTAGGAGTTTCACCTTCGTCACACGAAACCCAGAAATCAAAACGCAATAAAATACTTCATTCTAACGATAGGATGGTGAATGTCCCAATTTAGATATTGTTTCGAACCCCACTGTGGACCTGGTCGATGACCCTCTCAGAGCGGGTGACCGCTATCACCGCTGTCGGAGAAGCACGGGTCGTGGTGGCAATCGCGGGGCTGGCAGACACAGCGAAACTCGGCGAGTGTGGTCACGGTCTCCCATTCGAAGAAAACGTCGTTGCGTATGACCCCGTCGCCGCGGAGAACATGAAGGAACGCTTTCCGGACCTCGAGTACGCCGGAAGTGCCGCCGACCCCCTTGCGGATGCCCACGCCGCCGTCGTCGTCACCGACTGGGACGAGTTCGCCGCCCTCGAGGACGAATTCCAGACCATGACGAATCCGGTCGTCGTCGACGGCCGGGGCATCGTCGAACCCACCGAGGATATCGACTACGAAGGCCGGACCTAGTAGGCTGCTGCCGCAGTCCGTCGGGCGTGCTCCGCACAGCAGATACGATGTATTTCTATCGGGTGTACGCCTCGTTAGCATCGATTGAGGTAGCCCGTGAGCGGGCGCGGGACGATCTTCGCGTCGTCGACAAGCGGTCCCCATTGAATTCGATGACGGGCAGTATGTAGCCGCATCGTTGACAGGGTAGTCCCAGAACCGTTGGGAAACAATTTAGACTCTGGCCTACAGTGATCAACGCGATGCAGTACCGACAACTCGGTAATACCGGGACGCGGGTCTCGGAACTCTGCCTTGGAACGTGGCGATTTGGGAAAGAAACGAACGGCGTCGTCGAAACGACTCGTGACGAAGCCCACGGGTTACTGGACGCGGCTTGGGAACACGGCATCAACTTCATCGATACGGCCAACGTCTACGGGACGCCGAACGGACGCAGTGAGGAGTTCATCGGCGAGTGGCTCACTGACCACGACCGTGAGGATTTCGTCATCGCGTCGAAGGTGTACTTCCCGTTCGATGAGGACAATCCCAACGGTCGTGGACTCTCCCGGAAACACGTTTTCGACCAAGTTGAAGGAACCCTGAACCGGCTTGACACCGAATACCTCGACATCTACTACCTCCACCGATGGGACGAACACACACCGATCGAAGAGACGCTCCGGGCGTTGCACCAGCTTGTCGAGGATGGCAAAGTGAATTACCTTGGCGTTTCGACCATGGCCGCGTGGCAGCTCACGAAGGCACAGCTAACTGCCGAACTCGAAGGATTAACGACGTTCGATGTTACACAACCCCTTCACCACGCGGGCTACTACGAGGACGTCAGCGACTATCTCGACGTCTGTGCTGACCAGGATCTTGCCGTCTGCAATTACTCCCCGCTCGCCGGTGGGTTCCTCACGGGCAAATACGAGCGCGCGGACCCGGACGATCCGGAGGCAGTCGTCGCGCCGGACGGTGCTCGCGGGAGCTTCGACGAAATGTTCGGTGACTGGTACGCATCTGAACGTGGGTGGAACGTTCTCGATCAGGTCCGTACTGTGGCCGACGAAGTAGACGCAACGCCGGCACAGGTAGCCCTCCGATGGCTAATGGACTGGGACGAGTTCACGTGCATTCCGATAATCGGCGCGCGGACACCCGAACAATTGACGGAAAACGTCGGTGCAACCGATATCACTATCAGCGAGGAGCAGTGGGACCGCATCATGGATGCGCGGTATCGATCGGACGGGACACTCCGGGGGCACTGAGTCGATTCACGCTATCGCGTCAGCTACTTCGTTTTAAAGAACGAAACTAATCCGTTGAGTGGAGACGAACTGACCGCGACAAAGGCTACGACTGGGAGCTACTCCACCACAAACTCCGTTCAGACGGGGCCAAACCCGTTATCAAGTACCGCGAATTCAGCTGGCACGGCATCGCCAACAATATCTTACTCGATGATACGACCCATCATCAACGGTCAAATATCGAATCGGCGTTTTTCGTGCTCCGCCGCAAATACGGTGAGATCGTTCGAGCGAGAGCCTGGTTCGGACAGTTCCGCGAACTCGTTCTCAAGTGTGCCGTCAGAAACATCGAACTAGCGCTTAGCGCCTCAAGCAGGTGATTCCAGGCGTCTAAACAAGGCCCAGTCCATGTGAAACTAAGACAGCTGATGATATCACTACAAATTAACCTCAATACTAAACGTATCGGCCCGGAAAATTTCGACCCAGAAAATCCGTTACCCTTCACGTGGATTAGCGTCGCGTCAAAAAGCCGGAAGAGTCATTGTGTCTTAGCATGATGGGCCTATCGTGCAACTTGTACGCTTTCACGCAGACGGACAGGACCGAATCGGGTATTTCGAAGACGACGTCGTCCGAGACGTCACGACGGCGTTTGACTCGTTTCGCGACGCCCTCTCGCGCCCCGGCGACGCCGCTGGCGCGGACGAAGAAACCTTCGAAGTCTCGGAGATTACCTACCTCCCACCGACGACCGAGCGAAACACCGTCTTCTGTGCCGCGCTCAACTACGAGGCCCACGCCGAGGAATCGGATATCGCGGTTCCGGAGTGGCCGCTCCTGTTTATGAAACTGCCACAGACACTCGTGGGACACGGGGAACCGATCTCGTATCACACGAGCGTTACCCAGGAGATCGACTACGAAGCCGAACTCGCGGCCGTCATCGGCGACTCGGCGCGTCACATCGATCCGGAGGACGCTCTCGACTACGTCGCCGGATATACGATTCTGAACGACACGTCGGCCAGAGACCTCCAGTTAGGGCTCCAAGTGGGCGACGACGACCTGATCGATTGGTTCTCCGGTAAGACGATGCGCGATACGACGCCGGCCGGTCCAACAGTCGTCATCGATGAGATCGACGACCCCCAATCTCTGGACATCGTTTCGCGCGTCAACGGCGATGTCCTCCAGGACGACAACACGGAGATGATGATCCGCTCCGTCGCGGAACTCGTCTCGTTCGCGTCGAGCCGCGTCGAACTCTCACCCGGTGATATCATCGCGACCGGAACCCCCGAAGGGGTCGGAACCTTCCAAGACATTAAACTCGAGGACGGCGACACCGTCGAAGTGGAAATCCAGGGAATCGGAACGCTGGAAAACACCGTCGAGGCCGTCGACGACTGATCGTCGCGCCGGCTGGTTCTCCGAGACACCTTGCGACGCGTTTTTTGCTCGAGCGTACCGATCGGTACGCCCGACGGACCTCTGTCACGCCGCTGTCGTCGCGGTCGCCGGGATCAACCCCGAACAGTTATCACTTCCGACCGGTATGCCGATTGGTATGGAAACGTTTGACGGATATCGCCGTCCGAGCGGTCGGATCGGCGTCCGAAACGTCGTCGCTGTCATTCCACTCTCGGTCGCGGTGAGCGCTATCGCGACGCAGATCTCGAAGAACCGATCCGAGCGCGTCTGTGCGACGCCGCATCAACTGGCGGCGGATGCGCCGGAAGCTACCCTCGCGCAAACGAAGCGCGTGCTCGAAGGGACGGCGACGAATCCCAACGTGGCCGGCGTGCTCGTCATCGAATTAGGAACCGAGCGAATCGACGCAGACGAACTCGCGGATGCTGTCGCTGCCACCGGACGCCCCGTGAAGACGCTCTCGGTGCGTGAAACCGGCGGTACAGAAGCCGCCGTCGAGGCCGGTCTGGAAGCGATCGATCGTCTTGTCGAGGAAACCGACGGCGCACGCCGGGAATCGGCCGACGTTTCGGAACTCGTGCTCGGCGTGGAGTGCGGGGGCAGCGATGCGACGAGCGGGCTCGCGTCGAATCCCGCCGTCGGGAACGCCTGCGATCGGCTCATCGAAGCCGGTGGGACGGCATCGTTCAGCGAGACGCCGGAGTTTATCGGCGCCGAACACGTCCTCGCCGAACGTTGCGCCGACGACGAGGTACGCCAGAAGCTCCTCGACTACGTCGAGCGACGCGAGTCGATGGCCGAGATGATGGGGACGGACCTCCGCGGTGCGCAGCCGTCGCCCGGCAACCAGGAGGGCGGCCTGACGACGATCGAGGAGAAGAGTCTCGGGGCCATCTCGAAGGGCGGCACGAAGCCGATTCGCGACATCGTGCCCTACGGCGAGGCGCTTCCCGTCGGTGGGGGACTCGTGCTTATGGACACGCCCGGCTACGACATCGAGAGCGTCGTCGGCAAAGTCGCCGGCGGGGCGCAGGTGATTGTGTTCACGACCGGGCGCGGCAGCACGACCGGCAATCCGATCGCGCCCGTGATCAAGGTTTGCGGGAATCCCCAGACCTGGAACCGGATGGCCTCCAACATGGACGTCAACGCGAGCACCGTCATCGAGGGCGACGACCTCGAAGCCGTCGGGGGCAGGATCTTCGACACGATCGTCGAAACGGCGGACGGGCGGCCGACCAACGCGGAGGTACACGGGCTCCGCGAGTTCGCCATCAACGAAGTGCAGCCGAACGAACTGGGATACTTCGAAAACGCGCTATGACGAGGCACCAATCCATTCAACTCGACGAGTCGGACACGGTCGTAACGGTTCTCGAAGACACAACCGCGGGAAACACGGTCGAGACGAACCGGGGTGACGTGGAACTGGTCGAATCGGTCGCGTTCGGCCACAAGGTAGCGATCGACGACCTCGCTCCCGGGGACGAAATTCGAAAGTACGGCGAGGTCATCGGCGTCGCGACCGAGCGGATCGTGCAAGGCGAGTGGGTTCACGTCCACAACTGCGACAGCGTTCGCGGAAAGGCGGAGGGCCGTCAATGAGCCGAAGCCAGCCAGCCGCCGATGGGAGCACCGCGACCGCACCCGGTGTCAGAGACGTGGTGCTCGTCCTTCCGTCGGTCATCTGCTCGCACACGGTCGCGGAGCGCATCGCCGACCGCGTCGACGGCTGCGTCGCCACGCCGCACGATCACGGCTGTGCGCAGATCGGGAGGGACAACGACCGGACGAAGCAGACGCTGATCGCGATGGGCGCACACCCCAACGTCGTCGGTGCGGTCGTCGTCGGCCTCGGCTGCGAGCACGTCCAGAGCGACGTGGTGGCCGAGGAGCTCGCGGATCGGGGCGTCCCCGTTCGCGAACTCACCATCCAGGGCGTCGGCGGCACGGAAGCCTGCGTCGAACGCGGCGTCGAGCTGGCGACCGAACTCAGAAAGCGTTCGGCGTCCACGCCGACCGACCTCGACCTCGACGACCGCACCGTCGGAATCGTGAGCACGGACCTCGACGACCCAACCGTCGACACGGCGGATCCGCTCGTCGGGGACTTCGCAGATCGAGTCGTGGCGGCCGGGGGAACGGTCGCAGTCGCCGGAATCGAACGGGTCAATGCGCACCCGGACGCGGCGAACGAGCGGAACGGCCTCGATATCGAGGGGGTGCTCGCGAACGCGCAAGGCGGACCGCCACGGGCACCACGCGTTCGCCGCCAGGCTGGCGAGCGCTCGTTCGACGAGGCGACGCGAGCGTGGGGGAACGCACCCATCGACGAGATCGTCGCGTACGGCGAGTCCCCGGAGCCGAGTACCGACGTTGCGCTCGTCGATTCGTCGTCTCGATTCGAGGAGGCGGCGACCGCGCTCGTCGCTGCCGGCGCAGAGCTGATCGTCCACGTGACCGGCGACGGCATCCCGAGCGGCCACCCGATCGCGCCGGTTATCAAAGTGAGCGCGACGCCGAGTACGCTGGACGCCGTCGGCGCGGATATCGACGTGGATGCGAGGACGACCGACGTCGATGGGCTCGTCGAGCAGGTCCGGTCCGTAGCGACGGGAGCGCCGTGTCGGGCCGAGCGTCACGGCGTCACGTCGTTCGCCATCGAGCGGGCCGGCCCGTCGATGTGACCGATCGAGCTCCTATCTACCCGATCCCGGTCGAAGCGTGAAGCCGGTCGACCGAATCGATGCCGGTCGTGACGCGGTACCGACCGATCGAATCAGGATCGACTCCCGATCCCGATCGTCCGGCCGCGGAACCGCCCTCAGTAATTATCGTAGACCGTCTTCGAGATCGTGAAGAAGTCCAGTCCCGCGTCGCCTTGCTCCCTATACGTCTCGCTCGAGGACGCTTTCATCCCGCCGAACGGGACGTGCAGTTCGAGCCCGGTCGTCTTTTCGTTGATCTTGACGACGCCGGCCTCGATCTCGTCGACGAAGCGGTTGGCCTCGCGGTGATCGTTCGTGACGATGCTCGCGGAGAGACCGTACTCGACGTCGTTGGCGACCGCAACCGCTTCGTCGAAATCGGAAACGGGGATGACGGCGAGTACCGGCCCGAATATCTCCTCCTGCGCGATTCGCATCTCCGACGATACGTCGGAGAAGATGGTCGGCTCGACGAAGTAGCCCTCTCCGGCGTCGGCTCGCTCGCCGCCGGTTTCGAGCGTCGCGCCCTCCCTACGGCCGGCGTCGACGTAGTCGAGCGTGCCCTCGAGTTCCGACTCGCTGACGTGGGGCCCCATGTCGGCGCCCTCGAGTCCGTCGCCGATCGAGAGCCCCTCGCCGTACGAGACGACGCCCTCGACGAACTCGTCGTAGACGTCCTCGTGGACGATCGCGCGCGAGGTCGCGGTACACGCCTGGCCCGTGACGCCGAAGGCACCTGTCGCAGCGATCTCCACCGCCTCGTCGACGTCGGCGCTCGGCATCACGATCGCCGGATTCTTGCCACCCAGCTCGAGCTGAACGCGCTTTTGGTCCGGCGCGGCTTGCCCGTAGACGGTGTTTCCGACCTTCGTGCTCCCGGTGAACGACACCGCGTCCACCGCCTCGTGGGTGACGAACGTCGAGCCGACGCTGCTGCCCGGCCCGGTGACCAGGTTGACCACGCCGTCGGGGAGCCCAGCCGACTCGAGGGCCTCGACGATTCCGATCGCGACAGCCGGGGCGAGCGAGGCGGGTTTGGTGACGACCGCGTTCCCCGCCGCGAGCGCCGGCGCGAGCTTCCACGCCGGAATCGCGATGGGATAGTTCCACGGCGTGATGAGCGCGGCCACCCCGACCGGTTCGTTCACCGTGTACAGCCGCGAATCGCGCCCGCTGGGCGCCTTGACCGTTCCGCCGACGTCCGCGGCCTTCGCGCCGTAGTACGCGAAGATGTCGATCGCCCGTTGTACTTCTCCGCTCGCTTCGGGCTTCGTCTTGCCCTCCTCGCGAACGAGCGTCTCGGTCAGCTCGTCCGCGCGATCGGAGAGAATCGACGCCGTCTCCGTGAGAATCTTTCCACGGGCCGGCCCCGGCGTGTTCGCCCACTCGGGTGCAGCCGCCGCCGCGGCCTCGACGGCAGCTTCGGCGTCTGCTTCCGACGATTGCTGATACACGCCGACCGTCTCGCCGGGGTGTGCCGGATTCGACGTCTCGAAGACGTTGCCCGTTCGTGATTCCGTCCACTTGCCGTCAACGTAGTTGGAGTACTCTGTCGGCATCCGATCACCTATTTGCCCTCCTTACATACACTTCTTCCGGTCAGTACAACAGTTGTACGGAACGTTATTATAGGGTGGCGATAAATCGTGTCATATGCGCTGTTACCGGAGCCACCGGTCCGACGGGTACCGACTCGTCACCGTCATCGACGAAACCGCCTACGACCTCACGGAAACGACCGACTCGCCCCGAGGCATTTCTGACGCCGCTCGAACGGCGGCGGCCGAGGGCCGTACGCTCGAATCCTATCTTCGACGACTCGCGGGCGACGCGCCGATCGCTCGCGATTTCACGGGTGTCGAGGACGCGGCGCTTCCCGTCGTCCCCGAGGAGGTGTGGGCCGCGGGGGTCACCTACGAGATCAGCGAGGCCGCGCGCGAAGCCGAGTCCGGACTGCCGGAGGTCTATCTCGACGTCTACGAAGCGGATCGGCCGGAACTGTTCTTCAAGGCGACGCCCGGCCGCCTCGTGGGCCCGAACGACGCCGTCGGCATCCGCGGTGATTCGTCGTGGGACGTCCCGGAACCGGAACTCGGAATCGTGCTTCACCGCGGGGAGATCGTCGGGTACACGATCGGCAACGACATGAGCAGTCGGTCGATCGAGGGGGACAATCCGCTGTATCTTCCGCAGGCAAAGGTGTACGACAGGAGTTGCTCGATCGGGCCGTGTGTCGTCCCGGCGTCCGTTCGCGACGACTGGGACGACCTCGAGATACGGATGACGATTGAACGCGATGGGGAGACGATGTACGACGATCGAACGTCGACCTCCGAAATGGTCCGATCGCACGACGAACTCGTCTCGTATCTCGCCCGCCATAACGCGATCCCCGAGACGACGGTCCTGTTGACGGGCACCTCGCTCGTCCCCGACGACGACTTCACGCTCGAAGCGGGCGATCGAGTCGCGATCGAAATCGACGGAATCGGCCGCCTCGAGAACACGGTAACGGTCGTGTAGGCGTCGAGGCGGTCGCGCTCGAGCGTGCTGCTTCTCCCGATTTCGATCGCGATCGTGCCGTCACTGGATACAGAGTTGGTTTTTCGCCGGTCGTCGTAAGTGGACGCGTCGGCGGATGAGGTCCGCAGCCGCACGCGTCGGTCGGTGTGACGGAGCGTCTCACCGCAGCCGGCCACCGCTGTCGCGGTCGGTGGTTTCGGACCGCGCGAGGCCCGAGGTGGAATCGCTCTCTTCCGCCGCGCGCGGACGGGGAAGTTCGTTCGATGCCCGTCCGAGAACCCTCTCGACGGTGTGCCCCTTCAGCTGTGATATCCGGCTCGATCGACGGGGCCCGCCTGAATCGAGTCCAGTATAACGAAACGTCGTTCCACAGTGGTGAACAAGATAGTATTTAACCCTGGACGACAAAGTCGGCCGACGAATGACGAAACGAGCCAAAAACCCGGTGAAAACGACGGAAATGACGTTTACGATCGTCGAAGCCTTGCGGAAACTGAACGGCTGCGGCGTGACCGAACTCGCCGATTACCTCGAGTTACCGAAAAGCACGGTGCACAACTACCTCAGCACCCTCGAGCAGGAAGAGTACGTCGTGAAAAACGGGACGGAGTACAAGGTGGGGATCCGGTTTCTCGAACTGGGCGCGTACGCCCGCGGCTGCGTCCAGATCTACGACATCGCCAAGCCGGAAGTCGATCGACTCGCCGACGAGACGGGCGAGCTTGCGAACTTACTGGTCGAGGAACACGGACGTGGCGTGTACATCCACCAGGCGAAGGGCGATCGCGCAGTCCGCGTCGATTCGAACGTCGGAACGAGAGTCTACCTCCACGGAACGGCCCTCGGAAAGGCCATCCTCGCCCACTCGCCCGAGAGCCGGGTCGACAAGATTATCGACCGTCACGGCCTTCCGCAGAGCACCGAGCGAACCGTCAGCACTCGCGAGGAACTCGAGGCGGAACTCGAAACCGTTCGGGAGAACGGGTACGCGATCGACGACGAGGAGCGACTCGAAGGGCTGCGCTGCATCGCGGCGCCCATTTTGAGCAACGACGGACGTCCTCTCGGCGCGGTCAGCGTCTCCGGGCCGGTAAACCGGATGCGTGGGATGTACTTCGAAGAAGAACTGCCGAAGAAAATTCTCGAGACGGTAAACGTGATCGAACTGAACGTAACGTACTCGTAGCGCCGTTCAAGTATACTGAACCGACATTCAAACCAGTGAATTAACCGCTGTTAGTCCGGCTCTGGGTCGATGTACGCCGAAATCGGATCTCGCGAATTGGGGGCGCCGAGGGGCGCCGATTCGGTTTCAATCGGCGCGATCGTCCCGGGAGAATCCTGTGCCAGCCGTCGCTGCGAATAGCCCGGCCCGAACGTGGGAATCCGGTCAGGAATCTTACCCGAACCCGGCTGCGCGGCGTGTGTTAACGCTTGCAGGCACGGTGTTCGCTCCGAAATTTCGGCCCGTCCAGGGAATTACAGTAGTACTAGTGTAATGGCCTTCAAACGCGTCTGTGAGGGCTGATTACACCTGTACTGATGTAAATAGACGGACGGCTGCACGATTGTTGAACCGGATCGAAGCGTAGGCGTATCTGATTCGTTCGGATAATCACGGACCGAATGCGGTCTGAGTAATTGACGCAGAGAGGTTCACCATTTTCGAACGTTGCTCCGGATGAGTTCGAATCGTCGAGAACGCCGTTTTTTCGCGATTTCTCGTGCCGAATGCCGTTTTTTGTGGGGTATTTCGGACGATATCTACTCGACGGAGATGCGTTTTCTTCTGGTCGCGTGTAACATACTCGTTCCGACGGACGGCGCGTTCACCTATAACGAATCGAATCCGGCAATTCGGAAAACTAGATCAAGATTTTAGAACGGACTCCTCGGTATTACAGTAGGCCAATATGTAACAGGGGTTTTATTACGGTTCCTTCCAGTGGTCGATGTATGGGACTGACCATTACTCGTATCGAGAGTCGTGAATTCCGGTACCCGCTCGAAGACGTCGGGACGGACGCGAACGGGTTCAACTTGATCTACGAACCGGGTGAAACGACGTGGCGAAAGCTCTTCGGTATCAAGATCCACACGGATACCGGGATCACGGGTGAGTACGTCGGCGGGAACTCCCCGGCGGCCGCCCAGATCAACATGTTCGCCGACTATCTCGTCGGGAAAAACCCCCTCGAGCGGGAGAAACACTGGAGCGAGATCAAACGCGCGCTGCGCAAGTACGATCGCATGGGGATCGGCCCGATCGATATCGCCCTGTGGGACTTCGCCGGAAAGTACTACGACGCGCCGATCCACGAACTGCTCGGGACGTACAGAACGGAGATCCCCGCGTACGCGTCGACCTATCACGGCGACGAGAACGGCGGCCTCGATTCGCCGGAGGCGTTCGCCGACTTCGCCGAGGAGTGTCTTGACGCGGGGTACTCCGCGTACAAGATTCACGGGTGGGGCGGCGGGGACGAGAGCCGCGACATCGATCGGGAGATCGCGTCGATCCACGCGGTCGGGGAGCGAGTCGGCAACGAGATGGACCTCATGTTCGACCCCGCCTGCGAGTACGAAACCTTCGCCGAGGCGTACAAGATCGGGCAGGCGCTCGACGAGCAGGGGTTCCTCTGGTACGAGGACCCCTACCGCGACGGCGGCATCTCCCAGCACGGGCACCGAAAGCTCCGGGAACTGCTCGAGACGCCGATCCTCCAGACCGAACACGTCCGCGGCCTCGAACCGCACGCGGACTTCATCGCCAACGACGGGACCGATTTCGTCCGGGCGGATCCCGAGTACGACGCGGGGATCACCGGTGCGATGAAGATCGTCCACGTGGCGGAGGCGTTCGGGCTCGACGTCGAGTTCCACGCGCCGGGCCCGGCCCAGCGTCACTGCATCGCCGCGACCCGGAACACGAACTACTACGAGTTGGCGCTGGTGCACCCGAACTGTGCGAACACGCAGCCGCCGGTGTACCGCGGCGACTACTCGGACATGATCGACGCGATCGACGATCGCGGTCGAGTCAGCGTTCCCGACGGACCGGGACTCGGCGTCGACTACGACTGGGAGTACATCGAGGATAACCAGACCGGTTCGCTACACGTTTACGAGTGACCAGCATGACATACAAGGCAGGCATTATCGGAACTGGCGGTATCGCAGGCATGGGAATCCTCGGGATGCACGACGAAGCGGACATCGGTCGCAAGAAGATCGACGCGAGCCACGCGGGCGGCTTCGACGCGCAGGAGGAAATCGAACTCGTCGCGATCGCCGACGTGGACGAGGAAAAACTCGAGCGGTTCGGAACGGCGTGGGAGATTCCCCCTGAAACACGCTACGTCGGCCACGAGGCGATGCTCGAGGCCGAGGATCTCGACATCGTCTCCGTCTGCACGCCGTCGTACCTCCACCACCGGCACGTCGTCGACGCGGCCCGCTCGCCCGCGGATCCCGATCTCATCTGGTGCGAAAAGCCGATCGCGTCGCAGGTGAGTGCCGCAAACGAAATGGTCGAGGTCTGTGAGGAGACGGATACCGAACTCCTCGTCAACCACTCGTTCCGGTTCACCGACAAGCTCCAGCGACTCCGGGAGTTGATTCACGAGGAGGCGATCCTCGGCGAGATCCTGTCGGTCAGCACCCAGTTCCGCATGGAACTCCTGCGGAACTCAACGCACCTGCTCGATACGCTCGCGTACCTACTGGACGCGCGCGCGGAAACGGTCGCCGGGCACATCACGGGCGAGAACGAGGCGGTCGACAGCCTCGATGCGGCTCAGCAGGTCGACGACGCCGGCGGCGGCGGCTTCGTCGTGATGGACGACGGAACGTTCGTCACCGTCGATTGCACCCTTCCGCGGCACGTTTCCTCGATGAACTTCTCGGTTATCGGTACGGAAGGGAAGCTCTACATGAACAACGACGACGGCGAGTGGCGGTACTGGCGGCTCACCGACGACGGAGAGCACGTCGAGGAACCCCTCCCCGGAATCGAGGGCGCCTGGACGTGGGACGACGATTACCAGCGGGCGTTCGCGAACGCTGCCGAACACGTCGTCGACGTGCTCGACGGTCGCGCCGAGAACGCCTCCACCGGCGAAGACGCGACGCGATCGCTCGAGATCATCGTCGCCTTCTACCTCTCGCACAGCACGACCGGCCAAGTCGAGATCCCCCTCGACAGACCGTTGCGCGACGTCCGCATTACGTCCTGGTGAGTTCCAGGTCCTCGTCGCTCGATTTGCGTCGATCCCGTTTTCCCGCTGCGTTCGGCGAATCGACTTGGACCAGCGACCTCGGGACGCTTCGGCTATCGACGACGAGCGATCGCGGACCGAAGATCGTCTCGGTGGCCGGCAGATGGGTCTCCAAAAGTGCGCCACGGTCAGAGAAACATTCTTTTTCCCTGGAATTCTCACTCAAGCCATGGCAGCAGAAACTGAGCGAGCCGTGTACGTACAGCGCATCGATCCCGACAGAAAGGACGAATATATCGAAGCGCACGACGACGTCCCCGCGGGCGTCACGGACGCGATGGAACGCGGCGGCGTCGAAGAGTTTCAGCTGTTCGTTCGCGACGATATTGCGGTCTGCATTCTGGACGTGGCTGATCTCGACACCTACAACGAGGTGATGGCCGAGGATCAGGCGGTCGAGGAGTGGGAGCGATACGTCGCACAGTTCAAGACCGACGGCGTCGACGTCGACGCCGATCCCGACGATCAGATCCCCTACATGGAGGAGATCTGGTCGTTCGAGCCATAATCGAAGCGGCTCCGATCGAGCCGAAATTCGGTGCCGTAGCGTCCGCAGCTACCCGTGGAGCCGTTCGAACGTCCGGTGAGAGAGGAAGGCTCGATCGCGGCGGCTCAGCCCCTCGACGGTTTCGATCCACGAGAGGCAGGACTCGTAGTCCGCCCAGCTGTCCATCCACGGATAGTCCGAGCCGAGCAGCAATCGCTCGGGACCGAACCACTCGACGAGGTTACGGACGTAGCCGTGGACGCTCTCGTACGGCCACGGTTCGTCGGCCGACCGCGGGATCGAGCTGACCTTCACGTAGACGTTGTCGTGTTCCGCGACCGCTTCGAACGTCGTCCACGGCGCGTCGTCCGGGGCCGTCGTCTCGTCCGGCCAGGCCATGTGATCGACGACGATCGTCGTCTCGGGGTACCGGGCGGCGAGCCGCTCGACCTGGTCGAGCTGCTGGGCCTTCGGGAAGACGAAAATACACGTGTCCAATCGGCCGGCGGCTCGCCAGATCGGCTCGAGGCGCTCGTCCGAGATCCACTCGCCGTGGCGATCGAGTTCGGTCGGCGTCTCGTCGTACTCGAGCGCGGCGTGCATGCGGACCCCGAGCATCCGGGGGTGACCGACGACGCGCTCGAGTGACTCCACGGCTGCATCGGGATCGTCCGGGAAGAACTCCATCAGCCCGACGCCGTACAGTCGATCCGGGTGCGCCTCGATGCTCCGCATCGTGTACTCGTTCGCGCGCGGCCCGCGGCCGTACAGCGGCGTGGTGACGATGACCGCCTCCGACACGCCTGGGCGGTCCATATCCTCGATCAGGTCTGCGTGCGTGTAGGCCCCATCCCACCCCGGCGGGAGGACCTCCGCCTGCCAGGGGAGTTCGGCTCTCGACGCGTCCCAGGTGTGCGTGTGTGCATCAACGATCTTCATACTTGGCTACAGACTCTCAGTATTCGTGACGTGCTCATAAGCGTACGTGGTGGATCGCATCGGCGCCGCGGTCCTACTGGAGATTGCCCCCGCCGCTGACGCGCAGGATCGTCCCGACGACGTACGACGCTCGATCGCTACAGAGGTAGAGCACCGCGTCTGCGATGTCCGACGGCTGCCCGAGCCGCCCGAGCGGTCTGGCTTCGCCCCACTCGGTCAGGACGTCTTCGCCCGTTTTCTCCGGATCCGGATCCTCCCGAGCGACGTTTTCCGCCTCGTAGCGGAGCTGGCGCGATTCGGTGACGTCCGTCGAGATCGCGTTCATTCGGATTCCCTCCTGCGCGAGATCGTGTGCCATCCGCCACGTGAGCCCGTTTACCGCCGTCTTCGACGCGCCGTAGAACCCGCGGCCGCCGGTTCGCCTGTCGCCGGTTTGGCTGGTGATGTTGACGATCGATCCCTCGATCTCCTCCTCGACCATGTGTTGGCCAACCAGCTTGGAGGCATAGTACTGCGCGCGGACGTTGACGGCCATGGTGAACTCCCAGTCCTCGAGGTCCGCCGTCACCATCGATTCCTCTTCGGGCCAGACCGCCGCGTTGTTCACGAGTATCGCGACCGTCCCGAACCGATCGATCGCGGTCTCGACGAGCCGCTCGATGCCGGCAGGATCGGAGAGATCCGCCGCCACACCGACGACCGTCCCGGCTCCGAGCTCGTCGAGGTCGGCCGCCGTCTCCTCCACGTCCGATTCCGATCGCGAGTTCACGACGACGTTCGCGCCGGCATCTGCCAGCGCCGTGGCGATCCCGCGCCCGATACCGCTGGTTGATCCGGTTACGATCGCCGTCTCTCCCGTAAAGTCGAAAGTAGCCTCTCCTGGCATCGTCTCGGGGTACGCAGACGCATCGAATAAATCTAGTGTCTCTTGGTACCATGAACCGACGAGCTGGCTCGTCTACGAACTTTCAAGGTACCCCCTCCGTGAACTGCCGTGTGGGGTCCTCTACGAACCGCCAAGGAGAGTCGTCGAAGCGGCGTCAGAACTCCCCGAACCGATCGTAGGCGTCGACCGGCGCGACACCGTCTTCGATCGCCGTCCGAACCACGGATTCCGTCACCGCGATCGATTCCGCTTCGACGAGGACGTCCGTGACCGCGCCCGGGTACAGCGCCGCGTACCTGTCACACAGTTCGGTGGTTGACGGTTCTTCCGACATACGTCGGACAATCAGCGCCGATGATCATTACTGTTCAGGTAGCCGACCCGGAAGACGCTTCGTTATGGCGAGGGTGTGCGATTCGACTCGCGGCGATCGACGACGGCCGATCGGTGTCGCCGACCGTCTGATCGCTCAGTCCCAGGGGAGCGGTCCGACCAGCTCCCGGATGGGATCGGCTCCGGTGAGCGCGGTTACCGATCCCTGCTTCGTCGTGGTGATCGCGCCGACGGCGTTCGCAACCGCGAGGACCCGTTCCGGGCTCTCGACGCCGGCGGCGAGCGACGCGATCGCACCGGCGAGGAAGCCGTCGCCCGCGCCGGTGGTGTCGACGACATCGACGTCGTAGCCGCCGTGGGTTTCGATACCGGACAGCGGACTCTCGCTCGTTCCGTACGAGAACGCGCCCTCCCCGCCGAGGGTGAGCAACACCGTGTGCGGGCCGAACGCTGCGACGGCGGCCGCGAGCGCCTCTGGATCGTCGTCGTCGAAGCCGGCGGCCTCGAGATCCTCGGGGGTCGCTTTCACCACGTCGACCTGCTCGAGCACGTCCCGGATAACGGTCGCGAACTCGTCTTCCGAGGCCCACATCTCCGGGCGCGTGTTCGGGTCGAGCGAAACGGTACAGCCCTGGCGTCGGGCGCGAGCGGCGAGATCGAGCATCGCGCCTCTGCTCGGTTCGACGCTCATCGTGACGCCGGTGAGGTGTACCCACGAGACGTCGGCCAGCGTCTCGTCCGGCACGGTGCCGGTCTGCATGCGGGTGTCCGCGGTTCCGGCCCGGTAGAAGTCGAACTGTCGCTCCCCGTCCTCGTCGTTGGAGACGAACGCCAGCGTCGTTTTCGCGTCGGGATCTCTGACGACGAATCGGTCGGGGATCGCGCTCTCGTGCAGAGCGTCAGCGAGGTAGTCTCCGAAGCGGTCTCGAGCGATCCGCGTCCAGAACAGCGGCGGATGGCCGATCCGCTCGAGCGCGACGGCGACGTTCGCCGCCGAACCGCCGAACTTCGGCGAGAACGACTCCACGTCGGCGATCCGTCCCGGCCGGTTCGGCAGGAAGTCGACCAGCGTGTCTCCGGCGACCAGTAGTTGTTGCGTCATCGGTAGTCCTCGTCAGTCGTCGCTCTCGATCGGGTTTCCGCGGGTTCCCCAGTCGGACAGGAAGCCCGCGACGCCCTCGGCGGTCTTGTGGTGGTCAAAGTGCGCTTCCAGGACGGTCGGCGGGAGCGTCACCGCGTCGACGCCCGCGCGGTAGAGCGCGGTCGCCTGCCGCCGGTTTCGGACGCTCGCGGCGAGGACCTCCGTCTCGAACCCGTACTCGTCGAACGCCGTTTGGATGCCGGCAACGACCTCGAGGCCGTCCTCGCCGGCGTCGTCGAGCCTGCCGACGTACGGCGCGACGAACGTCGCGTCGTTCTTCGCGGCGAGGATCGCCTGCGTGACCGAAAACAACACCGTGATGCCGGCTTCGATGCCGTCGGCGCGAATCCGGCCGAGCGCCTCGTACCCGGCCCGCGTCGCCGGCAGTTTGACGACGACATCGTCGGCCCACGCGTCGTACGTCCGGGCCTGTTCGACCATCCCGTCGGCGTCCTCCGCGAGTACCTGGGCGAACACGGGACCATCGACCGCGTCAGCGAGCGTTTCCACGACCGTTCTGTACGACGAGTCCGTCGACGCCACGAGGGACGGGTTCGTCGTCACGCCGTCGATGAACCCGTACCGGGCGAATTCGCGAGCGTCGGATTCTGACGCCGTATCGATGTACAACTGCATGTGCTCCTCACTACGGCTTCGATCGTATAAATTCACAGTACGGCGTCTCGACACGTCTTGAGCGCGCTCAGGACGTGGTAGTCGGTCTTGTTCGGCGGCGACAACGGCGTACTCTCCGGAACCGTCGATCCGTCGCGGGCGAGGACGCGGTGCCAGACCGGCGCGTCGGCGGCGACGTGGGTATCCAACGCGTACGCCCAGGTTCGCTCGTACCACGCCTCGAACGGCTCCCCGGCGGCCATCAGCGTCGCGGCCGCGGCCAACTGCTCGGCGGTGACCCAGTAGTACTTGCGGTCGTTCGTGATTCGCCCGTCGCGATCGAACGCGTACTGAAGGCCGCCGTGGCGCTCGTCCCAGGCGACGTCGACCGCCGATTCGAACAGCCTCACCGCGGCCGGGATCCGCCAGTCGGTCGGCTCGTGTTGATCGAGCAGGCAGAGCAGTTTCGCCCACTCGACGAAGTGACCGGGGAGGTAGCCGTGGGGTCGAAAGAGGTTGTCGGGGTCGTCGGCGTTGTACGTCCAGTCAGCGGTCCACTCCTCGTCGAAGTGCTCCCAGATGTTGCCCTCGCCGGTCGACAGACAGCGCACGACGGCCGTCGCGATCGTGCTCGCCCGCTCGAGGTACCGCTCGTCGCCGGTCGCCTCGTACGCCGCGAGACAGGCTTCGCACAGGTGCATGTTCGCGTTCTGCCCGCGGTACGTGATCGGCTCCCACTCTCGCGTCGCTTCGACGGCGTACAGCCCGTACTCCGGCTCGAAGAGGCGATCGTCGAGGAGGTCGTAGACGGCGGCGATCTCCGCGTCGACGGCCGCCACGTCGGCACTGCTCGCCTGCGAGAGGGCGAGCAGCGCGAACGCGTGGCCGTACGCGTATTTCGTCTCGTCGATCGATCCGTCCTCGGCGAGTTCCCAGTAGAATCCGCCGTGGACGTCGTCGGCGAACGCGGTTCGAAGCCGATCGATTCCGTGTCGCGCCGCGTGGACGCACCACGCCGGTCCGTCGAGGTGGACCCCTTCGGCAAATCCGTAGATGAACCGGCAGGTTCCGACGAGGGGTTCGACCGACGGTTCGGCCGTCCCGTCCGCGCGGAACCGGTGGCGATACCCGTCGTCGTTGAGACAGGCGGGATAGTAAAATTCGAGGATCTCGTTCCCGCGTTCCCGAAGCCACTTCGGATCCCACACGTCAGCGGTGTGCGTCGGGCACATCGTCAGTAGCCGGCCGCGCAGTAGCCGCCGTCGACCAGTAACTCGGCCCCCGTGATCCACTCTGCGTCGTCGCTCGCGAGGAAACGGACGGCTTTTCCGACGTCTTCCGGTGTTCCGAGGCGTGACAGCAACGTCGCCTCCCGCTGTTCTCGTTGGGTCTCTTCGTCGTTCTGATCTTGCATCGGCGTCTTGATCACGCCCGGGAGAATCGAATTGACGGTGACGTCGCTTCGGGCCGCCTCGATCGCGAGGTCCCGGGTGAGATTCACCATGCCTGCCTTACTGGCCGCGTACGGCGCACCGCCGCCGCCGAAGTACGCGTTGATACTCGAGACGTTGATGATCCGCCCGCTCTCCGACTCGCGGAGGTGTTCCATTCCGTACTTCGCGGTCAGGAAGCAGCTGGTGATGTTCACGTCCATCACTCGATGCCAGTCCTCGGCCGTGAGGTCGCTGGTTTCGCCGAGTATCTGGATGCCGGCGTTGTTCACGAGGATATCCAGTCCCCCGAACCGATCGACCGTCGCGTCGATCAACTCGCGGACGTCGGATTCTGTCCCGATATCGGTCTCGACGTACAGTGACTCCACGCCGTGAGCCTCTTCGACGAGAGCGTCCGTCGGCGTTTCGAGGTCCGATTGGTAGTACTTGCCCCGTTTCGGCTCGCGCCGAACGTCGGCGACGACGATGTCGGTGCCCGCCTCTGCGAGCGTCGTTGCAATTCCGCGTCCGATTCCGGAAGCTGCCCCGGTGATCAAGGCTGTCCGCCCCGTTAGCGAATCTGACATGGTCGGAGCCAACTCGAGTCGAAGGTATTAATCTCACGGTGACTGTCAGCCAGTTCACAACTGTGCCGATCGCAAATCTGACAATCAATAAATATGTATGACAATCATAAAAAAGCTTTATTTGGTATTGGTTTAGTCTCTGCTATGTATGACATACCCTGACAGAAGGCAGTTCCTCAAGCGAGCCAGCGCTACGGCTGTTGTGGGAATGGTTGCGGGCTGTACCGGTGCGGGGGGTGGCGACAGCGAATTCAACCAGATCGGCCTCTCGGCGTACGTCCGTGGCGGATCCTGGATCACGGCCTACATCGAGGCGGCCGAATTCTACGCCGAGCAGATCGGCGTCGACCTCGACGTGCGGCCGAACGAGCAATCCGCTCAGCAACAGGTCTCGGACATTCGAGACATGGCCAACCAGGGCTACGACGGCATCATCGTCGGCGTCTGGGACACAGGTGCGGCGGAAGGTGCGATCAACAACGCAATCGACGACGGAATTCCCGTGATCGCCACGAACGCCGATACCTCCAGCTCGGAGATACCACTGTACGTCGGCTTTAGCAACTACGCGGGCGGCGAAGCGTGTGCACAGGAGATGATCGCTTCGCTCGAAGAACAGCGCGGCGATCAGGACGAGTGGACGGTGCTGGACGTTCGCGGACCGCAGGGGAACCAATCGGCGAACCAACGGAGTCAGGGCTTTCTCGACGTGATGGAGGAGGACGACCGCGTCGTCGTTAGCGACGTGCTCAACGGCAAGTTCGCGCGCGATACGGCGCAGGAAGTCACCCAGGAGTGGATTAACGCCAACGACGAAGTCGACGGCATCTACTCGGGCAACCTCTCGATGGGGCTCGGCGTCGTGCGCGCACTCGAGAATCTCGGACTCGACGCGCCGAAGGGAGAGGACGACCACATCATCCTCACGCAGATGGACGGCAGCGGAGAAGTAAACGAGTTGATCGGCGACGGCGTGATCGACGCGGCGGCCGACCAACCGAACTACTTCTACAACCCGATCGCGATCGAGTACCTGCGGATGTACCACGAGGACGGCTCCGACGCCATTCCGGAGGTCGGGTCGACCGTGGAATCGGGCGATCTCGACATCCAGACCGGGGACTACAAGGACGTTGAATTATGGTCCGAGGACATCTGGGCCCCCGCCGAAATCGACGAACAGAACGGCCACCCCTGGTTCAAGACGAACAACATTATCATCACCGAAGAGAACGCGGACCAGCCGTACCTCTGGGGGAACGTCTGGGGATAACCGTCCGACACCGATATTTAAGTATTTACCACGAAAGTCATTGCCATGGCTATACAAAACCGAATAAGTAACCGTTTCGACGGGACAGACGATATGGCGTTAACACTGCTGGATAATATGATCTGGCCGATACTGGCCATTGTGATCGCCGCTATCCTCGTCCTCGCCCCCCAGACGTTCCGAAACTTTCGGTCGATCGAACTCATCCTGTGGGCGGCGGTACCGCTCGGCCTGCTCGTTCTCGCCGAGAGTCTCTGCCTACTCTCCGGGAATTTCGATCTGTCGATCGGATCTATCGCCGGGTTCTCCGCGATTTTCACCGGGATGCTCCTCGGGTCGTGCCCGAGCTGCTGGGGCGTCATCTCGAACCCCTTTCTCGGATTCGCAATCATCGTCCTCGTCGGCGCCACGATCGGCCTGGTCAACGGCGTCATGATCGGCAAGTTCGGGCTGAACCCGTTCCTGCAGACGCTCGCGTTCCTCATCATCTTCCAGGGGGCGAAAACGGCATTGAACACGCAACCGATCAGCGGACTTCCCGACGCGTATCTGTACCCCGGCGGCGAACCGTGGGTCGCGATCGGGATCATGCTCGCCGCGTTCGCCCTGTTCGGATACGTGATGAAGTTCACCACGTTCGGCCAGGCGGTGTACGCGATCGGCAGTAACGAGAAGGCCGCCCGGGACGTCGGTATCAACACCGAGCGAATGATCATCGCCGTGTACACGATCAGCGGAATCCTCGCCGCGATTGCGGGACTCATGATCACCGGATTCACCGGCGTCGTCCCGCCCTTGATCGGAGAGGGACTCGTCTTCCAGGCCTTCGCGGGCGCGGTTATCGGCGGAATCAGCCTCTTCGGCGGCCGAGGGATGATCACCGGCGCTCTCGGGGGCGTCATCCTCATCGAAGTCGTTCGATCCGCACTGAGCAACACTGCCAGTGTGGGCGCAACCGAGATTCAGATGTACAACGGAATCGTGTTGCTGGTCGCGATACTCCTGTACAGTACGCAGTCGAAACTTCGCAGTCGCATCCTCGCGAGTGGTGCCGCATGAGCGTAGACGAAACCGCGGAACTCGACGTCTCGTCGGGCGCGGCCGGGAGCGGCTCGCCGCCCGAGGGTGACGGGAAGGTCGTCGCCAGGAACGTCAAGAAGCAGTTCGGGCGAATTATCGCGATCGAAGACATCGACCTCGAGATCCGTGATAACGAGATCTTTGCGCTCGTCGGGGATAACGGCGCTGGAAAGTCGACGTTGATGAACGTCCTCTGTGGCGTTCACGCGCCGACTGACGGCCAACTGTACTACGAGGGAGAACCGGTCACGTTCTCCAGTCCGAGCGACGCTCGCGCCATCGGCATCGAGACCGTCTACCAGGACCTGGCGTTGATGGACGACCTGGACGTCGCGACGAACATCTTCATGGGACAGTTCCCGACCAAGGGCATCGGTCCGCTAAAACAGATCGACTGGGAGGAGACGTACAAGCGAGCCGACGAAATCGTCAACGACACGCTCGGTCGCGACCTCAACATCGAGACGGAGGTCGAATTCTTTTCTGGCGGCGAACGCCAACTGTTCGCGATCAGCCGCGCGCTCGCGTTCGATCCCGAGGTGATCATCCTTGACGAGCCGACGAGCGCGCTCTCCGTCGACGCGACTGACATGGTCCACACGACCCTGCAGAAGCTCAAAGAAGACGAGGGAATGACGATCATCATCGTCAGCCACAACATCGAATCGGTTCTCGAGATCGCCGACCGAATCGGCGTCCTCTACCAGGGGAACCTCATCGATGTCCGGACTCCGGAGGAATCATCCCTCGAACAGTTGACCCAGCTGATGACGACCGGAATACAGAAAGACGACTGAGTTTCGCGTCGTCGTAACTCGGTTTCGCGTCCGTTTCGGCAAACCACCGTCGCTCCGGCGAACGACGCATTCATAGCCGACTCCCGAACTCGGCCGAGATACGTTCGCACGCGCGGAGCAGACTGCCGCAGTGTCTCGCGTTTCCTGAGTGCAACTCGAGAACGTGCTGGGAACGCCGGCTCTGAACGGCGGACTCGAACGCCCGTAGGCCACTCGCCCGATCGATTTTCCGCGTGCCCCGGCCGCTCCGGGAGGGACGTCTCGGCGCGGAACGATCCCGAGAGATAGTTTTTTTTAATCGACTTGTGACTCACCAGTATGGGTGAACGTGACAACCCGACCGTAGTGGTAGATGAACCGTGCGAAACCGGTGAGAACCCGCTCTGGAACGTCGACGACGGGCGACTCTACTGGTGTGACATCCCTCGGGGCCGCCTGTACGCGTACGATCCGGAGACCGACACGTACGACCTGCTGTACGAGGATCCCGACGAACGTATCGGCGGATTCACCTTCCAGACCGACGGGTCGTTGCTGCTGTTTCAGGAGGCCGGCGCCGTTCGACGGTACGCCGACGGCGACGTCGAGACGGTCGTCGAACCGGATCCGGACGAGTTCCACGAGCGGTTCAACGACGTCATCGCCGATCCCGAGGGCCGGGTCTACTGCGGCGTGATGCCGGATCCGGACGCCGGAATCCCGGGCCGGATGTACCGCCTTGACCGCGACGGAACGTTCGAGTGCATCGAACGGGAGATCGATCTCCCCAACGGGTTCGGGTTTACGCCGGACCGCACCCGGCTGTACTTTACCGATACGTGTTACTACAGCGACGACCCCGGTATCATCTACCGGTACGAGTACGATCAGGAGACCGGTACGCTCTCCGATCGGGAAGTTTTCGTCGAGGCGGCGCTCGAGGGCCTCACCGACGGGATGACGGTCGACGAGGAGGGGTACGTCTGGTCGGCGTTCTGGGACGGGCACAAACTCGTGCGGTACGCGCCGGACGGCAGCCGCGACCGGGTCGTCGAGTTCGAACCCAAAAAAGTCTCCGCGATCACCTTCGGCGGACCCGACGCGAGCGACGCGTACGTCACGACCGCCGGCGGCGACGATCGACCCGCCGAGGGAGAAACCGCCGGCAGCCTCTACCGCGTCGATCTGGGCGTCTCCGGTCGACCGGAGTTCCGATCGGCGATCGGTAACGAGTGAGCACGTTGTCGAGTCTCTACCCGGCTCTGGGACCGACGCCGAGCCTCTCGACAGGTCTTAGATCGTTCTGCGTCCGGCCCGATCGTCCTTGATCCGCGCTGAGGAGGTTCCCCGAACGAGTCGCTGGCAGTCCGGGTCAGCCCTCGTTGGCCCTCGTCGGCGATCCGACGGCGATTCGCCGCCTGTCTGGGCGTACCGGCCACGTTATGTCGGACGCCGTCGAAACGGTCGGCATGTCACCTCACGCCAGGACGGAGTATCGTCGAAAGGGTCTCGACGTCGTGTTCCTCGAGAACGATCACGTCCACGTCGAAATTCTCGCCGGCAAGGGCGGCGATATCACCGAGTTCCGGGACAAGCGCACCGACACGAACGTCCTGTTCGAAGCGCCCCACGAGTGGCGCCCGCCGACGCGGACCGTCGGGGCGCCCGACGGCGCGTTCACGTTTCTCGATCACTACCCGGGCGGGTGGCAGGACGTGCTCCCCGCCGCGGGCGGTCCGAGCGAATCGGCGGGTGCGTCGCTCGCTCTTCACGGCGAGTCGAGTCTCGTTCCTTTCGACGTTGAGGTGACGGCCGAAACACGATCGATCGCCAGCGTCGAACTGACGGCGCAGCTGACCCGGTATCCGCTTCGTCTCTCGCGCGTCCTCACACTTCGGGCCGACGACCCGACGCTCTCCGTTCGGACGACCGCGATCAACGAGGGATCGGTTCCGATCGACTACTCCTGGTTACAACACCTCGCGTTCGGCCCGCCACTCGTCGGCCCGAACGCCGTCCTCAACGTTCCGTGCCGGACGGTTCGGGTCGATCCGGATCACGACGCCGAAACTGCTCGTCTCCCGGCTGGCGAACGCTTCGACTGGCCGATCTGGGACGCGGGAGACGAGCCGGTCGACCTTCGGCGCTTTCCGCCCCGCGAGACGCCGGTTCACGACTTGGTCGCGCTCTGTGACCTGACGGAGGGCCGTTACACGCTGTCGAATCCGTCGGTTGACCTCGGCGTCACCGTACGATTTCCGCGATCGCTCTATGAGTACGTCTGGTACTGGCAGCCTCTCGGCGGGTTCGACGTCTCACCGTTTTTCGGTCGGGCCTACGCGGTCGGGCTCGAACCGTGCACGTCCATCCCGAACGCCGGGTTGGCCGCGGCGCAGGAAAACGGGACGGCGAACCGCCTTGAACCGAAAACATCGGTATCCGCCACGATCTCGGTGACGACCCACTCGGCTCGGAGCTGAGCGATCGCTAGCTCTCCCGAGCGGCCTCGAGCAGTCCCGCCATGTACCCGACGGCGAACAGTCGGCCGTTCGTGTGATACCCCGGATTCGAGTTGTCTTCGCCGGCCATCGTCGGCACGTGGTCCGGTCGGATCGGCACGTCGTCGTCGACGTATCGCTCGTACGCGCGCATGGCCGCGAGCATGTCGGTGGGCCCCTCGTCGTGCCACGTTTCGACGAACCGATCAGCGTCCCCTTCGACGTCGCGGAAATGGACGAAGTGAACCCTGTCGCCGAACCGTTCGATCGCCGCCGGAATGTCCGCCCCCATCGCGGCGAAGTTCCCCTGACAGAACGTGATCCCGTTGTGTGGGCTCGGATGTAACTCGAGTAGCCGATCGTACGCCTCGACGGACGTGACGATCCGGGGAATGCCGCTGAGTTTTGGCCGCGGTGGATCGTCCGGGTGCAAGCCGAGTTTCACCCCCGCCTCCTCCGCGACCGGAACGACCTCCTGGAGGAAGTACTCGAGCGCCTCCCAGAGGTCTTCTCTGGTGGCGTCGGGCGTCTCGTTCGGTGCGACGTCGATCGTATCGTCGATGTCGAACGCGGTCACGTACGACCCGCCTCTCGATTCGACGTGGGCTTTCGTCCGCGCCCATCGAACGCCGACCATCCAGTCGTAACAGACGGTATCGATGCCGACGGCACCACAGTCCCGAAGGAATTGCTTGAAGATCTCGATATCCTCGTCGCGGCCGTCTCGGCCCAACCGAACCCGATCGGAGATCGGCACGGAGCCTTCGAGCACCGAAAATTCGAGATCGACTTCCTCGAGCCAGTTCGAGAGTCCGAGAAGATCGTCGCGCGACCAGTGCGTTCGGCCGTTGCCGATCTCGAGCGGGTGAATCACGGCCTTCGAAACGCCCATCTGTGCTGCCAAATGCCACCGTTCGTCCGGCTCAGGCGGCAATATTAACGCTGTCTGAACCATATAGAGTAAGTGCACGAGGGGGACATATACCCATCGACGTAGACAATTCATCTTACCGACTACTGACGTTGTCACCCAGATAACGTCACATATACGTCAGTTATCCGGAAGTGGTCTCGGATGGTCGATCGCTCGGCGACAGAGAGTGACGCGAGCGGTTATCTCGAACTGCATCCACCGTCTCACGAACACCTTCCCACCCGACCTGTCCGAGGCTGGGAAGAATACGACCGACCGAATCGCCACCGATCCGTCCGGCGTGACCGATCGAAGGGTATCGACGGCTGTTACAGTTCCACGTCCTCGGCTCGGACATCGTGCGACGAATCGTTGTCGTCGGCATCGTCGGTTCCTCGCGTGGAGTCGCCGTCGTTCGTCTCCGCCCATTCGATCGACGTCCTGTCGATTTAGATATCCGTTCCGGAACCTTTTATTCATAACGTTGTATCTATCCCGTATGATAGCAGATCGATTAGCCGCACGGCGAGCGAAATTCGTAGCGTGGCTACGAATTCAGTATCCGGACGTGCTCGCTAATCGCGGGTTCCGGGTGCTTCATCCGGAGACGGGCGAGCGGTACACCGACGAGCGCCGACACCTCGTCGCGACGTGTCGCTCGATCTCGAACTTCGCACTCGGCGCTACCGCGGAGTGTCCGAAGTGGTGTCTCGACACGGCCGAACACGGACTACGGATCCTGCGAGCGGACTACCGCGCTGCAGACGGCGGGTACCACCTCGTTATTGATGACGACGGCGAGTCTATCGATCGAACGCGGTCGGCGTGCGGCCACGCTTTCGTCCTGCTCGCGTACGCCCGAGCGGCGGTTGCCGGACTTGACGGCGCCGCGGCAGATCTCGAGGCAACCCACGGACTGCTCGAAGAGCGCTTCCGCGACGACGCGGGACTGTTCCGCAGTGACTGTGAGAGCGACTGGGAAGAACTGAAGGCGTATCGGGGCCAGAACGCCAACATGCACGCGTGCGAGGCGTACATCGCTGCCTGTGAGGCGACGGGTGAAGACCGCTACCTGGAGCGCGCACGCCACATCGCAGACGCGATCACCGTCGGTTTCGCGGAGGAGACCGGCGGGCTGCTGTGGGAACACTACACTGACGAGTGGGGCTGCGACTTCGCTTACAACGAGGACGAGCCTGGTCACCAGTTCCGTCCGCCGGGGTATCAGCCCGCCCACCATGTGAAGTGGGCGAAGTTTCTCGGCCTGCTCGATCGCTACGGAGTCGACGTAAACGCGACCAGCGCGGCGGAGATGGACGATCGTGCAATCGACCTGTTCGACGCTGCGATCTTGGCTGGACGGAGAACGGGTTCGCATACACCGTTGAACCCGACGGGAGTCCGATCGTTCCCGACCGTTACGGCTGGGCTCTTGCGGAGACGCTCGGCGCCTCGGCAGTACTCGCCGAGCGCGCAGACGCGTACGGACATGAAGACGAGATTGATCGCCTCCGCGACTAGGAACGTCGGTTCGTCGCCTGTGCGGATGCGTATCGCGGGCCGGCTGGACTCTGGTACGAGAAGCGCTTCGCCCGAAGGACGGCGGGAAATCGATCCCTCCGGACCCACCGGGCGTCGAATCCGATTACCACCCCGCGAGCGCGTACTACGAGAGTTGGCGGTCCGCACTGAAGGTGAGAGAGCGTGAGTGAAGACGGCAAGACCGATGTGGATTCCGTAACACCGACGAAAACGGGGAAAACGGAGCGAGCAAGATGAACCCGACCGTCGTGCTACCGCCGCGACCGGATCGCCGCTGGACGATCGCCAAACAGCTCGGCCTCGACACGGCCGTCGTCCGGTTCTGGGGCGTCGAGGAATGGTGGGACTACGAGACGTTGATGCGCACGACGACGCGGTTCGCCGACCACGGCTTCTCACTTGACGTCGTTGAGGACCGTCCACCGATGGAGAAGACCGTCCTCGGAAAAGAGGGGCGCGACGAGGAGATCGCAACGGTCAAGCGACTGCTCCACAACATGGGACGACTCGGCATCGACACCTACTGCTGGGTGTGGACCGAGAACCCCCTGGGTGTCATCCGGACTTCCGACTCGCTGCCGGGTCGCGGCGACTCGCAGCGCATCGGCTACGACCACGAGTGGATGGAGCGCGCCCCCGATCACGAGGCGGCGGATCTCACTGAAGCAGAACTGTGGGAGAATCTCGAGTACTTTCTCGACGAAGTCGTCCCCGTCGCGGAGGAGGCAGGCGTAAACCTCGCGCTTCACCCCGACGATCCGCCGACCTCGCCCGTTCGGGGCGTCCCCCGCATCGTCACATCTGTCAATGACTACCATCGGATCCTCGATATGTATGACAGTCCACGTCACGGGGTGACGTTCTGTCAGGGCAACTTCGCCGCCATGGGCGCGGACATCCCGGAGACGATCCACGAGTTCGGCGATCGAATCCACTTCGTTCACTTCCGCGACGTCGAGGGCGACGCCCAAGACTTCGTCGAGACGTGGCACGACGAGGGACCGACCGACATGAGGGCCGCCATCGAAGCGTACCGGGAGGTCGGCTTCGAGGGACCCATTCGTCCCGATCACGTGCCGCGAATGGTCGGTGAGGAGGACCGTGACGAGGCGATGTCAGGTTACACTGACATGGGCCGCTTGTTCGCCATCGGCTACATCAAAGGATTGCTCGAATAGCGACTCCGAACACGACCCGACACGGCCACAATGACTTCCACTATCGCAGTAACCGGAAGCAACAGCAGGATCGGATCGGCGATTCTCGAACACCTCGCCGACTATGGCTGCGAAACGGCGGACATCTCGCGCGGGAAACGGCTGGGGAAATCTCTGACACATACGTTACGATCGATCTTCTCAATGCCGGCGAGACGTACGGCGCCATCGCGAAGACCGGTGCTGACACAGTGATCCACATGGGATCGATCCCCGATCCGTAACAGCAACCCCAATTATCGGGTTTACGAGAGCAATGTCATGGCCACAAAGCACGTCCTCAAAGCAGCCGACTCCCTGGGGCTTGAGTCTGTCTGTCTCCCCTCCAGTATCAATGCCATTAGGAACGGAATGCCAACGTGTGGTATCTCCCAGTCGACGAAACCCATCCGTGGACCCCCAGACGATCCGTACGGCATCGCCAAGCACGCTATGGAGGTGACAGCGGACGGCGTCGGCTGTCGGCCGTCTACCGACCTCATTATCGTCTCGTTGCGATATCCGTGGGTGAGGACCGACGAGGAGGGCACTGTTCAGATTAGATATTGAAGGAGTAAGACGGAGGAATTCGTCGGGGATATGACCGAATCCGACTGATCCAGGGGATATAGCATCGAGGTCAAGTTAGATTTTGTATAGTATTACTAGAATATTATCTAGATTGGACGATTCCAAAGGTATGTATAGGATTGCAGCCAGGTTTCGCGGTCGTCGGATTGGCGTTTCTGAAGCAGTATCTAAACTGTAAGGATCGTCTTTTTATCTCTTGAAATAGACGTTTGTCGGTGTATCGATTTTCGTGTCGTTCATATCAAAATCGGAGTTCGTGTCAGAGAAGTTCGGACTTCAACTAGGGTGCAAAATTGACTAGAAACACGGTGTTCTTGATGTCATATTTCTCGGTGAGTCCAGAGAGGGAGATCGAGATAACGCCTTCGTTTCTGGAAGTAAAGAGTCTTGTGTGGGTAAATTCGTTCGTCTCGGGATCGACAGCAGCGTACAGCCAGTAGTGTTCGGGCCTAAGTTGGATCACGGGCTCGTTGATCGCGACATGCTTCGAACTCCGTTCAGTAGTCGGCTGTGGATCATCTTTTGTATCCCGTTATGGATGGTTGAACGAGCGCGTTCGACACCAAAGCTCTCCAAGTCAGAAATAGTATTTAATATTGACAATACTCGGAGATGGAGTCGGAAGCTCAGCCGCATCAGCTCGCAGTGTCGCTTCTCGCTCCACAAACCCTACTGAATCTCGGTACTAGTTCTACTGAGGCGGGCGAATTCTGGCAAGGCACCACGAATTCCACCGCCTCGTTCCTTCAAACTGGTCTTGTTGAAACCTTTACTGAGAAACATGACGAGCGAGTGGCGTGAGGAAAGATGTCGATAAGAATCGGCACGTGTGCTTCCAGCGGCCCGGAGCCCGACTCGTGGGCGCGGGCTCCCGCGGTCCCGGATGTGACGATACACTGGTCCTGTTCACACCCGTGGTCCAAGAGCACGCTTTCGATTCGGTTGCGTACCGTCTCGCTCGTGAGCACCCAGCAAGCAGGAAACCCATACCGACCCGCCGCAGTCTCCTCGCCAGCATGTGGCCACTCGGACACGTGGCGATCGGCTCTCTCCTGGACACGCTGTCGACCTGCACGCGGTTCGAGCGTTCGCCCAGCCACCTCCCTGTCTTCCTTCTCGTGGTCGGAACGCAGGTTCCGGATCTGGTCGACAAACCGCTGGCGTCTAGGCGCGTTGCCGACCGGTCGCACTCTCGTGCACTCGCTGCTCGTGTTGGGGGCCTGTCACGCTCGCGGTCGTCCTCCTTGCGCGGCAGGTCACTCGCCGTGCGTACGGCGTTGCGTTCGCGACCGGCGCGCTCGCCCACGCTCTGGTCGACACTCTGCCCGCGCTGTGGGGGCCGACCGACCCCTATTTTCCTGCTCTGGCCCACCCTCGCCGTCGAACCCTACGAGAGCGGCGCGCCGACCGTGCTCGGCCTCCCGTAGCGGCGGGCGACCGCGAGGGTGGCACCCGAAAGCGGGACCGCGATGAAGACCATTAGTCCAACGGGACGACGAGAGACGTCCGGACAGATAGCTGGCTTCATTCGTCGAGTCTACTCCGATTCTTCTTCGACGCGCTTGCGTCCACGTTCGTTGATTCTATCGGCGATTTCCTGAACGTCGCGCTCGGTGAGTTCGCTCTCACTGGTGAGTTCGTCCATCATTTCGAGCGCCTCGATCTTCTCCTGAATGGCCTGTCGCGTGACCTCGCTCCAGTTGATCTCCGGGTGCTTTTCCATTCGCTCTTTGAGGTCGTCGTCCACGTTGACCGTGATACTGGGCATACAGATTCTTATGGAGACACAGAATACTGTGTCTCTCGGTGCATCTCATCGCCTCGTATGCAGGAATTTCACGCCGCAAATGTTAATCTGTTTGATAGTCGAACTGGAACCTGCATTCACTAATATTGAAAGTTTCGATGAGACCTGGAATCACCGGAATTCGACTGGCTCAGAACCCCTCACATTGTGGATGGTCCCGTCAAATCGAAGAGTTCTGTAATAGAATAAGTGCCGTATTTGGGCGTCTGAGCATCTCTTACGCCATCCCCACAAACCATGGGCCCTGCCAGATACGATCGACGGTGACGAAAAACCCGGGCCCAACGACGAGCGTTCTGACGTTTGCGCGGACGATCGCGCGTTCGAGGTCGTCCCCATCATGCTGATCGTTCGATGGGACAACGACGACGCCGGCACGAGCAGCGGCGATTTCCGAGGCGATGAACTCGGGGTAGTTGCGCATCAGAACGGCGATCCGATCCCCATCTCTGAGTCCCATCGATCGAAATGCGTTCGCTAGTTTGGCCGACTGGGTCTCGAGGTCTGCGTAGGTCAGTGTTCGGTCCGGCGTTTTGATCGCTGGCCGCTCCGCATAGCGCAAACAGAGCTGACTGTAGTCACGAAATTTCACTATATAACAGTATGGGCTCAGGACGTGGCGTTCGCCGTGGTGAAGCGAATCTCCCGGCCAGAGAGTTACAGATCCCGTTGTGTAAACCCTCTCTGCGAGCCGATGGCCGCCGTCTCCCGTGCGCGATGGCTCGCGACGACGACCGACGCCGTCGGCGCAGCGTACAACATCGGGACCGGTTCCGCGGTCACGATCCGCGAACTGGCCGAAGCGGTCCCGGAGATCACGGACACGGACGCGGAGATCGTCCACACCGAGCCCCGGCCGGGCGATATCGAGCACTCGGAAGCGGACATTGCGAACGCCGCGGACCACCTCGGCTACGCGCCGACGGTCGCGTTCCGCGAGGGACTCGAGCGCACGGCAGAGTGGGTTCGAAGCAGCTAGGGTGGACGAGGGATCATCTCACGTGCACTGTCGAACCCGATAGTCGCCGAGCACCCTGCGCCCAATATACCCTCGGCGGCTCCATCCTCGTGGTCGGCCTGGGCGCCCTGCTCGTGGCGTCCGACCACCGCCGCCAGCCGATCGCCCTGGTCGCGCTCGGGGCCGCCTCGCATCACGCCCTCGACGTGCTGTTGCTGACCGTAACCGGCTTATGCCTATCCCGTACTCTGGCCGCTGTCGGGCGCTCACTTCCCGGCACCGACCCTGTATCTCAGCAGCGATCGCTGGCCGGCCCTCGTCGTGGGACTGGGGCGGCGCTCGTCTGGGGGCTCGCCCGCCGGCGCCGCGACGGGTCCATGGAGACGCCGGCGGCCGACTGACGGGTCCTCTCTCGGTAATGCTGATCGCCGCTTGGTCGACGTTGGAGCGGCGCTACCAACCCACGGGTCGGTCGTATCGGGGGTCATTTCATCCAACGCGCGCGTCTCCGCGTCGAACTCCACGTTCTCGAGGTCGCCGTCGTGATCGGCGACGCCGCTCCCAGTGAGGTGCGTGCCGTAGCGGCCGAGCAGCGTGGTGAGCTCCTGCGGGAGGACGAACGTGGTCGCCTCGCTTCGGCCGAGCTCGACGAGCGTCTGCAGCCCGCGTCGATCACGGCGCGTTCGCCCATCGCTTCGGCCGCCCGCGCCCGGAGCACGGTCGCGATCGCGTCGCCCTGGGCTTCGCGGATCAGTGCCCGGCACTTGCGCTCGGCGGCGGTCTGTTGCTCCATCGCTGCTGACTGTCCGTCGAGAGGTGGCCTCGCGGATCTCGACGCGGTTCCCCTCCTCGTCGGCGGGTTCGTCGAGTTCCGTGCGGATCTTGGCGTTGACCGCTGGCACTTTTCCAGCGTCTCGTTGAGGCTCACGTCGCCGCTCATGGCGTACATGTGGTCTGGACGAGGTTCGAAACGACTATTATTGGATTAGCGGGATTGGTTGAGGAGCGAAGCGACATCGCGTGAACTACTGCGATCACGTATCCCGCACTATCTGGCCGGGTTGTGATTTTCGAATACTGTCTCTATATTCGTTAGTTCACGACTGAGTGCGGAAGGCCGAGTTCCAGCCGGCCGAGGGGAAGTGGCCGAGTCACGCCGCGCTGGACGGCTCCGTGATCCAGAGCACCAACGGTGGCCTCTCGGAGATGTTGGCGGGCGGATTCGAGAGCCGAACTATCATCAGCCACTTCACCCTGTTTCTCGACCAGCCGTAGTCCGCAGAGGCCGTTTCGAGACGGAGCGGACTGCCGCGCCTGGAACCGGACACTGCGGTGTCGAGAGATCGCTGTCGCCGGCAAAGAACCGCTGCTGCTGTCGGTGTCGCCGATGGCGGGCCCGACGACTCAGTCGAGCACGCCGGGATAGTCGGCGATGACTCCGTCGACCCCCGCGTCGACGAGCTGCTCCGCCTGATACCAGGTCCCGACTGTCCACGTGTTTACCGCCCGCCCCTCGTCGTGGGCTCGCTCTATCAGGTCGATATCGGCGAATCCGGGGTCGTCGATGTAGTAGGAGTCGTTGAAGAACGGCGATCCGACGACCATGTTGTACGGCGGGTGGAGCGCTTCGCAATCGTACTTGTTGGTAATCTCGAGCCCGACGCCGATCGAGTCCCAGAACAGGAACGCGATCGGGACGTCGGCGTCGTACTCGCGCGTCGTCGCGAGCGCGGCCTCCATGAACGACGACACGAGGACGCGGTTCTCGAACTCGGCCGCAATGTCGAGCACGCGCCGGGTGAACGGCCGCCAGACGTCTTTCCGGTCCTCGAGTTCGCCACCTTCCAACTTCTCGGCGAATCGAACGTCGGTATCGCCTGGATTCTTCAGTTCGATGTTGACGGCCACATTCGACGGGATCACCGACAGAACCTCCCGCAGCGTCGGCACTGTCTCCCCGCTCTCGAGGACCTCGGCGGTTCGCACCTCCGAACAGGGTGTCTCCCACACGAGCGTGTTCTCATGGTCGGTGAGACCGCGCTCCCCGCCGTCGCGCGAAGCAAGCCGGTCGTCGTGGAAGACCACGACCTCGAAGTCGTCGCCCTCGTGGGGGCGCCCGCCGCAGGGCACCACGTCGATCTCGATCATCTCGGCGCCGCGCCTGGCCGCGTCGTCGCCTCTCCCCCCTCTGGAAGCCTGTTCCACGGCGGCAACCGTGTTTTCTGGATACACGCCCGCGAACCCACGATGCGCAATCAGCGTCGTCGACTCGTCGTCCGACAACGTGCCGTCGTCGCGACCCTCCGCGCTCACAACCCCTCCGACGGACGATCCGAGTACCGCTGCGCTCGTCGCCTTCAGCACGGTCCGCCGACCGATGTTGGGAATTCCGAACATTGCATCAGACGGTGACTACGTCCCCACTAATAAAATATTTTATAAATTTATTTTAATATATTTATTATTACCTGTCGCTGCCCGCTACGGACGACGGCCGCAGCGGACCGCGCGACCTCCCGGCGGACGGGGTCGCTGGCTAGCGTTCGAGCGTGTCGATCGGTCTGGTGAGCCAGTCTTTTCCGGAGTCCTCGAGCAGGTTGAAGAAGTCGTCGTGGAGTTCGCCGTTCGAGGCGACGACGCTCCCCTCGAGTATGCTGTCGAGGTCGGTGTTTCCGTCGAAGTCGGTCACCGTCCCGCCCGCCTCTCGGACGAGCAGCGCCTCGGGCGCGACGTCGACCGGCTTGAGGTCCTTCACCGAGACCGTGTCGAACACGCCCTCGGCGACGAACGCCAGGTCGGGTGCGGCGGCTCCGAGCAGTCGCGTCCCCTGCGTGTACGCGAAGAGGTATCGCCACAGGCCCATGTAGTCGTAGTCGTCGGCCGTCTCCTTGAGGTAGAACCCGACCCCGTGGAACGAGTCCTCGATGACCTCGGTGTCGGTGACGGACAACTCCGTCGGCTCCGAGTCCTCGGCGACGAGGTCATAGCCATCGCTCCGGAACTTGTAGGCGCCTTCGTCCCGAACCGCGACGTACACTTCGTCCCGGAGCGAGTAATACATCACACCAGCGTACAGTTCGCCGTCTTTCGTAACGGCGATGTTGACGCCGAAGTGGGGGATGCCCTTGGAGAAGTTCGTCGTCCCGTCGAGCGGGTCGATGATCCAGACGTACCCCCCTTCGAGTTGGCCGCCCTGCTCCTCGCCGTACAGCGCGTGATTCTCGTCCTCGAAGTCGTCGCCGAGCTCTTCCCTGATCGTGTCACGGATCAGCGTCTCCGCTTCCGTGTCAACCTCCGTGAGGAGGTTCTGTGGGTCCTTTTCCTCGGCCTCTCCGATCTTGCCGAAGTAGTTCTGGTGAAGCTGCGCCGCCTTCGCCGCGGCCAGGACGGCGATCCTGAGGTAACGATTCTCGATCGGCATCTGCCCCTGGAGGTCCTCGATCTCGACCCCCTCGTCGTCGCCATCGCCTTCTGCGGCGAGGGCGCTGAGAACACCGTTGGAGCCGACGATTCCTGCCGCCCCGGCAGTCCCGGTCACGCCAGCCAACTTGAGAAACCGTCGGCGAGCTTCGCTCTCGGTACCGTCTCTGCGTTCGCGGTCACCATTGTCGTCTGACATGGTGCATTTCGGACGGCAACGATCAGTTATTTAAATTTAATTGAGTTAAATTTCAGCCACATATATTAGTTGTGTTGTATATAAATATATAAATAATATTATCGATGTGCGGAATTTTGTTCCCGCAAAAAACGACCGGACGGTGCGGCGACATCGGGAGGCCCGACATCGATACCTCTCTCAGTTGTGGTCTTCCGTTCTGCACCGGCCGCTCTCGGAATCGGGTTGCGAGACAGGTAGACCGCGCTCACGAGAACGGCACCGCCGAACGCCGGGCCCGCGACGCCGAGGGTCGGCGTGACCCACGCGGCGAAGAGCCCGACGAGCAGCGCCATGCCGAGTACCGTGACGGCGTGGATACACCTGGTGACGATACCCCGGTCGTCGGCTGCCTCCACGGTGTGGTCAGTGTTAGTCTTTCCCACGGCGATCTTTGTCGCCCGGCAAGAAAGATGGAGAGGACCGATCGACACGATCGGGCGCACAGCCCGACGACCGCGCGGGCCGACTGCTACCGGTGGCCGCCGATCACGTCCCGGCGACGCCCATCACGGCGTAGCGGAGCGCGTCGAGGCAGTGATCCTGGGCGCCCGTCGCCCCGACGTGGTCCTCCTTGTAACTGAAGAACCCCCGGACAGGTGCTCGCAGCGCTCGGCGACGAGCAGGCCGACGCGGCCGTCGAATCCTCCAGGGGGTCCAGATCCCGGCGAACACGCCGTCCAACCCTTCGTAAGCGCCCTGCTTTGCGCCCGTCAACTCGACCGAGGATCTCGTTGCCACCCTCACGCCACTGTGCCTGCCACTCAGCGAGGTGATCGCCGAGCACGACCCCCAGAGTGTATGCGAGGCTGCCCGACTGGTCGATCGCGACGCGTCCGATGTCAATTCGGATCGCAACCGGCTGGACGTCCTCGGTATCCTCGACGTCGAAGAAGAAGACCTGGTGGGGCCCTGCAGCCCGTCGTGCCGTTCGATCGAATCGCGATGTAGATCGACAACCCGCTCGGAACCGACCGCGATCCCAACAGCGCGTCGGCCAGCGAATAGCACCGCCACGCCTACTCCTCGAACAACCGTGTTGCACGTCGATAGATCGGTGCGCCGAGCCAGTCTCGCGCCGCCGCAATTTGTTCAAGTCGCTCTCGGGCCTCCCCGTTCTCGAGCGCACCGCGTTTGACGAGCGCACGGAGGACGATCGGTGAGAGGGCGACCTGTGCCGCCGTCACGTTCTGGAGTTCCGGAAGCGCGCGGAGATCATCGGTCAGGAGAAACGCAGGCTCGAGTTGGTGGGCCAGCGTCGCACAGCTTGCTTCCCCGCGATCGATCCGTGACGATTGAAACCCACCACCAGCGACGTCGTGGACGGTGAACTGCGCCCGGTGATCGAGGACTCGCTGTGCGGCCCGGCCATGTGGATCATCGTACTCGGCCGTGTCCTCGAGTTCTCGGATGACCGTCCTCGTCGTCTCCACCTCGAACTCGGCGAAGACGAGTTCGTCCACCTCCGCCGTGGCGAGCGAAATGAGGGCACTCGTATCGGCAACGATCATTCCAGCTCCGCGAGCTCGTCAGCGAGGGCTTCACCCTGGTCGAGGACGGTCTTCGAGGCGCGGACTGCTTCGGCGTCCTGCCGGCCGACGAACGCTTTGAGCACCTCGAAGCCGAGCTCGTCCTCAAGATACAACTCGACGAGCTCCTCTTTGAACGCTTCCTCGTCTTCGATCTCGTCCAGATACGCGCGAAGCGCTTCGGTGACGATCTCAGTCCGATCCTTATGGGTAATCTTCGCTGCGATATCGGCCTTTTCGACCAATTCGTCCGGGAGTCGAAAGTTGACGCGAGTCGTTCCCATAGTGCGTTCCTCTGTATGTACATTGTACCCACAATCAAATAAACCCCCTCCACACCGACGTCTGCCGAGCGCAGTGATCCGGCACGACGAGTTCGACAGTCTCGAAACCGGCCTCGAAGTCCGCAGTGGTACGCCGCTGCCCGCTCATCACACGACAGGCCGGGTCACGCGGGATCGGCCTCGGTGGCGGTCCAGTTCCCGTGAACACGCCATCCGCCCCTCGTAGGCGTCTCCCTCTCTTTCCGCCGGAGAGTGCAGAGAGAATCTCGGTGGCGGCGCTAACGAGCGTCCGGCACTCCGTCAGGGTGACGTACTCGACGGCGATTCGTCGTGGCGCGAAGCGAACTCCCGGCAGACCCGTCTCGTGGTCAGCGTTTTGCCCGTGCCGGGCGGCCCGTAGATCGACACGGTCGGCGGCAGGGAACCGTCGTGGACGCCGTTCAGGATGGTCGCCAACTCGTGTTCCTGGCTCTCGCGAGCGTAGATCTCGGCCGGGTCGGCCAGCGGATCGAGTGCGCGCTTGTCGACGACAACGCTCTCGTCCGGTGCGGTGTCGGCGAACAGGTCGTCGTACTTGCTCATGCGATCGCTGCCGGTGGTAGTGGCGTGCCAGCAATGAACGTATCGCCCGTACGCGACTGGCGCCGATCGGCCCGGTGTCAAGATTGTCGTATAGGAAGTAAGCGCCTGCCCGGTGCCCGAGCGCCCGACAAGTTCGAAAAGTGGTGCGAGGTCGGCAACCGACGGTATGATCTTCTCGAGTCCTGCGATCGCAATGTAGACATCATTGGACTCAACCACCTTCCTGGCATTTCCATCGTTGGTAATAAGCGCCAGCGAACCGGTCTCGGCGATCATGAAGTTTGCCCCTGTCATGCCGGCATTGTTTAGATTAGCTGATTCCATGCATAGGTGAAGCTCTGCAACCATGTTTCGGCGGTTCCCGGTTCGGCGTTTCTAAAACAATTCCAAACTGGTAGGTCCGATGTTTCACTTTTTGGATGATACGTTCGATTGCATTCCGATTTCCGTATGTCTCGTGGCGAAATCGGAGGTCGAGAACGTGGTATGCGGCTTTGAGCCTCGGGCCAAAATCGACGAAAAACTCAGCGTCGTCGGCGTCGTGTGTTTCGCGAAGTTCCTGGAGAAATCGTTTAGTTAGGCCATGATTCGCGTTGAAAAGAGCCTGGCGTGGAGGAATTCGTCCGTTACGTGATCGACAGCGGCGTAAAGCCAGTAGCGCTAGTCGTCGAGATGGACCACGGTTTCGTCGAGCACGATGTGATCCAGTTGTTTGTCGTCTGTCAGCTGTAAATCGGCATTCTGCACCTAATTATGGACGATCGATCGCGCCCGTCGACACCGAAACTCTATAAGACAGAGATAGTATCTAAAAGTGATAATCCGCGTAGATAGGGCTGAATACTCAACTCCATCAGCTCGCGCGGTGTCTGCTCGCGGTCCACAAAGTCTAACTGGATCTCGACGCTAGATCCACCGAGACGGTCGAATTCTGGCCAGATTACCTCGAATTCCACCGCCTTGCACCTTCAAACTCTAATCTGAATAGCGCCGTGTGCGAAATGAATAGATGGACGAGACGAACGTGTCGGCCGACGGTGACGAGTTTCCTCAGCAAATCTCTCTGGATACATAGAAGACGAATACCACATCCCCCCCACACCCCGTGCAAGAAATCGCTTCGTAGGCAGTCGGTCAGCTCAGGACTGATCCGGCCACCGCTCGATGTAGCTCATTTTGTCCGTGTAGAAGTTGACAAGGTCCGAGCCCTGGGCGTGGAGGTCGCCGAAGAACGAGTCCTTCCGTCCCCCGAACGCAAAGAACGCCATCGGTGCGGCCGTGCCAACGTTCACGCCCAGGTTCCCGGCCTCCACTTCACATTTGAACCGACTAGCCTTGTGGCCGCTGTCGGTGAACAGGCTCGCGGCGTTGCCGAAGTCGCTCCGGTTGACGACGTCGACGGCCTCATCGAAGTCCTCGACGCGGACCAGTCCCACGATAGGGCCGAAGTGTTCCTCGCGGACGATGGTCATCTCCGGCGACACCTCGCCGAACAGCGACGGACCAACGAAGTTTCCGTCCTCGTAGCCCTCGACGGTCACGTCGCGCCCGTCGACGAGGAGCTCAGCACCCTCGTCCACGCCAGACTGGACGTATCTCCTGATCGTCTCCTCGTGGTCGGCGCTGATGATCGCGCCGATATCGACTCCGTCGTCGAGGCCGTACCCGACGGTCTGGTCGCGCATCTTCGCAACCATCTCGTCGGCAAACGCGTCATAGACCGAGTCCTCGACAACGACGACATCGTTCGAGAGACAGCGCTCACCAGCACAGGCACAGGCTGAGGAGACCGTCTTCTCGGCAGCGTACGAGAGGTCGGCGCTCTCGGTGACGATGACGTGGTTCTTCGCGCCGCCCTGGGCCTGGACGCGCTTCCCGTTGGCCGCCGCCGTCTCGTAGATGTGGCGGGCGACCGGCGTGCTGCCGACGAACGAGACGCCCTCAATACCTGGGTGGGCGAGAATTTCGTTCACGGTGTCGGGCCCACCGTTGAGCAATTGGACGACGCCGTCCGGGAAGCCGGCCTGGTCTACTAGCTCGAAGATACGCTGGGTAACGAGGGGATCCTGTTCGCTGGGTTTCAGGATGAAGGCGTTGCCCGAAGCGACGGCATGGGGGAGGAACCACAGCGAGATCATCGCCGGGAAATTAAACGGCGTGATGCCGACGAACGTCCCGAGTGGCTCACGGACGGCACTCTCGTCAATGTCGGGCGCGGCGTTAGCGAGCGTGCCGGCTTGCTGGAGTCGCGGCATCCCACAGGCCACCTCCACGTTCTCGATACCGCGGCGAAGTTCGCCCCGGGCCTCGGCTCGAGTCTTGCCGTGCTCGCGGACCAGAAGTTCGGCGAGTTCGTCGATGTGCTCCTCAAGCAACGACTTCAGTCGGAACAGCGGCTGGATGCGGTCCTCGACGGCGGTGTTTCTCCAGTCGTCGTATGCTTCGTTCGCCGCGTCGACGGCCGTGTCGAGGTCCGCTGCATCGCTGAACGGGATCGTCGCCAGTCGCTCCCCGGTCGCAGGGTTGGTTACCGGCTGGCTGTCACGCCCGGCCGGTTTCTGCCACGAGCCGTCCACATAGTTCTGTACCTCGCCGTCATCGCTCAGGCTTGCTAGCATCACTGGTGATTCAGGTGTGGTAGGGGACAATAATAAATTTTCGGCCAGTAAAGAAGAGACGGTCGATGGACCGACCGCTGTTCGACGCACATGCACCCGTACTTCGGTTCACCTCGCCAGAGACGGTTCGGGACACTGGCACACTCGTCGTGTTCGAACGGCAGTCCCTCTCAGAGTAGCGAGTCCTGGAGCTGCCGGAGCTGGTACAGCACCGAATCCGTGTCGAGGGTAACGTCGTTCGTCGACACTGGCTGGTCAGTGGCGATGGGACGGGTCACCTCAGCACCGCTCAAGAGTTCGAACGGGACCAGGTCGGCCTCCGCGGCGACCGAAGCGTCCTCGAGCTGTCCATAGACAGTGTCGCCGCCGCCTCCGTGGATCGTCTCGCCGGGTTCGAGGTCGCGCTTCGCAGCCGCCACCACCTCCGTGGTCTGCCGGGTGACGACGCCTGTGGCCCGGTCCTGGAGTGCCGCCCTGGCAATGGACACCAGCGTCTCTTGGGGCAGGTGGAACGGCCTGTGGAAGACCTGGTACCGGCCATCGGACGTGGTGTTGATGTTGTAGCGCTGGTCGAGGTAGGTCTGCGTGGCCTCGTTGGGGGCCTCCGTCACCACGAACGCGCTGGGGTTGTCGCCGGTCGGTGTGACCGCGTCGATGACCCCGGTCCGGTCTAGAACGCCTCCGTCGGCCTTGGGTCGCAACGTCTCGAGCAAACCATCACGGTCCGTCTCCGGCATGTGGATGCCGCCCGTGTCCGGCGGGAAGCCGAGCGCGTTCGCCGCGGCGGCGAGTTCGACCGCGACCTTCGTGCCGTCGAGGAAGGTGTTGTACATCCGGGCGTCGGGTTCGTTTTCCTCAATAAACGAGTCTGGCAGGTCATACCGCTGCAGGGCGTCCTCGTGGGTTGCGTGGGGCGCGAAGGTCAGCTCCGTACCCTGGCCAGCGGCGACGACGTCGAATCCCTGGAGGCGTGCCCAATCGGCGAGACGGACGACCTGCGCGGGTTCGTCGCCGTATGCCATGGTGTAGGTTACCCCCCGATGAGCCGCAAATCGCGCCAACAGTGGCCCCACCGTCGCATCTACCTCGACGCTCACCATGACGACGTCGTTGCCGGCCTCGATAGCCTCCCAGGCGTGGCGGGCACCCGCCTCCGGGTCGCCGGTCGTTTCGACAACCACGTCGACCGGTGCACCGGCAGCAGCGACGCCGTTTGTCGTCGCGACGCGCCGGTCAGCCGATAGGGCGTCCCGGATGCCGTCTCGGGTCTCCTCGACGTCCACGTCCGCCTCGGGAACCCCGACCTCCCGGAAGGTCCCCGTGGCTTTCTCCAGGTCGAGGTCCGCGAGGACGGCCGGGACGACCCCAGGTGTCTCCTCGATCTGGTACGCGAGGTGCGATCCGTACACGCCTGGACCAATCAGCGCCACCGTGATCGGCTCTGCTACACGCTCCGCCAGTTGGGCTCTGACTTCCATCTGTACAGCACAATTTTCGAGAGGTTATTTAAGTGTTATGTCGGGCCGCGTATCAAAGGCCGCCGCTCCACGTTTACCGCCAAGGCCAGGGATGCTGCCTTACGTACCAGATATCCCGTAAACACCAGTATCAGGCCCTCTACGATACGGTCCTTCGAAACGACAAATCTCCGTACTGGTCTGTAACCACTCTTTCAACCGTCGGGCCGGTGCACCGACTAACGTGAAGGGATCGACCACAGGCCGGGAGCTGATACCCGATCTCTCCGGACGTTACGGCATTCTCTCATACAGAACCAGTCCGACAGAATCCGCAGTCGACAGCAGACGCGCGAAGGTCATCAGTGTGTACGCGACGGAGAAGACGACAGAGAGGGGATAGGGTCATCCGTGCCACCGTCCGAACGAGCGGTATTCTCATTATCCTCCGGTCTAAGGCTTGGGTATGACCGACAATGCACGGAGTGGGAATCACGACCGGATCAAGTCAGTCAGCGTCTCGCTGGACATCGTGACGACGTTGGAACAGGGCCCCCCCAGAACGATCACTGAACTGGCCGATAAGCTGGACCGATCACCGAGCAACGTCCTTGCACATCTCCGCACGCTCCAAGAACGGGGATTTGTCGTCGAGGAGCACAACCGGTACCGGCCCGGGCTTCGGTACTACGAAATCGGCACGGCTATCAGGGAGGAGTATCCGCTGTTCGTACACGGGACTCAACCTGCGGACGACCTGGCAGCCGATACGGGCGAGTTCGTCTGGCTGATGGTCGAAGAACGCGGGCGCGGGTACTACATCTACAAATCGGCAGGGGACGCCGCCGTCGAGAGTGGAGCGTACACGACGGGGAGCCGATGGCCCCTTAATGCGAGTGCCAGTGGTAAAGTGTTGCTTGCTCACATGGACGACACTAAAGTTGAGTCCGTTCTCGACGCACACGAGATGGAACAAGTGACGCCGAACACGATTACTGACCGGGCAGAACTGGAAACCGAACTCGAACAGGTCCGCAAAGAGGGCATCGCCCGTGACCACGAGGAGTCGGCAGTTGGCATCCGCGGCGTAGCCGCGCCGGTCCGGGGGCTCGACGGTCTCATCGGTGCAGTAGCAATATCTGGCCCGGCCAGCCGGATCGAAGGCGAATACTTCCACGAAACGCTTCCGAGAAAAATCGCCCAGACAGCTGACATTATCCGGATTCGGTATAACGGTGACGCGGCCGTCGATGGATAAGCACCGCTTGCAGGGGGTGCGTTCGCCTACGACGCGACCCGAATTGCATTACAATTGTATGGCTGTAATCTTGTCCGCTCTTACTCACCTGGCCTGGGCATTACGCCCGAACTCAACGATCGACGTTGCTAGTCGAAACAGGTGCACCGTATCGTTTGGGTCATCCAAACTGGGTCCATCAGTTTCCGTCAAGACGAGAATTCGCGTCAGCGCGGTCGCCCAGCGGTAGACGAGCTTTGCTGGCGGGTCCTGCGTTGGACATGTGCGTGGACCCATTTTTGCTACCACTATCCCCGCCGACACCAAGCCGGCATTTCGCAGGAGAGAATTTCAGACCGCCACGGCCATCCGCCCGGCGATTGAACGAAGCCTGGATCGACCACAAGATTCAGGTGGTCGCCCGGCAAAGCCACTTTTGACAGAACGGGTTGTTCGTATACAGATGGCCGGACACTACGCGACGACGTCGAGTCACCGAGGAGTACCGGGAAGGCACACGTGAGTTCGTACAGACACTTCGCGCTGTTCGTCGCTCTCGCGTTCATTTGGGGTTCCCTGTTTGTCTTCATCAAGATTGGGTTACCATACGTGCCTCCGGTGCTGTTCGCAGCGCTCCGGCACGATCTCGCCGCCGTGCTGACGCTGGCGTACGCGGCAGCCGTTTCGGAGCGTTGGTGCCCGCGGTCCCGAGCGGACTGGTGGCTCGTCGCCCTCGGTGCCACCTTCTTTGTCGGCCTGTACAACGCGTTCCTCTTCGTCGGTCAGGGGGACGTAACCAGCAGTATCGCAGCGATTCTCACGGCGACGAACCCGATCCTCGCGGCGATGTTCGCGTGGGTCCTGATCCCGGCGGAACGCCTTTCGAAACGCGGGATTACAGGTCTCTTCCTCGGTTTCGTCGGCGTGGGTCTGGTCGCGAATCCCGACCTCTCGGGCCCCCTGGGAGCAGAGACGGTTGGTGCCGGACTCGTGATCCTCTCGACCACCTGTCTGGCGTTCGGGAGCGTTCTCGTCCAGCGCGCCAGCGGTGACCTTTCCACCGCTGGGTTCGTCGGCTGGTCGAACCTCCTGGGTGCCGGCTTGCTCCACGTCGTGAGCCTCGGACTGCCCGGCGAATCACTGTCGGCCGTGGACCTCACCGGTGAGGCACTGTTCGCGATCGTCTACCTGGCCGTCGTCGGAAGCGGGCTCAGCGCGATCATCTACTTCCACCTACTTCACGCACTGGGCGCCGTCGAGATCAACCTGGTGTCCTACGCAGCCCCCATCTTCACCGCGGTCCTGGGCTGGCTGTTGCTGGCCGAGACGCTATCGCCGCTGAGTGTCCTGGGCTTTCTTACCATCTCTGCCGGCTTCGTTCTGGTGAAACACGACGAACTGCGGGCCGAAGCCCGGAAGCTTTCCTGGCAGTCGCTCGGCCGCAGTTAAGCCTCGCCGGCGGCCGGTCGACCAGCTACCGTGCCGTGGTTGTTCTGCTCGATGGCGTTCGCTCACCGCGTTGGGTACCAGGGCCGCCGCTTCTTCTGCGCCCACACAGGCCGCCGTCGACACCGGGGAACCGTCCGTCCAGAACCTACTCCCTCTTCGAACAGGGGCACCGATCCGAGACGTCGCGGACGCCGCTCTCGTGCCACAAATAAGATATATTATACATAGTCATAAATTATATATAAGAATGACATCTCCGTCCGATCCCGGATGAGCGGGCATCGCCTCGAACCGTCGAGTTGTCACGGTGGCCACTGACGGCACCACAGGTCGGGTGGATGCCGGCCGAGGCTGCCGGGGAGGTGGATACTGTCGCAACAATCACCTCCGAAATCGTCCGTGAGGCGCGTGGAAGAAACGCCAACGTCGCGTCTCACGACGCGAACTCTCCATGGGTCGACTACGGTCGGACTCGATGGCTGGCACCGGGGGTGTGGGTGCGACCAGCACCTCGTCTGCCCGGCTACGACTGCGGGTCCAGCGAGGCGCGGCCGACGCCTTTGCCCGCAGACACCTCGAGAGCCGCCTCGAACTCCGCGAGGTCGAACGTCTCGTCCAGGAGGTCCTCGTAGGGATACACGTCGATGGTGTCCGCGAGGAAGCTGAGCGCCTTGCGCAGGTACCAGGGGTCGTACTGCACCATCGCCTCGACCGTGATGGACTCGCGAGTGAGCTGCCCCGGGTCGAAGTCGACGACAGATCCGGGATTGATGTTGCCGACCTCCAGGTACCGCCCGCCCGTTTGCAGGAGCTCGATGCCCTCGGTGAACGCCTCCGGCACGCCCGCAAGCTCCGCTGCGACGTCCGCGCCTTCTCCGTTGGTGAGTTCCATCACTCTCTCGATACGTTCGTCGACACTACTGTATTCGTTCATGTCTACGACATGGTCTGCACCGAACCGTTTGGCCAGCTTGAGCCGATTCCGGGCACCTTCGACGACGATAACCTCTGCCCCTCGCTCGTTCGCGTACGCGGTTGCGTTGAGTCCGAGCCCGCCGGCGCCCTGGATCACCACCGTCTCGTCGTACTCCAGGTCTACTTGATCGAGTCCGAACATAACCTGCGACAGCGCACAGTTAGCCGCCGCGGCCACGCTCGGCACCTCCGTGAGCGCGTCGGGAACCTTGTAGAAGTGCTGGTTCGGGTGGACGTAGTAGTGCGTGCCGTACGTCCCGTGGAAGTGTGGGAACTCCTCAAGTGACTTGGTCTTGTACGAGTACGACTCCTGGCAGTTGTGGAACTCCCCCCGGGCACAGGCACTGCAGTGTTGACAAGTGAGATAGTACACCGGGGCGACGAGGTCGCCGGGTGCGATCTCGTTGCCGGCGTAATCCGTCTCGACGCCTGGCCCGAGCTCGGTGACGCGACAGACCGCCTCATGACCCAGGACCATGTCCACGAAGGGCTCGCCGAGTCGCCCCTCAGAGATGTGCACGTCCGAGCCACACACGTTGGTACGCACCACTTCAGTGACTACGGCGCCGGGCTCAGGCTCCGGCACAGGATGTTCGCGCACCGCAAGTTCCCCTGGTCCGTAAAAGTAGACGACCTCACCGGTTGGCCTGGACGTCTGGCCTTCCGGGTTCGGCTCACCGTCCATGGACGCCCCTCCCGGCCGGTTTCGCCCTCGGTGTGTCAGCCTGGCCTCTCTCGTTCTGGCGGTCGGCGGACGGCCCTCTGGAACGAGCGGCCAGGTGAGGAAGGTGAGGCCGCTGCGGACGCGGTTCCGGTCGTGCGCCTACCGATCGATCTTTCCCTGAAGTTCGGCCGCGCAAGTCCCCCAACATCGCTCTGTTCGTCGGTTCTGGGAATGGTGCTGTCTCGGGATTCACAGCCCATCTGGGGAGGGTCAGCGGCACGAAGGTTCTGCCACACATAGTGGTTCTTATAAGTATCGACGACCGGGCCCGTCTGGAGCAGGTTAGCTGCGAGCTACCCCGTCGAACGGTGCGTGGCCGACCACGCCGTCCACACTCACGCGGACAGGTTTACGTACTTGATGAAGAACTGCATCAGGTCCTTCTCCGCCTTCCGCAGGTGTTGGGAGGCGGTCGTCTTGGCGATCCCCAGGTCGTCCGCGATCTCCTCGAGCGTACAGCCGCGGGGCACGTCGAAGTAGCCGGCCTCGAGGGCCTCGTTGAGGACGCGCCGGCGGCGCGGCGTGACGGTCTCGAACAGCTCCGCCCACTCGGTGACGCTGGGCGTGATGCGGCGCTGAAAGTCCCGTGAGACGTATTCGATCGTCACCGGGCCGAACCGCTCGAGCAGGTCGACGGCCTCCGCGAGGTCTTCTCGCTTCGATAGCAGGAGGTCGAAGGTCTCTCGACCGTCCCGGACCTCGCCGAAGTTCGCCAGCGGGATGAACCCCTCGTGGAGGAGCACCTGGAGTGGGGTGAACTCGAAGTACTGCCCTTTGATGATGACCGTCGCGGTCATCCGATCCGCCCCCTCCACCTCGTATCGTTCGATCACGTCGATTGTGTCCGTCGTCTCGTGTTCTCGAATGACGTCGATAACGGCTTCGCATTCGTGCTCGGCGGCCTCGAGGGCGAACAGCCCGAAATACCGCCGGTCGCGATACGTGGAGGCCAGGAACTGACCGGTGACGTCGTACCGGTCGAGCTCTGCCGTCCAGTCCCCCTCGTATCGGACGCTTAGTTTGGCTGTGAGCATTGGTCTGTAGAGTGCCCCGGCGATAATAAGTGGCCGTGCTCGGGCGGATTACTGCGATGGGATCAGCGTCGCCCGAATGACGTCACGGTTCTCGGAGTGTTCCAGTGCAGCCTCCACGTCCGACAACGGATACTCGGTGTCGATCAGATCGTCGTACGGATAGCTGTCGACCGTCTCCGCAAGCAACTGAAGCGACTCGTAGAGCGTCCAAGGGTCGTACTCGACGGCCGTCGTGACGTCGATAGACTTCCTGGTGAGCTTGCCGGGGTCGAAGTCCACCTCGTGGCCCGGCCGGACGTTCCCCATCTCGAGGTAGCGCCCGCCGGTCCGGAGCAGTTCGATCCCTTCGGTGAACGCCTCCGGGACGCCCGCGACCTCGACGCCGACATCGGCCCCCATTCCGTCGGTAATCTCCTCGACCCGTTCGACGCGCGCCTCTACGGTGTCGTCCTCCCGGAAGTCGATGACGTGGTCGGCACCGAACGCCCTGGCCTGCTCGAGGCGTTCGTCGACACCGTCGACGACGATGGTCTCCGCGCCGTATTCGTTGGCGACTACGGTCGCGTTCAGTCCGAGGCCACCGGCACCCTGGATCACCACCGTCTCGCCGAACTCGAGACCGACCTGATCGAGACCGAACTTTACCTGCGACAGCGCGCAGTTGGCCGCCGCCGCGACGTTCAAGTGCGACTCGAGTTCGTCGGGAATCTTGTAGAAGTGGTTGTCCGGGTAGATGTAGTAGTGGGTGGCCCAGGGGGCGTGAAAGTGCGGCCAGATCTCCGGGGACTTCCCGGTGTGTTCGTAGTCGTTCTCGCAGCGGTAGAACTCGCCGCGGCGACAGAACTCGCAGGCCTGGCAGGTCTGGAAGTAGACCGGCGCGACCAAGTCACCCTCCTCGATCGGAGTGCCGGCGCTGTCGGTCTCGACGCCCTCGCCAAGGTCGGCCACGCGAACGAGCGCCTCGTGACCGAGGACACAGTCCTGGAGGGGATGGTCGCCCTTCCAGACGTGGAGCTCCGACCCGCAAACGTTGGCGCGAACGACCTCGGTCACGACGGCGCCTGGCTCCGGTTCGGGTACCTCGTACTCCCGGAACTCGAGGTCCTTCGGACCATTGATGTAGACGAGTTCGCCCGTCTCGGCCGCCTCGTCCGTCTCGCCAGTTACGTCACCAGAACTGGTCATGCGTCCTCGCTGGTGGCCTCGGCCCGGACGTTCGGAACGTCCTCCGGCACTTCGTCGACGTAGCCCCGGTAGTCGAGGTAGGCACGGAAGGCGACGATCTCGTCGTCGTCGTTGAACTCCATCACGTCACAGAGGGGGACGCCGTCGGCCGACCGGCCGACGGCCGTCTCGCCGTCGAGGTAGCCCTCGCAAACCACGACGTTCCCGTCCTGGTGGAAGGCCTCCATGTGGTGTGCGCCGCCGGTGAAGAACTCGGCGTTATCCTCGTAGAACTGCCGGATCTCCTCCCGGCCACGAACGACCCCGGCTCGCGAGGAGTGGACGACCGGGTCCTCGGCGTACAGCTCGAGGACGTCGTCCGTTCCAGCGTCGGGACTGTCCATCAGCTCGAAATAGCGTTGTGCGACTTCGACGCTCATCCGCAAGTACGTTGCCGCGGACGCCGGATACTGTTTTAGGCAAACATAGTTCGGCGTTTTTAATCAGGGACGACGACCTATTCTGGCGCGATGTTCGCACAGACGTTTTTGACCTGGGTGTAGGCGTCGACAGCAGCCAGCCCCTTCTCGCGGCCGAAGCCGCTCTGCTTGTAGCCGCCGAACGGCGTCTCCTCGCCGCCAGCGAACCACTCATTGATGTACACCTGGCCGGCATCGACGTCCCGGGCGAACCGATGAGCACGGCCGATGTCGCTGGTGTGTATCCCCGCGACCAGCCCGTAGTCGACGTCGTTGGCGATCTCGATTGCCTCTTCTTCGGTGGCGAACTCGATGACCGAGAGGACCGGCCCGAAGATTTCCTCCTGGGCGATCCGCATGTCGTTGTCGACGCCGTCGAAGACTGTCGGCTCGACGAAGTAGCCGTCGCGGTCGAGGGCCTCGCCGCCAACCAGTGGGTCGCCGGCCTCGGTGCGGCCCACCTCGAGGTAGCGCGTCACCTTCTCGAAATGCTCCTCAGAGACGAGCGGCCCCATGTCCGGGTCGAGTTCGCCCGAGTCGATCGACATCTCCTCGATGCGGTCGACCAGTTCGTCCAGGAACGTGTCTTTGACGTCCTCGTGGACGAGGAGCCGGGATCCAGCCGAGCAGACCTGGCCGGCGTTGGCGAAGATGCCGGTTATCGTACTGTCGACGGCCGTGTCGAGATCGGCGTCGGGGTAGACGACGTTCGGACTCTTCCCACCGAGTTCGAGGTGGACGTTCGTGACGTTCTCGACGGCGGTCTTGCCCACCTCGATGCCGGTGGGAACCGAGCCGGTGAAGCTCACGCCGTCGACATCGGGATGCCCAGAGAGGGCCGCGCCGGCCTCAGTGCCGAAGCCGGGGACGACGTTGAGCACGCCGTCGGGGATTCCGACCTCAGAAGCGAGGCGGCCGATCTCGACGGCGGTCAGCGGCGTCTGCTCGGCGGGTTTCACGACGGCGACGTTTCCGGTCGCCAGCGCCGGCGCGACGCTCCGGCCGAAGATGTTGGTCGGCAGGTTCCAGGGGATAATCTGGGCGGTGACGCCTAGCGGTTCGCGCACCGTATAGTCGACGTACTCGTCGGTAAGCGGGATCGAGTCGCCGTGGACCTTGTCGGCTACGCCGGCGTAGTACTCGAAGTAGCGTGCACACGTCTCGACGTCGGCCCGGGCGTGGGACAGCGGCTTGCCGTTGTCTCGGGTCTCGAGTAGCGCCAGGCTCTCTTGCTGGGCGCGGATCTTCTCTGCCAGCGCAGCGAGCAGGCGGCCCCGCTCCTGGGGCGGCATCGATCGCCAGTCTGGGAGGGCGTCTCGCGCTGCTGCGACGGCGCTGTCGACGTCTTCCTCCCGTGCCCGCGAGACCGAGGCGATGACCGATTCGGTCGCCGGATTGACCGTGTCGAACCGCTCCTCAGCCGCTGCCTGGACGGGGTCGCCGTCGATAACCAGGTCGTACGTACTCGTGCCTGACTGGATCGTCATCGAGAGTCAGTTGTGTCTCCACTTGGCATTGCAGTTCTGTTGAACATGTCCAAGGTCTTTGTACCTGGTCGTTCGAGCGTCCTCGCTAGGGCCGCCATCCGGCATCGAATCCGGGCAGCATCGTTCGCGGTCTCTCTCACGCCACAGGAGCGGGGCCGCTCGGTCGAAAGAGGACGGTCAGGCGGGGACGCTGTCGATCGAGACCTGTCCTCCGAGTCGACGCTCGATCATCGCGAACAGCGTGTCTAGCCCGATGGCGAGCAAGGCGCCGGGAACCGCCCCGGCGACCATCTGCTCCATGTTGAAGAGGTTGATGCCCCCGATGACCCACACACCCAGGCCGCCACCGCCGATGAAGAACGCGAGGTAGGCGGTCCCGACGTTGATGACGGCGCTCGTACGGATGCCGGCGAAGATCACAGGAATGGCCAGGGGGAACCGGATCTTCCGGAGGATTTCCATCTCGGTCATCCCCATGCCCTTCGCGGCCTCGACGGTGTCCTCGCTGACCTCGTCCAGTCCGGCGATCGTGTTGATCAGGATCGGTAACAGGGCGTACGCGAACAGGGCGAGGACCGAGGGTTTGAAGCCGAGTCCCAGGATGGGGAACGCGAGCGCGATGATCGCCAGCGTCGGAATCGTCTGGGCGACGTTCCCGAAGCTGAGGATGACCCGTTTCGACCGCTCGTCCCGGATGGCGAAGACGCCGAGCGGCAGTGCTACGGCCAGCGCCAGCACCTCGGCGAGGAGGACCATCGTCAGGTGCTCGCGCAGGAGAACGAGGAACTGGTCGAAGTTCTCCATGAGGAACTGCCAGCCGCCGACAAGGGTGTCGACCGTGCTCACGTCAGGCCACCTCTGTGTCGGTCAGCTTCGGGCCGGCAGTCTCCTCCCGGATGCGCTCCTCGGTCACGACCCCGACCACCTCACCGTCGTCGACGACCGGGATCGCCTCCGTCTCTGCCTGCATGATCCGAGAGAACGCTACCTGGGCACTTTCCTCGGGGCGCACGGGGACGACGTCCGGAGCCACCTCGCCGTCGCTTCCGTTCTCGACGACATCGACGACGTCTTGATGGGCTGACGCCACTTCGGTCTGGTATATCTCCTCGACGCGCGTCACCTGCAGGAGTTTCAGCATTCTGTCGGAGCCGATGAAGTCGGCGACGAACTCACTCCCGGGGTCCTCGAGGATGTTCCGGGGCTCGTCGTACCGAACGAGTTCACCGACGTCGAAGACGGCGATCCGATCGCCCATCTTCAGTGCCTCTTCGACGCTATGGGTGACGAAGAGGATCGTCGTATTGATCTGTTTTTGAATCTCGAGGAACTCGTCCTGCAGGTTCTCGCGGGTGATCGGGTCCAGTGCACCGAAGGGTTCGTCCATGAGGAGGACGTCGGGATCGGCTGCCAGGGCGCGAGCGACGCCGACGCGCTGGCGCTGGCCGCCCGACAGCTCCGGCGGGTACTGGTCACGGTAGCTCTCCGGCGGGAGGTCCATGAGTTCGAGTAGTTCGTCGACGCGGTCGTCGATCCGCTCGCGGTCCCAGTCGAGCAACTTGGGGACCGTCGCGACGTTCTCGTCGACGGTCATGTGGTCGAACAGTCCGATCTCCTGGATGACGTACCCGATGCTGCGCCGGAGCTCGATCTTGTCCTGCTGCTGGACGTCACTGCCGTCGAAGTAGACGGTTCCCTCCGTCGGGTCTTCGAGCCGGTTCACCAGCTTCATCGTCGTCGTCTTGCCACATCCTGACGGGCCGACGAGCACCGTCGTCGTGCCCTCTTCGACCTCGAAGCTCACGTTCTCGATTGCGACTGTGCCGTCTGGATAGACCTTGGTAACGTCGTCGAATTCTATCATTGGTCTCGTCATTGTAGGACTCCCTGTACGAGGCGGGTCGGGAGCGTTCGGTCGATGTCCTCGCCGTTCCGAAGCCGCAGGAACTGCTCGACGACGCCCAGCACGTAATCGACCAGGAGCGCCAAGGCCGACAAGACGATCGTGGCGACCACGATCTGGGACGTGTAGGCGTCTCTGATACCGTCGAAGATCGGCCGACCCAGACCGCCGGCGCCGATGTACGCTCCAATGGCCGCAATGCCGATGAGGATGACCACCGCGTTGCGAACACCCGCCATGATGACCGGGAGCGCGATGGGGAACTGGACGTGCCGGAGGCGCTGCAGACGCGACATCCCGAGTCCCCGTCCGGCTTCGATGGCTGCGGGATCGACCTGCTGTAACCCCACGTACGTATTGCGGATGATGGGGAGCTGGGAGTACATCACCAGCGCGACCACGACCGGCGGGTCGCCGATGCCAAAAATCGGAATCAGCAGGCCGAACAGCGCGATGCTCGGGATCGTCATCATGATGCCGGCCAGCCAGATGACGACCGTCGCCAGGCGATCGTGCGCAGTGATCGCTGCCCCGGTGATGACGCCGATCGGGACGGCGATCCCGATAGAGAGTGCGATGATATCGATGTGCTCGATAGTCAGCTTCACCAGCTCGTCGGAGTTGTTGGCGAGGTACGTCACGAGGTCGGCGACTGTATCCACTAACAGTACCATCGCATTCATCGCGAGGACTGCGTCGATGGGGCTCATATCAGGCCAGGTCGTTGTTCTGGAGGTACTCCAGTGCGACGTCCTCGGCGTTCTCGTTGTCGATCGAGACCCGCTGGTTGAGTTTCCGGATCGTTTCTGTGTCCAGCGAGTTTGCGATCGACTCGAGCGGGTCGACCATCTGGTCGAACTCCTCCAGCGTATCCTGCCGGACGAGCGGTGCCGGGTTGTAGACCGGGAAGAAGCCCTCGTCGTCTTCGAGCACCTGCAGGTCGAACCGGATGATGTTGGGGTTCGTGTTGAAGCCCATGCCGACCTCCGACTCGCCCTCGTTGACGGCCTGGTAGACGAGGCCGGCCTCCATTGCCCTCGTGTCGAGGTCGCTCGCGGCGTCCGCGAAGCCGTAGTGCTCGATCAGTCCCGGCCAGCCGTCCTCGCGATCCTCGAACTCGGCGTCCATGACGATCGTCATGTCGGTGTTGCCGTCGTTGACGTAGTCGGCGAGGCCCGACAGCGACTCGACGCCGGTCTCGTCCTGCCACTCGGTCGTCGTCATGAGGACGTACGTGTTGTTGAACGTCGCGTAATCGAGGAACTCGAGGTTGTGTTCCTCGGGGAACTCCTCGTTCAGGCGCTGGTGGAGTTCGTCCGAGTCGGAAACCACCTCGTCGTGTTGTGGCGGCAACGTCGCCCATGCCGTCCCGGTGTACTCCCAGTAGAAGTCGATGCTGTCGTTCTTGAGTGCCTCGAAGTTCGTGTTGGACCCGCCGAGGGACACCTCATCGACCACATCGAGGTCGGTGTTCTCTGCGAGCCCGTGATAGCCGAGGTAGCCGAGAATCTCCTGTTCGGCGAACTGCTTCGAGCCGACAGTGACACCGCCCCCGCTGCCCGAACTCAAAAGCGAGCTACACCCGGCCAGACCACTGAGACCGATCGCTGTCGCTGCTGCGCTACCATCCCTGAGGAACTTTCGGCGTGTGCCTTGGTTTGCCATGCTGGTCAAATACTCTCTCATAATGGGATATACTTTGCCTCGAACACTTGTAGCGTTTTTTAAGACCTCGTTCGATTTCCGGCGCAATGATGTCTGCAACTAACGGTTTCGGCTGGCATACATTCCACTCCGTCTCGGGACGTTCGACGGTCAAGATCGAGTTGCCCTATGGGATTTGTGTAGCTCCATCGAGGCGATCATTTCTGTGACTTGAAAGTTTCGGACGACACTCTCCCAGTGCCGTTCTGCTTCGGACGACCGGCGACAAGTTGGCACGGTGTTGGTTTTGCGTCTCCTCGAGCCAGTGGGCGAGTCTCGGGAAGGTAAATCCCAATCCTGTTTGCCCATCTCACACGGCTGCCAGCGGTACCACGACGATCGGGACGGGACTGTCGAACAGTACGTCCTGTATCGCGCTCCCGAAGACCGCCTTGCCGACCGGACTGCGCTTTCGGCTGAATATGTACGCCCTGTCCGCGTCGACGTCATCGATAGTCGACAGAATTGCGTCACCTCGATCCTCGTCCACGCTGGCACCGACGACGTTGGTATCGATTCCAGCGGTCTCGAGCGTGCGTGAAGCCATCCGGACAGCCGACTTCCGGGACGCCAGTTCGTCGAGGTCGACAGACTCCGGTGACTGGCCCAGGTTATCGGAGGTGGACGACACGTCTTCGTCGGTGAACGTGTAGAGGAGGACAACCTCCGGATCGGTTTCGACGTCGGCCAGTACCTCTGCGGTCTCTTTGGACCACTTGTCGTGGTCGGGAACCGGAACGAGAATGGTATCCATTACTCGCATAGTTACTGCTCGTGACTGTATGCCGACTGTAAAACATGTGTGTCCTTTATGTACCGGCAATGACCTGCCGTTCGGGGCAGACGTATACACACCTGAGGGGGACGATGAGGTTCTGTATCGACGGAGCGACGGTCACGTCTACGACGCCTACAAGTCACTGTCACCCTCGGCTGCTAGGGCGACGTACGGTGCGAGGAACTCGATGATGCTCTGCTGGACCTTTCGTAGGTGGTTCGACGCGGTCGTCTTGGTGATACCCATTTCCTCGGCCAGTTCGGCCAGCGTGATCTCGCGGGGCACCTTAAAGTATCCCCGCTTGACGGCCAGGCGGAGAATCTCGCGTCGGCGTTCCGGGATGGTCCCCAGCACCTCCTGCCACTCGGCCGCACTGGGAGTAACCTCTCGGCGGAACTCTCTGGTTACGCGCTTGACGGAGACGGCGCCAAAATCCCTGAGCAGGTCGGTCGCGTCCGCCAGTTCCTCGCGGCCCTCCAGCAAAAGGTCGAAACACTCCCTGCCGTTTTCGAGCTTGGTCGATCCGAGCGGGAGAAAGCCCTCGTACATAAGCGTCTGGAGCGGCGTGAACTGCGATAGCTGCCCGCGGACGAAGATCGTGCTGGCGGTTCGACCGGCACTGTCCGCGTCGAACCGCTCGATGACCTGCACCTCGCTGACGTCGTCGTGTCCCTCGATGACTTCGAGTGCCGCGTCAAGGTCGTCCGCCTCGAGCGCGACGAGGCCGATGTAGCGCCGGTTGCGAAACGTGGATGCGAGGAACTCCGCGAACACGTCGTACCGCTGGAGTTGGGCCGTCCAGTCGTCCTCGTACCGGACGCACACCTTTGCCGTTAGCATCACCCCTTACTCGGGCAGTGGGGTACATAAAACACCACCTCGCTCCGGTGGGTCCCAGAGAACGGGACCCGCCGGCCCTCAACCGTGCAACTTCGTCAGCAACTTCTCGACCGATACCCCCGGGTCCTCGACGGCGGCCTCGAATGCCTCGACATCAGCCCCATCGAGCGTCGGCTCGAACAGCGTCCGGAGCTTACGCTCGAAGGCGTCGGGGTCGAGGGGCCGTTCCCGGGCACCTCGCGGCTGGACGGCCTCGTCTGAGGCGACGGTTTCGGCGCCGGTCTCTATCTCGGCACGCGCCAGACACGACGCCGGGAACGCCGCGTCGAGGTCGGGGTCCACGGCGAGTTCGACGGCATCGGCCAGCCGGCGAACCGTCAGGTCCGTCCGCATCGCTTCGCCCAGGGCCGCTGTCGTGAACTCGCCGCGGGCCATCGCTACGGCGACCGGGTAGGGATAGGAGTACTCGGCTTCCTCGACGGTCTCCGGGTGGCGCGTCTGCAGGTGCGTGGCCTCCTCGAAGGTGAATACGCGTATCGTCTCGACGTGGTCCGGTGCCAGGTCGTGCTCCGCCCGGAGCGCCAGGACGGCGTCGAGACCGGGATGGGCCCACCGACAGCAGGGATACGGTTTCAGGTACCCTCGCGTGACCTGGTAGCGTTCGCCGAGGTCCGCCAAAACGGTGACGTCGGTCTCGTCGAAGACCGTCCCCGACCCGGTGAACCCTCGCTTAGCGAGCAGCGCTGCGGCCGTCCCGCTATAGGCGCCCCAGCCGACGCCGTCTTTTGTCATGCCCGGTCGCTCGACGCCTCGCATAATCGGCGTGCGCGGGCCGTGGTACTCGGCGACCGAGAGGGCATCCGCGAAGACTGACCGGTCGAGGCCGCGGAGTCGTCCCACGGCGGCGGCCGCACCCACGCCGCCCCACGACCCGGTGCCGGTGTAGACGCCGTCGGTCGCGTGGATCGCCAGCCCGGCGCGAACGCCGAGTTCGTATCCGACGAAGACGGCGTCGAGGAACTCGCCCACGGTGGCGTCCGCCGCCTCCGCGGCCGCCAGTGCGGCGGGAACGACGACTGCCGCCGGGTGGCCCTTGACCGCCCGGTGGCCGTCGTCGATGTCCAGCGTATTCGCCGCGGTGGCGTTGGCCAGTACCGCCCCCTCGAGAGAGCGGCGTGTGCCCGTTCGGTCGAGGAGTGTCGCCTCCCCGCCGTCGAGTCTGTCGCGGACGTACGCCAGGGTGACGTCGATACCAGGCGTGCGGAATCCCGCGACTGTCGCCGCGAGCGTGTCGAGGACGCGCCGTCGGACGTGGCACCCGACTGCTGGTGGCGCGTCGGCCAGCGTGGCGTCCATCGCGAACGCAACGGCGCGGGCGGTGCTCACGGGTCGTCCTCAGTCGGCGGCGGAGACCTCTTTCTCTTCCCAGTCCTGGACGGCCACGTCGAGGTCGTACAGGTCGATGGCGTTCCCGCCGAGGATCTGGCGCTTCTGGTCCTCACTGGCCCCGATGCAGTCGATCTTCGTCAGGGCGACCGGGATGTTCGAGGAGTGCTCGGCGGCCATCAGCAGGCGGTCGGCGCCGACCTCTTCCATCGCCCGCCGGACGTACATGTTCAGCGCCAGGGTCGTGTCCAAATAGAAGTTCTCATAGCGTTTCGCCAGGATGATCGCCTCCTGGGTGAGCGTGTAGGCACCGCCCATGTGGGCCATCACGATGTCGAGCTCCGGGTAGTCCTCGGCCACCGGGATGAGCATCCCGGGCACGGAGAAGGGCATCCCGTGGGGACCGGTGTGGATCATGACGGGGATATCGTTCTCGACGCAGGCGTCGTAGAAGTCGTAGGCCACGTCGGAGGTGGGGTCGACGCCCCAGGCCAGCGTGTGGAGCTTGGCGTACTTGAAGTCCAGTTCCTCCACACACCGGGTGATCTCCTCGTGGACGAACTCGCGCCCGAGGTGGGCATTGGGCGCGGTAATGCCGAAGATCCGGCCGGGATAGGCCTCGCTCGCCTCGTAAATGCTGTCGTGTACTTCGGTGACGCTCCGGTCATTCTCGCCGCCGAGGGGCATCAACATGCTTGCGTCGACCCGATTCTCGTCCATCGTGTCGATGATTTGGGCGACGCTCTCGCTCCACTGGAAAACGCTGTCCTGGTCGTCATCGGGGTGGCCGATATGGTGGTGTGCGTTGACGATGGGATAGTCTGGCATACAACTACGGTGTTGACTGAGACCCCGCATCAGTCTTCACTCCAACAATATGGAGGGTTTAAAATGGGGTAAACAACAGACTACGCCTCATAGTCCGAGGACGCGAGCCGGCGTCTCCGTCAGCATCGTCCGCACCGCCTCGCGGGGGACGCCTGCCTCCTGAACCTCGCGCGCGAACGTGGCCAGGCCAGACACCGCCGCATTCTCAGCCTGTCCGTAGTCGGTGGCGAGCAGACACCGCTCCGGGCCGATCCGGTTGACGGCGCGCGCGAGGCGGTCGACGGAGTGGTCTGGCGTGCTCTCGACAGCGTACGCACAGTACTCCATGACGGCACCGCGCTCGGCGAGGGCGACTTGGCGTTCCAGGGGCAGGTCGACGAGGCGGAAGCAGGGGTGGTTTACCAGGCACCTGACGCCGGCGGCGTCGCAGGCCTCGACGACGGCGTCGATCTCTTCGGGACTAGCGTGACCCGTCCCGAGCGTCGCGTCGTGTTCGGCGACCAGGTTCACGACGCGCTGGGTCGCCTCGGTCACCTCGCCGTCGCGGGCGACGCGGATCTCCTCGTCGGAACCGGGGACCCGCTGGCCAACGAACCGCGACCGGCCCGCCGCTCGCGCCTGGCTGGCGTGGTTGGCGGCCCAGGCCGTCGGCAGCCAGACGATCCGCGCACCGAGTTCGAGCGCGGTCTCGACGGCGTCCGGGTTCAGCCCGCCAACGGTTCCGTTGAGCGCGACACCGCCGTGGAGGACCGTCGCACCGAGCGCCTCGTTGACCTGGTCGACCCGTCCGACGGTCGGGAGGACGTGGCTCTTGACGACGACGCCGCGCATGCCAGCCTGGATCGCCTCACGAGCGAGCGCCAGGTCCGTCTGATAGCGCTCGACGAGGTCAGGTGCCGTGTGGACGTGACAGTCGATCGCGCCGTAGAGGACATCGTCGGTCATACGACCACCTCCGCGAGGAGTTCGACCGGATGATAAGTATCGACGTCGAAGTCCCCGAGTTGCTGTCTGCAGGACGCGCCCGTCGCGGCGACCACGTCCGACTCCCCGGCCTCGATAGTCTCGACGAGGTCCGCGCCGAGCGTCGTCGAGAGGCCGTAGTGCTCGGTCTCGTAGCCGAACGAGCCCGCCATGCCACAGCAGGTGGCCGCTACCGGTTCAACCCCGTAGCCAACCTGGCGGAGCAGAGCGATCGGTGCGTGGTCCCAGCCCTTGGTGGTCTCGTGGCAGTGGCCGTGGAACGCGACGCGCTCGCCATCGACGGCTTCGCGCAACGCCAGGTCGCCGGTCACCACTCTGTCGTAGAGGAACGTCGAGACCGTCGCTGCCGCGTCGGGAACGCCGGCTGTCTCTTCGAGCAGATCGTCGTACTCGACGAGCGCGCTGGCACAGGACGGCTCGACTGCGAGCACGGGAACGCCATCGTCGACGTAGTCGGCGAGGACGTCGACGGTTTCGGCTGCGTCGCCACGCGCGCGCTCGACCATGCCCTGGGACAGGGCCGGCCGGCCACAGCAGTTCACGGCGGGAACCTCGACGGCGTAGCCGAGACCCTCCAGGAGGCGGACGGCCGCTTTGCCGACCTGGGGGTGGTTGTAGGCCGTATAGCAGTCCGGGTAGAGGACGACCCGGCCGCACTCGCCGGCAGTGGCCGCGGGCTCGCGTGCTGCGACCCACTCCGGGAACGACTCGGCGGCGAATCGGGGGACGGACCGCCGCCGGTCGATGCCGAGTACCTTCTCCATCACGACACGGCCTAGACCGAACGTCGCGAGGCGGTTGGCCAGCGGTGCCAGCGCGCTGCCCAGCCGGTTGAGCGTCCTGACGTTACCGAACAGCCGCGAACGCAGTGGGACCCCACGCTCCTGATGGCGCCGGTGTTTCGCCTCGGTCTTGAGCTTCGCCATGTCGACGCCGGTGGGGCACTCTGTCTCGCAGGCCTTGCAAGCCAGACAGCGGTCCAATACCTCCTCCTGGAACCAATCGCTGGTCAGCGCGTCCTCGCCGAGCTCGCCGTCGATGGCCCCCCGGAGCATGTTAGCGCGACCCCGGGTGCTCGTGACCTCCGTGTCGGCGGCCCGGTAGGAGGGACACATCACGCCATCGCCGGTCGACCGACACTTCGAGCAGCCGTTACACTGTTCGACAAGCGAGCCGAACCCGCCCTCGGCCGAGAAGTCCAGCGCCGTCTCCACCGTCTGCGGGTCGTAGCCCTCGAACCGGAGGTCCTCCGTGACACCAGCGAGATTTCCCTCGGCGTTGGGAACCACCTTCGCTGGGTTGAACACGTCCCGGGGGTCGGCAGCCCGCTTGATCGCGCAAAAAGTCTCGTAGACATCCTCACCGTACATCTGCGGGAGGTACTGGGACCGCAATCGGCCGTCGCCGTGCTCGCCGGAGACACAGCCGCCCAGGTCGAGCACGAGTTCGTGGACCGTCTCCGAGACCGCCTGCAGGCGTTCCCGGTCGGCTTCGGTCGAGAGGTCGAGGAAGGGCTTGACGTGGAGTACGCCCTGGCCAGCGTGACCGAAGACGCTCGCCTCCAGGTCGTGCTCGCGGAGGACGTCTCCGACGCGCTCGAGGTATTCGGGGAGACGCTCGGGTGGCACCGCGGCGTCCTCGACGAACGATAGCGCCTGCTCGTCGCCGGGACGCCGATTCAACAGCGGGTTCGACGCCTTGCGGACCTTCCACAGCACGTCCTGTTTCTCGTCCGACGTCGCCCGCTCGACGCCGACCAGGTCCGCCGTCGTGGCCGCGGCGACGGCCTCGTCGAGCCGGTCCTCCAGGTCCGCCGGCTCGCCTTCTACCTCTATCAGGAGCGCGGCGCCTGCCGCCTCCGGGACGAGGTCGATACCCCAGGCGTCACGGGCGTAACCAAGGACGGCGTCGTCGACGAGTTCGATGGCGCTCGCCTCGGCCGCCCGGGCCGGGACGACCGCAGCCGCGGCATCGACGACGTCGTCGTAGAAACAGAGGGCGGCCGCTCGCGCTGACGGTCGCTCGGTCACCTCGATCGTCACCTCGACGATGAATCCCAGCGTCCCTTCACTGCCGACGAGCAGTTGCGAGAGGTCCGCCCACGACCCGTCGGGTGCCGCGGCCGACTGGAGGTCGTACCCGCTGGAGTTCCGTTCGACGTCGGGATACCGCTCGTCGATCTCCTCGGCCAGTTGTGCCCGGGCATCCAGCACTGTCCGATACAAGTCGCCAACACGGTCGTCCCGGTCTCGTGCCCGCTCAAGTGCCGGCCCCGAGCGGCGCTCGAAGGTCGCGAGGCTCCCGTCGGCGAGGACGCACTCGACGGCGGCGACGTTCTCGCGGGTCGTACCGTGGCGAACCGAGTGGGGCCCGGCCGCGTCGTTGGCGACCATCCCCCCGATCGTGCAAGTGCTCGACGTGCTGGGGTCTGGCGGAAAGTACAGGTCGTGTTCGGCGAGCGCCGCGTTGAGGTCGTCCAGGACGACCCCTGGCTGGACGGTCGCGGTCCCGCGCTCTGGGTCGACCGCCACGATCTCGTTGAGGTATCGGGTACACTCGACCACCAGCCCCTCGCCGATGGCGTTGCCGGTGAGGCTGCTACCGGCGCCACGGGCGGTGAGGCTGACGTTGTTTTCGTGGGCAAACCGAACGATCTCGCGGACGTCGTCGCGGTTGGCCGGCCAGACCACCCCCGCGGGCTCTACCCTGTAGATGCTCGCGTCCGTCGCGTAGAGGGCCCGCGTCGCGTCGCTGGCGTCAACGTCACCGTCGATACGCCTGTCGAGCGCGGCGAGATCCCCCGGCCCGCTGGGACGCGGTTCGCTGTCGATACTCATGGGATGAAAGCTGCAGTTTCAGCCCATTAACCCTCGCGACCCACATGTCCACGGTTTATTCGGGCCGGGGGCGGGGCACTCTAAACGGCCCACATGTTCTCGGGTACGCTCAAGTCCGGAGGCCGCCTACGTAGCCCAGAACCATGCCCGACCCGGACGCCCCGGCCGTCGCGGCCTGCCAGTTCGAACCGACGGTAGGCGACGTCGACGCGAACGTCGAACGGATCGAGCAACTACTGGGGTCGCTTCCTGATTCGGTCGAGCTGGCCGTATTTCCCGAACTCTGCGTGACGGGCTACGACGTTGACGTGGCTGAGGTGCACGCAGCGGAAATCCCCGGACGGCTCACAGATCGGCTGATCGAAGTAGCGGACTCCCATGGGACAACCCTCGTCGTCGGCCTCCCTGAGCGGGACGGCAACGCACTGTACAACGACCTCGTCTGCGTCACGGGCGACGGCGTCACAGCGACGTACCGCAAGCAGTACCTCTGGGGCGACGAGGCAGACCGGTTCGCTACCGGGTCGGCGCCCGTGACCGTCGAAACAACCGTCGGGACTGTCGGCTTCGTCCTGTGCTACGACCTGAACTTTCCCGAGGTGACGCTGGCGTACGGTCGCGCTGAGTGTGACCTCTTAGCGGTCAGCGCAGCCTGGCGCGAGTCCTATCGGTCGGACTGGCGTCTCCTCTGTCGGGCTCGCGGGTTCGACGGCACGTGTTATGTCGTCGGTGCGAATCACGCCGGCGACCAGCGCGGTCGCGTCCACGCCGGCGGAAGCCTCGTTGCCGGCCCCGAGGGCGATATACTCGTGGAGACCGGTGACGGCAAGACGACCGTGGCTGCATCGTTCGACCGGGGACGAATCGCGACCGCTCGCGAGCGGAACCCAGTCCTCGAGACGCGCCGGGCCCGGGAGACCTGAGTCAGGTGTCGCTCGTTTCTTCGAACTCGACGACGTAGGCGTCTTTCCAGAGGTCGACGGTCTCGCCCCGACCGGCGCCTGGCCCGCCAGCGCTCGGCCCCCGCTAAAGTCGTTCTCGTTGGGGGAAGCCGCCGATGTAGACGTTGCCGGTGGCGAAGCTGGAGCTCTTGCGTCGACGTAGGGCGTGACCACTCGCTTCTTCAGCGCCAAACGGACGGGGTATCGGGTCGGCGGCAGGACGAAAACGAATCCGACGAAATCAGTAACGAGGCTCAGAGTGAGAAGGAGGTCACCGTCAAGGGGGTTCGTCGGTGGGGTCCTTTCTCTCCTGGCGGCCTTGCGATGCATCTGGGCCAAGGCATACCGCCATCTACCCGGACGAGCAACATCCCCACCAGTGCCGTTAGGACTCCCAAGAGCACCACCAAGGGCAAGAAAGGAGCATGTCGAGCAGGGGGATCAGGAGCAGGAGCCGATGATTCGATGCATACCCTTCCTTGCGACGTATGCCCCAAACGCATTTCGAGACGAACCGGCGGCAGCGAGCTTTTCGTATGCGGGCGCGACTACCACCAGCGAAAATAGGTATAAATACTGACCCATGTAACCGCCAACCGTAATGTGACCAGCGGGATCACGCCCACCATGGATATCAGGAACGAGTATCGTCTCTTCATCGATGGAGACCCGGTCGAGTCCGTGACGGGTGGCCGATTGCCGATCGTGAACCCGTCCACGGAGACCGAACTCACGACGGTCGCTGCCGGTGACAGTCGAGACGTCGAGAGAGCCGTGGCCGCAGCCCGCGAGACGCTCGCTGACTGGCGGTCCCGACCGCCAGCGGAACGCGGCGAACTGCTCGCCGACGTTGCAGACCGTATCCGGGCCGCGCAGACGGAGCTTGCAGACCTGGAGACGCTCGACACTGGCAAACCCTGGTCTCAGGCACTCGTTGACGTGGACGGCTGCGCCCGCGCCTTCGAGTACTACGCGGGTATCGCCGACAAAATACACGGCGATAGTATCCCGCTCGGCGAGGAGTACGTGGACTACACCGTTCGAGAACCGCTAGGTGTCACCGCCCAGATCATCCCGTGGAACTACCCGATCGGCATCTTCGGCCGATCAGTCGCTCCGGCGCTCGCCGCGGGCAACACAGCGGTCGTGAAGCCGGCCGAGGAGGCGCCCCTCTCGTCGGTCAGGGTCGCCGAGATCGCGGCCGACGCTGGCCTCCCCAACGGCGTTCTCAACGTCGTTCCTGGCCGTGGGGACGAGGCGGGCGCTGCCCTCTCCAGCCACCCCGATGTCGACGGCGTGAGCTTCACCGGATCGGTCGAAACAGGCCGCCAGGTCGGGAAGGCGGCCATGGAGCATCTCGCGCATGTACACCTCGAACTCGGAGGGAAGAGCCCGCTGGTCGTGTTCGGGGACGCCGACCTGGACGCTGCCATCGAGAGCGCTGTCGCCGGGTTGTTCACCTCGAACGCCGGCCAGATCTGCTCCGGGGCCTCCCGCCTGCTCGTCCACGAGGACGTTCACGACGCAGTCGTTGAGCAGCTCGCTGCGCGGGTCGAGTCGCTCACGGTCGGCCCCGGTATGGACGACCCGGACGTGGGCCCACTGATTTCGGCCGACCAACTCGACCGCGTCGCTTCCTACGTCGACGCGGGCCGGCGGGAGTACGGCGGCCCGCTCATCGGAGGCGTCCCGGACCGGACTGGCTACTTCGTCGAACCAACGATCTTCGACGACGTGGACCACGACTCGCGCCTCGCCCAGGAGGAGATCTTCGGGCCAGTGCTCGTTGTGACGACCTTCGCCGACGAGACGGAGGCCGTCGAACTCGCCAACGACGTCGACTACGGGCTCGTCGCCGGGGTGTTCACCGAGGACCTGCGGCGCGCGCACCGCTTCGCTCGCGACGTCCATGCCGGGCAGATATACGTCAACGAGTGGTTCGTGGGCGGGATCGAGACGCCGTTCGGCGGGTACGACAACAGCGGCGTCGGTCGCGAGAAGGGGCTCTCGGCGATCGAGAACTACACGCAGGAAAAGAACGTCGGCATCAACATCAACCCATGAGCCGCCACGACTCCACGCCACGCATCCGGGATAACGACCGGGCAGGAGTTCGGGGCGGGACGCGATTGCCGGGGGGTGCCGGGAGCTCTCTGTGGTCGATCAAACTCGTTCGCGTCGCGACGCTGAATACAACTGGAGGGCCATTCGATCGAACATGACGGAGTTCGTTTCCCCACCGCGCACGTTCACCGGACCAGGCTCTCGGTCCCGGCTCGCGGACCTCGTGCCAGACGACGCGAACGACGTTCACGTCGTGACCGACGAGGGTGTCGCGAACGCTGGTGTCGTCGACGCGGTCCGTGATCACTTGCCGGTCGAGCCGACCGTCCACACGGACGTCCCGTCGAACCCGGACCAGGAGACCGTTCTGTCTCTTTCCGACCGGCTCGTAGCCGCTGACTTCGCCGTGGGGGTCGGTGGGGGGAGTCCGATGGACGCAACGAAGGCTGCGTGCATCGCACCAACCGTTTCGGCGACAACCACTGACCCGCTGGACCTCTCCCCGGAGACCTCCCTGGACCGTCTGGACCGCCGCGTCCCGTTCGTTCTGGTGCCGACGACGTCCGGAACGGGTACCGAAACCGGCTACTGGGCCGTCGTCTCCGACCACGACCGCGCGGAGAAGCGGAGCGTCGGTCACCCCTCGATGCTGGCTGACGCGGCCGTCCTCGACCCCGAACTGACCCTCTCGCTGCCACCAGTCCTGACGGCCGCGACGGGGTTCGACGTGCTCACGCACGCCATCGAATCACTCACCGCCAGTGGCGCGACAGAACTAACACTCCCCTACAGCCGCCACGCCTACGACATCGCGAGGGAGTCACTCAGGACGGCGGTCGCGGACGGCGACGATCTCGCCGCCCGTGAGGCGCTGCAGCAAGCCAGCTATCTGGCCGGTGTCGCGATGAACAACGCCGGGCTGGGTGCCGTCCACGCAGTGAGCCACGCGCTCGGCGGCGTCCACGACCTTCCACACGGCCACCTGAACGCGATGCTCCTCCCGGCGGTCGTCCGCCGTAACGGCGAGCGAGATCCGGGAGCGCGGGCGCGATACGCCACCCTCGTGGAGTCAGCCCGCCCCCCGCACGTGGAGCTCGCCGACCGCGTGGAACGCCTCCGACGCGACGTCGGGTTGCAGCATCTGCCGGACGTCCCCGAGGACTGGCAGCTGGAGGTCGTCGCCGAGACGGCCGTTGATAACCTCAACATGGAGACGAATCCATTCCAGTACGACGAGGACGCCATCGTGTCCATTTGCCGGTATGCGCTCCCGAACACGGCGTAGCCCACCGTCTGGAGCACAGGGAGCGGCAACCGTGCCCAGTTCGTCCCGGGGATCGAGGCCTCCCTGAACGTGAGATTCAACTGAAGCGGTAGCGCCCCGTCTCCAAATACTGAATCTCTGCTCCTATCGCCAGTTAGTCCAATGAGTCGCAAGCGCAGTCGCGCGCCTTCCCTGATTTGGTTTGTGACACGTTCGTGGATTGTGTGAGCGAGTTGGAGGATCGTGTCTGCTTGGCGTTCTGTCGGACGTCGCCCACCGTAGTAACTGTCCGTACGGTTGGTGTCGTACAGTTGTCGGAATTCACGCGTCGTTTCGGCGGAGAGAAGTCCGAGGTCGGTGGCACGATCGTAGCAAGTGGTGTGGTCATGGTAATCAGTGAGATCGTCGCCGCCTTCGGCTAACGCGAAGGCTTCGACCGATCGTTCGGTCGCACCGAAACACAATTCGATGGTAGCAGTGTAGAATCCTTACTCAGCGATCGTATCGACTGCGGCTAGCAACCGACACGCCTTCGCCAACTGGGTTTACCAGTCGGCGTCGGCGTCAATCGCCTCTTCCCGCTTGGGCACACCGTATCCTTCCTCGTTAAACGCGTCGATAGCCACGGTGAGCGCGTCCGTGATGGCCTGCGGGTCGCCTTCTCTACTCATCGAGATCACCGTGGAACACCATCTTTCGGACGCCGTTCAGAATCGTCGCCAACGCGCGTTCCTGGCGCTCGCAGGCGTAGATTTCGGCCGGGTCGGCCAGCGGATCCAGCGCCCCCTTCTCGACGAAGACGCTATCCGACGGCGCAGTCGCCTCGAAGAGGTCGTCGTACTTGCTCATATGGCGGCGTTGCCGGCGGTAGTGGCGTGCCACCAAAGAACGTATCGCATACGTGGTCGGACACTGGCCCCGGTTACGCCGTACGTATTCAGCGAGTGACCTCCGTAGCGGTGTCGTGACGCCGAGTCGGGTTCCGCCGCCCTCCGTCGAACGGGGGTAGCCCCGCCGAGCGACAACTCCGTAGCCACCTGCTCCGCCCCGCTCGTCGGCGACCCACGGGAGAAGCACGCCTGAACCCAGTCTAAGATCCCCTCACTCGAGCGCTCTGACCCGTCGGCTCCGTTCCGTCGCCAAGCGTCCTACGTCACGGGGTCGGTGGATAGAGACAGTATTTATACACTTTGAAAATCGAGTTGATCGGAATTTTTGGTGTCCATGTTAGCATTCACCCGCCTTATCGGCACCAGGAGCAGTCAGGTAGCCGTGTGATGTGAGACGCGAAAGTGTGCGAACGGATACAAGTACGTATCCAGCCCATCCATCTGATCCACCACTTTCGAATACTGTATCTATATATTAGATATGGGGCGAAGTGGTGCCCGATCGACGCTCCACGGGGAGCCAGAACACAGTTCGACAGCCGATCGCCGGGACCCAGCTGGATCAGGGTCCGATCAACCGCACTGACTCGACGGTTACCGCCAGTAGCGGTATTTTGCTGTCGATCCCGACACGAACCGATTCCACCGTCCCCGGCGGTATGCAACGCGCCCACCAGGACGTGCTGAAAGGTTCTTCAGCTCTCTCACAGCGAGATACGACGCCACAGACGGCGTGCATCTCATCGATTCAGCACCGTGGCTCAACATTATACACCACCGGCACGGGATCAGATTTCGAGACGTGAGCCACAGGTATCGGAGCGGCGTCGAACATCTATTCTAAGAGATATAATAACGTACCTCTCAGTTTAGATCTATTTCAGACATGCCGATCGAGCAACCACCGAACCACAGCAGGGGTGTGACGCATTCTGCGGGCATCACGTACCCCGAATACTGCTCGGGTCCCCGAGCAACGCAGGTGGTTCGGTCGGTTTCCAGCGGAACTACGTGTCTGTATGGTCGTTCACGGGAGGCGAGTAGCGGTGGATGGCTCACCACGAGCAGGGCCGGCAGGGAAGCGGCGTGACGGCCTCGCGAAGCCGTCCGGAGACGACAGGTGTCCACGGGGGAGGCCGATCGAACAGCGGCCTCGAGGCAACGGTACCCGGCACGATTGGCGTGATCGGTAGAGCGGTCGAGGAGGGTTGTCCGAAGACGACACGAAGACGATCGTTCGTCGACTCGACGATCACGGGACGGTCCATTCTGGATAGTCGGTCAGCGCGTCCCAGATGCCGGCGAAGACGCCGTCGAGGCCCGCGTATGCGCTCTTTCGCTCGGTTTTTCGGTACGTCCGTATCACGCTCCACGAAACGCTTTTGCGTATGAGTACCCATACATACGACATGAGCAAGAACATCGCAATCTCCGACGACGTGTATCGCGAACTCAAACGCGAGAAGGGAGATCGCAGTTTCAGCGACGTCATTCGAGACCACCTCGACGAGCGTCGCCAACTCGCCGACGTCACGGGCGCGGGCGTCCTCGATCGCGAGACGCACGACGATGTCAAGGCGGATATCGGACAACTGAGTCGCGGGACGCTCGAGGATCTCGACGATGAAACTCTGTGACACGGCGGTACTCGTCGATATCGACCGCGGCGGAGTCGCTGATCGGGTCGCCAGGCTTGACGACGAGGGCCGCCACGCGATCAGTACGGTCACAGTCACCGAACTGCGTCTCGGCGTGAACAAGCGATACACGGACAGTGCGACGCGGCAGGACGCACTCGAGGATCTGGAGCGCCTGCTCGCCCGGTTCGAAATCATAGAGGTCGATCGCGCGGTCGCGATCGCTGCCGCCGACATCATCAGCGAGATGCACCAGCAAGGCACGCCGCTTCATGACCTCCATGACGTCTACATCGGGGCGACGGCAATGGTCGAACAGCTCTCGGTGCTCACTGCGAACGTCGACCACTTCGACCGGATGGACGGCGTCACTGTCGTCGATTGGACGTCCTTTTGAACTCCACCCACTGATGTGGACGCAGCCGACGCAGCGTACTCACGCTCTTCGAACAGTGTCTTGCATCCCGCAAGCGGTGGGACGGGCGTTGACATCGTGTACGGCCTCGCAGTCTGTCGATACCCGAGTTTGAGGTCGCCGATCGCGACCGCGACGCCCAGCGTCGGCCGCCCGCGTCGGTGCGCGATCGTGAGGCCGGCACCCGAGCGCGGGACCACGACGACCACCAGTAAGCGCGCCCGCTGGGAAGCGGCCACACTGCCACGCCAGCGGGGTGTCGAGCAGTTCCGGGCGTTGGGCGGCCAGCAGCACGACGCGGCCGGCCCACCCCGTCGGTTCCTCTCGTGCCAGCGCGCGAACGCCACGTCGCAGCGGGAGGCGACGGCGGCGTACTCCCAGGGGTACATGGTGGGGCGTTCACAACCGCCCCATCTGTGCGTGTCGCGTCGGCACGCGGCGGGCAATCCGCGACCATTAGGTTCCAACCCAGGACCGAATCAGCCGTCTGTCGACGACCCGGCCGACGAGCGGCCGCTCGATCCCGACGGGTTCGACCCCGGCCTGACCGATCCCTCCCGATCGAACACGTCGACGTCCATCGCGGCGTCGGGCGGCGACTCGACGCCAACGATCGGCCGGCGCACGCTCTCGATTCGCGTCGGGTCGGCGACGGCAACGGCGTCGCCCGCCAGCCGTGAGCCGATCGCGACCATGGGTGGGCCACACCCCCGACCCCGGGCTAGGCGCCGCGGCGGTCAGCGGACGGCGACCCCGGACCGGCTGTCGTCGCGATCGTCGCGTTCGGTCGGGGTCCGTGCGGCGATCTATCGACCGACGAGAGGGTCAGCCGGACCCAACGGTCATGTTAACTCATGGCATAGGTTTATTTTTCAGCATTCTGATTCTAGGGACGGGAGGCCGGACCACATGACAGAAGTCACACTGGATGTCGCAACGGAGATCATCGAAGCGGCGGAGACCCACGTCGGGGACTCCGACGTCCCGCCGATGTGTATCGCAGTAATGGACGAGGGTGCCAATCTCGTCGGCTTTCACCGGATGGACGGCGCGCTGCTCGCGAGCATCGACATCGCCCAGAACAAGGCCTACACAGCGGTCTCGTTGCAACTGGATACGGAAACCGTTCACGAGGTCTCACAGCCGGGCGAGTCGTTGTACGGGATCGGGGAGACGAACGACGGCCGAATCATCACCTTCGGTGGCGGATTCCCCCTCGAGGACGACGACGGCACCGTCGTCGGCGGCGTCGGCGTGTCCGGCGGCAGCGTGGACGAGGACGTCGAAGTCGCCCAAGCGGGGCTCGAGGCGTTCGAGACCGACTGACCGTCGGCATCGGTTTCCGCCAGTTTTGTCTCGTTCTCTGGTGGCGATCAATATACAGCTCTGCGTGTGCGCTCGTGATACTGAGAGACAGATCTGCCGAGTTAGCGCGTGTCAAACGAGTTGATCACATCACTCGTCGAGTACGTCTCGACCAGGTCCTGGTCGTCGAAGTCAGCATCGTCGCTCCAGATGGCAGCATCCCTGGCGATCGCACCCCATCTCGTCGACCCCGGCAGCGTGATCGGCGTCGGCGGGGTCTACAGGAACTCGCTTCGGATCCAGCCGCCGCTAACGATCGACCGCGAGCAGCTCGAGTCGATCGTCGCGGCGCTTCGGGAGGCTCTCGAAGCCGAAACTGCCGGCTGACGCTCCGGCCAAATACGGGCTTCGGGGCGCGCCGCCCGCCGTCAGTCGAGCCCGTCGAACTGTTCGTCGAGGTACTTGGTCGTGTGGTCGTTCGCGCGGAACCGCTCGTCCTCGAGCACCGCGCGGTGGAACGGGACGGTCGTCGCGATCCCCTCGATGTCGGTCTCGTCGAGCGCGCGTCGGCCCCGCGCGAGGACTTCGTCGCGATGCTCGCCGAAGACGACGTACTTGCCGACGAGCGAGTCGTAGTACGGGCTGATCCGGTCGCCCTGGTCGACGCCGTCGTCGACGCGAACGCCCATCCCGGTTGGCGGGCGATACGTCTCGAGCGTCCCGGGGGTGGGCGAGAAGCCGGCCGACGGATCTTCGGCGTTGATGCGAAACTCCATCGCCGCGCCGCGGGGTGCGACCGCGTCCTGCGCGAAGTCGAGTTCCTCGCCGGCGGCGATGCGGAGCTGCCACTTGACGATGTCGATGCCCGTCACGAGCTCGGTGATCGTGTGTTCGACCTGGATACGGGCGTTGACCTCGAGGAAGTAGAACTCGCCGTCCTCGTAGAGGAACTCGACGGTGCCGGCGTTTTCGTAGCCGGCCTCGGAAACGCCCTGGCACGCGGCGGCACAGAGCTCCTCGCGTGTCTCCGGATCGAGCGACGGCGACGGCGTCTCCTCGATGAGTTTCTGCTGGCGGCGCTGGACGGAGCAATCGCGCTCGTAGAGGTGGCGTGCGTTGCCGTGTGCGTCGACGAGCACCTGGACCTCGATGTGGCGCGGGTTCTCGAGGAACTTCTCGACGTAGACGTCGGGGTTGTCGAAGTACGCGTCCCCCTCGCGCTTGGCTTCCGCAAGGGCGTCCTCGATCTCGGCCGCTTCGTCGACGACTTTGAGACCGCGACCGCCGCCGCCGCTGTCGGCTTTGACGGCGACCGGATACCCGTGCTCGTCCGCGAACGCGCGGACGTCGGCCGGCGCGTCGACGATGTCCTCGGTGCCGGGAACCACCGGCACGCCCGCCTGCTGCATCAGCGTCCGGGATTTCGTCTTCTCGCCGAACTCGGCCATGACGTCCGCCGGCGGCCCGATCCACGCACACTCCGACTGCTCGACCTGACGAGCGAACGCCTCGTTTTCGGCCAGGAACCCGTACCCCGGGTGGATCGCCTCCGCGTCGGTCTCGCGAGCGGCCTCGAGGAGGGCGTCACCGTCGAGGTAGCTCTTTCTGGCTGGCGACGACCCGACGTGACGGGTGACGTCGGCGTGGCGGACGTGCTTTGCCGTCTCGTCCGCGTCGCTGTAGACGCCGACGGTTTCGACGCCGAGTTCCCGCGCCGCCTGTATTACCCGGACCGCGATCTCGCCGCGATTCGCGACGAGGAGTCTGTCGAACATCGTTTGGAAGTCGCTAGCAACCCACTTAAGTTGGAACCCGCGCGCCGTCCGTCCTGTGTCGGCCGGGAACGGTCTCCAACCGGCTCGTACTGCCTGCGCCGACGCGCACTGTCGACACGCCTGTGGGGAGAGCCCACCACTGTGGGTGTCGTCGAGCGTCGATTTCGGCGGAGAGACTCCTAGAACCGGAGTACCGCCACTGTTAATGTATTACACGGTGACAGGCGGCACACCGATGACAGAAGCGCGAATCGAACGCACGGAACTGCCGGAGCCTCGATACGAATTCGGCGGCGACGATCACGTGTTTGTCGAACTTGACGAGGCGATGAGTTTCGACGCCAACTTTCAGGCGATGGCGATCACACAACAGATCAGCGAGCGCGACATCGACGGTGTCACCGAAATCTGCCCAGCCAACGCGTCGTACATGGTCCGGTTCGACCCCGACGTGATCCGGCCGGACGCGATGGTCGACAGGTTGCGCGAGATCGCCGCCGAGACCGACATCGAGGAGTACTCCTGGGAGACGCGCATCGTCGACGTTCCCGTCCTCTTCCAGGACCCGTGGACCCACGAGACGCTCATGGAGTTTCGCGATCGCCACCAGGACCCCGATGCGACGGACCTCGAGTACTCCGCGCGGATCAACGGGCTCGAGGACGCCGAGGCGTTCATCGAGACCTTCGTCGGCGCGCCGCATATGGTCACGATGGTCGGGTTCGTCCCCGGCCTCCCGTGGTGTTTCCAGATGGTGCCCAGGAGCGACCAGCTCGAGGTACCGAAGTACGAGCAACCCCGAACCAACACGCCAGGCCGGGCGGTCGGCTTCGGCGGCGCGTTCTCGGTCATCTACCCGGTCCAGGGCGCGGGCGGCTACCAACTGTACGGCCGGACGCCGATCGAGGTGCTGGACGCCGAGCAGACCCTCCCCGACTTCCAGGAGTCGATCGTCTTCCCGAATCCCGGGGACGTCCTGAACTACCGGCCGATCGACCGGGACGAGTACGACGCGGTGCGCGAGGAGGTCGAGGCCGGCACGTACGAGTACACGACCGCGTCGGTCGAGTTCACCCCCGACGAGTTCTTCGAGGCCCCACACGAGTACAACGAGGAGATCACGGAGGTGCTGTACGAATGATTCGCGTCCTCGACGGCGGCATCTCGACGACGGTACAGGATCTCGGCCGGTTCGGCCAGTACCACATCGGCATGCCGCCCTCCGGTGCGATGGACCTCTTCTCGCACCGGGTCGCAAACGCGCTCGTCGGCAACAGTCCAGAGGCGGCCACCCTGGAGATGACGTACGGTGGCGCCGACCTCCGGTTCGAGGAGGACGCCGTCGTCGCGCTCGCGGGTGCCGACATGCCGGCCCGCATCGACGGCGACGACGTCCCCATGCACGAAGCGGTGCGAGTCGAGCGCGGCCAGGAACTGGAGACCGAGTTCACCACGACGGGCGCGCGCACCTACCTCGCCGTCGTCGGCGGGATCGACGTCCCCGAGGTAATGGGGAGCAAGTCGACCTACACGCTCGTCGGCATCGGCGGTCACGAGGGCCGCACGCTCGCGGACGGCGACGAGCTGGCGATCGGCGAGAACGGCGTCGACCGCGAGGCTGTGATCGGCAACCGCGCTCCCGAATCGCGGCTCCGCGACTTCGAGGCGATCGACGACGTTCGCGTCGTCGTCGGCCTTTGCGATTACCGGCTCACCGACGAGAGCCGGGAGCGGCTCTGCGAGGTCGACTGGAAGGTGACGCCGGAGGCCGATCGCGTCGGCTACCGCCTCGAGGGGCCGGAACTCGACTTCGTCGAGCGCGAACAGCCGTTCGGCGCGGGGACCGACCCGTCGAACGTCGTCGACGTCGGGTACCCGATCGGCTCGATCCAGCTGCCCCAGCAACCGATCGTCCTGATGCGGGACGCCGTGACCGGCGGCGGGTACGCGACCGTCGCGACGGTGATCAGCACGGATCGCGACCTGCTCGCCCAGATTCGCACCCACGAGACCGTCCGCTTCGACGCCGTCACGGTCGACGAGGCGCTCGAGGCCCGCGAGGCCGCGCAGGCGGATCTCGACGCGATCCGAGACGCCCTCGAGTGACGAGCGCGAGCGATCGCGCCGTCAACCCGACGTCACCGCTGCGTTTACGTTCGCCGCCGTGAAGGGTCGACTCCCTCGAAATCCGGCGATCGGCGTCAACGATTAAGTAGTGAGGGAACCACACACGAGGTATGACGACCGAGTACGTGACCGCACCGATGCCCGGCGTGTTTTACCGACGACCAGATCCGGACGACCCCCCGCTCGTGGAGGTCGGCGACGACGTGACCGAGGGCGACAAGGTGGCGCTCATCGGCGTGATGAAGAACTTCCACGACGTCACGGCGTCGCACGACGGGACCGTGACCGACGTGCTGGTCGACAACGAGGCGGAGATCGAGGCCGGACAGGAACTGATCGAACTGACGATCGACGACTGACGGCCGGCGACCGGCGACGATCGGCGCCGAAATCCCCCGGAGGGCGTCGAGATGCGCAGCCGCTCCACAAAGATGAAGGGATCCGACGGAGTCTCCTCACGCATGGTAGCCATTGACATTAACTGCGACATGGGGGAGAGCTTCGGCAACTACACCATGGGGCGCGACGAGGAGGTGATGCCGTACATTACGTCGGCCAACGTGGCGGGCGGCTTCCACGCGGGCGACCCGCACGTGATGCGCGAGACGATCACGCTGGCCGAGGAGCACGACGTCGGCGTCGGTATTCATCCCGGGCTGCCGGACATGATGGGCTTCGGCCGTCGGCAGATGGACGCCACACCCCAGGAAGTCCGCGACTACGTCGTCTATCAACTCGGCGCGCTCATCGGCTTTGCCGAGTGGGCCGGCGTCGAGGTGCAACACGTCAAACCCCACGGGGCGATGTATTCGATGCTCTCCGGCAGCGACGACCACGCTCGCGCGGTCATGGATGCGATCCTCGAAGTTGACCCCGAGCTGGTCTATCTCGCGACAGACCTGAATATTTACGAGATTGCCGAGGAATACGACGAACTCGATGCGGTGTTCGAAGGATACGTCGACCTCGATTACCGCTCCGATCACACGCTGATCGTCGAAAAAGAAGTGTCGGAGGTCGATCCCGGACTCGCGGCCGACAGGGCCGTAAGCATTGCCACACGCGGCGAGGTCGAGGCCGCTGACGGAACGATGATCGACATCCCCGCTGACAGTCTCTGTATTCATGGCGACAATCCCAACTCCGTAGAAGTGCTCGAGACGATCCACGAGCGCTTCGAGGAGGAAGGGATCGAATTGAAGCGCCTCGATGAACTATAGCTCTGCCAGTGACGGCGTCGTGGCCGTGTTCTTGGTCGGACCGCCTGTGTCGTGAGTCGCTTTGACGCACCCCCACCGGAGAGTGATCTGGAACGACGGCACCCTCGAGACCCCGGTTGAACCGCTCGAGGACGAAGTCGACACACTCGAGTCTCGAACGCAAACGCTCGAATCCCGGACCGATTCGCTCACCACCCGAACTGACTCAGTAGTCGGCGATCGCGTCCCAGATGCCCGCGACGACGCCATCGAGGCCGCTGATCAGGCGGACCGTGATGAGGTCCGTGAGGTCGCGGAGCGCTTCGAATGAGCGTTGATACGAGCTTCATCCTGGACGTTATCGACGACGTCGAACCCGCAGTCCAGAAAGACCAGGAACTCGAAACCGAGAGCGTTCCGCTGGTGAGTCCCTCGATGACCGTTTTGGAGCTCTACATCGGCGTCGGGAAGGTGGCGAACACCCTCGACGAGCGCCAGAAGGTGGAAGCCGTGCTTGACTCCTACCCGGTGGTGGATATGACCCCGCGTATCTCCCGTCGCGCTGGACGGCTGCTCGGCGAGCGGATGGCCGCTACGGACGAAGGTGAGGGGCCTGGTCTCGGGAAAGGAGACGCAGCAATCGCAGCAACCGCTTTGGAGCGTGATGCGCCTGTTCTTGCTGGCGACAGCCACTTCGGGAATGTCCTCGGAGTCACCCACGAAAGCTACCGGTGGTCAGGATTGACCGCCTCCACGCCGTGAACGGCGTGGAATCCGACCATGGGATTTCCGCGTCTTGCCGGTCCCCGCGGCCCGTAGAGCGAGACCGTCGCCGGCAGGGAGCCGTCGTGGACGCCGTTCAGCATCGTCGTGAGGGCGCGTTCCTGCATATCGCGGGCGTTGCTCTCGGCAGATTCGGCGAGCGGATCGAGCGCCCTTTGTCGACGAAGGGACTGTCGTTCGGGGAGGGGGCGACGAAGCAGTCGTCGGCCGTGCGCATGCGATCGCGTTCGCCGGCGGTAGTGGCGTGCCAGCAAAGAACGTATCGGACGAGACGGTCCAGCCACCCGCAGTGCCGCGCTACCGCTGTTCGCCCCGACGCGGTCGTGGTCGGCACGGGGTCCTCCCAGACAGTCGTGACGGCCGGCCGGAACTGGGACGGATTGAGGACGCGCGAGGCGACATCTAATCTCGAGAGACGGCTGCCGGTCACGACGGCGGGAGTGTTCAGACGGAACTGATCGGGTTCAGCATCTCGACGAACTCGAGCGTGCTGTCCTGCGTGTACTCGATGACGTCGACGATCAGGTACGCCGTCTCGACGATGAGTTCTTCGGTGTAGACGATCCGGTCGGCCATCTCGCCGATCCGGTCGGCCATCTCGCCGATCTCGTCGACGGTGTAGAGCACGCCGTCGAGGCTCTCGAGGTATAGCACTTCACCGGTCTCTGCAAGTACCATGACGACCTGGTCCACCTGACAGCACCCGTTCTGGTTCAAGAACAGGTAATAGGTGCTACCGTCGGGAAGCGGCGCGTAGATGAACGATTCGCCGTAGTACGTCTCCGCGTACGAGACGGTCGTTCCCGGCTCCAGTTCGAGTTGATAATCGTCGTCGCTTTCGGCCGCAACCGCGTTCGTCGTCGCAACGGCGGCGCCGCCGGTGGCGGCCCCGACGCCGAGTTTCGTGAGGAACGTCCTTCGATTCATTGTGAATGGTTCTGCCCAGGTGATCAATCAGTATTGGGCAGTATTGTGTATACTGTTCATCTACACCATAACTCTGTTGATTCATATTGCCGCCGTTTACTACAGCGATCGTCCGATTCGGTTGGATAGGTTGAATACGAAGGTTGCGATGAATCGGTGAGCGAACCGGCTCGTCATCGATATTGTTCGAATTAGACACAACTATCGCGCCGCGTCTCGGTCGTTCTCGTCCCTCTGATCGAGCAGAGCGGGCGTCGAGGATCCGGAACCATCGCACGACACGCTGGAGGGGCTGACCGTCTCCGACTCGAAGTCTGCGGCGCTCCCAGGTGGGAGGGCGAGCAGGGTCGGTTAGAACTGTACTACGACGAGGTGGACGACATGTTCAGGGCCTTTCAACCGATCACCGCACCTGATTCTCGACAGGATTCACCACTGGCTTCCGAAAAGCCGCCTCGGACGTGGGTGCGAACAACCTCGTCGCCTGTACGACCACGACCGGCCAACAGTCCCCCTACGCAGGCCGCGATCTATTCGCTTGCTTCCGCGACACCACCGAGGAAATTGCCCGCAGACGATCCAAACTCCGCGACGGTCGATATAGCAGTCGGCGGATTCGACGGGTGTATCGAAAGCGGACGCGCCGATGCGACCACGCCCAAGATGCCCTCGCGTTCGACACTCCTTCAGAGTGACGTACTCGACGGCGAGTTTGCCGTGACGGGCGGCGAACGCCCGGCAGATCCGGCGCGTCGTCAGCGTCTTCCCCGTGCCGGGCGGCCTGTAGATCTCGTCCGGGTCGGCCAGCGGGTCGAGCGCTTTCTCGTCGACGAAGAACTGTCGTCGGGCGCGGTTTCGGCGAAGAAGTCGTCGCACTTCGTCATGGGGTTGAATTCGTTGCGGTCCAGCGGAACTACGAGTGTGTATGTGAGCGATCGGCACAGTGATTGCGGGACTCGCGGTCGTGCGTGGCATCGCGACACATCACACAGCAAGCGGGGGTTCAGAGCCACGCGGCCCGGAACAACCGTGGGCCGACCAGGCACCTCACCGGTGACGCGGTGCCACGTCCCGGACCCGGGACGCGACTGCCGCATCGAGTCGCCCACTCCAGTGGGGACTGCCGCAGTGTGACCACCGGTCCACAAGACTCATAGCGCGATTCAGACTTGGTTCATATCAATGCCGCCGAGTGAACCGGGCGGCCAGCGCGGCCGCCTCGTCGGGGCGCTGCTCGCCGTCTGTCTAACTGGGTTCCTGCTCTGGGCCGGCACGCTCCCCGCTTCTGACGAAACGCTGAACGCCTATCCGGACGAAGACCAGGTCGGGCCCGCCCCCGAGGCGTACGTCGGCGAGTCGGTCGTGCTCAGCGGGACCGTCGTCGCGACCGAGCCGGTCGTGATCGAGACGCGCTATCACGACGTCTCACGTCAGTTCACGCTCGACCACGCCGCCACCGCCGTCCGGAACACGAACGACCCGATCGAGGTGGGCGATCGGATCACGGCCTTCGGCACGCTCGCGGAGCCGTCGACGCTCGCGACCGAGCGCGCGATCGCGCGGGCCCCCTGGGAGTTCCAGTACATGTACCTCGTCTCGTTTCTCGGTGGGTGCCTCGCGCTCGGCAGCTTCCTCCGGCACTGGCGGTTCGATCGGGCGCGCCTCGCGTTCGTCCCGCGCGAGACCCCGCTCGCGCTCCGCGGCCGCCAGGGGTCGTCCCGAGACGATACCACGCCCACCGAAAGCGAGCCCGACGCCCCCACGGAAGAACCACCGAGTCGACCGGCATCGAAGCGAGGGGAACAGTAATGCCGGATCTTCTCACCCACGTCCTCGTCGGCTATGTGCTCGGGACGCTGCTCGCGGTCAGCGACGAACGGCTCGGCCCGGAGTCGGTCCCCCTCGTGATGCTCGGCGCGCTCTCGCCGGATTTCGTCAAGCTCAAGCTCGTGCTGCCGAGCGAAACCGTGCAGGCCGTGCTCGGCATCCCGTTTTCCTGGACGCCGCTGCATACCCTCGGCGGCTCCGTCCTCGTGGTCGGCCTGGGTGCCCTGCTCGTCGCGCCCGACCACCGCCGCCAGACGATCGCCCTGTTTGCGCTCGGGGCCGCCTCCCACCACGCCCTCGACGTGCTGTTGCTGACCGTGACCGGGTATTCGTACGCCGTGCTCTGGCCGCTTTCTGGCTATCACTTCCCGGCGCCGAACCTCTATCTCAGCAGCGATCGCTGGCCGGCCCTCGTCGCGGGACTGGCGGCGGCGCTCGTGTGGGCGCTCGCTCGCCAGCGCCGTGGCGGGCCCGCCGAGTCGCCACCGACCGACTGACGGGCCCCGACCGCGGTGGCTTCGTCCCGCTGTCGGCACTGGCGTGGTGAGACCGGCCCACTGGACTGGCCGTGTCGTGTGGGGACCCAGACCGCCACCTGATGCGGTCTGTTTCCGATGTCGCCGTCACTCCTCGCCGTTGCCGTTCGCTTCGTCGCCATCGTCCACATCGTCGTCTGTGGGGACCTCGGTGGTATCATCGTTGGGTGGCTCGTCCGGTTCGGCAGGCTCATCTGGTGCATCAGTCTGCTCGTCGGGATCATCACTGGGTGGTTCGTCCGGGTCGTTCGTGGACGATCGGGCGTGAGCGTCGCGTCTCTCGTCTGGACCTCATCCAGACGGTGCTTCGATGTCGCGTTCTTCGGTTTCGAGCGCCCGAACCGGAGGTTTTTCGCTGAGATCAGCGAATACCGTTGGACGTATGAGTCATCCAACGTCGAATCATCGTCGGGTCGTCGAAGCGTACGAGTCCGCGTATCCGGACCCGATACGAGTGAGCGAGGGCGACGAACTCACGATCGAAGACCGGGCGACGAAGTGAGACGGCTGGCTCTGGTGTATCGATACCGCTGGACGAGAGGGGTGGATACCGGACACGTACGTCGAATACCGAGATGAGCGGTGGATCAGCCTCGAAGAGTACGTTGCAAGAGAACTCTGCGTCGAACCGGGTGACACGCTCACGTCTCACGTCACTGTCGCCGGCTGGGAATGGTGCGAGAAACCGACCGGGAAGACGGGATGGGTCCCGTCAGAAAAGTTGCGTTCGAGAGCTCCTTCCGACGCCTAGCGTTCGAAAGCTCACTCGGGCTCCTGACGCGTCGTCGGTCGAACGACGACCGAATCGGCCTCCTGCGTCAGCGCGCGGACGGCGTCCAGCGAGATGTCGAGTGCCCGCCAGACGTTGTTCTTAGCCTTCTCGGGGAGGGACTCGTCCTCGGTGGCGGTTCCCTTCTGGGTACCCTTCACCAGGGTGCCGTCGACGGTGCAGATGGCGCCGGCGGAGAGGCCCTTCCGGCGGGCGAGGGGACACACGGGCTAACGTTGGATGGGTGAAACGAATGTAACCGAGTGATTCAATCGTGGACGGGACATCGGGGCTGAAAATCATGGTCTTCGGGCTTCACAGGTCACCTCTTGGCTGAGTTGTCGACTCCATTCGAATTGCAGTTGGCGGGCTGATAGGTACTGTGATTGTCCTTTACTTTTCGCTACCTGCTCAGTTCGAACGAGAACGTAACACCGAGAGTGCTATCAAATAGAGATAACGTTGAGAGAGCCGTACTGGCTACGAGGCACACATCAATCACCGACTGACGCGTCGCTCTCGCATTCCTATCAGCTACTTGGAAAATATAGTGAAGTCGTGAAATCGATCAAAAACAGCGTGAAAGGCGTGTACGGACAGGACTACACAGTGGACGAGTTTCGGCGAGGACGTCTGGCTGTCGCTCGACACTTGAGGTATGAGATACCCATTCTCGGTCTTAGTTCCGACTCAAAGCGTTTGTTTTGACTGAGGAAATTGTTATTGCGAGGGCGTATGTGGGTATAGTATGGTGCCGGGTAGCATACGATCGAGTCCCACGGAGTCTCCGATCGGAGACATCGCGTATCTCGCGCGATCCGAACACCGCGTCGAGGCGCTCAGCGCACTGACGGACCGTCCTCGGAGTCGCGCTGAACTCTGCGAACTGACCGGGGTGTCGACGTCGACGATTCGACGGACGCTGCGCGAATTCGAAGCCCGTACCTGGATCCGTACGGAGGGATACCAGTACGTGGCAACGCGGCTGGGAGAGACGATCGCGTCCGGGATGGAGGACCTGATCGACCTCGTCGAAACCGAGCGGGAGTTGCGTGACGTCTGGCACTGGCTCCCAGACGAGGTCAGCGAATTCACGATCGAGACGTGGTCAGAGATGACCGTAACCGTCGCCGAGCCCGATTCGCCGTACCGCCCGGTGAACCGATTCGAGTCGTTTCTCCAGGAGACGACCACGTTCCGATTTCTTCGACCCGAGGTCGCCTTGATGGAGCCCTGTCTGGACGTGCTCCGTCAACTGATACAGGACGGGGTGGACATAACGTTGGTTGACCGTCCAAGCTGTCACACGTACTTTTTTTCGACGTACCCGGAGCGCAGTTCAGAGATGGTGAACCGAGATAATTTTACGGTTCTAGAGCACGACGAACTCCCTCCGTACGGAATCGGCCTTCTCGATGACCGGGTCGTCATCAGCTTGTACAAGCAAGACAGCGGGGCGGTCCAGGCGGTGATCGATACCGACGCACCGACGGTTCACGAGTGGGCGGAATCGATGTATGCATTCTTCGAAGGCGAGGCGCGACCACCCACGTCCGGATCCGTCGTGAAGTGACTCTCCCAGCGTTGTGAGCGTGGTCTCGAACAGGGGCCTTGTTGAAACCCTAAAATGGTGATAGGTTTTAGCAGCCGTGCTGAATAGAACGCGCACATACAGCAAAACCAGAACTGAAAGAACCCTCTTTGACTCATCACCTACGCTTTCTTTCCTGAGGGGACTCGATCCTCATTTTCGAGTATGCGTTTCAAATTCTCGCCTTCTTCTCGCATGTGCGTCCGAACGGCGTCAAATTCTCTCTTGTTGAGCCAAGCACCGATCGGTCCGGTTCGTACTTTGATTTGCTGGGTGAGTTCGCAACCGTCCGAGTGAGTATCGATCGCGAAACTGATTTGAGGCATAAGCAGCCCAACCAGCAGTGATGTCGGCTTGAACTCAATGTATCGATCGGGAGTTACCTTTACGAACTTTACCGTCTTCTTCTGTAACTTTCCCGCAATACGTTCCTCGAAATAGGCCTCAGCGCCCTGTTCCAACCCATCCCCCTCTGTCCAGCGGAACGTGATGTGATCAGGGTGCCATGGCTCATAGTTCTCTTCCATCTCCTCGAAAAATCGATAGACGTCTTTTTGAAGCGCCTCAACGGTTGTGGTCTCTTTCAAGATCATCCTTGACTTAAGAAGGCTATCTACCCCTAAATAGCTGCGCGTAGCATCCTGATTGGCAACCTACGTCTGGACCATGGAGTGTCTACACACTCGGAACAGCAAACCACCGCGTTGTCCGTCATGATAGGTTGGTACGCTGCTGCATACACCCTCTGTATCTTGCACGCCCATTCTGCTAACTGCTGGATAGGTCGAGCGAAGCGTGCGAGATACAAAGCGCGAATATGGCACACGGTACTCCCTGATCAGTGCGGGTAGCGAGCGCTCGGCGTCGACTAGTCAGGTATCAGTTTCGCTCCCGACGCGGCAATCGGAATGATGGTGTACATGGATCTCGCCGCGGTCTGCAAATGGGTCACCGATCATAACGGTAACCCCGAGACAGGACGTGTCGTATTCGCGGAAATCGAGCCGCTGCCAGTCCGTTCGCGCTTGATCGTCCCGCCACACATAGAGTACGTAGGGTCCCGACTCGGTCGGATAGCCGTCGAACGCTCCCCCATCAGAATCTGCGTCGGAATCGTAGGGACCGAGCGCCAGTCTCTCCCAATACACCGGCTCGCCCTCTTTTATCAATAACACGTAAACCACGTGCTCTTCCGGGTCGAAGTTGAAGGCTCCGAGTTCGACCAAGCGGGGGTCGTCCTGAAAGGTACGTAGAATCGACGTACAACCGGCCAGTCCCATCGTGACGGAGACACCTCCTGATCGCAGTACTTTCCGGCGTGAGATGGAGGACATGAGGCAACACGCGTACAGACTGACATATATCTTCCGGTCAGATGACGTCGGAGCGGTCAGTTCGATCGAACTGAAGCGACGTGCCGCATTCATCCTCTGTATTCAGCACGCCATTTGTATCGACCAGTGAGAATTTCAACAGAGCCCGAACGGGCTGATCGGGTCCGTCCCTCAACGGTTTCCTGTCGGCTGGCGGCCAGTTGGACAATCGATATCTCAGCCGGTTCCCGGTAGCACCTGGTGACTCTCGGTCAGTGGCTGCATAGCTGGCAGTAACTGCCAAAACCCCACGGAGTAGCTACATTATCTCCGTGATCGTACTGTGTTTAGCCGAAAGGCGACACAAAACCATGACCGATGATCAGCGAATCACACACGGTGTAGAACTCGAAACACTCGAAGCGTTCGCCGACCACGCGGCAGAACATCCCGAAGAAGTCCAACTCGGTCTCGGGGCATCCGCGACCTACGAGGGGACGTGTGCCCACAGTCTGGCGAGGATCGATAGCTACGAACTCGGTGGCGAAACGATCGCCCGCGAGACCCGCGAATACACGGTTCCCTACGGCGGGTGGAGGGAAGTGCTGGAAGCCGGTGGCTGGGTCGGTGCGACCGATCGGATAGAACCGATCGAAGCCGCGCTCTCCGCGCTGGCTGCCTGCATTAACGTCGGCATCAGCATCAATGCCGTCGCACACGGCGTGGATATCGACCACCTCCAGACACGCGTCTGGTCCGATTTCGATCCCGCCGTGCTCTTTAGCCTCGCGGATCTCAACGACGCCGACGCGGTCTTCGAGAACGTCACCGCCGAAATCGAAATCGAAGGTGAGAACCTCGACGAAGACCTGATCGACGAGTGGGCACGGCGAGCACCCGTCTACACGCTCGTCTCGCTCGGACAGGATGTCGAGATGACCATCAATACCCCCGCCCAGGTGGCGGGCGACGACTAACCGGTGAGCACCGATGAATCACTCACTCGACACGGACAAACTCGAACGCGAAGTCAAGTCGATGTACCGTGACGTCGCGGAGTCATCCGACGCCGAATTCCACTTCGAGACGGGCCGCGACCTCGCCGAACGCCTCGGCTACGACCCCGAGGATCTCGAGTACGTTCCGGACGCGGCTATCGACTCGTTCGCGGGTGTCGGCTACTACTTCGATCTGGCGGAACTCGACCCGGGCGAAGACGTGCTTGACCTCGGCAGCGGGTCGGGGATGGACGCCTTCGTCGCCGGTTTGCACGTCACCGAGACGGGAACGGTTACGGGTATCGACATGACCGGAGAGCAGATCGAGAAGGCGCGTGACCTCGCAGCGGACAACGGCTTCCACAACGTCGACTTCCGCCACGGGTACATCGAGACCCTCCCGTTCGAGGACGGGTCGTTCGACGCGGTGATATCGAACGGGGTCATCAACCTCTCTGCCGAGAAGGATCGCGTCTTCGAGGAGGCGTTCCGGGTGCTGCGGCCAGGGGGCCGACTCGCCATTTCCGACATTATCAGCGAAGAGCAGATGCCCGAGAGTATCAAGACCGATGCGGACCTCTGGGCAGCTTGCATCGGCGGAGCCGAGCAGGTCGATCGCTACACCGACCTGGTCGACGCGGCTGGGTTCGACGTCGTAGCGGTCAGCGAGAATACCGACTACGAATTTGTCTCCGAGCAGGCGGCGAACGCGTGTTCGACGTACGGGGTGAAGAGCGTCTCGCTCGTTGCGCGGAAGGAGTGATCGGTGAGGTAGCACCGATCACCGACGAGGTGGCCGTCCAGTTCCGACCACGTTCGCCGAACGAGACGGCGGGACGATCGTCTTTTCCGAGAGGGAACCCGTCGCGGAGTGGGCCGAGTCAGTAGACTGCTAACAGTCGGTCCGACCGTCTGTTGGCTCTCCCTCGCCGAAATAGCCACAGAACGCGAGCACACGCAGTTTCGAGCGAGAAGGCTATTTTGATAGATCTAGTCTCGGTATTCAGAACGCCGCACTCGACCGCTAACAACTAGGTTGATGGGCGCTCCGCTAACTGGTTCGCCTGTACAGAACACGACCGGTGAGTACCTCTCAACGACAAAGGGGTTCACAGGGCCAGTTAGCCGGGAGTTGCAAATCCGGGCCGCGACCCGGCCCGGCGTCGCAACTTGGACGGCGTCTGCCATAACGTGGGCGTGCGCTCACCGCGGCGACTCGGTCGCGAGGAGGCGAGCCCGACAGTCAGGGTGGGCTGGTTCGCCGCGATACTGGGATTCGTGACCGCCGATCGGCCGTTGACACACGCTACAAATGGTGGACGGAGCGGAGTGGGTACTCATCTTCCCTTCCGCTCAGTATCCCGCCGGGAATGATATTATCTTTTCGTAAAGCATCATGATAGTACAATTAATTTAATTGCTTTTCACTTATGTGTTCCATTCGAAACGAAGGCTGGGACGACGAATCCCACCGCTCACGACCAGCGCCCTCGTCGGCACGCACGCGATGCGGAGCGCCCGACCGCATCCTGAGCGGTTCCGGCCGACAGTAACTCCACGCAGTTCTCGCAACGAGCCGCAGCGATGGTGGGAGCTCGCGTGCTGGCCGATGGACGGCCCGCTGCGGGACTGCCGTCGCGAGCAGCCACTGACGGGCGGCCGATCAAGTATCCTGTGCTGAAATTCATCCCTTCTTACTTGTAGAGGGGCGACGTAGCCCGCCTATGGAGTACGAGTACAGCGAACCGGAACGGCCCTCAAGCCACCGCCGAGTGCAGCAGGCGGCCACCTGTCACGCCTGTGGCGCCCGGATCGGCGCCCGCGAACGACGGCTCACGTGGCGGATCCGCGACGGCGCGGACGTGTACGCGTACCACTACTGCAGCGACGCCTGTCTACCGGCGACGGCCCCCGAGACGCCGTAGCCCGGTCGCGCCAGCGACACCAGCGCTCGATCCGGGCGGCCCCACCGTCGGTCTCCCCGCGCACGATACCGCGTCGCCGAGGTGGGCGAACACGTCGTGGGTCGGTACTCGCGATCGAGTTAGTGTTTCCCACAAAACATATGTCTCGGATCGGAAAACGAGTACGCGACTGGTGATGACCGAGAACGAACGACACGCGGACGAAGCGGAGTGCGAGCCGGAACTCTCGGAGGCGACTCAGTCAGAAGTCGACGCCGCGATCGAGGCGATCGAAGAGCACGAGCGGATCGTCGTCGGGTCGTAACGCCGGCCGGTCGTAGCGCGAGCAGTGCGTCTCCTGTTCTCTCTCGAATTTCCATCCCGTCGGTCGTGAGCCCCAGCCATCGCGTGGCCGGCACCCCTCGCCCACTCCGGGACTGGACTCGACGGGAGGGACGACCGCAGCCGCTCGTCCCCCACCGCCCCGCTCACGTCGGTGAGCCGGTGTGCGATCGAGACGGTCCGGGACGGAGGACGGCGAGCGCCGGACTGCTCGCGGCGGGCACACTCGTCGCCAGGCCCTGGACTGGGGTTCCGATCGCGCCGTCGGCTGCCGGGTCGGCTCCCGGTCGGTGCGACTACTCGACGGTGACGCTTTTCGCCAGGTTCCGCGGTTTGTCGATCGATCGGCCGAGTTCGTGCGCGGTCCAGTAGGCGACCAGTTGCAGTTGCACGTTCGCGACGATCGAACTGGCGACGGCCGACGTCGCCGGCACCTCGAGGACGTGATCGGCGTAGCGCTCGACGTCCGACTGGCCGTCGGTCACGGCGACGACCGGCGTGCCGCGGGCCTCGACCTCTTTGACGTTGCCGATCGTCTTCTCGGCGAGTTTCCCGTCGCCGGTGACGACCGCGAAGACCGGAGTCTCCTCCGACACCAGCGCCAGCGGGCCGTGTTTCAGTTCGCCGGCGGCGAACCCCTCGGCGTGGGTGTACGTGATCTCTTTCATCTTCAGGGCCCCCTCGAGCGCGACGGGGTAGTGATAGCCGCGGCCAATGAAGAAGTAGGCCTCGGCACCGTGGTAGGTCTCGGCGATCTCGCGCGCCCGCGAGGCGTCCAGCACGGACTGGATCTGGTCGGGGACCGCCCGGAGCTCCCGGACGAGGGCGCGCGATCGCTGGTCGCTCAGCGCGGCGGCGAGCATCGTCAGCGCGGCCTGCTGGCTCGCGAACGTCTTCGTCGCGGCGACGCTGATCTCGGGGCCCGCCCGGATGTACAGCACGTCGTCCGTCTCCCGCGCCGCGGAACTGCCGACGACGTTCGTCACGGCGACCGTCGTCGCACCGACGCTGTTGGCCTCGCGGATCGCCCGCATCGTATCGGCCGTCTCGCCGCTCTGGGTGACGCCGACGACGAGCGACTCGGCGTCGATCGGGACCCGGTCCGCGTCGAACTCGCTCGCGAGGAACGCCTGCGCGGGGACCCCGCGGTCCTGGAGCAGCCGTGTGCCGAACATGGCGGCGTGATAGGAGGTGCCGCAGGCGACGAACGTGACCGGTCGACGCGGCTCGAGATCCCCGAGTTCGGGCAGTTCGACCCGCCCGGTCAGTTCGTCGAGCCGGCCGCGGAAACACTCCCGGAGCGCCGTGGGCTGTTCGTTGATCTCCTTGCGCATGTAGTGGTCGTAGCCGCTCTTACCGGCGTCCTCCGGGTCCCAGGCGATCGTCTCGACCGACGGGTCGGTCACCTGGCCGTTCGCGTCGGTGATCACGAGGTCGTCCGGCGTGAGCCGAGCGAACTCCCCGTCCGCGAGGTAGATCACCTGGTCGGTGTACTCGATGAACGCCGGCACGTCGCTCGCGAGGAAGTGGCCGTCGTCGGCGACGCCGAGGACGAGCGGCGACTCGTGGCGCGCCGCGTACACCGTCTCCGTGCCGTCGAAGACGGCGGCGATCGCGTAACTCCCCTCGAGGCGATCGATCGCCGCGCGAAACGCGGCCTCGTGATCCAGCCCCTCGTCGAGAGAACGCCCGATCAGGTGCGGGACGACTTCGGTGTCGGTGTCGCTCTGGAACGTGATCCCGGCGGCCGCCAGGTCGTCGCGCAGCGACTGGTAGTTCTCGATGATGCCGTTGTGAACCACCGCGACCCGTTCGGTGGCGTCGGTGTGGGGGTGTGCGTTGGCGTCCGAGGGGGGCCCGTGCGTGCTCCAGCGGGTGTGGCCGATCCCGATCGAATCACCGTCGAACCGCTCTCGCGGGAGGGCGGCTTCGAGCGCCGCGAGTTCCCCCTCGCGTTTGTGGACGTCGATCCCCCCATCCGCGAGGGCGACGCCCGCCGAATCGTAGCCGCGATACTCCAGCTGTGACAGGCCGTCGAGGAGGACCTCGAGCGCGTCGTCGCCGCGGTCGGTCCCGACGTAGCCGATGATGCCACACATCAGGCACGCACCTCCGTCTCGTTCTCGATCGTCCCGCCGACCGTCGACCCGGCGCGGACCACCGCGTCGGCGCCGACGATCGTTCCCGGCCGATACGTGACCCCCCCTTCGTCCCGAACCCGATCGGCGAGGACGGCTCCGAGCCCTTCGTTCCGGTGGATCCGGGCGCCGACTGCCACGTCGCCGGGGCCGCCGACGACGGTCGAGCCCGGGCCCACGTGGACGCCGCGTCCGGTCACGCAGTCGACCAGCGTCGCGTTCGCGCAAACGCGCGTATCGGCCTCGACGACCGAGTGGTCGACGACCGCGTTCGACGCCACGGTCACGTTCTCGCCGAGACAGACGTTCGGCCCGACGACGGCCCCCGGGCCGATGACGCAGTCCGGTTCGACGACGACGGGGTCGACGATCGTCGCGTCGTCGTGGACCGACGCGCTGTGAGCGATCTGGCTCTCGCCGCCGTTGGTGTCGAGGAGACCGTCGGCGATCTCGAGGAGGTCCCAGGGGTAGGTCGCGTCGACCCAGACGCCCTCGGAGACCACGCCGCGGAGCGTCGCGCCGTCCTCGAGGGCGGCCGAGAGGGCGTCCACGAGCGAGTGTTCGCCCGCACGCGGGCTGGTGTTCCGGACGACGTCGAAGATCTCGGGCTCGAAGGTGTACACCCCCGCGTTGAGACGGTAGTCCCGATCGTCGTGCGGGTTCTCGACGATGTCGGTGACGCGGCCGTCGTCGACCAACACGCCGCCGTACTCCGCGACGTCCGACCGTTGCACGAGGCCGAGGGTCGCCAGGGCCGACTCGTGACTCACGGTAACGTCACGGATGAGCCGTTCGTCGATGAGCTGGTCACCGTAGACGACCAGCGTCGGCGCGTCGGCAGCCGGTTCTGCGGCGAGGAGGGCGTGTCCGCTGCCGAGCTGTTTGTCCTGGGTCACGTAGGTGAGCGGGACGTTGCGATAGGTGGGCCCGAAGTGCGACTGGACGCGATTCCGCTGATAGCCGACGACGACCGTAATATCAGTCACGCCGGCGTCGATCAACTCGTCGAAGACGTGTTCCAGAATGGGTTTCGGGCCGGCGGAGAGCATCGGCTTCGGCCGGTTCGTCGTGAGCGGCCGGAGCCGCTGGCCTTCGCCAGCGGCGAGGACGATCGCAGAACGAATAGTCATGCGTAGGTAACAGTAATAGAGGGAAGTTATTCTTTCGGCTAAATAGTATCTGTTCGGTGAGGGGTGTGAAAGAACAGCCGGCGAACGACGAGTCGACGTGTCGACCGACGGTTCTCGGCGCAGTCACGGGTTCCACACGCGAGCGAGCAGAACGGGTGTCCGCTGCCCGGACAATCAACCGCGAAGCGGAGTCGATCTCCCGCCGATGCGAGCGGCGCGTTCCGAGCTCTCGCGGTCGACCGGTCCGACGCGGCCGGGAACTCCCTCGGCGATCGGGCGCGGCGCAGAGGCTCGACCACCAGTGAGCCGTGGGCCGCCCGGGCCCACCATCTGGGCGGCGACGACGGGGCGGTCGCCGACCTCGACATCGCCGTCGACGACGACCCATCGACGACGCCCGACGGTTTCGTGCTCGGCTACTCGTAATCACGCCATTTTGCTCGTAAGCGTGGGTGAACCGCCTTGGCGTTCGAATTCCAGAGCATACGGCCTGGTCCGGCCGAGAATTCCTTGCGGGAGGCAGGGTATCTCCGACGCGAGGGACTCTGGCGATTGTCGGTCGTGCTGCATTCACCCTCTGTAGTCAGCACGCTGCTTCTGACACCATCTCGGTGAGTTGGTCACCCCTTGCTGACTAGAAGGCGCGTCTCTTGGAGAGCAGATCAGACACGGATGCGGCGAACCGATTCCCCGCGACCTCAGGCGGGGTCCAGTGCGTAGACGTTTGACGGCCCCTCCGGGTCGGACGTGACAGCAAAGACGGCGCCATCGGCGACGGCCACGCCCTCCACGACGGTACCTTCGACGTCGTACTGCCACCGCTTGCCTCCGGTCCGAAGGGGTCCAATCCCGGCGCCACCCGAGAGCGTAGACGATACCGTCGTGGACGACCGGCGCGATCGGCCAGGGTTGCTGGCCGACGCTGTGGCGCCACTGTTCTGTGCCGCTGTCGAGGTCCAGTGCCACCAGTGATTCGACGGTTGGGGCGAGGACGGCGATACTGGCGACACCAGCACTTGCGAGGATGCTCCGCCTGGAGGGCAGAAGTGATCGCATCAATCGAACTGGTAAGTATTTTTCATATTTTCAACGCACTAAATAGAAGACATATCGTGATCAAGAATTTCAGTCAATCAGGACAAACAGCCTGTAGTACCGAGTTACAGACACATAATTGAATAATCGATAATTGCACATAAAAGGGACAAAGACCTTATGCTGCACGTATTTTCTATCTCCGGCAGGCCGTTTGTGACAGCATCACGGCAATTCGGTCGACATCTGCTGAATACAAGGCGCGCATTCAGCAGACACGGACCAGAAAGATGATCGAAATCCGGCTTCCTCATATTTAATACTACAGTACCCTATACGAGAATGAGTGGTGGTAACACATGGCGAGTTTCGAGACAGCCCAAGATCAACTGTTTGAGGAAATGAGCGTCGATCCACAATCACAATTTATAGATCTCGACCATCCACAGGTCAGAACTCATGTTATCGAAACTGGTGATGAGGGGAGCGACGATGTGCCTGTCTTCTGCGTCCATGGAACTGGAGCGTTCGGGGCACTGTTTACCCCGTTGATCGCTCATCTTGACGACACATGGACCATTGCTACAGACCGTCCTGGCTACGGACTCAGTGGCGACCATACCTACACCGCCCAAACTTTTCGACAAACGGCTGTTACCGTTCTTGAAGGAATTCTCGACAGGTTGGGGATAGAACAGGTAGACCTCGTCGGTAATTCCGCAGGGGGGTACTGGAGCATGGTGTTCGCGTTGGCTCGGCCCAATCGAGTCCGTCACCTGACGCTGATTGGAAGCGTCCCAACCTTCCCGGGAACCCGCCCGCCGATTCCGCTTCGGTTGTTTTCAGTGCCCTTGCTCAACCGACTGTTGGCTCGGCTCCAGGAATCGAGCGAGGATGGTGTCGTTGAACAATTCGAAATATTCGGTGAGGATGAAACGATTCAGGATTATCCATCGTTGATACGGGTGTTCGTGACCCAGGCTCGGAAGCCTCGGTCAGATATTGTCGATATCAGCGAGTTTAATTCATTGCTCAGGCTTCGTGGGTGGCATCCCTCAACGCGGCTGCGCGAAGATGAGTTGGCTGACCTGCAACCCTCGACCCTCGTGGCCTGGGGCGAGAACGATCCACTCGGAGGGCCAGACGTTGTGCGCAATACCGTCGACCGAATTCCGGACAGTCGTCTTGAGACGGTGAATGCCGGACACCTCCCCTGGTTGGGCCATCCGGAAACGTGTGCCGAACTCATTCTCGATATGAGGCGGTAAGAGACCTCAGAAGAGCGGGACTGCAGAATAGATGATCCCTGATCGACGGTTTAGTGACCGAAAATATCTGATGCTCTCTGTCACTATTGATGGATGTGTGCCTGTAGGTAACGCTCTGCTGAACTCATGCTCTGTATTCAGCACGCCGCTCTTACCAGTGATCCAGTAGTTCGATTAGTTCTTGCTGGATACAGGGCGCGTATCGGTCGGATCGAGTTCGCGGTCGATGGAACCGGGAGCTGGGGGCCGTCGGTGGAGCGTCTGAAACATCGACTCATTCCGATTCAGACGTTGTGTGCTGACTGAGGTGCAACCGTAACGACTGATGCAGAACGACCGTTCCTACGTACTCATCCCGTCGCGATCGGGTCGTCGAACGGCGCCTGTACGATGAAGTAGCTTCCCGACGAAGAATCCCAGTGTTCCCAGAATGACGGCGGTGGATACGGCGACGAGTAGCGCGACAATCACGTCGTCCGCGAGTGTTCCACCCAGATCGGGGGTAAAAACGCCTCCAATAGGCTGTACGTAAGGATCGTTCCGAATATCGGTGCAAAAATGACTCCCCAGCTAATGAGTACTCCGTTTCCACGTGAGGCGGGCCACGTTGCGAGCCCGAGCCAACCAAGAACGAATCCGACCCCGAGCACGGTCTCCCACGTTACGACACCGATCGGGTAGAACCACAGGACTGGATACACCACCGACACCAATTGATTCCGATACGGTTCGGCCACGTAGACCAGTACCGCTGTACCAACGAAGAGACCACTCAAGAGGAGGCTCCATCGAATCGACTCGTCCGGGGCCGATCCGAGTACCCCCATCGCTCGTTTGAAAGCCTCCCCGTCCGTATCCCCGACCAGCGCTCGCCGCAGTCCGACACCGATCAGATGGCCGACCGTCCCGACGACGAGCGCCAGCGTCACGTACCCCGCCGATATGAACGGCTCCAGAATACCGTACTGAAGATTGAAATGGAGCAACCAGGGCGTGACGAGGCTAAAGATCAACAGCCAACTTAGGAGCAATCCGTCGTTCCAATAGGCGTTCCAGATTGCCAGTCCGCCACCGACGAGAAGAACGAACAGTACGGGGTACACCTGCGGTCCCATGACGTCTTGCATCCATCGTCCACGGGCGTACGCCCCGGTCAGAAACATACAGGCGAAAAGGGCGGTCGCTATACCGATGATGAAACGTCTTCGGTCTGACCGTCGTCCGAATAATGCATCATTGTTATTGGAGGCCATTGTATTACGGCCACTGTCTTGCCATTTATAACTTGTCAAGGGTGGGATTAAATACACAAGTAGCCGCGATGTTGACCTCATCCTCTGTATTCAGCACGCCGTTTCTGCTATCTCCCGGATAAATCGGTCGTCGCTCCGTTACCTGCTTCACCTGTACTTACCGCTGATGGTGAAACTATAATCCTCTCAAGAGCAGCTACGTCAATATCACTAATCCAAAATAATGCGACCCGGTGAGGTCGCCTCTGGTGGCCCCATCGGCGTGTCTGGTTATGAAGTGCAGGAACTGATTGTAGTGGGGCCATGGAGATGGACCGTCGTTGTCCCGAAAGGAACTCGGCTGGAACATGCCAGTACCAACTATCGAAGGGCATGGTAGGTGATTCCCTCCGACGCGGTTCCTCGACAGCCGAGGCGTGATGATGTGGGTGAACTAGGGGGTTGATCCGTGTCCCGGCCATTTCATAATCGGAATGGGAAAACCAATGAGTAGCTTCACTCATACCGTATCGACCGAGTCAGCATTGCACATCGTCGCCAGTCAACACTGTCGGTCAGTTCTCGGCCAGTTAATCGAAAGTGAGAGTAATACTGTTACGGTGGACGACCTCCTCGAACACGTGGCAGCCGAGAATCCTCCCCCAGACTCAGGTGGAATGATAGACACCGGACGACTTCGTCTCGATCTGCATCATTCCAAACTGCCGAAACTGGAAGCCGCTGGCCTTGTTGAGTACGATGACCGAACGGAAACGGTCCGCTATCATCCGAACGACCGCGTCGAGAAACTGTACCAGTTCGTTACCACTGAACTCGAATAGGTGTATGACACCCAGGGGCAATTCGGGTTGGAAAACCTGATCAAGCCCGATTGCGAACAGTTCTGACTCCCGATTTAGAGACAGAGTCGAGAAACGAAAGATCGGATCGTGCTGAACTCGGCCTCTGTATTCAGTACGCCCTTTCTGACAAGCGTTCGGCAGCTCGTATGTACGCTGCTGAATACAGGGCGCGAATGTAGCATAGATTGACGCCGACTCAGTTTGGCGGCTCGAGTGCTCAGTACAGGGTCTGTAGTTAGCAGTCGTACCACGGTTCGATCGTGTTATCTTGGTGCAGCGTAAGCCCGATATCTTTTGGTTCACAGTCGAAATCGGCCGGCAAATCGGGGGCATACCGCCACGTACGGGAAGCGCCATTTGCGGTAAATGCATGCACCCTCGAAGGGGTTGTTTCGATAGCGCCATGTGACGTCATCTCTTCGGGTCTGAGAGTGAAAATACGGCTGAAAAGGGTCTCATCCTCGCTGTCTATGACACGAACTGCTATCTCCGCCTTCGAAGAAGTCCTGTTCTCGACACTCACCTCGCCGGGTTCGTCGGTATTACTGGACCAACTATCCGACAGAACGTCACTACAGCCAGCAGTCGACACTGACGCTACAGCCCCGAGAGTAGCAAGAAACCGTCGCCGTGACGGTCGTTTGTCTCGGTGAGCGGCTGATGAGCAGTTGGAGGGCATTGTTATTCGAGTGGAGACTCGACGGAATAATAGTACCGAACGACGCATGGCGAGCGATAGATGTGCAGATCTATCGAACGGCTGGTTCATCGGCTTCGGCGTGAAACAAATGTGGTTGTCGTGCTGAACTCATCCTCTGTATTCAGCACACCGTTCTTGACAGTGATCCGGGAGTTCGCCCAGATCTTGCTGAATACACAGCGCATGACCAGCTTGGTGGGAAGCCCAGCACCCTTTATCTTGGTTAAATATCTGTTTGAACTTTCCCAGTTGTTATACAGACAGTGGGGGTAGGTGTGGGCGTGTCACTCTCGTTTCGCCATGTGCTGCTCGGTCACAATCAGTCGTGGTACTGGCGGGCCCTTTGGACGACTCTCGCTGTCGTCCTTGGTGTGATAACGTTCGTGGCGTACGTACTCGACGTGTTCACGGTCGCAGGCGGAGTCGTGTTCATTCCCGGCGATGCAGCACTCGTCGGGATCGGGGCGGCGGCCGTGGTCGGGTACGTTCGGGGTGGCCTACTGGTTGCCTGGCTAGTCTCGTTTACGTCGTTGCTCGGATTCCGTGCCTACCACGCGTTCCCAGGCCTGTCGTACAGAACGTTTCCGGAACAACTCGCATATTTTCTTGACCCTGAGGGGCTGTTCGTCTATACAACAGAGGGGATTGCCCTGGGATCGATCGCGTTCATTATTGGATCGTTCGTCCGACGGGGGAGCGAAAATAGCTCTCGTCAATAGTGAGACCCCGGAAACTGAGCGATAGGGTCAAGCGCCCCTTTCAAACACTTCAACGAGTTTGTGCTGAACTCATGCTCTATATTCAGCAGGCGACTTTTGACAGATTCTGTACGACTCGATGGATGCTCCGGTAACTCCTTGCCCTACACTGAGCGATCATCCCTTACGCAAATCGAGCCAGATTGCGTACCACATTCGCGCCTTCTATTCGGCAGACTCTGACCGAACTCCCGAACCGCTGTCAAAAACGGCGTACTGGATACAGAAAACGCAAGGCAATTGTCTGGTTGGGGATGAAGTTAGAAGTTATCACTTCTCCGCAGGGACGACCTCGGGCATGTCGTAGGACCCGTCGACAATCGACCAACGGGGGCCGTAGAACCGCGCTGCGAAGCGCATACCCCCTTCAGGAGCTGGCAGCCAGTTCGTCGCCTGCTCGGGATCGTCCGGTTCCTCGTGTTGCACGTAGATGACGAGTTCGTTGGCTTCGGTGTGCAACAGTCCTTCTTCGAGCATGTAGCTGTTGATGCTGTAGCGGTCGAGTTCGTTCTCGACGAAGTAACCCTGCGCGTCGTAGATCGGGATCTCCCAGAACTCGGTGACTGGCGGCAGGTCCTCGAGGTCGAACGTGATGGTGTACCGGTTCGACCCGTCCAGTGGGTCGCCGCTCGCGTCGGTAAATTTGAACCCAGCGACGTGAGACGCGGGCGAGTCGGGGCCCGCGAAGCCGATGTCGGCCATGACGGCCCGGGTCAGCCAGTCGGTTCTGTAGTCCGCCGTGTTCTGAAGGACGTTCCAGCCGTTCATGTCTACCATAACGTCGCTGTTGCCCTGCAAGGCGGCGGCTCTGACGCGCTCGAACCCGTTCTTGACCCCGCTGGTCAGCGCCTCCTGTACGTCGGTCTCGAGCGCGGACCACTCGAACTCCAGTCCCGGGCCGATTCCGACCCGTTCCAACCGCTCGAGCATCGCAGCCTCTTTTCGGGAGTCGTCGATGAGCGACATGCTCGGGTCGTTCAGGACGAGGCTGAGGAGGGTGAAGAAGTCCGATGGGGTCTGGTTTTCGACCTGCTGCTCTGTGAGGTCCGCCATTCGTGGGATCGTCTCGTAGTCGCCGGCAACGACTGACTGCTCCGCCCGTGGCACGCCCGAGCGGTCGTTGGCGAGCCACTCGCTGAGCGGGGTGATGGTCGTCTGCTCCTGCAGGTCGTTGATGTACGCGATTTCGGATTCGTCCGTCGAGTCGCGCAGCGCGTACCGGAGTTCGGTTAACAGGGACTTCGTCCCTGCTTGGACGACGTCGGTCGCGGCGAAGTCGCCTGGAATCTCGCCCTCGTAGTCGTCCGGCAGGATTAGATACGAGCGCGCATCGGTGCCAGTGAACTGATTCCCGGCGTAGAGAGGGTAGATTCCGTACTGGTCCATCAACTCCAGCGAGAAGTAGCGGTCGGTGACTTCGGGCATCTCGATGACGACGGGTTCGTCCTGCAGGTCGAGGAAACCCTGCCCGTACAGGGTGGTGGCGTTCGGACTGACGACAGCCGTGAAGTCGGCCGTTATCGGTCGGCCCTCGTTGGGATAGTACAACCGATTGACGCCCACGAAGAAGTCGCTGTCTTCCTTCTGCGTGTAGTTGAAGCGCGTCACGTAGAAGATAACCTGCTGGAGTCCGTAGCGGTAGGCGTCTTCTGCGATCGAGGCCAGACTGCTATCCGTGTCGCTGTCCTGGCTCTCTTCGGACTCTCGATCGGCGGCGACTGTCCGCGTCACCGTGGATCCACCGAGTGAGAGTCCGCCCACGACGAGTCCCCCTCTCTGGAGCGCCTCGCGGCGCGTCAGCGTTCGGGTTCGGAACAGGCGCACTCCGTCAGTTGCCCTGTCTGAATTCTGGGTACCCTGGTGAGTACTCGCCTCGCGAAGCGCGGTTCGGCGCGTTGCCCGCAGCGGTTCGAAGTCCGATTTCGCCGTCTTGTGGTGTGGTTCTTTGCTCATGCCTTATCTCTCTGAGTGGCCTACAGCGGTTGTGACCGACTCACGCGTTCGCACTCCGGTAGTCCATATAATACGTCGACGATACTCGCGAAGGATTTCATAACATGATGATAGTGGAAAATGAATGACTATCCCTGAATTCTCGATCGACTATATGCGCCAGTAGTGAGCGATCACAGACCTCAGTTCGTGCTGCATTCGCGCCCTGTATTATGTAAGGGAGTTGTATATTCTCGCCATCGGAATGGCGGAGACTACGTTCATCTGGATTGGACCGATGTTGCTCATGAGTGGTGTAGGCGCCGTTGCGTTCGTTCGCCACTATATCACGGCACGCGAGTATGACTACGTCGCGTTCGCCTTCGCAATCGTGTGGATAGCAGGGGCGATCGAACTCAGTATGGCTACTGGGTACCTCCCCGAGAACATGCTGTTCAATACATTTGTTGGAGGCTGTGTCCTCGTCGCGGTCGCGACTGGTATGTTCGGTATCCGGCGACAGGGCACCGGGTTCCAGATACGGAATGCAGACGCCCGATAGACTCGCACATTTACTTCGCTCTGAATCCGCTGGAATGGGCGATACCCGCTTGATGAATACATCCCCTGTAGTCAGCGTGCTGTTCTTGATAGCTATCGGATAGATGGCTTCGGTAACTCCGTTCCCTGGACGTACCGCTGAGGGGGCCACACTGATCATTGTCGACGGATTCCAACAGCGGCGTTCCACACTGAGCGCACAGCGGTCGTGTAAATCGCTGTGCGTGGAGCAACCGCCTCGAGAGCGCTCAGGACGCCACCGGATCACCGCGTCGACGCTTCGATCGAGCAGCGCGACGCCCCCGTTCCCGGTGCTCGGTCTCATCTGGCGCCGCGTCAGCCGTCTGGCAGACTGGTTTCGCGTGAACCACCCGAAGAGCCGCCGACGGCAGCCCGTCTGACGCCCAACAGACGCGTTTCGCGTGGAACACTGGAACCGGGCGGCCGCGCAGGCAGCGGCCCTCGGCTCGCCCGTGAGAGCCGCCCGGCCGTCGCTCGAATATTTTGTTGACTGGCTGTCGTGGATCGTGACCGGCGTATCCTTCCGGGCGAGCGGCAGGCAAGCCGGTGGCTCGTGCTGTGCTGCTGGGCGTCCGCTGGCAGCTAGACTCTACGGGGCACCCGGGCCAGTCGGAAGACGGCGTCGATCCCCGCTTTGCTGCGGTCGACGCTCGGCAGGCCCGCCTGTTCGAGCGGTGGGCTGACCGGAGTCGGGACGGCATTCACGCCGATGGGCTTCGGGGCGCAACGAAGCTGAAGACGTGATCCCGACGATTTCGTTCGCGATTTGGGCCTGCGTGCCGGAGCGGTCGATGGGGTCGTCGACGTCGAGTCGCCCGCTTGTGGCGTCGCTCGTGGCGATCGGGTTTCCGATCTGCGCCGCCGTGTCGCCGCGGAACGCCCGGATCAGGTGCCGCCAGCACTCGGAGCCCTGCCGGCCCACAGCCAGGGACTCGGCTGCCGCCTCGTCGTTCGCCGGGTCCTTCTCGGCCGGCGAGAGGTGGTACCTTCCGGGATGCCACCCCTGCCAGGTATGACCTTCATCTCGGTGGACACGGTCAGGGTCCCGTCGGCCTCGAGCCGATCGCACGCCGCCGCGATACCCTCGTCGCTTCCTCGGCGCCGTCGCCCGCCCGGGTGACTGTGCCCGGGTTCGTCCTCACAGTCGGCAGGATCGATGATCACGCGACGACAGGCATCGGCGGCGCGGCCGTCGCGCTGCTCGACGAGCGTCCCGGCCGATACGGGAGCGCTCGATCGCTGGGCGGCCGACCGGCGGAGCAGTGTCAACCCGATCGGTGGCGACACCGCGCCCTGGAGCGTCGACAGTCGTGGATCCCGGCGTCCGCGCCCGGCCTGGGGTTCAAATGGTAACACGTGGCATATTCAACGGATGGACGTGAACCTCGTCCAGGCGACGGGCCGGGAAACGACCGAAGCCGAGTTCGAACAGCGGGTCGCCGCACAGGCGGCGGCGCTCCGCGAAGCGTTCGCCGCCGGGCGGTTCGACGGCGGGTACCGCGTCGGGCTCGAACTGGAGGGATACGCCGTCGACGCCGACGGCCGGCTCACGGACGTCCCCGAGTCGGCGTTCGGGGCCGTCTGCGAGCGCGAACTCGGGCGACACAACGCCGAGGTGAACACGCCAGCGACGACGTTCGATCCCGACGGCCTCGACGACCAGGCACGCGCGGTCACCGAGCGGGTCGCCACCGTGGACCGGGTGTTCGACGATGCCGGCTGCCGGTTCGTCACCGACGGGATCTGGACGATTCCGCCGCCGGAGGGCACGGTGGCCTATCTGACGGCCGTCGACTACGCGGGTGAGATCGCCGTCCCGGCGAACATGGCCCCCGAGCCGCGGTACTACGCGCTCGACGCCGATCTCACCGCCCACGGGCCGATCGAACTCGACGTGCCCGGCTGTACGCGGTCCTTCCCGACCATCCTCGTCGAGTCACTCGCCACGTCACTACAGGTCCACCTGCAGGTCCCGACCGACGCCTTCCCGGCGTATTTCAACGTCGCGCTGCGCACTGCCGGCCCGATCCTCGCGCTGTCGACGAACGCGCCGTTCCTGCCGCCGGACCTCTACGACGACGCCGAGCCCGAGACCATCCTCGACGGGATGGCCGAACTGCGCGTGCCGATCTTCGAGGCGATGAACGTCCGCGAACCGGGGAAGGTCCGGTTGCCCCGTGATCTCGAGGCGCCCGCCGACGTGATCGACCGGGTCGTCGACGACCGCCGGTGTGCGCCGTGTCTGCGCGAGTGGGTCGAGACGGGGCCTCGCACGGGGTTCGCCGCCGAGTACTGGGAACTGCTGCACAAGCAGGGGACCTGTTGGCGGTGGATCCGGCCGATTCTCGGGCCCGAGGGGCCGCGGATCGAGTACCGGCCGCTGGCTGCCCAACCCGCTGTCGCGGACGTGATCGGGTTCCAAGCGTTGGTCGTCGGCCTGCTCCACGGGATCATCGCGACCGACCACCCCCTGCGGACGCTGTCCTGGACGGCCGCACAGGAGTCGCTGTACGCTGCGGCCCGCGACGGCCTCGACGCCGACCTCGCCTGGGTCACCCGTGACGGCACCCGGAGTCACGACGCCGCCGTCATCTACGACGAACTCTTCACCCTCGCCCGTCGTGGGCTCCGCGAGCGGGGGTTCCGCCCCGACCGGGTCGCAGAGCTGCTTGCCCCCATCGAAGGGCGCTGGGACGCGACGACGACGCCGAGTCGGTGGAAGCGACGGCAGGTACAGGAGCGACTCGACGAGGGCGAGGATCTCGCGGCCGCGATTACGGAGACCCAGCGGGAGTACATTCGGCGCGCCGAGTCGAACGACCCGTTCGTCGACTGGCTCGAGTGAGGGGGCAGTCCGGCCGTGCGGTGGCGCCCCGATCGGCCGGCGGCGGCCGCGAACGCACGCGTTCCAACGGCCTGACCCGTGCTCCACCGTGAGGGGGGCTCCCCTGACCGTCCTGTGTCGGCGCGCCCGTCCCGTCGCGTCGTCGTAGCTGGCGGCCTACTGGCCCGGCGAGTCCAGCGCCGTTTTGTGTTACGCACCACGTGTGCACGGCACCGCGCAGCGATGTGATCGCGGCGCCATTCCGCCGGCGACGTCGACCTCTTGGTCGGGTCCGTCGACCACACGCGCCTCGACTCGGTCCGCGTGTCGACGTGCCGGGAGCGCTCCGGTAGCGCGGCCGACGCCGACTCGACCGGCGGGGCGAGCACAGCGGAGAGAGCCGACTGCGAGGGGCGGCGCTCGGCGGCACCGGCGCTCTACCACTTCCGGGTGATGGCCTCGTCCGTCCCCACGGTCAGGGGCAGGCGTGCTGCGATCGCTGGCGGCGACTGCGCGCTCCCGTGATACGCATGGCGCGCGGAGTGCCGCGGCGGGCGGTGATCACGGGCGTCCGTCAGCAGTCCCGACCTCGTCGGGCCGGCGTCGACGACGCCTCCGGCGACGCCCATCACCGCGTAACGGAGCCCGTCGAGACAGTCGGCCGGTGCCCCCCTCGACCCGCCATCCTCCTCCGTGGAGCTATCGAACTCCCGGAGCAGGTGCTTCCAGCGCCCTGAAGACGTGCTTCTCGCTCCCGCGTCGCGCCGTGCGCCGCCGTCCGTGCCGGCAAGCCCGTGGCGATCGTGTCGGGTTCGACAGCAGTCGCCACGACGGAGCCACCCCATCTCGCCGTGTGCGCCCCGCCCCGGACGCACTTATCACGTCTCGCGGTCAACACCCCGGCGTGTTTCCGCTCGGCCATCTCGCCTTCGCGTATCTCTGGTACGTCGCCTACGCCGTCCTGGCCCGTCGGCCGCTGCCGGTGCGCTGGGCCCTCGTCCCGCTGGCGATCGGCAGTCAACTCCCCGATCTACTCGATAAGCCGCTGGCGTACGGTGGCGTGCTCGCGAGCGGCCGCTCGGTCGGCCATTCGCTCCTAATCACCGCGCTCCTCGTGGGCTTCGTCAGCGGGGGCGCCCACGCGCTCCGCCGGCGGACGCCCGCGCACAGCCGGACCCACCAGCTCGGGGCCGTCGCCCCGGCGGCGTTCGGCGTTGGCTACCTCTCGCATCTCGTCGGCGACAGCCTCGGGCCCCTGCTGGCGGGCATCCACGCCGACCTGACGTTCCTGCTCTGGCCGGTCCTCCCCGCCCCTCGCTATCCGGGCGACAGCGTCGCCCCCTGGATGCGGCTCCTCGAGCTCTACCAGCAGCCCCAGACCCACCCGGAGCTCTCCCTGATCGTGGCTGCGCTCGTCGTATTCGTCTCGCTCCGCGTCTGGACCCATCTCGGCTCGGCACCCGCCGTCGGCAACTGACGCCAGTGGCACGCACGCCCCGCCGCGGAGCCCGACGCCGACGTCCCGCTTCGCGCTCGGGATGGTGTCGCCCACAAAACATATACCTCGGATCGGAAAACGAGTACTCGACTGGCGATGACCGAGAACGAACGACACGCGGACGAAGCGGAGTGCGAGCCGGAACTCCCCGAGGCGACTCAGTCAGAAGTCGACGCCGCGATCGAGGCGATCGAAGAGCACGAGCGGATCGTCGTCGGGTCGTAACGTCGGCCAGTCGTAGCGCGAGCGGTGCGTCGCTCCTGTTCTCTCTCGAATTTCCATCCCGTCGGTCGTGAGTCCCAGCCACCGCGTGGCCGGCGCCCCTCGCCCACTCCGGGACTGGACTCGACTAGAAGGTCGATCGCACCCGGCAGTCGTCCGACACCGCCCCGCTCACGTCGGTGAGTCGGTGTGCGATCGAGACGGTCCGGGACGGAGGACGGCGAGCGCCCGACTGCTCGCGGCGGGCGCGCTCGTCGTCAGGCCCTGGACTGGGGATCCGGAGGTGGTCCCGATCGCCCCAACCGAGTTGCCACCCAGGATGCGACCAGCTGCAACTACACAGACGTCAGCAGTGTTCACGGCTGCGACGCCCGCTATGGACCGCTCCGTCTCGATTGTCGACGGCGATCACGACTCACGATGGTGGTCGCTGAACCGGGCAGAATAGCACGTTTGGAGCGTAGACCGCTATCCAAATTGGTCACGCACGATTATTTTTCAACCCACCGCAATAGTATTTATCTGGCCTGCTATAGTTGCGGTGATCGTGTCAGCAGACGATAGCGCTACGTTACGGAAGGTTGCGATCGCGTGCCAGGGAGGGGGAAGCCACACGGCCTTCACTGCAGGAGTATTGAAACGGTTGCTCCAAGAGCACGGATCCAGCCACCGGATCGCAGCGCTCTCAGGGACCTCCGGCGGTGCACTCTGCGCGTTTGTCACGTGGTACAAACTCCGGACGAGAGGCCCTCACCAAGCGAGCGCCGCACTGGACGAACTCTGGGAGCGTGTGGCGACGTCAAACCCGTTCGAAGGGATCGCGAACGCTGGAGTCGTCTTGAACGCCCAACTGTACGATATGGGATTTCCAATGTGGCAGACAAGTCCAGCGCTGAACCCGGTAGCGGCGATGGGGCAAGATTGGCTCCGACGAACCATCACCTCGTTCATCGACGACACGCCGCTCCAGGAACTCATCATCGAGCCAGACGCGGTTCCGGACCCTCCGCTTCCACCGAAGCTTCTGATCAGTGCTGTCGACGCGAACGACGGCAGTTTCGACGTGTTTTCGGACCGTCCTGAACTCGAACGGCCGGCTGACGGTGGCTCCGCCGAGAATCGACTCCTCAGGGAGATGTCGGAGCGACTGCGGGAAGAGTCACAGCCGATCTCCGTCGACGCTATCCTCGCGTCGACAGCAGTCCCGCCGCTCTTCGACACGGTCAGTCTCCCAGCGTCGAACGATCCGAGCCACGCATACTGGGACGGGTTACTCTCGCAAAATCCTCCCGTTCGAAACCTTCTCGCTGGTCCTGAAGGGAAAGACCAGAAACCGGATGAGATCTGGCTGATTCGCATCAACCCAACGCATCAGAACGGCGATTTCGACTCCTTGGAGGTGATCGCCAATCGCCGAAATGAACTCGCCGGGAACATCTCACTCGAACAAGAACTGTACTTCATCCGAAAGGTGAACAGATGGCTGAACGAGGGGAAATTCACGGAGGACATGAGAGAGCAGTACAAGCGCGTGCCAGTCCGCCAGATCCAACTCGATGAAGGCGAACTCGACCCCCCACGACAGCTACGCACGGCCTCGAAGATAGATCGCGACCACGACTTTATCACTGATTTGAAGGGACTGGGGTACAGGGAGGCAGACTCGTTCTTGAGAGACGTAGAGGCGCACACGATTGTGAGCGCCACACCGAGTTAACTTCCGATGGATCAGACACTCACTTTACCCCGCCAGTAAAAGCGTACTCGATCGATGCAGTAGACCGTGAGGAAGGCGAACGGATCGGGCCCGAGCCGAGGGCAAGTGCTGAAGCGGACGACCCACGAGGTGTCACTACCAAGAAGGTCGTAGGCAGCGATCCGGGACGAGGTGCCCGATCGCAGACCCCCTGGCCGTGGTCGCCTCCGCCGTCGATACGTCCGCCTCGATCGCCGGGCCGAGCCCGCCGCTTCCAGCGGTGGCACCGCTAGGTCCGGACTCACTCCAGCACCGCCGAGAGCACGAGATAGCCGACGGACAACGCGAGCGCGAGCACCGCCAGCGAGACGTCGGTGGTCACGACCCACGAGACGAACTCAACGGCGATCGCGACCAGTTCGAGGAGGACTCAGAGGGCGACCAGGCCGACGACGGCGAGCCCCACGAGCCAGAGTGTGTCTGCCGTACGAACGCGTTCAACGGGACCCACAGTGCGTGTTTCCCGGTCGTCCAACGCCACGTTGCCGGGCGACTGCGGCGACACCTCCATTGCCGGTTCGCCGCGCCACGCGAACCGATCACCGCACGCCGATGCGAGCCGTCGTTCGTCGGCCACCGTGGTTCGCCGACACGCCCCGTGACGCCGGCTCTAGTGGGGTGACGCTGCACAATCGGGATGGTGTTGGCCACAAAACATATATCTCAGATACAATAACGACTCAAGCGGGGATGACGGCAAACGACCGAGCGGTAGAGACGGACGGGTCCGATGCGGACCTCCCGGAGGCGACCCAGGCGGACGTCGACGCCGCGATCGACGCGATCGAGCGGGACGAGCGGACCCCGATCGAGTCCTGATCCCGCGGCTCTCGCCGTGGTGGCCGCTGTGGCTCGTCGCCGCTGGCGGCCTCTGGGGGCTCACGCCCGACATCCACCACATCGTCCCGGGCTACGAGACTCAGCTGTACGCGATCCACAACTCCCCGTGGGCCGATCTCTTCGCCATCCACTACACGCTCGATCGACCGTTCGTCCGGGCACGCACTGACGCGAGCATCGCCGCTGCGATCCTGTACTTCCTCGGCGCTGGTATTTACGGGCGCAGCCCAGTTGCGCACACGGACCGGAGTCGCACAGACACGCCTCCCACATCTCGTCGCACTAGTGGTGGCATTGCTCTCACCGGTGCTCCTCATCGCGGCGATCGTCGGCGGCCTCCCGGAGATCACCGCCTGGCCGAGTGATCGCGTCACGAATCCGTAACCACTACTCGCTGGTATCGTCGCTCGTATCCTGCTGGATCGACAAGCTCCACGAAACGCTTTTGCGTATGAGTACCCATACATACTATATGAGCAAGAACATCGCGATCTCCGACGACGTTTATCGCGAACTCAAACGCGAGAAGGGAGATCGCAGTTTCAGCGACGTCATTAGAGACCACCTCGAAGAGCGTCGCCAACTCGCCGACGTCACGGGCGTGGGCGTACTCGATCGCGAGACGTACGACGCCGTCAAGGAAGATGTCGGACAGTTGAGTCGCGGTGCGCTCGAGGACCTCGACGATGAAACTCTGTGATACGTCGGTGCTCGTCGATATCGACCGCGGCGGGGTCGCCGATCGGGTCGCCAGGCTTGACGATGAGGGACGCCACGCGATCAGTACGGTCACAGTCACCGAACTGCGCCTCGGCGTAAACAAGCGATACACGGACAGTGCGACACGGCAGGACGCACTCGAGGATCTCGAACGGCTCCTCGCACGGTTCGAAATCCTCGAGGTCGATCGCGCGGTCGCGACCGCTGCCGCCGACATCATCAGCGAGTTACAACAGCCAGGCACGCCACTTCATGATCTCCATGACGTCTACATCGGGGCGACGGCAATGGTCGAACAGCTCTCGGTGCTCACTGCGAACGTGGACCACTTCGATCGGATGGACGACGTCACTGTCGTCGATTGGACGACCTTTTGAAATCCGCCCACGGACGTGGACGCAGCCAGAATCAGCGTATTCAATCTCTTCGGACAGCACCTTGAATCCCGCGAGCGGTGGGAGGGCATCGACATCGTGTACGACCTCGCCGCCTGTCAATAGATGGTGTTCCCGGACGCGTTGGTAACGTCACTCAATTCGAATAGTTGTAAGTCATCACGCTCGGCCACAGCTTCTTGTACGGATTGTGTGGCACCACTGCGTGTGAACAACGCGTATTCCGTGTCGATGTTGCCAGTATTTGGAGTCCAGCGGATCTCTGCAGCATGGTTTTCGAGCGAGGCGAGCGCACTGTAGTCGAGCGGCGCGTTCGTGAACTTACACTCTCCCACGACCATCGTCCCATCTGTGGTGAAGCCGACGACATCAACCTCGTGTTCTTTGTACCACCAGCGGCCGATATCGAGGAACGTCGCTTCTGGATACAGGTTAGGAAGAGCATCCTGACAGAGATTCTCGAATTCCTGACTGACGAAGTCTGGAAGCTCTGGTTCGATGACTGCCTCGTAGGCGTCCTCGCCCAGTCGTTCGTACCGATCTTCGTTGCCGTAGACGAAGCGGAAGCAGAAGCGGAATAGGGGATCCAATATCCGATAGCGTCCGCGGCGTGACTTCGCTTTCTCTTCGGTGAGAGGGACCTCACGCTCGATGAGACGCAATCGTTCTAACTTCTGGGTGTACGTCGAGATTTGCTTTCCGTCGATTCCCACCGCTTGGGCGATTTCGTTCGATGTCGTCTTCCCCGCAGCAATCGCTGTGAGGATCGCAAAGTACCGATTCGGGTCCGTGAGCTCGGTCCGGAGAACGTACTCTGGTTCGTTGTGGAGGTACCCCTTTTGGGAGAGCACTTCCTGGGTGAGAACTGACCCGAGGTTCTGGTTGAGATCGACGCCGTCGAGGTAGTACGGGACGCCGCCAAAGATACCCCACATGAAAATCCGCTCTTCGGGAGAGTAGCCGTCCGGGAGGAACTCCTGTGCAGCAGAGAAGTTGAGGGGACGGAGATCAAGTTTTTCCGTGAACCGTCCGTACAGAGGACTGTTCCCTAAAAGAGTCGCTTCTTCCATCATGCTGATTGACGATCCAACCAGAACGAACGTTCCTGAGGTACTCCGTAATCGCTGGTCCCACAACCGCTGGATGACCGACGGAAGACTCTCGTCGGCGTCGATGAGGTACGGAAATTCGTCGAGGACGACGATACCGTCTTGCTCGCCGAGATACCCCAAGAGGGCTTCCCAGTTCTGTTTTATTTCCGTAATTCCGGGAAACGTGTCGGCAGCGACAGTAACGAATTCGTCGAGTTGTATTTGTGATGTAGTTTCCGTGGCCTGGTAGACGACGGCGTCGTCTCGGTCGGAAAGAGAGTGCTGGACGAGTTGTGTTTTTCCAAGACGACGCCGGCCGAAGATAACAACCATCTCGGCGGCGTCGGATCTGTAACACCCCCGTAAACGCGAGAGTTCGTCTTCCCGGTTCACAAAGCGCTCCATATACTTACGTTATCCCAGTGGGGAATAATACTTCCGAATAGCCTATTTCGGAATAGACTAATTCAAAATTGGCTATTTGGAATTGCCCACTGAGGTAGTACCGGGCTATTGGGACTCGATCGCGAGACGTACGACGCCGTCAAGGAGGATATCGGGCCATTGAACCGCGGTACCCACGACGACGCTGGAAGATGACTCGGTGTCGCGTAAACGATCGTTACACCCGCGACGGTACCCAGGAGAACGGACGGGAAGATCGCTCCGTCGAGACCACCGAATCCGCCGATGAGGAGCCCAGCGATCGGAAATCCGAGAAGGACGTAGACGTCGCCTTCCTCAATGTTGAGCAACGGAATTCGACTCTCCTCGCCCAGTTCGTCCATGATTCGTCGGTCAACTGCACCGCTTTTTGTGGCACTAGTAGAATCTCCTTTTCAGCCGCCTTGTAGCGAATATGAGCGTGCATCTTGGCGAAACCCCATCCGTGAAGCCGACGGTTCATGCGTCGAAGCGTGGCAGTCCCGATACGAGCTTCCGTATCCACTCCTCGCGGACCCCGACGCCGCGGTCGGTGACGCCTACGACCAGCCGGTTCGGTTCGGCATTCTCGGTGATCTCAGCGATTTTTCGGCCGGATGCCCGCAGTCGTCATCGTCGATCGCCGGGGCGAAGAGCCGGAGATCGCCGCGACTCACAGGGGGCGATCGACGTTCGATCGGCCCGAGATCGACGAGTTGCTGGCGGAGCTAGACGAACTCCGGACCGAGTGACTCTCATCCGAAGAACGCGTCCGGGCCGTGATCGTCCTGCCAGGCGAACGCGAAGAGTCGCCGCGCCGGCAGTCGCGCCAGTTGTCGTCCGTCGGCTGCTTCCCCCGTCGTGCCGTTCTAGGTGGTCGAATCGCCACGAAACCGGCCGTCAGCCGCCGACTCGAACTCGTATCCAGGGTTTTCGAACGCGTGAATTCCGTCGTCCGTCGCGAACACGACGACGTCGATTCCGGCGATCGTCTCGGTCACGACGCCGCCAGCGTCGCGGACCCAGGGTAGCGGAAAGCCAACCGCCTCGTCGTCGAACTCGAGCCCCAGAACGACGGTTTTCGGCTCCAGATCCCCCCGATCCCAGGATCGCGTCTCGTCCGTTCCACGGTGTGCGGCCATCCCGAAGCCGTCACTATCGAAGTAGCTCGCGTACGGGCGGTCGTCGTACGCGATCGGTTCGGGTGCGTCGTCGTCGCTCGCGGCCTCACTGCGGGCGTCCTCGAGGGGTTGTAGAACGAGGCCGTCCGGATGGCGGTCGCGGAACGCTTCCCAGGTCATCATCGCGGCCGGCCGGACCGTCAGCCGTCGCCCGTCGAACGCGCCGGCGATACACTCGCCGGTGGATTGTTTCCACTCCGACCCGGTTTCGCGATCGTACATCACCAGATCGTCGTCGGCTAACTTTCCGCTGACGCCGAATTCCAGCCGTCGACCGTCGATCGTTCGGTCGTAGACGATCCCGCTGCCACAGAGCGGGCACCACGTCACCGCGATCGGAACCGTCTCGTCGTCGTGCTCAAGCAGGTCGTTGACGATCTCGTGATAATCGAGGATGCGAACCGGATACGCCTTCACCGGCGTCGTCTCGACGACGATGACGTCGTCGTCGCCGTCACCGAAGTACGCCGTTCCGAACGCGGGGCTGTCGATGCTCGGGATCGCGTCTTTCGGCACCACCTGACGAACGTTCATGCGTCCACCGACGGAGTGGGATTTGATAATACTCCCGTCGCTCGACCGATCCAGTGAGGAGCAGGTAACCTACCAACGTTCTGGTTCGCGTACCGACGTCTGCTGATTACCGTGGCACAACAAAGAAACGATACCTCTGTCGACGAGTATCCCTCTTGGTACGTTCCAGGACGCTGCAGGTATCGACGGTCGCTCCATCACCGACTCTCGAGAACGGCAGTTGAACATGGAACGTCGTCCGCACGCGTTCCGTCGACGGTACAGACCGACTCGATCCCATAGCGGCCGGCGAACTCCGCCGCCACGCGCTGGTCCGGGACCGTTCCGGTCGTCACGTACTCCTCGTGGAACGTTTCGACGAGTGACGGTGCGTCCTCGAAGAGGCCTGTTCGTTGTGACGTGTAACCGCGTGATCGATCGCCGGTGGTTCGATTTCGGTGAATTCGATCGAGCGATCTCGATCGTCGACCACGTCCGTGACGAGGTACCTGGTCGTTCGCGTCTCGCCGTCGAGAAACCCGACCTGCCAGGCGGCGTATTCGCGTTTATCGATCGTGATCGGAACGTGTTCGGTCAGATATTCGACGATGGAATCGCTGTTGGCAGTGCCGAACGCAGCGACAGCGTTCACGGCCTCATCCGTCGTTCCCGCGTTCGATCCAACTGCGTCATCGGCGAATCGGTTCACTCGACCACGAGCGTATCCCACAGCCTCGTCGACCGAAATACGATTCGCATCTACGAGTCGTGCGGTTGCACTCGCCGGTATGCCGAGGAGTGTCGCGCCAAGTGCACCGGTCACTGCGAGGAACGATCGTCGGGTTCGGGTCTCAGTAGGGGGCACGGCATCGGGATCGGGTTTCGTCATCGGTGCTGGAGTTGCGTCGATCGTGTTCGAGTGCTGTCTGTCGGACGTTCTGTCATAATCGATCGCTGAGACGAGTCCGTGTGATTACTCTCGAAGATCCTTCACGGCCACCCGGTATTAACAGTAGTCGAGGGAGGTCGCAGGGAAGCGAAGAATCGACCCGATCGTGTTATCGACGGGTGCCGGGCGGGGATTTCGTCGCGTCGAGGCTGACGGAAAACTCGTGACCGAACGGTGGCGTGTACGGGATGCCGATCGTCTCGTAGACGGCGACCGGGACGCTAATGTCGCCGAGAATGAGTTCCGACGGCGTCTCGCGCAGTCCCGTTTTCGGAAGGGCGAGCGTGAACGTTCGTGCGGGATGGATCGCGTCACCGGGCTCTTCTCCCGTCGTTGCATCGATACCGGATGGAACGTCCAGCGACAGCACCGTGGTCGCCGCGTCCTCGGCCCATCGGACGAGTTCTCGAGGCGAGCCACGGAGTGGCCCCTCGAGACCGTATCCGACGAGCGCGTCGACGACGAGACCCGGCGTATCGACGGCAGAGACGTCGGTCCGGATCGATTCCTCCATGCGATCGAGCAGATGGTACTGGCTCGCGACGACGCCCTCCAATTCCGCCGGCTGTCGATCGAGGACCACGGTAACCGGGATCTCTCGATTGGCGAGATGACGGGCGCACGCGAGGCCGCCACCGCCGTTACCACCCCCGCCGGCGAGGACGACGACCGGTTGCTCCTGGACGAGGTCCAGTGCCTCGCGGGCGAGTCCACGACCGGCCTGCTCCATCATCTGGAGCAGGGACAAGCCGTACTCTTCGACGGCGACCCGATCGACGTCACGCATCTCCTCGGCGGTAACTCCAGTCACGTCGAGGCCAGTCGGTGTCCGAAACGCGCCGGGATCCATACGTGCCATACGGTGACGCGGGTGAACAACCTTCGGACAGGACCAACGATCGTCGCCACGGGACGGTGTTACTACGAGGTTATCGCATTACTTCTAGCTTAGCTTACAACTATACCGGCTGGACGCATACGAGGTTACAGAAGGTACCCACACCATGGCTACTGACACACGAACGACGACATCGATTAGTACCGCTACGTCCACCGACTGGGCTGCAGGCGCGATCGGCGGCTTCGTCGGCAGCGTCTTCTTCGGGCTGATCATGCAGTACGTGATTCCAGCACCGATGCTCGAGATGGCGATCCCAGCGATGTACGGCATCGAAGGACCGGCCTTGCTCGCCGGGTGGGCGATCCACCAGTTCCACGGCGTCGTCCTCGGGCTGGCGTACGTCGCGCTCGTCCAGTTCGGACCGCTTCACGAACCGGCGACGCGGATCGGCCCCGCGATCGGCCTCGGGATCGGCTACGGCGTGCTGACGACCGTCGGGCTGGCCGTCCTCGTGATGCCGATCTGGCTGTCGATCGTCGGCTTTCCTATGGCGCCGCCGTTCCCGAACGTCGCGATTCCGGACACGTTCGTGAGCCTCGTCGGGCACGTCGTCTACGCCGTCCCCGTCGCGCTGGCGTACGCGCTGGTCGCTCGGAACTAGCGGTTCTTCCGCCGTCCGTGACGCTTTTTGCGAAGCGATCGAGCGAACACGGCAGTGGAACGATCAGTGTGAACTCCCGTTTCCACTTCTGGCCGACGAATCGAAGACGACGAGCGAGCGGTACGATCGCCCGTCAGATTCGGTGCCGTCGGGTCGTTCCACGACGTGGTCGGTCGGATGCTCGAGGCCGTCATCGTCGACGCGACCCGCGAGGGGCCGACGATCGAATACGTCCATCGTGGAACACACCCGGCCGATCGCCCCACCGTCGACGATCTTCTCGAACGAGTCGACGAATTCGCATCCGCTCGCGTGTAACGGCACCTCCCCTCTCTTGAGACGTCTCGAGTGGATGGGAGTCGACTGGAATCGTGTCGAGATGGAAGTCACGATCGTGCACGAACGGTGCACCAGCAGTCTCGAGGAAGTCGAAGACGCTGACCAGGTGTTCACCTTCTAACGAAAAGTGAACACGGCTCAGGCGTCTGCTGGCGAGATGGCAACCCGTGTCGAACTCGGTGCGCACGTCGAGGGATCTTGCTTGCCCTCTACGAACTCGTTTGATCTCGTGGATACACCCCGCCTGCGCTGCTGGACCGACTGATCGAAGACGCGCAGAAGGAACTCCAGCAACGATCGCTCTGCCAAGAACGGCCTGCCATCGTCATTCAACCGACCGCTGGGGCCCAGCGACAGACGAACGGGCGACGCCCTATCGCCAGTAGATTCGGGAACCCGCCCGGATACTGTTCGAGGATCGAGTGTCCGAACTCGCGTCGTGTGCCGTGCGAGACCGACTTCCGTTACTCCGACTCCTCGAACGGGGACCGCATCGATTCTTTCAACCGCTCCCAGATAAGCATCCCTTCTCCGTCGTCTTCGGTATTCGATCGTTCGTCGAGTTGTTCCTCTTTCTGTAGATTTGCTGCCTCGATCAGTTTCGCCGCTTCGCCGGCCCAGACGTAGAAGCCGACGATCGTTTCCCGCTTCACGTCCTCTATCGGTAACCCCGTATAGACGTTGACGACGCCACCGTCCTCGCGGTTGAGTTGACGGCGTCCCAGCATGCCGACCTCAACCCGTTTGTTCAGGTATCGAGTCACTGTACTCCGATCGTAGCCGAGTTGGTCGGCCACCTGTGATGCCGACGCCGCGCGCTGGTCGATGACGCACATGCAGATGTCGATTCCGGACTTCGGTAATCCGAACGCTTCCAACAGCACGGACTCCAACTCGGGCGTCTGGACGTCGATCGAACACGTCGTCACCCGACGCATCGACTCGCCGTGACACGACATCGACTCTGGCGGATCACGAACCGTGAGGCAAATATTCGGACACGTCTCACACTCGTAGATTCCGTAGAACTCGTCCTCGATGCTCCGTTCGTTCGCCCGTGAACTCCGCGACTCGAATTCTTCGACCAGCTCGTCTTCGTTCGGGTTATCAGTAGTCATCGATGTACGTTTGGTTGGTTGCCTGCAACTCACCGGCGTCCGGGATCAGTACCGGCACTCGTGAGATTCGCGGTGGAACCGATTCGATCGTTCAGCACGTGGACCAGGGTCTCGAATTTCGAAATCTCGGCCTCCAAGACGAGAGACAGCTATCGACGAGGGCCGAGTACGGATCACGACCGGAGAGATCCGGAAACGATTTCGGCCCACGACTGGATCCACGGTTCTCGAACGTGAATCCCTGTCCCGGTTGTGCGTCGTCGCTGCACAGAAGACGATCGGCTTCTTAGCCCAGACGCAATAAGACGGTCGGCCTCTCAGCCGATCTGTGATACCAGGCTACGCATGCGGGTATCGACTGGAACACCGGAACGTCACGATCGGCTGTGACGATCGAAATCCCTCGCGTGGCACAAAAATGAAGTGTCGAACCGTGACTCGGGTATCTACGATTCGTCCTCGAGTTTGCTCACGTCGACGTCGAAGGTTCCGTCCTCGTTTTCGACGAGGATCCCTTTGCGCTCGAGTTCTTCGGGGGTGTCGCCCGTGACGATCAACCGCTCGGAGATCGTCTGGCAATCGGAGTCAGTGGTCTGCTCGCGGTCCGTCTGTTCGTGTTCGTTCTGGGTGCGTTCGCTCTCGCTCTCGGAGTCGCTGTCGCTCCGAGCGCGATCACGGGTCTCGAGATCGTGTGCGCGCTCGCTTTCGTCGCGTTCACTTCGGACTCGCTTCCGTCGCGATCGTAGTCCCTGTCGTGTCGACTGTCGCGTTCGCTCTCGTTCAGGTCACGCTGGCTGTCGCGCTCGCTGACGTCGCGATCACGCTCGCTCTCGCGATGATCGTTGTCGTTTCTGTCTCGGCCGCTTTCACTCTCGCTCTCGCTTTCTTCGAGATCGTTCGTGTAATCGACCGTCTCGTTCAGGTGTTCGCTCACATCACATCGTTCGTCGTCCAGCGTGTAGACGACCGTCTGATCGTCCTCGGGGAGGACTGCACCGCTGGCGGTGATCACGCCGGCTAAGACGAGTCAGCCGACCAGTGTGACGACACCGAATTGGTCTATCATTGTTTGAGTTCCCAGATCTAGCTCGGTTGTCAGTATCCCGTCAGGGAGAACGCTAGACTACTCGTCTTTCGGGAGTTGCCCTCAAAAGAGGGAGACGAAGGCCCGGGTAGAACCGAGACGAATGGCTCCGGGGCGGGAAGTCACCACCAGAACCCCGCCGTCCGGAACCGTCGAGGACGTCCGACGGAATCGATCGACGGTACGTGGGTTCCCGGCCTCGCGTTCGATCGTCGTTCCACGGGGCCGGTGGATCGATGCGGACGGCGACCGTCAGTCGGACGCTGGGATGACGATCAGCGGCTGGTCGACGTTCTTGGCCAGCGTTGTGAGCACGTTCTGTGAGAGTACCCTGCGCCAGATCGATCGCTCGCGCGGAGTCAACACGACGGCGTCGGCCGAGTACTCGTCGGCGGCGTCGAGAATCGTTTGCCCGACGTTTTTTCCGTACCGGACGTCGGTCGAGACGGGGATCCCGACTCCGTCGAAACACTCCCTCGCGACGTCGAACACCGCGTCGACGCGTTCGTCGATGGCGTCACGATCGGCGTTCCGTTTCTCTCCGTGAACGACGTGAATCACGTGTACGCGGCAGTCCTTTCCCTCCAGATACGGGAGCACTGCGTGGCAGGTCGTGTGTGCATCTTCTCGATCCGCGAGCGGTAGTAGAACGTCTATTTCGACGAACGAGCGTGGCATGGGGTGACGATGTTCCGCTGGAGTACGCCGGTGTGTGACACGGGAACTCCATCGGGAGCTAGCACCCCTCGAAATATATCGGTGTCGCTCACGCGTTCGACACGGTATCTGCCGTGCGAATACTCGACGTCTCGATTGCGATTCACCGGAGACCGTTTCGGACTTCGCGACCTGTCTGACTGGGTTTCTCGACGAGCACGACGCGCTCCCGCTGTACGTTAGCGGTCTCGGCAGAGAAAACGGGACAGACACGGACAAGCGGCGTTCGGTGTACGGAATTGCGACTGGAACGGGCGACCGAATCCTGGTCCAACAGCGGATCGATCCGCCGACAGAGGCCGGGGTCTGGAGCGGTCCAACCGGTGCCCTGCTAGACGTTGCCCGGGCTCGAGGACAGCCGTCACTCGGCTTTATCGTGGACGCTTCGTCTCAGTTCCCCGACCCGGAAGCGGCGTGCGTGCTCATCGAACGGGCAATCGCTCCGATCGCCGGAGTGGATATCGACGTCGGTCCGCTCCGCGAACGCGCCGAAGGGATACGACAGGAGAAGCGGACGTTCGCCAAGGAGATGCACCGTCCGGACAACGACGAGAGTTCGAAGGCGGAACCGTTCCGCACGTATCAGTAAGCAGGTGAGTCCCGCGTCACCGGGGATATTAAGCCCACACTGGACACACTCTTCGGCATGGAAACGCACGTTGCGATCGTCGGTGCGTACGGCAGCGCCGGCGTGGCCGTCGCACAGCGACTCGCGGACGATCCGACGGTTCGGCTGACGCTCGTCGACGACGGCGACCCCGGTGGCGGACTCTGTATTCTCCGCGGCTGTATGCCGTCGAAAGAGGTACTCTCGGCCGCCGAACACCGGTTCGCGGCTCGCCACGATCCACGACTCGAGGGGCCGTTGCCGTCCGTCGACCTAGAGCGCGTCGTGGAGATCAAAAACGAACACACGACCGACTTCGCCGCACATCGCCGGGCCGCCGTCGATCGGCTAGCTGACCGGGAGAACGTAACGTTGCTCCGAGAGACCGCAACGTTCGTGGACGATCGAACGCTCCGGGTCGGCGATCGGACGCTCGAGCCCGAGTACGTCGTCGTTGCGACCGGCTCGAACGTCTTCGTGCCGCCGCTTCCCGGAATCGAGGACGTTCCGGTGTCGACGAGTGCGGACGTCCTCGACGCGACCGCGTTCGGCGACTCGGGAATCGTGATGGGGTTCGGCTACATCGGCATGGAACTGGTCCCGTATCTCGCGGAGGCCGGCGAGATGGATCTCACGGTGATCGAACACGACTCCCGGCCGCTCGACGAGGCGGACCCGCCGTTCGGCGACGCGCTCCTCGAATACTATCGCGAGGCGTTCGACGTCACCGTCCTCACCGAGACGGCAGAAAAACGCGTCGAGCCGACCGACGATGGCGGCGTTCGGATGTACGTCGAGGAAGACGACACCGAGCGAGCCATCGAAGCCGACCAGCTGTTCACCTTCACCGGGCGCCGGCCCGCGGTCGATCGACTCGGGCTCGAGCACACTGACCTCACGCCCGAACCCGGGTGGGTCCGGGAGACGATGCAGGCGCGAGCGGACGATCGGGTGTTCGTCGTCGGGGACGCCAACGGCAAGGAGCCGATCCTCCACGTCGCCAAAGAACAGGGGTTCACGGCAGCCGAGAATATCCGCGCCCACCGCGATGGTGAACCGCTCTCGGCGTACGAGAACGTCCACCACCACGTCGTGTTCTCGGGACTCGGCGTCCTGCCGTACGCTCGCGTCGGTCACTCGGCGGAGTCGGCCCGTGGAGCAGGCATCGAACACCTCGTAGTGACCAGAGAGACGACCAGCGATGGCGTCTTCAAGACGAAGAACGTGGCTGACGGGCTCGCGCGACTCGTCGTCGGAACGGACGGAACGGTCCTCGGCTGGCAGGGGCTACATTATCACGCCGACGCGATGGCCAAGACGATGCAGATCGTCGTCGAACTGGGGCTCGACGTTCGGGAGCTCCCCGACCGCGCGTACCACCCGACCACCCCGGAGATCCTCGACGGACTGTTCCGGGACGCCGCCGCCGAACTCGAGGACTAACACGGCGCGGGGATACCGAATCTGCCCTGGACGGGCGTGGATTTACTGTGGTCCGGATCATACGGAACGTATGAACGAGCACGACGCAGACGAGAACAACGGGGACGAGTACATCTGCGACATCTGTGAAGAGCGATTCGACTCGTCGGATGCCCTGGAGAAACACGTCCACGAGGTCGGCCTCGTCGAGTAGGACCGAACGGGATCGACTGCCGGGACCGAATCGTCTGCTTGCTTCTCGGAGCGCACATCCTCAGCAAGCAACCGTTTTTACGAACTGGCTCTGTGAAGGACTGACCCTCCCTGTAGAACGGAGTGTCGGCACCGTCGAAGGGTATGGTCACCGGGCATACGACTAGTAGCCCCCTTAATCGCCGCTGGTTCTCCAGAGCACCACTTCGCGCCACTGACACCTCACTTTGACGCTCCAGCTATGTCGACCTTTCCGGCGACGTACACCAGACTCGAGAGTAACAGGACGATTCCCAACGGCAACAGCCACGCGAACGTGGTCAACAGGAGGCCGCTCGCCTGAATTCCGAGGGCGATCAGGACGACCGGGCCACAGCAAACCGTGCCGGACAGCAGCGCGGGCAACGACGCGAACAGGCCGGTTCCCGCGCCGATCCCGCAGGCGGCAGGCTGCACGACCGCGAGGTAGGTCAGTCCGAGATTGATCCCGACGAGTCCGGCGATCAGGAGGCCGATCACCGCGTTGAGCGGCGACACCAGGAGTCGAACGACGCCGGTGTCGAGGAGCGCGACGGCCTCGAACGACGCCGGGCCGGTCCGGTCGAACATCCGGACCAGTGGATCGTCAACCACGACGATGTTCGCCGCCACGTCGGGTCGAAACGCCAGATCGCCGACGGCCCAGAGAAAGGCCGCGAGGTACCCGATCGCGACGACGGTTGCGATCGCCAGCGAGTCGTATCGCCGAACGACGAGTAGCGTCGCAGCCACCGTCTCGTCGACCCGTTGCTTCGGATTCGGATCGAATCGGCTCTCGGTACTCATTCGTGGACCACCGTCGACGGATAGTAGCCGTACCAGGCGAACCACATCGCGTCGAACGCGATCTCACGCTCGAACGGGAGTTCCTCGGGATCGTACTCGTCACCGTCGACGATGACGGTCCCGTCGGCGTATTCGACCGTTTCGTCGTCGGGATTCCTGTACACGTAGCCCGTGTCGAGTCCCTCGTCGTAGACGGTCACGTACGGAACGTCACTCACCGTCCCGTCGACGATCGTGCGCTCTCGGAGCGTCGCTTTTGGGACCGCGACCGCGCCATCGGCGTTCCGGGCCCCGACGACGACCGCCTGCGCAGGGAACCGGTCGTCTGTCGTGAGGGGACTGAACAGCGTATTCTCGTTCTCGTAGTAGCCGCTCCGGGGATTGTATCCCCCGTAGGGATCGTCGCCGTAATTGCGAACGTGGCCGGTCTCCTCCGTGAGCACGGTCGTCTCCGGATACGCCTCGCGCCACCGCTCCCACGTCGTCCAGGTCACCTGGAACTCTTCGAGATACGCCCCCTCGTGTGGGCCCCGGATACCCCAGGCGAGTATCTGAGGCCACCACGTCTCAGTCCCGCGATCGTACATGACGAGGTTGCTGTTGATCAGGCGACCGGAGACGCCGAACTCGCTCTCACCGCGGGAGAAGCCTTGCGCCGTCCCCGTCAGCGGACAGTAGGTCACCGCGACCGGTTCGCCGCCGCCGACGTCGTTGACGACTTCGTGCCAGACGAGGATGTACTGAGGGTAGGCCTTCGCCTCGCCGTTCAGGACGACGCCGAAGACCGGATCGCCGTCAGCCAGGTTGGTGGGTGGATCGTCGGCCGAGGTAAACTGCGGATCGTCGATCGAGGGGATGCCGTCCTGTCCCGGGCCGCCGGAGAGGTTCGCCTCGTCGAGTTCTCGAGTCGTGTACTCCTCGGGGAGCGGCCGATCGGCAGTCGGCGGGCCGCCAGTCGACCCGTTCACGTCACTTGCTCCGCGATCGAGAGCGCCGGAACTATCCAGACACCCTGTCAGGGCGGCGAGACCGACGCCTCCGGCCGAGCCGATACAATGCCGTCTGGAGATGCCGCCGGGTATTCGTCCGTCTGCCATGGGTATTGGAAGGCACGCCACCTCATTAACCGGACGTTGGTCGTGTGTGGCCGGCACACAGGCGCTTTTGAGTGTGTGATAGCTTCCGACCGAAACCTGCGTATGGACCAACACGAGGACGGGAAGCCGTCAGAGAGACAGGGCGGGGTCAGCCGAATCCGACGGCGAAGGACCCGTTCCCGAACGGGATCGATCGCCGACGAGTCCTGCAATCGTCGGCTACCATCGGAATGACCGCGACGGCGACGCTGTCGGGATGTCTGTCCGATTCGAACGGGCAGCCAGCACCGACGGGTTATCGGCGCCACCGATCACGAGCGAGATCGACCCCGATACCGACGCAGCCTACCTCTTCACCCCCGGATCGACGCCGTGATCGTGATCGACCTCGAGGAGCGGGTTGTCGATCGGGAACTCGATATTGCGTCTCCGATGCCATCGCGGATGAGGAGAACCCGACCCTTCAGCTCGAGGCGGGCACCAAGTACGTACTCATTGGGGGGAACGCCGACGGCCCGCAGCACAATTTCGCGCTCGAAGACGAGAACAGGGAGAATCTTCAAGCGTCCGAACTCGTCGGCGAAGGAGGGGCCACACAGACGGTCACGTTTAGGCTACCGAAGAGATGGCCGAGTATTACTGTCAGGTCCACCCCCAGAGTATGCGGGGAGATCGAAATCAGCAGACGATAGCCATGCCGAGGTCAAACCTCGACGGCGTCCATCTGCGCGGAGATGATTCGGATATCGAGTGTCGGTATTACTCTTCGGGAAGCGCGACCGGATCGCCGAGCCGAACCCCCATCGGTGCCGGCCCGGACGTCTCGTGTCCCCGAACGTAGCCGAGATAGAGGGCGCTGTTGACGATCCCGATGTGGCTGAACGCCTGCGGGTAGTTTCCGAGGTGTGCACCGGTTTCCGGATCGACTTCTTCTGCAAAGAGGCCGAGCGGATTCAGGTACGAAAGCAGCGATTCGAATCGGGACTCTGCCTCCTCAACGCGACCGGAAAGGGCGAGCGCGTCGATCAGCCAGCACGAGCAGAGGACGAACGCCCCTTCGTCGCCCGGGAGTCCGTCGTCGCCGTCGTACCGCTGCACGAAGACATCGTCCTCGACCAGTTTTTCTTCGATCGCGTCGAGCGTTTTCTGAACACGGGCGTCGTCGAAGGGCAGGAAGCCGACGATCGGGAGCAACAGCCCAGTCGCGTCGAGCGCGTCGGTTCCGTACGATTGTACGAACGCTTCGATGTCCTCGTCGTAGCCGTTCTCGAGGACGTCCGTCCGGATCGTCTCGCGGGTTTCTCGCCACGTCTCGAGTGGGGCGTCGTAGTCCCCCTCGGCCGCGATCGTGATCCCCCGATCGAGTGCAACCCAGCACATCACCTTCGAATAGACGAAGTGTTGGTTCCCACCGCGGACCTCCCAGATACCCGCGTCGCGCTCGCTCCAAATCTCGCGAACGTATTCGACGACATCGCGGATCCGGGACCATTCGTCGGCACCGAGTGTGCGCCCGTGCTGGCGCATCTCGTCGACGGCCAGCAGGAGTTCTCCGTAGATATCGAGTTGTCGCTGCTGTGCCGCTTCGTTTCCGATTCGGACCGGGCGGGAGCCCCGATACCCCTCGAAGTGATCGAGCTCCCGCTCCTCGAGGTCAGACTTGCCGTGAAGGCTGTACAGCGGCTGGATTGCCTCCGGGTCGTCGGCCTGACAGAGGTCCATGAACCAGTCGAAGTACTCGGACGCCTCGTCGACGGTCCCGAGATTCATCAAGGCCTGGACGGTAAACCCCGCGTCTCGCAGCCAGTTGAACCGGTAGTCCCAGTTACGAACACCACCGATGTCCTCGGGCAACGACGTGGTCGGCGCAGCGGCGATCGCCCCCGATTCGACGTGTGTGAGGAGCTTGAGAACGAGTTCCGAGCGGACGACTCTGTCGTGCCACGGTCCCTCGAATGCACAATCGTCCTCGGGGTCGCAGTTGTGAGCCCAGTCAGTCCAGTACTCGATCGTCTCGTCCAGCGCGGCATCCGGATCCGTATTCGCGTCCTCGGCACCCGTACACCGGAGCAGGAACCACTCCGTTTCGCCACCCTCGAGCGAGAGGTTCCCGGTGATGCGGCCGTCTTCGATCTCGAAGTCGATCGGACTCTCGAGCAGCGTCCGTTCGTCCGTTCCCTCGGCGAGCAGGCCTTTCTCCACCGATTCGATCGTCGTCTCCGTGCGGCCGTAATCGAACTGTGGGTCGAGTTCGACCTCGAGATCGACGGTACCGTCCGTACAGGAGACCTTACGGTAGAGAACCCGCTTCGGGTGGTCGACCCGATCGGCCGGGGGCAAGAAGTCTGTCACTGTCGCCGTTCCGTCGGTGGTCTCGAAGGTCGTCTCGAGGACGTTCGTGTCGTCGACGTACCGTCGATCCGTCTCGAAGGAGTCGGTCGGAACGATCCGAAATCGACCCCCGCGCTCGGCGTCGAGGATCGCGGCGAGGATGCTCGGTGACTCCAGATGCGGGAAGGGGAACCAGTCGACCGAGCCGTCCGGCGCGACGAGCGCGCACGTCTCGAGGTTGCCGACGACGCCGTAGGCTTCGATCGGCGGATACGCTCTGGACTCAGTCACCGACATCACCCGCAGTACGAATAGTGGCGTCGAACGCGGAGTACCCGAGGGGCGAGGCGATGTGCATGACGTACCGTTCGAGGACCAGCAGGAAAAAGAACGAGGGCCGCACTCGACCGAATGCGCCCGCGCGACGAAGAGACACCGCAGTCCACGTGAGTCGGGAATCGGCCCTCGAAGAAAACCCACCCCGTACCACCGATCTCCCAGCCAGACGTGACTTTCGTGCCATCGTCTGACCCACACAGCACGATCGGCGTGACCGCTACGGAGGAAAACCGCCGCTCAAAACGATTCTCGGCGAGATGGTCGTCGTGTGGTATCTCGATCGGGGTCTCGCGGACGACGGGTTTCCGGTCAACTGACGGATAAACCTGCGCGGACCCGGACGGAGAGTTACCCTCTGGGAGCCAGTAGCGGGGTCAGAAGGTGATGACTTCGTAGTCGTCACCGACGAGCGATCGGACGCTCGGATGACCATCGTGATCGTCGAGCGTCACGACGCCTGTCTCGTTAACTGCGTCCTCCACACCGAACGCACCGGCACAGAAGTCACAGGCGGCCGCATCGTCCCGAACAGCCTGATAGAGCTCGTGATAGTCGCTCTCTTCGTCTTCTAGCTCCGGAATCCACTGTGTCCCAGCACCATCGAAGATGAGTTCGACCTCGTCGCCGTCGGTTTCCGCGAATTCCTTGGCCGCTTCGAGACCGTTCACGAGACGTCCCACGTCGGCGTGCGATTCAGTACCTGCGAGGATTACGACTGCTGCTTTCGTCATTGCGAGTCCCAGTACAGCCGGCGGTTACAAAAGCTCACGCGAACGAATGAGTAACGGGGTTACGAATTGCTCACCCGCTTTTTTGGCGGCTAGTGGTGGTGCGTATCGGTGTCCGTTCCTGGTGTGAATCGCCCCGAGAACGCACGCTGGACGACTTCGGGTAGTGCTGGATGAATGTGGATCGCGTCCCGTATATCCTGGACCGTTCCTGACCCGGATTTCATCGCGACGACGACTTCCTGAACGAGCGTCGAAGCCTCCGGCCCGACGATGTGACAGCCGAGAATCTCTCCCTCCAGATCGATGAGTACAATCACGAAGCCATCAGCTTTCATCGCATCGCCCCTGGCAGTGTCCTGGTACTGATACGTGTTCGTGGCATATTCTTGGTCAGTAGCACGAAGGTCTCCCTCACGAGCGCCGACGCCTGCGACCTCCGGGGAGGCGAAGACGGCGAACGGCATCGCGCTGTAGTCGACTGGCTGGAGATCGGTCCCGAAGATGTTTCGAGCGGCTGTGCGGGCCTCGTGGTTGGCACTGTGTTTGAGTGGGTACTCGCCGACGATGTCGCCGAGGGCCCAGATGCCGTCCGCGGTCGTTCGCAGGTACTCGTCGGTCTCGATGAAGCCATCAGCGTCCGTCTCGACACCGGTCGCGTCGAGGTTCAGGGTATCGGAGTTCGGTACCCGTCCAGCGGCGATCAGCAACTCGTCGCCACGTACAGTCACGGGATCCTCGTCTTCGACGAGCCCCCCGTCGTCGCCGTACTCGTACGGTCGCGCTTCGACAGTTACGGTCCCATTGGCTTCCGAGGCGGCTGTAGCCGCGTGGCCGGTGTGGACGGCAAATCGATCGGCGTAGCGCTCGGTGAACGCGTCGGCCACCTCTTCGTCCGCTGTCGGGAGAAGCCGTGGTCGGCGACCGCCGATCGCGTCGTCCTCGCGACCGGGTTCTCCGACGGTCGACCCGATCCACCGCTGCCCCGGACCGGACGTGGACTGCACTACTGTCTTCACTGCGACGCGTATCTGTTCGTCGACGAATCGGTGTACGTGATGGGCAACGGCGACAGCGCCGCCACCGTGGCGATGCTCATGCTCAACTTCACCGACAGCGTCGACCTCCTGTTGCGGGGCGACGACCCCGACTGGAGCGACGAGACGGGCGCGTTGCTCGAGCACCACCCCGTCGATATCGTTCGCGAGGAGGTCACCGGCGTCCGGAACGGCGAGGACGGCTGGCTCGAGGCCCCGAGTTCGCCGATGGCACCGTCCGCGACTATCGCGGCGGCTTCGCGATGTACGGATCCAACTACAACAACGACCTGGCGGCGTCGCTCGGTGCAGATCTCACCGAGGACGGCACGGTCGTCGTCGACGATCACGGCCGAACGTCGGTCGACGGCCTCTACGCCGTCGGCGATCTGACCCCCGGCCACAACCAGATCCCCGTCGCGATGGGCCAGGGTGCGAAAGCGGGCATCGCCCTCCACAAGAGTCTCCGCGAGTTCCCGAAGTCGCTCGCGGAACTCCAGGCCGACGGGGCAGTCGAACCGCAAGACGTTCCCGGGATTTCCGCCGACTGACGGCAGCAGGCGAACACTCACTCGTCGGCAGAAGGTGATTGAAGTGGGTTCTTTCGAATCATCATCAATATCTGTATTTCGACGAGCACACGAACGAAGCGTCGGTTTCGGCTTCGAATTATCAGTATAGCGTTTGGCGGACGTTCAACTGCGTTGCCAGACCGGGATAGCATTTTGTTTGTACGGGTGGTGCTGAGAACCGATTTATTCGATGATCGAAGACACGCCTGATCGCTGTGTTCAAGGATCGATCGAACTGGGCACACGGCGCACCGGCGAATACGGAGGAAATAATTCGGAATAATATGGACCGGGAAAACGAAGAGAATTCACCAATAAGTAATATCCCCGGCGATCGGTTGCGTGTGACTGTCTGGATGCGCGGATTTGCCCCGACACCCGATCAACGGACGCTACTTGACCGGTTGAAGGGGCTACGTCAGGAAGGCGCTCTCGCTGACGTCTCGCTCCGGATCTGGGGACGGCAGATCGCTGCATCCCCATCCGTCATCGATGGGGACGATGTCGAACGGATCCGCAACCGGATTTCGGAGTTCGAATCCTGGGCCAGTCGGAACGGCTATTCCCTCGAACCGGCGTTCAAACGATGTGAGCAAACATCGATGGTCTCCGACGAGCGAACGGAAGTCGTCGTGTTACCGACCATCTGCCTCGCCCTATACGACGCCGACCGTCTCGTGGGCGTGTTTCCCTGCTCGGACAGTGATCGAACGACCACTGTTCATGACTGTGTAATACGACTGGAGAACGCTTCGACCGGCGTCGCAGTCGATGCCGGTCTGTAGACCGCTGGACAGGAGTGGACCCGCCGCTTCCGCCGGATAGCTCTGACGAGACTGGCTACTGAACGAGCGTTTCGACAAGAAAGTTTACCGACGACTCTCGATCGACCGACCGTTACCCCGTCCGCGGTGTAAGGTAGTGCGGTCGTGTGACGAAGGGACACACCCGGCCATGATTTGTATCGGTGCCCCCCTTCGAATCAGGGGAGGAAACACATCATGCCAGACTGCCATTCGTGCGGGGCATTCGTGACGTCACGATTTGCGCGGGTGTTCGGTGATAACGACCACGAGGTCTACGGGTGTCGCCAGTGCTTGCCAGTGAGCGATATCGTAGACGGTGGTCTCGCGAAACCGGACGACGAGGATACTAACCGAGGGAGGACGTGATTTTTCCAGTGATCTGCCTTGCTCCCCCTCGAATTTTCGCGTTCAAACACGGCTCAGAGAGTGTATGCAGTACAGTCAAAGAGGAGACTGCGTCGCTGGTTAGCTTCCGTCGCTCTGAGCAGGTATGCCGTGGTCGATGTGTACTTCCGGTGTGCTCGGTGATTTCGGTGCTGGGACACCGTTCCAGTCGACAATATGGATGTTCGCCATCTGTCCGGAGAACCGGAACCGCATCACGCCGGTCTCGATCGCGCCTTCGGCAGCGTGGTCCGTGACGACCGTTGCTTCCTCGAGTGGGTCTGCACCGACTAATTCGATATCGCCGTCGACGGTGATTTCGTAGGCCGATGGAACGCCTCTGCCGACGATCGTAATGAGATTTGGCAGCGTTTCGTCAGTCTCAGCGGGCATACTCTGATGACGCTATTCCGCCGACATAAGCCTTCTTTTTGACAAAAACGTCGGTCTCGGTGAACGTACGGTACGGCCGAAATGATATCCATGTTACATATCGACGTACTGGTTCTCCCACTCTCGGCGCTCGTAAATCGCTTCTTCTCCGGCGTCGGTGATCGCGTAGTAGTTCGTCCGGCGATCGAACTGTCCTTTCTCGACCAGTTCCTTGTTGACGAGGGTGTCGAGGTTTGGGTAGAGCCGGCCATGGTTGATCTCGCTGCTGTAGTACTGCTCGACTTTCTCCTTGACATCTTGGCCGGATGGCTGGTCGGCGCTTGCAATCACATACAACAAGTCGCGTTGGAAGCCGGTGAGGTCGTTCATCCCACGTGAGTCTTCAACGATGCTGCATTTGATTTCTTTTCATACTGGAATTCAAAATCAATAAAATGTGAAAATCTGAATCCGATAACTGTTCCAAAACGGTCTATCTAGTTTAGCACCGCCGTTTCCGCTTGTCCGTTGAGTGACTGGAAAGGTCGGTACGTGTTATAGTATTGTGCAAATTTACAATACACCCTGTGACGTTCGCACAACTGCCCACCCACGAGTTGTGGAAGCGGTCAACACGCTTCTTCAGTATGTGAAATCACGTTTCGATCAGGTTTCGTTCGACATAGTCGAACTGACCTCTCAATCCCAACCGAGAAAGGGCGGTCAGATAGCTGTAACCGTCGACGGAATATACCGTTCCAGAGAGATCGTGTTTCTCGGTTAATCGATGCAGGAACGCGGCGACTGAATCGGTGACTCGCCGTCCGAAGACTGCGACGTCGAAAATCAGCTTTGATCCGGTGTTTATTGCAACTTATACCCAAGACCGTTTCCCACTTATCTTGATAGTATTCTGATCAATGTCGCCTCTCGCTGGCTTCGTCGTCGCGGGTCACTTTGGGCGTTGTCGAGGATCTCTTTCCAGTCCCGGATCGCCTGTAAGCGTGGCTGTTGGATGTTCTCGGATCGCCGTTGCGTACGCCTCTCACTTTTCATCAGCACTCGTGACCCCCGTATTCGTTATTGTGGTGGACGATAACTACGGACCAATACATTACATCCATATGGTTGTAAAATGAGTGGGCGCCCGGTGCACACAGCCGCCATCGTCTAGCAAACCATCAATCTGCAATGTTTTCCGAAGACAATACAGGTGACTGGGCACTGCTCAGACGAGCCGTCCGCCCCAGCGAGTGTAACAGGAGCCGGTTAGATTTTGCAGAGCGCGACGACACCCGGCCAAGTAAGCTGCTCCGGGCAGGGCATCGAGTTCGTCTTCAGCAGGAACTCGCGCCGAGCGCGGCGAATACGGCGACTGGCAACAACCGGCGCCCAGGGCGTAGTCCCCGGTATCGTTGTGGCAGTATTCTGTCTGTTCTATCGATATATGATCGAGCTCTGTCAACTATTGGGCGTCGCACTCTGCTGTTTCCGTATCGAAGGACGCGAAAATAGAAACGGTAAAATATCTTATATTTTAGTCTTTGATGCCGGGTACTGGCGGCGTCTCGAGGGCCACAGGAAATGGAACCCGCAAGTCCGACACGACGCCGAGCACCGCAGACTCGCGCGGATGCGTCCGCCGGCGACCGCCACCCCTACGTTGCAAAAGACTGATTAGTTGGTGCTTCCGTTGTGGGGCATGGACAGGGATCCACTCCGGAACGCGCTGGAGGACGCGGGGTTGACCTCGTACCAGGCCGACGCCTACATCACGCTGTTAGAGCAGGGGATGATGCCGGCCGTGGAGGTTGCAAAGCAGTGTTCCGTCCCGGTGTCCCAGATTTACGACGTGCTCCGCGCGCTCGAGCGGATGGACTACATCGAGACGCACGATCAGGACAAACTCCACGCCCGCCCTAGAGAGCCGATCGACGTCCTCCGGGAACTGCGGACCCGGGGAGAGCGGATGAACGAGGCCGCGGACTCGATCGAGGACCGGTGGGAGCGGCCGGCCGTCAGCGACCACAAGGTCAGCGTCGTCAAGCACGAGGAGACGGTGATCGACCGCGCGCGAGACCTGATCCGGGACGCCGAGAGCTTCATCGAACTGTCCGCGAACGTCGACCAGTTCCGATCCCTGACGAGCGCCCTGGAGGACGCCCACGACCGCGGCGTCGTCGCGAAAGTAGCCGTGTACGGCGACGATCTGGACGAGTGGCTCGCGAACGCGGACCTCGAGGGAACGGTCTCGGAACTGCGCGCCTGCCGGATCCCGGGTCCGTTCCTGATCGTAACGGACCGCACCCGAACGTCCTTCACGCCGAACGACTGGGCCAACAGGCCGTTCGGCGTCCTGATCGACGACTACCTCCTCTCGTTTATCTTCCACTGGTACTTCCAGACGGGCGTCTGGGCGCTCTGGGAGACGGTCTACGAGGACACCGATCCGCCGTACGTCTACATGACCCTCGAGGAGTTCGTGCGCGACGTGGCGCCGCTGTGGGGGGACGTAGCGAACGTCGCAGTGACGATCGATGGAGCGTGGGTCGATACGAACGAATCCTGCGAGATCACCGGCGTCGTCACCGACATCTGGTACCCGGGCGTGTACCGCTCCGAGGGGCGCCCGTCGTTCGAGGAACTCGCCGGGTTCCTGCAACTGGAGCTCGCCGCGGACGGCAACCGGTACAGCGTCGGCGGGTGGGGCGCCGTCTACGAGGACATTGAGGCGGTTCGGATCACCCTCGAGGACGTCGAACTCGAAGAACCGACGAGCGCGGTCGGCGTCGCGAGCGGCGCCGACGGCGGGCCGGATATCGAGCGCGCGTCGGAAGACGACTGACCCGGACGCCCCCCGGCGATCACTCGACCGCCATCGCCCTCCGGATCGACGTCGAGCGCGGTGCCATCGGAGACCGTCGCCCCGACGATCGGTAGAGCCAAGTGCGAGTGCTCGCACACTGTCGTCGATGGCCGACACCTACTCGGATCGGTTCTGGAAGACGATCTGCGCGTACCGCGCCGCCGTCGTCCTGCTGCTGGGCCTCGAAGCCGTCCTGTTGATGCTTCTGCTGATCGCGCTGTGGCTACGCCCCGAGGACCCCGGGACGAGAACCGTCCTCGTCGTCGATTTCGCGCTCGTCGGCGCGGGCTTTCTCGCCGCGAGCTACGTCCTGTACCGCTGTCGGCAGCGCCGCCGGACCGCCTGATCGGTCGTCGAGCGCCCCGTCCCCGCGACGGACGAGTGCAGCGCCGTTCGTCGACTCCCGCCCGTGTGCTTCGTCCGTTGCGCGGTCGCCTACCAACCTACTGGTACCGCCGCGCGCGAACGGAGTGGTTCACCCAGCGTGATCACGGAAGGCCGCCTCGCCGCGAGTTGCGCGAACGACGCTCACGCGGTGATGATCACCGTCTCCGAAGCGCTGTTTCCAACCTCGTCGGTGACCGTGAGCGTGACGTCGTACTCGCCGCCACCGTTCCGCTCGCGGACGGAGTCAGATCCCGAGGCGCTGTCGCCGCTTACGTTCGTGGATGTCGAGTCCACGACCGTTCCGCTGTCGTCGATCATCTCGATCTCGACGAGATCCATGTCGCCATCCGGGTCGGAGACGGTCCACTCGACGGCGAACTTCGTCCACGGGCCAGCGCTCGTGTCCGAGACGGCGAACTGGTCGACGCTCGGCGCCGAATCGCCGTCCGCGTCGGTCGTCACCCCGATCGTGTTACTCGGGTCGGATTCGATCCCGTCGGTCGACTCCGCTGTGACGACGAATTCGTAGGTGGTGTCGGGATCGAGCCCACTCACCGTCTTCGTGGGGTCCGTCGATTCGCCGTACTTCGACCCGTCGACGTACACGTTGTAGTGGGCGGTGTTCGCGCCGTCGTGTTCCCACTCGAGGTCGACGGTCGTATCGGTGTTCGACGGCGAATCGAGGTTCGTCGGCGCTGCTGGTTCCTCGTCGCCGTCACCGGTGGCCACTGCAAACGAGTTCGGCGCGACGTCGACCGAGGTTCCGTCGGAGAACGAGACGGTTCTCGTCGCGTCGTCCGCGTTGTAGGCGACGTAGCTCCGCTCGGTCCCGTCGTCGAAGACCTGGTAGCACGGCGCGTCGGCGACGACCGACGGATCGGGCGCACCGAGTTCGTTCAGGCAGTGGACGAAGTGATAGACGAACGGCGTCGAACTGCCCGCCGGTTCGATCGGCACGCCGTTCTCGGTCATGTCGACGGCATGTTGGGAGTCGGTCATCGCCCGGTACCCCCAGGCCGTCTGTTGCCAGCCGTCGGGCCAATTGCTGTCGCCACCGGGACCGCGAGCGATCGCGTCGCGAGCCTCGATCAGGCGAGTCCAGTTGGACTCGGCGTAGTCCTGGTCGTGCCCGAGGTAGAGCGTGTGGCCGGCCATCGGCAGCCAGTTGATGCCGAACGTCTCGATCGGATCGGACGTGTCCCAGTAGACGGTCCGCCAGTATCCGACGTCCCAGACCATCGGAGAGTACTCGAACGGACCGGAGCCGTCCGTGTCCAGTTCGTCGGGATCGAGGTTCTCTCCCCAGCCCGCGGGGAACGAGTCCTCGTCGTGGTCGAACCAGTACTCGGTCGTGGCGTTGATCTCGTGGGTGTAGAGGAAGATACCGGCGTCCCGGAGCGCCTCGTTGCCGGTGAACTCGCCCCAGCGAATCATCGCGGCGTAGGCGTTGACCGCCTCGGAGGACGACTCCTGGTTGTTCCCCCATGCGCTCCCGTTGATCCCGCCCGCGTAGGAGTGGCCTGCGTACGGCTCGAACGTCCGAAGGAACGGGAAGGCGTTCTTCGGATCGGTCGCTGGATCCAACTCGGCCGAGTGGTCGGGACGCTCCCAGTTGGCGTAGTCGCGGATGAGCAACTCGACCATCTCCCCGAAGGCATCGTCCGCAGCCCACTCGGGATCGAGCCTGGCGACCTCGGCTGCGGCGTAGACGAAGTATCCGTAGTGGAAGTGGTGGTCGTTCAACGCGTCGATCCCGCCGAACTCGCAGCCGGGATAGGACTGGATGACGCCGACGTCGTCGTGGTAGTAGAACAGTTCCTCGCCCTCTTCGGTCGAGAAGGTTCCGCCGTCGACCGTCCAGCTGTTCGTCCTGACGTCGAAGTACGTCGACAGTCGCCCACGGATCGCCTGGAGGAAGTAATCCCGATCGTCCGTGCGCCCGCGAACGTCGGCCACCCCGCAGGCGGTGCAGTTGCGCATCAGGTCCTTGCTGGCCCAGTAGGCACACTCTGGAACCCCCTGGGACGTGTACGGCCCGTACTGGTCTTGCAGCGTCTGAATGTAGTCGTCGAGCTGGGCGCCGTCGTACGTGCCGACGTCCGGCAGGTGGGGCAGGATGCCGGGATAGGTCAACGTCGTCGAAAACGACGAGCCAGCCAGCACCTTCATCTCCCCTTTTGGCGACCAGTACGTGTGTGAGGTGAACGACTCGTCCGTGTGCTTCCACTGCGTCGGGAGCAGCGCCGCGAGCGTTCCGCTCGTCTCGCTCTCGGGTTTCTCCTCCAGCGAGTACGAGTACGTCGTGTGGACCTCCGAGACGGGATCGCCGTTCCCGTCGGTCTGGACGTACTCCCAGTCGACGATCGTGTCGCGCACGACGTTGTAGGCGTACGCTTCGAACTCGTCGAGCGTGGCCGCCGTCCCGTCCGGAAGAACGGCGATCGTCAGGTAGCCCGCGCCCGCAAGATCGGAGGTCAGGGTGTCGCCGCCGACGCCCGACCACTCCGCGCCGGCCGGAGCGAACACGCCGAAGTGCTGTGTCGAGTGGCCGGCCTCGGTCGGTTCGACGGTGAGGCCGAGCACGTTCCCCTCGTCGGCGAACACCGCGACGTTGGCGCTGTCGAGCGGATCGTCGGTCTCGTCCAGCAGCGAGAGTTCGGCCCCGCCGCCCTCGTACTCCGCGAAGATGAACGGCGACCCGCGGGCCATCGTCACGTCCATTGCGGTGCTCGTTCCGTCTCCCCACCGGGAACGAACGTGCCAGTCACCGTGGTGGTCGGTCCGCGCGTCGTCGAACGTCGATACCGCGTCGTGGCCGAGGACTACCCGTGGGGTCTCCTCGTAATCCATGCGGACGAAATCCGCCTCCTCGATCGGCGCGGGTTCGTCCTCCTGGTCGTCCCACGGATCGCGCCAGCCCTGCCAGGTGCTCGGTATCTGGACGCGAAGTCCCTCCGCTCGCGGAGCGGCGTAGTACGGATACGCCACGGTCGCGCCGTTGCTGTAGGGAGTCTCCTCCTCGGCGTACGGATCGTATCCGAAGTGGAGTCCGCTCGCCCAGCCGTTGCTCGGGTACGGCGGTTCGACGTTCTCCGTGGTGTACATCGTGTCCGCCGTCGGTGGCGAGTCGTAGTCGTATCCCGCCGGGATGGTGGTAGTGTAACTCCCGCTCCCGACGTCGACGATGTCTTCTTCGTCGATCGCAGCGACGCTGGCGACGCTACCGCCGAGAAAAGCACCGGCAGCGGTCGCTTTCATCAGTGTTCTGCGCGATACCGGAAGGGTGCGCTCGTCGTCGGTCCGGTCCGTGCTCGCACGGAATGATCGTTTCTCGCTCATGGCATGTTCACGACTGCGCGATCGTGACAGCTGGTGTCGTGTCACTAACGGACAGTCATTCTTATCGACCGTATTTTTTCTTATAAAACTGTCGCAATCAACTGATGATTTTTTGCGTGACGGATGTCGGATTCGTCGCGAACACGCGGCGTGATCGAGTCGGACGAACATCCCGCGCCAAATTTCGTGAGTGGAGCCACGGCGGCAGCGGAAGCCGGCCCGGCGGGTTCAGTCGGGAGCGCAGCCCCGGGAAACGTCTTCTTCGTCGTTAACGGCGACGGCGCACGGCGGCGGCCACGACTGGACAGCTATCGCTCGACAGAAGCGAATCTCGCTCAGAAAGGCGGCAACTGACGAGTCGGCAAAAAGCGGCCGTCGCTTACCGCTCGTCCGCTTCCAGACTGACGCCCTCCAGGGGATCGCTGCGCCAGTAGTCGCTGCCCTCGTCGAGACGGAAGCAGGACGCGCGATGGGGTTCCTCGCCGACCGAGTGCCGGTCGGGCGTCGACTCCCGGCAGTACTCCGTCGCGTACGGACACCGCGTGTGGAATCGGCATCCGGACGGCGGGTCGACCGGGTCCGGGATATCGATCTCCCGGACCGGGGGCTCCGCCGCGCCCTCGTCCGGACTGAGCGACGGCGTCGCCCATTTCAGCACCTTCGTGTAGGGGTGCTGTGGGTTCCGGAGGACCTCCTCGGCCTTACCGAGTTCGACGAGTTCACCGAGGTACATCACGCCGAGCCGGCCGTCGGCGTGCTCGGCCAGGTAGCGCGCGTTCGAGAGGTCGTGCGAGATGAACAGGAACGACGTGTCGAACTGGTCCTGCAAGTCGAGCATCAGGTCCATCACCTCGACGCGCAGCGAGACGTCGAGCGCGCTGACGGCCTCGTCGGCAAGGATGAGCTCCGGGTTCATCAGCAGCGCCCGGACGAGCGCGACGCGCTGTTTCTCCCCGCCGGACAGCTGGTGGGGATACCGCCTAGCGTAGTCGTGCGGCGGCGTCATCCCGACGCGGTCGAGCATCGCGAGGATCCGCGCCTCGCGATCCTCGGGCCCCAGGTCGGTCTGGTGCTTCTTCAGCGGTTCGGCGAGCGACGCCTCGACGGTTCGGTGTGGATTCAACGACGACCCGGGATCCTGATGGATGATCTGGAGCGATCGACGAATGTCGGCGTACGGGATGGACGGATTCGAGAAACGCTGTTTCGCCTCCCAGATATCCTGTCCGCGGAAGCTCACGGTCCCACCAGTCGGTTTCTGCAAGCCGACGGCCGCCTTGCCGAGCGTGGTCTTCCCGCTGCCGGACTCGCCGACGATCGCCACGACGTCGTTCTCGGCGATCTCGAGGTCGACCGCGTCGACCGCCCGGACCGTCTGCGAGTCCGCGAAGGGGGTGAGGCCGCCGTCCGACTCGAAGTGGACGTCGACGCTCTCCATCGAGACCACGGGATCGTCGGCGCTCATCGGCCCACCTCCGTGGTCAGATCGATCTCGTCGTCGACGCGCGTCCAGTGGTGGCAGGCGACGTCGTGGCTCTCGCTGGCCGCCTCCATCGCGGGCGTGACCGTCGCACAGTCGCCGGTCGCCATGGGACACCGCTCGTGGTACGGACAGCCCGACGGGACGTTGACGGGGTCGGGTGCCGCCCCCTCGATCGGGCGCATCTCCCCTAACGGCGACTCGATATCGGGGGTCGAATTCAGCAGCGCTCGCGTGTAGGGATGCTTCGGGGACCGGAGGAGTTCCTCGGTCCGCCCGACCTCCGCGAGTTCGAACGCGTAGAGGACCGCGATCCGGTCGGCCAGTTTCGTCACGAGCGGCAGATCGTGGGTGATGAACACCATCGTCAGGTCGTACTTGTCCCGGAGGTCCGACAGCAGGCTGACGATCGACCGCTGCATCAGGAGATCGAGCGCCGCCGTCGGCTCGTCCATGACGAGCACTTCCGGTTCGAGGACGAGCGCGAGCGCGATGAGCGCGCGCTGTTTCATCCCGCCGGAGAGCTCGTGGGGGTAACTGTCGAGCACGCGATCGGGATCGAGATACAGGTCGGCCAGGAGTTCGTGCGTGCGTTCCAGGCCCGCTTCGACGTCGTAACCGTGCGCGTCGAGCGTCTCCACGAAGTGGCCGCGGAGCTTCAGCGTCGGGTTGAACGACGAGAGAGCGCCCTGGAACACCATCGAAATATCCTCCCAGCGAAGCTGCCGGAGTCGATCGTCCGAGAGGTCGAGGACGTCGACCGCCGGACCCTCCGACGGCCGGTAGGTGACCGTCCCCGAGGTGACCCCGGGTTCGACGACGGCGTCGAGCAGGGCGGACGCGAACATCGACTTCCCGGAGCCGGATTCCCCGACGATGCCGATGATCTCGTTGCGCTCGATGTCGATGTCCAGCCCGTTGAGAACCGTCGACGTTCCGCGATCCATGTGAAACTCGACGGAGAGGTCCCGACAGCTGAGGACGGGATCGGACCGGCCGTCGGCCTCCGTGGCGGGGGCCGCATCGGCGCGCCCGCTCATCGGACACCACCCCCGGTCGTCGCCGTCGCACCGTCGCCCGTCGGCTCGTCGTCGGAGCCGGTCGTCGTGGAGTGGCGGGCGCGAACGCGCGGGTTGAACATCCGGTCGGTGCCCTGCGCGAACAGGATCAGCCCGAACGACAGGAGCGTGATCGTCGCCAGGGGCGCGATCAGCCAGTGGGCCATCGACATGACGTGCATCGCACCGCCGCTGACCGCCTGGTCGATCATGACCCCCCAGTTGACGACGCTGTCGTAGGGCAACACGCCCAGGAAGTACAGACCGATCGATGCGAAGATAACCTGTCTCGCCGCGTTAACGAACGTGATCAACACGTAGGGCATGATGTTCGGAAGGATGTCTTTGACGATGATCGTCGGGGTCGACAGCCCCATCGCTTTCGACGCCTCCACGTAGGAGTGGCGGCTGATCGAGAGCACTTGCGACCGGATCTCCCTGGCGAGGCCGGCCCAGACGTTGATCGTCAGGATGAGCCCCGTGACGATCGGGTTCTGGGGTTCGAGCAGCGCGGCCAGGATGACGATGAGCGGGAGCCCGGGGATCGTCATCACGATGTCCGTGAGTAGGGAGAGGACCCGGTCGGTCCGCCCGCCGACGTATCCCGCGGTCGTCCCGACGGCCACGCCCGTGACCGTCACGAACAGGCCGCCCGCCACGATCATCTGGAGCATCGATGGCGTCGCGTGGACGAGCTGAGCGAGGATGTCTCGGCCGAGGTTGTCGGTTCCCAGGGGATAGGTCAACCCCTCGGCGAGCGGTGCGATCGAGCGCGGTCCCTGATTGACCTGGGGCGCCTTGTAGAGCGTCGGCCCGAGCAGGCCGACCACCAGGTACAGCAGGATGATCGACGCGCCGACGCGAGCGCGGAGGTCGTCCCAGACGATCCGACCCGGAGCGAGGACCCAGCGGTCGAACAGCCGCCGGTAGCGCTCTTTCCGGCTCATCGTGGTCTCGGAGACGGCTTCGAACGCCTCGCCGTCGTCGAGCGCGTGGAGCGACTCGTTGCGTTCGCTCATCAGCGCTCACCTCCCCGGGTCTGTGCGCGCGGATCGATGAGCCCGTACGTGAGGTCGGCGACGTAGACGCCGAGCACGACCGCGATCGTCATCACGAGGAAGACGCCCATCATGAGCGGGTAGTCGCGAGCCTCCAGCCCCTCGATCATGTAGTAGCCCACGCCGGGGTACGTGAACACCTGCTCGAGGATGACGCTGCCGCCGAGCGCGAAGCCGATCGCGATCAACAACGCCGTGTACAGCGGCAGTACCGCGTTTCGGCCGACGTAGCGCGTCGCGATCCGGCGCTCGGAGAGGCCGCGGAGTCGCGCGACCCGCAGGTAGTCCTCGCCGAGCACCTGGATGCTGTTGCCGCGCATCCGGAGCGCCCAGCCCCCGGCCGCGACGACCGCGTACGACAGTATCAGCAGCGCCGCGTGCCAGAGCGCGTCGCCGAGGAAGGTGAGCGTCCGTATCGGTTCCAGGAGCCCCACCGTCGGCTCCATCTCCGTCGAGTACCGGCCCCCGGTGGGGAACAGCTCGAACTGGTAGCCGAGGAACCAGATCAACAGGATGCCGATGATGTAGTTCGGGATCGAGTTGAACAGGATCGAGACCACGGAGAACCCGGTGTCGAAGTAGTCCCCCTCCTTGTACGCCATCGCTGCGCCGAGCGAGATGCCGATCGTAAACGAGAGCAACAGGGCGATCGACATCGTGAAGATCGTCCAGGGAAGCGCCTCCGCGATGATCTCCGACACCGCGACGCCCTCGTTGATCGACTCGCCCAGATCGCCGCGGAGCAGTCCGGTCACGTAGTTCACGTACTGTTCGTGGAGCGGCGCGTCCGGGAGCACGTTGAGTTTGCGCTCGACGCGGTGGTCGATCTCGGCCTGCGTCATCTGCGGATTGTTCTGGATGAGTTCGGCGCGGTACGCGTCCGCGGGGTTGCCGGGCATCAGCCGGACCAGGAAAAACGCGAGACTCATCACTGACACGACCGTGACGACCGCCTGCAGTGTGCGTTCGATGTAGTATCGTTGCATATGTTGTGCGGTTCGGGCAGGCTATTCGTCGGCCTTCGCGACGAGCTTTCCGACTCGGGGGAGGAACGTCGTCGCGTACTTGACGGACGCGTCCGGATCGGAGTCGTCGACGACTTTGAAGTCCTTGGTGGAGATGAACCCCTGATCGACCTTCTCCTGGATGGGAAGCTGCGGGAGGTCGTAGTTGAAGATCCACGCCAGGTCCTGGATCTTCTGGCGGGCCGCGTCGCCGTCGGCGTCCATGCCGACGAGGTCCTCGAGTTCGGGTGCGAGCTCGACCGTCTCGGTCTCGCCGTCGGGCTGGCCTTTCGGCGGGACCTCGACGGTCTCGGGGTAGTTGTAGACGTTCCTGGCGTCCCAGGTATTGAGATTCCAGTTGAGCGTGTGGTAGGGATACGTCCAGCCGTCGGACCACCAAAACCCGGCCGCGTCGAAGCCGGTGTCGCCGTATAGGTCCTGGCCGAAGTAGACGCCGTCGTCGCGGGTGATGAGATTGGTCTCGATGCCGAAGTCCTGGAGGTGCTGGTTGATCGTGATCGCGGCGTCGACCCACTCGGTCCAGGCGGCGGGCACCTTGTACTCGAAGGTGAGCGTCTCGCCGTCCTCGTCGACCCAGGTGCCGTCCTCCCGGGAGAACCCGGCCGATTCGAGCAGTTCGGCGGCCCGGTCGGTGTTCTGTCCGGCGTAGTCCTCGAAGGCGTCCGGATCGTCGAGCCAGTCGTTGGCCGAGTCGTCGAAGTTCCCGACGATGCCGGTCGGCGTTTTCACGGGCGCCTTCGCGTCGCCGCCGCCCGCGGAGTTCTCCGCGACGACCTCGCGGTCGATGGCGTGGGCGATCGCCTTCCGGACCTCGCGCTGACCGAGGTGCTCGTGCTCGTGGTCGAACGCGATCGACAGCCCCCAGTTGGCGGGCTGTTGCATCTCGACGACGTGATCGGGGAACGACGCCATGATGTCCGGCGACGTGAAGATGTTGTGGAGGGCGTCGACCGTTCCACCGCGGATCGCCTGCCAGGCCTGCTCGTTCCCGTCGATGAACCGGAACCGGTACTCGGCGAAATTGATGTTGTCGGCCCAGTAGGAGTCTTCGAACTTCGTGGTCACGAGCTCCTGCTCCCCGGTCCGGTCGAACTGGAACGGACCGGTGCCGATCGGTTCCTCGGGCGCGAAGTCCGCCAGTACCGTCGATTCGGGGTCGTCCTCCAGTTCCGCGAGGATGTCGTCGTACTGCGCGCCCGGCATGTCGAGTTCCATGTTCTGGATCGAGTTGAGGAAGATGGGCTCGGAGACGTCCGCCTCGAGTCCGACTTCGACCGACGTGTCGTCGACAGCCTCGACGTTCTCGACCGAGGTGAAGTTCCCGATCGGGTGATTGTCGTAAAGCGAGATGTGCAGCTTTCGCTCCAGATCCTCGGCGGTGGCGGCCTCGCCGTTGTGCCAGGTCAGGTCGTCCTGAAGGGTCAGCGTCGCCGTGTCGTCGCCGACCTCCCAGTCGGCGAGGGCGCCCGCAGTGAACTCGCCGGTCGTCACCCGGAAGTAGACGAGCTGGTCGAAGACCACGAACCCCGGACGGTCGGGGTAGTTCGAGTCGTTCGCGGCGTTCCACTGCATGTCGTCGGGAAGGACCGACGTCGGGGCGGTGAACGTCCGATCGGTCATCGGCTCGTCGCCCGTGATCTCCCCGTTGGTCGAACCGGTGTTGTCGTCGCCGAAGCAGCCCGCGAGCGCCGCCGCGCCGGCCGCGCCGGTGAACTGCAGGATTCGACGCCGTGATGCCTCTGCGGTGCTGTGTGGCACACTCTCTTGGCTCATGGTGCTACCCAACCTTGGGTATCCGACAGTAAATAGCTTTCGAAAATCATAACATTTCATCATAACAGAGGGTTCACCGCGTGTGGGCTCGCCCCACTCCCGGGTGAGGTGCTCGACTGTACGGTGCCCGATCGTGCCGTCCGGTCGTCAGGGATACATTTATTAACTGGCGTTTCAGATACCTACATCCATGACAAGCCTAGACGACGGTGAGCCGTACCTAGATCCGTCGCTGACGATCGAGCAGCGTGTCGCCGATCTGCTCGACCGGATGACGCTCGAAGAGAAGATCGGTCAACTGGCCGGGTCCTACGTCGGGACGCTCGCCGAGGGTCCTCACGGCGTCGACGACGTCATCGACGAGATCGACGAGTACCACGTCGGCGCGGTCGCCCCCTTCGGCTGGGGTGGCTCGCCCAACGAGTCGCTCGAGGACGCGATCGACGCGGCGCGTCAACTGCAGACCCACGCCGTCGAGGAGACGCGGCTGGGCGTCCCGCTGCTGTTCGCCGCCGACGCGATTCACGGTCACGCGTACATCAAAGAGTCGACCGTGTTCCCGAACAATCTCGGCGCGGCGGCGACGTGGTGTCCCGATCTCGTCGAACGCACGGCCGAGATCACGGCGGCGGAGATGCGCGTCACCGGGGCCGCCCAGAACTATAGCCCGACCTGCGACGTCGCGCGTGATCCGCGTTGGGGCCGGACCGGGGAGACGTACGGTGAGAGCCCGTTCCTCGTCGGGACGCTGGCCGCCAGCGAGATCCGCGGGTACCAGGGCGACGACCTCGATGAGACCTCGGTGCTCGCGACGGCGAAGCACTTTCCGGCCTACGGCGACCCCACGCGCGGCGAGGACGCCGCACCGGTCGACGTCTCCTCGCACACGCTCCGCAACGTACTCCTCCCGCCGTTCGAGACGGCGCTCGAGGAGGACGTCGGCGCGGTGATGCCGTGCTACAACTCGATCGACGGCGAACCGGCGCACGGATCGCGTCGATTCCTGACCGACCTCCTCCGCGAGGAACTGGGTTTCGATGGGGTCGTCGTCTCCGACTGGAACGGGATCACCCAGTTGCACGAGGAACACCGCACGGCGGGAACGCCGATCGAGGCCGCGCGCCAGACCCGCGAGGCGGGCCTCGATATCGGGTCGGTCGCTGGCGGCGAACACGCCCGACACGTTCGGGAACTGATCGAGCGCGGCGACCTGTCCGAACAGCTGATCGAGGCCAGCGCCGAGCGGGTGCTGCGAGCGAAATTCGCGCTCGGCCTCTTCGAGGATCCGTACCCGGACCGCGAGGCCGAAGACGTACTGGGCGCTCCCGAGCACCTCGACGTCGCGCGCGAGGCCGTTCGGAAATCGCTCACGCTGTTGCAAAACGACGGGGACGTGCTCCCCCTTGACGACGGCGTCGACGAGGTGTTCGTGACCGGGCCGAACGCCGACGAGATCGTACACCAGAACGGCGGGTGGAGCTGTAACGCGGACACCGGCGTCCCCGGGACGACGATCCGCGAGGGGATCGTCGACGCCGTTGCCGACGATACGGTCGTCACCCACGAACCAGGCAGCGACATTACCGCTCCCGTCGATATCGACGCCGCCGCGGAGCGGGCGGCCGAGTCGGACGTCGCCGTGGTCGCGCTCGGCGAGGACTGGTACCTCCACGAGTTCGGACCCTCGGCGGAAACCGACGGCGAGACCGGCGAGTTCCCGACGCGGAACGAACTCTCGCTTCCCGACGCGCAGCGCGAACTCGTCGACGCGGTGGCGAAGACGGGGACACCCGTCGTCGCGGTCCTGGTCACCGGCCGCCCGCTGGCCATCGAGTGGCTGTCGGAGGCGGTGCCGGCGATCCTCATGGCGTACCATCCCGGCAGGGTCGGCGGCGAGGTGATCGGGGAGACCTTGTTCGGCGAGGCCGAACCCGGCGGGCGGCTCCCGATCTCGATCCCGCGATCGGCGGCGACGCTTCCGACGTACTTCAACCACCGGCCGCACCCGCACCCGATCGGTCCCGACGAGCACCCGGCGTCGTACGATCCGCTGTTCGAGTTCGGCCACGGACTCAGCTACACCACCGTAGAGTACGAGTCGATCGAGGTGGGCGGAGACGTGATCCGCCCGGGCGAGGACGTCACGGTCCGCGTCACGCTGGCCAACACGGGCGATCGGCTCGGGAGCGAGGTCGTCCAGGTGTTCGGCCGGGACGAGTTCAGTTCGGTCGTAACGCCCGTCCGCGAACTGTGGGCGTTCGAACGCGCGGAACTAGCACCCGGCGAACGAGCGACCGTGGAACTCCGGATCGGCGCGGACCAGGTCGGTCTCTTCGAGCGGTCGCGCGACGGCCGCGACGATGCCGGGAGCCTCCGCCTCTTCGTCGGGGACCGGACGTTCGACCTCGACGTCCGGCCGATCGACCGCTGAATCGCCGACACCGCACAGTCGAAACCGCGAATAATTCCGTTCCGTCGCCGCTCGTTACGAGACCTGATATCGACGCGGCCGCCGCCGGCCGCAGTCGCCAGTACCGCGTAGACCGCCCGCGGAGCCGAATTCGTCTCGGCCGAATAGTACTAAAAACGGTACTATCCCCTGAAACGTGTATTCTCTTATACTTCTTCGTTTCGAACTTCTTGGGCAGAAATCGGGGGACGGAAAGGGGTCAATAGTGTAAGAATTCTATTTATTATCGGCCCTGTAGACAAATATCGAATATGTATTCAAGGAGAACCATACTGCGGCGGGGCCGTGACCGGACGAACGCGCCAGGGCATTTACATGCGTATTAGTGTAAAGAATCGGCCGTGCTGCACTCGATCGCTCGTGCGGTCGAGGCTGTGAGCCCGCTGCGTCGGTGGCCGGATCCGCCGCAGCGTCTATCCGTCTCCATCCGGGGATGATCGATTGTCTTACAGGTTTGTGCGTAATCGGGTTCGTTGGCCGGCGGGGGACCGCTTCATCCGATCCTCTGCAGGAAGAGTCGATCGTGTGCTGTAGATCGGGTGCCGTCTTCACGGTGTGAACTGTAATTAATATTGTATAAGTAGAAATTTTACTGTTCTGCAAAGACGCCCTACAATTTCTGAGTTGAAACCGACAATTGAGAGGGTAAAGACGCCTGAAATCTGTATGTACTGCGCTAATCCCCCAAAAGGAGTTCTAAACAAACATTCATCCAAAAATAGGGAGCGATAGGAGCTTAATAACCCAATATCTGCCAGATAACTATCTAAAGTCGAAATATTTGGGCGTGAACTCCCCCGTGTGTCTCCCTACCCAATTCAAGTGCTATTAGTTATATGATTGCTATTATAACACCTTTCTGACTACAAGATCGGCGGCACTCCCGTCACCTCGACTGCTGTGTTAGCGATGCCGTTCCGAGGTCCGTCGGAGAGGGTCTTCGGGCGCTGAGAGGGTCCGAGACGGACACCAGGGGATACCTATCCGATCGGCAGTGCGGTGCGTACCCGGCCTCCGATTCCGTGACACGCAGTCAGCCACCCATTACTAACCTGTCCCGGCGACGAATCGACTCGTCCTGTCGGCTTCACCACCAATGGCCCCCGCACTCGTCCACTTCCTCGTCGGTGCGTCGCTGGCGCTCCTGTACGCGACGCCGCTCGCGCTTCGCTACCAGCTCGCGCCGTGGGCGCCGCTGTGGCTCGTCGTCTGTGGCGGGCTCTGGGGGCTCGGACCCGACGTCCACCACATCGCGCCACTCTACGAGACACAGCTGTACGCACTCCATACCTCCCCGTGGGCCGATCTCTTTGCGTTCCACTCCACGCTCGATCGGCCGGCCGTTCGAGCGCGGTACACTGCGAGCGTCTTCGGGTCGCTCCTGTGTGTGCTCGCCGCCGTCAGCGTGTTTACGGTGATTGTACAGGTCCGCGACCGAACTGCCGGTGCAGCCCCGATCGGTCCCCGGCTCGTCGCCCTGGCGATTGCACTGCTCCCGACCCTGTTGCTCATCGCGGCGACGGTTGGCGCGCTTCCGTAGCGAGGACCGCGGGCGGCGTGGCTGGCCACGGCTGTCGCGCGAGTACCGTGATGGCGCCGATCAGACGCACGACAGCGTGCGAGCCGACCACGGTGTCACGACCAGTGGGCGTGACCCGCTACAGCGGCTCGGCGTCACAGAGTCAGTCGGCCATCGCTCACTGACCTCGCCGGGTCATCAGCGCTCGGTGTGCCTTGCGGGTCGAGCGGGTGTGGGGTCGGGCGATGATCAGCCGGCCGGCACCGACCGTGACATCGCTCCGGTCGGCGATGTCGATGCGCCGGTCGCCACAGACGCACGAAGCGGCGACGCGATCCGCCGGCGCGTCCGCCGCCCACCGCGGACCCGCACCTGCTGCGTCGCTGACGGACATCGCGCGGCACGCCGTGGTGCGCTTCCGGCGTTGAAGCGCCCACGCTCCCCGACCATCTCAACGTACGTGTCGGCAGCACAATCTTTTAATATGAGCTACACGAATGGAGTGAATAGGATGGAAGAGCAGGACGAGACGCAGTTCGACGAAGCGACCCAGCAGGAGGTCGACGAGGCGATCGCGGATTCCGAGACCGAGTCCGACGACCTGATCATCGGTTCGTAGTCGCGTTCCGGACAGGCGCCCCGCCCGCGGCTCAGGAGTTCGGATCGCGCCGCGAGCACCGCCGCCCGCACAGTACGCCCAGCGCGCCAGAGGAATAGGTGCCCTTCGCTCGCCCACAAGCTCGTACCGGATCTCGGTGGCCGCGCTAAAGAGCGTGCGACACTCCTTGCGGGTGCGTACTCGACGGTGACCTGGTCGTGGCGGCGAACGCTCGACAGCCCCGGCGGGTCGTCAGCGTCTTCCCCGCCCCCGACGGGCCGGAGACCGAGACCGTCGGCGGCAGAGAACCGTCGTGGACGCCGTTCAGAATCGTGACGAGGTCGCGCTCTTGTGCGTCACGAGCGTGGATCTCGGCCGAGTCGGCGAGCGGATCGAGCGCTTTCTCGTCGACGAAGACGCTGTCGTCCGGGGCGGCCGCCGCGAAGCGGTCGGCGACCGTGCGCATGCGGTCACAAGTACTGGCGAGAGTGGCGTGCCGGCAATGAACGTAACGCCCGGCCGGATGGCGCTGTTCAAATCAAATTGTGAAGGAGCGAGGCGGGGGAATTCGTGGTGCCACTGCCAGAATGCGATCGCCTCAACGGGCCTAACAGCGACATCCGATTAGATTTTGTGGAGCGCGAACTGATGCAGTTGCGTCTCCAGCACCATTTGGCAGAATCATCACTTTCAGATACTGTATCTATATTAGAGAATTTTCCGGTGTCGAACGCGCACGCCCGACAGTTCACGACTGGGTGCAGAAGGCCGATCTCCAGACGGCCGATGCAAGGGGGCGAGTTACGCCGCGCTCGACGTCGTGTTTCTCGTCGATTCAGGCCCCTGGTTGCGAGGTTCACTACACCGACATGCCCTCCGATTTCGACACGAGAGACACGGAAATCGGAACACCGAACGTCTCGGCCAAGATAGAACACGGCGTACCTACCAGTTCGGAGACTGCTGTAGAACCACCAAACCGGCAACCGCCGAAACGTGGCTCCAGCGCGACGCATCCGGCTGGAACCAGTTCCTCTGAACACTGCCGCGGATCGGCGCCGACAAATCCCTGCGGAGGAATCCGGCGATCAGCCCGAAAAGCGTGCAGACGGCGTTCGTCTCCGATCCTGATGCTCGTCGAGGTAACTATCCAACGATCATCGCGCGTTCGACAATTTCTTCGCCGTACATCTCCTCGAGATCCTCGTGCTGATCGGGGCGGTTCTCGTAGACGTCCTGGAACAGGGTGATGGGCGTCTGGGCCGCCTGATAGGTGGCCTCGTCCCACATCCGGTCTTTGCTAATAGTGACCTCGACGCCGTCGATGAGCAACGTCCCCGATTGTTCCATGGCGATGGCGCCCCGGCCGGCCTCCTTGGCCGCCTCGAACTCCTCCATCGAATCGACGATGTCGGTCATGCTCGGGATGTAGTCGGTCACGTCGAGCAGCTCCTCTTCCAGTTCGTCCCCGTCGAGTTCGCGTTCGTCCCCGCCGAGACGGAGCCTGTACCGGTCGTCACCGATCGCTTCGAGTTCCACGTCCTCTCCGTCGTAGACGTAGCGACCGTCCTCTTCTTCGAGTTCGACGTCACGGCCGTCGACATCGAGGAGCCAGCTCCCGGTCTTCGGCGGTAGCGGGGAAGTGTTCGCTTCCTCCACCTGTCCGGGCGTTAGCGACCAGATGCCGAGCATTCCCTTCGCCTGATTTTCGGTCATACGCTCGTGGTAACCCTCGACGTCGCGGATGTCGTCGTACGGACCGTCAACGGCGATGAGCCCGTTCGCACTCGCACCCCGAGAGGTGTTGTGGCGCAGCTCCGGCCACGACGGCAATTCGCCGGTGGGCGTCATAGCACGCATGTCCTTGGTGTAGTCGACCTCACCGTCGACGAGGAGGAACATGCGCTCGAGGTTGTTCGCGGGCTTGCCCATCTCGTCGCGGAGGTCGCCGAGCGCGAGTTCGGCCTCTCCGCTCTCGACGATGACCGACATGGCCAGACTGCCCTCCTCCAGACCGTGCTCGTTTTCCACGATGGTGATGAACTCGTCGGCCTTCTTCCAGTCGTCGATGTCGCCGACCTCCGGGATCACGAATCCGTCGATGTGTTCGACGGCCCCGTTCTCGGGGTCGGCGATCTCCAGCATGCGCTGGAAACTCTGATAGCGGGTACTGGGACTTTCCCTGTGCCAGACGACGCGGGGGTGAATTTCGCCCGGGAAATCGGCTCCGTGATCCGAGATCACGTCGATGATGTTCTGGGCTCCTTCGTCGCGCATCGAAGGCGCCGTCGCGTCCTCGTTGTCCGGCACCCAGACGTCGGGGGCCTCTATTCCGCGTAGCTGGACCGCACGTCGCAGCATCTTGCTGGAATCGTCTTCTCCTTCCACAGCAGTCGGAGTAGTAAAGAACGTTCGCACGAATTCACGATCGTGCTGTCGTTGTACACTCATGAGTCCATCTGACAATATCGCTTTCCAATATTAAAGTGTTTGGTGAGACGCGGCGTCGTGAGCGGCGCGGCTCCGAACTGGGGACCGTAGTAGAGCCGAGCGCTTCCGGCAGGGGCGCGACGCTGTTAGACGTTGTATTTGTTGAGTTCGATCACGTTCGCTACCCGGCAGAGCTGATCCACGAACTCGTTCGCCTCCCAGTCGTCGTCGATTCGAGCAGTAGGACCCGAGATGCTGATCGCCCCGATGACGTCCGAATCGAACCTGATCGGCGCAGCGATACAGCGGAGACCCTCGAGACGCTCTTCGTCGTCGATCGCAAAGCCTCGTTCCCGGGTTCGCTCTAGCTCGTCGAAAAGTGCGTCGCGAGTGGTTATCGTCTGCGGCGTCACTTTCGGCAGGCCGTGTCGATCGATGATTTCGTCGACCCGTTCCGCGGGGAGGTGAGAGAGGATCGCTTTCCCGAACGCCGTACTGTGCATATGGTGTCTACACCCGACGTACGTATCCAACTCGACCGCTCGTTCGCCCTTCGCTCGAGAGAGATAGACCCCCTTTCCGTCCTCCTCGACGACGAGGTGGACCAACTCCCCCGACGTTTCTGCGAGTTCCCTGATCTTCGGTTCGGCGACTTTGTAGACGTCTATCTCGCTCCGGATTTGCCCGCCGATATCGAGGAATTTGAGGCTGAGACGGTAGGTTTTGGTTTCGGAATTCTTGACGACGTACCCGTGTTCCTCGAGCGTCGTCAGATGATTATGGATGGTGCTCTTTCCCATCTCGAGTTCGTTCGCCAGCGTCGTCACTCGCGCCTCCCCTAACCGATTGAGCACCGAGATGATCTCTAACGATTTCTCGGTCGTCCGAACGGGGTGTTTGGCCCTTTTTCCCATACGATACTGAATTACAGGCCGGAGCTATAAGTCTTGTTCTATAATAGAAAACAAGTCGTCTCAGCGAGGGGCGTCCCGATGCAGGCAGGAAGTGACGAAGCCGACGGTTATTCGAGCGGCGGTAAACCTGTCGGCCCATTCGCTTGTCAAATGCGGATTCTGATATAATGAATAACCGGGACGGTCCGTCTTTTCACCCGCCTTTTCTCAGGGGTTCGCCCCTCGCCTATTTACATCCATATGCGTGTAATAGTACGGGGAGATATGCGGTCGAGCAGTAGGTGTTCTAACATGGAGAACGAGTGATCGGGGTTCGTAAGCACATCGCCAGATCATCGGTGAAACCGAGAGCAAGGTTTGAAACCGCCGATCAGACGAGCGGCACAGATATCTGCGTCAACGAACCGTCTTTCGCTACCGGGACGGGGTAACCGATATTTCGGCGAAAACCGTCTCTCGCGTGTACGGCGGATCGAAACTACTCCAGCGGTTCGACCAGTTCGACTTTCCGTCCATCGGGATCGTAGACGAACGCCGTCCGAGCACCCGCCTCGGGTTGATCTCCCGGTTCTTTCGCAACGCCATAGTGGTCGATCGTTTCGAAGACTTCGTCGACGTCGTCGACGCCGATGGCGAGATGGTCCCACGACGTTCCCTGATCGAAATCCGCGTCGCCGGCGGTATCCGAGAGCTGCAGCTCGGTCCCGGTTTCGTCCGCGATGTACCTGTTTCGCGTTTCTCCGTCCGGCGTTTCGAACTCCCAGCTCTCTTCGAACCCGAACTGCTCGTAAAACTCGATGGTTTCGGCAGCGTCGGCGACGTTGATATTGATATGGATGAGTCCCATATCCTACGTCCTGACGATCGATCTATTAAATTCATCGGGTACCGGCCAGACTGGCGTACCGGTCGGGGAGGGCGGTCAGTAGCCGACCGACACGGGCCGGCGACGCCGGGTGAGTAAGCCAACGACAGGTCTCGCTGCGTATCGGTCGGCTTGGTGGTCGCGATCTCGATCTTTCCCGGCGGATCCGACTCGTGATAGTCGAGTGATTCGTCTTCTAACGACATACGCCCCAGTTTACCGAACGCTGTGTAAAGACGACGTCGACCGAGAACAGGGGATCAGTGACCGATATCCGGGATTCGAGCGCTCGTCGTCGGCCCACGTGCGTAACCGATACGTTTCGAGTCTCGTTCGCTCGACCCCGACAGCTACCGGTTCCAGCGACGAGGTCCGCGGGAGCGCTGGGCATTCGTTCTCTTCGCTACGGTGTTTTACCATCGTCATTAAGTCAAGAATAGAACAATAGAGTTTATAATAATTGATTCTGGACGAGTAGACAATGGCCGTCGAAAAGCCACAGGGCGACCTAAGTAGCTACGAGGAGTTCCGAGACACGCTCGATCACGATCACAGCGACGTAAGCGCGTACGCGGAACTCGCAGACGATCTTCGATCAGTCGTCAAGGGGGAGGTGCGCTTCGACGAATATGCGCAGGTGTTGTACGCGACCGATGGCAGCGTCTATCAGGCTCGACCTGCGGGCGCCGTCCTCCCTCGCGACACTGAAGACGTGCAAAACGCCGTGCGCGTCGCAGCCGAGCACGACGTTCCGATCATGGCGCGCGGCGCCGGCTCGTCTCTGGGCGGGCAGACGGTGGGGCCGGGCTGTGTCGTGCTCGACATGACCACGTACATGGACGATATTCTCGAGGTCGACGTCGAGCGGCAACGAGCGCGCGTCCAACCGGGGGTCGTCCAGGACGACTTCGACGAGCACGTCGAACAGTACGGGCTCAAGTTCGCACCGGATCCCGCCTCGTCGAACCGCGCGACGATCGGTGGGGGGATCGGAAACAACTCCACCGGCGCGCATTCGGTGCGATACGGCATCACCGACGCCTACACCGAGGAACTGAAAGCGGTCCTCGCCGACGGCACGATCATTCACACTCGCGAGGTCGTACTCGACTCCGAGGAGTGGGACGAGATCGTGTCGACGGAGGACCGCGAGGCGGCGATTTACCGAACCGTTCGCTCCCTCGTCGAGGAGAACGCCGACGAGATCGAGGAGCGGTACTCGGATCTCAAGCGCAACGTCTCCGGCTACAATCTCGACAGGGTCATCTACGAAAACGAGGACGGCGAGGAGGTCATCAACCTCTCGAAGCTGTTCGTCGGCGCCGAGTCTACCCTCGGCGTGATCGTCGAGGCCGAGATCAGTCTCGTGTCACTTCCCGAGGAGACGGCGCTCGTCCTCTACTGTTTCGAGGATCTCATCGACGCGCTCGAGGCGGTTCCCGAAGCCCTCGAGTTCGATCCCAGCGCGGTCGAACTGATGGACAGCGAGGTGTTCAGGCTCGCACGGGGATCGGAACAGTTCTCCCGCTACGAGGAGCCGATCCCCGACGGGACGAACGCGGCGCTAATGTTGGAGTTCGACTCCGAACTCTTCGACGACCTCGAGGAGCCGATCGACCGGACGAACGCCCACTTCGTCGACGAGGGCGACGCCTTCGAGGCCCTCGAGGCGTACACCGAGGCGGAGCAGTCGAAGCTCTGGAAGCTCCGCAAGGCGGCCATTCCGCTGTTGATGAGTCTCGAAGGCGATCCGAAACCGTACCCGTTCATCGAAGACGCAACGGTCCCGCCGGCGGAGCTCGCCGAATACGTCGAGAAGTTCATGGACGTCCTCGACGAGCACGACACCTCCGCCGCCTACTTCGCTCACGCGGGCAGCGGGACGCTGCACATCCGGCCCATCCTCAACCTGAAAGACGAGGAGGGGATTCAGAAGATGCAGTCGATCACCGAGGACGTGACCGACCTCGTCCTCGAACACAACGGATCGTTCTCCGGGGAACACGGCGACGGGCTCGCGCGAACGGCGTTCAATCCGAAGATGTACGGCGACGACCTCTGGGCGGCGTTCAAGGAGGTCAAGACCGTTTTCGATCCCGACTGGCGGATGAACCCGGGGAAGGTCGTCTACACCGACGAGAACCCGACGGATATGCGCGAAAACCTGCGGTACGGGGACTCCTATACGTCGATCGAGCCCCAGACGAAACTGGACTTCTCCGACGAGGGCGGGTTCTCCCAGCTGGTGGAGCTGTGCAACGGCTGCGGGACCTGCCGGCAGACCGACGACGTGATGTGTCCGACCTACCGCGGGATGAAAGACGAGATCGCGACGACGCGCGGCCGTGCGAACATGCTCCGGGCGGCGATCTCGGGCGAGATTCCCGAGGAGGAGATGTACTCCGTGCGCTTCCAGGAGGAAGTGCTCGACCTCTGTGTCGGCTGCAAGGGGTGCAAGAGCGACTGTCCGACCGGCGTCGATCTGGCGAAGCTCAAGGCGGAAACCAAACACCAGTACCACGATCGCGAAGGAATCGGACTCCGAGAGCGGCTGTTCGGCAACGTCGACACGCTCTCGAAGATCGGGAGCAAGCTCGCGCCGCTTTCGAACGTCGGACAGAAGCTGCCGGGGAGCCGCCTCGTGATGGAGAAGGTCGTCGGCATCGCTCCCGAGCGGGAGCTTCCCTCGTTCGAGCGCGAGTCCCTGCAGGACTGGTTCGCCGAGCGCGGTTCGCGGGTGAGCCCGCAGGAGGCTGATCGAAAGGTGCTGCTGTTCCCCGATACCTACACGAACTACAACTATCCCCGACCCGGGAAAGCCGCCGTGCGCGTGCTCGAATCGGCGGGCGTCCACGTCGAGATTCCCGATGACGTCGCCCCGAGCGGCCGTGCAGCCTTCTCAGTTGGAATGCTCGACACCGCCGAAGAGCGCGCCCGAGCGAACGTCGATCTGTTCACCGAGTATATCGAGGACGGCTACGAAATAATCGCCGTCGAACCGTCCGACGCGGTGGTGTTTCAGGACGAGTACCTCGACCTGGTGGACACGTCACAGGCGGAAACGGTCGCCGCTCACACGTACGGTATCAGCGAGTACATGGACGAGTACCGGCTCGTCGAGGGGTTGCCCCTCGACGAGACGGACGAAACTCTCGCGTACCACGGCCACTGCCACCAGAAGGCGACCGGCAAGGACCACCACGCCGTCGGCGTCCTCCGGCGCGCTGGCTACGCGGTCGACCCGATCGAGTCCAGCTGCTGTGGCATGGCCGGCTCGTTCGGCTACGAGGCCGAGCACTACGACCTCTCCAAGGCGATCGGCGAGCGACTCTACGAGAAGCTTGACGCGAGCGACGGGACGCCGGTCGCACCCGGTGCGTCCTGCCGGAGTCAGATCGACGATCGCGAAACCCGAGACGAGAAGCCACCTCACCCGATCGAGAAAGTGAACGAACTGCTCACGGCCCCGTAGTCGCCTCCGCGATTCGGGGCGTATCTGCGCGATCTCGGAGCCGGGTGTCTGCTGTGTCTCGTTTCCGACGGAAGCGGTGAACCGAGCCGTTTCCGGGTTCGTGAGCGCCCGGTGATTGCCACGCGCCGATCCGGATCGGCACGCCGGACAACTCCACCGAGAGAATCGCACCGGCGAGAACGAGCCCGCCGGGCAGCGGATCGAATCGACTCCTGGAACGGTAGTAACCGTCGTTAGCGGCCGATCCGCTGCCGTGGATCGAGGCGTTCCACCGGGGGACTGGCATCGCGCTCGAGCAGCGACTCGAGCTGGTCCTCACAGGAGGGCCCACTCCCGTCGACGATCCGATTCCGAGTCCGGGATTCGGTGAACTGCTCGCGAACGATCGCGTCGAGCGTCGACTCCAGGCCTCCCGGTTCGGTGCGGGTCACCGGCACCGCGAAATCGGCGCGTGCCGCCTCGAATCGGTTCCCGTTCGTCTCCGACGGAGCCGCGAGGCCTCGTCGCGTGACCGGCGTTCGATCCTTGGTCGACCGGTACAGCCAGTATATCCGAGTTCGGCAACCGATTCATCGGCGTATGCTCCATCGATTCAGACGGGTGTCTCGTCCGTCGGTCGGCGTCAGTCACTGACCGACGACTACTCGCTGGCCGAAGACCGCCGCGAAAACAGGGCAACCGCGTTCATATCTAGCAGTTATCGGCCGTTTGTGCGTCGCCGAAAGCGAGAAACGATATCTACATTCACACGGTCCCTTCGGTGACTACGATTGTCTGATACATGATAACAGTCGACAATTATAAATACTAAATGAACAGTTTACTTTTCATGCCAGATGCGATCCAGAATGGCATCGAGGTAAAGTTCGAATCACCGCCGTTCGCACGATCTGCGGGGGGTGATGTGAATGGTTAGTCTCGTCGAACTCGTGCTCGCAGCGACGCCGCTCGTGCTCGCGGGCGTCCTGCTCGTGGGCCTGCTGTGGCCCGCGACGCGGGCGATGCCGATCGCGTACGTCACGGCCCTGATCGTCGGCTACTTCGTCTGGAACATGCCAGGAGAGTACCTCGTCGCTGCCTCCGTGTCCGGCATGATGACGGCGGTCCAGATCCTCTGGATCGTCTTCGGCGCGTTGCTCCTCCTGTACACGCTGATGCAGGCCGGCGCGTTCGACCGGATCAACCAGGGCTTCGCGAGAATCAGCGACGATCGGCGGGTACAGATCGTGTTGATCGCGTTTTTCCTCGCGGCGTTCATCGAGGGGGCGGCCGGCTTCGGGACGCCCGCGGCGGTCGTCGCGCCGCTCCTGCTGGCGCTCGGATTTCCGGCGTTCGCCGCCGTGATCGCCGGCCTGATCGGCCACATCATCGCCGTCACGTACGGTGCGGTCGGCACGCCGATCATCATCGGGATCCAGGATCCGCTCAAGTCGGCCGAGGCGACGAACACGGCCATTACGGAGGGCGGATTCACCATCCAGGAGTACTCGCTCGAGGTCGCCGTCTGGGCGGCGACCTACCACACGCTCGTCGGCTTCGTGATGCCGCTGTTCGCGGTCGCGATGGTCGTCTACTTCTTCGGCGACACGGAGGAGCGCAGTCTCGAACCCGTCTGGGAGGTCGCGCCGCTGTGTCTGTTCTCCGGGATCGCGTTCGTCGTCCCGTACTGGCTGTCGGCCCAGATCAGCGCCGAGTTCCCCAGTTTGCTCGGTGCGATGGTCGGCGGTGCGATCGTCGTCGGCGCGCTGAAAGCCGGCTACTTCGTCCCTGACGAGGAGTGGGACTTCCCGGACCGCCAGGAGTGGCCCGACCACTGGGTCGGCACGATCGAACCCGGGCAAGCTAACGCACCCGGGACGGGCAGCGGCACTGGCGACGCGACCGTCGCCGACGGCGGCGTCGGCACGTCGAACATGTCGCTGCTCCGCGCCTGGACGCCGTACATCCTGCTGGTCGTCTTGCTCGTCGTCACTCGCGTCGTCGATCCGCTCCCCACAGTCCTGCAGCGGTTCGGCACGGAGTGGAGTAATATCCTCGGGACGGGTATCGACGGCGGCATCGACTGGCTATACGTGCCCGGCTTCTGGCTGTTCGTCTGTGCGCTGATCGCGATCCCCCTGTACGGAATGTCGAGTCGGGAGATCAAGGCTGCCTGGTCGGAAGCGGGTCAGAAACTCATCGCGCCGCTGATCGCGCTCGTGTTCGTCATCGCGATGGTCCAGGTGATGCTCCAGTCCGGCGCCCACGCCGAAGGCACCGAGAGCATGATCGTCGTGCTGGCACAGGCGACCGCCGACATCGTCGGCCCTGCCTACCCGTTCATCGCCGCGCTCATCGGCGCACTCGGGGCCGCGATGGCCGGCTCGAACACGGTGTCGAACATCACCTTCGGCGGCTTCCAGTTCGAGGCCGCCTCACAGCTCGGCCTGCCCACCCAGCTCATCGTCGGCGCACAGGCCGTCGGCGGCGCGATCGGGAACCTCGTGGCGATCCACAACGTCGTCGCCGCGCTGGCGACCGTCGGCCTCGTCGGCCACGAGGGGCGCGTGATGCGGTTGAACCTGATTCCGCTCGTCTACTACGCCCTCGGCGTCGGGATCCTCGCGACGGTGTTCAGCTACGCCCTCTTCCCGGGCCTCTTCTGAGCGGCCCCGGCCCGCTTTTCACGAACCCAACTCGAGGCTCATCACCTGCGACGAGTTGTGACTCCGGCCTTGCTTGAATCGGCCGACCGTCCCCGTCCGATCCGCCCTTGCACAGCCGGGACGACGGCGACCACTGCACTGCGGGGCCGCTGAGCTGGGGGCCGGTTTGAACCGGGCGCTACCGAGAACGTTCCAGATGTCGCCACAGTCTTCCGGCGGATCCACCCCAGGGAGTCTTTCAGCGCAGGCTGGATCGAGTTCCATCGCTTTCTTCCGTTCCATCGTTCTCGAATTCCACGGGCGTGAAGCGTGCCGGCGTTGCGGTTCCAGACGGTGAGATACCGGTAGTGTTCAGATTAGGATTGAAAGGAGAGGTATCGCGTTTTCCGAGATTCGATTTGTGGAGCGCGAAGCGACACCGCGTGAGCTGCTGCGATTGCGTACCCAACTCCATCTGGTCGGATTATCAGTTTCAGATACTGTATCTATATTAGAGAGTATTGGAGTCGAACGCGCACGATCGACAGTTCCCGACTGGGTGCAGAAGGCCGATCTCCAGCCGGCCGATGGGAAGTGGCCGAGTCACACCGCGCTGGACGACCCCGTGATCCACCTCGACGAACAGCGCGACTTGCTGTACGCGGCTGTCACCTCCGAAACAAACGGTTTTCCGCCATGGAAAAGCGCTACTCGGCGCGAACGACCGCCCTGACCCCGACGGTTCGCCGGGAACTTCGAGAGGAGCACGACATCGCAGACGCGCGTGGTTCTCGTCGGTTCTGCCGCCTGGCCCAACGCTACCCTCCACGATCACGGGCTCCGATCGCGAGACGAAAACCACGACACTGGGCAAACTATCGAACATTTCTTCCAAGATATATAACGACGGACCTCCCAGTTTGGGAACTGTTGCAGCCAAGCCGATCGAACACCCGCCGACCCATGGCGCCAGCGCGACGCAGCCTGCTGGAATCGGCTACTTCGAACACTGCCCGGTTCCCTGAGCAGCGCAGTTGTATCGGACGACCTCCAGCGGAACCACGAGTGTGTATGACCGTTCACCGGGGGCTAGGAGCGGTGGGTGACTCGGCGCGAGCAGGTTTGGTAGGGGACCGGCGTGACGGCCTCGTGGGGCCGTCCGGAGACGACGGGTGTCCACGGGTGGGGCGATCGCCGCGCCGGCGAACCGGTTAGTCAGCGGCGAGCTGTCGCTTGGCGCGCCGGTTCACGGCGTACCCAGTGGCGGCGGGGACGACCGCGAAGACGACGAAGCCCCGGACGGACAGCTCGAGAACTCCGCCGAGGAACGCGCCGGCGGCCGCAGCACCCTCGCCGGTCCCCTCGCCGAGGATGGCCGGCAGATAGAACGCTACTGGCGTCGCCACCGTGAGCAGTGCCGTGATGTAGAGTCCGTTCCCGAGTGGGGGCTCGATCGCCGGTGCCGTGGCGGGACCGCCGAGACGTCCCGGCAGACTAACGGACTAGCCCGCGTGGACGCCGATCGATCCACGGTCGGCGCGGGGGTCGAACGAGGGCCCCAGACCGTCCCCCGTGTCACGATCACCACCGGGCGTCGAGTACCGATCGATTCACTCGACACACGCCTTGTATTCACTCTGCAAATGTTATCCGTAACTGACATAAATTCCGGCGGTTCGTTCGTACCTGCAGTGAACGGTGGCTTCACGTCAAACGGGTTTGCAATGAAGTACCCCATCCAGAACGATACAGGTCGGGTGTATTAGCTGTGTATCCCCAACGCATCGATCTGTTCCTGGTACCGGTTTCGAATGGTGACTTCAGTCACTTGAGCCACGTCGGCAACCTCCCTCTGCGTCTTTTTCTCGTTGCAAAGGAGCGCGCTCGCGTAGATTGCAGCCGCGGCGTATCCGGTTGGAGATTTTCCCGATAACAGTCCCTTTTCGGCTGTGGTATCGATGATTTCGTTGGCCTTCGTTTGGACTTCTTCGGACAGATCGAGTTCAGAACAGAAGCGAGGGACATACTGTTTCGGATCGACGGGCTGCATCTCAAGGCCGAGCTCCTGTGAAATATAGCGGTACGTGCGGCCAATTTCCATCCGGTCAACGCGGGAGACTGCCGCGACTTCGTCCAGTGACCGCGGAATGCCTTCCATACGGCAGGCCGCATACAGTGTACTTGTGGCAACGCCTTCGATCGAGCGCCCGCGAATGAGATCTTCGTCGAGTGTGCGTCGGTAAAGGACGCTCGCAACCTCCCGTACAGACCGAGGGATTCCCAGGGCGGAGGCCATCCGATCGGTCTCGGACAGTGCAAACTGGAGGTTTCGTTCCCCAGCATCCTTTGTTCGGATACGCTCTTGCCATTTCCGCAGCCGATTCATTTGAGTCTGCTTCTCTGCGGAGAGGGACCGTCCATAGGCATCCTTGTTCTTCCAGTCGATGGTGGTGGTCAATCCCTTATCGTGCATCGTCTGGGTTGTCGGCGCTCCAACGCGAGATTTGCTGTCCCGCTCGGACTGGTTGAACGCCCGCCATTCTGGCCCGCGATCGATAGTCTCCTCTTCGAGGATCAAGCCGCACTCCTCACAACTAATTTCGCTCTCATCCGAGCTTCGAACGAGCGTACTCGACTCACATTCAGGACAGGACCGACTGCCTTCTTGCTCATCGGTTTCGTGCTCTGTCTGAGCATCAGGTACTTTCTGGCGAGTCGAGTGGTTCATCAGTTCGTTGTGAAGAATCGCTCGAGACGGTTAAACACTGGGAGTGATCCTCGTAAATTGAGTCACAATCACCTCCGTTGATGGGAGAGCACGTAGAGCGGTGCTGGCGAATTAGGTGTTCGAAAGTCGGTCCCGCCATCGGCTGCGACGTGGCAGACGGTGGCGGGCGAGCGAATCATCAAAAGACCCTTCTCTCTGATCGGGTGATCACTGTTAGCTGTCAGGAGAGACGTGATGGATACGTCGTTCGTTTTTACCAGCTTCAATTCCTCGACTGGGAGATGGTCCCGAGTGGAAGCACGATTATATCAAAAGAGTAAGATTGCCGTTGACGGAATCCCTATCTCGAGTGGGCGCGTTAGTCGATTATGAGTGACCCTCCCGGAGGGAGAGCCGGCAGAGGTGTGCTTGCAGTGTTTGAACAGGAAGTCAACGTAGGCACCCCTCTGACGACGAACGAGGTTGCAGACGCCCTCGGTTGTGCTCGGCGCACAGCATACAATAAATTGGATGCGCTGGTTGAACGCGACCTGCTCCGAACGAAAAAGGTTGGTGCCCGCGGACGCGTCTGGTGGCTTCCTGCGCCCACAGGCAATAGTAGTGACCACAAGAACCGATTTAGCGGGGATTTCAGCCTCCCAGTACACGAGCTCTTTCACCGTATCTGTGATGCCAGCCCGATAGGGATCGCAGTCGTCGATTCCAGCCATTCCATCGTCTTCGCAAACGACCGTCTGGCGGAAATACTCGGCAGGTCACCGGAAGAGATCACGAGTCGTGCCCACGGCGACCCTGACTGGAATATTTTCGAAGAACACGGCGATCCGATCACCGAAGACGACCATCCCGTGACGCGCGTGTTTCGGACCGGTGAGCCAGTGTGGGGATTACGACACGGCATCACGCTTCCGGACGGAACGGAACGCTGGCTATCGAGCAACTCGGCCCCGATTCAGGCCGACGACGGAACGATCGAAGGAGTCGTCGTTGGAGTAGAAGACATCTCTGAACTCAGATATCAAAAGACACGCCTCGAGTCCCAGCGAGCCGAGTTGATGCGTCTCCATCGGGTCAATCGGGTGATTCGAGGAGTCGCCAAAACGATGATAGAGGAGCGAACGAGAGAGGACATTGAAAACGCGATCTGTGATCTCATCGCCCGTTCTGAGCCCTACCTGTTTGCGGTTCTCGGTCAGTTCTCATCGTCGTACACCGAGTTTACCCCGCACGCAACGGGAGGAATTGGAGAGGACTATCTCGATGAACTCCTGAACAATCCCGATGCCCCTCCACTCGACCAGGGCCCCGGAGCAATGGCGGCGAAGACGGGTCACGTACAGGTGGTGCAGAACATTACCGAACTCCCGTACGAGCACTGGGAAAAGGCAGCCGAAAAGAACCGGTTTCACTCGTATGCCTCGGTCCCGCTCGTTTACGAAGAAACCGTGTTCGGGGTGTTGGGCGTCTACGCACAGCAACCGATCGTCTTCGACGACGATGAGCAAGAACTCCTCCAAGAACTGGGTGAGATGATCGGATATGCGCTCTATACGATCGAGGCCACGGAGAAACTCCGGAACGAACAGCTCGTCGAACTTACGTTCCGATCGGAAGCATTGGCTCGCCCCTTCGTCGAGCGCGGTGGAGAGGCGCTCCAGATGGACGGTAATGGAACTGTCGAATTAGAAGATGGGACGTTCCTTCAGTACTATACCGTCAACGGTATCGCAACCCAGGATGCAGTCGAGGTATTCAGTGAACTGGCGACAGAGGACGTGCGGTTACTCAGCACGACCGAGGAGAGTTTCGAACTGGAGGTTCACACGACGGCAGAGAGTCTGGTTTCGCAGCTCCCGACCTTCGACGGGGAAATCACCTCGGCAGAAATCGAAGACGGCGTACTGTACTTCGACTTGCAACTTCCACGGACAGCTGATCGTGAATCAATGACGGCACGTGTCCAGGCACTGTATCCAGATCTGGAACTCGACGGTGAGCGACTCGTTTTCACGCCACGCACGTTCAGACATCTGTTGGAATCGCAATTGACCGACCGACAGCTGACAGCGATGAAAGTAGCGTACCTGGCCGGGTATTTCGAGCAACCACGACAGAGTACAGGTGAAGACTTGGCCGAAAAGATGGGAGTGACGACGACAACGTTCCATCGCCACTTGCGAAACGCCGAGGAACGGATCGCTCAGGAATTATTTGATACGTCGTGGTCAGGGAGACTGGACAGTGAATAGTTACGGGTGCTACTTTTGGCCCACGCGGCCAGTTGTATTCCTGTGTCATCACAGAACCAGCCTGATCCGCATCCAGACCGGTATGCAACCATGTCACAGGACCACCCAAATAGCGTTTACGAGGCACTCACACGTTCGGAACGCAGACAATTGTTGGACGCTTTGGCGATTACGAAACAGAATATCGAACTTCACCCGAGCGGAATGACCGAGCGTCGATGGATAGAACTGTACCATATCCACCTTCCCAAACTGGAGGACGCCGGATTAATTAACTGGGATACTGAAGACCACGTCATCACCAAGGGACCACGATTCGAAGAGATACAACCGCTGTTCGCATCGATGCACGAGAATGTCGATCGTCCGGCCGAGGGATAGTTCTAAACTCGCCGTAGCCTATCGGCAGGGAAGCGGACCGGCTCCGGATTCTTCGGCTGGTGGGTCCTGATAGTGTGCTTCTGGTACGGGGCTGCAGAGAGGTCGTCCGCCTGTGGTCACTGCCGCTCGGCCACGGCGTCGAGTGCAGCGTCCCCGTCGGGGGTGATCGGTTCGCCGTGGCCGGCGCACGCGACCTCGAACGCGGGCGACTCGGCCGCCAGGCGGTCGATACTCTCGCGGACCTGATTCGTATCGTAACTGACGACCCACCCGGATGGCTCGAGGATGCCGTTCGACGCCCGCACCAGATCGCCGAGCAGCGCGACGCCGAGTGACTCGCTCACGTACGCGACGTGGCCCGGCGTATGGCCGGGGGTGTGGAACGCGGTGAACGTACCGATCGTGCCCCCATCCGGGATCGCCGTGCCCTCGAGTGCGGGCCGGTCGATCAACGGTCCGAAGACGCGCTGTAACGCGCCCTTGTGATTTCGCCAGGGAGGGGTCCGCCGCCCGGTGAGAAGTTCGAGTTCGAACCGGCCGCCGTAGAGAGTCGCGTCCAAGTCGGGCGTCAACGCTGCGAGCGTCCCGACGTGGTCGAGATCGTAGTGGGTCAGCAAGACGCGATCGACGTCGCCGACGGCCACGCCGGCGTCGGCGAGTTCGGCCCGAAGCCGGTCGGCGTCCCACGGCGTCCCGGCGTCGACCAGCGTGACGACGTCGTCGGTGACGAGGTACGCGTTGACACCGCGAAGGTGCAACCGCCAGAGATCGTGAGTGAGTGCGTCGGCCATCGATCGTGTCCGTCTTCGGGTCCCCCTATCTGGACGAATATGCGGACGAGATCCATAAACCTGGGACCACGACGGAACGGCGGTCGCTCCACGCCGGTCCACGGGCGTCGTTCCGAACCAACGGGTGCTGGCCCCGCCTGTGACGGCCGGCCGTTATGCGTGCCGCCATCATTGCTGCGGCAACGGACGGCGGGACGGAGCGATTCGTACCGTCGGAGACCAACGGCTCGCCGGCGACGGCGAGAACACGAACGCCACGTGGCTCGCGAGGCAACTCACCGAACGGGGGGCGACGTGCGCGAACTGCGGGTCGTCCCCGACGAGCGGGCCGCCATCGCATCCGTCGTTCGCGAGATCGCCGGCCGAGTCGACGCGACGATCGTCACCGGCGGCCTCGGATCGACGCCGGTCGACGTGACGCTCGCGGGGGTCGTGGCCGCGCTCGACCTGGAACTCGAACCGGATGCTGCGGTCCGGGTGGAGATCGAATCGGCCGTCGCGCCGGTGTCGCGAACGCCCTCAATCGTCCGCCAGGCTGTGGTCACGGGCGGGGCGGGTTCGCTCGAGCGCGCGCGTGAGTGTGCGCAGCAACTGCTCGAGTCGATCGCGTTCGACGCACCAGTCGGTGCGGTGGTGATACTCGCCCAGCACGTCCCGCATCGCCTCGAGTTCGGCGTCGGTAAAGCGGGTTGTGCCGGCGTCGAGCGTGTCGAACGCCGTGTACACCGCGAGCGGAGGCGGATCGATATCCGTCGTCGCCGCTGTGAGTTCCGCTTCGATCCGATCGAGCAGCACGTGGTGGAGTGTCCACTCCTCGTCGCGAGTGAGCGAGAGCGCCACCGACGGTGCTGACGGTGTGGGCATAGGGCGTCTCTAGGACTGATATCGAGACACGGCACCATAAGCATTGCTAACACATGCCATGGCCTGTGACCGATCACCAGCGAGCGGTACCGAGCACGGGATGACCCGGGCACGAGGAAGTCACCCGCCACGATCCGCAACGGTGCCGGGATCACGGCTGGTGGATCGCGACTGTCGGCGGCAGATAGCCGGCGTGGACGCCGTTCAGGCGTCTTCGGTCCGATGCTGTGCGTGCTCGGCAGCGCCACTCTGTACTCGTTGCGCGTGGGGTGGCGCCGCTCTCGGTTCCGGGACGCATCGCTGCGACGGGTGGCGGGCTCCCGGCAGACGTCGCCTGGGTGATCGAGCACGTCGTGGGTCGGTGCTCGCGATCGGGATCAGTCGCCGTCCTCGAGCCGTCGGAGGTCGTCCGGTCGGGCTGGGATCGGCGAGGTCGGGATGCCTTTGAGGCCGGCGCTGTCGATCCAGACGCCGATGATCCACCGGGCCGAGTCGGCGCTGTGATCCGCGACGACTTCGACGACGGTGCCGGTGTCGCCGTGGTAGCGGTGATAGTCGGCTTCCGGATCCGGGATGTCGATCACGATGCGATCGCCGCGGGCGAACGGCTCTGACACGTGCATCACGATCCGCTTCGACGGCCACGACGAAATACCAGGTGGCGTCTCAGGCCTCCCACCCGTGATCGCGGCCGTGCACCCACCAGCGGTCGTCGACGCAGTCGCAGGCTTCGACGTGGGGAAACGACGGGGAGTCGCGCCGAGAGTCCGCCGAGACCACCCCCTGAACGGCGGCAAACCCACCCTGACACGCCTTACCTCGCGATCGATTCCCCCGACCTGGCACTCGTCGCGCTCGCGGATGCCGGCGTCTCGAACCGGTTTCACCAGTGGCATCGCTGCGGGCGAGTCCGCCATTCCTGGCAGCGGAACCCTCAGGCGTGGACTCACTCCAGCACCGCCGAGAGCACGAGATAGCCGACGGACAGCACGAGGGCGAGCACCGCCAGCGAGACGACGGTGGTTACGACCCACGAGACGAACCCGACGGCGATCGCGACCAGTTCGAGGAGGACCCAGAGGGCGACCAGGCCGACGACGGCGAGCCCCACGAGCCGGAGTGTGTCTGCCATATGGACTCGTTCTGCGGGACCCACATTGAGTGTTTCCCGGTCGCCCGGGGCCACGTCGCTGGGCGACTGCCGCGACGCAAGGATCGTCGACTCGCCGCGCCACGCGAACCGATCGCCGCACACCGAAGCGAGCAGTCGGCCTCCGGTTACCACGTCTCGTCGGCGCGCCCCGTGGCGCCGTCCCCGGGTGGCGTGGCACAACGCGATCGGGACGGTGGTGCCACCACCACAGATATCGTGGATACCACACCGACGACGCGATCGGGGATGCCGGCGAACGACCGAGCGGCAGGGCCGACGCAGAACGTCCGGAGGCGACCCAGGCGGACGTCGACGCCGCGACCGACGCGATCGAACGGCCCGATCGGCTCCTGACCCACCTCGACAACGATCCTTTATATGCTCCGCTTCGTGTGATGACCTGTGCTCCCGCTCGGTCACCTCGCCGTCGCCTATCTCTGTTACAGCCTCGCGACCCGTCTCCGCGCTCTCAGCCCGCCGACGGCCGTCCCGGTTCTTCTCGTCCTCGGTGGGAGCCTCTTTCCGGATCTGGTCGACAAACCGCTGGCGTGGTCGCTCGGGCTCCTCCCCTCGGGTCGGTCACTTGGCCACTCGTTACTCTTCCTCGTCCCGCTCGCGATCGGGCTCTCTCTCCTCGCGCGGCGCTACGGCCGCGGCGAGTACGGAATCGCGTTCGCGATCGGCGCGATCACCCACAGTTTGCTCGATATCACGCCGCTGCTGTGGGACCCCACCGCGAGCGTTCCGTTTCTCTTCTGGCCGCTGATCGCGGTCCCGATCCCACCCGTGCTCGCCGCCGCTCACCCGCCGCTGGGTCTGTTCTACCGCCTCTCGGAGGTCGGCTTCGCATCCCTCGCGGTCGTCCGCTGGAGGTGGGACGGCTCTCCCGGGCTCGAGCCACTCCGTGCCGCCATCGAACGAGACAGGAAGGCACCGGAATAACACCGTTGAGAGGAGGCGGTCAGACCCGAACGGAACGGCAACCCACTGGTATAGGGAGCGATCAAAACTGGTTGAAAACCCAACAGCGAACATGCTGGCCAGAGGAGCTACCCCGGTGAGATCAGCGCGTGAGGCTGCGAGTTACATTCACAACTACCGACGTGGATGGACACACCGACGGGGATGAGAGCAGTGGGGATGCAAGCCGCTCGTTCCCGTCATCGCTTCGCTGTGCCCGATCGCCATTCACCGGAGGGGTTCCATCTCAGTCTCGTTTCGTGCCGTGTGAGAAGGCGTGACGCCGAGAGTAGCTCACCGCAACCGGGCCAGACCAGTCGGTGCACACTGCCCCAGAACGCCAGCGTCGATTTATACGGCCGGAGGCAGAAACCCACTCTCGGCTGCGTCGCCGGTGAGTTCACTCGATGTGAGACAGTGTACGCAGCCATCGATTCGTCCGCGGTTGTCCCCGAAGACGCGGACGAAATCGCTGGACACCATTTCGTCGCAGTTTGGACAGGTCGGCATCGATGCTCACCTTGGTATGTGATACCAATACTCGCGGCCGTATTTAACAGTATCGGCGTTTCGCGGAGTCGTGTTCAGATACGCTGGTACCGTGCGTACGCGCATGAGGTCAGCCACTGCATAGCAAAACGATCGACGGCCACGTCATCCACGCGGTGGGAGATGAACTCACAGCGTAACTGGCGGTTCGAGACCGGGATCAGCACTGATGATCGCCGACAGCTGGGGCTCCAGTTGTTCCAACCGGGATGTCGGTTCCACCAGCCGACGTTCCCGATCGTATTCGACGAGCGAGAGCTCCGCTAGCGCCGGGATGTACATATGGTACAGTGAGATCCGAATCTGCGTCGCTTCCGCTTCGGGAATCTCCATAATGGGCGCGTGATGATTGTGTTTGAGGATCGTCTTCGTGAGATCGTTCAGCGTTAACGACCGCTTCTCGTGTGCGAGTACCGCGAGGACGATGCGCCGGTGTTGATCTTGACACAGTTCGAGAACCGTGTCGAACTCGATGGTAGGCCCAACCATTACGCTCCCGTAGACGGCCCGCGCGCTTCCGCTCTGTTTTTTAGTATCCAAGGTGGCTTTAAGCAGCGATCACTCCGGAGCGCCCAATTCGGCCAGCACATTTCCGAGGATCGAACTGATCCCGCGGCGGAGTCGGGACGCGACTGCTTGCTGTGTGATGTCGAGTTCGTCGCCGAGGTCTGCCATCGTCACGTCTCGTGGCGTGTTGAAGTAGCCGCGCTCGTACGCGAGTACCAGCGCCTCTTGCTGCGTGTCGGTGAGCGCGCTCTCGGCCTCCGACTCGATCGGCGTAAGGGCGTGCAGTTTGGTTAGCGTGATCTGGATGTCCAACTCCCGGCAGCGTTCTTGAAATCTCGAAATGTCTTGGCGGTCGTCCCCACGGATATCGAACGTCCACTGCTGGTTCGTGCCGACGGCCTTGATGAGCGGGACCTTCGTCTCCATCAGCGTGCTCAACACACCGTCGTACTCCAGCGTCCACTCGACACGCAACAGATACTGGTCTGCAACGGAATCGATGAATTGGATATTCTCCACGCCCGGATGGTCGAGAAACGCACCCTCGATATCGTCAATCGCAGTCCCTCGAACCCAGAAGTAGGGGATCACGACGTCTTTTGCGGGGATAATTCGCTCGAGTTCGACCGTCACTCCCGGAAGTTGTTCGAACACGGTTCCCAGGGGGAACTGGTCGGACGGAACCGTAAAGGTCGCCTCAGTAGCCATTATCTGAACCGTTACGTTCCGTCGGTAAAGGACTGCTGCCAGTACACCCGAGGCGAGCGCCGCCCGGACGGTCGCGAAGACCCCGTCGATCGAGAACGAGGGATCGATCGGGTAAACAGCCATCAGCAACGACTCCAACGTCTCCATGCCGAGAGACGGGGCGAGCGGTACCTCGTCGCCGATGGGTTATCCTCCGAGCGCCGCGAACGCGAACACGAGCGCGACGTACGCGACGACGATGACGACTGCCGTGACCGTGACCGGCGACAGGTGGTCGTAACTGCCGTTGCTCCCGTCGACCTCGCCGCGCTCGATGCGCTCGACGTCGACCTCGCCGGACTCGATGGCTTCGGCGGTGGGCATCACCTCGGGGAGTCCCTTGCGCCGCGCGTCGAGCTTGTTGAGTGCGAGGACCGCCACGGCCGTCAGCACGAACGCGAGCCCAAGCGCGACGACCGGGTTCCGCAGGCCGAAGCCGTACAGCACGAGAACGATCGCGGTGACGCCGGCGGCCGTCGCGGCGAAGGGGATCTGCGTGTTGACGTGGTCGATGTGGTCGGAGCCGGCGAAGATCGATGACATCACGGTGGTGTCGCTGATCGGTGAGCTGTGGTCGCCCCAGATGGCGCCGCCGAACAGCACTGCTACCAGGACCGGGAGCACGGACGGGCCGACGAGCTGGTAGCCAAGCGGGATCGCCAGGGGCGTGAGGATCGCCATCGTCCCCCAGGAGGTCCCGGTGGTGAACGCGACGAACATCGCGGCGACGAAGATGATCAGCGGGAGGAAGCCGCCGGGGACGCCGCTTCCGACCATGACGTCCACGATGTACTGGGCGGTGCCCACGTTCTCGGCGGCCAGGCCGATGGCCCACGCGAGCACGATGATCGCGAGGGCGATTACCATCGTCTTGAAGCCGTCGATGATCGTCTCGCTGGCCTCCTCCAGGTCCATCGTCCGATACGCGAGCGAGCCGACGAACCCGGTGAGCATGAACGCGAACGCGCCGTACAGCAGGCCGAGCGCGACGTCGGTCTCCTGGAAGGCCGTCGAAATATCGACGCCGGGCTGGTGGCCCCCGCCGAGGTACCACATCGAGACGAGGCCGACCACGAGCAGGACGACGATCGGCGCAAAGAAGTTCACCAGCGAGGGGTTCTTCTCGCTCGGTTCGCCGACGTCGGCGGAGACGTCCGACAGCGGCGTCGCGTCCTCGCGGATCGTCTTCCCGGTCGTGCGGGAGCGCCACTCGGCGTCCAGCATCGGGCCGTAAAAGCGCTGGGTGATCGCGATGAACCCGACCATAAAAAAGGCCATGAAGCAGTAGATGTTCCACGGGATCGACCGGAGGAACAGTCCGAACGCCGTCACGCCGAGTTCGTCGGCGGAGAACTGCGCCGCCTCGAAGCCGGTGATGATCATCGACACCTGAAACCCGATCCAGTTCGACACCGGCCCGAACGTCGTCACCGGCGACGTCGTCGAGTCGAGCGCGTACGCGTGCATCTCCCTCGACGAGCGGTTCTCCTGGGAGAGTTCCCGCGTGGCGTTGCCCGTGACGACGGTGCTGGTGTAGGAATCGAAGAAGATGAACACGCCGATCAGCCAGGTGAGGATCTGCGAGTCGCGCGCGGTGTCTACCCGATCGCCGATCCAGCGTTCCAGCGCCAGGATCCCACCGGAGCGGTAGATGAACGCAGCCCCGGCGCCCATGAACAGGATCAGGATGATGAACTTCGTGTCGAACGGCGATCGGACCACCTCTACGAGCCAGTCCATCGTCAGCGCCGTGGCGCCGATCGGGTTCCAGTCGGCGACGAGCAACGCCCCGATCCAGACGCCGGCGAACAACGACACCAACACCTGCCGCGTCGTCATCGCGAGGACGATCGCCAGGAGTGGCGGCGCCAGTGCGAGTACGCCGAAGTGTTCTGCCATAGAAATCGTCATCAACTCTGCCTGTAAAAAATCTAATTGTAAGTAGAAATATAGTTTCGGGCACCGAACTGTCAGTTCTGGCGGAGGAGAGCGCGGATCGAATACCGGCCCCGTACCCTCGAATACAGGACGGACAACGATCGTAACTGGAACGGCAGACGTGACCGCGGCGGCGATCCGACAGGCTCGTTCCGCGAGGGCCTCGAGCGAACGGCGAGGCGGTGCCGAACCCGGCCGGTGGCCGACCGTGATCGGGTGGCTCCTCATCGAGAGCAGCTTCAGCGCGTCCATCACGCGTTCCCCCGACGTTCAACCACAATTCACGCGACGAAACTCGATCGGCTATCGCGGGACGGTGGTTTTGGCAGGTCGTCGGCGGACGGGCTGCCACCGTAATCTGTCCTCATCTCCATCGAGACACGGGACCGGTATCGAGTATCTATCGAGAATCTCGATAGAGTATCGTTAACATATTGCAGGACGGCGGCCGTTTATTTCAGACGAGAAACAGTGGATAAGGACCCCGTTTGTCGTAGTCGATGGTGATTCCCACGAGACGAACTTCCGATGATGTAAGTTAACGTTTGTAAATCGTGCTAATACTATCGTCCGGCAGAAAGTGGTCTCAGGCTGCATGGAGGACACTCAGACCAATCGCGCGGTCCCGGAGGGAAGCGACAGAAACGACGTGACCGAGCCGAAAACTACCACGAGCGTGACTCGACGCCGGACGCTTCGGATAGGAGGTCTGCTGGGTGCCGGTGGCCTGCTCGGCGCCGCTGGGTCCGGAGTCGGGCGTGCGGCGGCGGACAGTCACGACGGCGAACCGGACGAGGTCATCCACATCGATTACGACGCGTACGAGAGCTGGAACGACGTGTATCGGCTGTCAAACGGGGACAGCGACAATATATCGTTCGTTTCCAGTCCGACGTACTCCGGAGAGACCGCGATCGAACTCCGGGTTCGTGAAGGCGACAACTGGGGGGCGAGTACCCACTACGACTTCGAAGACGGGCTACTCGAACTCAACGGCCGCGTGCACTTTGCGCTCAACACCAACTGGACGATGATCAACGGAGGTACAACCAACTGTCGGATCTGGAACTGTGCAATGGCTCTGGGTGAGGGCAGTGCGGGTGGCGGCGTCCCTGACGGGACCAACGGATGGAGCAACCGACTGTACGTCACTACGAGGGACACGACTTCGGACGGACCGTTCCACCTGTTGTCGTACACGTATCATATGGATCAGAATCAAGACCACGATTTTCTCGTTGACGGCGAGGAGTACGCCGTCCGGCAACCGGCGATCGTTCCCGGACAGTGGTACGAATTCGAGTACTACGTACGCGTGAATACCGCCGACAACGGGACGGCCAACTCGGATGGCGTCGTCCAGTACTGGCTCGACGGCGATCTGATATACGATCGGCGGGACTTCCGGTTCACGGAGGATTACGAGAACAATAGCATCGAATCGAACGGGCCTGCGGGATACTACGGCGGCCAGTACCTGGCACCGCAAAATCTCTACGCCTATTACGACGATCACTCGATGGCGCTCAACGGCACGTTTGAGAACGCCCCGGAAGAACCGGAGTCCCCGGACGGGATCGACCTTCCGGACTGGCTTCGGGACTGGATCGACCTCTGGACGGAATAGAGCGGTAGCCGCTCGAGAATCCCGGTGAACCATCGATCCCGTCATCGAGTGTTCGTACGGACTCCGCCGGGAAAGGGCGCCTTTCGGATCGGGACCCCCGTGGCGGTGCGCAGCGCCGTCTCCAACCGCGAGCCGTCAGTCAGCGACGCGAAACGGACGGCTCCGCGGGATGATCGACTCATCAGCGCTCCGGCACCCGATCGTCTCGCTGGTCCCGTTGGACGCGGGCATGGTCACAGCGTCGGGCGTCACTGCGACGGCGGGAGCGCGGGAGTCCGATCGGGACGCCGTGGCCCGCGTTACTCCGCCTCGGACTCTTCGACCGCGTCGGCATCCGCGCGGGCCGCGGGCTCGACGCCGTCGGTCTCGACCGGCACCTCCCGATCCAGCGCGTCGACGTCCAGCGTATCGATCTCCCCGACGATCTCGCTGATCTCGTCGAGGCCGATCAGGTCACGCGTCTCCGCATCGAACGGGAGACTCTCGAGTTCGTGACCGCCCTCCGTGACGTCGCTGCCGGTGAGGTGCTTCCCGTACCGACCGAGCATCGCGGTCAACTCCTGCGGGAGGACGAACGTGGTCGACTCGCTGTGGCCGATTTCGGCGAGGGTGCTCAGTCCCTCGTTGATTACGGCGCGTTCGCCCATTGCCTCGGCCGCCCGCGCCCGGAGCACCGTCGAGATCGCCTCCCCCTGGGCTTCGAGGATCCGGCTCTGTTTCTCGCCCTGGGCGCGGATGATGTTGGATTGCTTGTCACCGTCGGCCCGCTCGATCGCGGACCGGCGCTGGCCCTGGGCTTCGAGGATCATCGCCCGGCGCTTGCGCTCGGCGGCGGTCTGTTGCTCCATCGCCTGCTGGACGTCTTTCGAGGGGTTGACCTCGCGGACCTCGACGCTCTCGACGCGGATCCCCCACTCGTCGGTGGGTTCGTCGAGTTCCTCGCGGATCTTGGCGTTGATCTGCTGGCGCTTGTTCAGCGTCTCGTCGAGTTCCATGTCGCCGAGCACGGCACGCAGCGTCGTTTGAGCGAGGTTCGAGACGGCGTTGTGGTAATGCTCGACCTCGAGGAACGCGCGTTTGGCGTCCATCACCCGAATGTAGACGACCGCGTCGGCGGTGACCGGCGAGTTGTCACGCGTGATCGCCTCCTGGCGCGGCACGTCGATCGTCTGAGTCCGCATGTCGAACGTGTAGGTCTTGTTGACGAACGGCGGGACGAAGTTGATCCCCGGTTCGAGGATGGTTCGGTACTCGCCGAACACGGTGAGCGCCTCCCGCTCGTACGCGTCGACGATTTCGACCAGCGACCAGATGGTCACGAGCGCCAGTCCGAGGACGAGCATGGCGACGATGGCGAACGGTTCGACACTAGGGACGGTTTGGAACGGTATCGTGGGTCCCATAGGTAACGCTATACCCAGTAACACGGTAACTGTTAGCATATAACACGACATTACTCGTCCGCTTCCGAGCGCAGCCATACCGACGGCCACAGACCGGGGGAGATCGCACAGCATCCGGCCAGTCCTCGACAGACGCGGAACGGGCAGGGTTAGCTCGGCGCCGATCGGCGTTCGCCACCGGCGCGTCAGCAGGTCCGTCACGATAGCCATTCCGAGCGGTCGTCTGTGGGGGAGTTGAGGTTGGCGGGATCCGAAACCGACGCCGACCCGCGGCGGTGAGCGTTGCTCGAGGTCTGGGGGCCGATCCGCTACGTGGTGTTCGGTAGCACTGTTCAGCGTAGCTGATTCCAGCGGAACGTGTAGCTCTGGTGCCATGCGTCAGCGGTTACAGGTTCAACGTCGCTAAAGCAGTTTCCAGACTGAGATGTACGCTCTTATGTCTTTTAAGATATATGTTCAGCACCGGTCCGATGTCCACGGTTTTCGCATCGAAATCGGTGCCCACGAACGTGAAGTGCAGCGTTCGGCCACGGTGCTGAGTCGACGTAGAACCCGGCGTGTTCGACATCGTGTCTCGCCTGGCGATCGCTGAGAAATATCGGGGTAAGGTGCTGCTATTCGCGCTGAAAAACGCCTCACGAGGAAAATTCGTTGGTTTCGGATCGACCACAGCGTACAGTCAGTCGCGCTGATCGTCGAGGTGGATCGCGGGGTCGTCGATCGCGACGCGATCCGGGTTCCGATCGGTGACGGGTTGGAGATCGTCTTTTTGAACCCGGTTCTGTACCGTCGATCGAGCCCGCTCAACACCGAATATATATATATAAAATTCGAACAGTATCCGAAACAGAGAATTATGCAAGGCGGAACCCACGTCGATCTGGCCGAGAGTGGTACCGAAGCGAGCGTTTTCGGGCACGAATCACGCAGGAACTACCACGCCTCATTCCGTCAACCGTATCCGAACACCGCGGATGCGGACGTTCGATTTGGGCGGATCCACCCCTCCAGAAGGTCCTGGTTCGCTTACGAAGTCGCGTCTTTGTATTCGTTGACCAGTCCCTGCATCGATTCTTTGGCGTCGCCAAAGAGCATGCTCGCGTTGTCCTCCGCGAACAGCGGGTTCGGAATCCCGGAAAAGCCCGGACTGAGACTCCGCTTGTTGACGGCCACCGATTGTGCTTCTGCAACGTTCAGCACGGGCATGCCGCTGATGGGACTAGAGTCGTCGGTGTTTGCCTTCGGGTTGACGACGTCGTTCGCACCCGTGACGATCACGAGGTCAGTTTGTGAGAAGGTCGGGTTGACCTCCTCGAGTTCGCGCATCTTGCCGTAGGGTACGTCGGCTTCGGCCAGCAGCGCATTCATGTGGCCGGGCATCCGACCGGCGACGGGATGGATACCGAACTCGACGTCGACACCGTTCTCGTCGAGGAGTTCGACGAGTTCGGCGACGGCGTGTTGTGCCTGCGCGACAGCCATCCCGTACCCGGGAACGATGACGACGCGCTGGGCCGTCTCCATGAGCATCACGATCTCCTCGGGGGAGGATTCGGTGATCTTCCCTTCGTAGATGTCCTCCATGTCCTCGCTGTCTCGGTCACCGGTGCCGAGTCCCCCGAACAGAACGTTCGTCAGCGAGCGGTTCATCGACTCGCACATGATGACCGTCAGGATGAGTCCCGAAGCACCGACGAGCGTTCCAGCGATGATAAGGACGGTGTTGTTCAGCACGAACCCCGTCGTCGCTGCCGCCAGCCCGGAGTAGGAGTTAAGCAAGGCGATGACCACGGGCATATCCGCGCCGCCGATCGGGACGACGAGGAAGATACCGAGAACGGACGCGGCCGCGACCAGCACCCAGTAGGATGGTATCCACGCGGCCAGCGGTGCCGACCCGAAAGTCCCCGGTCGGACGATCAGGAACAGGCCGGCCATCACGGCCGCCGACAAGAAGAGGACCTTGATGCCGTGGCCGACGGTCTCGCTAACCGGCGAATCCCCGACTACCCCGTGGAGCTTCCCGGCGGCGACGAGGCTGCCCCAGAACGTGACAGCTCCGATGATGCCGGCGATTGCGGCCGTCGAGGCTAACCCCACGGAGAGTGAGTTACCGGATTCCATCACGTCGATCAGTTCCGCACCTGCGACCAGCGCGGACGCGCCGCCGCCGAACCCGTTGAACAGCCCGACCAACTGCGGCATCTCCGTCGTCTCGACGGTGACGGCCAGCCAGACGCCGATCGCTCCGCCGACGAGCAGCCCGGCACCCAGAACCAGCGGGGAGAGAACCTCGAACCAGAGGATAGTGACGACCACCGCGAGGAACATCCCTCCGGAGGAGATTTTGTTCCCGCGCGTCGCCGTCCGCGGGTGGGTCATATCCCGGAGCCCCTGAATGAACAGGACGCCGGCGACGAGATACGTGAACTGAAGGATCGAGTCCGGCAGCCCGCCGATAATACCCGTCATCAATTACGTCCTCCGTGACTGAACTGGTCGAGCATGAAGTGACTCACCAGATAACCGCCGATGACGTTGATCGTCGCCATGACGACCGCCAGAAAGCCGAGCACCGTCGCTATCGTCGTCGACCCCGATCCGGCAACTACGACCGACCCCAGCAGCGTAATCCCCGAGATGGCGTTCGCCCCGGACATTAGCGGCGTGTGCAGATTGGTCGGGATCTTTGTGATTATTTCGTAGCCGACGAAGGCAGCCAGCACGAATAGCGTCAGATTCTCGACGAACGTCATGCGATCACCTCCCGGGCCGTCAAGCGCGACAGGACACGTGGCAGCCTCGAACTCTTACTCGGCATCAGTTGCCTCCACGTAATCGTCTTCGTCCTCATCCACCGTCTCGTCGGGTTCGCTGTCATTCGTGTCCGTGTCGTCCTCGTCATTGACGTGTGGATTCCGAACGGCTCCCGCGTGGACCAGAAGCGTCGAGTCGATGATTTCGTCCTCGACGTCGATATCGAGGTTGCCGTCCTCGTCGAGCAGGTTCTCGAGAAAGCTACGCAGGTTATTGGCGTACTGCTGGCTCGCAGTGTGGCTGACCCTCGAGGGCAGGTTCGTCGGCCCGAAGATGGTGACTCCCTCGTGGTGGACCGTCTCATCGGCCACGGTGGGCTCACAGTTGCCCCCGGTCGGGGCCGCGAGGTCGACAATGACCGATCCGGGATCCATCCGCTCGATCATTTCTGTCGAGACCAGCTCCGGTGCGGGCGCGCCAGGGATAGCTGCCGTCGTGATGACCACGTCCGATTCGGGGACGACCCGCTTCATCTGCTTGCGTTGCTCGGCGTAGAACTCCTCGTCCATCTCCTGGGCATAGCCCTCCTCATCACCCGACCCCTCAGTTTCGAGGTCGAGTTCGACGAAATCAGCGCCGAGGCTCTCGACCTCACGTTTGACCTCGAGCCGGATATCGTAGGCGCGCGTGGCCGCCCCGAGCCGTTCGGCAGTTGCGATGGCTTTGAGGCCGGCGACGCCAGCTCCGATGACGAACACGTCCGCCGGCTGGATGGTGGCAGCAGCGGTCATCTCCATCGGGAACATTCTGGGAAGTTCCTCTGCAGCCAGCAGAGTGGCCTTGTACCCACCGAGGCTGGATTGTGACGATAGCGCGTCCATGCTTTGTGCCCGGCTGATTCGGGGCATCAACTCGAGTGAGAATGCGCTCACGTTTTGGTCAGCCAGTTCCTCGAGAGTACCATCGGCGATCTCGTACGGACTGTACATCCCGATGGCTATCTGGCCCTCTTCGTACGGATCGGTCTCGACGTCCGCGGAACCGAGCCCGCGGACCTGGAAGACGACGTCGGCCCGTTCGAACACCGCCTTTCGGTCCGAAAGTACCTCACAGCCGACGGCTTCGTACTCCGTATCGGCCCAGTTCGAAGCCTCGCCGGCCCCGGCCGCGACGATGACCTCGTGGCCGTCGTCGATCAGGTCCGCGGCGACGGACGGGATGACTGCGACGCGGTTCTCGTCTTCGGCCGTCTCGGTAGGGACGCCGACGATCACGGGCCGTCCCTCACGTCGGTTCGTGTTGCAGCAACAGGAGACGTCTCGTGTCCCGGTCCTACTCGATGTGTATACCCGTTCATTCTCTTGGTGAACTCCCTTGGACCAGTTGTGGTTACGGACATTGTGGAGATCCTATATATTCCTTGGTACTCCTGTAATATTCCGTATTCTTCAGATCGGCTTTCTACACCCAGTAACGGGGCAGTGGATCGAGCACATACAATACCGAACATACCGAAATAACCCTGTATCGCTAGCCATCACCGGTACGATGGGAATCCTCTTTCTCATCAGCAACTGGTCGTTGCTCGGTCGTCCATCGGTACGATCACGCGTCCGGGGTGAGATCGACGAAGTCATCCTCCGTACGCAACGCGCCGTTTCTGGCGACGTATTCGGCAGTTTGGTCGGGCGCTGCTGCAGAGATGGCGCGTACGCAGCACGTACCTTGGTTGGCCCGTCGGAGAAGAATAGTCATCAGTCACTTCGGATCGAAGTGGAGTCGTCGGATACTCTTCTGTAGCAGTGGATTTTCAATCGGTTTCGGATCCGTTCACTTCTTCACGCGTCGATGCACCGAAGAACGATTGAAGTGCCACGAGGAGACCAACGTACGTGCCGAAAGCGACAAGCAGAAGGGCCACTACGATCGCCGGTAGCAGACCGCCGAGGGAATTGGTTCCAAACAGTTGTAGCGAAACTATATCTTTCCTGGAGAATTGTGGCCGTTAAGCCATTCGTTCCGGTAGTCACGTCGGGACGTACGAGCGGAAAAGTACTAGCGATCGGATGGGGACCCGCAGACGCGTCCGCTGCACATCGGGGACGGTGGCCACGCAAGCCCTCTCAGTCGCGTCGCCGGCCCCGCCCGCGACCGCGTCCGGGCCGGTCGAAGCCGACGGCCTGACCGTCGCGGTTCGGATCAGCCGCGCCGGTCAGTTCGTCCTCGCCGATGTCGATGACCTGGACGTTGCCGAGGGTGCTTGGGGTGTCGTCCCAGTCTTGGCCCCACTCCGAGGTGCGTTGCCGGGCCTCCGCGGGGACGCCCGCGTCCCAGCCGATTCCCCCGCAGTAGTGGGTATAGATACTCGGCTCGGTGATCGCCGCCAGCGGGTCGAGCCCGTAGACGTACCGGAAGAGGATCGCCTGCATCGTCGAGGTGATGATCCGCCACCCGCCGGGCGAACCGGCGGTGAACTCCGGTTTGCCGTCGCGGAGGACCATCATCGGGCTCATGCTGCTCAGCGGGCGTTTCCAGGGTTCGGGCTCGTTCGCGCCGCCCGGCGTGCGATCGAAGTCCGTGAGTTCGTTGTTGATCATGAACCCGCGACCGGGAACCATCTTGCCCGAGCCCATGAATTGCTCGATCGTCGAGGTGTACGAGACCGCGTTCCCCCACCGGTCGACGACCGAGAAGTGCGTCGTCTGGCCGCCGGTACTGATCCGATCCGTCTCGCCGCCTCCGAAACAGCCCTCGGTCAGGACCGACTGCCCGAGTTCGATCATCTCCGCGCGTTCCTGGAGGTACTCGTCCGAGAGCAGGCCGTCGATGGGAACGTCGACGAACTCGGGGTCGCCCATGTACTCCATCCGATCGCCCCAGGCGACGATGATCGCCTCGGCGAGCAGGTGGTACATCTCCGGCGACCGGAGGTCGTAGTCGTCGATCTCGAGGAACTCGAGCATCCGGAGGATCATCGACACGACGGTGGGCCCGGAGCTCGGGAGCGGCTGGCCGACGAGTTCGACGTCGCGCCACTCCTTGCGGACCGGGTCGTCGAGCGTAACGTCGTACCTCGCGAGGTCGGCCTCGTCGACGGTGCGATCGGGGTCGCGGGCGTGGCGCTGGATCTCCGCCGCCAGGTCCTCGGCGATCGGCCCCTCGTAGAAGGCCTCGGCGCCGTCGCGCTTGATGCGTTCGAGCGTCTCGGCCAGGTCGGGGTTGGTCATCGTGTCGCCCTCCTCGTAGAGGGTCCCGTTCTCGTCGCTGAAGACCTCGAGGGCCGCGTCGTTGAACTTCCCGGTGTTGGCCGCGATCTGCTCGGCGAGGAACCAGTCGACCGTGAACCCGTTGCGGGCGAGGTCGATCGCCGGTTCGATCAGCCGCTGTCGGGACCGACTGCCGTACCGTTCGCGCGCCGTCTCGAGCCCTTTCAGCGTTCCGGGGGTCCCCATCGCCTCACCGGTCTGGATCGCCTGCGAAAAGGGGAGCTCCTCCCCGTCGTCGTCGAGGAACATGTCGGGGGTGGCCCCCTGGGACGCGCGCTCGCGGCTGTTGACGACGTCGACCGAGTCCGCCTCGGCGTCGTAGACGACCATGAATCCGCCGCCGCCGATGCCCGAGCCGTGGGGTTGGGTCACGTTCAGGACGTACTGGAGCGCGATCGCCGCGTCGATCGCGTTCCCGCCCTCCCGGAGGACGCGTGCGGCGACGCCGCCGGCGATCGGATCGACCGTCGAGACCATCCCATCGGCGGCGGTGATTTCGCGGCCGCAAGTGAACTGCGGGTGGTCGCAGCTAAAGCCGGAGACGTCGGTGGCCGCCCGAGACGCTGCCGTCGTCGGAGTCGTACCGGCCGTGAGCGCGCCAGCGGTCGTTCCAGTGAGCGCGAGGAACCGACGGCGGTTGATTCCCGGGGGGCTCCCGTCGGTTCCGGTTCGGTTCTCCTGCGCTGGTGACTCGTATCGTTCCGACATGAACGAAGGCACATTTTATGATAGCAATGAAAACTATTTTGTCAGACGTCACGTGCTGATAACGGAATAATAACTATTCTAGGTGAGTGGCAGCGTTTTTGGTCGCGTCTACTCGCCGGACGCTCGCAGCCAAGACGCAGGTCGCGTCGTCTGGACGTCACACTTCCACGACATCGTCCCCCAGAGGGGACGAAACGCTGCTGATCGACGGTGGCTATATTCAGGGGGACGCGGGTCGCGAACATCACGGATCCGCAGAACCCGTCCACGAGTTCGCCACCGAGTACGGCGAGAAGAACGGCCACAGCGCGGCGCTGTGTGGCCGATACTGCCATCCCATTCGGCGAGCGGCGGCGCCATCCGAAACGGCACTCGCACCGAAACGGGGCATCGATGGCCGGTGCAGCCTCGGGGGTCGTGTTTCGGACGCTGCTCTGGGGCTGAAAAAGCTCCGTAAGTATAAGAGGACGGGAATGATCACACTCGATGGGTATTCGATGGCGCCCGCGCGCCATCCCCTCCCTGGTGATCACTATGCACCGCAGAACGTTCCTCAAGGCGACTGGCGCAGCGACAGTTGGAGTGACGGCCGTTGGCGCGGCGAGCGCTGCGCCGGACCGCGAGCGGTACCGGCCGGGCGGGCCCGCGCTCGGGCAACCGAACGCGATCAATCTGAACGCGTTTCACACGAACGCGCAACTCACGGCGGCGCTCGAATCCATCGCGCGCCAGAGCGGCCGGGTTTCGCTGCGAGAACGCGGCCGTTCGGCCGGCCGGAACGACCCGATCTGGGAAGTGCAGGTCGGCGGCGGCGACGTCGATGTCCACCTGGTCACGCAGATCCACGGCGACGAAGCGATCGGAACCGAGGCGGCGCTCAAGCTGATCCGGCGCCTCGGGCTGAGCGATTCGCGCCAGGTCGATCACATCCTCGAGAACCTCTCGTTCACGATCATTCCCCGGGTCAACCCCGACGGCGCGATGTATCGCTACGACGTCGACGGCGACGGGGGGAAAGAACGAGTCGGGCGCCGATACAACACCCAGGCGTGGACCGCCGACCAGTCGCGGTATCGGCCGTACTACCACTACGACCCCGACGGTCAGGCGCCGGGCTACGATATGAACCGGGACTTCAACGTGCGGCCGCCCTCGGAGTTCGACCCGCGCACGGACGACGACGCCGCGTGGTGGGCCGACGAGCAGTACTTGGACATGCCCTACGAAGGGCACACGCTCTTCGGGAGCGGCCTCCGCTTGGCACCCGAAGTGCGCGCCGTCACGGAGTCGTTTATGGAGACGAACCCCGATTACGCGATCACTCACCACCACAAAGGCGGGAGCCTGTATCCGGGAAGCGACGAGGGGAAGCGCCCGACAAAACAGACGCTCATGAGCGTGATGGCGGCGTACGGTCCGGAGTACCTCGACCGTTCGCCGTTCTACCCGGCCGATCACGCCCCCGTTTCGGAGGCGGTCAACCCGTTCCTCGATGCCGAGACTAGCGCGCGATCGATCAAGCTGAACTCGCTGGTCATCGAGGCCCTCGCCGAACGCGGGGACAGCGTCTTCGACAGCATCACCCGCTACGGCTACTTCCCCCTGTGGGGATCGTACCTCGACGGCCTGTGTCCGAACGTCGCCAACGGCGGCGACGGGGTCGCGGGGATGCTCTACGAGGTCGCCTATCAGACCGACGACCTCGGCCAGAAAGCGTTCGGTCGCCAGCTGGAACTCACGACGGTCGGCTTCCTCGAGTCGTTCGCCGCGCTCGCCGACGACCCCGCTCTCGGCGAGTATAGCGTGGAGCCCTACTTCGAGACGCCGCTGTACGGCCAGGGGATCCAACCACGGTGACGTTCCGGCAGGAGAGCGAGGACGAACGTCGATCGGCGATAACTCTGAATAATGGTTCTCGGAATACATGTACACAGTATTAATAAATCACAGGAGTGAATACCGAGGTGCTCGGGTCGGAACCCGCCGTACCACCACCTACCGTCGACCCGAGCGTTCTCGATCCAGTAGCGACGACCGTGGTGCTCTGGACCACGAACGGTTCGCTGTAGATCGTCGACTCGAGAGCGGCTGTTGACGTCGCGACCAGCCTGAAATCCCCGATTCGAGCCCGATTCAGGGCTGGACTCGGTTCACCAGTCGACCAGCGCACCGTCCTCACAGCGCCTGTCCGGATGACACTCTCACCAGACCACGGAGACCAGACCGCACGTGCCCCGGTTCAATCCGAAGAGCATCCTGTGCCGACCGATGGACGCAAAAATGCGCCGACTGGAAGCCGGCGGGACGGTCCCCCCAACTGCAGGTGTCGCCGCGGTCCCAGGACTGGCTATCGCGGATCGGTGCTGACGACGGGCGAGGGTGACCGGGTGACTGTCGTGGGTGTACAGCCGGATTGCTATCGGGTCCCGATAGCGGTCTCCCCCTCGCCAGTCGAGTAGTTCCGCCAGTTCAGAATAAGTCTGTTGGCCAACTAACGATTCTGGTGGAACCACCCCCGTCGGAAAAAACGGGCACAGCGCGGTCACCGCGAGGCGTCCTCGGTGGCACTCTGGCGAACCATGCGAGCGGGACGGCACCCGTCGAGTCGGCAGAAACGGGTCCGGAGAGCGTCTCTCGGCGCTCCGCGGCGGTGGCGTCGGGGCGATGGCCGATCGGGTGTGTGGTGTTCCGGACCGTCGTCTCGTGATCGTCCCGATCGCGTTCGCGTCCAGGCCCGCGAAGAACTGTTCGATCGTGCCGACGCGTATCCCGGCAGAAGTGGCAGAGACGTCTGTACACGCTGGCACGGCCGGCGCGCGATGCGGACGTCGTCGACCAGTTCCGTGAGGCCGCCGAACTCGAAGCGCCGATCGGGATCGACGCGCGAGTCGATCGGAACTGTCGAGGCGATCGACCGGCCGAATCGAATTACGCGGTCGATCAGTAGAGCAGAAAGATTTTATTCCGAACCGAGAAATCGGTGGCTATGCGTAACATCGTCGGCGTTGCAGTTGCTGTTCTTCTGATCCTCGGCGCGGCCTCGCTCACGGTGCTCACGGTGGTGGCCGCCGATTCGGAGTACGAGTTGACGGTCGACGACGCGATCGAGACGCCGACGGAAACGGTCGAGATCGAAGGGAGCGAGTACGACATCGACGAGATCGCCGTGATCGAATCCGGCGAACCGATCGAAATGGAGGTCACGTCGGCTGAGAACTACTACGTCATCCTGTACAACACTGACGGCGATTCTGAATACCGCGAGTACCTGTCCGCCGACGAACCCGCCGTGACGATGGGCGACGACGGTGATGACTTCGACACGAGTGCCCTCGAGTCCGGAACCTACATGCTCTCCCTCGAACCGGACGATCAGGGTCGCGAGGCGGTGACGCCGGTCGTCGTGCAGGGGTACGACGTCACCCTCGCGTATCCGACGACGGCCGAACAGGGGAGCGAGATCGAGGTCGAGGCGACGGTCGAGCCGATCGACGGCCTGGCCCGACCGGAGACCGTCGACGTCGCGATCTGGGAGGGGAACGACGTCACCGAGGTGACGCTCGAGCACGAAGGTGAAACGAGCTACGGGACGACGGTTTCCCTGGCGGCGTTCGACACCGGCACCTACGACGTGTATGGCGCCGTCGTCGGCGACGAGACGGTCGACGGCTATCCGACCACCCTCGCCGTCGAGAACGGTGCGACGCTCACCGTGACGTCCGACGAGACCGATGCCGACGGGAGCGATAGTGACGCCACGACCGGGAACGAGAGCGACGACGAGACCGATACGGACAGCGAAGCCGACAACGAGACCGATACGGACAGCGAAGCCGACAACGAGACCGATGCGGACGACGGGACCGCCGACGACGGCGACGAGACGGCCGATCGCAACGAGTCGACCGACGGCGAGAGCGGGAGCGACGCCGACACCGATTCGGGCGCCGGTGACGACGAGCGCAACACGAACGAGGACGACGAGACGGACGACGTACTCGAACCGACCGACCCCGACGACGCGGTGACGGACGATCCGGCCCCCGACGACGAACTCGGGACGCCGGGAGCGCTCCCGACTCTGCTCACGATCGCCCTCCTGCTTCTGGCTGCCACTGTTCGGAACGAGACCTAACTGTCACTGAACCTAATAGTCCGGTTTCGGCTGAACGGAACCCGATCGTCGATCGCGAGAGATCGTCCGCAGCGGAGTACTCGACGTCCGAGCCAGGCCCCGCAACTATTAAATCAATAGAGTCAGATCTGCTGATATATGGAAAATTTGGAACAATGGGCAAAAGTGACATTCCTGGTATCTATCATGCTCCTCGCTCCGGTTGCTGGGGTCGCATGGACTGCTGGGGCCACAGGAACGGCGGCGAACGTCACTACACAGGAGTCGAACGACGATGTTGTCGAACTCACCGACAACGTCTCGGCCTGGAACCGGGCACCACTCTCCTTCCGGGCCGACACCGCGGACGCGAACGTCTCGGTCGAGCTTCCGGGGCTCTACGTCGAATCGCCGGAGGGCGATGGTACTCTGAACCGTGGCTCGGTCGCAGTCTACGAGACCGGTACCGAGACGACGATCACCTTCGGAGACCACGTCGACACCGGTGAATTCGACGAGGACGTCAAGGTGATCCGGGGTTACCTGCACGGGAATGACAGCATAGCCTTCGATCAGCTTACGACCGAGAACCTCAACGAGAACGTGACGTTCGAGGACCAGAACAACTACAGCCTGTCGAACGACACGTTCACCCACACAGATACGCCAGACAAACCCGGTCGGTACGAGTATATCGTCGCTTCCGGCCTCGAAGAGACCGGCGGAAACATCACGAATGCCGACAACGCGACGATCTTCGGCGTCGAGCGAATCGTCGTCCACGACGAGCCGTCGACGGTCGACGTTCCCTCGACACCGGAACCCGGCGGCAACGTCACCTTCGACGTCAACGCGACGGCCCTCGAGGGAGCCGACGACGTGAACCACGCCGTCGTGCTCTACGACGCAGCCGTCTTCAACACGAGCGAAGTGACGTTAAACACCACCGAGGAGGTGAACGCCAACCTCTCGATGGAGAACGTCACCGTCAAACACGATTTCGAGTCGGTCAACGGCGTCCAGAACCACGGGGATAACGTCAGCATCCTCGAGCAGTCGCTGAGCGAACGGGCGGAAGACGGCGGTATCGAATTCACCGACGTGGTGAACTTCATCGCGACCGATGCGGGGCTCGACGAACCGACGACCGAACCCGGCGACGACCAGCTCAACGCCTCGTCCACGGCGATCGTCGGCAACGCGAGCGAGGAACTCACCGTCGAAACCGTCGAGAACTGGTCCGAGACCGACTACCGCTGGGTCCACGTTGCGACCGGCTCCTCGAACGATCAGATCCAGGCACAGACGGGCGTGCTCACGCTCGAGGCCACATCACCCCCCGCGCCCCCGGCGCCACCGGCACCGCCTGCCCCGCCCGCTCCGACGCCCGACCCTGACTTCGGCGTGATCAAGGCAGGCCTGAGCGCGACGAATATCGAGGCCGGCGACGCCGTCGATATCACGGCAAAGGTCGGCGAACAGGGAGGAGAGAGTGGCGGGACGTTCACCGCCGAGTTGATCGTCGACGGGGACGTTATCGACGAACAGAACGTCGACATCGGTCCCGGAGAGGAAGAGACGGTGACGTTCACCGAGACGTTCGACGAGGCTGGCAAGTACGAGGTCGCCGTCAACACCGTCACGGCCGGGACGCTTACCGTCAGCGACAAACCGGGGAGCCGGGACGATTCATCAGTCGCGGTCACCGACGCGTCGCTGAGTGACACCGAAATCGACGTCGGTAGCGACGTCGACGTCAGGGCAACCCTGGAGAACACCGGGAGCGAACCCGGAACGTTCACCGCGGAACTGACCGTCGACGGCGAAGTCGTCGACGACCAAGACGTGACCGTCTCGGCGGGCGCCAGCGAGAGGATCACCTTCACCGAATCGTTCGACGAACCCGGTGACTACGAGATTGCAGTCAGCGGGACGAGTGCCGGCACGCTGACCGTCACTGGCGATTCGGGGGTCCTGCCAGGGTTCCTCCCCAGCTTCGGCATCCTCGCTGCCGTTATTCTTGCTCTCGTTCTCACCGCGGCCGCGATCCTGATCTCGTGGTCCTTGCTGTAACAGCAAGGTCCATCCGCCGCCGTTCGACGTTCGGGTGATAAGCCGCATTCGGTCAACTGACGTGCCGGGCGAGATGATCGAGCACGACGCAGTCGAAGGCTGGGCTATTTTCCACACCGAAGCGGTCGTCCGCGAGCCGACCGGCGACGGCACACGGTGACGGACGGGGGTCAGTGCCGCGAGTCGGTCCCACATCGTTGTCGTGCGTGCGTCGAGGTCGTCACACCGATCGAACCGGAGCCGAGTATCCGGCTCGCGGACCGCTCGCCGAACCGGCCCGACCCACGCACCTGAAAGGCACGGAATCTTTTCCGTTGACTTCGGAGCCACAGGACACATGTCTCTGACCGCCGCGGTGCGGCGGTGGCTGTCGGACGACCCCGACGTCACCTACGAGTGTCGGAACTGTGGGACGACACTCGAGTCGACCGAGCGGACGTGTCCGGTCTGTGGGTCGATCGAGATCGCGGAGTACGACGCAGCCGAGTACGACGCAGCGGGGTCCGATTCCGCCTGAGCAGCCCACCTTCGCGATCGGAGGTGGTCCGTTCCGGGTCGATCGGACGCGATAGGAGGTTTATCTCCCCGCCTCACGTAGACGCGCCTGCCGCCGGTGGCGCGCACCGGCGCGATGGAAGGGGATCTCCATGCCCGAAATCAGGTCAATCGTCCGCGAACGGGTCGTGACCGCATCACCAGATACCTCGCTTACCGAACTGGCGGAGCGGATGGAAGCGGAGGACGTCGGCAGTGTCGTGATCGTTACCGACGATCGCCCGCAGGGGATCGTGACCGATCGCGATATCACGATCGAGACGGTCTCCCAGGGGAACGACCCATCGTCGGTGACCGCCGAAGACGTGATGAGCGACGACCTCGTGACGGTCGACGCCGAGAGCGGTATCTTCGACGTGCTCCGTGCGATGGAGGAGTCGAACGTGCGACGGATCCCGGCCACCGATTCGGACGGACGGCTCGCCGGAATCGTCACGTTCGACGACTTCGTTATCCTTCTCGGCCGAGAACTCAGGCTGCTCGGCGACGTCGTCGAAGCCGAAATACCGCCCTACGAACACACCTGACCGCGTTCCGCCGCCGACACGGCGGTGCTCGGTCCGTGCTCGTCCGTGCCGCGGCCGCCGATAGAAGCCCGCGTGCCGGTGGGGCCCTAGTGAGCGGTTGCTGGCAGGCCCCCTCTCGCGGCTGGACGTAAATATCAACACCCTCCGGAGCGCAGGATACGGCGTCGATGGATACCCACGTTGAGTACCGTATCTCGCTGAGTCTCGTCGGGACCGTGCTGAAGTATATGAGTATCCCGCTTTTCGTTCCGCTCACCGTCGCGATCGAGTACGGGGAGAGCGTCCTTCCGTTCGCCCTCACGATCGCCGTCGCAATCGTCGTCGGTGCCGGGCTCGAACGGCTCCACCCGAAACCGGAACTCGGCCACCGCGAGGGATTCCTGTTCGTCGCCCTGACGTGGCTTGCCGTGCCGCTCCTGGGTTCCCTCCCGTACCTCGTCGCGGGACAGGGAACGGTCGCGATGCCCGTGAACGCGCTCTTCGAGAGCATGAGTGGCTTTACGACGACCGGTGCGACGGTCCTCGGGGAGATTTCGTTCGAGCGCCACTCCCGATCGATCCTCATGTGGCGACAGCTCACCCAGTGGCTCGGCGGGATGGGGATCATCGTGCTGATGGTCGCAATTCTGCCACAGCTGTCCGTCGGTGGCGCGCAGGTGATGGAGGAGGAAGCACCTGGATTCAGCATCGAGCGGCTCACGCCGGGGATCAGGGAGACCGCACGGATGCTCTGGCAGATCTACGTCGGGTTCACACTGCTGGTATTCGGGCTGTATTACGGCCTGCACCTGGTCGGGACGGCCCCGAACATGACGTTCTACAACGCCGTGGCTCACGCCTTCACGACGATGCCGACGGGCGGGTTTTCGCCCGAAGCGCGGAGCATGGAGGTGTTCAGTCCGGCGATACAGTGGACGGCGATGGCGTTCATGCTCGTCGCCGGTACAAATTTCGCCCTGTTCTGGCACGCGTTCAACGGGGACCCGGACCGCCTGTTCGGCAATTCCGAGTTCCGATCGTACGTTGGTGCGATCGGGATCGTCGGCGCGATCCTCCTCGTCTTCCTGGCCACCGGACTCGGGGTGGCCGAAACGCCGGTGAACGTCGGGCCACTCGCCGGCGACGTCGAATCGTCGGCCCGGCACGCCCTGTTCCAGTCGCTGGCGTTCATCACCACGACCGGATACGCCAGCATGGACTTCAATTCGTGGAGTACTCCGACCCAGACCGTGTTACTGTTCGCCATGTTCCTCGGTGGCTCCGTCGGGTCCGCCGCCGGTTCGGTCAAGATCATCCGGTGGTACGTGATCCAGCGCGTCATCCGCCGCGAACTGTACACGGACGTCCACCCCGACGCGGTGGTACCGATCCGCACGTCCAGCGAGGTACTGGACGAGGACACGGTTCACGGGCTCCTTGCGTTCACGCTGCTGTTTCTCCTCCTGTTCGCCGTCTCCACGGTGCTCATCTACTTCGATACGGTCCGGCACGGGCTCTCGCTGTCGACGCTGGAAGTGATGAGCACGACGATGGCGACCCTCGGGAACATCGGCCCGGGCTTCGGGATCGTCGGTCCGATGAACAACTATCTGCCGTTCTCGGAGACGGCGAGACTCTACATGGTGTTTCTCATGTGGATCGGTCGTCTGGAGATCCTCACGGTCCTGGTCATCCTCACGCCGGCGTACTGGTGGAAATGACGCCCGATCGGCGCGGCCTATCCGACGAACTGTCGGTTCGGTTGGTCGGTCGTAGCGGAGGCGGGTTCGATCGTCACCGCCGTCCCGGATCGTCCGATCGACGGCGTCTCGCGTGTCAGCCGGATACCAAACCCCGTGAAAAACGACGACCCGGCGGCGGGAGGTAGCCGGGTGCGACCGAAGCCGTCTCGGACCGGCGCACGAGGCCGCTCACCGTTCGCGTCTGGGCTCGTGACCGAGGACGCTGGCGACCGACTCGACGCGATCCTCGGCCCCCTGGTCGCGGCCCTGGTACTCGTCGACTTCGAGCGAGGTGATGATGCGATCGCTCTCGACCGCGTCGTGTGCCGCCAGGACGGCGTCGAACACCTCGTCGACCTCGTCGGCTTCGACGACCGTATCGGTCGCGGTCAGTTCGTACGAGACGTCGAACTCGTCGAGCGCGTCGATCGCCTGTGCGATGTTCTCGGAGAGGCTCCCGTCGTGGACGGGGATGACCTCGAATCTTGCGATGACTGTCATGGGATTCACCTGGAGTACGCGCCGCTGTGGGAAGCGAGCGGGGTCACCGACGCGCAGCGCGTGCTACGATAACAACCAGCATAATCGTTCGGGTGACGTCGCTCCCCGAGCGCGTCGAGACGCACCCGATCCCGGCCGATCAGCAATTCGAACTCCGATCTGCGAGGGACGGTCTTCGTATCGCGGGCCGCAGAGACGGTATCGCCGACGATGCAGACGCGAATCACCTGGCGTAGCTCGGAGGCCCACCACAACTGGCGTGACAGCCGGCCGCCCGTCAGGCGGAAGACGAACCGACCATCCGGCAGACTACTCCGTCCACGACGCCGTTTTCGCTGCCGGACGCGGTGGTGCCTCCGGCTCCGGCATCGTCGGCTGCGCCGCCGGCGTCGGCTGATCACGCCAGTCACCCGCCGGAACGTCGCCTCGATCGGCGCGGCGCTCCTGGGCTTCGAACAGGTCGGTGACGGCGGGATCGCCGTCGCTCGCGTCGCGTTCGATGTTCGGCGGGCGACTCGTCGAGAACTCGTTGCCCGCGAATCGATTGTCGGCTCCCGCGGGGTCCCCGAGCGCGAGGTCCGCCGTCCCCGACCCGGAGACGCTGTTCTCCCGGACGACGTTTCCCGACGGCTCGACGACGTTGGGTTCGACGGCGATGCCGAAGTGCTCGTGATCGTGGACCTCGTTGTCCTCGATCAGGTTGTCCCGGCCACCCCAGACGAGGATTCCAGTCCCGAACACCGGATAGGTGAGCGGCTTGGCGGGCGCGTCGCGGTTATCGTTTTCGTACACCTCGTTGTCCACGATACGGGACGATCGCTGCGGCGGATCCCCCTCGTCCAGCGTGTGCGGAACGATCCCCGCCCTGTTGTGCCGCCAGACCGAATCCCTGATCGTCAGGTCGCCTCCCGCGCTCGTGCCCGAGTATCCCAGACCGTTGTGTTCGGCGATCACGTCCGTAATGATCGCCTCGAACGGGTCGTTCCGACCGAGGTAGAACCCGGCGTCGGTGTGGCCCGACGCGTAGCTTTGCTCGAATCGACCGTCGCGAGAGCGGTACGCGTAGAGTCCGTAATCCGCGTTGTTGTACGCCGTCAGGTAGCTCCCCCGAAATCCCTCGACGTCCCGCCAGTAGAACCCGTTGCCGACGTAGTGGCGGGCGGTCAGGTTCTCGATCGCGACGCCGTCCGCCTCCACGTAGACGCCGTCCCGCCGCTCGAACCCGCCGTCGAGCACGACGTCGTTGCGATCGACCCCGCGGATCGTGAGCCCCGGCGTCGAGACCTCGATCGCCTCGTCGTACGTCCCCGCGTCCACGAGGACGAGGTCCCCAGCGTCGGCGTCGTCGACCGCATCCTGGATCGTCGGGTGGGTCTGGGGAACCCGGATCGAGTCGTAGTCGTCCTCCCCGGACCGTGCTTCGGAGGCGGTCGCGAACCCGGCGAGTCCAGCAACGCCCGCCGTCCGGAGCACGGCTCGTCGCGTTCGGTTCATGTGCACGTCCCGTGTGGACGTACCCGGAGCAGGTGCTTTGGTGTTCGGGGTTCCGAGACGCGGGCGTCGATTCGTAACGAAGATCACGAACCGTCCAGCGGACGGATAGTATCCACGGCACGCACCGTGGAGAAGACTCACAGATTAAATCACCATTGGTTACTCCCCTGTGACCCACTCCATCATAATGTGAATATGCTAACATAGATGTTCGGCGATACTGTGCTATACCGCACCATGCGAGAAGACATCGAATTCGAGGCCGAAGGGGACGTCCTGCGTGGCTGGCTTTATACGCCGGACGAAACGGACGAACCAGTGCCGACGATCGTAATGGCACACGGGTTCTCAGCGGTCAAGGAGATGTACCTCGACGAGTACGCCGAGGTGTTCGCGGAGGCCGGCCTCGGCGCGCTCGTCTTCGACAACCGGAACTTCGGTGAAAGCGAGGGTGAGCCACGGTACGAGATCGATCCGTGGCAACAGGTCCGGGACTACCGGCACGCGATCACGTACGCGGAGACCCGAGACGAGGTCGACGGTGACCGGATTGGAATCTGGGGATCGAGTTACAGCGGTGGGCACGTGCTCACGGTCGGTGCGCTCGAGAACCGGGTCAGCGCCGTCGTCTCCCAGGCGCCACTGACGGACGGCTACCACAACGTCCGCCGGCTCGTGCGGCCGGACATCATGACGGAATACCGGAAGCAGTTCGATCAGGATCGCCGCGCCCGCTTCCGGGACGAGGACCCGGAGATGGTGCCCGTCGTCTCCGAAGACCTGCTCGGGGAAGCGGCGTTACCCACGCAGGACTCCTACGAGTGGTTTACCGAGACGAAAGAGAAGCGCGCCCCGAACTGGGAAAACGAGGTGACGCTCAGGACGATCGAGATGCTGGCCGAGTACGCGCCGATCGACTACGTCGAGCAGATCAGTCCCACCCCGCTGCTGCTGATCGTCGCAGCAGAGGACGATCTCGCAGTCGCCGATAAAGCGTTCGAGACGTACGAGCGAGCGCGCGAGCCGAAAAAACTCGTGACGCTCGATGGAGGCCACTTCGAAGCGTACGTCGAGAAGTTCGACGAATCCAGTGAGGCGGCCCGGGACTGGTTCGTCGACCACCTCATCGCGTAAGACGGACATCGAACCCGGTCGATGCGCTGACGGGCACGAGTAGGCGGTCAGCACCTGTAGTTCCGGGACGCACTGGGGCCCACGGACCGTCCGTACGGACCCGCCGTTCAATCCGCCGTCGAAAACCCGTGCGCACCGACGAGCGGCACGAACCGCACCCCGCCGTGAGACGTCCGATCGACGCCGTCGTCGCCCTTTTCGACCAGGTAGAGCGTGTGGGATCCGCGCGGGGCGTCGCCCAGCGGAACGGTCATCCGGCCGCCGTTCGCGAGTTGATCGAGCAGCGGCTCCGGAATCTCGGGTGCGGCGCACGTGACGTTGATCCGATCGTACGGGGCGCCGCCGGGCAGCCCTCGCGACCCGTCCCCGACGAGGAGCGCGACGTCATCGTAGCCCGCCCGATCGAGGTTCCGACGAGCCAGCCTGGCCAGGTCGGGGACGCGCTCGACCGTGACGACGTGATCGGCCCCGACGAGTTCCGCGACGACTGCGGCGTGATACCCGCTCCCGGCGCCGATTTCGAGGACCGACGTGCCGGGTTCGAGGTCGAGGAGATCGGCCATCCGCCCGACGAGGTGCGGCGCGGTGATCTCCTGCTCGTGGCCGATCGGCAACGGCGCGTCTTCGTAGGCGCGATCGCGCTCGTCCTCGGGGACGAAGACGTGGCGCGGGACCGTCCGCACGGCGTCGGCGACACGGGACGAGCGAATCGGGCCGGATCGCTGGAGTCGATCGACGAGCCGGTCGCGGGCGTCCGCACGATCGTCCATAGGCCGTGCTACGTGAGTCCGTCGCATATCCCTTGGGACGCGATCGGTCGCGTATCCCCTGGGACCCACTCCGCGTGATCGCGCCGTAGCACTCCGTCGGCTGACCGACCACTGGCGACTGGAACGGAAGACATTTCGTGCAGCTACATCTCTTCGGAGAACGAATGCAGCATCGTCTGGCTGGACAACGCGGACGGACTCTCGCTGCCCTGGTCCTCGTCGTTCTCCTGGCAGGCTGTCTGGTCTGGGCGGGTGCGACGCCCGGCGATCCGACGACGAGCGAGTACCCCGACGAAGTCGATGTGACGCCGTCGCCCGAGACGTACGTGGGTGAACAGGTCGTCCTCGGTGGCTTCGTCGTCGACACCGACCCCATCGTGATCGCGACCCGTGCCAGCGGGTACGGACGGTTCACCCTCGCGGGTGCGAACGATCACCTCCAGAACGCCGACGGACCGCTCGAACGAGGCGATCGCGTGACCGCCTTCGGCAGGCTCGAGGACGAATCGACGCTCGTCGTCGAGCGGACGACGACCCGGGAGCCGTCCGAGACGTACTACATGCTCGGCGTCTCGCTCGTGGGCGGGCTCTGGGTCGCCAGCCGATGGCTCCGGGACTGGCGCTTCGATCGGACGACGCTCGCGTTCGCGCCGCGGGACGAATCAGCCACTCCGCAGGATCACCCTCGCGGTGATGGGGACGGGGGTGAACGCCGTGCCTGACCTGCTCACCCACGTCCTCGTCGGCTACGTCATCGGGATGCTCCTCTCGTTCAGAGACGAGTCACTGCGACCGGCACACGTCACGCTGGTCACGATCGGGGCGCTGTCCCCGGACTTCGTGAAACTCCAGCTCGTGCTGCCCGGCGGCCTCGTCGCATCGACACTCGGCGTGCCGGTTACCTGGTCTCCGCTGCACACCGTCGGCGGCTCCGCGCTCGTCGTCGGGCTCGGCTCGCTCCTCCTGGCTCCCGCCTATCGCAAGCAGGCGATCGCCCTGTTCGCGATCGGTGCCGTTTCCCACCACGTCCTCGACGTCCTCCTCCTGACGCCCACGGGGTACGCCTACGCCGTCTTCTGGCCGCTCACCGACTACCGGCCGCCGGCGGGCGGGCTTTACCTGAGCAGCGATCGGTGGCCGGTGCTCGTCGCCGGTTGCTGCGCCGCGGTCGTGTGGGCGCTCGATCGACGTGGTGACGGCCCCGCCGAGGTATCCGGATCCGACTGACAGAGGGGATCCGAGCGCCGTCGATCGATCCCCCACGTCGGCCAGTATCGGAAACCGATCAGTCGCTCGAATCGCGCCATCGCGACGAATTCGAGCGATATGACTCGACGCTGGACGGTGTTCGGGACGAAACGAGAGTGGCGAAAGGTGTGGACGAGGAGACGGGCGTGCTCGTTCCCGGGAACGAGCGGTGCGACGGGCCGGAGCGACGCGCAGTGCCGGTGAGACGTGAAAAGCGCCTATGCCGGCATCGTAATCAAAGCGAGGCGTGATTAAAAAGTCAGCGATCGGCTGCAACCGATCCGGTTTCGCAACGGGAGCCGGCGACCGCGAAGCGCGAAAACCGACTCAGAGCCGACGATCGCGAAGCGCCGGGAACTCGTCTCGAACTGCGGTGACCGCGTCGAGGTCGACGTCCGCCAGCACGAGCGCCGGATCGTCGCCGCTGGACGCGATCGGGACGCCCCAGGGGTCATAGACGGTCGATCGACCGAGCAGCGTCGCGTCCTCGAACTCGCCGCTGCCGTTGATCGTCGCGACGAAACACTGGTTTTCGATCGCCCTTGCGCGCGAGAGCGTCTGCCAGTGTTCGATCCGCGGGTACGGCCACGCGCTGGGGACGAGCACGAGGTCGGCACCCGAGTCGACCAGCCGCCGGTAGAGTTCCGGGAACCGAAGGTCGTAACAGGTCGTCACGCCGACGGTGAAGGGACCGATCTCGGCCGTCTCGACGCACTCCCCGGGGACGAGCAGGTCCGATTCCGCGGACTCGTAGCCGAACAGGTGGTGTTTCCGGTAGACGAGCTGGAGGTCACCGTCCCCGTCGAACAGCGCGGCGGTGTTCGCCAGCCCCTCGTCGGCCGGCGTCGCGACGGATTCGGTCGCCGCGACATCCTCGACGATCGAACCCGCGAGGACCGCGATCCCGTGGTCCGCGGCCGCCTCGCGGAGTCGGGTGAACGTCTCCCCCTCGAACGGTTCCGATTGTCGTTCGTACCGATCGAACGCGAAGTAGCCGACGTTGAACAGCTCCGGCAGGGCGACGAGGTCCGCGCCGCGGGCCGCCGCCCGCGACACTGCGTCGAGGGCCCGATCGACGTTGGAATCGACTCTCCCGGGTTCGATTTCGAGTTGTGCGAGCGCGAGCGTCGTGGTCGTGCCGTCGGGGGACGGTGTCGGATCGGCGGTCATCGGTGGGTCGTAAGGTCGCGCTCGAGCGCGCGGCGGAGGTTTTCCAGTTCGTCGTCGAGATTCCGCTTGAAGAACTTCTCGACGCCGGGGAGTTTGCCGTCGACGACGAACCGATTGTCGAGTCGGGTGCCGTCGTCGGTTTCGACGACCGTGTGTTCGCCGGTCACGGTCATTACCTTGGAACGACCGATGAACTCGACGTATTCCGGCGGTCGTCGCGTGACGTCTTCGGTGTCGACGGCGACCGTCCGCCGCACGAGCGGGATGGGCAACTCGACCTGCCAGGTCGTCCTGTGGCCATTCTCGTCCCTGACGGTGTAATCGGAGACGACGCTGATCGCCCGGGCGCGGTTTTCCGGATCCGAGATGAACTCCCAGACTCGCTCGGGCGACGCCGACACCTCGAACGAACGGTCGACCCGTACAGTCATGCTACTAACTGGGCGTGTGACCGATAAAAAGGCCGTGGACCGATGGGCCGGGAGACCGACCGGGTAGCACGATCGATCCGAGACGTTCGGGGGCCGTCAGTGGGACGGGGACGTGAACCGCGACTCCAGTCCGGGTCAGCTGATGGTGACTCGCCAGGTCGTCGATCGGGCCCGGCCCCACTTCTCGATGTCGACCTCGTCCGATTTCTCTGCGAGGTGTGGCAGCCGCGACCCTACTTGCTTCGACGAGAGTCCGATCGCATCCGCGATGTTCTTCGCCCGGAAGTACTGCTCACCGCGGGCGGCGCTCTCGCGGAGATACGAGAGAATTCGCTGCTCTTCGTCGGAGTAGTCGGTCATCGTCACGGTGTACTAGGTCGTCGGCAGTCTTAACTTTTAACGGCCGATCCGAACCCCGAAAACGGCGTCGGTGGCTCCGGCGGCGACTCACAGGGCCCGTCGATCGCCCCGCGATCGATCCCGGCGGCGTGGGTTTCGAGCGATCAGTCCCAGTACAGGTGGATCGCGACGACCGCGAACGAACTGAAGAGGACGGCCGCGGCAAAGCCCCAGGCTGCCTCGATGTCGGGCGCGCCGACAAGCATCAGTGCCGCACCGATGACCGCGATCGCACCGAGTGCGAGCGTCAGCCCGACGCCTTTGTCCGTCGTCGTCTCCGATTGCGTAGCCATGATCGAGGATTTCTGGTAGGGTTTCTTAATTGCATCCATTTCTCGGCCGCCTCGATCCGGGCGCGAGTGCGAGAAGTCGCCAGCCGACCGGCGGATCGACGGCTGACGAATAGACGTGATCGATCGGGCGGGCGAGAAGCGCGGCCCGGTCAGTTGATCGTCGTGTACTCGGACTCCTCGTTCAGTGCGAGGTTCGCCGAGATCTCCGCGTTTCGCATCGCGTACTGGGCGGTTTGCTGGAGGCTGACGAGTACCTCACGGACGCGCAACAGGTCCTCGTTGGACATCTCCGGCAGTTCCGTGAGGATCTTCTGTTCCTGGTTCGAGATCTCGTGGAAGAGTTCCCGGACCTCGTTGGACTTGTCGTAATCGCGTTCGACGGCCGCCTCGACCGCTTTCGAGGTGATCTCGTCGACCAGGTCGTTGAGGTCCCGGATCTCGCGCATCACGGAACTGTCGATGTTGAGGCTGTGGCCCGGGGTCTCGATCACGATGTCCGCGATGTCCTCGCCGTTGTCGGCGGTGAGTTCCAGGTTCTTCGCGATCGATCGGTAGCCGATGAGCGGGAACCCGCTGTTCAATCCGACCGCGCGGGCGAGGTTCGGATTCTGGTAGGCGGTGAAGATCAGCCGAAGCAGGAGCACGAAGATCTTGTTGGCCTGTCGTTCTCGGTTGAGGGCACGCTGTGCGAGATCGGGATTGCCGTGTGCGAGGGCCTTGATCGCCTCGCTGCGCATCGTCTGCCCGGTTCGCTCGAGTCGTTCGAGCAGGTTGTCGAGCGTGAAGTCCTCCGGATCGACCGAACACCGGATCGAGATGCTTTCGGGGGTCTCCTCGATGACGCCGAGTCCCATCAACTGGGTCTCTGCCTGGTAGACCGCGTTGATCGTCTCCGACTCGAGCGCTCCGTCTTCACACTCGATCCGGATGACTCGCCGACCGAGGACGTACTGGGCGACGATCGCACGCTCGACGGCGGCGGCGTCGAGATCGTCCGAATGGATGATCGCTTCCGTCTCCTCCGAACTCGCGGACTCGGGCATCACCGTCAGCGTGCCCTTGCCGCTGGTTCGCAGCGATACCTCGTCGCCTTTCTCGACGTCGTGTTCGCTGGCCCACTCGGCGGGGAGGGTCATCGCCAGCGTCGACGGACCCAGTCGCTGCACTTTCCGCGTTTCCATACCACTCGGTAGGATTGACCCGACCTTAATCTTGACTATATACTCATTACAGCGGGTCGCGATAGTTATATGGTTGATCTGAAGTGTCGAATTCGAGTATACCTTATATGGGGCCGGTCGACCCCGCCGGTCGATCGTCGTCGTACGATCGCCACGAGTTCAAACGACCTTCACGAGTCGCGTCGTGAACCGGCCCGTTCGGACCTGCTGCCAGCCGCGTAACTCCTCGTCTACGCCCTCGTCGTCGGTGTCGACCCGGAGCGCGCCGATCCCGTCGAGTTTGTCCCCGGAGGCGACGACCTCGATCTCGTCGGCCCGGTCGATCACCGCCGGCGAGATCTGGTGGTTTCCGCGACCGAAGATGAAGCCCTGACCGCCGATCGGGGAGACCACGATCGTCGCCGGTTCCGCGAGGACCGCGAGGATCTCGGACTCCGAGGCGTCGCGCGCGAGGACCTCGCCTTCGCGCCAGACGTCGACGCCGAGCGGGGAGGGATCGATCCCCAGTTCGGACTCGATCGCTCCGACGGTGCTGCCGGGACCGAAGACGTAGGTCCGATCGGGATCGATTTCGCGGGCGAACCCGGACGCCAGCGAGTCGACGCTTCCGCTCGCCACCTGTTTGCCCGACTGGACGTCCGGCGCGACGGGGACCGGCACGATTGCCTTCAGTTCCGACCGGACCTCGCCCTCGCGGTAGGCCGCCTCGTCGATGTCGTTGACTTCGCGGTCCTCGACCCGTTCGAACTCGGCGGCGATCCGACCGGCGTCCGCCGGCGTGACGCCGAACACCGACGAGTAGATCTTGACGCCCGCGGGCACCCCGAGCATCGGGGTCTCGCCCCCGTCGGCCTCGAGAACGTCGGCCACGTCGACCGCCGTCCCGTCGCCGCCGACGAACAGAACCAGGTCGACGTCGTGGTCGAGGAACGCCCGGACCGCAGCGCGGGTGTCCTCGGCCGACGTCCCGGGGTCGGCGGGATCGACCGCGTCGGTCGCGGCGTCCGGCCCGTCCGCCGGTTCCTCGTCGGCACTCGCCGCGCCGGGTTCGTACACCACCTCGGGTTCGTACCCCGCCTCGCGAGCCGCGTACTCGCCCATCACGGTCGCTGCCGTGTAGACGGTACAGTCCGGCTGGCGGCGACGCAGCGCCGACAGCGCGGTCCGCGCCCGATCGGGCGCTCGCGGTTCCGCACCCCGACGGCGCGCCTCCGCGACGTTCCCGTCGGTACCCTTCAGGCCGACCCGCCCGCCCATCCCCGCGATCGGGTTGACGACGACACCGAGAGCGTCCATGACTGGGGTATGACGGGCCGACGCAAAGAGCCGTGTGGTCCGGCGAGACGCCGCCGTCTCGGAGTACTGTCAGCCGACGGTCGTCCAGTATCTGAAACATTAAGGGGGCACGGAACCGACCGGCGAGTATGAACGAACTCGTCCTGCCACTTGCAGCGGAGACGCCGCTGCCGATCGGACTCGTCGGTTGGGGAACGCTACTCCTCGGTCTCCTGGTCGCCGTCGTCTGGCTGATCTACCTCTACCGCTGACAGCCGTCGGGCCGCCACCAGGGGCTGGCCGTCACGGGGACTCGACCCGATCGCGAAGCCACGCCGCAGCAGCCGCTGCGGTCGTCTCGTCCGTGCTCTCGATCGAGATCCGGACCGACTCGCCGGGATAGCTGCCGACGGAGACGTCGAACTCCCGGCGCAACTGCGCGATGCGATCGAGTAACGCGCTCTCCGGTTCGGCCGCGACCACTTCCTCCCGGTAGGTGGGTTCGCCCGCGAACTCGGGCGCGATCGTCTCGAACATCGTCTTCATCTCCTCCGGCACGCCGGGCAGGACGTAGACCCCCTCGATGACCGCGCCGGGCGCGACGCCCGCTTCGTTGTGGAGCGCCCGCGCTCCGGCCGGCAACTCCGTCGTCCCCTCCGTCAGATCGGCCCGCGAGTAGCCGTTCTCCTCGAGCCACGCGAGGGCCGCCTCGTGTTCCTCGAGGTCGCGGCCGAGGGCCGCGGCGACGCCCTCCATGGTCACGTCGTCGTGGGTCGGCCCGAGGCCGCCGGTGACGATGACCGCGTCGTACGCCGCGCGATACTCGTTGACGACGCGCGCGATGTCCGCGACGCGATCCGGGACCGTCGTGATCCGTTCGACGCCGACGCCGCGCTCGGCGAGCCGTTCACAGAGCCACGTGGAGTTCGTGTCCGCCGTTCGTCCCGCGAGCAGTTCGTCCCCGACCGTGACCACCGCGACGTTCATACCGGTCCCTTCGAACTGACACGTGAAATGGCTCTCGTCCCGCCGGCCCCGACCACGTCCGGTTCGTCACTCCAGTCGTGACAGTCAAGCTGAACTGAGACTCACGATAACCACAAGATTCAATTCTGATAATTAGTAACTCCCCAACGATGTCACGTGGCGGGACGAAGCAAGACGATCCGGATTCGGGTGCGATCCTCTCGGCACTGGGAAGCAAGTATAGCGCGGAGATCCTCTGTGCGGCCGGGACTCCGAAGTCCGCACAGGCACTGAGCGACGACATCGAGATCCCGATCGCGACCTGCTACCGTCGGATCGAGGAACTCGTCGACGCGGGGCTGCTGACCTGCGAAGGGCGGCAGCTCTCCGAGGAGGGACGCCGAACGAACATCTACCGACGAACGGTCGACGAAATCGAGGTCGACTTCTCGAACGACCAGCCGGAGTTCTCGCGCAAGCGCCGGACGGAGGCCAAAAACAGGCTCCAGGACCAGCTCGAGGATTGAGCCACAAGAACTGACCGCCGTCGACAGTCCGTTACGAGTCGTCTCCGCCCGTTCTCGGTGAGACCCGACGTCTCGTCCACGTCGCGTGCCAGCGCGGTGAGACGCCGCTCACGATGAGCGGCCTCTCAAGATGATCGACCTGCGTGAGTACACGCGCCGATCGATCAGAGTTAAGTATTCCCTCGGGAATACTGTGGTATGATTAGTGACGCCGATGCGGACGAGTCGATCGACGAGGCGGGAGCCGACGACCCCGTCGTCGGCACGCGACGGGTCCTCCGCGTGGGGCGCGATAGGCCGATCAGGATCAGCGCCGGGCATCGGATCCTGCACCACGACGGGAAGTGCTCGCGGCCGCACGGGCACAACTACGAGATCGCCGTCACCGTGACGGGCGAACTCACCGAGGCGGGATGGATCGCCGACAAAGCTGATATTACCGAGGTGATCGACGAGTGGGATCACAGGTTCCTCCTCGAGGCGGGCGATCCGCTCGTCGAGGCGTTCGAAGCGGCCGGCGACGACGACGCCGTGATCGTCCTCGAACATCCGCCGACGGCGGAGGTCATGAGCGTCCTCCTCGAGGAGAAACTGAGCGCTGCGCTTCCCGACACCGTCACCGACGTCGCAGTCCAGGTCAACGAGACCAGCGAACTCTGCGGCGGGGGTCGGTTCTGAGATGCCCGTTTCCGATTCGGCCGATCTGGGCGACGTGAGCGCCACTCCCGGCAATGCGCCGGACGACGCGACCGACAGCCTCCCGATCAACGAGTTGTTCTACTCGCTGCAGGGAGAGGGAACGCTCGCCGGCGTCCCCTCGGTGTTCGTTCGGACGAGCGGCTGTAACCTCCGGTGCTGGTTCTGCGATTCCTATCACACCTCCTGGGAACCCACACACGCGTGGCTGGGCGTCGACGATATCGTCGACCGGATCGAGTCCCACGAAGCGGCCGATCACGTCGTCCTCACGGGCGGCGAGCCCATGATCCACGACGCGAGCGTGGCGTTGCTCGAGGCGCTCGACGAGCGGGGGTACCACGCCACCGTCGAGACGAACGGGACGATCTACCGGGACGCTCCGATCGACCTCGCCTCGATCAGCCCGAAACTCGCGAGCAGCACGCCGACGGCCGATCGAGACCCGAAAGGCGACGGCGAGTGGGCGGACCGCCACGAGGACGATCGGATCGACCTCGACGCGCTGACGGGGCTCGTCGAGGCCTACGACGTCCAGTTGAAGTTCGTCGTCACCGACGCGGACGACCTGCCGGAGATACGCGAGTTGCTCGCCGATCTTCGCGGTGTTACGGACGCCACGATCGGCGACGACGACGTGCTCCTGATGCCCGAGGGCGCGACCCGGGAGCGACTCGCGGAGACGCGCAACCGCGTCGCCGACCTCGCGATGGAACACGGGTTCCGGTACACGCCCCGACTCCACGTCGATCTCTGGAACGACGCGCCCGAGACGTAACCGACCGTACTGCCGATCGATTCACGATGACCGACGCCACCGCTCCCACGCCCGACGAATCGCCCGCCAAACGCGCCGTCGTCCTCCTCTCCGGCGGCATGGACAGCGCCACCGCCGCCTCCGTGGCCCGCGACCGGGGATACGAGATCTACGCCCTGCACACCTCCTACGGCCAGCGCACCGAAGACCGGGAACTCGAGTGCGCTCGCCGCCTCGCCGAGGAACTCGACGCCGCCGACTTCTTGCAAATCGAGACCGGCCACCTCTCGGCGATCGGTGCGTCGAGTCTCACCGACGAGGAGATGAGCGTCGCGGAGGCCGACCTCGAGAGCGACGAGATTCCAACCTCCTACGTCCCGTTCCGGAACGCGAACCTGCTCGCGATGGCGGTCTCCTACGCCGAGGCGAACGATTGCGACGCCGTCTTCATCGGCGCCCACAGCGAGGACTTCTCGGGGTATCCCGACTGCCGTCCCGAATTCTTCGAGGCCTTCGAACGGGTGGTCGACGTCGGGACGAAACCCGAGACCGACATCGCGATCGAAGCGCCGTTCGTCGACTGGTCGAAGACCGAAATCGCCGACCACGGGATCGACCTCGGAGTCCCGTACGAACACACCTGGAGTTGCTACCGCGACGAGGAACCGGCCTGTGGCACCTGCGACGCCTGCGCCTTCCGGCTGCAGGCGTTCCAGAATATCGGGGTTCGCGATCCGATCGAATACGCGGAACGGCCGTCCTACGTCGACGAGTGAGGACTGCACGAACGGCGGAACCGGCACGGCGACCGGACCCTCAGTCGTCCGTTGCTGGCGCGTCGTCCGGCCCGTGCCGTCGCTCTCGCTCGATCGTCGTCACGTAGATTCCCGCGAGGACGATCACCCCGCCCGCGATCGTGATCGCGTCGGGCACCTCGGCGAGCAGAACCAGCGCGAGCAGCGTCGCGCCGACGGGTTCCCCGAGCCAGGCGACGCTCACCACGACCGACTCGAGGTGTTTCAGAACCCAGTTGACGATCGTGTGACCGAGGATCCCGGGGCCGACGGCCATCCCGAGAAACAGCAGCCACTCGCGAGGCGCATAGGCGAGGTACGCGTGACCCTGCACGCCCACCAGGAGCGCGAGCGTCAGCGCGCAGGCGGTGTAGACGACGGTCACGTAGGGAAACAGCGAGACGCGCTGGCGGATCGATCGCCCGGCGAGCACGTAGCCCGCGACGGTGATCGCCCCGAGGAGGGCGAGCGAGTTCCCGTACAGCGTCGTGTCCGAGATCGGCGCCTCGCCGGCGTCGCCGAACGACATCGCCGCCGCGCCCACGATCGCGACGGCGATGCCGACGACCGTTTCGCGGCTGACGCGTTCACCGAGCACCAGCGCCGCCCCGAGCGCCACGAAGATCGGTTGGGTCTGGACGAGCGTCACGCTGGCGGCGACGCTCGTGTGGTTCAGGCTCTCGAACCAGGCCGCGAAGTGGACCGCGAGCGCGACGCCGGCGACGATCGCGAAGCCGAGATCGGTCCACGAGAGTCGGCCGAACTCGTCCCAGTAGGACAGGAATGCGATCGGTGCGATGAGTGCGGTCGTGAACAGCACCCGGTAGAACGCCGCGATGGAACTCGGGGCCGTACTCCAGCGGACGAGGATCGCGCTGGTGCTGGCGGCGAACACCGCAAACGCCAGCGCGGCGATCGGCGTCACCTCGAGGTCCGTGCGGTTCACGTCCGCCCCGAGTCGCCGATACCTCAAACACGTTGCGAAACGCGACACTTCGATCGGATCCGCGCGGCCGCCGCGCGATCGGAACCGATCGATCGAGAAGCAGTGAGTTCCCGGGTCTCTCTATCCCTCTTCGTCGGGAAGCCGGTTCCCGCGATAGATCGCGGCGATCTCCCGATCGACGTCGGCGAGGGCGACGATGTCGTCTTCGGTGAGGGCCTCGGCGTCCCACTCGTCGAGGTAGTCGACGGCGTCGTCGTACGCCTCGAACGGGCGCGGGTTGAGTCCCATCGTCTCTTCGGGGACCGGGGTAGAGTCGGTGACGAGCACGTACGACGCCTCGAATCCGTCGACGAGATCCTCGTCTCCGAAGTCGGTTACCCACGCCGCGGTGATCTCCGAGTCGATCGGCGGCGCGGCGTAGTAGGCGAACAGACAGCCCGGCGTGTCGAACGCCGCACCCTGACCGTTCTCGTGGGCGAGTTGGCACTGCCACGTCGGGTAGTCAGCCGGGATCATGTTACAGACCGGGCAGGCGTACTCGCCGGTGAACTCCAGCGGCTCGTCGCCGGGGTGCTCGACGTCCGTTTCGTACTGATGTTCGCCGTCGTCACCGACCTCGGCGTCGTCGCCACCGGTGCCGTCGCCGGCTCCACCGAGACAGCCGGCGACGCCGACGGGGACACCGGCCCCCACGACGCCCAGAAATCGACGGCGGGTAGCTGGTCGGCCCTCGCGTCCGGTCATATACCCGTCCATAGCGTGCACGGCGTCAAAACGGGCCTGGTTCGATCGTCGAACTCGGCGGCCACCCCGGATCGGGGGCCCGGCGGCCGGTCGCCGGCGTCAGGCCGGTGCCCCGCGATCGATCGTCACTCGAGGTGCTCCTTCGTGGCCCGGTGGCGCTGTCGGAACATCGCCTCGAAGCCGGCCTGCGAGATCGGAACGGTCGCGTCGGCGATTCCGCCCAGCCGCCGGGAGAGGGGCAGTTCGTAGTCGACGTGATCGCGCAGCACCGTCTCGTCACCGTCGGCGTAGAAGGCGTGAGTGTGAACCCACCGATCGAACGGCCCGTGGACCATCTCGTCGCGGAAGTAGGCCATCCCCTCGTCGCGTTCGCGCTCCGTAATGATCGACGTCCAGTGCTGGCGCGGGCCGACGCCGAACGGCCGCATCGAGAGGTCGACCTCGCTGCCCGCCTCGAGCCGATCGGGATCCGGTTCACCGTCCGGGCCGATCACCCGCTCGACGCGCAGTCCCATCCAGTCCGGCGTCAGCGCCTCGAGGCCGCTCAGCCGCGAGTGAAACTCCCACACCTCCTCGAGGGGCACCCGAACGGTCGTCTCGCGTTCGTACAATGGCATACCCGCCACTACGCCATGGAACGGCAAAATAGCGGGGCCTCCATACGTCGAGGTGTGCGGTCGACCGCCTCGATCGCAGGCTCCGTCGGACCGCCGCGCGACTGCGGCCCGGACCGGGGAGTCGAACCACGCGCCGGGCGACGTCGATCGACGAGCGCCTTACTTCAGGCGTTCCTGGAGGAACGACGGGTGTGCCGCTGTAACCCCGTCGATCTCGAGCAGTTCGTTGGAGATGATGTCACCGACTTCGTCGCCGTCGGCCGCGCGCACTTCGGCCATCAGCATGTGGTCGCCGCTCGAACTGTACAGGGCCTCGATCTCCTCTAGGTCCTTCAGCGCCTTCGTCGCCTCGACGTAGCGTTCGCTCGCGACGTCGATCCCGACGAGCGCGATGGTCTTGCTCGAGAGCTTCTTCGGGTCGACGTCGGCCGAATAGCCGACGATGACGCCCTCGTCTTCGAGCTGGTTGATGTACTTCCGGACCGTCGGTTTCGAGACGTTCGCCCGATCGGCGATCTCCGCGTAGGAGGCCTGGGCATCCTCTTCGAGAACCTCGAGGATGCGATCTTCCGTCGCCTGGGTACTCATGGTAGACTGTTTTGCTCCGGCGGGAAAATATCTTTTGTATACGAAAACGTCGGATTCCCTGACTGAAGCGGGCGTTTCGCGGGTTCGGTTCGAGGCCCCGATCGCCCGATCGGCGGACTTATTCGATCGCCCCACCCAGTACCGGAACACGGAATGGTCGCGTTCAATCTCGTAAGCGGTGCCGTCTGGCTCGTCTGCGGACTCGCGATCTGTTATCTCGCCTATCTCATCGGCGTGCGTGGACGGGTGGACCTGCACGCGAACTACGACGAGTCGGTGGACGCCGCGTACGTCGCCCGGTGGGCCGGCGGGACGGCCATGGTCATGGGACTGCTCACCGTCGCGTACGCCGTCCGCGAACTGATCTACGGCTTCCAGCCGTACGCGCTCGGCGGCCTGATCGTCACCCTGTTCGTTCTGAGCTACGTCAGCAAGCTGTTCGCCCGGGGCGTCGGCTATCGGGGGTAACCCCGCGGCCGGCCGATCGAGGGCCGCCGACCGCGCCGAGACGACGATCGAGCGCGAAACGCCGATGGCAGTCGCCGGGTCGATCGGCGCGAACTGCGAGAACGAATATCGCGGGATGAGATGAGTCGCCCCGTCGTGGGACGGCCGAACCGTGAACTGCGGAGCTACGTGTGCCGATCGAGCAGGTCGTAGCTGCGTTCCCACTCGGCGTCCTCGTCGAAGTAGCGTTCGGCGACCGGTTCGTCCGGCAGTTCGCCGACGGCTCGTTTCTCCTCCAGATAGGACGGCCGATCCTCGTCGACGTAGTACCGGCCCGTGAGGACGGTCCCCTCGTTGAGGACGTCCTCGGTCTCGTACATCATCTCGGCGGCTTCGCGGCGGTCCGTGACGTCGAAGTCGTAGTCGTCGGACTCCTGGACGTCGATGTAGGGAACGTACTGGCGGGCGTCCTTGTTCCACGTGGGACACTGCGTCAGGAAGTCGACGTGAGCGAAGCCGTCGTGCTCGATCGCTTCCGCGATGATCTCTTTGGCCTGGTTGGGGTTGACGGCGGCCGTGCGGGCGATGTAGCTCGCGCCGGCGTTCAGCGACATCGACAGCGGACGCAGCGGGGTCTTCGCGCTGCCGGACGGCTGGGTCTTGGACTTGTGGCCCTTCGGACTGGTGGGCGAGGTCTGGCCCTTCGTCAGGCCGAAGATCTCGTTGTTGAACACGATGTAGGTGATGTCGTGGTTCTCGCGGGCCGTGTGGATCCAGTGGTTGCCGCCGATCCCGTAGCCGTCGCCGTCCCCGCCCGCGGCGATGACCTCGAGTTCCGGGTTGGCGAGTTTGGCCGCGCGGGCGACCGGCAGCGATCGACCGTGGATCGTGTGGAAGCCGTACGTGTCGAGGTAGCTGTTCAGCTTGCCGGAACAGCCGATCCCGGTGACGGTCAGGACTTCCTCGGGGGTCTTGCCGACTTCGGGCAGGGCCTGTTTCAGCGACTTCAGGACGCCGAAGTCGCCACAGCCCGGACACCAGGTCGGCTGCGGTTCGACACTGGGTGTGAACTCGTCCCGGTCGATCTCTCGTTCTTCACCGATTGCGTTGAATGCACTCATGGTCAGTCACCTGCGGCGGGTTCGATTCGGACCTGTGCGGTCGGCTGGCGGTCCTCGTCGGCGAGGTTGACCTCGTACCCCTCGACGACCTCGGCCGGTTCGAAGGGGTTGCCGTTGTACTTGAGCAGGCTGGTCATCTTGTCGCCGAAGCGGCCGAGTTCCTTCTGGATGAGCCCGCGGAACTGGGCGGTCGCGTTCATCTCGACGACCATCGCCTCGTCGACGCTCTCGAGGAAGTCGGTCACCTCGGCTTCGGCGAACGGCATCATGTCGGAGACGCTCAGTCCCTTGACCGAGTGGCCGCTCTCGTTGAGGCGCTGGACGGCCTCCTGGACGGCGCCCTGGGAGGAGCCCCACGTGATGATGCCGTACTCGGCCGTCTCGTCGCCGAAGTACGTCTGGTTCGAGGGCCGTTCCTCGTCGAGTTCCTCGCGGATGGCGTCGAGTTTCCCGATGCGCCGGTCCATCTGGAAGACCCGGTTGTCGGGGTCCTCGCTGATGTGCCCGACCGGGCTGTGTTCGTTCCCGGTCGCGAGGTAGCGCCCGCCCTTCTGGCCGGGCAGCGATCGCGGCGCGACGCCGTTCTCGGCGTCCTCGTAGTTGAACCGCTTGAACTTCCCGGAGTTGTCGTGGGCCGCCTCTTTGAGTTCCTCCTCGGTCAGGGTCGAGCCGAGTCCCGGTTCGGGTTCGCGATCGAAGAACTCGACGTCGACGTTCGTGTTCTCGCCGGAGAGCTTCTGGTCGTAGATGATGATCGTCGGGATCTGGTACTCCCAGGCGATGTCGAACGCGAGTCGGGTCTGCTCGTAGGCCTCCTCGATGTTCCCCGGCGCGAAGACGACCCGCGAGGAGTCGCCCTGGCTCGTGTAGAGGACGAATTCGAGGTCGCCCTGCTCGGGTTTGGTGGGCATCCCGGTCGAGGGGCCGGCCCGCATCGACTCGACGAGGACGAGCGGCGTCTCGGTCATCTCCGCGAGGCCGAGCGGTTCGCTCATCAGGGCGAAGCCGCCCCCGGAGGACCCGGACATGGCCTTCACGCCGGCGTGACTCGCGCCGACGGCCAGCGCGGCGGCGGCGATCTCGTCTTCGACCTGTTCCGAGACGCCCCCGATGTCGGGGAAGTTCTGGGTGAGGATCGTGAAGACGTCCGTCCACGGCGTCATCGGGTAGCCGGAGATGAACCGGCAACCGCCGTCGATCGCGCCGTAGGCGATCGCGTTCGAGCCGGACAGCAGCGCCTGCTCGGTCTCGTGAGAGCCCTCGGGCGCTCGCAGGTCGTGCTCGAAGTCGTACTCCTCCTTCGTCGTCTCGTAGGACTCGTGAAGGATCTCGAGGTTCGACTCGAGGACGTCACCGGACATCGCGTCGGACATCAGGTCCTCGATGTGCTCGAGTTCCATGTCCAGCAGGGCCGCCGTGACACCCACGCCGGCGGTGTTGCGCATGACCTCGCGGCCGTGTTCCTTCGCGAGCCCGCGAAGGTCCATCGGGAACACGTGCCAGTCGTTCTCCTCGGCACGCTCCTCGAGGTCGAGGTCTGCGACGTCCTCCTCGCTGATGAGACCCTCGTCGTAGACGATGATCCCGCCTTCGCGGAGGTCGTCCAGGTTCTCCGAGAGCGGCTTGATCTCCTCGTTCCCGTAGTAGGCCTCCTCCTGTGGATTACGGGCGAAGGAGTCGCCCAGCGAGAGCAGGAAGTTGTATCCGTCTCCCCGTGACTGTACCTCGTGTCCTGCGGCCCGGATCTCGACGTACGTGTGGCCGCCGCGGATCCGCGATGGATAGTGGCGGTGTGTGAACACGTCGAGCCCCGAACGCATCAGCGCCTTTGCGAAATTCTGGCTCGTCGAGTCGATCCCGTCTCCGGAACCGCCTGCGATTCGCCAGATGAGTTCGTCGTCGCTCATGGGTAGATCTGTGGCCGGTGGGCCAACGGTATTCGGAGTTTCGTCCTACCGAACCTAAAGCCTTTGCTATACATTGCCATGCATCGATCGTGAAGAATGAACAACCATCCAATTCAGCACAGTGTCCGTTTTGATTTGTATGGAAAATTCATGCAGGATCGGCCGCAATCGCCCATTCACGGCTGACAGAAAGCGGACACGAAACCCGCATCCGCCGGCATCGAACGGGCGGGCGCATCGGCACCCTTTATGCGACGTTTGTGGTATGAGATGTCATGGGCTACATTGTCAAGATGCCGAAACTGGGACTGGAGATGGAACGGGGGGAGTTACTCGCGTGGGAAATCGACGACGGGGCAACCGTCGAAGAGGGCGACGTCATCGCCGAGGTCGAATCCGAGAAGAGCGTCGCCGAGGTCGAAGCGCGTGAACACGGCGTCCTCCGGCGAACGTACATCGAGGAAGGCGAGACGGTCCCACCCGGAACTCCGATCGGAATCGTCGCACCCGCCGACGCGGACATCACCGAACTCGAGGCGGAAGCGGAGACCGACCTGACGGCGGAGACGGAGGCGGCAACGCACGAGTCCGGCACAGCCGCTGATCCGGCCACGGGTAGCCACGAGGAACCGGTGGTCGAACCCGAAACTGGCGGCGACCAGGGGGCCGATGTAAAGGCGTCGCCACGCGCCAGAGAACGCGCCGAAAATCTCGGCGTCGACCTGACGTCCGTCGAGGGGACGGGCTACCAGGGAGCGATCACCGAGGACGACGTCGAGGCAGCGGCCGAGGGCGAACCGGCCGACGAAGCCGACGTCGACGCGTCTCCACGGGCGCGAAAACGGGCGGACGAACTGGACGTCGACCTGACGTCCGTCGAGGGATCGGGCTACCAGGGAGCGATCACCGAAGAGGACGTCGAGGAAGCGGCGACCGGGGCGACCGACGCGACCGGACGAACCCCCGCGGAGACGCGATCGTTCGGCGGGATGCGCAAGACGATCGCCAGACGGCTCGGCGAGAGCTACCGGGACGCCGTGCACGTGACGGTCCATCGCACCGCGGACGCCGAGGCCCTGTTCGCCGCGACGAACGCCGCGGACGAGGGCCTCGGAGCGGACGTCTCCGTCCAGGACGTGCTGTTGCTCGCGGTGTCGGCGACTCTCGGCGATCATCCGGCGTTCAACGCGACGTTCGAGGACGAGGTCCACCGGCTCTGGGCGGATCACAACGTCGGCATCGCCGTGGACGTCGACGATGGGCTGATCGCGCCGGTGCTGTCCGACGTCGGCGGCAAGTCGCTCGAAACGATCGCGACGGAGCGACGCGACCTCGTCCAGCGGGCGATCGAGGGCGAGTACACGATGGACGACTTGCGGGGTGGGACGTTCACGGTGACGAACCTCGGCGTGCTCGGGGTCGAATCGTTCGATCCGATCATCAACCCGCCGCAGGTCGCCATCCTCGGCGTCGACGCCGTCTCGGAGACGCCCGTTCGCGGCCCGAACGACGAGGTGACGTGGCGACGTCACCTCCCGCTCGATCTCACGTTCGATCACCGGATCGTCGACGGAGCCGACGCCGCCAGATTCCTCGAGACGCTCGTCGATCACCTCGAGGAGCCGTGGTCGCTGCTCCCCGCGGAGATCGAGGGCGAAGCCGAGAGCCGATCGGGCGCCGGAACGCAGATGCCCGAACGGACCGTCACCGCGCACAACCCCGATGGCATGGCCGGAACGATCGAGGCCGGCTCGTTCGCGTGGGATTTCGACGAACCCGAGGACGCGGGCGGGACGGAGACGGGGCCATCACCGGTCGACGTCTTCCTCGGCGGCCTGGCCGCTTGCCTCTCGCTGAGCGTGCGCTTCCAGGCCTCGAAGCGCGACGCGCCGATCGACGCGATCGACGTGACCACCGACGCCGAACCCGAACACGGGTCCGTCGAACGGATCGAGGCGACGGTCCGACTCGAGACGGACGCCGACGACGAGACGATCGAGCGCATCGTGGACCTCGGCGAACGGGGCTGTCACGTCTCGCAGCTCCTCCGGGACGATCTGCCGGTCGAGATCACCTGGGAACGAGTCTGACGGGACGGGTTCGTCGGCGCGCCGGGCGGACGGTCGCGCCCCTCCCCCTACTCCGGATAGGTCGCGTCCGGCTCCGGGATCGCGTCGACGTTCGCCGCGGTCTCGAAGATCGTCCCGTTGAGTTCGGCCGCGGTGTCGAAGTACCAGAACTCGACCCCGTCGAAGTTGCCGCTCTGGATCACCGGCATGCCGGCGTCCTCGAACGTCTCGACGACCGCGTGTGGGTCCTCGAACGCGAAACAGGCGACGTGGTGCAGCCCCTCGCCGTGTTCGTCGAGGTGCTCGGTGTAGATGCTGGGGCCCTCGAGCGGTTCGATCAGTTCGAGCATCGTCTCGCCGAGTTGCGCGAGTGCGAGCCGCATCGAGTACTCGTGGGTCTCGCCGCGGAAGGTCCGATCGGTCAGCGCGGGCGGCTCGAACCGGTAGACCTGCCAGGGGCCGACTCCGAGTAACCCGTCGAACCGATCCATCCCGTCCTCCAGATCCTCGACGACGAACGCGACCTGCGAGAGTTCCGGCAACTCCACGTCCACTTGTGGAACGGTATCACTGGCCATAGCAGATCTTCCATTCCAGGCGTGTTAGCGTTTGCCATCCGTCGATCGGACGAGAGAGTCGGCGGCCGATCGGGTCTCTCAGTCCTCGATCGCCGGCAGTCGATCGGGCCCCTCGGCGACGAGCGCACCGGCGTCGGCACCGGCGGAGAGCGTCTCGTTGACGTCGACGAGACGGGGACCCTCGAGAACCGGCGTGAGGTCGACCGTCGCACCCGTGAGTTCCAGTTCGCGCTCCCCGTCCGCCCCGACGACGCCGTCGGGGACGTCGAACTGGGCGGTCTCGCCCCACGCGAGCCGATCGACGGACGCGACCCCGACGGTCGCGGTGACGCCGGGAGCGAGCACCGACCGAACGGTTCGCGGAGCGTCGGCGGGGTCGGCCAGTCGGAGCGCGACGCCGCCTGGATCGGTGGGTGCGACTCGCTCGAACGCACCTGCGACGGCCGCGAGACCGACGTCGCCCGGGTGGGCTCGCGAGACGACACCGCCGCACAGATCGGCCGGATCGAGAAGCGCCCGCGTCCCGACGAACGATCGCGAGGACACTTCGGCGGCCGCGAGCGCCGACAGTCGGCGCTCGCCGGTCGACGTCTCGGCACGCGCCTCGACCATCCCGTGTCGCGCGGTCACGTCGGCCGCCGGGACCGCACCCGTCGCGATCAGCGCCGCGGCGACGCCAGCGAGGGTGCCGTCGACGGCCGTCGGGACGACGTTGTTCGTCCCCGTCGAGACGGCGATCACCGGGACGTCCCCGATTTCCCGGGCGACGTCGCGGGTCGTCCCGTCACCGCCGAGGACGACCACCGCGGCGACCCCCACCTCGCGAAACCGGGCGGCAGCCCGGCGGGTGTCGGCCGACGACTTCTCGACCGGTTGGTCGAGCAGCGTTGCGTCCACGACGTCGGGCGACGCCTCGATCGCGTGGTCGGCGATTCCCGATCGGTCCGGCATGACCCGTACCGCCGGCGGATCGGCCACCGCGGTCAGGCCGTCGAGCACGCACTCCGCGACCCGGCGCTTCGCGTAGTTGTCGACGACGCTGGCACCGCCGGTGAGCCGGCGGATGTCGCGGCCAGCGGCGGGGTTGACGATCAGTCCAACGTGCGTCACGAGTCGTCAGGCCACCCGCTCGATCGCCTCGCGGACGTCCTCGCCGTCGGGGAGCACCTCCTCTTCGAGCGTCGGACTGAACGGGATGTGCGTGTCGGGCGTCCCCACCCGCTGGATGGGTGCGTCGAGGCTGAAGAACGCCTCTTCCTGGACGCGAGCGACGATTTCCGCGTGGGTGCCGTACGAGAGCGGGCTCTCGTCGGCGACGATGAGCCGACCGGTCTTCTCGACGCTCTCGACGATCGTCTCGGTATCGAGCGGGTACAGCGATCGAGCGTCGATCACCTCGACGTCCACGTCGTCGGCGATGCTCTCGGCGGTCTGTAAGGACTCGCCGACGAGGCGCTGGGTCGCGACCACGGTGACGTCGTCGCCCTCGCGCTCGATCGCGGCCTCGCCGATCGGGACCGTGAAGTCCTCGTCGGTCGGCACCGCACCCTGCTGTTCGTAAATCATCTTGTTCTCGAAGACGAAGACGGGGTCGTTCGATCGGATCGCCGCCTTCGTCAGCCCCTTCGCGGCCGCGGCGGTGCCGGGGGCGACGGCCTTCAGGCCGGGGAAGTGCGCGATCCAGGTGTGGACCGTCCCCGAGTGCTGGCTCGCGGCACCCATCCCGCCGCCCTCGGTGGTCCGGACGGTGAGCGGCATCTCGGCCTTCCCGCCGAACATGTACCGCATCTTCGCCATCTGGTTCATGATCTGTTCCATCGCGACGCCGCTGAAGTCCGAGAACATGAGTTCGACGACCGGTCGGGTGCCCGTTGCCGCGGCACCCGTCGCCGCACCGGTAAAGCCGGCCTCGCTGATCGGGGTATCACGGACCCGCTCCTCGCCGAACTCCTCGTAGAGGTCGCCGGTCACCTCGAGGACGCCCCCGAAGACGCCGATGTCCTCGCCCATGAGGAACACGTCCTCGTCGCGGTCGAGTTCTTCGCGGAGGGCCTGTCGAATGGCCTCCCGGACGGTCATCGTCTCCGTTTCGGTATCGAGTTCGCGCTCCGGTTCGGCGTGTGCGGTCACGGTCGGTCACCTCCCTGACGGCCGCTGTCGGAGTTGTGCTCCGACGAGGCTCGCGAATCAGAGATTCGCTCACCGCCGTCGGGTCTCGCCTTCGCCGCCGCCGCAAAGCGTTCGATCTCCGGTGGCATCTCGGCGAACATGTCGTCGTAGGCCTCGTCCGGCGTCGGCCGATCGGCCTCCTGGGCGTACTCGATCGCCGCCTCTATCTCGGCCTCCACCGCCGCCTGCAGGTCGTCGAACTCCTCGGCCGTGAGTTCGCCGCGATCGATCAGTCGTTCCTTGAACGAGTCGATCGGGTCCCGTTCCTGCCAGCGTTCGATCTCCGCGTCGTCCCGGTAGGGCTCCTCGTCGCCCTCGTAGTGGCCGCGGTAGCGGTAGGTCTCGGCCTCGACGAGCGTCGGTCCCTCGCCCGCAGTGGCGCGTTCGCGCGCCTCGGCGACGCCCTCTTCGACCGCGGTGACGTCCATCCCGTCGACGGTCAGTCCGGGAATGTCGTAGGCCTGTGCCGTGTCGCTCAGGTTGTCGACGTTGTGTTGCTTCTCGACCGCCGTCCCCTCGCCGTACTGGTTGTTCTCGACGACGAAGACCGCCGGCAGGTCCCAGGTCGCAGCGAGGTTGATCGCCTCGTGAACCTGGCCCTGCGCGACGGCCCCGTCCCCGAGGAAGCCGACCGCGATCTGATCGCCGTCCTGGTAGTCGATCGACAGCGCCGCGCCGGTCGCGAGCGGCGGCCCGGCGCCGACGATCCCGTTCGCGCCGAGCATTCCGGCGTCGACGTCCGCGATGTGCATCGAGCCACCCTTGCCGTTGCAGTAGCCCTCGGCCTTGCCGTAGAGTTCGGCCATCATGTACTTCGGGTCGAGTCCCTTCGCGATGCAGTGGCCGTGGCCGCGATGGGTGCTCGAAATGAAGTCGTCCGGGTCGAGGGCCGCACACGTCCCGACACCGACCGCCTCCTCTCCGATGTAGAGGTGTACGAACCCCGGTATTTCGCCGTCTGCGAACCGATCCCCAGCTTCCTCATCGAATGCGCGAATGGTTAGCATCCGTCGCAGTGCTTCCAGTCGCCCCGCCGTGCTGTGTAAGTCAAAGTCTGCCATGGGGGCAGGAGAGGGTACCACGGGTCCGGCAATAAGTGCTAGCACCTACCACAGGATGGTACAAGGAGGTGGTCGCTCCACTTGTCGCAACTCGCGTCGGATCGAACGAACGTCTGGAAATCGCCAGAGGTCGCGGTTCGCTGGAAGACCGGGACGTCGGAGGACGGGACCGCTGGGGTCGCTACTCGTTCCGCGGGTTGCTCGGGTGGTAATCCGTATCGTATTCGCCGGGCCGGTCGTCGACCCGATCGGGGTTGATGCGGCCCGACAGCAGCATGAAGTCGACGAGTGTCAGGGCGAGCATCGCCTCGACGACCGGCACCCCACGCGGCGGGAGGACGGGATCGTGGCGGCCGATGACCTGCTCCTCCTTGATCTCGCCGGTCTCCCAGTCGGCCGTCTGCTGGCTCTTCGGGATCGAGGTCGGCGCGTGCAGCGTCACCTCGCCGTAGACCGGTTCGCCGCTGGAGATGCCGCCCTGGATGCCGCCGTGGTCGTTCTCGACCGGAGTCGGGTTCCCCTCCGAATCGAACTCCCAGTCGTCGTTGCGCTCCTTGCCGGTCCACTCGCGCGCTTCCTTCCCGAGTCCGAACTCGAACGCGGTCGTCGCCGGAACCGCCATCATAGCCTGACCGAGACGAGCCGAAAGGGAGTCGAACCGCGGCGCGCCGAGGCCGACGGGGACGCCCCGGGCCTCGAAGTAGATGCTGCCGCCGATCGAGTCGCCTTCGTCCTGGTACTCCTCGATCCGTTCCTGCATCCGGTCAGCCGTTTCGGGGTGGGCACAGCGGACGTCGTTCTCCTCGCTGTGTGCTTTGATGTCCTCGAAGCTCACCTCGGGAGCCTCGATGTCCCCGATCTGGTTGACGTGGGCCTTGAGTTCGATCCCCGCTCCTTCGAGGAGTTTCTTCGCGATCGCGCCCGCGGCGACCCAGTTGACCGTCTCGCGGGCCGACGATCGGCCGCCGCCGCCCCAGTTGCGCGTCCCGAACTTGGCGGAGTAGGTGAAGTCGCCGTGGGACGGCCGCGGCGCGGTGATGAAGGGTTCGTACTTGCCCGATCGGGCGTCCTTGTTCTGGATGACCATCCCGATCGGCGTCCCCGTCGTGTAGCCGTCCTGGATGCCCGACTTGATCGAGACCGCGTCGGGTTCGCCGCGGCTGGTCGTGATCATCGACTGGCCCGGCTTGCGTCGATCGAGATCCGCCTGAATGTCCTCCGCGGACAGTTCGAGGCCGGCCGGACAGCCGGAGACGGTACAGCCCATCGCCTCTCCGTGGCTCTCACCGAAGGTGGTCACCTGGAAGAGACGACCGAAGCGATTGCCGTTCATTAGCGCGTCCTCGGGGACGCGGACACTTAGCGGTGCAGGGTTCCCGCAAGATCGGGCGCCGCCGGCGACGGAGACGTGATGATCAGTGACTGCGACGACACGACGATAACAGCGGCTATCGATCCGTGGAACTCGCTCCCCCGAGGAACTCCGTACAGGTCTAGTTACTATCGGTATTCGGAATAGTACCAGTAACGGTAAGTACGCGTGCGAACTGAACGCCGGAATTTCGATCGGATACCGATTAGTTCGTTGGGTCGTGCTGAACACGCGCTGTGTATTCAGCACTCACCGACGCGCTCACTCTTGAGCAAGGAATCGTAGCATACAGAACACGTATCCATCACCCTGTTTCTATCAAATAACGTTCTGTTCTTTCGCGTGTAGCCGGCGCTTCAGGCCGACTTCGACGTGCCGCTGGTCTTCGGGGCCATCCCAGCGTGCGGGGGGCCAACCACGAAGATATCGCTCACAGCAAGACCGGCCCGCTCACTGTGTTCGCGGAGCGTCGCTTCAGAGTCTGCGTCGTACCGACACATCGTCGCGCCGATCGATCCATCCTCATTGAGGAACGTCTGGGAGCCGAGATACGACATCGGTACCCCTCCACTTCGGAATTCCTCGATGGCTTCGCCCGAACTTTCAACCGCCTGCTCCAACTGCTCGTTTGTGATTCCCGCTTCGAACTCACGTAATACGTCGTAGTTAGTCATGGTACTTTCTGAGAAGGAACAGTACGGTGTTCGGGTTCTCACTACTAGTATGTCACCGAACATAATAAAGGCTCCTTATAATTATTCGGAACTCCTTATATCGACTTAGGAGTTGTAGAGGGCTGCAACCCGAGGTACTGTCACGCCAGCAGGCCCTCGAGTTCGATCGCCGCGAACGGAACGAGCATCTCGTCGGGGTGGAGGCCGCCGTGCATCCCGACCAGGTCGAGTTTGGGCCGATCGCTGCCGTACCAGACCCCCGAGTCGCGGTGGACGATCACGAGGTCGCCGAGTCGCCGGCGGAACGTCTCGCTTCGCGGCCCGCCGCCGAAGAGGCTCCGATCGAGCACGTCCGCCTGCGTGAAGACGCGGGCATCGAGTCGATCGTCGAGGATCGAGCGGACGTCCTCGACCCGGCCGTCCCGCAGGTGCAGATGGACGTTCCGCGGACTGCCCGCGTACCGAACCGGCTCGCCGTCGCCGTGGCGCTCCAGGGCCTCGACCACCCCGTCGATCGTCTCGAGGTCGACGGTCCGACCGGCGTCGGTGTCGACGTGGCCGTGGTCCGCGGTCAGGACGACGAGGGTGTCGCCCGCCGAGTCGGCGTCGAGCCCCGAGAAGGCCCGATCGATCGTCGCGAACACGTCGTCGACGGTCTCGCGGTACTCGTCGGAGTGGGTCCCGTACGCGTGGGCGGCGGTGTCGATCTGTGGCAGGTAGGCGAAGAGGAAGGCGGGATCGTCGGCGGCGGCGAACGCGTTCCGCAGCGTCGGTTCGAAGCCGTCGAGGCTCTCGTCCGGGCCGTAGGAGTGGCAGGTCGCTCCGTCGTAGGTCTCCGGGAACGGGACGACGTGGCGACAGTCGATCCCGGCCGCCTCGAAATCGGGGTAGATCGGAGCCCCCTCGAAGACGTCCTGAAGGTCGTGGTCGACGGCGTCGTCGCCCGCCTTGACGGTCGCGGTGAAGGCCTCGTACGCGGCGTCGTCGGCCGGATCGTACACGTCCCACCCCAGCAGGCCGTGGCTCGCCGGCAGCGTTCCGGTGTGAAACGTCGTGAGCGCCGCCGCCGTCTCGGAGGGGTAGATCGTCGTGAGCGGGGAGACGATGCCCCGTTCGTCGAGTCGATCGAGCACCGCCCGTCCGCGATGGCGTTTCCAGAACGCGAGACCGAATCCGTCGACCAGCAACACGAGAACCCGATCGTACTCGCCGTCGAGGCCGGCGAGGACGTCCGCCGGGAGCGGCTGCTCTCCCGCGTGGCCGAGCACCGACCGGACGGTGTCGGGAATCCTGGCGAAACAGTACTTCCCGTAGTCGGGAAACAGGTAGCCGTCCTCGGTCAACCGATCGCGAAGCCGGGACTCGAGATCGGTGCGCATACCCTCCCAGATGGCCTCGACGGAGAAAAATGTCGTCGTGATGCGTCGGGGCGTGCGATGGCGTCGTGATGCGTCGGAGCGTCCAGTAGCGTCGCGTTCGTCGGGTCGTTCGATGACGGCACGATACGTCGTCGGGTCTTTCGACGGCGTCATCGACCCGCGAACGGTGCTCGCGACCGACCACAGTGACCGCGATCGGTTTCGCCGCGGGTCCGTCGAACCGATCAGGGAACCGGACGATGGAGCCGAGGGTTTATCCGCTGCAATGGCCACTCTGGGTTCATGAGCAAGCGGGTCAGCGATTCCGGGCTAACGGTCCAGTCGGACGGAGCCGACGGGCAGGGGCTCCAGTGGTACGGGACGTTAGCCGATGCGGTCGACGGGGGTGTGTACCACCTCGACGCCGACGACACGATCGTCGCGGTCGACGATTCGATCGTCGAACTGACCGGGTACGCCCGCTCGGATCTCCTCGGGGAACACGCCTCGCTCCTGTTCGACGACCGGGAACTCGCCCGGATCGATCGACGACTGGCGGACGCACGCGAGATCGACGACTCCAGCGTCGTGGAGCACGAACTCGCGCTCCGGACCGATGCCGGCACGGACGTTCCGTGTGCAGTCCGTCTCAGCCCCCTCACGATCGACGGGACGCGACGGGGGACGATCGGTATCGTCCGGGACCGCGCCGACCGACCGCGAGACGCCGACTCGTCGCGGGTCGACACGAGCGCCACCAGCTCCGATCCCGACCCCGATGTCGGCTTCGACTCCGACGCCGGCACCGACCCCGCCCCGGCCGGTTCCCCGGTCGACGGCTCGATACGGACCGTCCTCGACGAGGCGGAGATCGGCGTCTTCGTCCTCGACGAGGCGTTCGAGGTCGCGTGGATCAACGAGACCACGGAGGACTACTTCGGCCTCGATCGGACCGCCGCCATCGGTCGGGACAAACGGGAACTGATCGCGGAGACCATTCGGGACCGGATCGACGACGGGGAGCCCTTCGCGGAGACGGTGACGGCGACGTACGACGACAACAGCTACGTCGAGCGGTTCGAGTGTCACGTCACGGCCGGCGAGGACCGCGAGGAACGCTGGCTCGAACACCGGAGCAAGCCGATCGATTCGGGCCCGTACGCGGGCGGCCGGGTCGAACTTTACTACGACGTCACCGAGCGACACCGCCACGCGTCTCAGTTGCGGCGATTGAACGCGGCCGTTCGCGAGTGGTTCGAGGAGGACTCGCCCGAGTCGATCGCCGAGCGGGCGTGTGGGGCGCTCGTCGACGTTCTCGGACTGGAGATCAACACCGTCTTTCTCGCCGACGACGCGGACCGGGCGCTCGAACCGACCGCGTGGTCCGATCGCGCCGACGCCGTGTTCGACGATCTGCCGACGTTCGAGGGGGAGGGAATCGCCTGGCAGGTCTACGAGTCCGGCGAGCCGGTGATCTACGACGACGTCACGGCCGCTCCGGCCGTCTACAACACCGACACGCCGATCCGCAGCGAGATCGTCCTCCCGATCGGAGACCACGGGGTCGTCATCGCCGGCTCCAAACGGGAGTCAGCGTTCGACGGGAGCGACCTGACGCTCGCAAAAATCGCCGCGTCGAGCCTCGATGCCGCCTTCGATCGGATCGAGCACGAACAACGGCTCGAGCGAGAGCGAACGCAGACCGAACGACTGCTCCAGACGGCACCGATCGCGATCGCCGTCGACGACGCCGACGGCCAGACGGTCCTGGCGAACCGGCGTGCCGAGGACGTCCCCGGCCTCACGCAGTGGGGGAGTACTGACGGATCGAATCGGGACGACGACTGGCGCGTTTCGGCTGCCGACGGCACGGTACTCGACCCGGCGGAAACCCCTGCGGCACGCGTCCGGGCCACCGGCGAGCCCGTGATGGACGAAGAACTCGCGATCGACGGCCCGTCGGGCGATCGAATCTGGATCTCGGTGAACGCGGCCCCCGTTCTGGACGCCGACGGCGCGGTCGAACGCGTCGTCACGACGGCCGAAGACATCACTCGACTCAAGGAACACGAACGCGAACTCGAACGACGCAAGCGGGAACTGGAGAGCGAACTCGGCGAAGTGCTCGGCCGGGTATCGGACGCGTTCTACGCGCTCGACGAGGAGTGGCGGTTCACGCACGTCAACGACCGGGCCGAGGAACTGCTGGGCTACTCGCGAACGGAACTCCTCGGCGAGGACATCCGTGAGCTATTCCCCGACGCCAACCCGGATCTCTTCGATCGGTACCACGAGGCGATGGAGGCACAGGAACCCGTGTCGTGGGAACGCTACTCCGAGTCGCTCGGCATCTGGATGGTGGTCCAGGCCTATCCCTCCGAAACCGGCCTGTCGGTGTACTTCCGGGATATCACCGAGCGCAAGGAGCACCTCCGTCGACTCGAGATGAGCGAACAGCGCTACCGGACGCTGGCCGAGTCCTATCCGAACGGGGTGGTCGTGCTGTACGACGACGACCTCGAGTACACGCTCGCCGCCGGCCAGGGTTTCGCGAACCTGCCCATCTCCGGTGCCGAAATGGAGGGGAACCACCCGCGAGACGTCTTCCCCGACGACGTCGCGTCGACCCTCGAATCCATACTCGGTGCGGCTCTCGACGGCGAGGAACGGACGGCCGAGATCGAGTACGCCGATCGCGAGTGGCACGTCCAGGCGGTGCCGATCACCGACGACGACGGGCGGATCGTCAACGGCATGGCGACGGCACAGGACGACACCGAGCGCAAGAAGCGCGAACGCGAACTGGCGAAGTACGAGACGATCGTCGAGACGATGGAAGACGGCATCTACGCCCTCGACGGCGACGGGCGGTTCACGACGGTCAACGAGGCCTACACCGAACTCACCGGGTACGATCGCGACGAACTGCTCGGCAGTCACGCCTCGCTCGTCGTCGACGAGTCGGTGATGCGCGTCGCCGAGGACGTGGCGACCGACCACGCCGAAGTGTCCACGATCGAGGCGGATCTCGAAACGAAATCCGGAGACAACGTCCCGGTCGAGGCGACCGTAACTCGACTCTCGACCGTCGACGACGAGCGCGAGCGGATCGGCGTCGTCCGGGACGTCACGGAACGAAAGGAACGCCAGCGCCGACTCGAGGCGAGCGAACAGCGCTACCGGACGCTGGCCGAGAACTTCCCGAACGGTGTGGTCGCGCTGTTCGACGACGACCTGCGCTACACCGCTGCCGGGGGACGGCTCGTGGGCGACCTCGGGATCGATCGGAACGAACTGATCGGCCAGTCGATCGAGGACCGGTATCCGGACGACCTGTTCGCGGAGGTCGAGCCCCACTTCAGGGCCGCCCTCGACGGTGAGGAACACTCGTTCGAGGTAACGTACCACGGGCGTGACCTGCGCGCGCACACGCTACCGATCGAACCCGCCGGCGAAGACCACCGAGGCATGCTCGTCGTGCAGGACGTCACCGAGCGCAAGGAGTACCAGCGACAACTCGAGGCGTCGAACGAGCGCCTCGAGCAGTTCGCCTACGCCGCCTCCCACGACCTGCAGGAGCCGCTGCGAATGATCACGAGCTACCTCCAACTGATCGAACGGCGCTACGGCGACGAACTCGACGACGACGGCGAGGAGTTCATCGAGTTCGCGGTCGACGGGGCCGAACGGATGCGCGAGATGATCGACGGCTTGCTCGAGTACTCCCGGATCGAGACGCGCGGTGATCCGTTCCAGACGGTCGACCTCGACGACGTCGTCGAGGACGTCCGAACCGACCTCCAGTTGCGGATCGACGAGGCCGACGCCGAGATCACGAGCGAATCGTTGCCGGCGGTCCACGGCGACGGTGACCAGCTCCGACAGGTCCTCCAGAACCTGCTCTCCAACGCGATCGAGTACAGCGGCGACGAACCGCCGCAGATCGAAATCACGGCGGAGAACGACGGGTCCGACTGGATCGTCTCCGTCCACGACGAAGGGATCGGGATCGACCCCGACGAGACCGATCGGATCTTCGAGGTGTTCCAGCGGCTGCACGGCCACGAGGACGACGGGACCGGCATCGGACTCGCGCTCTGTCGTCGGATCGTCGAACGCCACGGCGGCGAGATCTGGGTCGACTCCGAACCCGGCGAGGGAACGACGGTGTCGTTCACGGTGCCGGCCGCCAGAGACTGAGACGAGAGGCGACCGCGCCGACCCGTCGACCGGCGTCGGTCACGGAGTGGGAGACGAGGAGCCCCATCTCTTCGAACGATACGCGAACCCGGGCGTGAGCGAGACACGGTGCGCTTCTGGACCGCGAGGGCCCCCTTCTCGGCCGTCATCCTCTTCGTAGCAGCGTGGCAGCGCGCGGAAGCCGTATCGCAGCGAACCGTCCCGGGGTTCGAGTATAGCGGTGGAATCGGTCATTCAGCTAGAAGGTAAATATCGTTATCGTCGGATCTCGATACCGTTTCGCCCGGTACACGCGAGTAAATGGGTAGTATCGGGCGACATCGGCCAGCACCTGCGCGGGACCGGGACGGAGGGGTAACAGTAGTATTAGATGATTAATGTGTAATTTATAATATTAACCAAAATCACCAACATCAGCCCGCTAGTACTACCACGCGAAACCTCTTTCAGTTATTACGTCGCACAACTACCATGGCACACATTAGCAGACGCAGCGTGCTAACTGGTATCGGTAGCGCGGGGGCGCTATCGCTCACGGGTACTCTCAGCGCTGAACGGGGGACCGACGCCCAGGGCCGCGAGATCATGCTGGGGATCCTGCAGCCGGAATCCGGTGATCTGGGGGAACTCGGGGGGCCGATCGCGGACGGAGCCGAACTCCCCGCGATTCAGCTCGCAGACGAGGGCAGTCCGTTCAACGTTACGGTCCAGCGAGAAGACACCCAGACGCTCTCCGAGACGGGGATCAGCGCCGCACAGTCGCTCGTCGACGCGGGGTTCCCGATGTTCACCGGCGCGGCGGCGTCCGACGTGACGATCCCCGTCGCCCAGGAGGTCGCGGTTCCCAACCGGGTCGTCATGTGTTCTCCGGCGAGCACGAGTCCGGACATCACGGACATCAACGACGACGACTTCGTCTTCCGGACCGCGCCGAGCGACTCGTTACAGGGGGAGGTCATCGCGGAACTCGCCTTCGAGGACCGCGGTTTCGAGACCGCGGCGACGTTCGCCCTGAACGACGCTTACGGACAGGCACTCGAAAGCGTGTTCTCGGAGTCGTTCGAGGAACTCGGCGGCACGGTCACGGCTTCCGAGGCGTTCGAACCGGAGCAACCGTCGTACACCTCGGCTCTCCAGAGCACGCTCGCAGAAGACCCCGACTTTCTCCTGGTGATCGCGTTCCCCGTCAGCGGGATTCAGATCTTCCGGGACTTCTACGCGGACTTCGACCCCGACCTGCCCGTCATCGTCACCGACGGCCTGATCGAGGAAACCCTCCCGAACCAAGTCGACAATCCGATGGACAACGTGCAGGGGACCGCTCCGGCCGCGGCCGGCCCCGAGGTCGAGGTGTTCAACGGGTTGTACGAGGACGAGTTCGGGAGAGCCCCTGGGGTCTTCAACGCCCAGGCGTACGACGCGAGTGCCGTCATGATCCTGGCGAACGCCCGTGCGGGCGAAAACGATGGACCCGCCGTCCGGGACGAGATGCGGGCCGTCGCGAACCCGAACGGGGAGACAGTCAGCCCGTCGAACTTCCCCGAGGCGGTCGACCTGGCCGCTTCGGGTGAGGAGATCACCTACGAGGGAGCCTCGAGTACCGTCGAGTTCGACGACAACGGCGATCCACAGGCCGCCGTGTTCGACGTCTACCAGTTCGAGAACTTCGAACTCAACGTAGTCGAACAGATCGAATTCGGGAGCGAATCGGAGTAACGGCCACGACTACCCGTTTTCGGGCCGATAACACGCTCGGAACGTCCCGTCGAACCCGTCCGTCGTCGAGATCCGAAGTCGGGCCGATCGAGAGGGCGTCGAGCACCGGCGGAACTGGATCCAGCACCGCCGCCCGACTCGTCGCCGCCATCTGCTGTCACCCGCCGCTCTTGGTGCCGACGTGCTGGCGATGGCTCCGGGAGAACCGATCGAAGACCGCGTTCGTCGCGTCCCGGGGCACTTCCGCGAGCACTAGACCTCTCCTCCGAGGTAGGCATCGACGACGCGTTCGTCCCCCTGTATCTCCGCCGGGGTGCCCTGGGAGAGCACTTGACCCTGGTGCATGACGATCACCGTCTCGCAGTTGTTCATGATGACGTCCATGTCGTGCTCGACGAGGAGAAAGGTGTACCCCTGCGATCTGAGTTCGTGGATGCGATCGAGGAGGTTCTTCTCGAGAGTCGGATTGACGCTGGCCATCGGCTCGTCGAGTAACAGCATTTTCGGATCCGTCAGGAGCGCCCGGGCGAGTTCGAGGAGCTTTCGCTGCCCGCCCGAGAGGTTCGCCGCGTCCTCGTGGGCCAGGTGCTCGATCTCGAACAATTCGAGCGTTTCCCAGGTGCGTTCGAGCAGTTCTCGTTCCTGTGCGACGAGGGATCTGCGAACGCCAGGGGTGACCGTTCGCCAGAGCGACTCGCCGAGTTGTCCCTGGAACGCTAACAGCATGTTCTCGAGCACCGTCATCCCGCTGAGTTCCCGGCTGATCTGGAAGGTCCGAACCAGCCCGCGATCCACCAGTTGCTGTGGCCTCAAGTCGGTCACGTCCTCGCCCTCGAAGATCACGCGTCCGGCATCCGCCCTGTAGACGCCGGTGATCAGATCGAACGTCGTCGATTTGCCGGCCCCGTTCGGGCCGATGAGTCCCGTCATCGATCCTCGTTCGATCTCGAAACTGGCACTGTCGACCGCCACGATCCCACCGAATCGCTTTTCGAGGTTCGACACGCGAAGGATGGCCGACTCGGACTCCGACTCCTCCGGGTCGTCGACGGCGGCGTCACTCATTCGACTCACCCTCCTTTCCTGACGAGGAGCCACGCCCATTCGGTGGCCGTTCTTTCGTCAAATCGATCGGCGATGCCGGTTCGTTCCGGTGGCCCAGCATCCCGTCCGGCCGGTAGATCATCAGCGCGATCAGGACCACGCCGAAGAGAACGAACCGGAGATTCGGGAGTTCCGCCACCGCGTACCCGAGAAGCGGCATCGGGTCGAGGTCGCCGAGCGCGATCACCCCCTCGTAAACCGTCGTGGTCCGTGGCAGGTCGAAGGTAGTGTCCACGATGCGCTGAACGAACGGCGGCCCTTCGAAGAGCAATCCGGCGAACAGGAGCGCTCCGACGACGCTCCCGGTGTTCGACCCGGAACCGCCGATTATCAGCGCGATGAAGATGTAGAACGTGATGATCGGCAGGAACAGGTTCGGATCGATGTATCCCCGACGACCCTGCCAGACGATGCCCGCGAGCCCCATGATCGCACACCCGACCATGAACGCCTTGATCTTCACGCGATCGGTGTTCTTGCCGAGCGATCGCGCCGCGAGTTCGTCCTCCCTGATGGCTTTCAACACCCGTCCGAACGGGGAGTGTCCGATCCAGGAGATGAGGACGAAGACGACCACCACCAACGCCACCAGAACGGCGGTATACGCCCATCCCTCGACGACCGACGTGCTTAGCTCCAGTGCGTCCCCGATCGCCAGGAACGCCCGTCCGACGAGGGTGGGCCCCGCTTCCGGGTCCCCGTCGACGTACAGGAGCTGCCGGGAAATCGTGTTACGAAGGTTCGGGAAGGACATTCCCTGTCCACCGCCGGTTCCGAACTCGGTGCCGAACAGTTCGAACTCTCTGAACGCACTCGAGTTGTACAGCAGTCGGATCACCTCCGCGAACGCCAGGGTGACGATCGCGAAATAGTCCGCGTGGAGACGCAACGCCGGCAGAGCGGCCACGAACCCGACGAGTGCGGCGGCCACGATTCCCGCCGGAATGCCGATCCACAGCGGCAGTCCGAGTCCGGGGAAGGTTGCGTCCGGTGCGGCCGTCGTCAGCGCCATCGCGTAGGCGCCGACGGCCATGAAGCCGGCGACCCCGATGTTGAACAGGCCCGTGTAGCCCCAGTGGAGGTTGAGCGCCAGGACGACCAGTGCGAACGATGCCGCCAACAGCGTGACCTGCTGGAGGGTGCTGACGATGCCGTTGAAGTCGAGCCCCGCGGCGAAACCGAGGACGATGAAGAGGCCGTACACCACGAGCGTGGTTTCTCCGATGATGAGGACGTCCTCGAGCCAGCGGGAGCGTCCGTCGGGGTCGGCACCGGTCGGAAAATCCACCTGGCCGGCGTCTTCGCCCCCATCCGTCCGGAAGCGACGATCGCGAGTCACGCCGTCTCCACCCCTCCGAAGATTCCGGACGGTCTGAAGATGAGGATCAAGATCATGAGCGTGAACGCGGCGACATTGGTCAGGTCACCCGGGATCCACACCAGCGAGACGTTCGTCGCCAGCCCGATGATCAATCCGCCGGCTATCGCGCCGTAGACTGATCCGATTCCGCCGAGGATGACCGCCGAGAAGATCAACAGGAGCAGGAACCATCCCGTGTTGAAGCTGAGCGTCCCCTGCTCGAGGACGACCAGATAGCCGGCCACGCCGGTCAGCCCCGCACCGACGATCCAGGTCATCAGGATCACTCGCTCGGTCGGGATTCCGGTGACCAGCGCGAGATCCCGGTTGTCGGCCATCGCCCGCATCGACGTTCCAAGCTTGGTGTGTTGCAACAGGATGTGGAGCGCGATCATCAGTACCACCCCGATCACGACGAGCACGAACTGATGGACGGGCAACGAATCGGTCCAGAAGACGAGGTCGTGTTCGATCGTCGGCGAACTCCTCGTCACGCCGCGCGTCTGCTCTCCGTAAACGAACACGATCAGGTACCGAAGTACCAGCGCGACGCCGATGCTCGCGATCAACAGCGGTATTCCGCCGGCGTTTCGCATCCGCTTGTACACCAGACGATCGATCGCCAGCGCCACGAGAATCGTTCCGACCGCCGCGACGAGCAATCCGATGCCGATCGCGAGCGGTGCCCCGAACAGGTGCATATCGAGTTCGCGGGCGGAGGTCCCACGATCGGCGTTCAGAAGTATCCTCGTCCTGAACTCGGCGACTCCGACTCCCCCCACGACGTATGCGGCGGTCCATCCGGTGAACGCGCCGGTGGTGACGAGATCGCCGTGAGAGAAATTTGCGAACTTGAGGATGGCGTAGGTCATCGAGAGTCCGGCGGCGGCGAGCGCGATGATCAACCCGTCGATGAGACCACGCCAGAAGAACAGCGAGAACGTACCGAACCGGAGCTCACCGAGAACGATTCGACGCGCGAGATCGAGGAGCAACGCGCCCAGCCCCGCCAGAAGTACCAGCCCGAACCACTGCTCGATTGTCACCCCCTTGAGGTACCGTCGACCATCTGCGAGCGCCATGGTATTACCTAGCTAGCAACATGGATAATACTTCACGCGACCGGTTCCCAGTAATAACTCGTTGTGAAATTAATCTGAAATACGTGAGCGATACATCAGTAACTAACTCCGTGTACTAATCGGTGCAAGACGGTAGTCACGGAATTCGTCAACGACCGAAAGACTGCCAAATAGACGTTTGGACGTCCGATCGCGCCCGCTCGTTGCTCGTCACCGGTGACGATCGAGATATCGCGATCGATCGACGCTCTGACTCCGTTCCGACGGAGCGTCGATCGGGTTCGTGCGTTCGAACAGCGGAGCGGTTCGATCGGGAGTCGATGCGTGCGGGAGTCGATGCGTGCCAGGGACTACTCGTGTCGATCGAGCGTCGCGCCCAGGTCGTACAGCACGTCGAAAAACCCGGGGAAGGAGACGTCGACGTGCTCGGCACCCTCGATCGTCGTCTCGCCCTCGGCGACCAGTCCGGCCAGCGCCAGCGCCATGACGATCCGGTGGTCGGCCCGCCCGTCGACGGTCGCTCCGTCGAGCGTTGACTCGCCGCCGTGGATCGTCAGCGAGTCGTGCTCCTCGGTCGTCTCGACGCCCATCGATGCGAGTTCTTCGGCCATCGCGCTCACGCGATCGGTCTCCTTGTAGCGGACGTGTTCGGCGTCCACGATCCGGGTGTCGCCGTCCGCCACCGCACCGAGCGTGGCGATCGTCGGCAGCAGGTCCGGCGTGTCCGCGACGGAGACCTCGATTCCCGACAGCGGCGCGGCCGTGACGTCGATCGTTCCCGCGTCGCGATCCCAGTCGACGTCGGCACCCATCCGATCGACGACGTCGACGATGGCGGTATCGCCCTGCGCGCTCGGCTGTGCGCCCTCGATCGTGACCGTCTCGTCGCCGGCGATCGCACCCGCCGCGAGGAGGTAGGAAATAGAGGAGAAGTCGCCGGGGACGGCGTACTCGCCGCCCTCGGGCCGGTAGTTCTGGTCGCCTGCGACGGCGAACCCGGCGTCGGTGTGTCCGGCCTCGACGCCGAAGTCGTCGAGCACCTCGAGCGTGACGTCGACGTACGGTGCCGATTTGAGTTCCGTCTCGAGGTCGATCTCGATCCCCTCGTCGGTGACCGCGCCGGCCATCAGCAGGGCCGTGACGTACTGCGAGGAGACGTCGCCGGGGATCGAAACCGCGCCGCCCTCTACGGGTCCGGTGACGACGAGCGGTGCCCGGCCGTTCCCGCGAGTGCTTTCGGCCTCGCCGCCGAGGTCTTCGATCGCCTCGAGGAGCGGCCCCTGCGGACGCGATCGGAGGGAGTCGTCGCCGGTGAGGACCGACGTGCCGTCGGCCAGCGCCGCGGCGGCGGTGACCAGTCGGATCGTCGTCCCGCTGTTGTCGCAGTCGATCACGTCCGCCGGCACGTCCGGGCGGCCGTCGAACCCCTCGATCGCGAGCGTCCCGTCGTCCGATCGAGTGACGTCACCGCCGAATAGCTCGACGGCGCGGGCGGTCGCACGCGTATCCGCGCTCCAGAGCGCGTCGTACACTGTCGCGCTGTCCGCGTAGCCCGAGGCGAGGATCGCCCGGTGGGTGTAGCTCTTCGACGGGGGCGCGCGGGCCCGTCCGCGAACCCGGGACGGGGAGATGGTAACGTCCATACGGGATCCTCGTCCGGCCACCCTATCACGATACCGGTGGTGGTAGTATTCCGGACGGTTCGTCCGGCCCGTTCCGGTCTCCCGAACGATTCCGATCCCGCAAAACGTAATTCCGACCCGTTCGAGCGACGAGCCGATGCCGTCCGCCCCGGCGTCGTCTCAATACTCGCGCACGGGACACCAGCGGCCGTGAGCGCCCTTTCCGGGTGTCCGTTCGGTACGGCCAGCGTGGACAGCCTCGACGGCACCGGTCGGAACCGGGCGCGCTCGGATCGTCGAGAGCGCCGCCGAAGCGCGAGGCGCATCCGTGACCGGAATCCGGGCAATTATGTGGAGCGCTCGCACATCACCGGACATGGAGACCGACCTGTCGCCGCTTCTCTCGTATCTGGACGACGAGGGGCTGGACGGCTATCTCATCGACGACGACGCTTCGGACTCGGACCAGCGGTACGTCTCCGGCTTCGACGCGCCGGACGCCTACCAGACGCTCGTCACCGCGGACGGGGCGGTCAATCTGCTGGTCTCGGGCCTGGAGTACGGCCGCGCCAGCACGGACGCCGACGCGGAGACGGTCACGCGCCGATCGGTCTACGACTACCAGGAACTGGTCGCGGAGTACGGCCAGTACGCGGGGACGGTCCGGTGTGTGGCCGCGTTCCTCGACGATCACGACATCCAGTCGATCGCCGTTCCGCGGACCTTCCCGACGGGGACGGCGGACGGCCTCCGCGATCGCGGCGTCGCGGTCACGGTCGAATCCGAGGGGATCGTCGAGGACGTTCGCGCGACGAAAACCGAGTGGGAGATCGAACGGATCCGGGCGGCCCAGCGGGCCAACGAGGCCGCGATGGCGGCCGCGGAGGATCTCATTGCGACCGCGGACGTCGACGACGGCGTCCTCGTCCACGAGGGCGAGCCGCTGACGAGCGAGCGCGTCAAGGAGGAGATCGAGATCACCCTGATCCGCCACGGCTGCGCGCTCGACGACACGATCGTCGCCTGCGGGGCCGACGCCGCCGACCCGCACGATCGGGGCAGCGGCCCGCTCGCGGCAGGCGAACTGATCGTGATCGACATCTTCCCGCGTGACAAAGAATCGAAGTACTTCGCCGACATGACCCGGACGGTCGCCGTTGGCGACCCGGGGGAGGAGGCCCGTCGGCGGTACGAGGTCACGAAGGAGGCCTACGAGGTCGCACTCGACGCGATCGAACCCGGCGCGACCGGAGCCGACGTCCACGACGCGGCCTGCGACGTGATCGAGGACGCGGGGTACGAGACGCTCCGCAGCGATCCGGGCACGGAGACGGGCTTCATCCACAGCACCGGCCACGGCGTCGGCCTGGACATCCACGAACAGCCCAGCGTCTCTCCCGCCGGCGGCGACCTCGAACCCGGCCACGTGATCACGATCGAACCGGGGATCTACGACCCCGCCGTCGGGGGCGTCCGCATCGAGGACCTGGTCGTCGTGACCGAGGACGGCTACGAGAACCTGACCGCCTATCCGATCGGGGCCGGGCCGACGATCGAGTGACCGGTCTCACCGCGAGAGTACGATCCGCTCACTGACGTCGAGCCCGTTTCGTAACGCGGCGTGGATCCGTCCCTCGCCGGCGACCCAGTCGCCGAGACAGTAGAGGTTCGCGTCCTCCGCCGCCCGGAGCGGTCCCTCGAGCACTCCCGCCTCCGGCTGTGCGTACCGCCAGCCCTGGTGGTCGGTCCAGTCGGGATCGGTGAGCCGATCGTCGTCGAGGATATCGACAGTCATCGCCGCCAGCGCCCGGATATTTTCGCCGAGGTCGTCGTCGTAGTGGGCGACCGACCAGTCGTGGTTGGCCTGTACGATCAGCAGCGACTCGCCCTCGGGGATGTGGCCGGGTTTGCACTCCTCGCGGGCGACCCAGCCGATCTCGTGGTCCTTGTCCGCGTTCACCAGCGCGTAGTAGGGCTTCTCGAGTTCGAACGGGTAGTGGAGGACGCCCGTCCAGACCGTCCGGTAGGGGACGTCCTCGATCGCGTCGACGAGCGACGTCCGGACGTCTGCGTCCCACGCGGCCGATCGGAGCAACTCGGCGGTCTGTGGAGCCGGCGGGTTCAGACAGAGCACGTCGAACGGTCCCCACGTCTCCCCGTCATCGTCTTCGAGTCGCCACTGGGGATCGGCAGGTCCGGCGTTCGCGTCCCGGATCAGCCGATCTATCCGCGTCTCTTGCCGGATGGTCGCGTCCGTCCGGGCGAACAGCCGCTTCGCGATCTGGGTGAGCCCCTGTCGGTAGGTCCACTTGTGCTCGTCGGCGTCCCGTCCCTCCGAGACCGTCCCGTCGCGGTCGAACGTCCAGATCGGCTCCTCGACGTCGACCAGTCCGTCGGTGTCGAGCGTCCCGGTTAGGAGGTCGACCACCCGATCGTCCTCGGATTTGACGTAGTTCGCGCCGTAGTCGTAGACGACGTCGCCGCGCCGCCGCGTCGCGGCCCGGCCGCAGACGCCGCGGGACTTCTCGAGGACCGTCACGGACGCGTCGTCGATCGCCTCGTCGAGGGCGTACGTCGCGGCTGCGGCTGCCGCACCCGCACCGACGATGCCGATCCGTGTCATGGTCGGCCTTCGGGGCCTGACCTGAAGAACCTGTGTCCGAACAGCGTCGGCTGCTGCCGACGTCGGAGCCACGGCGGGTTCGATCGGGCGTCTCGATCAGTCGGCGTACGTCTCGCGCTCGGCGATCAGGACTTCGGTGTCGTCGATCGACGCGAATACTCGCACTCGCTCGTCGTCCGCGTCGCCGTCGTCGCCCTCGCCGTCATCGCCGGACCCTCCATCGGCATCGCCTTCGCCGTTCGCCGCTCGCTCCGTCGAGAACTCGACAGGACCGATCGTCGCCGTCTCGTTCACCTCGGGGATCTCGGCGTCGCCGACCGCGTCCCCGTCGCTCGTGACGCGAAGCAGGAACGCGTCGTCGGTCGGATCGACGTCGATCGCGTGCCCGTCGATCGTGGCACCCGCCCGCACCGGGGCGGACGCGAACGATCGCGTCGTCTCGCCGTCGACGGTGAGATCGACGGCGTAGGCGCTCTCGTTCCCGACGACGTCCCAGCCGGTGCGGGTCGCCTCGACGGACTCCCGCCAGCCGATTCCGCCGAGTTCGACCGTCGCGTCGCCCTCGTGGGCGAGGACCGCCTCGCGCTCCACGACGGTCCAGATCTCGCGGTCGTCGCTGACGACGATCAGGCCGCTCTGCCGAACGTCGAGGGCTCCGCCCCCCTCGTCCACGTCGTCGGGGTCCGGGCCGACGATCGGGGTCTGGCCGGCGGTCGCGTTCTCCTCGTAGGTCACGGTGTAGCCGCCGACCTCGACGCCACCGGATCCGGGCACGGCGTCGCCCCCGACGACGAGCAGGTTGAACGGAATACTCGGGAGGGCGACGAGACCCGTCAGAACGATCAGGAGCGCGATCGCGGCCCCGCGACGCGTCACCGGACCCGCGTACACCCGATCGGGTACGAACGGGAGGAGCGCCGGCACTGCGAGCACGACTGCGACGACGAGCAGCGGCCCGAGCGTCCGGGCGAGCGGGATCTCGTCCAGAACGACGCCCGCGACGGCAGCCCCCACCAGCCCGACCGCGAGGACGGCGAGCCAGCCGATCGCGAGCCGTCGGCGCGTCGGTGCGCGAGGGAGGACCGAGAGGGGCCGCGGCAGCGGACGGGTGCCGCCCGCGATCGCCACGGTGATCACCAGCGTCAGGCCGAACACGAGGACGACGCCGACACCGCGGTACAGGTAGAAGACGTCGTCGCTGGACCAGACGAGCAGCCAGAGCGACTGGACGAGTCCGACCGCCAGCGTCGCGAAGAACACGCGTTCGGCCGCCGGTCGCCGCCTTCGAGTGCGCAACAGGAGGGCACCGAGCACGACGCCCAGCAGGAAGCCGAGCAGGTGCGCCTGGAAGCCGATCCCGGCCCACGCCGGCGGGGCGGGCGCACCCCGATCGATCGTCTCCCGGACGATCGGCTGACTCAGCGCCAGGTACAGCGTCTGGACCGCGCTCGCCGCGACGACGGCGACGACCGTCGGGATCGGATACGTCACGACGGCGAACCCCGCGATCGCGAACACCGCACCGGAGAACCCGAGCCCCGGTCCCAGCCCGAACACCGCCGTCAAGAACGCCGCCGCGAGGAGTGCAGCCGGAAACACGACGAGGGCGCGAACCCACGGGCGTGCGAGCCACCCGTCGGCGGTCGCATCGCCGTCCGTTCCCGCAGTTCCCGATCGCGTCGAGGGCGGATAGTGGCCCCACGCGTACTCGGCGATCGGCGCGAACGCGATCGTCCCGGCCATATTTGACGCGACGTGTCCGGGCGAGGCGTGGGCGATCCCGGCCGTCAGCAGCCCGGTCGGATAGAAGTACGACCACGTGACGAACGGCAGCGTAACCGGATCGGACACGTGACGGACGCTGCTCTGGACCAGCACGTAGAACGCGACGACGATCGCGACGGTAGCCACCGTTCCCCACGGGACGCCGTAGACGAACCGGTCCGCGACGAACGATCGCCAGCGATCCCGCCCCTCCGTGTACCAGACGAATCCGAGTGCGACGACCACCGTCACCACCAGGGCGGCCTGCGTCGGTGTGATCGGCATCGGTTGCTCGTTCGATCGGCTGACCCACAAAGATTTGGTCGATCGGACCCCGATCGAGGGCGGCAGTTAGCGCGTCCACCCGAGCACGAACGGACCCGAGCACGCACCCTACGTACGGTGCGGTATGTAACTGTTTCAAGGGCTGTGACGGGCTACGAGCACACGAGTGGGCGCAGACGACGGGGGTTCTGGGGAGATATGCCGCCAGCGAGCGATCGCGACGGAAAGAAGTAGGCTTCAGACCGCCGTTCCGCGGAGATTTGAGTCGAACCCGAACGGAATTTGGTGGGACTTTGAAAAACCCCCTTGAACACACCTCCCGAACTGGATGCTATGAGCACGTACCCGTCCCGCAGCGACGCAGTATTCACCATCCTGGCCGGAATCACCGGTGTGGCCGGCTCGTTTGCGGTCACGGGGTATACGAGACGGTTCATCGTCGCGCCCATCGACGCGCTCGTCGTTCGCACGACGCCGGGAGCGATCGTCGCCTGGATGATCCAGAACGTCGGCGAGGAGGCCCACCTCTTGCACATCGCGCTTTCGTTCGCCATCGCGATCGGATTGCTCGCTGGCGCTGCCCTGGTCGGACTCCGGACCGCACGACGGCTGGATCGGCCCGTCGTCGGTGTCGGGCTCGCGGGCGTCCTCGCCTGGGGGATAACCGCAGCGATCACGACAGACCCGTTGCTCGCCGTCGCGGCGGCCGTTCCGGTGGTCGCGTTCTCCGGGATCGGTATCGGTTCGGGTACAGCGGACGAGTACGATCCCTCCCGGCGGCGAGTCCTCGTCTCGGCGACGAGTGCGCTCGCGTTCGTCGGCGTGTCGGCCGCCTTCGGTCGGATGGTGTTCGGACCCGATCCCGAATACGACGCAAACGCGGAGATAAGCGATGCCGTCAGACGGTTGCTCCAGCAGGCTGACGAACAATCCCTCGACACAGCCGGCGACAATCTGCCCGGACTCGTCAGTTCCATCGACGAGTTCTACAACGTCGACATCGCGGAGTTCGACCCCCGAGTGCCGGCCGACGACTGGTCGGTGACTCTCACCGGGCAAGTCGAGGACGACGTGACGGTCACGTTCGAGGAGTTGACCGACAAGCCGATCGAACACCGGTACGTGACCTTGCGGTGCGTCGGCGAGGAGCTCAACGGCCGGAAGATGGACACGGCCGTCTGGACCGGGACGCCGATCAAGCCGCTCCTGGAGGAGGCCGATCCCAACGGAGAGTGTGGCTGTGCGATGCTCCGGGCCGAAGACGACTACTTCGTCCAGTTCCCGACCGACGCGCTCGAGGACGCCTTCCTCGCCTGGGAGATGAACGGGCAGCCGCTCCCGAGGTCCCACGGCCATCCCGTGCGCGTCCTCGTCCCCGGGCACTGGGGGGAGACGAACGTCAAGTGGCTCGACGAGATCGAGTTGCTCGACGAGGAGATGGACGGCTACTGGGAACAGCGGGGGTGGCACGGGACCGGACCCGTGAACACCGTCGCCAAACTCTGGGACTACACACGCATCGGTGACGGCCGTCTCGAGGTTGCTGGCCACGCCTACGCCGGAACGCGTGGAATCGAACGCGTCGAAGTGTCGACCGACGGGGGCGACACGTGGGCGGATGCCGAACTCTCGCAGCCGCTACCCGGAGACGACGTCTGGCGACAGTGGCGGTACGTCTTCGAGCAGGAGGGAGTCCACGAGGTCGTCGTCCGGGCTATCGACGGCACCGGGGAGCGTCAGCCGGAAGAACGCTCGGAGGCGTTCCCGAGCGGGGCGACGGGGTGGGTTTCGAAAACGATCGCCCCGTGATCACCGTCCACAACGGTAGGGGTGATTTACGGTACACCAGTGTACAACTACCGGAGTGGCGATGGAGAAGGCGCTGTGGTACCTGTTGGCGGGAACGCGCGGCGGGCCGAACCGGACGCGCATTATTCGCCAGCTCGACGATCGGCCACAGAACGCCAACCAGCTCGCCGAGGAACTCGACCTCGACTACAACACCGTTCGTCATCATCTGGATATGCTCATCGATCACGACGTGGTCGAAGCGGGTAGCGAAGACTACGGAGCACTGTACTTCCTCACCGACCGGTTCGAACACAATCGCGACGCGTTCGAACGAATCACCGACCGCATCGATGATGACTCCACGAACGACGACGGACCATCGTAGCAGAGCAGCGAACACAGACACCGACATACCAGATCGACAATGGCCGAAATGACCTCACTGATGACGGCTGCAAGCGTCTTTTCCGGGTTGAATATCGTTCTCCTCCTCGTGCTGGGGAGCGTCTGGGGACGAAATTATCGGGAGTTTCGAACGCCACTCACGCTCGGACTGCTCGCGTTCGCCGCGATACTGTTCGTCGAGAACCTCGTCGCGTTGTCGTTCTTTTTTAGCATGGGAATGCTCTATTCCGGGTCGAGTACGGCACAACTGGCGGTGCTCGCCATGCGGGGGTTGCAGTTCCTCGCACTCGTATTCCTGACGGTCGTTTCGATGCGCTGAGTCGTCCGCACATCGGTGACCGGTACTCAACGAGTTTCGCAGTCGATAGAACTCTCAGCAGCCAACGTGAACCGGTAGTGGTCTGCCACCAGCCAGACGATGGCGCAACAATCCCGGTCGGTCGTCATCGCAATCGCACACGCGCGCCAGCCGATCGATCGAACTGCTTTTGCGACGCCGGGCGGTAGACGCGTCCGATGGAGGTACTGATCGTCGGCGCGGGGTCGATGGGGACGTGGTTCGGTGGTGCCGTCGACGCCGACGTGACGTTCGCCGACGTCGATCCTGTCGCCGCGAGCGCGGCGGCCGAGGCCGTCGACGGCCACGTTACCGAACTCGAGGGGACCGACAGCTACGACGTCGTCTGCATCGCGGTTCCGATGGCCCACGTCGTCGACGCGATCGCGACCCACGCCGATCGGGCGGAGCGCGCGCTCGTCGACGTCTCCGGCGTGATGGAACCCCCACTCGAGGCGATGGCGCGACACGCTCCCTCGCTCGAGCGGGTGAGTCTACACCCGCTCTTCGCCCCCGAACGCGCCCCCGGCTCGATCGCGGTCGTCCGCGAGGAGTCCGGACCGGCCGCCGACGCGCTGCTCGACGCGCTCGCGGCGCGGGGGAACGACCTCGTCGAGACGACGGCGGCCGAACACGACGAGGCGATGGAATCGGTGCAGGCGGCGACCCACGCCGCCGTGCTCTCCTTCGCCCTCGCGGCGGAGGCGGTCCCGGAGGGGTTCGAGACGCCGATCTACGCGGAGCTACGGAACCTCGTGGAGACGATGACGGCGGGAACGCCACGCGTCTACGCCGACATCCAGGAGACGTTCGACGGTGCCGAGGCCGTCGCCGAGGCCGCCGCCGACGTCGCCGCGGCCGACGCCGACGAACTCGCGACGCTGTACCGCGAGGCAGCGGCCAGGTGGCAGTCGAACGCGCGGCCTCCCGACGAGGCCGATTCGGCGACCCCGAACGACGACGGAACTGGAGGTGATAACCCGTGAGCGACCAGCGGGAGGCCATTCGGTCGAACGCGAAGTACCTGCGCAACGTCCGCCCGATCGATCCCGAGGAGATCTGCGACTACGTCTCGGGGACCCCGCATCCGGCGGTCGTCCGCCAGCACCTCCGCGAGGACGCCGCCGATCTCGGGCTGATCGAACGCGACGACGGGACGTTCGTCCCGGTCGACGACGAACCGGTCTCCCCCCGTCGCGGACCCGTCGAACGGTTTCCCGCCGACTACGAGGGCCGACTCGAGGACCTGCTGGTCGATCGCTACGGCGTCAACTGGCACGAGGACGGGACGGGCGACCTGCTCCGATCGACGATCCGCCGGTTCAAGGAACGGTACCTCGAGCGGCGGCCGGTCGAGTACGACGACGACGTCGCGGCGGGGTACGCGATCTACCACCTGCCGGCCTACTACGCGGCCGTCCAGTACGCGCTGGACGATCTGGCCGAACGGGACCTGCTCGGTCGTAGCCTGCGCGTGCTCGACGTCGGGGCGGGCGTCGGCGGCCCCGCGCTCGGGCTCTGTGACTACCTCCCAGACGATGGCCTGCTCGACTACCACGCGATCGAACCGAGCGCGGCGGCGGACGTCCTCGAGGACCTGCTCGCCGAGACGGGCCGGAACGTCCACGCGACGGTCCACCGGACGACCGTAGAGGCGTTCGATCCGGCCGCAGTGGGCCGCAGTACGGACCCAGCCGGCGGCGACGGCTTCGATCCGACCGCGCCCGACGACGGCTTCGACCTCGTGCTCGCGTGTAACGTCCTGAGCGAACTCGACGACCCGGAGGCCGTCGCCGAGCGCTCCCTCGAACTGCTCGCCCCCGACGGGACCCTCCTCGCGATGGCACCGGCGGACAGGAACACCGCGATCCAGTTGCGCGAGGTCGAACGCGCGCTCGAAGGGACGCGGATCGACGTCTCGGTCGGCGACGGGAATGGCGACGGCGACGACCATGATCGACCGGGCGTGGTCACCGTCTACGGCCCGCCGGTCCGGCTGTGGCCCGGCGAGACCCCGTCCGATCGGGGCTGGTCGTTCGACGTCCGGCCGGACCTCGCCGTCCCGTCGTTCCAGCGGCGACTCGACGAGGCCGCGCCCGCGGGCGACGACGAACACGCACCCGGCGAGTTCGTCAACGTCGACGTCCAGTTCGCCTACTCGCTGCTTCGACTCGACGGTCGACGGCGGATCGACCTCGACCTCGATCCCGACGAGTGGGCGCGGATGGCCGAGATGGACCGCCACGTCACGAACCGGATCGACCTCGTGGCGGCGAAACTCAGTCGCTCGCTGAGCGAGGACGACGGCAACCCCCTGTTCAAGATCAGCGACGGCAGCGAGTCGATCGACCACTACGCCGTCCTCACCCGGGAGACCTCGCTCAACCGGGCGCTGCTCGAGGCCGACTACGGCGAGGTCCTGGCCTTCGAGCAGATCCTCGCCCTCTGGAACGACGACGAGGAGGCGTACAACCTCGTCGTCGACGAGGAGACGATCGTCGATCGGATCGCCTAGACGCGACGACGTCGATCGGTGAGCACTGCTCTCGTGACCGTTGCGGGGCAGTCCCGCAGCGAGTGCATACGTCGATTTTCCAGCAGCACTGTGTCGATCGCACGACGGGATCGCGCTCCCCTGTGGCTGTCGCGTGCCGCCGCGACTCGAGTACCGCTACCGATTCGGGTCGCGACGGACAGCCGGATCGCCGACACCACCGAGATCGAAACCACCACCGATCGTCGGCATCCGGCCCGGCATCGCAGCTCGAGGTCGACTGCCGCCGACGCCGTCAATTCGCTCCTCGTGGCCAGCGTATCGGAACCCGATCGAGCAGCCACACGCCAGTGTCCGGAAGCGGTGGGCTTTTCGCGTCCCCGACAAATCGAACGAACATGAGCGACGACCTCGAGATCCTGTTGACGAACGACGACGGGATCGACAGCACCGGGATCCGGGCGCTGTACGACGCCCTGAGCGAGCACGCCAACGTAACCGTCGTCGCCCCGGCCAGCGACAAGAGCGCCTGCGGCCGATCGATCTCGCACGCGGTCGACGTCTGGGAGCACGACCTGGGCTACGCCGTCGAGGGAACGCCCGCGGACTGCGTCGTCGCCGGACTGGCGGAACTCGGCCCCTTTCCCGACCTCGTCGTCGCGGGCTGTAACGAGGGTGCGAACCTCGGCGAGTACGTCCTCGGGCGATCGGGGACGATCAGCGCGGCCGTCGAGGCCGCGTTCTTCGACGTCCCTGCCATCGCGACCTCGCTGTACGTCCCCGCCGACGACGAGACCCCCTACTACGAGTTCGAGGTCACGACCGAGGACTTCGCCGAAGCGGCGCGCGTGACGACGTTCCTCGCCGAACACGCCCTCGACGCTGGCGTCTTCGACCACGCCGCCTATCTCAACGTCAACGTCCCGCTGCCGGACGGCGAACCGGCCCCGATCGAGATCACGCGCCCCTCGAAGCGCTACGAGATGGACGCCGAACGAAACGGCGACGCCGTCCACCTCACGGACCGCGTCTGGGAGGCGATGGACCCCGAGTCGTTACCGGATCCCGAGGGAACCGATCGGCGGGCCGTCGTCGAGGGCCGCATCAGCGTCTCGCCGCTGACGGCCCCGCACGCGACGAACCACCACGAAATTCTCGACGACCTCGCGGCGACCTATAGTAGCCGCTGATCCCGTTTTCCACGTCCTCACCGATCGCACAGTCGACGTGCGATCGGGTGTGCGCCGACGTTCAGTGACTACGATACCGGGCGCAGGCCGGATCGATCGACGGCGAACCGGCGTTCTGTATCGTCGACCGACCGGCGTCCGGAACCGATCGTCCCCGCCGACCCGGAACGGTTTATACCGGGGAACCGAACGCTCCGGTATGACGACCGTCGAAATCGAGTACTGCGTCCCGTGTGGCTTCCTGAGCCGCGCAGAGGACGTCCAGCACGCCCTCCTGACGTCGTTCGGTGAGGAACTCGACGCCGTCACGCTCGAGACGGGCGATCGGGGCGTCTTCATCGTCCGGGCGGACGGGGACGTCGTCTTCGACAAGCAGCAAGACGAGTACGACGTCGACGAAATCGTCCGTAGCGTCCGGGAGCGGCTCTAGCCGTTCGGATGTCGGAATAGTGAGGAAATAACCGACTTGCGGGTCGCAAGGCCGGGGCTATTCGGTGACGCGAGTGTCACAACAGATATACCCGGACGGTTACGAGTGGTAATATATAAATGGTGAAACATAAGATCAAGGTAGGAGCGCGTCCAAGCAGCGATAGTCTCAGTGGAGGGTGATCGACACATGGTATTCAGTGCACTTCGAACTCGACTCTCGTCCCTCTGGTCTTCGAGCGCCGCCGACGAGGGGGAATCGACCGAGTCCACGGCGACCGCGCCCGAAGGATCGGCCGCCGAGGAGGACGACGAAACGTTGAGCTACGCAGAACAGATCGAGTACGGCGTCGACGAACGGGACCTCCCCGACGAGGACAAAGTTCTCAGGCTCCTCGTGAAACGCGGCGGACGCGTCAACCAGAGGACGGTCCAGGAGGAAACCGGCTGGACGGAGGACCGGCTCGAGACCGTCATCGATCGGATGGAAGACGACGACCAGATCAGCGCGATCACCGTAGGTCGCAAGCGGGTGATCTGTCGCCGTGGATTCGAACCGAAGGGGTATCGTGGACACCTCAACGAATAACGCGCCACTGGATCTCCTCGATGCCGCCCAATCGGCACGTTGACGTTCAGCGACCGAGTCTGTCCCGTTTCCGCTCTTTCGTTCGTTTCGTCACAGCACTAACCGTGATCGGGCGGTTCATCGCCGACGCGACACGTCAGACGGTCGTCGTGCGGCGTCGGCCGCTCGCGGAGCCGTTACGGGGCGGCACGGGCGGCGTATTCAAGCCAAACCCACTTCCGACAAACCGTCCTGAATACGGATATGTTAGAACTCGCACTGCTGTTCTTCGTGATCGCGATCGTTGCAGGAGCGCTCGGCGCGGGCGGCGTCGCCGGACTCAGCATGGCGATCGGGAAGTGGCTCGTCCTGGCGTTTCTGGTGCTCGCCGTCCTCTCCCTGTTGCTGTAAGGCGCGGACGAGTCACCGGTCGGAGTGGCTCCCGCGGACCCCGACGACGTCCGCGAGGCACGCGGCCCCGACGTCAACGCCCGAGTACCCTGTGGGACGCCGTTCCCTCGCGGGAATTTAACACTCCCGCAATAGATCAGAAGTGGAAACGTTCTTTCTGCTGGTACGCGTACTCGACCGGCAGCGATGGCGCACAACGACGACGTGCGACGAGTGCTCGCGGCGTGTACGGAGTGTGAGTCCGTGTACGCTGCGCGTCAGTGGCCGGACGGCGAAACGCGCATCATCGGACAGGGCGGCTGTTCGTGTGGATCGACGGAGTTCGACGTCGTCGACGATTCCGGTGACCCGGAGTCCGATCCCCGGACCGGCTAACGGCCCCGAATCCGTCCCCGGACCGGCGGCTGGACTGTAGCGGACGGGCCGCCACCGCCCCACAAACTATTTATCGAGACATTCCGTTTCTGCGTCATATGTACGGTCCCCGGAGTGACGCGAGCCGATCGCCGCTGGCGCATGGCAGCTGAGTCGGACCCGCTGCGGGGCGAACTGCGAGTCGTGCCGTTCGAAGGCGGCACGCTGGCGGCGCACGCGGCCGCGGTGTACGACGAGTTGCGCACCGATCGCGGCTACGACGTGACCGATATTCTGGTCCTGAAGCGATTTCCCACGGGCATCGAGGACTTCGCACGAGCCCTCGTCGAGGAACTGGATCTCCTCGGGCGGCCGAACGTCAAGACCGTCTCGCGACACGCGTCGACCGTCGTGACCGAACGCGCTCCTGACGCGCGCATTCTCTCGGACGTGGAACGGATCGAGACCCTGTCGATGGTCCTGGACGGTCACACGTGGGAGAACGACTACTTCGCCGGCGCGGCGAGCCACGAGTCGTTCGGCCGCGACGTCGGTCGAGTGTTGCTCGCCGCGAGCTACGGCGGCGGCTTCGACCTCCCCTCGGCGTCGGAACGGGGACCCCACAGCGAGTTACTCGCCGAATTGCAGGCCGTTCGCGAGGGGTTTCACGACTGGCTCGCGACGCAGGGGTGGGTCGAACGCCCCGACGTGCTCTCGCGGGCCATCGCGGCGCTCGACGACGACGAGGTCCGATCCACGATCGAGCGGGAGTTCGAGGCGATCGTCGCCGTCGGATTCGAGGAGTTCGGCGCGGTCGAACGCGAGTATCTCGCGGCGCTCGGCGAGAACGCGGAGCTGGTGTGCCTCGGCGAGGCACACGCCAGCATCGCGAGAGTCTGGAACGAACCCGGCTCGCTCGAGGATCTCGGGGGAGAACTGGCGGTCGAACCGGCAGTTCGGCGTCGCGAGCGGGCCGGAGCGCCCGGCGCAGTCGCCCGGTATCTCGCAACCGGCGACGAGTCGGTCCTCGAAGGGGTCGACGAACCGATCTACGCGATCACCGGGGACACCCTCTACGACCAACTCGCGACGATCGCCAACGAGATCGGCTACCTCCGGACCGAGTACGACTGGACCTACGGCGACGTCGCCGTCCTCGTCAAGGACTCGACCGGGCCGATTCAAACGGCCCGCCGGGTGCTCCAGCGGGCCGGGATCCCGACCGCGTCCGCGACGGTGACGGGCCTGAGCGGGGACCGGGCGGTGCGGGAACTCCACGCCCTCGCCGCGTATCACGCCGCGTCCGATCGCCAGGGCCGCGAGCGCGCCCGCCGGATCCTCACCGATCGGCTGGGTGGGTGGCCGGAAGCGGCGCTCGCTGCCGTGGCCGACGAATCCGGCGTTCCCGAGAAACTCGGCCGCTGGATCCTCGAAACCGACCTCAAACGGCGGATCGCGGAGAGCGAACCCATCGAGGCGCGCGCACAATTTCACCACGTCGAGCGGGTGCTCGACGTCGCGGCGTTCGTCGAGACGGCCGACTACCTGGCGAACACCTGGGACGGATTCGTGCGGATGCTGGAGCGAGCGATCACCTACGTCGCCTCGGACACCTACTCGACGGCCGTCGACGTCGAGGAGAGCGGCGTGCTCGTCGACGCCGTCCGGATCTGCAAACACGACCGGCGGAAGGCGGTGTTCCTGGTGAACGTCCACGAGGGCCAGTATCCCGAATCGAGACAGCTGACCCAGCTGTTTCCCCGCCAGTGGGTGCGGGAGATGCCTGGCTACCCCGGCGTGACGACGCCCACCGCCGCGGACGTGCGGGCCACGTTCGAGACCGCACCCGAGACGATAGACGAACCCTACGAGTCCTACTACGCCGAACTCGCCAGACGTCAGCTGGCGATCGGGGCGCGAGCGGCGGGCCAGCGCCTCTACTGCTGTACGTCGCGGACGAACGAGTCGGCGCTCGGCAAACGACAGCACCGCTCGCGCTATCTCACGGACCTCGAGGACCGCGAGGCGGTCCCGGTCGTCGAAATCGGTTCCGAGGACGCCGAACGTGGCATCTACACGCACGGCGAGGCGAGCACGGCGGTGCTGTCGGAGCCGTGGGACCAGCTCGAACGGATCCAGGGAGCGGCCAGTACGGGTTCCGAGTACGATCTCAGACGGGCCGAGCGATCGTTCGGGGCGATCGGTGCGCTGCTCGAGTCCGACGAGCTCGACCCGCGGTTCGAACAGGCGGTGTACGCACAGATCGATCGGGCCCTCGGCGAGGTGGGACGCGGTGGCGACTGCGGGACGGGAGGACGCGATGGAGACCACGGGTCGGAGGGACGCGATGGCGAGTGATCGCGAGCCCGCGTCGAACCCGGACGCGAACGCGGACGACCCGATCGGGCTCGACGAGATCGAGACGTACCTCCGCTGTCCCCGCCAGTACCAGTACGAACACCGCCAGGCGATTTACACGCGGACGACCCGGGACGCGATCGATCGCCGGACCGGGCTGTACCGGGACGTCGTCACGTCGGCGCTCGAGCGGTGTGACGGAGGGGACGACGCGACGCTCCGCGAGACGGCGATGGAGTCCCTGCAGGAGCGGCTGGACGCGTCGACCGAGGCCGACTCCCGGCTCGCGACCGCCCGTCACCGGCGGTACGACGAGGCCAGTATCCGGAACGCCGTCGCGAACTACGTCGACGAGTACGGGCGGGCCCACGCCGAAGGCGCGCTCGCGATCGACGGGACCTACGCCTACTCGGCGGGTGGGTACACGTTCGCCTGTCCCGTCGATTGCTGTCTGACGGACGGCGGGACCTACGAGGTCGCACGGTTCGTCACGACACTCGACGGGATCGTCTGGGAGAACCCCTACAGCGATCCAGTCGCGGACTACCGGGACCGGGAGGGCTTTTATCCCCGGCAGGTCGGGAGCGTCCTCCGGGCGTACGCGACGATCCACGCCGTCGCGGCGGCCCACGGGATCGACGTCCACAACGTCCGCTACCGCTACTACGCGATCGCCCAGGAGACCTACCCGGACTACGAGGACGACGGGCAGGCACCCCGGTCCGGCCCCCAGGTGGTCGCGGATCGGCGGGACGTGACGGACGCCTGCTGGGACGCCGGCGGAGCGTGTGACGACGTCCTCGCCGAGGCAGCCGGACGGATCGTCGACGAGGACTGGGAACCGGCCGCCGATCGGTGGGACGACGTCGTCGCCCGGTCCTGTCGCCGCTGCAAGTACCAGTCGATGTGTCTGGACTACATCAACGAGGAGGTGCAATTCTGACGGGTGGCGGGTCACGTCCCGGCGCGAAATCGGGACGACACGACCGAACCGCGTCGACGAGCGACGCTGTCCCACGCGTACACTCCGGAGCCGAGACCATGACCGATCGAGGGCCGAGACCATGACCGATCGAGGGCCGAGACCATGACCGATCGAGGGCCGAGACCATGACCGATCGAGGGCCGAGACCATGACCGATCGAGGGCCGAGACCATGACCGATCGAGGGCCAGCAGTCACGGGCGACGGAGTTCCGGATGCCGTCGCGACGGACGACGCGCAACTCCGGCCGCGAGGGAACCAGCGCGACGTCATCGCCGCGACGGACGAGCGGATCCTCGTCAGCGCCGGGGCCGGCACCGGCAAGACGCAGACGATGGCGTGGCGGATCGAGGACGCGATAGAGAACCGCGGGGCGTCGCCGGAGCGCGTCCTCGTGTTGACGTTCGCGAACGAGGCCGCCCACGCCATCCAGGACGACCTGGGCGACCTGCTCGCGGACGGGCGGGGGTACGACGTCGACGCGTACACCTACCACGCGTTCTGTCAGCAGTTGCTCGTCGAGTACGCCTACTACTTCGACCTCGCGCCGGATTTCGACCTCGTCACCGACGACGACCGCCGGGCGATCGTCCAGTCGCTCGTCGACGACCTCGAGTACCGGTTCGTCGAACCGATCGACGCCCGGACCGGTGCCGACCGAGTCGAGCGAGACCTCATCGACTTCATCGAGGACGTCAAACGGGCGGGCGTCACTCCCGACGAGGTCGCCGAAACGCTACCCGAGACCGCCACGATCGCCCGCCTGTCGGAACTGGTCCGGGAACTGCACGACCTCGGCCGGCGGCTGTTCGACACGGATCGGAACCCGACTCTCACCGACGATCCGCTCGCGTTTCGCGATCGATTCCGAAAGTACCGGGTAGTGCTCGAGCACAAACAGCGGGGGCTCGAATCCGGGACGCCCGTCGAGGCCGAGGTGGCCGACTACCTCGGCTCGATGGTCGACCTCGTCGACGAACTGGAGGACCTGCTGTTGAACGGCGCTTCGAGCTGGTACGAGCGGTTCGTCCCGCAGGTCCTCTTCGCCGGCAACGTGCCCTCCTTTTTCACCGACACCTACCAGACGCCGATCGGACGGCTCGTCGCCTACGTCGAGATGCTCCAGCAGACCCACGACTTCCTCCCCGGCTACCGGGCCTACGAGCGAGAACTCGCCGGTGACGGCGAGTTTCAGCAGGCCCTCGATTACGACGATCTCATTCGGCAGGCCACCGCGTTACTGGCGGACGACGCCGTCCGATCGGGGATCGTCGACCAGTGGGATCTGCTCCTCTGTGACGAGTTCCAGGACACCGACGACGCGCAACTCGACCTCATCGCCACGCTGGGCGCCGAGACGGAGCTGTTCGTCATCGGCGATCAGGACCAGGCGATCTACGAGTGGCGGGGTGCCCACCCCGAGAACATGGATCGGATCACCGGCGAACTCGACGGGTTCGAACGCTACACGCTGGACCTGAACTTCCGATCGCCGGACGCGATCCTCGATCTGGTCGCCGACCTGCCGGCCGATACGCACGGACTCGACGCGTTCAAAGACGACGTCGAGAACGCCGTCGTCACGGTCGACGCGGCGGACGACGAGGACGAGCAGGCGGCACAGGTCAGCACGGCCATCTCGAAGCTGGTCAAGGGTGAACTCGCCGCGATCGAGGCACCCGAGCTGGGTGACGTCGCCGTACTCGTCCGGACGAAGCGACAGGCCAATCTGGTCGCCGCCCAGCTCGACGAGGCCTGTCTGCCCTACGAACTGGCCCACGACATGGGCGCCAGGACGTCTCCGGGGATCGAGACGGTGCTCGCCTTCCTCCGGGTGCTCGTCGATCCACACGACGACGGCAGTCTCAGCCGGGTCCTGGCGATGTTCTACCGCGTCCCCGAATCCGATCTGGAGCGGCTCAACCGCGGCGAGACGAGCACGTACCGCGCGATGGCCGATCGGCCGGCGAGCGAGTTCGCCGCGCCGGAGCGCATCGAGCGAGCGCGGGCGGACGTCGAGACCCTCCGATCGGAGCGCCACCGGCTGTCGATCTCGGAACTCTACGCCGAACTCAAGCGGGAGACGCGGTTCGAGTGGTTCCTGACGGCTTCCGAGCGGCGGGAACTCGCCGCGATCGAACGACTCATGGAGTCGTTCGACGAGGGCCGGGTCACGCAGTCGATGCTCACCGAGGAGTTCGTCTCGTATCTCGAACTGCAGGGGGAGGTCACCAGACGAGAGCCGGGCGGCGAACTGGAGACGGCGGAGGGGACGGGGGACAAGGTCGACGTCATGACGATCTTCCAGGCCAAGGGGCTGGAGTTCGACGTCGTGATGCTCCCGTTCCTGAGCGCCGACAACTGGCCGCCGCTCCCGCCCGGGGACGTTCCGAACCCCTATCCCCGGTCGACCCACTCGTTCGCCGCGCTCGTGGATCTCGTCGACGGCGATCGGACCACCTCGCTGTGGACCGACCACTCGGCGGGGGAAGTACCGGAGGAGTGGCGGGTGCTCCACGTCGGGCTGACCCGCGCGAAAGAACGGCTGTTCCTCTTCGGCACCGACCCCGACGCGCCCGACGTCCCGGCCAGCCAACTCGACGAGTACCTCTCCGACGACGTCGAGTGGAGCGTCGCCGGCCCGCACATGGACGTCTGGGACCGGATCACCGACAGCTACGAGGGACTCGACGAGCGGTTCAGAACCGATCTCACGGAGGAGATCGACGCCGGACTGGACCGCGAGTCGATGTCGCTCCAGTACTTCCAGACGCCCATCGCCCTCGACGACGCGATCGACGAGGCGCTGGGACTGGCCCGGCAACTCCGCGCGGGGACGCTCTCGTCGGTCGATCCCGAGGCCGTCGGGTTCCGGACGGACCTCACGGGTGGCGTCGCGCGGGAACTGGAGCGTCGTCACAGCCACAGCGCCGTCGAGACGGTCGGGCAGTGCGACCGACGTCACGTACTCGATCACGTCGTCGACGCGTTCGCGGACCCGCTCGGGTACAGCCTCCCGGACTCGTCCGACGCGACCGGCGCGTCACCCGTCGCGATCGGGAACCTGTTCCACTTCGTCGCGGAAGCGGCGTTCTGGCGGGACTACACCGATCCCGACGAGTGGCGGACGGCCTGCGATCGACTCGGGCGACTCCACGACCTCGAGGAGGCCGTTCCGGGGGCGAAAGCCTGCGTCGATCGATACTTCGAGACACGGGCCGCCGACTGGGAATCGCTCGGCGCGGAAGTCCCGTTCGAACTCGCGGACTACGACCCGGACCTGAGCGGTCCGATCGTCGGTGCGATCGACGCGATCAAGCGGGACGACGACGGGAACGTCGTGATCCTCGATTACAAGACCGGGAGTCAGCGTACGGAACCGGGGGAGAGTTACCAGTTGCTGCTGTACCTCCTCGCCGCCCGGGACGTGTTCTCGACGCCGATCCGAACGGCCGGGTACGTCTACGTCGGTTCGAACGGTCCCGACGTCCAGCTGTTTTCCGCCGCCCAGTTGCTGGACAGGCGATCCCAGTTGACGGCGGACCTCCGGACCGCGGACGAGAGCGAGTTCGGAACTGCCCAGTGTGGCCCCCACTGCCGGGACTGCATGCACACGTCGCTCGGCTGCGCCGACGACGCGTTCTCCGAGTGAGGGTGGTAGCTCACTCTCCCGAGAAAGACGCCGCGTCCGGCCGTTTCGACTCCTCCCGGGACCGCCCGGTCGTGCGGCCGTACAGTTTCGTCAACGGCGTCGCCGTGATACCGTGAACCAGTACCGAACTCGCGATGACGAGACTGGTCGCCCCCCAGACGATCCCCTGCCCGACTAGCCGATCCGCGACCATCGCGTAAAAGATGGCCGCGACGCCGATCGGGCCGAACCAGCCCGCGAAGAGGGCACCTCGCTTCTCGTCGATCGGTTCGACGAAGCGGGAGAACATGACCATCATCGGAACGCGCCGGAGGAGCAACACGCCGGCCGCGAGCGCGACCCCGGCCCAGCCAAGCGCGAGCCACTGCTCCACCGGTAGCGTCAGCCCGAAGACGACGAAGACCGGGACGGTGAACAGGCGAAGCACCGCCTCCTGGACCTTCTGTTCGTCGGCCTCGTCGCCCGCGTCGGCGAATCGGTTGAACAGCAATCCGGCGACGAACGCCGCGAGGATGCCGTCGCTTCCGAGCAACTTGACGCCACCCAGCACGGCGAAGGTTAACGCTACGGTCGCGGTGAGCAGCGAGGTCTCCTCGAGGAACGCGTGGTCGTGGGACTCCCGCTCGATCCAGCCGGCGGCTGCGCCGACGGCCGCACCGATCACCACGGCCGCACCGACCTCCCAGAGGAGCGACTCGAGAACCCAGTCGACGATCGCCCGCTGCGGTGAGTGTTCGAGGACCAGTATCGGCAGGAAGACGAGCGGATACGCCAGCCCGTCGTTCGCGCCCGATTCACCGGTGAGGACGGATCGAATCGATCGCGGAATGTTCTCCTCTGCGCCGCTGCCCGTGACGATCGTTCCCGCGAGAACCGGATCCGTGGGCGTAACGATCGCTCCGACGAGCAACGCGACCCAGACGGGGACGCCCAACAGCGCGTAGACGAGCGCGCCACTGACGAGCCACATCGTGATCATTCCCGGAACCAGAACCACCGCCATCGAGCGCACGTGCTCCCGGAAGTACCGCCGGGGAAGCCGGAGTGCGGCAGCCATGACGGCGAGTCCGACAGTGAGCCGGGCGAACTGCTCAGTGATCGTGAACGGATCCCCCCAGTGGGAGAGACGGAGCAAACCGAGCCCCAGGGGACCGATCACGATCCCGAGGATCACCGCGGCCATCGGCTCCGAGAGGAAGTATATCCTGTTTTTCAGTAACCCGCCGATCAGACTCAACAGCAGCGTCAACCCACCGATCGTAACGAGTGCGACGTTCAGCTCTTGCATGCGTGTCGATCGTATCGTCCCGAGGCCGACGCTGCTGGAACCCGACTACCCGTACGCCAGTTCCGCAGACGACGGAATAGTGGTTCGGCCTGCGTGCGCTGAACCACGGACGGACGATCGATCGTCACCGGTGTGACGGCTAACTCCCTGCGCGACGTCCCTCCGATCGAATGGTCGACGCCTTCTGGCTCGATCGGGACGTAGAGCAGGCCGCGGCGTGGCTCGTCGACCGGCACGTGACGAGCAGCGTCTTCGAGTGTTCGATGGTACTCACGACCGCGGTTCAGTTGAACGGCTACCCGGAATCCGACGCGCTGTACTTCACGCACCCCGACAACCCGCTAACCCGATGGGCGGCGCGGTCCCCTGACAACTGGCAGTACCTGCGCGACTACACCGAGGCGGCCCACGAGGAGTGGCGCTACCGGTGGGACCACGACCCGGCGGATCGCCACGGCTGCTGGGCGACCGTTCGATCCCTGGACGATCGGATCGTTCTCGACCTCGAGTGGCCGATCGAGGGCCGGCAGGGCCCCCCGCAACTGACCGGACCGTGGACGGGTGACGACTACGTCGACGCCTACAGGTACTACTACGCGAACGAAAAACGCCACCTGTTCGAGTGGTCGAAGGATCGATCGATGCCGGTCTGGATCCCGGAGTACACGGTCGATGGCGGGGGGAGAGATCGCGACACGTAGTTCGAAAGTGACGAACTGGTCGGCGTCGCCGACGATCCGTCGTTACGGATGTCTACTTGGTCGTCGATCCGCTAATCGTCGGTGGGTTGCCAGCGGCTCCCGGTTTCGACCGCCGTCTCGTCTTTCGAGAGCGACGTCTCGAAATACATCTGCTCGAGTTCCGTCAGGGTTCGATGAACGGCGTACTGTTCGACGGCCGTTCTGGTGTCCCATTCGGTTTCCAGACAGTGTTCTATTCTGTCGGCCATCGCCTCGAGGTCGCCGTACTCGAATCGGTCGCCGTTGTCGGGCCCGATCGTTCGATCGAACGGCGGGACGTCGGGGGCCACGACGGGGGTCCCACAGGCGTTGGCCTCGAGCGTCGAGAGACCCAGGGTGTCCGCGGTCGAGGCAGTCACGAAGACGTCGATCGAGGAGTAGAAGATCGGTAACGCGCTCCTGGAGAGGAACTCACGGATCGTCACGTTGTCGGGAGCGTCCCGTTCGAGTCTGTCACGGTACGGTCCCTCGCCGACGATGACGAACTCGTAGTCGGGCAACTCGGCGGCCACGCGGAGGATCTCGCTGACGTTTTTTTCCATGCTGAGCCGTCCGCTGTACCCGATCACCGTCCGCTCGGGATCGGAGTACCAGTCCGTCTCGGTCGGCTGGAAGAACTCCGTGTCGATGCCGACCGGAAGCTGAACGTGCTGGACGTCGCGGTTGATTCGTGTCGTCGAGGCGGTCACGACGTCGAAACTCCGGAGCAACGAGTTCTCCCAGGGCACGTACGCCTTCCGGAGGAGCGCTGCGATCGACTTCGATTTGATGCTCTGGTGGAAGTACTCTTCGAGCGGCGTGTGATGGGTATAGATAGCCGGCAGATCGTGTTTCCACGCGTAGTATCGGCCGAGGATGCCGACCGGAGCCGGCCCGTGGCAGTGAACGACGTCGAGGTCGGGGAGCGTCGAGGACCGTTTGAACAGCGGGATCCGGTATCCGGCGTAGAACGGGTTCGGAAGCGACTTGACGGGGATCTCTCGCTCCTCCGGTTCGTAGTCGCCGTCCGGATAGACGACGTACACCTCGTGCCCGTTTCGTTCTAACTTCTCGCGCCAGAGGTCGATCGTGTACGTTACGCCGTCGATTTCGGGAAAGTAACTGTCCGTGAAAAATCCGATTTTCATTCAGGCCACCTCCGCGTACAGTGTTTCGTAGCGATCCGCGACCGCCGAGAGCGAGAACGCGTCACTCCGGGCCGACGCCTTCGTTCCGAGTCGCCGCCGCCGATCGGGATCTTTGAGTCGCTCCAGTGCGTCTTCGAACGCGCCAACCCCCGACCCCGACACCTTCAGGCAGTCTTCGCCGTCCTCGAGCCACGAGAACGTCTCGATGTCCCGGACGAGGATCGGTTTGCCGGCCGTCATCGCCTCCAGCAGCGCGATCCCCTCGTTCTCCTCGTGGGTCGGGAAGCAGAAGATGTCGCCCGCCGCGTACGCACCGCGGATGTCGTCGACGTAGCCGGTGAACGTACAGTTGTCCGGAGCGTTGTCGATCAACGACAGCGTTTCTCGCCCTTTCAGCGATCGGTCGAGCGGACCGAACCACGCGAAGTCCAGTTCCGGCAGTCGTCGGGCCAGTTCGACGAACGTCTCCAGTCCCTTGCGCTTGATGACGTGGCCGACGAGGAAGACGACGGGTGGACTGAGGTCGTACCGGTCGCGGTACTCCGCTTCGAGCGACTCGAACCCCTCGAGTTTCTCGCGGTCGACGCCGTTCGAGATGACGCTCGTCGGCACGTCGGTGTACGTTTCGAGCAGCCGTCGGTTGTACTCCGAGGGACAGACCAGGGCGTCGGCCAGTCCGTACGCCCACTCGAGGTACGGTTTCAGGGGCCTCGCGAGCGCGTTCGTGAACCGGAAACTGTCCCCGAAGTCCTCCGCGGTCACGTGCGTGTGCGCGACGACGGGGATGCCTCGCGAGCGCGCCCGCTTCGCGTACCAGACGGATCGAGGTCCCATGAGGTTACAGTGGAAGACGTCGGCGTCGAGGGTCGGTTCGGTCGTGTACTGCAGGTCCAGCCGATCCAGCATCTTCCGCTGGTTCTTGACCGATTCCCGGATGCCGCCGGTGACGTGGGCCTCGAGTTCGAAGTAGTGGCTGATTTTCATACCTGAATACACCCGAGCTGGTTCCGTCCGTCGATCGAGACCGCCGGTCCGGCCCGGCGCGCGGTCGAACTCGTGGGAACTACTCGACTTCGAGCCACGGCACCTCCATGAGCGGCGGGATGTGCGTCTCGATGTGGTGCTCCCAGACGCCCTCCTCGCCGAAGGCTTCACCGTGGTCGGCGGTCACGATGACCCGGCCGTCCAGTCGCTCGACCAGGTCGGCGACGGACTCGAGTGCGATCCGCAGGTTCTCCTCGTACAGTGCAAGCGCCGCCTCCCTGGTTCCGTTCTTGACGAGGTCGGTCGGGTCGAGTTCGAGCCAGAGGCCCGCTTTCTGGGCGAGTTCGCTGTCCTCGAGCCGGCTCTCGACCTTGGGCCGGATCGAGTCGCCGAGCGACGAGAGCGTCCCGCCGTCGCCGTCTTCGTTCGCGGCTTCCTCCTGTTTTCGGATCCCCTTCTGGATCTGTTCGAGTTTTCCGCCTTTCCCCCGGGAGAGATAGGGGGCGTGCGGCTGCATGTAGTGGAGGACCGTCCGATCGGCCCCGTCGACGACCTCCTGGTTCTCCCGGAACGCCTCCGCGAGGTTCTCCGGCGGTACCGTACCGAGGCCGTCGTCCCAGCCGGTCTTCCACACGTCGAAGACGTCGCTGATGTGGTTCGACGCCGTCCACTCGTACTCGCAACTGGCTCCCCACTTCAGTTCGTTCAGCGGAATTCCGAGATCGTTGATGAAGGGGTTCCCCGAGAAGTAGGCGATGTCGTGGTCGCCGGTAAATGTCCGGTAAGCCCATTCCGGAGTCGACGAGCCGGTACTCCAGCGTTTCTCCAGCGTTCCATCGAGATAGTCGTCGTAAACCTCGCTGAACACGTCGTACCGGCACGCGTCCAGCAACAGACAATAGTCCCAGTCCGACTCAAGGAAGTGCTGGTCTTTCATCAGTTGGGCTGTCTTTCGAGTCGACCTACGTATTCTTATTGGTTCAGCAACTGCGCCACGTGCCGTTCTCCGCCCGCGAGGGGCGCGGAGAGTCGTCACTCCAGATAGCCGAGTTCGCGCAACCGATCGCGGGTCTCCTCGTCGGCCTCGGCCAGGGCGTCCGCCTCGTCGGCGTCCGTCTCGGTCGGGACGTCCCACGCGCCGCCGACGGCGTTCTCGAACCGGGCGAGCGCCCGCTCCGTGGCGGCGACGCGCTCGTCGTCGGCCGGGTCGACCGGCGTCTCCTCTCGCGGGTCGTCGTCGAGTCGAAACCCCTCGTCGGAAATGCGGTCCGCGCGGACGTACTTCGCGTCGGTACTCCGGGCGGCGCGCAGTCGCGAGTAGGCCCGGTGATCGTCGCCCAGTTCGATGCCGGCCTCGCTCGCCTTCTCCTCCAGGTGGTGGAGTTCGATGACCGGCTGGGCGTACTCGACGAACGCGTAGTCGGCGTCGTCGTCCCGCTCGCGGACGGCTCGCTGGCCGGGATCCGGATCCGCCGCCCCGTCGAACGCCCGGTACTCGCTCGAGAGCAGCGATCGCGTCGGATCGTACGCGACGGCGTCCCCGTCGCCCGTCTCGGCCACGGCGTCGGGATCGACGTCCAGGACGTCGAGGAGCGTGTGATAGCAGTCCAGTAACTCGACGAGGTCGTCGCGGCGATCGGCCTCGAGGTCGGGGTGTTTCACCACGAGGGGAACGTTGACGAGTTCGTCGTAGAGGGCAAACTCGTGGCCGTAGAGGCCGTGTTCGCCGTGGAGTTCGCCGTGGTCGGCCGCAACGACGACGGTCGTCTCCTCCCACTGGCCGGTCTCGCGCAGCCAGTCGAACAGCCGACCGAGTTCGGCGTCCATGTGGGCGATTTCGGCGTCGTAGAGCCCGCGGATGTCCGCCCACTCCTCGTCGTCGATGTCCCGCGCGCCCGAATTGTACTCCTTGGAGTTCTGGCAGACGTCGTCGGGGTCGACGCCGGGAGCGAACTCCTCGCGGTACTCCTCGGGCGGGTAGTAGGGCAGGTGGGCGTCCATCAGGTTGACGAACGCGAACCAGCCCCGTTCGCTCTCGCTGTCGTCGATGAACGATTTCGTTCGATCGATGACCGACGGCGTCTTCGAGTCCGCTCCGTCGCCGCTGGCAAGTTTGGCGTGGGCCTTGGCCCCGATATGGACAATCGTCGACGCCAGATCGCGGAGGTACGCGTTGTCGTTGACGGCCTGCCACGCGCTGGCCAGCGGACCCGAGAGGACGTCACGAGGGAGGACCTCGAAGAACGAGTCGTGGTCGTCGAATCCGTCGGTGAGGCCGGTGTAGGGTGTGATCCAGGCGTTCGAGGAGTAACACGCCGTGTCGTAGCCGACCGCCGAGAGGACCGACGCGAGCGTCGTCGCGTCCTCGAGGTATGGACTCCCCTGGTCGGCCCCGTGTTGACTCGGATAGCGGCCGGTAAACAGCGAGGCGTGGACCGGCAGGGTCCACGGTGCTGGCGCGACCGCCGACTCGAAGACGGTCGCTTCCGTCGCGAAGTCCGAGAGCGTAGGCGTCGTCTCCCGCTCGTACCCGTACGGGCCGAGATGGTCTTTCCGGACCGTGTCCAGAACGACGAAGAGCACGTTCGACGGACGAGTCCTGTCCATTACTGACGACAATCCGTCCCATCCCAATAAAACGATTGAAGAGACGGAAGACGGCAGTACTCGCCGGTACGCTGTCGGCGTCGATCAGACGTTTCAAGTTCGCTGAGGATCCATACGACCCATGAACGAGCGAAACCGGCGCGCGTTTTTTATCGGCGTCTTCGGGGCGATCGCGGTGTTCGCCGTCCTGTTTTTCGCCGTCGGCGCGCGAAGCGTCGTCGACTCGCTGTTGACGGCGGATCTCTCCCTGGTCGGCGCGACGTTCGGCCTCGCAGTCTGCTGGCTGGCCGCCTGGAGTCTCATGCTCCGGACCGTGCTGGCCACCCTCAGCGTCGATATCCCGATCGTCAAGTCCTTCTTCGTCTACGCCGGGGCCGTCTTCGCCAACAACGTCACCCCCTTCGGTCAGGCCGGCGGCGAACCGATCGCAGCGCTGCTCATCTCGAAGGTCTCCGACGCCCGCTACGAGACCGGCCTCGTCGGAATCGCGAGCGTCGACGTCATCAACGTCGTTCCCTCGATCTCGCTCGTCCTCGTCGGCGTCGGCTACTACGCGACCACCGCCGCCGTGGGCGAGCGCCTCGAGACGGCCGTCGGGTCGGCGGTCGCGCTGATCGGCGGCATCATCCTCGTCATGGTGATCGTGTGGCGATACCGACACGTGATCGTCGATCGTCTCCCCGCGATCATCGCACCCCGCATCGGCCGACTCGGTCTCGAACGCTTCGACACCGGGTCGCTCGAGGGGGATCTCAGGGAGCGAATGGGGCGGTTCTTCGAGAATATCGAACGCGTGGGGACGGACCGGTGGCGTCTCTCCGCGGTGATCGGGCTGTCGCTGTGTGGGTGGCTCTTTCAGACGGCCGCGCTAATGCTCGCGTTCGCCGCCCTCGGCTACAGCGTCCCGCCGTACGTCCTGCTGTTCGTGATTCCGCTCGCCAACCTCGCGGGAGCCGCCCCGCTCCCGGGCGGACTCGGCGGGATCGAGGCCGCGTTCGTCACGCTGCTCGTGCCGACGACCGGGATCCCGGCGTCGGACATCACCGCCGCCGTCCTCATCTTCCGCGGGGCGATCTACTGGATGCCGGTCCTGATCGGCGGCGTCTCGGTGTCGGCGTTCGGGGTCCGGGCGCTGGAGTGACGGCGGGCCGGGACGACGCGCATCCGAGCGGTTAAGCCGTCCGATACCCGAGAGACAGCCACCGATCGCGATGTACCGAGGAGGCCACGCCGGATTCAACGCACTGCTCTACGCGCCTTTCGTGCCGCTCGTGAGCGACAGGTGGTCGCTCGCACTCGCCGTCTGGGGAGCGCTCCTTGCGGTCACCACGGCAAACGTCCCGGACGTCGACGAGGCGATCGAGCGGGTCGACCACCGCGGACCGACCCACACCGTCTGGTTCGCCCTCGTGACCGGGTTGATCGCCGGTAGCGGGACTGCGCTCCTCGTCGGCTCGAGTCCCGCCTTCGGCGTCGGCTCCGGTTTCGGCTTCCGCTTCGGATTCGTCGTGGGAACCTGCGGGATCGTCGCCCACCTCGCGGGCGACGTCGTGACGCCGATGGGGATCAGCCCCTTCGAACCGCTCTCCCGAACCCACGTCACGCTCGACTGGTTCAAATCGAAGAACAGTCGGATCAATCGCGCCGTCTTGCTCGTCGGGGCCGGTGCGTTGCTCGCTTCACTGCTGCTGACGATCGCGCACCTGGCCGGGATCGCCCCGACGGGCTGATCGATCGGGACGGCCCGCCCTCGAGGAGAGGTTATCGGACCTGCGACGTACTCTCGCCCCCCCAGATCAGGAGTCCGATCGCCGCCGCCCAGAGCAGACCCGTCGCGGTCGGCCCGTGTACCGCGATTCCGGGGCTCCAGGTCGTCTCGATCGGGTACAGCAACACGATCCCCGTCGGCGAGAGCGTATCGATCGCGAGGTGCGAGCCGATCGCCAGTCCGGCGGCGAGCGCGACCGATCGATCCCGGCGTATCGCGTAGAGTCCGGCGACGATAATCAGCGCGAACACGAGCGTGTGCGTGATTCCGCGGTGGACGAACGGCCAGCCCATCCCCGCGGGAAAGAGGAAGTCCACGTCCGGGACGAGTCCGAGGACGAGCCCGATCCGCGGATCAGCCTCGGTGAATCCGCGGACTAGCGCGTAGCCGACGAACGCGTGCGTGGCGAACGCGCCCGTGAGGAACAGTATTCGGCCGATCTCCATCAATCTCTCATTCGGACGACACCGTAACATAGCTTGTGGGTGGCCCTGATTGGCACGGGCCACGGACGTGATCGGACTCGGACGAACACGGGTCGCCGACATCGAACTCGGACGGACACGGGTCGCCGACCACATCGGACTCGGACGGACACGGGCCGACCAGATCCGCGTCCGACGGGAACGGATCGTCGACGCGATCGGAACCGGTTTCGAACCAGCAACCCTTATGTCCGGGATCGTGTACGAATCACTGATGGAACCGCTCCAACTCGAGGGGACGCCGTCTTGGCTCGAATCGATGTTCACGTCGGAGGTCGCGTTCGCAGTCCTGTTCGGGATCTGCATCCTCGAAGGAGCGATGATGCTCCGGTTCATGCCCAGCGAACTCGTCGTTCCGGCCGCGCTGGCGCTGATCGGGTCGTCGGTCCCGGAGGCGGTCTCGATCGTCGCCATCGCCGTCGTCGGAACGACGATCGGGCAGGTCGTCCTGTTCTATCTCGTCCGGCGAGCGGGTCGAGAGTACGTCTTGCAGAAGCGCTGGTTCCCGATCACCGAGTCGCGGCTCGAGCGGTTCGACGGCTGGTTCGATCGGTGGGGTCCCCTCGCCGTCCCCGTGAGTAACACGATGCTGTTCGTTCGCGGGCTGTGTACCGTGCCCGCCGGGCTGTCGGAGATGGACGGGCAATCGTTCGTCGTGCTGTCCGCGGCGGGGTCGCTGTCCTTCCAGTCGATTCTCGCGGGCCTCTACCTGTTCGGCGACTACCTCGTCGTCTGAGTCACTTTCTCTCCTCCCGGTAGACGGGTAACCGGAATCTGATCCCGGCGTCTCGGAGTTGCCACCTGACCTCCAGGGCGGCCCACGTTAGCCCCGTCAGGAGCGCGATTCCGATCGCGGCGAACTCGGATTGCCCCATCCAGACCGGACTCACGAAGAGGAGGGCGTTGTAATACCGGTGGGGGAGGATCGACTCGATGTGATCGCCGAGGTAATCGAGCGGTCTGAACTCGAAGGCACTTCCACCGTCACCGTCACCGCCGCCGCCTCCGCCGGACGATTCCGACCGGGATTCGAGACCGAGCGCGGCCGCGCTCTGGCCTCCTTCGCTTTCGTCACCCGTTTCGAGGCGTTCGGCCTCGTACGGGAGCGTCGATCCGACTTCCCAGACGATGTCGCCGGACTGGTTGACCTCTATCACGCGATTGCCGTGGGTGTCGGTGATGAGCGTGTTCCCGTTGGGGAGTCGATCGGCGTCGCGGGGCCACTGGATCCGGTCGTCTTCCCACACCCAGGTGCGGTTCCACTCGCCGTCCTCGCGCTGGAACTCCTGAATCCGACCGTTCTCGGAGTCGGCGACGACGACGGCCGGGCCACCCTGGCTCTCCGGTATGTAATCGGGGTTGTGTTGCTCGTACAGGATATCGTAGTCGTTCTCGCTGCCGAGCGTCCAGTTCTCGAGCAGCCCCTCCCGCTGATCGAGGAAGACGACCTGGTCCTGGTTCCGGAGGTCGACCATGATCCGCCCCTCCATCTCGCCGTCTTCGATGTACTCGACGTCGTTGATGTGGGCCCAGTCGCGGGGATACGGGCCGCCTTCCTCGACGGGGAAGTCGCTCTGGGCGTCCCAGAGCCAGTCGACGACCTCCGTTTCGGTGTTCACGACGAACACCTGGTCCGCGATGATGTCGGCGACGACGACGTGGGTTTCGTTGATGCGATCCGCGTCGTGCCACTCGGCGGCGAGTTCCTTGTGATCGTAGCGTTCGTAAACCACCTCGATTTCGCCGGTCGAGAGGTTGGCGCGTTCGATGACGTTCCGCGTACACGGCGGCTCGGAACAGGTCGGGCCCTCCGTGTGAATCGTATCCGTCGCGGTGTACTCGACGGTCAAGGGCTCGCCCTCGACGGGGTCGACGTCGAAGTACTTCGTCCGCGTGTTGTTGTAGTAGATGACCTCGCCGTCGGGATCGTAGGCGGTGATCGTCCCCGCACGTCCCGATTCGGTGACGACCGTGTGGTTCTCCGTCGGCGGTGCGTTCGGAACGTCCGCCTCCGAGGCCGTCGAGAGGCCGTTGTTGGTGGACGCGCTTGCGACCGCGGCAGCCGAGACGAGGAGGATGGCGACGAACGCGACCCGGAGTCGGTTCCGCGAGAGCTCCGATCGGACGCGTTCGAGCATCGGACGCCAATCGTCAGTCACGGTTCGGTCACCCTCGGGCGGAGGAATACCGGCTGGAAATTCATCGGTATGTCTTTCTAAATCGAATTAGTAGTGTCTTTCCTAGTCTATCCGAGAGAACGGATCCGACGCGGCGGCTGTCGTGGTTCGATCGGGGGCGGTCAGTCCATCTCGTCGGCTCGTCTCGTCGTGAGGACCGGAACAGACGACGTGCGGATCACTCGTTCAGTAAAGCTCCCGAGCAAGTGCCGATCGAGGCCGGTCCGTCCGTGCGTGCCCATGACGACGAGATCGATCCCCTCCGCGTCGACGTAGGACGTGACCTCTCGCGGCACCGAGCCGGTCGCGATGGCAGTCGTGACGTTTTCGACCCCGGCTCGCCTGGCGGTCGCCGCGTCCTCGTCGAGGACCTCCTGCAGGTTCTCCGTGATCTGCTCGGAGAGCGGGCCCGATTCGGCATCCGGCAGTTCCGGGAGTTCGTCCACGACGGACAGCAGGTGGATCGTCGCATCGTGACGCGCGGCGATCGTCGCGCCCAGTTCCACCGCGGCCCTCGCGTGGACGCTCCCGTCGGTCGGAACGAGCACGTCGTCGTACGGAAACGGTCGCGTCGCGTCCTCGGCTGCGCGAACCGTCAGTACCGGGACGTCGGTCATGTTGACCACGTAGTCCGTGACGCTGCCGAGAACGTATTCCCCCAGTCCACGCCGTCCGTGGGCACCCATGACGACCAGGTCGAACTCGTTGTCCGTTATCGAGTCGACGATCGCCTCCCGCGGTTCACCCTGAACGACGTGGGTGCTGACGGATACGCCGCGTTCCGCGGCCCGGTCGGCGGCGTCGGAGACGATCGCCTCCCCTTCCCGCTCGAGGACGTCGACGACGTCGGTTCCGAGTCGTGCGAGGCTCGGCTGTTTCGTGTCCGCAACGTTGAGGACGTGGACGGTCGCTCCTCGATCGGCAGCGACGTCGAGCGCGTGTTCGAGGGCCGCCGTCGCGGAATCGCTCCCGTCGGTCGGAACGAGAATGCGAATACCCATGCGACGGGGTTCGATTCGAACCCGCTTACGTTTGGGGGGACCGATCCCGTCACTCGTCCGTCGCAGGCTCACCCATCGGGTTGCGGGCCACCACCCGTCTGCGCCTCCTCGGCGTCGCCCCAACCGCCGGCGTCGATCACTTCGAACAGTTTCCCCCAGTTCTCGTCCTCCCGGTCTTCGGGGAGCTGGTTCCGTAGCTGCTGGAAATCTGACTGCGGGACCTGCGTGTGGACGTAATCGACGATGACGCGGGCGTGGTAGGCCGCCTCCGGAGGATCGACCCCCTCGATTTCGCTCACTCGCGAGACGAACTCCGTCCAGTCGAATCGCTGGCCGTGCTCGTGGACGGCACCGGTCATGTACCAGCGGATCTCCATCGGAAGCGAGGCCGCGAGGTCCTCGGCCGCTCCCTCCGGAATTCGCTGGCCGAGCGTCATGAGCGTCGCCCGGATCGCTCGGACGGTTTCGCCCGTTCCGGGTAGCTCGAGGCGGTGCTGAACATCGCCGGTGAACTCGTCGAAATTCATGGGCTTCAGAGATCGCACACCCTTCAGCGGCATAAACCTCACCGGCGTCTGGTCGGTTCCGTCGTCACTCTACCCCTAGTGAGAGGCGAGCGTACGTCTTCGTGAACAGCCTGAACGCCACACTCCACGACGAACGGTCAGTACTTTGTCGTGCCACTCCCCGTTACTCGTGGTACTCCCCGTTATAGAGGTGTTCGGTCGATACGCGCCGGTTCCGCGACGAGGTTCTCGGTCAGCAGGCGGTTGATCAACGCGCGATCGACCGATCGCCGGTCGGTCCCGTTTATCCGGTTTTCATCTACAGCGACCGTCACGAACGCCGTCGACAAGGATTATAAGAGGGATGGTGGTACGACGACTGCCATGCCCGCAGTTAAAGTTATCCGCGTTATGGGAACGTCAGAAGAGTCCTGGGAAGACGCAGCCCACGAAGCGTTTCGCGAGGCGAGCCAGTCGGTCGACGACATCTCCGGAATCAACGTCGAAAAGTGGACCGCGAGCGTCGAAGACGACGAGATCGTACAGTACAAAGTGACGACCGAGATCGCGTTCCCGGTCGAGCACTGATCGCTCGTCGCGTTCCCGATCGAGCCTCGACCGATCGTATCGATCCCGCGACGACGGCCCCCGGACTGCGGCCGACAATATCGTCGCCGCGATCGGGACGATCGTACGGTCTCGATTCGATACCCGGCTCTCGATAGCGAGAGTCGTCGTGACCGACGAGAGCGACGTCGCGACGTACTCGCTCCGGGTATCACGACGGCCGGTTGACGACCAGTACTGGGACATCGACCGTCCGGAGGACGTTCGACGTGACGCTGCCGAGCAGTTGCCGACCGAGATTCGACCGGCCGTGTGAGCCCATGACGATGAGATCGATATCGTGGTCGGCGACGTATTCGCGGATGCCGGCGGCGGCCCCATCGAACGACGTCGTCCGGGCGACGGCGGTTTCCACGTCCAGATCGGGAGCCGTATCGTCGATCTCGGCCGCAACCGCGTCGACGGCGTCCTGTCCGTTCGCCTCGAGTCGTTCGACGAACTCTTTCTCGAGGCCGCCGACGTCGAATGCGCCGCCTGCGGCCTGGAGATCGACGACGTTCAGCACGTGGACGGTCGAGTCGAAGTGTCGGGCCACCGTGACGCCGTGGCGGGTGGCGACCTCAGCGTTTTCGCTCCCGTCGGTCGGAACGAGCAGTCGGGAGTAGTCGGTCTCCCCCGCAGTCGTGCGGTCGCCCGCCGGGACGACGAGCACGGGGACGTCGCTTCGGTTGAGGAGTCCTTCCGTGACGCCGCCGAGGAGACGCTTCCCGAGACCCGTTCTCCCCTGCCTGCCGACGACGATCAGCGCCGCGTTCCGGGTGGCCGCGAACTCCGCAATCTGCACCGTGGGTTTCCCGGAAGTCACCGTCGTCGTGGCGGGGTGTCCGAGATCCGACGCGATCGCTTCGATCTCCTCGAGAATCTCCTCACCCCGCTCTCGTAACCGCGCCTCCTCGGCCTCCGTTTTCGTGAGTCGGCGTGATCGCCGGGCGACGACGTGTAGTACGTCGACCGTCGCGTCGAAGACCTGCGCGAACTCGAGGCCGCGTTTCGCCGCCCGCCTGGCCTCGTCACTTCCGTCGACCGGGATCAGGATGCGATCGTACATCGTATCGGCGTACGACTCACGCGGTCATCACTCTTGGCAGACGGACGACCCAGCCGATCCACACCACGAGCAGGTCGCCGATCCCGAGCGGAAGCTTGCACGACGATCGCACACGTACCGTCGAGCACGACGATCCCACACGTGCCGTCCGATCACGACGGTCCGCCCGTGCGCGTACAAGACGGACCGCGACCGCGCGACCCGACCGCGACGGTGCGCCCCGCGACGGTCCGTCCTCGCAGATATAAGGTCCGGGCCGTCGTCGGTCAGCACGTGACCGGCGCCAGTCCGCCCCCGATCGAGATCGATGGGCTGACGAAGTATTACGGCGACGTACGGGGGATAGAGGACCTCACGTTCGCCGTCGAGCGGGGGGAGATATTCGGCTTTCTCGGACCGAACGGGGCGGGCAAGTCGACGGCGATTCGCGTCCTGCTCGGCCTGCTGAAACCCACCGCCGGCGAGGCCCGCGTGCTGGGCCGAGACGTCGTGAACCGAACCGAACTGCGCGACGCGAAGGGCCACCTCGGCTACCTGCCGAGCGACGTCACGTTCTACGAGCGCGTGACGGGCGCGGCGGTGCTCGACTACTTCGGGCGACTCCGCGGCGACGCGCGCCGCGCGGAACTGCTCGAGCGGTTTCCCGTCCCCCTCGATCGGAACGTGAAGGCCTACTCGAGCGGGAATCGGCAGAAGCTCGCCATCGTCGCGGCGTTCATGCACGACCCCGACCTGGCGATCATGGACGAACCGACGTCGGGACTCGATCCCCTCGTCCAGAACGAATTCTACGACCTGCTCGCGGAGCGACGGGACGCGGGCCAGACGAGTTTCTTCTCCTCGCACATCCTGAGCGAGGTGCGCCGCGTCTGCGATCGCGTCGGGATCATCAGGAACGGGCGGTTGATCGAACTCGATACCGTCGAAAACATCCTCGAAGAGGGCGGCACGGTCGTCACCGTTCGCCTGGCCGAGGAGCCGCCGGCATCGGCGCTCGAGTTCCCGGGCACCGGTCACGTCGAACGGCGAGACGACGAGTACCAGCTCGTTCTCTCGCGGGAGTTCGACGCGCTGATCGACCGGTTGCACGAGTACACCGTTCTCGACCTGGCCGTTCGAGAGGCGTCGATCGAGGACGTATTCATGCACTTCTACGGCGGTACGGACGAGGACGAAACCGAGAACGAGGACGAGAGCACGGCTGCCGATAGCTCGGAGACCGACTCCTGATCGACCGCCACAGCCACAGCGGTTCCTGGATCGATCACCGTCTGCGAAGCCACCAGATCCCCGCGAGCACGAACACGATCGCGACGGCGGCGAACGGGGCGACGGAGTCGACGTCGGCCGTCTCGTCGGTGTCGACTATCGTCACCGGAGTCGTAACCGGATCCGCGCTCGTCCGTTCACCGGTGCCGGCGTCGTAGGCGATTGCAATCGCGACGCCGGTCGTCGTCTCGATCGCGTCCGAGGTCGACTCGAGAGCGAACCGAACCGTTTCCGAGTCACCGGGTTCGAGCGTTCCGACGTACGCCGTCGGCGACTCGCTCGTCAGCGGCAGCGTGGCGTTCACCGTGGCGACGACGCCGGTCACCGTCCCGGAACCGTCGTTCGTCACCCGAACTTCGTAGACGCCGGTTCCGTCGACGGGGACGTCCCCGTCCACGGGCGTGACGTCGAACGATCGGGCCTCGGTGACCGTGATGGGGATCGCGGTGGGGCCAGCGGTCAGGACGGTTTCGTCGTCATCGTCGTCATCGTCATCATCGTCGCCATCCGCATCGTCATCGTCGTCGACGATGTACTGGACGGTCACGAACAGCGGATACGTCCCCGGTTCGACCCTGGCCGCGCCGACGTCGACGGTGACGGTCTCGGTATCGCCAGTCCCGATGTCCGCGAGGTAGACCGACCGAGTCTGCTGCGGCGCGGCGAGTCGTCCGAGAGTCACCGATCGGTCCGGCGGTTGCAGCGTCACGACGACGTCGGTCACCTCCTCGTCGCCGTCGTTCGTCACCTCGAGTTCGATCGACGCCACGTCGCCCGCCCGAACGGACTGGTTCTCCGCGACGTCCACGGTGACGTTTTCGTCGGCCGGTTGCACCACCGGCGGTCCCGTCGTCGACGGGCTTGCCTGCGGCGCGTCGGTCACGTCGTCTCCGTCGTCTTCGGCGGCCGAGATTGCCACGGTTTCGTTCCGGAGCGACGAATCGTTGGCAACGCCGGTCCCGTCAGCCCTCGTTGTCGCAGGCGGTTCGTCGCTTCTCGTCTCGTTTTCGGGTGTCTCGTCCCTCGTGTCGCTTCCGGGACCGTCGTCCTGCAGCGGCGCGACTCCGTTGCCGGCGGGAAACGCAGTCGCTGCGCCGACTCCACCGAACACCAGCATCGCGGCGAGCAGGAGGCCACCAGCGGCGACGGTGCGACGCCGTCGTCTCCGACTCGAACCGGCCTCCTGGCCCGTCATGTCCGCTCCGAAATGGGCGATTGCACGATAAATGACGCTCCCCGTTCCACGACCGAACGCTCGGATTACTCGATCGGTGTCAGAATAACCGGTAGTTACGACGAACGGTCTCGACCGCTCCACTCGTCCGGCCCCGTCCGACCGCCCACACCTATAAGCCGCCGTCTCGCGTCTGGAGCAGCGACTCCAGTGCGAATGTTCGAGATCACCTCGTTCGAGGCCGATCGCAGACTCCGCGGCTCGCTGTTGCTCGCCGGGGCACTGATCGCGTTGATCGCGCTCACCGTCGGACTCTTTCCGTCGATCCAGGAGACGGGCGTCGATCTCGACGCCTACCTCGAGTCGCTGCCACCCGAGGCGACGCGCGCGTTCGTCGGCAACGTGACCACGCTGACGACGATCGAGGGCTACCTCGTCTCCCAACTCTATCAGTTCGGGTGGGTGCTGTTGCTCGCGATATACTACGCGTACGCCGGTGCCTCGACGGTCGCCGGCGAAGTCGAACGCGGGACGGTGGAGATGACGCTCTCGTTGCCAGTGTCGCGAACGCGGGTCGTCGTCGGCAAGTTCCTGTCGCTCGTTCCGGGAGTCGTCCTCGTCAACGCGATCACCTTCCTCGCGGTTTACCTCGGCATCGTATTCGTCGACGAGTCGATCGACGTGATCGACCTGTTCGCCGTCCACGCGTACTCGATCGCCTACCTGCTCGCCTGCGCCGGCGTCGGCCTGCTGGCGTCCGTCGCGTTCGATTCCGTCCGTCGAGCACAGACTGCCGGGGCCGGGTCGGTCTTCGGCCTGTTCTTGCTCGACACCTTTACGTTCGATACCGACTACGAGTGGCTCGGCGACGTCGCGTTCTCGCGGTACTTCGACCCCGGCGCGATCCTCGTCGATGGCGACCTCTCGTGGGCCGATCTCTCCGTCCTCCTGGTCGCCGTCGTCGTCCTCGTCGTCGTCAGTAGCGAGTACTTCGAACGGCGAGATCTCTCGGGGTGATCTCCGTCTCGTCCGCCCTGGCCCGTACACGAGACCGGAGTCTGCGACCACACCACCGGGCTGAGTGTCGAAAACGCGTCTGCCAGCCGCAGTCGACGACTGTGGCCACCGGGTACTGATCGAACCACCAGGGACGTGACGGACTGCCGCAGCCGATCGTCACGTCGACGCGTGGTGAGCGGTCGCTCGAGCGAGACGAACGGGTCCTGCGACCACGGCAACGCCGGTCGCCGCGATCGCGACGATACTCGACGCGAGCAGGAGCGATTCGTACCCGAACCCGGCGGAGATCGCCAGTCCGGCGAACACGGCCGGACCGGTAGTCCGTCCGAGGAACGTGGTGCTGTTCCGGAGGCTCATCGCGCCGGCCAGGTACTCGGTGGTAACCCGATCGCTCACGGCGGCGTCGACGACCGGCATCAGGAGTCCGACGCCGACGCCGACGACCACGACCGCTCCCATCGTCGGGACCAGGTCGACCGCGGCCCACGCGCCCGCGAAGCCGATCGCGTAGCAGGCGAAGCCGACCGCGATCAGCCACTCGTTCGAGAGGGACCGCGCCAGTCGGCCGCTCGACATGGCCGTCACCATCGACGCCGTTTCCGACGCCAGAATCACGACCCCGATCATGACCGGCGCGAACGCCGTCGCGAGGACGAACGGCATCGCGGTGAAGATCACGCCGAACAGCAAGAACTCGGTGAGGAACGCGACGACGAACAGCGCCATCAGGGGCGGCGTGACGATCGTTCGCGCCACGTCGGTGAGGTACGCGATCCCGTGTCCGCTATCGCTGCGGTCCGGTTCGTCGAGCGCGACCTGTGCGAACACGGCGATCGGGATCGCCGCGAGGTACGCGAGAAACGGCGCGTTCCACGCGATCCCCGCGAGTAGCCCGCCGAGCACGGGAAACAGGGCGGCAGTCGCCGAGAGGACGGCGACGTTCGCGCCCAGCACCGCGTTTCGCTGCACGCCGTCGAACTCGTCACCGACGATCGTGACGGTGGTGATGAAGATCGCCGCCGCGGCGGTGCCCTGTGCGATGCGGAGCGCGAGCAAGGCCTCGAACGTCGGTGCGATCGCCATCGCGCCGCCGAGCAGGCCGAACGCCAGCAGTCCCCCAACGAGCACGCGCTTCCGGCCGATCCGATCGGCGAGGATGCCGATGAACGGCGACAGAACGATGCCCACGAGGAAGTAGGTGCTCACCAGCAGGCTCGCCTGCGCGTCGGTGATCCCGAACACGTCGCGGAACACCGGCAGTGCGGGGCTGATGAGCGGCACGCCGAGCGGCGCGAGCGCCGTACTCGTCAGCACGATCTGTACCGTCCGGGACCGCCACGGAACGGTCGCAGTCGGTTCGTCGGTCGGTTCGGGTGACACAGCGGCCTCGATTGTCTGACCCATGGTCGTACTCACGCGGCCACCCCTCGTGTAGTCATTTATCGAGTCTGATACCTTCGACGGAGAGCGGTCTCACCGTCGGCGAGGGGTCTCACCGCCTGCAACGGGGCCACCCCCTCGAGAACCGTCCGCGCTCCCGCTTCGGACGAACGAGTCCGCGTCGCAGACTACGACGATCGCACGTCCTCCTCGCACGTCGCGAGAGGCGTCTCGAGCGGTGAGATGCCGCTCCGGCCCTGCTCGACGGCTCAGTTCTCGTCACGACTCTCGTGCGCGAATTATAGCGTGTCCCCGGTACACTGGACAACTATGATTCGAATACGTCGGTCGGAGATTGCGACTACAACGAGACTGTCGAACGCGACGAGTCAGTTGTACGTGGACGGGTGTGCGATCGGTGCGCGGTACCGCGGGACCCTCCTGTTCGTCGTCGTCGTCCTCGTCATGGGCACCGGCTACGTCGCGATTCGAGTGGGCACCGAAACCGTTCCCCCCACAGTTCTCGCCGCGCTTCGGTTCGACACGTCCGCGATGGTGTTGCTCCCGTACGCGTTCGTCTCCGGACGATGGCGCCCGCGGACGATCTCCGACGTGATCGCGATCTTCGTCCTCGGCGAACTCGTCCTCGCCGGAACCGTCGGGTTTCTCTTCGTCGGCCAGCAGTATACCACGACGGCGATCGCCGCCGTCGTGATGGGGCTCGGACCGGTCGTGACCGCCTCGATCGCGTCTCTGCTCGTCCCGGACGAACGGCTCTCGGCGACGGACGCGATCGGCATCCTCCTCGGGTTCGTCGGCGTCACGGTCGTCGCCCACCCGTCCCCGACGGGGATACTAGCGGGCGAGACCGTGGGAATCGCGTTCGTCCTCTGTGCGGTGCTGAGTTCGAGTCTCGGCGGCGTCCTGCTCAGTCGTCTCGAGACCGGCTTGTCGGTGGCGTCGCTGACGGGCTGGGGTGCGCTGTTCGGCGGGCTCACACTCCACCTCGTCAGCGCCGGATTCGGCGCGTCGCTCGGGACGATCGAGTGGACGCCGGTCTCGATCGGGGCTCTCGTCTACCTGGCAGTCGTCGTCGGTATCGTCGGCTACGCCGCCCTCCTCGTCCTCCTCGCGGAGGTCGGGCCGACCCGAACCAGCCTCACGTCGATCGCGAGTCCGGGCGTCGCGATCGTCGTGGGCTGGCTGTTGCTCGGCGAGGCCGTTACCACCCCCACGCTGGTCGGACTGCTGGTCGTCGCCGGCGGATTCGCCGTGTTACACCGGACGTCGATCGGTGAGATGGTCGTGACCGCGGGGTTCCGTCCGGATCGATCGTAGGCTCTCATCGCGCCGACGGGACGAACCGGATCCCGTGACCTGCCGATCGCCCCGCTCTGCCGGCCGATAGTCGAGAACGGCGACTCCACCGAAACACGCTCTCCAGGCTGACAGTCGGCTTCCAATAAAAACCGCACCGGTACGGCTCAGTCGGGTGACTCGAGTTTCCGTACAGATGACACCGGTGTGACCTGGTCAGACAACTGTTAGCGAAGATATACGTAGGTCACTCTCCAATATCCGATGTGAACGTGTGACCGGCCGTCACAGACGACTCGGTGCTGGTCTCGCAGGCCGTCACCCTCTAGCAGATCCACCATGAACGGACTCCGTTTCGGTGTGAGCGGACGGATCGACAATCGAAGCACAACCGAACTCCTCGACCCACCACTACAGACCCACCTGCATTACCGTCTCTCCGTGCCGAATTTCGTGCAGCTGGCTCGGGAGGGACGTCGACGACCATGACACGCACGCCTCTCATCCCGGACACCGCGCGGATCGGCCGCACTGCACTGCTCGTGAGCGACCTCGACGATATGGTCGACTTCTATCGAGACGTCGTCGGTCTCACAGTCCAGACCAGAAGCGACACGGCAGCATCGCTCGGAACCGGCGGAACGGAACTACTCGTACTGGACCGAATCGAGGACGCGTCTCCCCGCCGCCGAGACCAAGCAGGACTCTTTCACAACGCGTTCGAAGTCCCGTCACGCGCTGCGTTGGGTGCTGCGCTCGATCGGATCCGGGATCGCTGGGAGCTGGATGGCGCCTCCGATCATCACGTGAGTGAAGCGTTGTATCTCAGCGATCCGGAGGGGAACGGCGTCGAAATATACCGCGATCGGCCAGCCGAGGAGTGGCCGCGTGCAGCCGATGGCACCGTGCAAATAGGGACCGTTCCGATCGATCTCGCCGACGTTGCGGCGCAGTCTGACGGAACCGAACGGGCTCCCCCCGGAACGACGATCGGACACGTCCACGTAGAAGCGACGTCGCTCGAAGCCGCACGAGCCTTCTACGTCGAAACGTTGGGGTTACGCGTACAAGCGGAAGGAAAGGCAGCGTTGTTCCTCGCGGCCGGCGATTACCATCATCACCTCGGTGTGAACACGTGGAACGGTCGGTCACGGCCAGCAGGCGGCCGCGGACTGGCGTGGTTCGAATTCGTCGTTTCGAGCGAGGAGACGGTCGCGTCGGTTCATCGACGACTCGAAGAGGCAGGCGTCTCGGTCAGTGAGCGACCGGACGGCCTCGAAATCACCGATCCGGACGGGATTCCCATCCGAATTCGGGCCTCGTAGCATTCGTCACCGATCGGTAGAGCGAAGGCCCACCGAGTCACTTCCGTATGTTCGGTGTCGAGAGACGACGTTGCCGGACGTCTACCTACAGGAACACTACGACGACTGTCCGAGCAGCCTCTCACCGCATACGATTCGGCGCGGCGCGATCACCTACCAGCTCCGCGAGGACATTCCCGAGAAAATCGTCAGCGATCGTTGTGACGTGCCTTCAGAAGAACTCGATCGCCGTACAGACCATGAGAAGATGGAACAGCGACGCGGCTTCATCGAAGATCTATAACAGGAGCATGACCCACGAACGAGCGGCTATACGCATCGACTCACAGATAGTCTTCAGAACAGTTCTAGACACCTGTATTCGGGAAGTGGAAGGGCTGAAACATCAAAAAGGCGATGGACTCGCCGGGATTTGAACCCGGGGCCTCTCCCATGCCAAGGGAGTGATCTACCTCTGATCTACGAGCCCGCGTTCGCACTCACTGCTTTCACACACTCGAGTATAAACCCCTCGATATCCGGCGACTGCGGCGGGAACGACTGTCGTGGGAATCGATCACGTGAGCCAGCCCGGCGCCTCGATCGCAGCGACCACAGAAAGAATCCCGCCGTCGTGCGTCGTCGAGAATCCGTGTAACGATCGCAACCGGCCGTCGTGGGAGAACTCGTCCTGGCGACTCACACCGGCGACGATCGGCGAGAGCGGCTTCCAGGGTCGATCGGCGCCAGGGCGGAAGCGAGACTGCGCCTCGAGTCAGCAGCGAGGGATCGAGCCGATCGAATCGTGACCCAAAACTATCAGACATATTTTATGAACGGTAAAAAATTAGACCGAGATTGTTGTTGTCTGGGAATGTGTATCAGGGTATGAAACGGGAGATGCTCACCACGGACTTCCTCGATCGGGCAGTCGACCTGTACGACGACGTTACTGGGGTCGTCGCGCACGATGGCACCGACTATACCTACGCAGAGGTGAACGATCGGGTCAACCGGCTGGCGCACGCGCTCGAAGCGGCCGGTGTCCACCAGGACGATCGAGTCGCGTTGCTTGCGCCGAACACGCACTACTTCATCGAGACGCTGTACGCGACGAACAAACTCGGGGCGGTGTTCGTGCCGCTGAACTACCGGCTGGCAACGGGCGAGTACGAGTACATCCTGAACGACTGCGAGGCGGGGACGTTGATCGCGGACTACGACTACGCCGAGAAGGTCGAACCGATTCGCGACGAGATCCCCGCCGAGACGTTCGTCGGTTATCGGGCCGACGAGATTGAGGGGGATTGGATCGACTACGAGGCGTTCCTCGACGGGCAGCCGACCGAAGAACCCGATCGGCCCGAACTCAGCGAGGACGACGACGCCAGCATCAACTACACCTCGGGGACGACGGGCGATCCGAAGGGTGTGGTCCGGTCCCACCGCACCGAACACTGGCACGCGCTGGTGTTGAACCAGCACATGGAGATCCGGGACGACGACACGTACCTCTGGACGCTGCCGATGTTCCACTGCAACGGCTGGGGGCACACCTACGCCATTACGGGAACCGGCGGCACCCACGTCTGTCAGCGCACCTTCGACGCCGAAGGCGTCTTCCGGCGCGTCCGCGACTACGACGTCACGTTCATGTGCGGTGCACCGACGGTGCTCAACAACCTCATCGCGCACTACGAGAACCACGACGACGTCACGACCACAGGCGATCGCGACGTCCGGATCGCGACCGCCGGGAGCGCACCCGCGACGGCCACCATCGAGACCGTCGAGGACGAGTTCGGCTGGCGGATCATCCACATCTACGGCCTCACCGAGACCGCGCCGATCATCACGACGAGCAACTCGCCGCGCCGGCTGGCCGAACGGGGCCGCGACCTCAAGGTCAAACAGGGCTTCGAGACGCTGTGTACCGACGTCCGGGTCGTCGACGAGGACGGCGAGGACGTCCCGCGCGACGGGGAGACGATCGGCGAAATCGTCGTCCAGGGCAACCAGGTGATGGACAGGTATCTCAACAAGCCGGAGATCACCGAGGAGGCGTTCAACGACCGCGTCGAGGGCTACTTCCACACCGGAGACCTCGCGACGATCGACGAGGACGGGATGGTCGCCATCCAGGACCGGAAGAAGGACATCATCATCTCCGGCGGGGAGAACATCTCGAGCATCGAGGTCGAGGACGTCCTCTACGACCACCCGGACGTCCTGAAGGCCGCCGTCATCCCCGTTCCCAGCGAACAGTGGGGCGAGACGCCGAAGGCGCTTGTCGTTCCGAGAGGAAACGCCGATCCGACGGAAGAGGAGATCGTCGACTTCGTCGGCGAAGAGCTGGCGGGCTACAAGAAACCGACGAGCGTCGACTTCGTCGACGACCTGCCCGAGACGGCCACCGGCAAGGTCCAGAAGTACGAACTGCGCGAGGAGTACTGGCAGGAGGAGGAGACGCGGGTCGGCCAGCAGTAACGGCCGGTACGAACCTGCGAGCGAAACGCCTCACCCCGCTCATCAGGGCGGGGCTGACGACGGCCTCCGTACTCCATCGGAGGGACGCAACGCTTTAGTCGCTGCTCGCGATAGCACCGGTGGGAACCGCACGGCCGCAAATCTGACTCGCCGCCGTTTCTGGCGGCTCGGGATTGCGGAAGTGCACGGCGAGAGCCGGATCCTGCCGAACAGCAGACGTTGCCCCTCGATCGCAACCGGGCGGTCGTCGAATCGTCGACGATCGCTGGAACGCGATCGAACGGGTGAATCGTGTCGTTCGACAGGGTACGCGACGCGGTCAGTGCGATTCCTATCCTCGACCAATGGCACGAATGCACACCCGCCGCCGTGGCTCGTCCGGATCGGACAAGCCGGCGGCAGACGAACCCCCGGAGTGGAGCGACGTCGACCCAGACGACATCGAAGAACGGGTCGTCGAACTGGCAGCACAGGGCCACGATCCCAGCCAGATCGGGATCAAACTGCGTGACGAAGGCGTCACGGGCACGCCCGTACCGGACGTCAAACTGGCGACCGGCAAGAAGATCACCGAGATCTTAGAGGAGAACGACGCGAAAGCCGACATCCCCGAGGACCTCCGGAGTCTGATGGAACGTGCCGTGCGCCTGCGCGAGCACGTCCAGGCCAACCCGCAGGACTACCAGAACAAGCGCGCACTGCAGAACACCGAGTCGAAGGTGCGCCGACTGGTCGACTACTACCGCGGCGACGAACTCGAACCCGACTTCGCGTACTCCTTCGAGACGGCGAAGGAACTCCTCGAGGACTAACACGGAATGTCCACCGACGGTCGAACCGCCGAACCGGAGTCCGCCTCAGTCGCCCTCGAGAGCGCGACCTTCGTCCGACTCGTCACGCGAGCGGACGGCGACGCGCTCGCCGCGAGCGGACTCCTGGCCGGTGCGCTCGCAGATCGTGAGGTGCCGTTCCAGGTGACGGTCGGCCGGACCGTCGCGGAACGGACCGATCGCGCCGCGGCGAGCGGCCCCGACGCCGATCGGAACGGCGACGTCACGCTCGTCGTCGGCACCGCCGACGCGGACCGGCCCCAGTTCGGGGCGACGGACCGGCCCGCGACGCTCGACGCCTGCGAGGTCGTCCGGGACCTCGGCGCCACGCCGGATCCGATCCTCGCGCTCGCCGGACTCACGGCCGCCGGGACCGATCCCGGGGCCGGCGAGAGCGAGTGGCTCCTCGAGGCCGCTCGCGATCGGGGCCGCGTCGAGCGACGCCCCGGACTCGTCGTCCCGACCCAGAACCCGATCGACGGGGTCGCTCACTCCACGCGCGTTCGCGCGCCGTGGTCGGGCGATCCGGACGCGGCCAGAGACGCGCTCGCGGCCGTCGGACCTGGGGACGGCGACGTCTCCGGCGCGTTCGACGCGGACGATCACCGGAGGATCGGGTCGGCAGTCGCGCTCGACGTCGTGGGCGCGGGCGACGCGACCACGACTGCCGCGGCAACGGTCCAGCAGGCGCTGCGACCGTACGCGACTCCGGAGGGTCCGTTCGCGACGATCGGCGGCTACGCCGACGTGCTCGCGGCGACGGCGCGGACCGAACCCGGGACCGGCGCGGCGCTCGCGATGGGACACGACGCGGGCGAGGCGGCGCTCGCAGCCTGGCGCGACTACGGCCGCCGGGCTCACGCCGCGCTCGCGGACGCCTCGACCGGCCGGTACGACGGGCTGTTCGTCGTCAGCGTCGACGACGGCCCCGTCGAGGCGATCGCTCGCGTCGTCGCGGGCTATCTGTCGCCCGAACCGGTCGTCCTCGTCGTCAGCGAGGGACACCGTCCCTCGGGTAATCAGACGCAGTCCGACGAGGCCGACGGCGAGGCAGCACTTGCCGCGCGCGACGATACCCTCGGCGCGACCGTCGAAGGCGTCGCTCGCGAACTCGCGGCCGAGACCGATCGGGAAATCGAGTACGACGCCGTCCGACGACGCGGCTACCTGCGGTACGACCCTGCGGTGGACGAGTCGACGATCGTCGAGACAGTGAGGGCGTTCCAATGAGTCGGCGCGCGACCGCGATCGTCCGGACCGAACACGACGATCCGGAACGGATCGCTCGGGCGATCGAGCCGGACAACACCGACGAGATGGAGACGACGGTCGACGCCCCGACCGAGACGACGTCGGGCGCGGTCGTCACGCGGATCGATCGCGACACGACCGGTGGACTCCACTCGACGGTCGACGACTACGTCGTCAACCTCGACGTCGCGATGCAGGTGGGACAGCACGCGGAACCGACGGACACGGGACCTGTGTCCGACAGCGAACCAGACGATACCCAACAATGAGTGAACGATCAGTTTCACGCGCGAAACAGGAGAAGCGGTGGTACACCGTGCTCGCACCGGAGCAGTTCGACCGGCAGGAGCTCGGCGAAACCCCCGCTGACGAACCGGAAAAGGTCTACGACCGAACCATCGAAACGACGCTCGGCGAACTGACCAACAACGCCAGCGAGAACAACACGAAACTCACCTTCAAGATCACCGACGTCGGCAGCGACTCGGCCTACACGGAGTTCGTGGAACACTCCCTGACCCGCGACTACCTGCGGTCGCTGGTCCGTCGCGGTGCCTCGAAGATCGAGGCCTACGTCACCGTCCTGACGACGGACGACTACCGCGTCCAGATCCAGCCCGTCGCCTTCACGACGAAAAAGGCGGACGCGAGCCAGGAGAAGGCCATCCGCGAACAGATGGTCGAGATGGTCGAAGACGCCGCCGCCGAACGCGACTTCGAAGAACTCATCGACAGCGTCGTCGAGGGCCGACTCTCCTCGGCCATTTACGGGGAGGCCAAGACGATCTATCCGCTGCGTCGCGTCGAGGTCCAGAAAGCGACGCTCGAGGCCCACCCCGAAGAGGTCGCCGAAGAGGAGGCGACCGCGGTCGACGTCGACGAGGAAGACGTCGCGGCCGGCGACGACTGATCGCCGCTGGCGATCGAGTGTCGCGGTACGACGAGCTTTTTTGCGTGTTCAGCGTCCGAGAGCTATCAGTCGGGCGATTGGCAGCGGACAGCTGTTAGTCGGGAGATAGGCTGCGAGCGGCTGGAATAGATCACGTTCGATAGCGTCGTGACTGGATCGCTGTGCCCAAAAAATACCGCAGACCTCGTGTACCCCTACCCGAGGTAGTTCACAGATTCGTCCACTATCATAAATACTTTCTGCAAAGTCAGTTACTCTGTAACGATAATTTCGCCGACCATTCCGGCCCTCACGTGTGGGATGCAGATGTATTCGTAGGTCCCCGGGACGTCGAACGTGTGTTCGAACGTCTCACGGGTCCCCAATCGACCGCCGTGGTGGTCCCAGGCGGTTCTCGCCGTCTCCTCGTCCTCGTAGCCGCCGGTGGCGAAGTAATCGGCACCCTCGGGGAGGCTGTTCTCGAGGGCCGTGATCGTGTGAACCGCACCACTCGTGTTCTTCCAGACGACCGGCTCGCCGACCGTCGTCTCGTAGGTTTCGGGGAGGAACTCGTTTCGTGTCATCCCGATGTCGCACTCGTCGCCGCCGCAGGGCTCGTCGTCGGAGAGGCTGAGAACGGACGAACAGCCCGCCAGCCCAGCGGTGGCCCCGGTTCCGAGGGCGGCGAGCAGGACGCGCCGGTTCATACCTAGGCGTTGGGACACTCGTGATATAACCGCCCCGGTTCGACTCTCGAATCGGCCGTCCGACGCCGTGTAAATGCCCCGAAGATGATCGGCTCAAGCGAGGATGAATTCGGAATCGCGAGCGTCGGACCCCGCGTCGTTCGGTGCGATTTTGTATCGAACGAACAGCCAGTGGTGTCGGTATACTGAACCGATGATTTCAGCCCGGCAGATCACCGAGACCGCTCCGGAACGATCGACACCGCTCCCGATCCGCGATCCGAACGAAAACACGTAAGGTACCCGCCGGACGAATCCGCGAGTATGCTTCCCCGGTTCGTCGGCCGCCTGGGCGTCGCCGACGCGGTGACGATCGCGAACGCCGCGCTCGGGTTCGTCGCCGTCGTCGTCGCGTTCGTCGACATTCGACTCGCCGCTCGCCTCATCCTGCTGGCCGCGATCGCCGACGGACTGGACGGGATCCTCGCCCGGCGCTACGGCGGTACCGAGGCTGGCCCGTACCTGGACTCGCTCGCAGACGTCGCCTCCTTCGCCGTCGCGCCCGCGGTACTCGCGTTCGTCGTGGTCCGCGACGGGCTCGGACTCGAGTCTGAGGCTGTTACCCCGGACCTCCTGCTCGTGACGGCGATCAGCGCGCTGTTCGTCGCGATGGCCGTCGCGCGACTCGGACTGTACACCGCCTACGACACGTCGGGGAGCTACACCGAGGGAGTCCAGACGACGCTCGCGGCGACGATCCTCGGCGCGGCCATCCTCGCGGGGGTGGCGGACCCCCGGCTCGTCCTCGCGGTCACCGGCGCGTTCTGTTACCTGATGGTCTCGCGGATCCAGTACCCCGATCTGCTCGCGCGCGACGCCGCCATCATGGGCGTCGTCCACGCGCTCGCGATCCTCGTCCCCAATTTTGCCGGACGGACGTTCCCGTACGCCCTTCTGATGCTCGGCATCGCGTACATGACCCTGAGTCCCTGGTTCTACTGGCGCGAAGACGAACCACAGCCGACCGAGACGGGCCTGCATGGAAACGCTTAGGAACGTGCTGACACGACCTGTGAGTATGAACGCAGTCACGCGTCGGCGCCGTCGCGGGGTGGAACGATGAGTGACGAGGAGTCACCCGACGAGCCAGCCGAGGAGGCGGACGACCCGGTCGATCTCGACGCGATTCGGTCCGACCTCGCGGCCCTCGAAGACGACCTCGAGGAACTCGAAGCGGACCTCGAAGCCGCCGAGACAGAGGACGACCTGGACGTCGTCGAGGAAGACGTCGAGACGTTCCGATCGGACCTCGAGCCGATCGAGATTCCGGAGCCGCCCGAGGAAGACGAGGACGAGGACGAGGACGAGGACGAGGACGAGGACGAAGAGACGGTCACGCCGGAAGAAGAACTGCAGGACCGGTACGACGACATCGAGAGCGACGTGTCGGACCTCGAGTCCGACCTCGAGGACCAGCGCGGCCCCTACGCCGAAGACGTCGTGAGCGAAATCGAGAGCGCCAGCGGCACGATCACGGGCACCCGCTGGACCGAAGAGGGGAACGCGGAGTTGATCGAGGCGGTCGAGGACTTCCTCGACGAGTGCAACGACATCCTCGGGGCCGCCGTCACGCTGGGCGACGAGGTCGACTCCGTTCCGGAACAGCTCGAGGGGACCCTCGAAAACGCGATCGGCGCGGTCGAAGCGGCCGATCTGGATCCGGACGACGATGCGGAGACGATCGCCGCGCTGCTCGACGCGACCGACGAATTCCAGAGCGACGTCGACGACGCGACCGAGTGGACGGACCTCCAGATCCGCGAGCAACTGCGACGCGAGGGGTTCTACGACGTCCTCGATCACGTCAAGGACTTCCCGCCCGAGTGGCACGCGCTCAAGGTCCACGAGAAGCGGGGCAACGTCGACATGATCCTCCTCGCGCTGGAGACGTTCGACTCGGACTTCATGGAAGAACACTGCATGGAGGCCTTAGAACGGATGGGCCCCGAGGAGGCGATCGAACCGATGCTCCAGAAGGCCGCCCGCCGCGACCAGGCAGCGATGCGCAACCTCGGCAAGATCGGCGTCGACGACGACGAGGTCGTCGACACCCTGCTGGACTACGTCGACTCGAACCCGAACCTGCAACAGCCGGCGTTCCGCGCGCTCGGCGAGATCGGCACCGAAGAAGCCGTCCAGCCGATCGCCAACCAGCTCGTCGACGACAACCCCGACGTCCGCAGCTGGGCCGCACGCGCACTGGGCCTGATCGGTGACACCCGCGCGATCGACCCGCTCGCCGACGTCCTCGAGGACGACGAGGCCGATCGGGTTCGGGCCAGCGCCGCGTGGGCGCTCACCCGGATCGGCACGCGAGACGCCCTCGAGATCGTCGCCGAATACGACGACGATCGCGCGTACCTCGTCCAGGCCGAGGCCGAGAACGTCGACCTCGAGCCGGCAGCCTGATCCCACGCGACGCCGGTCTCCGACCGCGGCTCTCCTCACAGTTTAAGTACGAAGAGGCAGCCAGACGCCCCGATGGCCGATCGACGGTGGACAGTCACCGCGTTCGCGATCGCGCTCGTGCTGGTCGCGAGCGTCACGATCGTCGGACCTCTCGTCGTCGCACCGGCGACGACCGCAGGCGAACCGCTATTCCAGAAGACGGCGACCGGCGAACTGCGATCGCCGACCCCTCGGCCCAGCGATCCGGCCGCCGATCGGAACGGCTCCGCGACGCCGGCGATCGACGCGGACTGTCCGGTCGAGAGCCAGCGAGAGACCGGAACCGGCCCGGAGCCGACGGCGACCACGGACGCCGACACCCGGATCGTCGAACTCTATCCGAACCCGACGACTCGGGGGAACGTCGGCGAGTATCTCGTCCTCGAGACGCCACCCGGAACGAGGCTAACGAACTGGACGATCACCGACGGCCACACGGTCGCCCGGTTCCCGAACGAGACCGTCTCCGGCCGGATCGCCGTGAGTACCGATCCGGCCGCCATCGACGCGATGACCGACGATCCCGTTCTCCAACTCGACGGGACGCTCCGACTCGCGAACGACGGTGACAAACTCACGCTCCGGAACGGGACGGCAATCATCGACGAGGTAGCCTACGATCGGGCACCCCTCGCGGAACGTTGGTACCGGGCCGAACACGGGGACGGGGCCCGCGAGGCCGACGCCGCGACTGCCGACGGCGACAGCAAATCACTGGGACGGTGGTGGCCCCGTGACGCGACCTGTCGCCCGGTTTCGACGTTCGATCCGGACGAAGCGACGGCGTTCGTCCTCCCCGACGCGCCCGAAGTCCCACGCGAGACGATTCGCGACGCCGACGATCGAATCTTGCTCGCCGGCTACACCTTCACCGATCGCGAGATCACCGCTGCACTCGCGGACGCGGCAGCTCGCGGCGTCGACGTCGCCGTCCTCCTCGAGTCGGGGCCGGTCGGCGGTGCGCCGTCGGAAACCCGATCGCGGATCGAGACGTTGCGTGCCGCGGGCGTCGACGTTCGCGTCATCGGTGGCGAGGGAGCGCGGTACCGGTATCACCACCCGAAGTACCTCGTCGCCGACGACACGGTACTCGTGACGTCAGAGAACTGGAAACCTGCCGGCGTCGGCGGGGCGTCGAGTCGCGGCTGGGGCGTTCGACTCACCGACGCCGCGCTCGCGGCCGACCTCGCGTCGGTCTTCCGGACCGACTTCCGCGGGTGGGATACCGAATCTGGAACCGCATACCTCGCGAACGCCTCGTTCGTCGCGGACGACCCCCCGCCACGGCGATCGTTCGACGCCAGCCACGAACGGGCCACCGTCCCGGTCGAGTCGGCCGAACTCCTGCTCGCACCAGACAACGCCGAGTCGCGCCTCGTATCCCTCGTCGCGTCGGCGGAGGACGAACTGCTCGTCGAGCAGGCCACCGTCGACCCCGACGTCTCCCTGCTCGAGGCGACGATCGCGGCCGCTCACCGCGGTGTCACGGTCCGGCTCCTGCTCGACTCGTCGTGGTACGTCGCGGACGAACACGACCGGCTGGCCGCCGACCTCGAGCGAACCGCCGCCAGGGACGACCTCGATTTCGAGGTCCGTCTCGTCGACGACACCGACGCCTTCGAGAAGATCCACACCAAGGGGATCGTCGTCGACCGGACGACTGCCGTCGTCGGGAGCGCGAACTGGAACGACAACTCGCTCCGGGAGAATCGCGAGGTGCTGCTCGCCGTGCACGGCGAGGCGATCGCTACCTACTACGCGACGGTCTTCGAGGACGACTGGGCGGGCGAGACGTGGTCGCTCCCGATCGAACTGTCCGCAGTCGTCGTGGCCGCGATCGTCGGGGCCGCGATCGTCGGTCGACGGTACGTCAGGTTCGGTGACGAGGCGGCCGCGGCGTCACGGGAGCGGAACTGATCGTGGTTGATCGCGGGTATCGGGTCGAAAACGTAACTCGTCGACGGTTCAGTTCGCACAGCCGCCGACTTCGAGTTCCAGACGTTCACAGCAGTCCCGTTCGGGGTCGAAACAGTCGGGACACTCCGCGGGGCGATCGATGATGGTGTCGAGGCGCTCGGCGACGGTGTCGTCGATGACGCTCTCGAGCGTGCGAGCTTCCTCCCGGAACTCCTCGACCTCGAGAACGTTCGCGAGGAACCGCTCGATGATACAGTAGGTCTGGAGCGCGTCGTGAGCGCGTTCGAGTCCTTCGTCGGTCAGGCTGGCACCCTTGTACTTCTCGTGGTCGACGAGGCCGCGTCCCTCCAGTTTGCCGATCATCTCGTTGACGCTCGCGGGACTGACCTCGAGCAGGTCGGCGAGCGTGCCGGTCGAGGCGGGGCCGTCTTCGATGCGCTGGGCGAGATAGATCGCTTTGAGATACTGGTCTGCAGTGTTCATTGCCTCCCTCCGTCGGTCGTGAAGCCGGTATCTGTGGTCGATTCTCGTCGGGGAATCCGGCGCGGCGTACGCGGGTGGACGGCGGGCGTCCGCCAGGTCGTCGCCCCGATCATGCTCTGTGCTCCATGACCTCGGTCACGTCCTGGACCCCCTCCTTCTCTTCCTCGCGGATATTCGAGAGCGTCTCGAGCACTCGATCCCGATCGATCGCGAACGTCGCGTCGGAAGCCTCGATCGCTTCGATCAGGTCGTCGTAGAACTTGTAGGCGGTCTCCTCGTTGGCCAGTTGATCGTAGAGGACGCCGTCCGTGTCCTCTGGCGGTCCGTACTGGGCGTCGACCAGTGCGTTGATCTCTTCGTAGGCGACCGTCTCCGCGTCGAGGTCGTCGATCAGCGCCTCCAGCCGCTCGCGATGGTCGGCCGATTCCTCGGCAGCCTCGGCGAGCAGCGTTCGCACCTCCTCGTCGACAGCCTCCCGCTCGTCGGCGGGCAGCGACTCGAGGTGGTGGGCGGCGCGGGACTCGACGACCTCTTCCAGCACGACCCCGATCTGGAGGAGTCGGGCGAGCTGGTGATCGCTCGAGACGCGCTGTCCCAGACTCATAGGTGGCCTTCGGGGTGCATGGTACTTAACTTCCTGCATCCGATCGGTATCCGAACGCGGCGACGATCGATAGGCAGCACAGCTTCAGCCGGTGAACCGCCAGACCCGACTGCCGTCGCCGCCCTCGATCGCGTCGACCTGTTTGAGGGCCCCCTTCAGACAGGCCCACCAGCTGTCTGCCGTCTCGTACCCCGCGGGAGACGCCGCGTACAGGGCGTCGACGAAGTCGGATTTGCGCGCGCGCTCTTCGTCCCGGAGGAACGCGATCGCCCGCCCGGCGACCTCCCGGCGAGCCTCGATCACGTCGTCGTCGCGACCGGGGACGGACAGCGAATCGAGGTCGACCACGTCTTCGCCCGGCCGGATCGTCTCGTCGACCAGCGTCGTCGACGAGCGGTACTCGAGGCCGGTCTCGACCGGTCGGTCCAGCCGGGAACGCGTCTTCGCGACCGCACGCCGCGAGAGTTCGTCGAGCCGATCGAACTCGACCGTCTCGAGGACGTCGGCGTCCTTCGAGACGGGATCGCCCGGGATGCGCACGACGCGTTCCGGCGAGAGGTGTGCCGACTCCGATTCCGGGTTCCGGTCCGACTCCCGTTCCGGATCCGACCCCGATTCCGGATCGCGACCGGGATCGGTGTTCGACTCCGCCACGGGATCTACGGCTCCGGACTGATCGGCCGTCTCCTCGGCCGTCGAACTGCTCGCCGTCTCGGCAGGACGGTCCCGGGAGACAGTCGTTCGCGGGGACCCCCGGACCTGGACCGACGGATCGATCTTCGCTCGCGTCCACCCGTTGCCGTCCGCTCGCGACTCGTTCGGGACCGATCGGGCATCGTCGTCGGCACTGGCCGTCGCGCCGTCACTGGCGTCGCCGTCGGCTCCGACGCCGCCGTCGCGGGCGAGAGCCGATTCGCTGCCCGTCGCGTCGACGCGGCCCGAAGTCGGCTCCGGGTCGTCCGGTCGCTCACCCTCCGGTTCCGGTCGCTCCCGACTGGTCAGTGCCGCCAGTTCCCCCTCTAACGTGGCGATCCGCTCGCGATAGCCCTCGAGCAGGTCGGGCCCGTCGTCGAGTTCGTCGGCGATCGACGCCCGGTGGTCGACGATCCACCGGACGTACGCGGCACGGCTGTCGAATCCGATCAGCCGTCGCTCCATCTCGAGCGCCTCGAAGGTGTCGTCGTCCAGTTTGACTGAGAGGGACCGCATCGCCACTCGCTACTCTGCTGACGTACTAAAAAGGACGTCAGACGATTTCCCCAGCGATCGATCGTCGGAGAAAACGGACCGCGATCGATACGGTCGGGACGACGGCGGGCGGTGCTCGTCGTCGAGAACCCGACACGCTCGCTTCGCTCGAGTCTCGCTACCCTCGTTCGCGAAGTCGCCGTGGGATCGACGATCCCACGAGCCGTCCTCACTGCCGTTCGCGAAGACGCGTCCGGATCAGGTCCTCGAGGTCGTCGCGCAGTTCGTCGACCGCGATCTCCTCGAGGACCGGCACGAAGAAGCCCTCGACGAGCATGTTGCGCGCGGATCGCGGATCGATGCCACGGGAGGTCATGTACAGCAGGTCCTCCCGGTCGATCTGGCCGACCGTCGCCGAGTGGCTGGCCTCGGTGTCGTGGTTGTTGATGATCAGCTTCGGCGAGGCGTCGGCCTCGGACTCGTCGCTTAACATCAGCGTGTTCTCGCGCTGGTAGGAGCTGGTGTCCCACGCGTCCGGGCCGACGTCCTGGACGCCCTCGTAGACCGATCGGGCGACGTCGTCGGTGACGCCGCGCGTGACGAGGTCCGCCGTCGTGTGCTCCGCACGATGCCAGACCTTCGCGTCGAGGTCGAAGTGCTGATCGTTGTGACCGTAGAAGGCCCCGACGATCTGCGTCTCGGAGCTGTCGCCGCTGAGCGTCGTCGACACTTCGGTCTTGGTCAGTTGGGTGCCGAGGTTGGTCTCGATCCAGTCGATCGTCGCGTAGGTGTCGGCCTCACCGCGCTTGACGGTGAAGTTGTAGGCGTCCTCCGAGAGATTTTGCAGGCTTCCGTACTGGACGCGGCTGTTTTCGCCGGCGGCTACTTCGACGATGCCGCTGTAGTACTGCTCCTCGGCTTCCTCGCCCGTGGCCTGACGCTCGAGGATCGTGACCGAGGACGACTCCTCGGTGACGACGAGCGTGTAGTTGAACAGCGATCGGGAGTTCTGCTCGGTTCGGATGGTGACGTCCTCGGCGTCGACGCCTTCGGGGACGTAGACGACGGTTCCGGTGCTAAACAGCGCGGTGGAGAGGGCCGTCAGGTAGTTCTCCTGGGGGTCCACGACGGAGCCGAACTGCTCCTGCAGAAGCGCCTCGTGCTCCTGGACCGCCTCGCTCCAGGGAAGGACCTCGGCGTCCTCGGGTCCGAACTGGTCCTTGTCTTCGGCGGCGTTCAGCGGATCGACGAGCGACTCGAAGTCCAGATCGTGGAGGTTCGTCCAGTCGCGACCCGGCGTCCGGATGACGTCGGGCATGTCCAGATCCTCGAGCGCCTCGAGCGCTTCGAGGCGGATTTCGAGGAGCCAGTCGGGTTCGTCGAGGTTCCCGCTGATTTCGCGGACCTGTTCTTCCGTCAGATTGGCGTGTACCTGCGTGCTCATATTATCCGAGGCTACCTTCCATCTCGAGTTCGATGAGGCGGTTGAGTTCGACCGCGTACTCGATCGGCAGTTCCTCCGTGATCGGCTCGATGAAGCCGGCGACGATCATCTTCTTGGCGTCGTCGTCGTCCAGTCCGCGCGACTGGAGGTAGAAGATGTCCTCGTCGCCGATCTTGCCGACGGTCGCCTCGTGGGCGACGTCGACCTTCGACTCCTCGATCTCCATGTACGGCATGGTGTCCGACGTGGACTCGTTGTCGAACATCAGCGCGTCGCACTCGACCGCAGTGCTCGAGTTCTCGGCACCGTCGGCGATGTGGACGAGGCCGCGGTAGTTAGTGCGGCCGCCGTCCTTGGAGATCGACTTGGACTCGATGGTCGAACTCGTGTTCGGCGCGTTGTGGTACACCTTCGCACCGGTGTCGATGTCCTGACCCTCGCCCGCGAAGGCGATCGTGATGTGGGTGTCGGTCGCGCCGCGACCCTTGAGGATCGAGCACGGGTAGAGCATGGTCGCTTTCGAGCCCATGCTGCCGGAGACCCACTCCATCGTACCGTTTTCCTCGACGATGGCGCGCTTGGTGTTGAGGTTGTAGGTGTTCTTCGACCAGTTCTGGACCGTGGAGTACTGGACGTGAGCGTCTTCGCCCACGAAGACCTCGACGCCGCCGGAGTGGAGGTTGTGGGTGCCGTACTTGGGCGCGGAACAGCCCTCGATGTAGTGGACTTCCGACCCCTCCTCGGCGATGATCAGCGTGTGCTCGAACTGGCCCATCCCCTCGGAGTTCATCCGGAAGTAGGCCTGGACGGGCATCTCGACGGTGACGCCCTCGGGGACGTAGACGAACGACCCGCCGGACCAGACGGCCCCGTGCAGCGCCGCGAACTTGTTGTCGCTCGGCGGCACGCAGGTCGTCATGAAGTGCTCTTTGACGAGTTCGGGGTGCTCCTGGACCGCGCGGTCCATGTTCATGAAGATGACACCCTTCTCCTCCCACTGCTCTTGCATGTTCTGGTAGACGACCTCCGACTCGTACTGGGCACCGACGCCGGAGAGGGCGTTCTTCTCCGCCTCCGGAATGCCGAGTTTGTCGAAGGTGTCTTTGATCTCGTCGGGCAGTTCCGTCCAGTCGTCGACGCCTTCGCGCTTGTCGACGTCGGGACGGATGTACGGGACGATTTCTTCTACGTCCAGCCCGGAGAGATCGGGCATGCCGGGCCAGCCCGAGGGCATCGGCATGTTCTGGTACTGCTGGAGCGCGCGCAGGCGGCGCTCGAGCATCCAGTCGGGCTCGTCCTTGTCCTCGGAGATCATGCGGATGATCTCCTCGGTCAGGCCCTTGTCGGATTTCACCGCGGCGTTCTGTTCTTTCTTGAACTCGAACCGCGCTTCGGTGTCGGTGTCTTTGAGGTGGTCTTGTTCGGAACTCATAATTTGATTGTGTATATGGTTACGGCTGTAGGGTTATTACCGTTGTTCTAGCCGTATTCGGTTACGCGGTGCCGTAGGCCTCTTCGCGGACCCAGTCGTACCCCTCGTCTTCGAGCGCCTCGGCGAGTTCGGGACCGCCGCTCTTCGCGATCTTTCCGTCGAGCATCACGTGGACGTGATCGGGTTCGACGTAATCGAGAATGCGCTGATAGTGGGTGATCTGGAGGATCCCCGTGCCCTGCTCGTCGCGCAGCGCGTTGATGCCGTTCGAGACGTCCTGCAGCCGATCGATGTCGAGCCCGGAGTCGATCTCGTCGAGAACGGCGATCGAAGGTTCGAGGATGGCCGCCTGCAGCACTTCGTTCTGCTTCTTCTCGCCGCCGGAGAAGCCGGCGTTGAGGTATCGCTGGGCGAACTTCTCGTCCATGTCCAGTTGCTCCATCTTCTCCTGGAGGATTCCTTGGAACTCGGCGACGCCGATCTCGCCCTCGTCCGCGGGGCCTTCCATCGGCGAGGTCTCGAAGCCTGCTTCGTCTTCCTCCGCCGCTTCGTCTTCCTCCTCGTCCTCGAAGAGTTCTTCGCGCTCCTCGATCTTGGCGTTGAGCGCCGTCCGGAGGAAGTTGGTCATCGTGACGCCCTCGATCTCGGCGGGGTACTGGAAGCCGAGGAAGACGCCGAGTGCCGCGCGCTCGTTGGGTTCGAGGTCGAGCAGGTCCCAGGTGCGCTGGTCCTCGTCGATCTCGATATCGTCGCCGAACTCGTCTTCCTCGATGTGAATCAGGACTTCACCCTCGGTGACCTCGTAGGCCGGGTGGCCGGCGATGACCTTCGCGGTCGTCGACTTCCCCGACCCGTTCGGTCCCATCAGGGCGTGGATCTCGCCGGACTCGACCTCGAGATCGACTCCGTCGAGAATCTTCTCGCCGCCCTCCGCTACTTCCGCGTGCAGGTTGGTTAGTTCGAGACGTGCCATAGTACTCTGTCGTCTGAACGGTGGGTCGTATGACTGATAACGGTTTCGTATCCAATTGGATACGGTTTTGCAATGATAAAATAATTTTCCGAATCATAAATCGACGTTGAACAGGGCCGAGGATATTGTACGGTGAATCGGAACGCACGTACGGTACGTTAGGATATACGGATGGTGTAATTTACCCGTATTAAGCTGTGAACGTGCATCTCGAGAGAATCGGGCCGGACCGTTACATGAAACTATCTAGACCGGTTTGCTCCTGGCCACTCTTGACTTCCTCCCACGAGACGTCCAGCGCCTCGAGGATACGCTCGATCGGTCCCTTCAGGGTCTTCTCGAGCATCTTGTCGTAGTCGACCTCGAATTCCTCGGGGACCTGGTCGTCGTACTCGAAGCAGATAACGTCGGGATTTCGTTTGAACGCGCCGTAGAGGGGATCGTGCTGGGGATCGAACCCTTCTTCGGCTTCCATCCGCCGGAAGAACGAGGGGTCGACCCGATCGAGGTAGAGCCGCTTGGGTTTGCTCCCGCGCTGGAAGTTCGTCCCGAGCAACAGGTTCGCGTACTTCGCGCCCCGGACCTGGGCCGTGTCGGTGTCGTAGTTGTCCAGTCGCTTGCCGATGCCGCCGGGGATCCCGATCTCCTCGAGGGAGACCTCGCCCGCGAGAACGTCTTCGATAACCCCGTTGACGTACTCCTTCGCCCCCTCGATGTCGCCCTCCTTGACGATCATCTCGATGACCTGGTGCTGGACCTCCTTCGTGATCGGCGCGATGTCCGAGCGTTTGTACTCGAAACCGGTGATATCGACGTCGTCGACGTCTTTCCCTTCCTTCCAGATGATGTGGCCGGCGTAGCGTTTCTTCGTGCCCGCCTGGAAGAATCGCCGGTAGAGTTTCTCGAACTCGATCTGGAAGCGGTGTTCTTCGGCGTTCAGGTCCTCGCGGGCGAAGTCGTCGTAGCGATCGTTGAGGTACTCCTCGATCTCGAACGATTGCTCGAGTGCCTCCTCTTTCGAGACCTCGGGGCCGAGTTCGAGCATGACCGAGTCGGTGTCACCATACGCTACCTGATAGTCGAGTTCGTTTGCGGCAGTCTCCGTAAATTCGATCACCTCGCGCCCAGTAGCGGTGATTGCAGATGCAGCTTCTTTGTCATATAATCGGAATTGTTCCCATCCCGATACTCCGTACAACGAATTCATGATGACCTTCACCGCCCCTTGCTGGCGATCGTACTGCTCGTACTCGGGGGTCCCGGGCTCGTACTCGTTTCGCAGGTCCTTCTTCTCCTCGCGTTCGGCGAGCAGTTCCGTGATCATCTCGCGCATCACACCGTCGGGTTCCTTGCGGAAGTGGATCGGCTCGGGTTCGGTGGGTGCGATGTAGGTCTCACCGTCGTACTCGTCGGGATCGACTTTCGTCTCGGGCGAGGCGTTGACCGTCGTCATGCACATGGGATACAGCGACTTCAGGTCGAGTACCGTGACGTTCTCCTTGACGCCCGTGATCGGCTCGAACACCGCGCCGCCCTCGTACTCCTCGCCGGCCTCCTGCTGGCCCTTCGAAGGGAGGGCGAACCGGCCGTGTGCCTCGTGGAGGACGTACATGTCGACCGCGTCGCCCGGCGTCGGCGCGTCCTCGAGTTTGCACCCCACGAAGGAGCGCACCTCGTCCCAGAACGGGATGATCTCCTGCTGGCGATCGAGTTCGACGCAGATTTCGACGTCCCGCAGGTTGTACGCGAGCAGTTGCGTGGGATCGTCCTCCCAGAGGTCGCCGATGTCGCCGGTGTACCGCTCTTTCCCCACGCCCAGTTCCGCCTCGCCGACGGCATCCAGCCGGTAGGAATCCAGTTCGGAGAAGACCATCCGCTGGTAGCCATACAGGAGGTCGAAGACGACCCGTCCCTTGATGTCCGGGCCGCCCCAGTTGCTCCGCCAGACCTCGTCGACGCGGGAGAGGCGATCGATCGAGAGATCGTACTCGTGGGGGCCCTGGAGTTCCTCCAGCCGATCGAGGAGGTACGGTGCGTCGAAATCCTCGAAGTTCCAGCCGGTGAGGACGTCCGGATCGGTCTCGTCGTCGATGTACTCGATGAAGGCGTCGAGCATCGCCTCCTCCTCGTCGAACGCCCGGACCTCGTGGTCGAGCGATCCCTCGATCGGCTCGTAGTCCGCGATCTCGGTCGGGATCGGACCGTCGCCGATCGGGGCCTCGTAGAGCCACATGACGTACTCGTCGCGGTACGAGTCGTGGCTGGTGAGACAGACGATCGGTTCCTCGCCGTCCTCCGGGAACCCCGATCGATCGTCGACCTCGATGTCGAACGTACAGACGCGCGGCTCGGCGTGGACGTCGATGGCCTCGACCTCCCCGTGGGGGACGACGAGGGAGTCATCCTCGGCGCGGCGTTCCGGAACGCGGATGCCGCTGCGGACGTCCTTGTCGATCAGGAACCGGTTCGGGAAGAGGATGTCCGCCTCGTAGTGCTCGAACTCGTCGCGCACCTGCCCGACGTCGCGCGGCGTCTGGCCGAAGATCTTGGTCAGTTTCTCGCCACGGATGCTCTCGTAGGGGTCGCCGTTCCTGTCGACGTCGCGGCTGCCGGTGAGTCGATCGTACTCCTCCTCCGGAGGCCGATCGAGCGTGCCCGTCGGCGCGTAGAAGTACGGCCGGAAGCCGACGACCTGGACGTGTTCGAGTTCGCCGTCGGGCGTTCGCCCGAACACGTGCATGATCGGTCGCTCCTCGTCCCCGTAGCCGGCGACGGTGTAATCGACCTGCATGACGGCGAGTTCGACGTCGCCGTCCGCTTCCGGAAGGGTCTCTTCGAGCACGTCGATTACGTCCGCGGCATCGGTGCCGCCGTTGCCGGCGACGGCAACTGCCTCTTCGTCCGGCCGGTCGTCGGACGCCTCAGCAAACTCCGCGAGTCCGGCCTGGCCCGCCTCAGTCATGGTCCCGAGGTTCGAAGTCGGCGAATAAAAACCCCAGTACTCCGATCCGGGCATCGCCGGCCACTGACCGCCAACTACAACGTGATTTTGTGGGGGCAACAAGACATATAATGTGGTAACACTTAACATACAGTCAGGTGATCGAAGTGTCCACCCGTGTGAACGACGACGAGACGACGGACAGTAGCGAACCGCGTAGCGATCTCGACGAGACCGCGACGATCGAATCCTACGAGACGGAAGACGGCATCGTCTTCTACGACGCCGAGAACCCACTTGCCTGGGTAGAGACGTCCCAGACGCTCGCACTCGACGATCTCGCCTGAGCGCTCCCGAGGTCCGAGACGCAGGCACAGGCCGACCCGAACGCGAACCCTTTTGCGGCCGCTTCTCGTCCGGATAGGTGTGCTGTTCGATCGGACCGAGCACGAACCGGAGGAGTACGATCCGGAAGAGGAGTTCAGGGATCCGGACAGCGACTCGTTGACGATCCCCGACGTCTCGCGGGAGCGCGGGGAATCGACCGCCGAGTCGACGTCGGTGTCGATCCCCGACGTCTCGACCGCCGAGACGGACGTTCCGGGAGAACTCCTCGAGCACTTCTGGAGTCTGGTGCTCGTCCTCAACGCGGCGATCCTGGCCGCGTCGCTCGGCCTCCTCTTCCTGTTCTTCGAGGGCCGGACGACCCGCAGTCTCGCCCTGCTCGCTGGTGCCACCACCCTGTCCGTGTTCGCCTACCGCCGGTACCGGGCCTACGAGGCGATGGAGGTCGACGACGGCAAGCCCGAGGCGGCCGAGGACGGGTCCGAAGTGGCGGACGGAACCGAGGCCGACGACGGGACCGGAACGGAAGACGGAGCCGAATCCGAGACCGAAGCAAAGCCCGACGACGTGACGAAATCGGACCCCGGCGACGCGGCGACTGACGCCTCGACGAATACCGGCGGCCGGCCGGACGCGGCACCCGACACCGAGACAGATGCCACGACGAGCGCTGACGGCGACGAAGGGACGACGTGACCGGGCCAGCCGCTCGCTCCGGCCGGTCAGGCGAAACCTAAATGAACGATCATCTATGATTGGCTGATACCGGACGATCGAACCCACCATGAAAACCGTACGCGACGACACCGGCAAACGCTATCTACTGCTCAAGGAATCCGACAGTGCGAGTCTCGTTCGGGATCCGGAAACTGGCAACGAGTGTTACGTCCAGAACGATCGCCTGGAGTCCATCGACGAATCGGCGCTCGAAACCGCCGCCCGAACGGTCAGTACCCCGGTTCGGACGCTCCTGACGAACGTCCACGACGACGAAACGCTCGGACTGCTGGTCGAACTCGACGAACGCGGCCCCCTCGGAATCCGCACGCTCCTCGACGGGTACGACTTCTGCGAGAGCGACCTTCACGGCCGTCTCACGGTGCTCTCGGCTGCCGGTCTCCTCGCGGAAACCGACGTCGCCGGCGAGCGTGGCTACGAACTCACCGAAAAGTGTGAGCGGGCCCTCGACGCGATTCGCACCGCGGACGCGGGGGACGCTACACCGTCCGAAGACCCGTCTATCGATGCCTCCTGATCGGAGTCAGGAATCCCGATCGGAGCCGATCGCGAGTTTGCGACCCACCCTAGTCGGACGCGAGCAGGGCCGACTCCGGTGGCTCGCCGCGATCGAGCTGCGAGCGGTTCGACGTCGCATCTTTCTCGACTCGGACCAGCGAGTCGGCCGCGCCGACGAGTTCCTCGTCGTGGCTGACGACGACGATCTGTTCGACGCCGAGATCGCGCATCGATTCGACCAGTGAGACGAGTTGCGTGACGTGCCCGGAGTCGAGGAAGACGGTCGGCTCGTCCAGGATGAGCGGCGGCATCGGGGCCGTCCCCTCGACGCCCTCGGCGAGCAGCCGGTAGATCGCACACCGCAGACTCAGGTTGAACAGCGCCCGTTCGCCGCCCGACAGCTGTTCCGGTTCGAGGGCTTCGCCGTCCTTCTGGTAGACCGTCAGCCGGTAGTCGCCGTCCAGATCGATCCCCGCGTAGGAGTCGTTCTGGTAGACGAGGTCGAACGTCTCGTTTAGCAGCCGTTCGAGCGTCTCCACGTTGCGCTGGCGCAACTCCGATCGGAGCTCGCCATAGGTCCCCTGTAAGGTCTCCGCCTCCTCGTACAGCGACTCGAGCTTCGCACGGCGGGCGTCGACGGATTCGAGTCGGTCCCGGAGTTCGTCGAGTTCGTCGAGTTCCCGTTCGACCGCGCCGATCGCGTTCCCGAGTTCGTCGCGTTGCTCCTCGAGTTCGGCGAGTTTCTCGTCGACCTTCTCGACGTAGTTCTCCGCGTTCTGTCTGTCGGTCCGTGCCTCCTCGACCCGCTCCTCGTCGAACTCCGACTCGAGGTCGCGCTTGCGCTCGCGTTTCGCCGACAGTCCTTCCCGACGTTCGTCGTTCATCGTCTCCCAGTCCGATCGCCGCTCCCGCAGGCTCTCGATCCGATTCGCCAGTTCGGCTCGCTCGTCGTCGATTTCGGCGATCCGCTCGAGCGTCTCCAGCGTCGCTTTGAGTTCCCCGCGCTCGGTGTTGATCTCGCCGAGTTCGGCCCGCGCGGCGTCGACGTCGTCCTCGAGTTCGTCCGCCTCGGCGCGTTTCGTCTCGGCCTCGGACTCGTACTCGTCGGCCGTCTCGCGCAACTGATCGCGTTTCTCTCGGCGCTCCGCGAGCGCCTCGCGTTTCTCCGCGAGGAGTTGCTCGACGTTGTTTCGGTTGGTCTCGATCCGATCGACCTCCCGTTCCGCCTCGCGAAGGTCTTCGGCCCGATCCAGTCGCTCGTCGAGGTCGTCGCGCTCGGCCTCGAGTTCCTCGCGCCGCTCCTCGAGGGTCGAGCGTTGCGCTCGCTTCTCGTCGAGTACGTCGACGTGTGGCGAGTCCTCGACCGGCTGGCCGCACTCGGGACACTTGCCCTCCTCGAGCAGCGCTTCGGCCTCCTCGATGGCGTTCTCGGCGGCCCTGGCGTCGGCCGTGACGTCGCTGATCTCCTCGGTCAGGTCCTCGCGCTCTCGCTCGAGTGCGGCGACGTGGTCGGCCGCCTCGCCGAACGCGATGGGGGCGTCCTCGAACTTCGCACGTGCGGATTCGAGCCGTTCGTCGAGTTCCTGCAGTTTCTCCTCCCGATCGGCGATCGCCTGCTCGTCGTCCTCGAGTCGACTCTCGAGCGCGTCCGCCTCCTCGCGGGCCTCGTCGGCCTGTGACTCGAGTTCCGTGACCTCCTCGCGAAGCCGATCGACGGTCCCGGTTTTCTCGGTGATCGTCACCCGGACGTCTTCGAGGTCGTCCCGGAGGTCGTCGTCTCGCTCCTCGAGGTCCTCGATCCGGTCCTCGATCGCCTCGTCGTCGGTCTCGTCGAGGTCGACCTCGGCGAGCAGTTCGTCGCGTTCGTCGGCCAGTTCCTCGCGTCGCGCCTCGAGATCACGGATCTCCTCTCGCGCGTCCTCCCGCTTGCGTTCGGTTTCGCTGATCTTCGATCGGAGGTCGTCGATCTCGGCCTCCAGGGTCTCGATCTCCTCGCGGGTTTCCTCGTGGCGCTCGAGGACGTCCTCGGCGGCCTCGAGCGTCGACCGGGCCTGCTCGCGCTGGCTCTCGTAGTGGTCGATTTGCTCGATCGTCTCCCGGCGTCGGGACTCGAGTCCGTTCAGCCGCTCGTGGAGGTCCTTCGCTTCCTTCTCCTCCACCTGCGACCGGAGGTTCTCGAGGACTTCTTGCTGGCCGTCGAGAACCGTCTTCACGCCGAGTCGAGCGTCGCTCGCCCGCTCGCGATACTCCTCGAGCGCACCGAGCTGGAGCAGGTCGTCGATCATGTCCTGGCGATCGCTCGGTGAGGCGTGGATGAGCTTGTTCACCTCGCCCTGTCGAACGTACGCGCAGTTGACGAACGCGTCGGCGTCCATCCGCAGGAGCCGGGTCACCGTCGCGCGCACGTCCCGCGCACCTTCGATCGTCTCCGAGGGCGTCTCGAGGACGCACTTCGTGGTCGCCGCCCGGTCACCGCGCAGTTTGAGGTGGCGTTCGACGTGGTACGCGTGGCCGTCGTGGGTGAACGCGAGTTCGACCTCGGCCGCCTCTTCGCCGATCGTGATGACGTCGTCGAGGGTGCGATCGTCCAGGGCCTTCGAGCCGTAGAGGGCGAAGAAGACCGCCTCGAGCAGCGTCGACTTCCCGCTGCCGTTGACGCCGTGGACGACGGTGACGCCCCGATCGAGCGAGAGGTCGGCCTCGCCGTAGCACTTGAAGTTCCGTAGCCGAATGCGATCGACCCTCACGCGAAATCACCCAGCGACGCGGTGTCGGCGTCGGCAGCGTCGCCGGTGTCGGCGTCGGTAGCGTCAGCGTCGGCGCCGGTAGCGTCGCCGATGTCGGCGTCGTCGGCGTCCGCCGCGTCTGCGGGTGGCTCCGTATCGGCCGTCGAGTCGCTCCCGCCGTCCTCCGCGATCGCGTCGGCGACGGTCGACTTCCCGTCGGTCGTGCGATCGGTCCCGACGGCACCGTCGTCACCAACCGCCGGATCGAACGCCGCGTCGTCGTCCTCGAGCAGGTCGCGGACGCGCCGCTCTACGGTCTCGCGGACGTTCGAGTCCGGAAGATCGTCGTTCCGGACCGCCTCGTCGATGTCGCGGGCGGCGTCGCTGAGCCCCAGTTCGCGGATTCGCTCGCGAACCGCCTCGTCGGGATCGGCGAAACTCACCGTCACCTCGTCCGCGTCGTCGGGGAGGTCCCGGCGATCGTTGACCCGGGCGACGAGCGCGTCCCGATCGAGGGCGAACTCCTCGACCGTCGCGGGCGTGATCGGGGCACCCTCGCCCTCGATCGTCACGATGACGACCGCGTCCTCGAGGTCGTGTTGCCGGACCCGCTCCTGGATCCGATCGATCCCCTCGTTTCCGGCGAGTTCGAGGTCGACGAAGACGAACTCGCGGGTCGCGTCGAGCCCACGGCGGCGGATCGCGACCTCGTCGTCGAAGCTGACGAGGTTGTAGCCGCGGGCCTCGCGTTCGCTCGCGCTCGCGCGTTCGGTCGAGCCGCAGTACGTGACCCACGTGTCCCGTACCTCGGCGGTGCCGGGGTCGTGGTTGTCACCGAGCAGGACGGCGTCGAAGTCGACCGTCGACTCCGCGAGGAGACGGTCGGTGTCCCAGTCGGCGTGGGCGAACGGTTCGAACAGGCCGTGGCCCACGAGGGCGGCGTGGTCGGCCGCGTCGGGTACCGGTTCGAACTCGTACTCGAGGTCCTCCCGTCGCGATCGGGGGACGAAGTCCAGTCCGTAGAACGCGACGTCGTCGATCACGTGCGGGGTCGCACCGAGTCGCGTCGCGAGTCCGAGATCCGCGAAGAGATCCAGCCACTGGGCGTCGCGTTTGCCCTCGTGGTTGCCGACGACGGCGAGAAACGGGATATCCGCGTCGGCGAGCGTCCGGAGAATCTCGACGGTCCCCTGCAGGTCGACCAGTCCCGGCCGCCGATCGTGAAACAGGTCCCCCGCGTGGACCACCGCGTCGACGTCGTCTGCGACCGCGTCGTCGACGACCTGTCGAAACGCCTCGAGAAAGTCCCGGCGTCGATCGGGCGTGTTGTACTGCTGGTACCCGATATGGGTGTCGCCCGTGTGTATCACCCGCGTCATTGGCCCGTGGTTCGAGTGCCTGCCCTAAAGGGGTTCCGCGACCGGAGTGAAAGTAAAGCGAGCCGACTGATTCGCGCCGCGGGCGACGGAGACTGACCGCTTGGAATCGGCCCTACAGACTCGGAATCGGCCCACGGAGACGAGAGAAAGCGATCCGAAAACGCAACACCCAGGTTAGGACTCGATGTCGAGGCTGTAAAGGCGCTTGCGGGCGTCCGAGAACGAGAACCGGGAGTCGACGACGTTCTGTTCGTCGAGTCGATTCAGCGCGTACCGGACCGTCCGGGCCGGCAATAGCGTCTCGTCGGCGATCTGTTGCTGGGTCATCGTGTCGTTGTACTCGAGTACCTTCGCGACGAGTTTGGCACTCGGTGGGAGATCGCGAACGTCGTCCCACGTCCCCCGCTGGGTGGTCTCTTGCTGTACTGATGCGCTCATCGTATCACTACATACCGAATACGGAGTGATAATATTTTCTGTTTCATTTTATTCACGACAGTTATCAACTCCGCCGCGGTGCACCGACCCGAAGCCTCTTATGAACCAACACCCAAACCATGGGTGATGAGTGACACTGTGGACGACGTCGACCTCCCATACGACGAGGACGAGGCGTCCCAACAGGAGAAAATCCAGGCGCTCGAGGAACGGCTGGAGATCCTCGAGACGCAAAACGAGGAGATGCGCGACAAACTCCTCGATGCGAACGCCGAGAACAACAAGTACCAGCAGAAACTCGAGCGACTGACCCACGAGAACAAGAAACTCAAGCAGTCGCCGCTGTTCGTCGCCACCGTCCAGGAAATCACGGACGAAGGCGTCATCATCAAACAGCACGGGAACAACCAGGAAGCCCTGACGGAAGTCACCGAGGAGATGCGCGAGGACCTCGAACCCGACGCACGCGTCGCGGTCAACAACTCCCTCTCTATCGTCAAGAGTCTCTCGAGCGAGACCGACGTGCGTGCCCGCGTGATGGAGGTCACCGAGAGTCCCGACGTCAGCTACGAGGACATCGGCGGTCTCGAAGAGCAGATGCAGGAGGTTCGCGAAACCGTCGAGATGCCCCTCGAGAAGCCCGACATGTTCGAGGACGTCGGCATCGATCCACCGAGCGGCGTCCTACTGCACGGCCCGCCGGGGACCGGGAAGACGATGCTCGCGAAGGCCGTCGCCAACCAGACCGACGCCACCTTCATCAAGATGGCCGGTTCCGAACTCGTCCACAAGTTCATCGGCGAGGGGGCGAAACTGGTCCGCGACCTGTTCGAGGTCGCCCGCGAGCACGAACCCGCCGTCATCTTCATCGACGAGATCGACGCGATCGCCGCCAAGCGGACGGAGTCGAAGACCTCCGGCGACGCCGAGGTCCAGCGGACGATGATGCAACTCCTCTCCGAGATGGACGGCTTCGAGGATCGCGGCGAGATCCGCATCATCGCCGCCACCAACCGCTTCGACATGCTCGATCGGGCCATCCTCCGGCCCGGCCGCTTCGACCGCCTCATCGAGGTGCCCAAGCCGAACCAGGAGGGTCGCGAGATCATCTTCGAGATCCACACCCGCGGCATGAACGTGGCCGACGACGTCGACTTCGCGACGCTGGCCACCGACGCCGAGGAGGCCTCCGGTGCGGACATCAAAGCCGTCTGTACGGAAGCCGGGATGTTCGCCATCCGCGACGATCGGACCGAGATCCGGATGGAGGACTTCCGCAACGCCTGGGAGAAAGTGCAGGCCGACTCAGACGACGCCGAGGACGTCTCGAAGACGTTCGCCTGATCGCAGTCGCTTCGTTTTCTGAAGAGCGACGTCGAGAACGGGATCGTCGTCCGGTCGATCGAACCCCCAAATCCGCCGAGCCGTGCCGTCGTCGCAGGACTTCGAGTCGGCCGACTACAGGGTCGCGAAGACGAGCCACGGGACGACGAACAGGGCGACCGTCAACAGCGCGAGGAGGAGCAGATAGGCGACGCCGGTTCCTGCCGCAGCGGTCCACGCCGGGTGCTCGAACTCACTGAGATCGACTGCCATACGTGCATCGTCCGCCGAACGAGGTATAAACGTACCGGAACGGGAACCGGAATCCAACCCGTTCAGGGTTTCGCGCCGTTGTTCACGGTCGACTGGAACGATCTCCGTCGACTGGCCCGCGTCCCGATACCGTTCCGATCCGTCTCGAAGAGGCGCCGACCGCGGCAACGATAGCGTTCTCGATATCCGGAAAATACGGTATTTTGGAACATCTATTCGTATCCTCCAGAGATAAATAATGTTTTAGTACAAATGGGGTATAAGTCGTCAGTCGTAATCAGGTAGAACGAGTCCACGAATATGACAGAGGAACGGAACACGATACCGACCGCACGCAGGAATCGTTCCCCCCTGCGGCCGGTCGACGGTGGGCCTGACAGAACGGGCGGGACTGGATCCCTGCCGAACACGATATCCAGCACGGGAGCGGGGAACTCATGACGAGAACGAACGCTGTCGCAGTTGCGGTGGCGTCTCTCGTGATACTCTCGGTCGTCGGGATAAGTCTGGCTGCTGCCGGGGCAGCGACCCCGCCGACGGAGTCCAGCGACCGATCTTCGATCGATGGAGACGGCACGACCGACGCCGACGTAACCGTCACGGCTACCGTCGACAGGTCCACCGCCGAATCGTCGTTCACCGCCGACAGACAGGCCGAGTCGTCGTTCACCGCCTACGGACAGGAAGGGACGATCCTGCTCGGTGGAGATCGGGAGGTCGTCTTCCCGGAGAGCGACGAGGACGAACCTCTGCCCGAGAACGCACCGGAAAACGTTGAGTGGGAAGAGGAGTCGTTCGTCATCGACGCCGACGTCGATCTCGAGGAGGGGACGTGGGAAGCGGACGCCGAGGACGTCACCGTCCCGCTGATCACCTCCTTCAACGTCAACGCGGATCGCGCCGAAGTCCAGATGAGCGCGCCGAACGGGTTCGAGGGCACGATCGATCCCGAGACGGGTGAGATGACGGCCGAAGCGGACTTCGAAATCGAGGCCGACGTTATCGATCCGCTCCGTGGCATCGCACCCGACTCGACCTGCGTGACTCAGACCGAACTCGAGATGACGACCGGGACCAGCGACAACGGCCTCACCGGATCGCCGTTCGAGGTCGACGAGGAGAGCGGAACCGCCACGGCGACGCTCGTCGACGACACCTTCGCCGTCCCCGGCTTCGACACCGTCGATGGTGCGGGTCCCGTCTGTGGCTCCGCGGCCGACGAGTTCGGCCTTCCCGCAGAAGAATCGGGCGACAACGAGTTCGAACTCGAACTCTGGTTCGACCTCGAAGGCTTCGAAGAGGCGCCAGAGAGCGACGGCGAGTAGAGCAGTACGCGGATCGTCGAACTCCGATGGATGCCGATGCACCGCCGACGTACCGGAGGCAGCGACCGGCGTCTCCCCCGGTTTTTCCCGGCATCGAACAGGGAGAACCGGACGCTCTCAGTTCGTCGAGTCGGTTTTCTTCCGCAGGAGGGCTGGTGTCTGTTCCGGCGCGTCCACCTCGTCGTCCGCGACGAAGGAAGCGAAACCCGCAACCGTCGCGCTGAGCACGCCGATGATGGCGACCAGTCCGGCGATCGAGACGATATCGAACAGACCTGGTCCGGCGCCGTCGGCCGTGTACCGGCTGATCAGCGTGACCGCGATGACGACGTACAGGACGGATCCGATCAGCGATCCGATCGCCGTCTCGACGAGGAAGCGTCTGTCGGTCGCCCGTCGTCCCTCGTCGAGGCCGATCAGTGCGGTGAGTACCGGCGCGACCAGCAGCGTGACGAAGATCGCGATCAGTGGCGCGAAGACGCTAAGGACGTCGCCCCCGGCCTCGATCGACTGGACCGTCCACTCGATCGCCGTGTAGCCCACGATCCCCAGGGCGATCCCCGCGACGGACAGCAGAACCGTCCACCGGGTCACGCCGCGAAAGGTAGTGACTACCATCGGTACACGACTCTTACGGATCAATTGGTACGTTTTTCCAAGAACGTGACGTTTGCCACGGCGTCGTCCGGCCGAACCGGGCGCGAGCGATTCGAGATCGGTTTTCGGACCGTTTTTACCGGTCGGTCGGCTACGAGGACGCAATGACGAAAATCGTCGTGGTGGACAACCACGGACAGTTTACGCATCTTGAACGCCGGGCACTTCGGGACCTCGGCGTCGACACGGAGTTGATCGACAACGAGACGCCACCGTCGGAGGTAGACGCCGAGGGGATCGTGCTCTCGGGCGGCCCGGACATGGACCGGATCGGCCGATCGGCCGACTATCTCGAGGGGGACGTGCCCGTGCTGGGCATCTGTCTGGGGATGCAGTTGATCGCCGAGGAACTCGGCGGACGGGTCGGAGGCGGCGACTACGGGGGCTACGCAGACGTGAGCGTCGACATCGTCGACGACGCCGATCCGCTCACCGGGTCGCTCCATCCGGAAACCCGCGTCTGGGCGAGTCACGCCGACGAGGTGAAGGAACTCCCCGAGGGGTTCGAGTTGACGGCCCGGAGTGACGTCTGCGACGTCGAGGCGATGAGCGACACCGATCGCGATCTCTACGGCGTCCAGTGGCACCCCGAGGTCGCCCACACCGAAGAGGGCGAGGAGATCTTCGAGAACTTCATCGCGATCTGCGAGTCGTAAACTGTCCCCGCCAGCCGCCCTCTTTCCTGGCACAGGCGTAATCGGCTCGATCACCGGCGACAGCCGGTTCGAGTACCGGCCTCGCGCCGGCGTTCGATCGCATCATCCCCACGACGCTCGGACTCGAACTGTCACTCGATCCCGCTAACGGCGGTGTAACGTGGTTGCACTCTTGCCGCCAAACGAGTATATAGTTACACAACGAACCAGATAACGTAATGCAACCAGCTGCCGCTGCGCCGACATTGGTATCGACTCCGACTATCCCGGCCGTCGACGTGGAGGTGAACTGAGATGGTCGAAAGCGTCCTCGTCACCGGTGCGACGGGGAACCAGGGTGGCGCAGTGGTCGACCACCTGCTCGCCGCGGATACCGACTTCGACGTCTTCGGCCTGACGCGTGACGCCTCGGGCGAGACCGCGCGACGACTCGCCGATCGCGGCGTGACGATGGTCGAGGGCGACCTGAACGAGAAGGCGTCGCTCGCGCCCCACGTCGCGGCGGTCGACGCCGTCTTCGCGGTGACGAACTTCTGGACGGAGGGCTACGATCAGCAAGTCCGGCAGGGCAAAAACGTCACCGAGGTCGCCGCCGAGGAGGGCGTCGACCAGTTCGTCTTCAGCGGCGTCGGGAGCCACTGGGAGGACACCGGTATCCCGCACTTCGACTCCGCGTGGGAGATCGAACGGCACGCCCGGAATCTCGACCTCCCGCTGACCGTTCTCGGGCCGGTGTTCTTCTTCCAGAACTTCGAGGCGTTCGCAGAGGACGTCGTCGAGGACGGGACGATCGCCCTGCCGCTCGCGGAGGGCGTCTCCCTCCAGATGATCGACACGGACGACGTCGGTCACGCCGCGGCCGTTGTGTTCGAGAACCCCGACGAGTTCGTCGGCGACCGCGTCGAACTCGCGGGCGACGAGCAGACGCTCGCCGAGACGGCCGCCGTCCTCTCGGCGGTGACGGGTCGGGACGTCGAACCGGTCCACGTCCCGATCGAGGACGCCTACGACTCGTTCGGCGAGGAGTTCACGGTCATGTGCGAGTGGTTCAACGAAGTCGGCTACACCGCCGACATCGACGCGCTCGAGGATCGGTTCGGCTTCGAGTTCACCGATCTGGAAGCGTACCTCCGCGAGAACGGCTGGGAGGACAAGGAGGGCATGGCGTCGGTGCCGGGCTGGGTCAAGGCCATGCAGTGACCCGGCGCGCTGGATCACGGCGATGCAGTGACCATGGCTGACTTCCGACCGTCGCGAAAAACCGGCGGTAACGAACTCGAACCGCCACCAGCCGTAGTCACGCACCGACTGTATTTGCAGCGTGAACCCGAACTACCGTTCGTTTTCGCGATTCGGTGCACGATCGGCGACTGCCGGGGCAGGCACCCGCAGTTCGCGATCGGTAGGGTCAAGAGCAGTGCCGTCGCTACCGTGGTCGAAAGGCGGGACCCGAGAATCGAGACCGATTACTCGTCGAACAGATCGTCGACGGCCTCCCGTGCGGCGAGGGCGGCGTCGTCGGCGACCTGGTCGGGATCGGCGACGTCCTCGGGCGCGTTCAGGTAGACGTCGACCTCGAGGAGACCGTCCTCGAAGGTCACGGTGACGTCGAAATCACGCACCGCGGACTGCTTGTACCGCGAGAAGATGAGACCCTCCGCAGCGTCGGCAGCCGTCTGGACGACGGTCTCGTCGGAAGGCTCGTCTTCCGTCATTTACGCGCCGCCAGCACCGGGGCCGCCGGGGCCGGCCGGACCGCCGCCCATCGCACCGCCGCCGCCGAGCAGCTCTTCGAGTTCCTCCTGGAGGCTCTCGAACTGCTGCTGGACGCGGTCTTCCTGCTTTTCGAGCGTCTCGAGGCGGATCTCGAGCGTGTCGACCTTGTCTTCGAGGTCCTCCTGGGCCTCGTCGTACTCGGTCTCGACGAGGAGTTCGCCGACGTTCCGGTACATCGTCGTGTCGTCGTCGATGTTCTCGAGTTCGTCGAGCGCGTTCTGGGCTTCGGTGAGGCTCGATTCGGCCTCCTGCTTCTGGACGGCGACCTCCTGTGCAGTCTCCTGCAGGCCCTGCAATTCTTCGATTTTCTCCTGTGCTTCAGGCGGCAGATTACCTTGCATGTTTCGACCCTCGCCCTCCGCACTGATAAAGGCAAGCTTTGACGTTCAGGACCGCTGCGCGAGCGGACGACCGACCGCGGGCGTCGGGAATGGCGGCGACCGACGCGTCCGGTTCGCGTGGCCGCTACCGTCGATCGTCGTCGGTCGTCACCGCGGCTCCGACGTCCGCCGTCCGTTCCGCCACGTCGATCAGCGAGAACCAGGTGTTCAGGGCCGCTCGCAGCGCGACGACGTCGGCGGCGTCGATCGCCACCCTGACGACCGCCCCGTCTCGATCGATCGTCGTCCGGGAGCGATCGTCGTCGATCTCGCCGATCTCGCGGGCGACGCTGTCGGCGACGATCCGTGCGCGAGACGCGGTCTCGTACTCGAACTCGAGGGTCGCGTCGTGAGAAGACACCGGCCTATTCGACGTCGACTTCCTTGACGTCGCGGCTGCGTTCTTTCAGGAGTACGCGGTGGCCACAGTAGGGACAGCGGACACCGCCGTACTCGTCGAGCTTGACGTCGCGCTTACAGCGAGAACACTTGTAACTCATACGTTTGGTCGTGGATCCGGGGATTATTCGTCGTCGGCCAGTGCGGCACGGATCGAGCGCTGGACGGTCCGGCCAGCGGGGGTCTGGGGACGGAACGCGCCGCCGGTGAAGACTTCGCCGGTCTCCTCGTTCTTCCAGATGCCGGTCCCGACGCGAGTCACGTCGTCGCCGTCGACCTGTGCGCTCTCCATGTCGTCTTCGATCTCACTGACACGACGTCGAGCAACGCGACCGTAGCGAGCGCCGAACCGGCCCGCGCTGCCGACTGTTCCTTTCTTGGCCATAGTACTGCTGTCTATCGCCAGCGGATTCTTAAACCTGTTGAGTTACGACTCACCCGATCGTTCGGCGACCGGTCCCACGAGCAACTCGCGAAAGACCAGCGCGAGCGCGGCGAGATAGCCCGTGACCGCCAGCGGGCCCGTGAGCAGCCCCGTCCCGATTCCCGCCACGACTACCGACTGGAGGGCGAGTCCACTCACTCCGAGAAGGGGAATCGCGGCCAGGACGAGGTCGGGACGTTCGAGCATGGCTAATTAAATTTCATTACACCCGGTCGGATAAGGGTCGGACAAGGGGCAGACAGTGTCACTTCCATCGGCCCGTAACAATACGCACAGCGGTCGCGAGGACGAGTTACTGAAACTCCGCGTCGGCGAGGACGTCGTTGAGGTCCTCCCGGATCCGTTCGCCCATCTCCCGATCGCGGGCAGTCGTCACGACGCGATTCTCCTGTACGCTCGAGCCGTCACGCAGGAGCATGCGAACGTTGCCGCCGTGGTCGGCGCGGGTCACCTTCGCTCGGAGCCCCGACTGGGAGCCCTTGCCCCCGGCGTCGATCGGGCCGGGGATCACCTTCTTGACGTGTGGATGGCCGGCGACGGTCTGGATGGCCCGCATTCCGGTCCGGCCGCCGATGAGCGTCGAGTGACTCCCGCCGATCTTCTCGGCCGGCGGGGTCTCGACCACGTCGAGAGCGCGATTCCCGCGCCGATCGAGGACCGCCTGTACTGGCTCGTCGTCGTCGACGCGGTAGAACTGGTGGTGAATGTCCTCGCGGACCGCCCGAATCACCGCCCGCGACCCGCCGGCGTAGACCTCCTCGGGCCGCTTGCGCCGGATCTCGTCGCCGATCAGGCCCGCGAAGTTCCGGAGTTCGACCGTCTCGTTCTCGCCGTCTTCCGGGGTCGTCGTCACCGTCGTCTCCCCGAGAATCTCGTCGGTCGCGTCGGCGTCGGGATCGGGGTCACCCTCCGTGTCACCGCCCGCCAGCATCGTCAGCGTCGCCCGATCGCGCGTCGCGTCGAGCACCACCGCTTCGGTGTTCGCCTCCCGGCAGACCAGACAGAAGTCGCCGGGTTTCTCGAGCGGCGACGCACAGTGACGACACTCCATATCGATAGTTCACCCGCGGGTGATAAAACGGGCGTGTTTTTCGATCGGTGGTCGACGGTCCGCGTCGCCGCCCGTCGCTAGCTCGAGGACCCCATCGTGTCGGCGAGTTTCGCCCCGCAGGCGCGGCAGTACCGCGACCCCTCGGAAACGATGGCCTCACATTCGGGACAGACGACGCCCTCGTCGGGCGTGCTCACCGACTCGCTCTCGACGTCCGTGCCACAGGAGGCACAGTACGCCGCGTCCTCGGACACCGCCGCCCCACACTCCGGGCAGGTCCCCTGTCGATCCCAGAGCACCCGCCGGCGCGACTTCGAGACGTAGTTGTACGCACCCCACACGACGTTCCCCAGCCCCATCGTCCACCAGAACGTCAGGATCGCGACGATGACGTGCGAGGCGACCGAGCCGAATCGACGATCGACCATCACGACCCGATCGGGGCCTTCGTCCTCGATCCGCCAGCCCTGGGCTACCAGATCGTCGATCTCACGCTGAAGACGCTTGCTCCGCATACGAGTCCGTAAGAGACGAACGGACAAAACCTGTTCACACCGATCGCCACGATAATCAGTCCGAACGACAGGTGTGGGTCACGTCACGGACGGAAGACGATATCCGAGGACTACTCGGCGGTCGGTCCGGCGTCGAGGTCGATCCCCCGCCGACTAGCTGCCGTTCGCAGGATCGACGCGGCGCGATCCTCGTCGACGTCGTCGAGGAGGCAGTCGACGAACCCACCGAGGAGTTCGTGTTTGATCCGGAGGTCGACGTACTCCACGCGACCGCCGGCCACGACGACGTCGACGTCCCACTCGCCGTGTTCCGGTTCGGTCATTCGAACGTCGACCCACTCGTCAGCGGTCGTTTCGGGGGCTGTAAACACGTCGTTGGTCATAGACTGCCGTCTGGAGGCGACGGTAGCTGATAAGCTTCTCGCCCGAGTGACAGTCCGAATCGGCTGACGTACGTTCGCTATCCACCTACCGCCCGACGATCGACACGTGCACTTACCTTCCTCCAGTGCGCGAACGAACTATGACCGCACTCCTGCAGGCCGTCGCGACGGTCGCGGTCGCAGAGACGAACGGTATCAGCACCGACGTCGCCGTGACCGACGGTCTCGTCGGCAGCGCGATCGGGGCCGTCCTGACGACGCTGGTCGTCGGGGCGCTCATGATCGCGGTCGTCCCCGACTACACGGACCGGATGACGTCTGTCGTGCTCGAGGACCCAATCGACTCGTTGCTGTACGGGGTCCTCTCGCTGGTCGCCGTCTTGCTCGTGACCGTCCTGCTCGTCGTCACGGTCGTCGGCATCTTCGTCGCGATCCCGCTCTTGCTGGTGGCCGCCCTGATGTGGGCGATCGGGTCGGCGATCGCGTACCTCGCGATCGGCGAACGGCTGGTCGGTCGCGACGACGGCTGGCTGAAACCGTTGCTGGTTGGGGCGGGACTCAACGGCGCGCTCGCACTGACCGGGATCGGCGGCCTCGTCGCGTTCGCCGTCGGCGCTGCCGGGTTCGGCGCAGTGCTCCGGACCGCTCTTCCATGAGCGACGGCGGCAGCCGACCCGATCGGCAGCGGGCCCCCGATCCGCCGTTTCTAACTGCTCCCGCGAACTCCCGGCCCTTGCTGTCGAGAACTGCCGTGGTTAGCCGAGATCGATCGGATCGACTTTGAGGTACTCCCGGAGAACGACCGTCGCGTAGGACCCTTTGGGGAGCGAAAACGAGAGGGTCAGCGGATCGTGTTCGACCTCGAGATCGGTCTGGACGAGAATCGACCGCCGGGTCCCGTTCGAGTAAAACTCGCCGGGCAGATCGAAATCGCCGGATTCGAGGTCGAGGTCGTCGAGGACGGCCCGCTCGATCTCGCCCTGCTCGCCGTCCGCGAGTTCCGTCTCGGTGCCGACCAGCGGCGCGGTGACGAAGGCCCGACCTCGTTCGCAATGGCGGGTCACCGAGTCGACGCGGCGATCGTCGACCCGCTGCAGGCGGTCCGCGTCCGGGAGGACGAGTCCCTCGGGGGCGTCGGTGTCCGCGAAGCAGACCACGTCCCCCGCGACGGGGCGATCGAACGGCAGGTCGCGCGCCAGACGCTCGCTTATCATCCGGTTGAACGCGTACGACTGGGCGGCGTGGACGAACAGCCGCTGGAGGTTCGAGGGAACGCGCTCGAGTGCGGCCCGGAACGTCTCGGGTCCGGGCGCTCCCTCGCACTCGGCCAGTTCGTGCAGCATCGATCGCTCGTAGCGCAGTCGGTTCGGGAACCGATCGAGGGCTTGCTGCCAGTCGCGGGTCTCCTCCACGAACGCGCGGGCCGCCTGCGTCCCTTCGGGTTCCGCGTCGGTCGGCCGTCCGAGGTAGGCCATCACCGCCCCTTCCCAGTCGCCGCGAACGATCTCGAGGCCGACCTCGTGGGTGATCGGCCGCCGACTGCCGAAGCGCTGCTGGCCGAAGAAGTTGGGGACGCCGATCGGTGTCACGTCCGCGCCGTCGACATCGTCCCCGCCTCTGCGGCGGCTCTCGAGGCCGCCGAACGCGCGTAACTCGTCGGTGATCGGGTCCGCGTTCTCCGGCCGATCGGGATCGCTAACGACGAGTTCGAACGCGTTACCCGCGAGGTCGCCGAACTCGATCGATCGGCCGGCCCGGCCGAGGACCTCGAGGTCCGCCCCGTCGACGTCGGGCAGGTCGTCCGGATCGGAACCGTAGACCGAGAAGAGTTGCGTCGTCACCGCGTACTTGTCCTTCGTCCCGGCCCAGTTGACCCGTTCCCGGGAGACGCCCAGTGCGTCGGAGAGTCGAGCGGCGAAGTCGTTGGTGTCCCACCCGCGCAGGGTCGCCCGGAACACGAGGTGCGGGTAGGCGTCCGTCCCCGCGTCGACGGGTTCCGTGTCGAACCGTTCGAGTTCGCGCACCCGGAAGTGCTCGTCGTCCTCGCGCAGGTGGCCGCCGACGCCGTCGGCGTCGGTGACGTAGTACTCCATACCGACGGCCTGCTCTGTGGGGTGGGCTGGACGCATGCTGATTGTCGTCCGTTTCGGGTGCCCGCGGTAAATCGGTTCGTTCTCGCGATCCCCGCCGACATCGCCGGATCGCGAGTCCGACGGTTACACTTGCCGATAGAGCCTCTACGGGGTTCGCGGTGATAGCGGCTCACGGCGATGGAACCGACATCCACGAAAGACGTCGATCCGACCGACAGCGACCATCGCGAGGTGGGCGCGGGACTGTTAGACGAGCAGATGGGACCGAGTTCGGCGATGGCCCACCTCTATCGCGGCGAGATCCACCGGATGAAGTACTGGCGCGAGCGCCTCGATCGCACGTCGAACTGGGCGGTGATCGTCATGAGCGGGGTCCTTACCTGGGGCTTCTCGGGCAGCGGCCGTCCGCACTACATCCTCCCGTCGCTGTCGAGCGGCGTCTGGCGGCCGCCGGTGGGGCCTCGAGAACGAGGCTGTGTCGTCAGTTCGGTTTGACAAGGATCTTCACGTGGTCGCTCTCGGGATCAAGAAGCCGCTCGAACCCCTCGTCGACGATCTCTTCGAGACCGATACGGCCGGTGATGAACGGCTCCGGATCGAGCCGACCGTCCGCGAGCATCTCGATCACCATCCCGTACTCCTCGTCGGCCCGCGGCCCGCCGAGGTACGCGAGGGTCCCGGTCACCGTTCGCTCGCCGAGAACGAGGGCGTTCGGATGGGTGCTCACCTCCTCTTCCCAGATGCTCACGATCGTCGTTCGGCCGCCCGGGGCGGTGCTCTCGATCGCTGCGTTGAACGAGGCCTCGACGCCCGCGACCTCGAACGCGACGTCGACGCCGCCGCCGGTAGCCGACGTAATGGACTCGACGGCGTCCGTACTCGACGGATCGACGAGTTCGTCCGCGCCGCAGTCCGCCGCGCGGTCGCGCCTGGCATCACGCGGCTCGGAGACGTAGATCGTCCCCGCGCCGGCCGCCCGGGCACACTGGATCACGGCCAGTCCGATCGGTCCGCTCCCGAACACCGCCACCGCGTCGCCCGCCTGGAGCCCCGAGCGACGAACCGCGTGCAAACCGACGGCCAGCGGCTCGACGAGCGCGCCGTGCTCGATCGGAACCTCGTCACCGAGGGGAACGGCGTGCTCTGCGTCGATGACGGCGCTCTCGGCGAATCCGCCGTCGCCGCCCGAGAGGCCGAGGAACCCGATCGAATCGCAGATGTGGTAGTCACCTCGCCGACACTGACGGCACTCGCCGCAGTAGAGGATGGGGTTGACGGCGACGGCGTCTCCGGATTCCAGGTCGGTGACTGCCGATCCGACCTCGGTGACGGTGCCGCTGTACTCGTGGCCCATCCTGATCGGTGCCGTCTCTCCCGAAACCGGGTGCGGGTCGCCCTCGGGAACGAAGATCGGTCCGGCGGCGTACTCGTGGAGGTCCGAGCCACAGATCCCACAGGAGTCGACTTCGATCCGAACCTGTTCCGGCCCGACGCTTCCTTCGGCGACGTCCTCGACGCGGATGTCTCCTCGATCGTGATACGCTGCTGCTCGCATGTGTGACGGAACCACTCCACACGGCATAACTGCTCCTAGCCGGATCGGACTGGTCCGGAAGCCGATCGGTCAGTACGTCGATCGATCAGTCCGCGACGTCGGCAACGAGGTCCCGGACGAACTCCAGTTCGTCCTCCAGCACCGTGTGGCCGACGCCCTCGTAGATCCGTTTCTCCATCTCCGCGTCGAGGTCCTCGAACACTCGCGCCGACTCCTCGACCCGATCGACCGGAATGTGCGGGTCCTGATCGCCACAGCCGATGAACACCGGCGTGCGGTCCATCGACCCGTCGTACTCCCGCGGCGTCCCCTCGGGGCCGATCAGCCCCCCGCTGAGCGCGACCACCCCGCCGTACCGATCGGCGTTCCGGGCCGCGTACTCGGTCGCGAGACAGCCACCCTGCGAGAACCCGAGCAGGATCGTCCGTTCGAGGGGGATCCCGTCACCGCTCCCGTTCCCGTCGAGTTCGCCCGTGGTCACGTCGGCGACCGTTTCGTCCAGCAGTTCGAGCGCGGAGTCGAGGTGGGGTTGGTTGTCCTCCAGGTCGGCGAGGAAGGAGTTGGGGTACCAACTGCCGCGCTGGGCCTGGGGTGCGACGTACGCGACGTCGTCGTGACCGATCTCGTCTGCCAGTCCGAGCATGCCGCGGGCGCGTGCGCCGCGGCCGTGGACGAGGATCATCGCCGCCGACGCGTCGGCGAGGTCGGGGCCTGCGCGTTCGATCGGCTGGTCGCCGTGTGGGCCGGTCGCCATACCAGCAGTCACGGTCCCCGGCGGAAAAGACGTTGGCGAGCCGGCGAAACGGGACCGCGATTCAAAACAGCGAGAGGTCGCCGGTGACCCGATCGACGCGATCGTCCGCGGCCGGGCCGACGGCCAGCGCGGTGACGGTACCCGGTTCGAGTTGCGTGTGACCCGCGTCGCGAACGAGCGCGTTCGGAATCCCCTCGCTGTCCGCGATCTCCGAGAGTTCGTGGAGTTGACGTTCGCTCTCGCCTTTCAGGACGACCTTCTTCTGGCCGCCTTGCTTCCACTGGCGCCGTAGCTGACTGTCGGCTTTCTCGTAGGCCGACAGCGACGCGTGGGCGACCTGTGCGGCGAGCTTTCCCCGACCCATTCCGACGTCGGTGCGGGCGACGATTGCCTGTTTCATGCGGAGGCAGACGTGACGGCAGCCTATAATCTCGATGATCCGGATCGTGGGGTTTTACGAACCACCACGGCCACTGCCCGCGTAATGATCCTCTCCGACGCGGACATTCTCGATCGGCTCGAGGCCGGCGACCTCGTCGTCGAACCGCTGGACGACCCGGACCTGCAGATCCAGCCCGCCAGCGTCGACCTCCGACTGGGACGCGAGTTCCTCGAGTTCCAGCGGACGAACATCCCCTGTATCCACCCCAACTCCGAACAGGAGGTCGACGAGTACGTCACCGAAACGATCGTCGAGGACGGCGACGACTTCATCCTCCACCCCGGTGACTTCGTGCTCGGGACGACCTACGAGCGCGTCGAGATCCCGGCCGACCTGATCGCCCACGTCGAGGGTCGATCGTCGCTGGGCCGCCTCGCCGTGGTAGTGCACGCCACAGCGGGGCTGTGCGATCCCGGCTACAGGGGCCAGATCACGCTCGAACTCTCCAACCTCGGCACGGCACCCGTCGCGCTCACGCCGGGGATGCGCGTCTCGCAGCTCACGTTCACGGAACTCAAGACCCCCGCCGATCGGCCCTATGGAAGCGATCGGGGCTCGAAGTACCAGGACCAAGACGGCCCGCAGGCGTCGCGCATCCAGAGCGACGACGAGTTCGGCGGCGACCAGCTCGAGCGCGAGAACTGACGACGGAAGGTGCGGGGATCGGCTGGTTCGACGCGTCGCGCCTGTACCGCGGCGAGCGTCGCGTTATAGCTGCGCTTCGGTCGTCGCTGCCGGTCCCCGGAGTGCGACCCAGGCACCGAGGAGGAGCCCGACGACGACGCCGACCCCGAGCGACGCGTTCGCAGCGAGGCCCGCGAGCCACGTCGCCAGGGCGACTCCGGCGACGAAGCCGATCATGAACCCGGCGAACGCGCCGGTGACGCGACGGCGTCGCGGCGGGGCCTCGCCCGTGAGATCCGCGGTGACGCCGGCCGTCGCGATGGCCCCGGCGAGGGCACCCACGAAGACCCCGAGGAGTACGGCAAATCCGCCCAGCTGGTGGGTGAGTTCGGTGACGAGCGTCGAGACGACGAGAAACGTGGCGACGCCCGATGCGATCGCGAGGACGACGGATCTGCCTGTCATCGTTCCCCGTACGTTTTCCTGGCACCCGTATAAATCGTGTGTCGCGTCCCTGGCCCGGCGAGCGATCGGGACCGAGCGTCCGCCCCTCGAAACCTGGATTCCGATATTTTCTGGTCCACGTCCTGATCCCGGTAGCTGCCCGTCGGAACCCGCGTCTGGGAGATCGAACCGGGCGACTCGGGGGCACGATCGCTCTCGATGACACTACAGTTATCCGCCGGGCACTCGTACGGTCGAGCAACAGATGCGATTCGCCGAAGAGATCGTCGTCGATGAGTTCCTTCCGACCGTCCGGTCGCTGCTCGCCGGTGCGCTCCGCGAACGCGGGCTGACCCAGAGCGAGGTCGCGGAGGTGCTCGGGATCAGCCAGAGCGCAGTGTCGAAGTACGCCCACGGCGACGTCACCGTCAACGAGCGCATCGCGACGGACGAGCGCGTCGAGGCCCTCGTCGACGAACTCGCCGACGGGCTCGCGGCCGGCGACGTCAGGCCGGTCCGGGCGCTGATCGAGATCGAGGTCCTGATCCGGGAACTCGAGCAGGGCGGCGACCTCCTCGCTCAGTTGCACGAGGAGGCCGTGCCGGAACTCGCCGACCACGGCTCGAATTTTCGGGTGCACGATCCGGAGAGCGACCTCCGGACCAGCGAACGGGTCCTCTCCTCGCTCCGGCGCGGGTTACGGCTCCTCGAGAACGCGAGCGGGTTCGCCGGGCTGATCCCCGCCGTCGGCTCGAACCTCGTCGCCTGTACGCCGGATGCGGACGACATCGACGACGTCGCCGGCGTTCCCGGTCGTATCTTCGACGTGAAAGGGAAGGCGACGGTGCCGGCCGATCCCGAGTTCGGCGTCTCCGAACACGTCGCAACCGTGCTCCTTGCGGCGCGCCGCCACGGTGCGGACGCCGCGGCGGCGATCAACGTCAGGTACGATCCCAAGTTGCTCGCCGAACTGACCGAACGCGGCCACGTTACCGCCGAGTTCGACGAAGCCGACGACGTCCCCTCGAGTATCGGCGCCGCGCTGGCGGACGAACCGGACGCGTCCGTGCTGTACCAGACCGGCGGCATGGGAATCGAACCGCTCATCTACGTCCTGGGTCCGGACGCGGAGTCCGTCGCGGACACGACCAGATCGCTCATCTGATACTCGGCGGGGAACGCACATGGGCTCGGAAACCGCACAGGAGTTCTACGGCCGCTGGGCGCGATTCTACGACCTGGTCGCCCGCCGGACGCCCGGTATTCCGCGACTTCGCCGGCGTGCGGCCGCCGCCTGTCGGCTCGATCGCGGCGACACCGTCGTCGAGATGGGATGTGGCACGGGGGCGAACCTGCCGTACCTGCGGGAGCGAGTCGGTCCCGAGGGAACCGTTATCGGCGTCGACTTCACCCGGCCGGTCCTCGATCGTGCTCGCGACCTCACCGCCGCATACGACAACGTCCACGTGGTCCGTGGCGACGCGACGCAACCGCCGATCGGCCGCGCGAACGAGATCGATGGAATCGACGCAGACGACGATCGCGGGATCCCAGACGCGATCCTGGCCACGTTCGTCGTCGGGATGCTCGCGGATCCGGCAGGCGCGGTCGACGACTGGTGTGACCTCGTCGGGCCGGGCGGACACGTCGTGCTCGCCAACGCCGCGAGCAGCAGGAAATGGTACGCCCCGCCCGTCAACGCCGTCTTCCGGGCGATCGTCGTCCTCTCGACGCCGCCCACGACGAAATTCCGGTACGAGGACGACCCGCACCGGCGACTCGACGCGAAGATCGACGCCGCCCACACACGTCTGCGCGATCGATCGACAGCGATCGCGGACGAAACGCACGTGTTCGGCGTCGTTCGACTGACTGGCGGGCGGATCGAGTGACTGGTTGCGGGGTCGCGGCCCGCGCTGATCGTACTTGATCGTCCGGCACGAAAGGGGCTCGATGTGATCGTCTCACGACGACCGTTCGGTCCGTCGGTGCGAACCGAACCACGTTTCACGAGGGAGTTCTCGGCCTCCGGCGCTTTCGACGCCCTCGATAGCGGCCGTGAAACACCGGGTTCGGATCCGGTCCCGATCGAAACGGGACCTGCGACCGGTCGTCAGTCGGGGACACGAAAAATGCGTTATCGAACGCGAATCGGACGTCACTCGTCGCGACGGATTCCGATCCCGATCAGCGCGAGCAGGGTCGCAGCCGTTATCGGAACGCCGAATCCGGGAAGCGAGTCGTCGGCGGCGTCGGTCTCGTCGCCGCCGGTCTCCTCGGCGGACAGCGAGAACGCCGCTTCGAACCCGTCGAACTCGGTCCCGGCGTCCCAGCTCGCCTGTCCGTCCGACTCGGTGTCAGGCTCCGGCGTCGCAGTCTCGATCGTCGACCCGTCCGGCCCGGCGACGACGACCGTCCGATCGGTCTCGTACCCGCTCGCGAACGGCTCGGTCACGACGAGCCGATCGTCCTCGACCGCCGCGAGTTGCGCCCAGGTCACCGAGAGCACGACGACGCCGCGATCGTCGTCCGTCGTGCGGACGTCGATCGAATCCGCCGTAACCGTCATCTCGCGGTCGACGTCGTCGCTCGCGTTCGCGGCGACCGGCTGCATTCGAGCGGTAAATCGATCGAGCAGTTCTGTGCGGGTCTCGTCGTCGGATTCGAGCGTCTCGAACGCGTCGCGCTCGTCCTCGTCTGTGAGGTCGTACACGCTGACGAGCGAGACGGTGGCATCACCGTCGGCCGTCAGTTCGACGTGCAACGTGGGTTCGTCGGTATCGGCGGGATCGCTGGCCGTCGCACCGGCACCTGAAACCGGTGAAACCAGGAGCCCCGAGAGCACGACGAGCACGCCGAAAGCGACGATCCATCGTCCCATTCTTACTGGTTCTCGTCGTCGTTCGTCGGCTCATCGTTGCCGGCCTCGGATCCCGGCTCTTCGGCGTTCGTTTCGTTGCCGTCAGTTTCGTCGTCGTCCGCAGGCGTATCCACGTCCGAAGCGTCGTCAGCCGGCGCATCGGGACCCGCTTCCGGTAGTTCGATCGGCGCGCCGGGCTCTCGATCCGCGTCGACCGGCTGACCGACGCCCTCACCGGCGATCGACGTCGCGATTTCGGCGACTTCCGGACCGCCGAGTTCGCTCGCGTTTTCCGCGAGCATCTGAATCGCCTCGACGTCGATACCGTTCTCTTCGGGCCTCTCCAGTTCGCCGGCGGTCGCTACCGTACCGTTGGCCAGCCGTTCGGTCGTCTTCTGTTCCACCGCGACGGCGGCCATCTCGGCTTTGTACTGTCCGCGTGTGATTTCGCCGGCTTCGTAGGAGGCGTTCAGTTCCTCGGTGCGGTTCTCGATGTCCGCGATGCGTTCCTCGACGTCGGCCTGCTGCTCCAGGACGACGTCGGCTTTGGCGTCCTCTGTCTGTGCGGAGGCGACCTTGATCCCGTACGTGCGCTCCGCGAGTTCACCGTCCAGTTCGGCCTCCTGAACGCCGACGACGGCGGACAGTTGTTCACCGGGTGCGACGTCCTCGTCCTCGGTGTCCTGTTCCTGTGCGTTCGCGGCCGCGCCGACGTCGGCAGCCGCGAGGGGCACCGCCGCCATCGAGACGGCGAGTAGCAGTGCAAGTACGATCGTCGTTGGTCGCTTCATGACGATTGGGACGTGGAGCTACCGCTCCATATACAGGGTCGATTATCACTCCGATTCAACGACTATTAACGACGTTTGACACCGTTGTCGAGCGCCGGCAACGGTCGTAAATTGGGCGAAACGGTCCGTCGCCGTCGTGCGATCGTGCTGGTTTGCCCGTCGATCGCGGGACTCCCCTCAGTCGCGTTGCTCCCCGAACTCGAGCACCGCGTCTCGCTGCTCGGGAAGCGTGAGCACGTTCTCACGACCCAGTCGGAACGACTCGAGTTTTCCCTCCTCGCGCAACCCGCTGACGACCTTGCTCGTCTTCGCGTCGGTCCAGCCGAGTTCCGAGACGACGTCCTGTTGTTTCATGCGGCCGCCGCGGTCCTCGAGCAGTCGGAGGACGCGCTCTTCATTACTCAGGAACTCGTCCGGAACGGCCCGTTCGGCTTCCGCGTCCCGATCGGCCGTCGCCGCGCCGCCCGCTGCGTCGCCGTCGTCGCCGTTGCCGCCCGGAACTGGAGCGGGAACGCCGCCCGATCCCTGCCGGCGATACCACACCGCGACGCCGAGTCCGAATACTCCGAGAACGGCGACGCCGAGCGCGATCGTCGACAGCGACGGTCCCGCCCCCCCGCTCGAGACGACCACACGGGGCTCGTCGGAGACGAAATCCGTCCGCGACCCGCGCCAGATGACCGCGTTCTCTCGATGAGCGTCCGGTTCGGGGCTCGCGCTCGTCAGTTCGTATTCCTCCGGCCACGAAACCAGTAACCGAGTCCCGTCGTCGAGATAGTATCCTTCGATCGCGTCCCCGGCGCGCAGTTCGGTGCCGTCCACGACGGCGAACCCGCGCCAATCGAACGTGTACCTGATGATGCCGTACTCGCGGGCCAGCGACTGCCGTTCCGTCTCGACGGCGAACCCGTCGATCGACATCTCCCGGTCCGTCGCGTTGCTCGCCGTGGCGACCGTCGTATCGATCCGATCGGCAAACCGCGTCAGGTACGGCTCCGGATCCTCGTCGATATCGGTCGCGACCGACTCGAAGGCCTCCGTCGATTCGTTGTCGTCGAGTTCGACCCAGAATTCCACGGTCCACTCGGCGGAGCCGTCGGCCGCCAGGGCGACGTTCATCCGGACCTGGTCCGGATCGACGTCTTCGGGACTCGCCGAAAATCCGTCCGGCGATTCGACGGCGCGAGACGGTGCCTGCGGCTGACTGGCGGTCGCGCCGGCGACCGAAAGCGGCCCGGAAACGACCAGCGAGAGCACGAGAGCGACGATCAGCAGCCGAACGATCGATCGGGGGTTACGGTCGGTCATACTCGTCCAGGACGCCGCTGTAGTCGATCCGTTTGCAATCTATCCACGGGAGGGAAACGGAGGAAAAGACGCTGCAAACGTATCCGGGGGATCACGAAATTCAGTATACTATGGCACTCTAATACGCTTTTTGGTCAGTTACGAGTAGCATCAACGATCTGATCAGCGCGGCGAGAACGGCCCGGCCCGATTACGGCGTCACGGGACCGTGAAGTGCGGCCGCCCCGGGCGTGTTCTCGGAAACGACGCCACCGAGTGCGTCGATCGCGCCGTCGACGAAGCTACTGATAGCCCCGAGCAACTCCGAAACGAAGTCGGGAACCGGCTCCGGGAGGTCGTCCGGCGGACCCTCCCCCGGCGTTGCCGCTGCCGTTCCGGCCGCTCCGACGAGCAGCCCGATGCTGACCACGATCGCGAGTACTACGTGTCGTCTCATGGCGACTGGATAGTCGTCGGGACCGTTTATCAACCGGTCAGGTTTTGTCGCCGGTTTTCGCCGGTTTTCTTTCGATGTCTCAGGGTTATCGGTCAGATAAGTCATTTCGGGAGCGACGAACAATCCCCGATCGGTTCCCAACGCTTCCCGCTCAGGTGGCTGGCGCGTTCAGCGCTTCCCGTTCAGGTGGCTGGCGCCTCGAGTCCCTCGTACTCGCGAACGCGATCGCAGATCTCGTCCGGGATCGCCTCGGGCCGCTTCGTCTCGGGATCGACGCGGACGAGCGTCGTCTCGGCGGACGCGACGATCCCGCCGTCGACGAGGAACTCGTACGCCATCGTACAACTGGTCGTCCCGAGGTCGGTGACGGTAAGCGCGATCGTCAGGTCGTCGTCGATCGTGATCGGCCGCTCGTAATCGATCTCGAGGGCCGCGAGGACGAACGCGTGGTCGCGCTCGTCCAGTCCCAGCACCTCCTCGATGTAGTCCGAGCGGACCTCTTCGAGGTAGCTCGCGTAGACGGCGTTGTTGACGTGATTCAGCGGATCGAGATCGCGAAAGCGGATCGGTATCTCCGAAGTGAATTTTTCACTCATTGTTCATTGTCTCCGGTGTCGGACGGAAGTAGGCACCGGTTCGCGGCGTGTACCCGACAGGAGGCTGGCGATGGCGTCGCCGGTCAGGTCACAGCGAGGTCTCCCCCATCTCCGCAGATCAATCGGCTTCGTACAGCCGCGCGTGCTCGTCACAGAACTCGGGCTCGCGAAGCTGCGCCTCGATCAGGTCCTCGTGGTAGTGTGCGTTGAAGAGTCGACACGTCCTCCGATCGCAAAACGGCTCGCCGGTCTCGAGGTAGTGGGCGGCCTGCAGGACGTATCCCTTCAGCGCGTCGGTCGTCCGGGGATCGTCTTCGATCAGGAACTCGCCCTCGACGCGGTTCTCGAGCACCTCGCGCGGCGGCGTGTCACCGGAGAGCAGCGAGTGACGCTGTTTCTCCCTGTAGTACTCCTCGGGCTTCGCCGGGGCCTCGTAGAGGCCGGGCACCGAAACGAGCGCCGGCTGACCGAGGACGGTCACTCGCTTGTGCCAGCGGCCGTCGTGATCGCCCCACGTCCCGATCGCCCGATCGAGGAGCGGCACGTGCAGCGTGTCGAGACCCCGTTCGTCGGCGGGCAGGGCGGTGTTGAGCGCCCGCTGGACCGTGACGCCGTCGTAGAGGACGCCGCCCTCCCGGTCGGGATCCTCGAGCGCACGTTCCTCGTAGCGGATCGTCCCCAGCATCGTGTTACCCGTGTCGCGATCGTAGGGTGACGTCACCCGGGCTTCGGCGAACCGTTCGGGGAGGTCGCCGGTTCGGTGTCCGTCGAGGAACCGATCCCGGACCGTCACCGTCGCGTCGACGCGACCCGCGAGCCAGTCGGCGATCGTATCGACGTCGGCGACGGTCGTCGGGGCGCGATAGAGGATGACGGTGCTAACCATGTACCATCTAGTCGTACCACTCGGTGAAACTGTTACGGTCGCGGCTCGGTATCCCCGTCAGACGACTGGCGTCAGGTCTCGAGAGCGGGCGACGTCCCGGGAAGTACGGCGGCGACGGTCCAGTCGCGCGTGTCGACGCTACCCATCCAGAAACGCGGGGGGTTCGACGGTCTCGTTCTCGGCGTGGCGCCAGGTGTGGTCCGGCTGCCAGCCCAGTTCCGTTCGAGCTTTCGCCGTCGAGAACGCCGACTCCTCGCCCTCGATGTCACACTCGTCCGGGAGGGCACCGAACACGGCCTCGATCACGTCCGCCGTCGGACGACCGAGGTAGTTGTCCGCGGCCATCGCGTGGTACGGTTCGTGACCGTCGATGTCCGCTTCGAGCGCGGCGTCGACGATCGAGACGACGTCGCGGACGTCGACGTACGACCAGAAGTTACCGCTCGGCTCGGCCGTCTCGGGGTCGAACGCGGATCGCCCGTCGGTCGCCCGGTACTCGCCGGGGTACTGGATCCACGACGGCCGGATCGAGGCGATCGAGATGCCGTGCTTTCGCACCGTCTTCCTGGCGAGTTCCTCGCCGACGAGTTTCGAGGCGCCGTAGCCGTCTTCCGGCCGCTGTGGGTGGCTCTCGTCGATCGGGAGGTAGTCCGGGAGGAACGGTTCCGCGGCGAACGGCATCCCGTAGAGGCTCTCGCTCGAGGCCCAGACCACGTCCGCGCCGGCGCGACCCGCGGCCTCGAACACGTGGTACGCGGTCGCGACGTTCGTCACGAACGTCTCGGTGCCGGGCGCGAGTCCCATTCGCGGGATGCCGGCGAAGTGGACGACTGCGTCCGGGTCGGGGTCGAGGACCGCTTCCCACGCCTGCCCCTGCTCGGCGAGGTCGGCCGCGAGAAACGTGGCGTTCTCGCGCTCGCGCGGCGGTCGCTCGAGGTCGACGCCGACGACCTCGTGCCCATCGTTCGCGAAATGATCGACGATCCAACTGCCCGCCCCGCCGGTCGCACCGGTGACGACGAGTTCCATACCCGACTCCTGGACCCGATCGCGAAAACGGTGTGGGTTTCCCGTTCCGCTTCGGCGCAGTTCCGGGGTATCAGTCGTCGGCGACCGTCGCGCGACTGGTGAGGTCGACGGGGTCGGCGTCGATGCCGAGTTCGTCGATGGCTTCCTGGGCGGCGCGCTTGCCGGAGACGAGCATGGCGCCGAAGGTGGGCCCCATCCGCGGCAGTCCGTAGGTCGTCGCGGTCGCCATCCCGGTGACGATCAACCCGTCGTGGGCGACGCCCGTGTGCTCGACGACGGCGTCCTCGGACTTGCCGACCCACATCGAGTCGTGGCCCGGGGAGTCGTGGCCGGGCGCACCGTAGCTGTCGTCGCCCGTCTGGTCCATCCCGGTCGCCGACGCCTCGGCGTTACCGATGCCCGGCGCGTCGAGCACGCCGCGCTCGTCGAGTTTCTTAACGGCCATCGCGTCGTGGCCGGTCGCGTCGATGACGAGATCCGCCTCGACGGCGATTGGGTCGACACAGGTGATCTCGCGGGGCAGCGCGTGGACCGGCGTCCAGTTCATCACGATCCCCGAGACCTTGTGGTCCTCGCGGATGACGATGTCCGTGAACTCCGTCATGTTCTGCATCTTCGCGCCCGCGTCACAGGCGGCCTTGATGAGGCCGGAACAGGCCTCCGGCCCGTTGGCGACGTAGAGTCCCTCGCTGTCCTCGGACTGCTTGTAGGAAACCTCGAGTTCGTCGAGGATTTGCTGGGCTGGGTCGCGAACCGTGACCTTGTTCATCAGGAAGCCGCCGAGCCAGAACCCGCCGCCGAGGTAATTGTTCTTCTCGACGACCATCGTCTTGACGCCGCGCTCGGAGAGTTCCTTCGCGGCCGTCAACCCCGACGGGCCGCCGCCGACGATGATCACGTCCGAGTCCGAGAAATCCATGAACTCCTCGGTCCACTCCTGTCCGATCGCACGGGTTACGTCCGCTTCACCGACGTCGCTGAACTGATCGAAGTCGCTCATACAACTAGGTGGTAGCAACCAGTGGTGAAAAATCTATCGCGTCGATCGATCGCCGAACGGACGGATTCCGGAGGGGCCGCTGAAACCGACCGCCCACCACGAACGAGCGAGCGGGCCGAGGACGAACGATCGGGTTGGGCGGCCAGAAGGTCCCGCGTCCCGAACGCTGAAGCCTCGCCGCCACGTACGCTGGGCCGATGGAGCGTCGCCGGTTTCTCGGACTCGCTGCCCTGTTTCCGCTCACCGGCTGCCTCAGCTACTTCGAGGAGAACGGCGAGGAGATCACCGAACCGGGGGACGTCGAAATCGTCTGGGACGATCTGGTTCGGGACAACCCCGGGACCGAGGACGAACGCGTCTACGTCTGGGGCGTCGTCAGGAACGTCGGCGAGCGGGAACTGAGCTACATCGAGATCCGGGCGACGTTCCTCGACGCCGAGGGCGAGGAACTCGAGACGGTCATCGAGAACGTCGAGGGTGACGTTAGCTCCGGCGAAGAGTGGCCGTTCGACGTCGAATATCCGCACTTCGGCGAGGCGGCAGCCGAAGTCGAGAGCTACGAACTCGAACCGGCCACGGGAGTCTGATCGGACACCAGTATGGTTACGACTGGATCGACGACCGCGTTCGACGGCCGTGGGGCGATCGATCGGACGAGTAGCGGACCGATCGCCCACGCCCACGGACGGTGCCGGCGCAACCACAGGAGACCCAGATGAACCGCACGTTGTCGCCATGACCGACCACGACGAAGGCGTCTCGACGCTCGCGAAGCAGGGCAGCATCACGTTCGTCGGTAACGTCGTCAAGGGAGTGCTCGGGTTCGCGATCGTCATGCTGATGACCCGCTTCGTCAGCCCGTCGGTCTACGGGCTGTTCGTCCTGGCGACGTCGGTCATCCTCTTCACGCAGATACTCGCGAACCTCGGCCTGCCGCTCGCGATCGACTACTTCGTCCCGCAGTATCTCGACGAGGGCGAGCGCGGGAAAGCCAAGGGCGTGATCGTGCAGGTGACGGCAACCGTCCTCGTCACCTCGTCGCTCGTCGCGCTCGCGCTCGCCGTCAGCACGGCGCGGATCGGTGACTTCTTCGGGGAGCCCGCGATGCAAATCGCGCTCCTGTTGCTCTCGGTCACCATCCCGATGCTGGCGATCTACAAGGTCCTGCTCACCTCCTACTACAGCATCAAGAAACTGCAGTACCGGGTGATCATGCGCGACCTCGTGCGCCCGATCGTCCGGTTCGTCGTCACCGCCGGGTTCTTGCTCGCCGGGTTCGGTCTGCTGGGGTTGATCGCCGGCTACGTGATCGGGCTGTTCGTCGCCATCACCGTCGGTTCGATCGTCTTCGTCTACAAGGCGTGGGACCTCCTGACGGCCGACATCGAACTCGTCGCGCCGGGCCCGCTCGTGACGTACTCCGTCCCGCTCGCGATGACCAGCGTCGTCTTCGTCCTGATGGGGCAGGTCGACTACTTCTTGCTCGGCTACTTCCTTTCCTCCGACGACGTCGGCATCTACCGCGTCGGCTACATGCTGGGCTCCGGCCTGATGATCATCTTCAACTCGCTGTCGCCGGTATTCAAGCCGCTGATCGCCGAGACGCGCGACGATACCGTCCTCGTCGAACAGCGGTTCCAGGTGATGGCCCGCTGGATCGTCGGGATCACCTTGCCGTACGCGATCGTGCTCTCGCTCGGCGCCAGTTCGTACCTCGCCGTCCTCTACACGCCCCAGTACGCCGCGGCGACCCTCGTCGTCGTCCTGCTGGCCGGCGCGTTCCTCTTCAACGTCACGTTCGGCGGTCCCGACGGCACGCTGCTTCAAGGGCTGGGCTACTCGCGGATGGTCTTCGTCAACACCCTCGTGCTGTTCGGTGCGAACCTCCTCGTTTCGATGACGCTCATTCCGTTCGTCGGCATCGAGGGTGCGGCGATCGGCTCGGCCACGGCGCTGTTCCTGGTCGGCGGGCTGACGCTGGTCGAGGTGTACTACCTCGACGGCATCCACCCCTTCACGAGGGACTTCGCGAAGGTCGTCGGTGCTGGCGTCCCCGCGACGATCGCCGGCGCGCCGATCGTCCTGTTCGTCGACTCGGACCTGGTGATCGTCGCCGCCCTCCCGATCGTCGTGATCGTCACGTTCTGCCTCTCGCTGATCGCGACCGACGCGTTCACCGACGAGGACGCCCAGATGATCGCCGAGTTCAGCCCGACCCTCCAGAGGTGGCTTCCGGCCAGCCTCCTGAACCGCTGATCGGGGCCGATCGCTACTGGGGGACGACGGTCTCGACGCCGCTGTCACGCGTTCGACGGCGCATCGCGCCCCGATACCGGGTAAATACTGTCCGAGCGACTACAGTCACCCAGATCCTCACAACAGACATAACCGAGTCTGTTACGTCTGGGACTTATGGAGGAGTCTCACACGTACTCTGGGTCGGTCCAGAGTCGATACGACTGGTCGAAGATCGCGCCGAGCATAGCCGTCATCGACACTATCGCGTCCATCGCCGATACCGAATCGACGACCCTCTCGGCCAAACTGGACGGCACCCTGTACGATTACGTCGATCCCGAAGCGCTCGATACGCTCGTCACCGACCGCGAAGCCATCGCGATTTCGTTTACGATCGACGAGTACAAGGTCCAGATCGACGGAAAGAGGATAGAAATCTTCTACAACTGAGAATGCCAGCGGTGGCTCTACGAGCCGGTCGATCCACGTGCGAGCGTACCGGGATTCCGTCCGGAACCACACGGACCATCCTTCGTCCGAATCTCCATCCGTTTTTAGTCGTCGACGAAATCCGTCTCGCTGCCGCTCCCGGCGGACGTGTCCTCTCGCGTCGACCGTTCCTCGCCCTCGTCCTCGATCACGCCCTCGCGCCACGTCCCCAGTCGGAACCAGGCGACGGCGACGACGAACGAGACGGTCATTCCGAACGAGTACGCCCACCAGATCCCCTCGATCCCCCAGCCGAGTGCGCCGATCGTGACGCCGATTCCCGGGACCGTGACCGTCCACGCGAACGCGAGCACGAGCGCGACGGGGATCCGGAACACCCACCGCGAGAGGAACGACAGGGCCATCGCCGCCTTGGTGTTCCCGGCGCCACGCAGCGCGCCCTGAACGACCATCACGCCCGCGAACAGCGCCCAGAACGGGGCCGTGATCCGCAGGAAGACGACGCCCTCGGCGATCACCGCGGGATCGGCGACGAAGAGCCGAATCGCCTGCGCAGGGAACGCGACGAGAACGGCCGCGACGACGAAGATGAAGACCATCGTCGCCGCAGTTGCGGTGCGTGCGACCGCCGCGGCCCGATCGGGCGTCTTCGCGCCGAGGTTCTGGCCGACGCCGGTCGCCGTCGCCTGCCCGACCGCGCCCGAGACCGCCCACGTGACCGACATCAGTCGGACGCCGATCCCGTAGGCCGCCGTCGGCGCGGCCCCGAAGCGCGCGACGAACCCGGCCATCGCCACCGAGGCGAAACTGCGCGCCCAGCCGTCGATCGTCGCGGGGTAGCCGATGTCGATCAGCTGTTTTTGAATGGCCAAATCCGGCGTGAGATCGCCGATCCGGAGCCGAACCCCGTACCCGCCGTCCAGCAGGATGTAGATCCCCGCCGCCGTGGCGAGGCCGCGGGAGACGAACGTCGCGATGGCCGCGCCGCGGGTTCCCAGCGCGGGGAACGGCCCCCAGCCGAGGATGAAGAACGGGTCCAGCACGACGTTGATTCCGGCCGAGACGAACACCAGCCACATCGCCGTCTTCGTGTCGCCGGCGCCCTGCAGCGACGATCGGAACGCGAAGAAGAGGAAGGTCAGCGGCAAGGCGAGGAAGATCACCTCGATGTAGGCCAGCGCCTCGACGAACACCTGATCGCGTGCGCCGATGAGCCAGAGCAGCGGCCGACGGAACGCGAGGCCGATCGCCGCGAGCACCGTCGAGACGGCCAGCGTGAGCAGGATCGTCTGGGCGACGACCCTGTCGGCCATCCGATCGTCGTCCGCGCCGACGTACTGGGAGACCAGCGCGATCGTGGCGGCGGTGATCCCCATCGCGGTCGAGACGAACATCCACGAGAGGGGAAACATCAGGGAGACGGCTGCGACCGCCTCGGCGCTCACGCGGCCCACCCAGAACATGTCCGCCAGGTTGTAGACGGTCTGGAGGAGGTTCCCGAGAACGAGCGGCCACGCGAGTTCGAGCAATTTCGGGGGAATACCCCCCGTCGTCATGTCGACCCGTTTTCGATCGGTCGAGGCGTCCGTCTCGGCCACGATCGGTTCTCGTCCGTGTCTCGTCCGGTCGGGGGAAAAGGACTCGCCTCGCGGCCGTGGCTTGCCGGCTCCGGACCGATCGGCGGGACGGGGCCGAGACTCGACGGGGAGTGGCAGTCGACCCAATCCGACGAAACCTCTGCTGGACAGTTCGGGCGGTTCGCAGACCTCGCGTTCAGCTCGAGCGGTTCGCGAAGACGTCAGCCTTCGGTTCGGCCTCCGTTCCGTCACCGCCATCGGTGTCGATCCCCAGCGGCCAGTCGGTGACGCACGTCTGGACCAGGTTGCCGGAAACCCTCTGCATCACAAAGTTCATGCCCCCGTGACCGGCCAGATTCGGCAGGTTGCTGGACTGTGGCCTGGCTCCAGTGACAGTCCCTCTCACACCAATGACCACGTACCTCACCAGACGATCGGTCCTCGCCAGTTCGGTAGCATTGCTCGGTGGCTGTTCGTCCGCCGAGAAAACGTCAGATCAACCACCCGCCGACGATTCCTCCGGGAACGCCACGCTCGACAGTATCCTGCTCCACAATCGATACGAAAAGGATACGGACGACGTGCCAGCCGAGGAGGGCGACGCCATCGATCGCGGCGTCGGCATCGCGCTGGCGGTCGAACTGGATGACACCCTGGTCCAGTGGTCTGAGCACGCTCTCGATCCCGACGAAGAGTACATTATCCACGAGGGATGGCCGTCGAAAACCGGCGCGTGGACGATACACGCACGGGAAGTAACGACGGGCAAACAGAGTGTGTATACGGAGTGGCCGTCGATCGAACTCGACGACTACATACAGGGAGCCGACCCGAAGAGCGTGGCCGTCGACGTGATAGTCAAAGACACCGGTCGGATCGCACTCGACGCAACACCGACGTCCTGACCGTAGCCCGTCGTCCCGTACTACGCGGTTCGGTACCGCGATCTAGCCGTCGATACCGGGGATCCCTCGATGAGTGACTCGATCTGTGTCGCGTCGCCAACACCTGGGTCACCCGCTCACGTACAGAATCACGAAGGAGACCGCGCTAAGAACGAGGAGTGAGTGAGAGCCGGCAGACGGAACGGTACTCACCACACCAACACTGAGGACGAACGCCACCGCTGCAGCAGTGGTGAGTTGCTCCTTACAGGGAATTGGTGTAGTCATTTTCGATTGTTCGATGATTACTACTGTAGTATAAATCTGTGTCAGACATTAGTTAAAGATACTACAACTCGATCGAGATGAACTGGAATAGCAGTCCCGGATCGAAAGTGGGCGGGGGAGCCGTGATGGCGAGTCGAATTCGACCGACAGGTGACAGTTCGTCCCATTCGCGTTCACCTTCAGATTCACCCTGACCGCCGGGAGAGGAGGAGGTGGGCCCCCAGGACGGTCACGACCGGAACGGCGGCGAACACCGCGGCGACCACGTGCTGTCCGCCGAAGAACGCCATCGTCGCCCCGATCGTCGTGATGGTCACGAACGCCATCATCACCAGTCCGAAGACGTCGTCCGTTACCATCCGCTTGAGGACGTTCCGCTCCTCGGTCGCCACCTGCTCGCGGAGGTCCTCGACTTCTATGTGGAGGGTTTTGAGGTCCGATTCGAGCTTTCCGTTGATCCGGTTGAGCCGCGACTCGATCTCGTCGACGGCCGATTCGACGTCGGCGTTCGACGCGAGTTCCGCCTCGAGGGTCCCGAGATCAGCCGCGATCGTTTCCAGTTGACGCTGGTGGGTGTCGACGTCCGTGCGAAGGTCCGTGACAGCCGGCTCGAGGTTCGCCACTGACGCTTCGACGTCCTCGGTCCGCCGACGAGTCCCGGCCAGTTCCTCCTGGAGCGACGTCACCGACTCCGCGGTGGCGGACTCGCGTTCGACCGTCTCGACCGCCGCCCGCAGATCGTCGACGGTTGCGGCGAGGTCGTCGATTGCGGCTGGATCCTCGACTTCGCTCCGCAGATCGTCGACCCGTGTTTCGACGGCGTCGATCCGCTCCTGTGCCGTCTCGACCTCCTCGCTGACCGTCCCGACCTCCTCGTTTACCGTCCCGACCTCCTCGTTGATCGTCTCGACCTCCTCGCGGACGGAGCGGACGGTCTCGTCCGTCGACTCGATCGACCGTTCCAGCGCGGGAAGGGTTTCGACGGAGTCGCGAAACTCCTCCAGGGTCCCGTCGAGAGTCGATAGTTCGGCGTCGATCGCCTCGAAACGGTCCTGGACGCGGTTTTCGAGTGCGTCGAGATCGGCGTCCGTCGCCCAGTTGTCGTTCGACGTCCACTCGTCGAGCCGTTCGAGACGAACCGAAACCGCACTCTCGAGGTTGTCGACCGTGTGGGCGATCATCTGGAACGCCTCCTCGAGGTCCCGGATGCGGTCCGCGTCGGCCAGACCGTCGATCGCCGCTTCCAGATCCGACTCGTCGACCGCGGTCTCGACGATCGACTCGTGGTCGGCGGCCAGCGACTCGAAATCGTCGGTCAACCGTTCGACGTCGCTCCGGAGTGACTCGAGGTCGCCGTCCAGCGCTTCGAGATCGGTCGAAGACGGCCCATCCTCCTCGACGGACTCGACCGACGAAACGGTTTCCGCGAGCGTCGCCAGTTCGGTCTCGAGATCCTCGACCACGCCCTCGAGTTCGTCGAACTGCTCGTCGACGTACTCGCGCTTCGCTCGCTCGGAGAGTTGGTCTTCGAGCGAGGCGAACGACTCCGTCAGCGACTCGAGTCGTTGCTCGACGCCGGCCAGGTCGTCGTCGATCGACGTCTCCCACTGCTCCCGCCCCTCGACGTCGTCCCGCAGCGATTCGAGATCGTCCGCCAGCGCCCCGACGTCGGCTTCGAGCGCCTCGACTGTCGCCGCGTCGACGGACTCGTCGGTCGCCTCCGCCACGTCGTCGATCACGGACGTGAGCGCGTCGAGTTGTGCGTCGACGTACTCTCGCCTGGCCCGTTCGGAGAGCTGTTCTTCGATCGCCGAGATGTTCTCCCGGACGGTTTCGAGATCGCGGGTAAGGTCCTCCGTATCCGCCTCGAGCGATTCGAGCGTCCGTTCCGCCCTGCTCATCGCGGCTTCGAGGTCGACGATCCGGTCGTCGGACCGCTGTCGATCGCCGTCGGCGTTTCTCACGGTTCCGCCGTCGGTCATCACGCGTCGTGAACCGGCGTCGCTCGCCGCGTGCGCGCCGTCGCTCGCGCACGACCGCTCGCGTTCCATCTCGGAACGGAGGCCCTCGAAGTGGCGCGTCGAGAGACCGCCTGGAGCGACAGGTCTCGACGCGTCACCGTCGAGAACGACGGCTCGCCGTCGATCGCGTCCCCCCACGCGCGCGGCGATCCTCGATAGTTTCGCGTTGGTTCCAGTTGGCATCTTAAATAGAATACGAACGGAACTATTTGGATTTTATTGATAGTAAATTGACGTATGCACGGAACCGGGACGACCTGCTCGAGTTCGATGGTGATCGGTCCGATCGGGATCGAGTACGAGACGATGGTTGTACGGCTCGTATATGCCGATTCGACGCTCTCGATCGGGTGGTCCCTTCAGCGAGGGATGCGTTTCCTGTATTCGGCGTGGTTCTGCGGATATCACTGGTATCTGATACACCTTCGAGCGATCGGGTCGCAGAGACGCGTCCCGAATCGATCGATTCGAGATCAGTCGCGACGCTGAATGAAGAGACCGGAGCATCGACGGCTGGTAACAGCTAGCACGCCCTCGTGGAGGAGTGACTCGGCGGCCGTAATCGATCGCGTAGTGGTTCGGGTACGGCGGTTGGTCCTCGCGCACGCGAACGCTCGCGCGACCGCACGCACACCCGCGCAGTCTTGCGGTTTTGGGCGAAAGCGTTATCAAATGCTCAGTCGTAGCGAGCGACGATGATCGATACACGTCCCGGGTCGACGGGCCACCGAACCAGCGGAGGTGAGCCGCCGTGGAACTGATAATCACGGAGAAAGACAACGCTGCGCGGCGGATCGCCGACATCCTGAGCGGCGGCACGTTCGAGTCGAGTCGCGAGAACGGCGTCAACGTCTACGAGTGGGGCGGCAAACGCTGCGTCGGCCTCTCGGGCCACGTCGTCGGCGTCGACTTTCCGCCGGAGTACTCCGACTGGCGGGACGTCGAACCCGTCGAACTGATCGACGCGAGCGTCGAGAAGACCCCCACGAAGGAGAACATCGTCGCCACGCTCCGGATCCTCGCCCGCAAGGCCGAGCGCGTGACGATCGCGACGGACTACGATCGCGAGGGTGAACTCATCGGCAAGGAGGCCTACGAGATCGTCCGCGACGTCAACGAGGACGTCCCCATCCGTCGCGTACGGTTCTCCTCGATCACGGAGAACGAGGTCCAGAGCGCCTTCGACGAACCCGACGACCTCGACTTCGACCTGGCCGCCGCCGGCGAGGCCCGCCAGATCATCGACCTGATCTGGGGCGCCGCGCTCACCCGCTTCCTCTCGCTCTCTGCCGGCCAGCTCGGTGACGACTTCATCTCCGTCGGCCGAGTGCAGTCGCCGACGCTCAAACTGATCGTCGATCGGGAGCGCGAGATCGAGGCGTTCGATCCCGAGGACTACTGGGAACTGTTCGCCGACCTGCAGAAAGACGACACGACCTTCAGGGCCCAGTACTTCTACCGCGACGAGGACGACAACGAGGCCGAGCGCGTCTGGGAGGAGGCCGTCGCCGACGAGGTCTACGAGACGCTCGCCGATCGCGACACTGCGACGGTCGTCGACGTCAACCGGCGCACGCGCACGGACACGCCGCCGGCCCCCTTCAACACGACCCAGTTCATCCGCGCGGCCAGCGCGATCGGCTACTCCGCCCAGCGGGCGATGTCGATCGCCGAGGACCTCTACACCGCCGGCTACATCACGTACCCGCGAACGGACAACACCGTCTACCCCGACGATCTCGATCCCGAGGAGTTGCTCGACGACTTCGTCGGCCACTCGACGCTGGGGGAGTCCGCGGAGTCGCTGCTGGAGGCCGACGAGATCGTCCCCACCGAGGGCGACGAGGAGACGACCGACCACCCGCCCATCCATCCCACGGGCGAGATTCCGTCCCGCGGCGACGTGAGCGACGACGAGTGGGAGATCTTCGAACTCGTCGTCCGTCGGTTCTACGCGACCGTCGCCGACGCCGCCGTCTGGGAACACCTCAAGGTCGTCGCCGAGGTCGACGACTGCCGGCTCAAGGCCAACGGCAAACGGCTCGTCGAACCCGGCTACCACGACGTCTACCCGTACTTCAACACCAGCGAGAACTTCGTCCCCGACGTCGACGAGGGCGAGGACCTCGCGATCGACGACGTCGAACTCGAGGAGAAACAGACCCAGCCGCCGCGTCGATACGGCCAGTCCCGGCTGATCGAGACCATGGAAGACCTGGGGCTCGGGACGAAGTCGACCCGCCACAACACCCTCGAGAAACTGTACGATCGCGGCTACATCGAGAGCGATCCGCCGCGCCCGACGAAACTCGCCATGGCCGTCGTCGACGCCGCCGAGAGCTACGCCGACCGGGTCGTCAGCGAGGAGATGACCGCCCAACTCGAAGCGGATATGGACGCGATCGCGAGCGGCGAGGCGACGCTCGACGACGTCACGGACGAGTCCCGGGAGATGCTCGAGGAAATCTTCGCGAACCTCGCCGACTCCCGCGAGGAGATCGGCGACCACCTGCGGAAGTCGCTGAAAGACGACAAGCGACTGGGCCCCTGCCCCGAGTGCGGCGAAGACCTGCTCGTCCGGCAGAGCCGTCACGGCTCGTACTTCGTCGGCTGTGACGGCTACCCCGACTGCGAGTTTACGCTTCCGTTGCCCTCGACGGGCAAACCGCTGATCCTCGAGAGCGAGTGCGAAGAGCACGAGCTGAACGAGGTGAAGATGCTGGCCGGGCGGCAGACGTTCGTCCACGGCTGTCCGCTCTGCAAGGCCGAGGAGGCCGGCGAGGGGCCGATTCTGGGCGACTGTCCCGAGTGTGGCGAGGACGGCGCGACGACGGAGTCGTCGCGAGACGAAGGCGGTGAAACCGCCGACGGTGGCGGCGAGTTGGCCATCAAGACCCTCCAGAGCGGCTCCCGTCTGGTCGGCTGTACGCGCTACCCCGACTGCGAGTACTCCCTACCCCTCCCGCGCCGGGGCGAGATCGAAGTCACCGACGAGTACTGCGACGAACACGACCTGCCCGAACTCGTCGTCCACAGCGGAGACGAGCCGTGGGAACTCGGCTGTCCGATCTGCAACTACCGGGAGTTTCAGGCCCGCGAGAGCGACAGCGGCTCCGACCTCGAAGCGCTCGACGGGATCGGCGCGAAGACCGTCGAAAAACTCGCCGACGCGGGCATCGAGAACATCGAGGACCTGACCGAGAGCGATCCAGACGACGTCGCCGACGACGTCGAGGGCGTCAGCGCCGATCGGATCCGCGACTGGCAGGCGAAGGCCTGAGCGCTCGATACCGGCTTCTCGTGGCGACAGTCACTTCGACGGTAGCGTCTTCAAAAACGGACGATCGGAGGTAGAATTAACTTAACGTGTCTGGATTCTCACCTAACTACCCGGTCGTGTGAGTCGGTCGCGCGAACCGTGGGTGGACGGGTGACCACGATGAATTCGCCAAGTGATAGTTCCAGGGGCCCGACGCAGGGCGAACAGGACGGCGAAATCGAAGTGACCGTCGGTGTCGATCGGCTCGAATCGTTTCTGTCCGCGGACGATCCGGAGGTCAGGGAGTACGCGGCCCGGACGCTCGCGACAGAAGCGACGGACAGGCCCGCGGGCGTCCGTTCAGCGATCGAGACGCTGACCGAACGGCTGGACGACGAACCGGCGATCAGGTCCCACGCGGCGGCCGCGCTGTCGACCGTCGCTGCATCCTATCCCGCGGACGTGCGTGACTCGGTTCCGGCGCTGACCGAGCGTCTCGAGGGGTCGACCGCCGTCCGGGCCGACGCGGCCGACGCACTCGCGTCGATCGCGGCCGAGGACCCGCGGGCCGTCGCCGACTCCACTACGGCACTCGCGGCCTGCGTGACCGCCGACGAGGAAGTAGTCCGGGTCCGCACGTCGGACGCACTCGCCGCGATCGCCCCGGTCGAGCCGACGGCCGTCGGCCCGGTCGTCGACGAGGTTGCTGCCGCGACCGACGACGAGACGGTCGCCGTCCGCGAGAACGCCACCGCGGTCCTCGCAGCCGTCGGCCGGACCCGTCCCGACGACGTGCTCGACGCCATCGATCAACTCGTCGATCGACTCGCGGACGAACCCGCGATCCGGTCGAACGCGATGGGCGCGCTCAGGGCCGTCGCCGCCGAGACGCCGGCGGCGGTGGCGACGGAGGCCGAGGCCGTTGCAGCGCGGCTCGCGGACGACCGGTACGAGGTCCGGGTCGAAGCCGGGGCGACGCTCGCCGCGATCGCGGACGAACGACCCGACGCGCTCCGCGGCGTCGTCGTCTCCCTGGCGGCGAGTCTGGCCGACGATCGCGATGTTCGCCGCGAGACCGCTCGGGCGCTCCGGGACGTCGCCGAGACCGCGCCGGCGGACGTCGTCCCGGCAGTCGATCCGCTCGTCGATCGACTCGGGGACTCGCTCGCGACGGTTCGGACGGACGCCGCGGCGACGCTCGCAGCCGTCGCGACCGCCGAACCCGCCGCGGCCGTAGATGCCGTCGAACCGCTCGCAGGCCTGCTCGAGAGCGACGAGTGCGCCACGTCCGGGTCGGCCGACGACGACGCCGAGAGCCCCGCACTTCGGACCCACGCCGTGACGGCGATCGCTGCCGTCGCCGCCGAGGCTCCGGCGGCAGCCGAGTCGGTCGTCGCCGATCTCGCCGGCGTACTGGACGACGCGGACGAGACGGTCCGCCGAGAGGCCGCCCGCGCCATCGCGGTCGTCGCCGAGGAGACGCCGGGGGCCGTCCGTCCGGTCGTCCCGGACCTGGCCGATCGCCTCGACGATCCGCACGAACCGATTCGCCACCACGCGGCGACGGCCCTCGGTGCTATCGCGCTCGACGGGCCGGACGATCGGCCGGACGTGCCCACACTCGTCGATCGACTCGAGGACGGCGACGAGTGGGTTCGGGGGTACGCCGCCCGCGCGCTCGCCGAGGTCGCGCAGTCGCGAACCTCGGCGGCCCACCCCGCCGTCAGGTCGCTGCGCCGGCGGATCGACGACGGGCCGACGGCGGTCCGCCGGGCGGCGACGCGGGACCTGGTGAGCGTCGCCGCCGAGGAGCCACGCGCCGTCCGATCGGCCGTCGACGCGCTCGCCGATCGACTCGACGACGACGACGCGAGCGTCCGAAACAACGCCGCAATCGCCCTGGCGACGGTCGCGTCCACCTATCCTGGCGACGTTCGCGACGTGCTGGCGTCGCTGTTCCGCGCGCTCGACGATCCGGATCGGAGTGTCAGGGAGACGACCCGCGAGACCATCGCCGCGATCGCTCCGGCCCCGGGACGCGATCGGCGGGCGGCGTTCACGCTCGCAATCGAGGAAACGAAGGCGGACGACGAGACGGTCCGCGTCGCCGCCTGCCAGGCACTGTCGGTCCTCGGTCTGACGACGCCAGCGGAGGTCGAGGCCGGAATCGGCGCGGTCTGTGACCTGCTCGACGACTCGGCCCCGGCGGTCCGGGTCGAGGCGCTCGAGACCCTCGAAACGTACCTCGCGGCCGACGTCGACATCGACCCGACGCCGATGGCGGCGCTCCTCGACGTCCTCGACGAGCGGGACGGCCGGGCCGGTGCGGTCGCCGCGGGTATCGCCGACCTCGCCAGAGTGGACCCGGCTCTCGTCGCGTCCGCGGCGAAACCATTGTTCGAGCGTCTCACCGACGTATCGGACGAAACGCGCCGGGAACAGGTGCGCGCGCTCACGACCATCGTCGCGGGGACCGATCGGCGACCGGTTTCCGAACTGCTGCTGGACGACCTGGGCACGGGGCATTCGACCGCGATCCTCGCCGAGGTTGCACGGCTCGCGGCGGCGGACCCCGACGACGTGTCGCCGCAGACGGACGACCTCGTGACGGTGCTCGACGCCGACGACGAGGCGGTCCGTGGCTACGCGACGCTCGCGCTCGGGACGCTCTCGAGGACCGGTCACGGCGGCAGGTCGGCGCTCGAGGACGCCCTCGATCGGGTCGACGATCGCCTGCTCGACGCCGCCTCGCTCGTGGCCGGCGGCGAGACGCCGACCCGCGCCGACGCGATCGACGACCAACTGTCGGGGCTGGGACGTCGCCTCGACGACGATCCGTGGGCGGCCGCGCTCGCGCTCCTCGGACTGTCCGTGCTGGCCGACGAATCCGACGCGCTCCGGCCGACCGGCGTCTCGAAGATCGCCGACGGCCTCGCCGTCGAGAGTTCGGTCGTCCGGGTGACCGCCGCGCGCGTCCTCTCGACGATGGCCGCCGAGGATCCGAGCGGATTCGACGACGCGATCCCCGCGCTCGTCGACGCACTCTCGGATCCGGACTGCGCCGTCCGGGCGAACGCCGCCGGCGCACTCGTCGACCTCGCCACGGCGGGCGAACTCGAATCCGGATCGACCCTGCGGTCCGAACTCCGATCGCGCCTGGTCGATCCGAACGCCCGCGTACGGACGCGGGCCGTCAGGACCCTCGGGGCGATCGACGCCCTGAAGTCTGTAGCCGCGATCCGGCCACTGACGGACGATCCGGTCCCGATCGTCTCGGCGGCAGCGACCGAAACCGTCGAGCAACTCGAGGCGCTTCGAAACCTCGAGGCGGAATCCGAAACGGACGCCCCCGACTGGCGGATGGCCCGTGGCGGCCCCGCAGCGACCGGCCGCGTCCGATCGGGCGACGCGCTCGGGAGAGAACCGAGCGAGCGGTGGCGGATCACGACCGACGCCGCGATCGAGGCCTCACCGGCGCTCGTCGGCGACACGATCTTTCTCACCCGCACCGACGGGGCCGTCGCGGCGCTGGCCCTCGAAGATGGACGCGAACGCTGGGCGTTCGAGACGGAGCGGCCGATCAGGACGTCCCCTGCGGTGGTGGACGAACGCGTCTACGTCGGCGGCGACGACGGGGCCGTCTACGCGCTCGACGCCGAGACCGGCGAGCGCGCGTGGCGCTACCAGACCGACGAACCCGTTCGCGCGTCGCCGGTCGCGGCCGACGGGACCGTCTACGCCGCCAGCGACGCGCTCCACGCGATCGACGGGGAGACCGGCCACCCCCGCCGGACGGCCGATCTCGACGGGACGATCACGGGTCTCGCAGTCGGCGACGGCGCGGTCTACGTCGGCTGTGACGATCGGGTGATCGCCGTCGGGACCGACGCGGGCGAGCGACGCTGGGAGACGCCACTCGAGGACGGCGTCGGGACCACGCCGGTCGTGGCCGACGGCACGGTCTCCGTCGGCAGCGGGGGGCGACTCGTGGCACTGGCCGCGTCCGACGGCGAGAGACGATTCCGGTTCGAAACCGGCGGGCGACTCAGGGCCGCACCGGCCGTCGCCGACGGGACCGTCTTCGTCGCGAGTGCCGATCACAGCCTCTACGCCGTCGACGCGGGGGCGGGTACCGAACGCTGGCGCGTCGACGTCGGGGCCGCCGCGACGGCACCCATGGTCATCGACGATCACGTCTGTCTCGGCACCGACGAGGACCGCGTCCACGCCATCACGACCGACGACGGGGCCGAGCGATGGCACCACGCCACGACCGGCGATGGCCTGACGGCGATCGCCGTCGCGGGCGGTCGACTCTGTACCGTCGACGAGGACGGGATCGCCGTCGTCGGTGACGCGACGACCTCGTGGAAAGACCGGATGGACCCGATCTCCGGACTGTTGACCCGGATCGGGAACGGCAGGCAGTAGCCGCATCACTCGCCGGTCTGGGACGGATCGTCGTCACCGCCGCCGGTCGTCGGTCCGTGACGGAATTCGTCGTCACCGCCGCCGATCGCCTCAGGCAGTCGACGTCGACTCCTCGTCGGTATCGCCGGCGTTGCCCGTCTCGTTCGCGGTCGACGCCCCCTGTCGCGCGTCCAGTACGGGCTCGGCGGCCTCGACGATCGTTTCGGGATCCAGGACGCCCTTCTCCTGCCACCGGTTCTCGCCGTCCGCGTCGATCACGACCGTGACGGGATAGCCGACGACGCCGTACGACGCCGAGAGCGACGAATTAGGGTCGTAACCGACCGCCCAGTTGCCGTCGTGGGCCGCCCACCAGTCCCGGAGTTCTTCGGGTGGCATCTTGCCGAGCGACTGGTAGGTGACCGACAGGAACCGGACGTCGGAGCCGTAGTCGTCCCGGAGGTCTCGGCGGGCCTCGGCGAGGTGCGGCATGTGTGCCTGGCACTGGCCACAGCCCGTGACGAAGAAGCTGACGACCGTGACCCGATCGGCCGGCACCTGGACCGTCCCGGCCTCGCTCCCGCGGGCGTCGATCGTCTCGACCTCGACGGGGCCGTTCGATCCGTCTTCGTCGGCTGGCTCGGGACGGCTGTCGTCTCCGATCGAGGGCATCCCGTTCCGCAGGAGCGCGACGCCCCCACCGAGGACGCCGAGGCTCCCGATACCGGCGACGAGGTCGCGGCGTCTCACCGGCTTCTCACCTCGATCTGCGACCGATCGCGCTGCGAGAGAGACCGTCGCGGCTGACCCACGGCCGCGACGCAGCGATCCGAGTGACGAGTCATGCGTGACAGTACGCTTCGTCGACCAAAGGTTCCACTGGTTCGATCGTCGAGTCGTCGCGCCGCCGATCGGGGGAACACCCAAGCGGCCGCCGTCCGTCATCCCTGACGTGACCGACGAACGCGAGCGCTGGAACGAGAAGTACAGGGACGTCGAGTTCGACCTCCCCGACGATCCGATCCCGGACCTCGAACGACGGATCGCGACGTTGCCGGAGGGACGCGCCCTCGACGTCGCGACCGGAACCGGGCGCAACGCCGTCTTCCTCGCCGATCACGGCTACGAGGTCGACGCGATCGACATCTCCGACGAGGCCCTCTCGCAGGCACGGACGCGGGCCGAGGCTCGCGGCGTCGACGCGAGCGTCAACTGGCACCGGACCGACGTCGCCGACTTCGATTTCGGAGCGGAGCGGTACGACGTCATCACGGTAAGTTTCTTCGCGGGGCTGGACGTGATCCCCGACCTGAAAGACGCACTCGCGCCGGGCGGCGTCCTCGTCTACGAGCACCACCTGCGCACGAGCGATCCCGTCGAGATCGGACCGACGAGCGATCGCCACCGGTACCGCTCGAACGACCTGCTCCGGGCGTGTCTGGACCTGACCGTGCTCTCCTACGAGGAGCGGCGGCGACCGCTACCGGGGGGAGTCGCGGCGGTCGCGACCCTCGTTGCACGGAACTCCGTCGGTGGGGAGCAGTCGTATCCGGCGCTCGCCGATCGTCGGGGAGCGGAAGGGCGGAAGACGTGACCTCACCGCAGTCGACGGCGATCGATCGTCGCGAGTCGGTCAGTCCGCGTCCGAACGTCCGTCCGCGTCGGTTTCGTTGGTCTCTCCGGCCGCGTCGTTCTCGTCGGTCTCGGCCGTCGATTCCGTCTCGACGCCGGACTCGGCTTCGACGGCGCCCCTGACGCCAGAGACGATGTTCGACGGCGTCGTCCCGCCGAGATCATCCCAGTGGACCTCCCCGTCGCCGTCTATCGCGGCCGTCCCCGGGAACTCGTCGGTGTTGTGGTACTCGTCGAAGAACTCGCCGGATCGATCGATGCCGATCGGCCAGTAGCCGTCGTTTTCGATCCACCAGTCGGCCAGTTCCTCGTTCGACGGCGTCGCGCCCTGGGTCCAGTCGATGACCGACAGCACGAACACGTCGCCGTCCGGTCCGACGTCGTACTCCGAGGCGAGTCGGTCGTACGCCTCGCCGACGTTCGAGAGATACCCGATGCTCGTCGGACAGAACTGCCGCGTGAAGTTGACGAGCACGACCTGGCCCGACTGCGGGACGGTGACCGTCCCCGCCTCGCTGCCGGGCGCGTCGATCAGTTCGATTTCGTACGGCGGGCCGCCGTCGCCGTCCGCGCCGTCGTCGGCGTCGTCGGCGTCGTCGATCTCGTTCCCGCCCGAACCACCATCGAGACAGCCACCGGCGCCGACCGTCCCCAGACCGGCGGCGGCCGCGAGGAGGGCGCGCCGATTCATCGTCGCTCCGTCCAGGTCCATCGCCCCGTCCCGATCGAGACGGCCTCGCGTTCAGCCAGCGGTCTCGACGGCGTCACACCGGCAATTCGATCCTCGCCCATACCCGCCGTTGAACGGGGTTCGAAATAGGTCCGGCGGTTCGACGCCCATCCGTGCCCACGCTGCCGAAGTCAGTGCGCTTTTCTCCCCCGGTCACTCACTCGATATCGAACAGCAGTGACCAGTGCTCTCGTAACGGCACTCGCCGGCATCGTCTTCGGCGTGGCCCTCGCCGCGCCGCCGGGACCGATGAACGCCATCATCGCCGAGGAGAGCGTCGTCCGCGGCTGGACGGCCGGCTTCTGGGCCGGCCTCGGCGCGATGGTCGCCGACGTCGTCTTCTTCGTACTCGCGCTCGCCGGCATCGTCGCGATCATCGACCAGTACCCGGCGGTCCGGCCGATCCTCTACGTCGCCGGCGGACTCCTGATGTGTTACTTCGCCGTCGGCGCGATCGAGGAGGCCCGATCGGCGGCCTCGTTCACGGACGGCGGCCGCGGCGAGTCGAAGGGGTTTCGCAAAACGTTCGTGCTCGCGCTGACGAACCCCTACCAGATCGGGTTCTGGCTCACCGTCGGCGTCGGGTTGCTCCAGTCGGGCAGCCTCGACGTCTTCTCGCACGTGCCGGGTGCGGGGGCGGTCCTCGAGGGAGCGCTCGTCGTCCAGACCGGTTCGCCGGCCCTGCTGCTTGGATTCTTCGGCGGCATCGGGCTCTGGATCGTCGCCTACCCCGCCGCGCTGGTCGCCGCGGGGCGGCGGGTCGACGCCTTCGCGCCGATCGTCGCCGCTCTCAGCGCCGTCGTGCTGGCCGGATTCGGCCTGCTATTTCTCGTCGTCGGCACCCTCGGGGTCCTCTGAGGGCGTCCCGATCGACCGCTCGCCGACGCGGACGCGAGGACCGATCGGCCGGCGACTGAACCGAACGGGGGTCGGACCCGAGAGTCGTCACTGTCGATCGCAAAGACGGTCGGGGACGGAGACTGCCGCTCTGGAACGAACGCGTCAGTCACCCATCGCGGCGATTTCGTCCTCGAGCCACTCCTGGAACCACGTCACGCGCTTGAGTCGCTGGTGAGCGATGCTCTCGGCCGTATCGCTCTGGACGCGCGCGGCGGCGTCGTAGCCGCGTTCGAGGACCCGATCGACCATCTCGTCGCAGTCCATGTGGGTGCGGGCCTCGTAGCCCATCCGCAACAGCATCAGGGCCATTCCGTTCGCGCCGACCTTGTCGAGCAGGTCGGCCTCGATGAGCGACTGCGTCTCGAGTGCGAGGTCGTCGAGATCACCCTGGTAGGAGTGGTGTTCGATGGCGCGACACACCTGCTGGATGAACGACTCGGGGTACTCCGCTCGAGATTCGAGGTACTCCCGGGCGACGCGAGCGCCGGCCTCGGCGTGGAGTTCCTGGTCCGTCTCGAGTTTGGCGACGTCGTGAAAGAGCGCGGCGACCCGCGTGACGTCGACGTCCGCACCCTCCTTACGGGCGATCTCTTCGGCGAGATCGACCACGTTGAGGATGTGGTTGTGCCGGTACTCCGCCGAGTGCCACGGGTACCAGCGCATGCGGCCACCTTCGTCTTCCTTCTCGACGCTGGCCGCGAGATACTCGAAGACGAATCCTTTCATCTCCTCGAATTCGGCGTCTGGTACCCTGGTTTCTTTTATTTCGACGCCCACGAGAGATCCCTCCGCCACAGACGAGCGATAGTCATTGGCGGAATGTAAGGTAGTTTCGCTCTTAGGCCTTTGGTTCAGGATGTGACCCGGTGACAATGGCAATTATACGGGTGGCAAACGTGTATACGTCTTGAATATTTCGGGCCGACGGTCCGATCGACGCCCAAACGGGAAGGGGGCTGGTTCGGACAGGCGGATAGGGCAGTGGGTTCCGGTTCGGACGGTGCTGGATCGAACACGCGACTCGTCCTCCGCGACCGAGAGGCCTTCGCACGGCGTCTCTCACCGTCGAATCCCCCGCCTCGTCCCGGTCCGAACTCGATCGCTATCGACGCGATCCGCACGAACGCATCGCAAGCCTAGGCAATATCCGTTAAAGTCAAACAGGCGGCACGGGAAGAGAGGTGTATGAGCAGCGAACAGGAGCAGGAGTCGATCCGGTGTCTCGTCGCCAAAGTCGGTCTCGACGGTCACGATCGAGGTGCACACGTCATCGCCCGTGCGTTCCGTGACGCCGGTTTCGAGGTCATCTACTCCGGCCTCCACAAAGCACCCGAGGAGATCGTCCAGGCGGCCGTCCAGGAGGACGTCGACGTTCTCGGCATCTCCATTCTCTCGGGGGCACACGACACGCTCGTCCCGAAGATCATGGACGGCCTCGAAGAGTACGGCGCCGAGGAGGACACGCTCGTGCTCGCCGGGGGCGTGATCCCCGAGGAAGACCGGAACGAACTCAAGCAACAGGGCGTCGCCGAGATTTTCGGTCCCGGCACGTCGATCGAGGAGACGATCGAGTTCGTCCGCGAGAACGTACCCGAGCGATGAACGCGGACCACGAATCGTTGCTCGAGGATCTGCTCGCGGGGAAACACCGCGCGCTCGCCCGCGTCATTTCGAAGATCGAGAACCGATCGCCGGGCTACCGGGACCTCGTCTCCGAACTGTACGCCCACGCGGGCGAGGCCGACGTGATCGGGATCACCGGCAGTCCCGGCGCGGGAAAGTCGACGCTCGTCGACAAACTGGCCGAGACGTACCGCGATCGGGGCGAGACGGTCGGCGTCATCGCGATCGACCCTTCCTCGCCGTTCACCGGCGGCGCGGTGCTCGGCGATCGCATCCGGATGGCCTCCACGGTCGGCGACATGGACGTGTTCGTCCGGTCGATGAGCGCCCGCGGGACGCTGGGCGGTCTCTCGACCGCGACCGCGGACGCCGTGAAGGCGATGGACGCCTTCGGCAAGGACAAGATCATCATCGAGACCGTCGGTGCCGGCCAGAACGAGATCGACGTCGTCCGGACCGCCGACACCGTCGCCGTCCTCGTCCCGCCCGGTTCCGGCGACGACGTCCAGACCCTGAAGGCCGGCATCCTCGAGATCGCCGACGTCTTCGTCGTCAACAAGGCCGATCGACCGGGTGCCGATCGGACCGTCCAGGAACTCCAGGACATGATCCACCTCGGTGAAGGGACGGGGATGGGTGGCAACACCGGCCACCACGGTGCCGATGCGATGGACGCCGGCGGTGCCGACCGGGGCGACGACGGCACCGGTGGCGACGACGGTACGGAGACCGAAGACTGGACCCCGCCGATCGTCGAGACCGTCGCGACGAAGGGCCAGGGCGTCGAGGCGTTCATCGACGAACTCGCGGCCCACCAGCAGTACCTGGTCGACTCCGGTACCCGCGCCGAGATGACCCGCCAGCGCTACGCCGAAGAGATCCGAACGCTCCTGCGCGAGGACGTCCACGCCATGCTCGAGACGCAGATCGATCGAGCAGGTGGGATCGACGACCTCGCGGACGCGGTCCGAAACGGCGAGTCGGACCCCTACACGATCGCGAGCGACCTCCTCGCGCCGGTCGAGGCGTGTATCGACGACCTCGAGTTGGACGAACTCGAGTCGAACTGAGCCCGTGTCGGCCGGTTCCGGGGGCGCGTAGCGGGTTCCGGCAGCACGTTCCGATAGCACGATCTCGTAACTGGGTCCAGCAGCGCGTCGACGAGCGCCCGCGTTCGCAACCGCAGCTAACAGTTTCTGAACGCCAACCGCACGCCTAAGGACGTTGCCGTCGTACCGGCGGCTATGAAAGCCCGAACAGTTCTCGGTGCAGCCGCCGGGATCGTTGGCGGTGCCGTCCTCGGAAACCGACTCCTCAGGAACCGTGCAAGCGAGTTCGAGAACCCGTTGCCGGGCGTCGAACGCACGTATCGGTGGCGCGGGATCGAGGTCGCCTACACCGTCGCGGGCGATCCGAACGACCCCGACATGCTGCTGTGTCACAGCATCCACGCCGGGGCGAGCAGCCACGAGTTCGAGCCGCTCTTCGAACAGCTCGCGGAAAACTACCACGTGTTCGCCGTCGATCTCCCCGGGTTCGGCCGATCGGAACGACCGCCGCTCGTCTACTCGCCGACCCTCTACGCCGAGTTCGTCCGGGACTTCGCTCGCGACGTCACCGACGAGCCGATCGTCCTCGCCTCCTCGCTGACCGGGTCGTTCGTCGTCGACGCCGCTTCGGAGACCGACTTCGAGCACCTCGTCCTGATCTGTCCGACCGACGAGACGGCCGCGGAGAGACCCTGGCTGCGGACCCTCATCCGGACGCCGATCGTCGGCACGACGCTCTTTAACCTCCTCGCGAGCAAACCCTCGATCCGGTACTTCTACGATCGGGACGGCTACTACGATCGCGACCGGATCGGCGAGGACGAGGTCGAGTACGCGTGGCGGAGCGCCCACCAGCCGGGAGCCCGGTACGCGCCAGCCTCGTTCGCGTCGGGGACGCTCGATCCCGACTTCGACCTCCAGACGGAACTCGCGGCCCTCGACACGCCGGCGACGCTGGTCTGGGGCCGCGACGCGGAACTCGTCCCGCTCCGTCAGGGCCGGACGCTCGCCGACGCGGCCGATCTGGATCTCGTCGTCATCGATTACTCGACGCTGCTGCCACACGCCGAACACCCGGACAAGTTCGTCGAGTACCTCACGGCGGAACTCCCACGTGCGGAGCAGTAGGAACCGCGGACGGGCGGCCCAGCGCTGCCAGTCGTGCCGGCGAGGCGGTTCAGGCCCCCGCAAGCCGGCCAGGAGCGTGAACCCTGCGGTCGCGAGCAGGAGAAGCCCCTGCACGACGGCGACGTCGTCGCTGTCCGGGGCCAGTCGTTCGAGCGCGACGACGAGCGTCAGGCCGACCATCACGAGGGGATTCATCGAGCCGAGCGCGACCATGAGCGCGACCAGCGGCCAGGTACAGCCGATGCAGTCGTCGACGTCGGCGAGTCCGGAACGGTGTTCGAGCGCCGGTACTGACGATCCACGAGACGCGAGGCACCGGCGTCGCCGTCTTTTCCCGTCGATCCCGGGACTAGTACTGTCCCTGCTGATCCCGACTTGAGATCGCCGACTCGTCGGGCCCGTGCGGCGCGCGTCGTCCGAATCCGCGGCCCGCGGAACCGCCCCGGGTCAGTCGCTACCCGATGCGGTTTCGCCGCCGATCTCGAGGCCGCGGGTCGGGTCGACCCACGAGCCGCCGTCGAAGTCGATCGCGTCGTTCCAGTGGGCGACGACCGTGGTGACGGCGAGGTCGCCGGTCACGTTCGTCATCGTCCGCAGCCGATCGAGGATCGGGTCGACGCCGGCGACGAACCCGACCACCTCGAGCGGCAATCCGAGCTGGGTCAGCACCAGCGTCAACATGATCAGCCCAGTGCCGGGGACGCCCCCCGCGCCGATGCTCGCGAGCACGGCGATGAGGACGACCGTCGCCTGCTCGACGATGCTCAACTGGACGCCGACGAGGTTCGCGGCGAAGATGGCGACGACGCCCTGGTACATCGCGGTCCCGTCCATGTTGATCGTCGCGCCCAGCGGGAGCGAGAAGCCGTAGACGCTCTCGTCGATCCGGAGGTTGTCGTCGGCGTTGGCCATCGTCACCGGGAGCGTCCCGCTCGACGAGCGGATCGAGAGCGCCGTCACGATCGCGTCCTTCGATCCCGCGAGGAACGCGATCGGGGACTGCCTCGTGAGCACGACGATCAGGCCGCCGAGGTAGACGACCCCGATGTGGATCAGGATTGCTGCCAGCAGGGTCGCGATCAACAGCGCGAACGGGACGATCGCGTCGACGCCGGCCTCGCCGAAGACGGCGGCCATGAGCGCGAAGACGCCGATGACGCCGTACTCCATGACGCCCCAGACGATCTTGAACAGCGCCTCGGTGCCGGCCTCGACGATGTCGAAGATCGACTCGACGCCGCGCCGAACGGCCTCGTCCTCGGTCGACTCCTGGATCATGAGGAGCGCGAGTCCGAAGACGATGACGAAGAAGATCGTCGCGAGGACGTCGCCCTCGGCCATCGCGCCGATCGGGTTCTCCGGGACGATGCCGATCAGCACCTCGGCGAAGTCGGGGGTATCGGCCGGGTCGAACTCGACGTCCTCGGCCAGCGTCAGCCCCGACCCCGGGTTGACCAGGTTGGATACTGCCAGTCCGATGACCACCGCGATCGCCGACATGACGGCGTACAGCGCGATGACCTGCCCACCGATCTTTCCGAGTGTCGAGGGCGTGATCCGCCGGATCCCCATCAACAGCGTGAAGATGACGATGGGGATGACGATCATGCTCAGCAACCGGACGAAGATATCGCCCAGCGGCTGGAGTGCCGTCGCGGCGTCGCCGACGAGCAGGCCGACGATCGAGCCCAGCACGAACGCCGCACCGATCCGGTAGACGATCGGGATCGCACGGTAGCGTCGCCACGCCGATCGAATGTTAGTTGTCACCATTTTACAGCCTCCGTATCACAGTTTAGATTCCGAATACAAAAGCGCATGAGAAAGTTCCTGGAATATATACGAGTAATAGGGCCCGTAACGTGATCAAAAAGACGAGTAATGTCGATATAATTCGATGAGCTGTCATCTGATAGCGCTCGTCGTGCGGTTCGATCCCCGACTTGCCGGATCGATCCTGTCGATCGGGCGGTGTCTCCGGCCCCCGTGAAAAACCGTTATGATCGGAGCGCACGTTCTAACACCCGATTCAGGCTGCCCCGACCGAGCAGGTGTTTTTCACGCCCTCGCGTGACGGCCCGCAATCACCGCGGATGTGAGACGCCATGGCTACGACATCGAAAGAGCAAGCTGAAGCGGCCCGTGCCGTCGACCTGTACCAGTTCGAGGGCACGGACTGCTACCAAGAGAGTGACGAACACGCCCGGTTACGCGGATACTTTCCGCTGACGCCCGGCACGCCGAACGCGAGCGACGCGGGTTCCGAGGAGGTGATGATCGTCTGCATCGAGATCGAACCCGGCGACTACCTTCCGTCCCACCGGGACAGCAACGAGGAACTGCTCGTCGTGACCGCGGGACGAGTCGAGGCGACGGTCGGCGACGACACGATCGACCTCGAGACCGGACAGTGTGCGGTCGTCCCCGAAATGGCACCACACGGGCTCTACAACGGCGGCGACGAAACCGCTCGCATCATCGGATTCTTCCCGGACACCGAACTGACCGCGACGTTCGAAGAACCCCTCGAGCCCTTCGGAACGGCCGAGGTGACGATCGAACCGGACCGGGAGGCGGAACGGGGGGACGACTAGCCTCGATCGCCGAGGTCGCACTCGACGCGACGGAAAGCGATCCCCGCCAAGGGTCCCGAAGCGACGGGATCGGGAGGTGTCGCGGTCGGCGTCGATCCGATCGCTGCCCCGGACGACGAGTCCGTCCCGTTACGCTTTACCCCCGCCGGCCCGAATCGGGGGCCAATGACTGCCCAGACCGCCCAGCAGGGCGACCTCGTAACCGTGATCGGCCTCGAGGTCCACGTCCAGCTGGAAACCGACACGAAGATCTTCTGTGGCTGTTCGACCGCCCAGACCGACGAGCCGAACGACAACGTCTGCCCGGTCTGTCTCGGACTGCCGGGTGCGTTGCCCGTCCTCAACGAGGCAGCCGTCGAGGCCGCCGTCAAGATCGGGAAGGCGATCGACGCCGACATCCCCGAAGAGACCCGCTTCCACCGCAAGAACTACTACTACCCCGATCTGCCGAAGAACTTCCAGATCACCCAGTACGACGAGCCGATCTGTGCTGACGGCGACCTCGAAATCGCCGTCGAGGGCGAGCGCCGGACGGTGACGATCGAGCGCGCCCACCTGGAAGAAGACCCCGGCAGCCTCCAGCACGTCGGCGGCGGTGGCGGCATCGACTCCGCCGACTACACCCTCGTCGACTATAACCGCGCGGGGACGCCGCTGATGGAGATCGTCACGGCACCGGACTTCCGCAGTCCCGACGAGGTGCGGGCGTTCCTCGCCGAACTCGAGGAGGTCCTGGAGTACCTCGGCGTCTTCGACGCCGAACGCGACGGCAGCCTCCGGATCGACGCCAACCTCTCGATCGTACCCGCCGACGAGATCGACGGCGGAGACACCGATGAGATCGGCGCGGACGCGCTCGCGGCCGCCAACCGGACGGAGGTCAAGAACATCTCGAGCCACAAGGGCGCACAGAAGGCCCTCGCCTACGAGGAGACCCGCCAGAAGAACGCGATCCAGCGCGGGCGTGCCGTCGAACAGGAAACACGTCACTGGGACGAGTCCCGCGGAATCACGGTCTCGATGCGATCGAAAGAGGAGGAGAAGGACTACCGCTACTTCGAGGAGGCCGACCTGCCGCCGCTTCGGGTGTCTCACTGGAAAGACGAGATCTCGATCCCGGAACTCCCCGCGGCCCGTCGCGATCGGTTCCAGGACGAGTACGGCCTGAGCGAGGAGGCCGCGTCGAAACTCACCTCCACGAAGCAGGTCGCGGACTTCTACGAGGACGTCGCGGGCGAGTTCGACCCCGACCTCGCGGCGACGTGGGTCGCGGACAACCTGCTGGGCGAACTCAACTACCGCGACATGGCGATCACCGACATCGCGGATCGACTCGACGAGATCTCGCGTCTCGTCGAACTCGTCACCGAAGACGAGATCACGGCGAAAAACGCCCGCGAAACCGTCCTTCGATCGATGCTCGACGACGAGAAAGCGCCCGACGCGATCGTCGAGGAGGAAGGACTGGGCAAGACCGGCGAGGACGAGGTCCAGCAGGCCGTCGTCGAAGCGATCGACGAGAATCCGGGTGCCGTCGACGACTACGAGTCGGGCGACGACGGCGCGATCAACTTCCTCGTGGGTCAGGTGATGCAAAAGACCGGCGGCAGCGCCGATCCGGGTGACGTCAACCAGCTGTTGCGAGCCGAACTCGAGGGCTGAGCCGGCCGATCGACGGGCGCGGACACATCGGACAGGCGCGGGCATCCGCGATTCCCCATGGTCCGGCGCGTCCGGCCGCTCGCCCTCGTTCTAACTCTGTTCGGTTTTTTACAACCTGAGTTAACAGAGTTGTATACTCCCACCACACAACTTACTATTGGACAGAACGTGTACGAGAGGTATGGATCGCATTTCGCTGGGGAACGACGAATTCGAGGGGCGAAACAACGCGTACGTACTCGCCGACGACGCTCACGACGAACTCGCACTCGTCGATACGGGGATCGCGATCGACGAGGTCCGATCGGAACTCCGGGCAGGATTGGCCGAGCGGGGCTACGAGTTCGCCGACGTCGACGACGTCGTCCTCACGCACTACCACGTCGACCACGCGGGACTCGCCGGCGAGATTCAGGCCGAGAGCGGCGCGACCGTCTACGTCCACGAGTCCGATCTGCCGCTCGTCGAGGGAGATCCGGAGGCGGTCGCCGCGGCCGACGAACGCCGCCGGACGTTGCTCGAGGAGTGGGGCGTCCCCGGGGACGCACAGGACGACCTGTTCTCGTTTCTCGAGGGGATGGCCCACGTCGATGGCGCGTCCCCGGACGCGACGCCGATCGAGGACGGCACGACCCTCGACGTCGGTGGACGGACCCTCGAGACGGTTCACACGCCGGGACACGCGGCCGGACTCTGTTGTTTCGAGACGAGCGTTGCGTCGGAGACGCAACGAACGGACGGCGAAGCCGTTGGTGACGGGGCCGAGGCGTTCGTCGGTGATGCCGTCCTCCCGGTGTACACGCCGAACGTCGGCGGCGCCGACGTCCGTGTCGAGCGACCGCTGGAAACGTATCTCGAGTCGGTACGCGAGATCGCGGACAGGGACTACGACTGCGTCTGGCCCGGCCACCGCGACCCGATCGAGGAACCGAGGGCCCGCGTTCGAGAGATCGTCGACCATCATCGGGAGCGGACCGCGGCGATCCTCGAAATCTTGCGCGACTGTGGACCGGCCGACGCCTGGACGGTCAGTCGACGACTGTTCGGCGACCTCGAGGGGATTCACGTCGTTCACGGGCCCGGCGAGGCGTACGCTCATCTCGACCATCTCCATCACGAAGGGATCGTGACGGTCGAGAACGGCCAGTATCGACTCGAAGATTCGGTCGTAGACGTCGAGGGCGTCGACCTGCCAGCCGAGTGAACTCCCGTCTTGTTTCTTGTTTCCACGTGTCGAATGTGGCATGCTAATCACCCTCATCTTTAATACAGATTAATCGAAACAGAACGATGAGAATCGGTAAAACAGTGACCTACAATGGTTAACAACGATAACAAAACTTCCAATTCGGGAAAAGATGGAAAAGGGGGAGTGAGTCGACGAACGTTCCTCGGGGCTGCCGGTACGGGGGCGGTCGCGACGACGTTCGCCGGCTGTCTGAGTGGCGGCGGCGAGGGCGGCTTCACGATCGGGCTCCTCGGTCCACTGGGGATCACCCAGGGCCTCGGGTCCGATCGAAGCGCCAAACTGGCCGTCGAAGAGATCAACGAGGACGGCGGAATCCGGGACGAAGACGTCGAGGTCGTCAGTGCGGATACGCGGGCCGATCCGTCGACAGCACAGGACGAGGCCTCGCGGCTGATCAATCAGGAGAACGTCGACGTGCTCATCGGGACCTTCTCCAGCGAGGTCTCGCTCAACATCATGGACATGATCGCCGAGAACGACGTTCCGTACATCGTCACCGGATCGGCGTCGCCGCAGATCATCGAGAACTCGGTCGGATCGGATTACGAGGCGAACAAGAACATCTTCCGATCCGGGCCGATCAACTCGTTCTTCCAGGCCGAGGCGATGGGCGGGTACGCCGACTACCTCTCGGACCATCACGGCTGGAACACGTTCGCGTACCTCGCCGACGACGCCGCGTGGACGGATCCGTTCACGAATAACCTGCCGGGCGAACTGGAATCGCGCGGCTACGACGTCGTCTACGAGGAAGAACTCTCGACCGAGATCGACGACTTCACGCCGGTCATGAACACGCTCGAGGACGAAGATCCCGACGCAGTCTTCCGGTTCTTCGCCCACATCATCGGCGGCCAGATGCTCGGGGAGTGGCACCAGCGCCAACTCGAGTTCGGCATCGAGGGAATCCACGTCGCGTCCATGACGCCGGACTTCTACGAACTCTCCGAGGGGGCGGCTACCTACGAGACGACGTCGCAGTCGGGCGCCGCCGGCACGACCGACATCACGGAGAAGACGCTCGACTTCGTCGATCGCTACCAGTCGTTCGTCGAGGACGACGAGGACGCGCCGCAACTCCCGATGTACATGGGGTTCAACACCTACGACGCGGTCTACCTGTACCGGGAAGCCGTCGAGGAGGCGGGCACCGCCGACTACGAAAACGGCCTCGACGACATCGTCGACGCGATGCTGGGCCTGGACTACACCGGTACCGCCGGCCACATCTCGTTCTACGACGAGAACGGCGAGTACCCACACGACGTCCAGGAAGAACGAGACGACGATGGCGTGATCAGTAACTTCCCGATCACTCAGTGGCGTCCCGAGGGCGGACTCGAGTGCGTCTATCCCAGTCAGCACCGCACTGCGGACCACATCGCACCGAACTGGATGAACTAGGAATGCTCGAATCGATCCTCTCGATACTGATCACCGGAGCGATGATCAGCGCGCTCTACGCACTCATCGCTATCGGATTCACGATGATTTTCGGCGTCGGCGGCGTGTTGAACCTCGCCCACGGCGCCCTGATCATGGCCGGTGCGTACGCGTTCATGGTACTCAACCGGGAGATCGTCTGGGAGTCGGTCGCGTTGCCCCAGATCGTCGTCTTCCCGCTCGCGGTCGGTATCGTCGCAGTACTCTCCTACGGGCTGTACGTCGGCCTCGTCCGACACATCGAGGATAACCCGGTGATCACGTTCCTCGCGACCGTCGTCCTCGCGACCGCGGTGACCGAAATCGCGATCGCCACCTTCGGCGACCAGCCCTACTCCTACACGGTCATCTCGGGGAGCATCGGCCTGGCCGGCACGGCCGTCTCGTACAACGATCTGGCCGGGTTCGTCGTCTCCTGGATCGCCATCGGGGTGTTGTGGTACTACATCACCCAGACCGATGGGGGCCGATCGATCCTCGCCGCGTCGATGAGCGAGCGGGGGGCACGACTGACCGGTGTGGACCTGCACTCGGTACAGACCCGAACGTGGCTCATCGCCGGCGTGCTTGCGGGCGTCGCGGGAGTCTTCCTCGGCGGCAATCAGGCTGCCACGCCGCTGATGTGGCTGAACCCGCTCGCACTGGCGTTCATCATCGTGGTGATCGGCGGCATCGGCTCGATCAAGGGATCGATCGTCGCCGCGTACCTGATCGGGTACACCGAGACCCTCACGGTCTCAGTGCTGGGCCAGAGCTTCCGTGGTATTCTCTCGCTGATCATCTTACTCGGCGTACTGTTCCTGTTACCGCAGGGACTGTACGGGAGGGAGTTCGTCCATGAGTGAAGACGTTCACCGTCTCGGAACGTTGCGCAGTACAGTCCAGCAAACGATCCTCGGCCCCAGCGGTCGAGTCGTCGCTCGCGCACTCACACCGATCGATCGGGCGCTGCAGCCCGGTGCGAATCACTTCAATCGCCTGTTCGGCCGCTACGTCGGCGACGTGACCGGGCTCCAGCTGGGCGTTCTCCTCGTTTCGCTCGTCGCGCTCGTCGCCGCCCCGGCCTGGGCGCCGTTGCTCGCGGGCAACTACATGCGAACGCTCACGCTCGCCTGCATCTGGGCGATTTTCGCCATGGGGTGGGACATCCAGAGCGGCTACACCGGCTACATCAGCTTCGGGCACTCGGTGCTGTCGGCCGCTGCCGGGTACACGACCGCACTGCTGGTCGTCAACGTCAGTCCGGACCTCGGGCTTGTGGTCACCATTCCCATGTCGATCCTCGCGGCGCTGGTGGTGGGACTCCTCATCGGGCTCCCATCGCTCCGACTGTCCGGGCCGTACTTCTCGCTCGTCACGTTCGTCTCCGTGCTCCTGTTCTACCGGTTGACGATCGGGTTCAGCGAGACACTCGGCGGCGAAAACGGGTTCCAGGCGGTCGAGGTGTTCACCTGGGACTTCACGGTGCGGTACTACTACATGCTCGTCCCGATGCTGCTCATCGCGGTCGCGTTGACGTTCGTGGCGCGGTCGAACGTCGGGATGGTGCTCGTCGCGATTCGCGAGAACGAACGCGCCGTGGCGGCTGCAGGACTCAATCCGACCAAATTCAAACTCTGGTCGTTCGCGCTGAGTTCGATCACGATGGGGATCGGCGGCGTTTTGCTCGCCCACTTCGGCGGGAACGTCGATCCCGCCACCTTCGTCGTCGTCGACCGGAGCATCGAGATGATCGCGATGGCCGTCATCGGCGGCATGAGTTCCGTCCTCGGCCCGATCGGCGGCGCGTTCCTGTTCGTGTTGCTCCGCGACGAGGTGTTGCGGCTCTGGTTCGGCCACTCGACGCGATGGCTCGTGCTCTGGTTCCTCGTCCTGCTGGTCCTCGTGTTCGCCCGGAACGGCCTGTTCCGCTGGTTCTGGCACACCGTCGGCTCGATCGGAGGTGATCGCGAGTGAGCCTCCTCGACGTCTCCGGCCTCACGAAGCGGTTCGGCGGACTCGTCGCCGTCGACGACTTCTCGCTGGCGGTCGATCGAGGCGAGATCGTCGGCCTGATCGGTCCGAACGGCTCGGGCAAGTCGACGGTGTTCAACTGTATCATGAGCAGCTACGACGTCACCGAGGGCACGATACGGTTCGACGGCGACGACATCACCGACGACGCGACCTACGAGGTCGTCAACAGGGGCCTCTCGCGGGTCTCCCAGGAGTCGAATCCGATCGACCTGTACCCCGTCGCCGGGAACATCAAGCTGTTCACCCTGCCGAACAGTATTCGCTCGTTCCACGGCGGGGCGAGCGACGAGGAGATCTACGAGTACGCCGCACGGATCGACCTCGAAGACAAACTCCACGAGATGCCGGACGAGTTGCCCCACGCGGACGTGCGTCGCCTCGAGATCGCGAAGGCGCTGGCGACGGACCCCGAGTTGCTGTTGCTCGACGAGCCCTTCGCCGGGATGAATCAGGCCGAGATCGACGAACTCGCGGCGCAGATCGAGCGCTTCCGCGAGGATGGGATGACGATGGTCGTCGTCGACCACAACATGGGCGGGTTGATGGACCTCGTCGACCGCGTCGTCGTGCTCAACAACGGCGAGAAACTCGCGGCTGGCTCGCCAGAAGCGATCGCCGAGAACGAACGCGTCCAGGAGGCCTACCTCGCTGGGGAGGGACGATAATGTCCGACACAGTCCTCGATATTCAGGATCTGAACGTTTACTACGGCAAGTCACACGCACTGAAAGGGATCTCCCTGTCGATCGACCGCGGAGAGATCTACGGCGTGATCGGTCCGAACGGCGCCGGCAAGACGACGATGCTGAACGCCATCGCCGGATTCGTCGACTACGACGGAACGGTGACGTACGACGGCACGGACCTGGCCACGAGACGGTCTCAGGAGATCGTCAGGGACGGCCTGATCTACTGTACCGAAGACCGGGACCTGTTCCCGTTCTTCTCGGTCCACGAGAACCTGCTGATGGGTGCGCAGTTCCGCGACGATCGCGACGCGGTCCAGGCGGACCTCGACATGGTCTACGACCTGTTCCCGCGGCTCGACGAACGCCGCGAACAGGAGGCGGAGACCATGAGCGGCGGCGAACAGCAGATGCTCGCCCTCGGCCGGGCGCTCATGAGCGATCCGGACCTGCTGATGCTCGACGAACCGACCCTCGGGCTCGCTCCGGTCATCATCGAGGACATCGGCAACGCGCTCGAGACGCTCCAGGAGAACGACGACCTGACGATCCTGCTCGCCGAGCAGAACTCGACGTTCGCGTTGCGCCACGCCGAACGGCTCTCCCTGATCGAGACCGGGGAGATCGAACTCGTCGGCACCTCCGACGAGTTCCACGACAACGAGTACGTCCGCGAGGCCTACGTCGGCGTTCACTGATCGTCGATCGTTCTCTCACCGCCGTCTACACCCCGCATCGGGATCGGAGCGCGAGCGCTACTCGATCGTCTCGAGGCCACCCTGGAACTCGGCGACGGCATCGCGGAACGCGTCGGGGACCCGCGTCGTCTCCTCGGTCTCGAGATCGACGGCGACGTGCGTGACCGTCCCGTCGGCGAGGAGTTGTCCGTCGTCCCGACGGCGGGCCCGATACTCCGACGTGAAACTCGCAGTCCCGAACTCGACGACGCGCATCTCGTTGACGACGACGTCACCGAACTCGGCCGCCTCGTAGTAGTTCAGTTCGGTGTTCGCGACGTGGGTCTGCCAGCCCCGATCGACCATGTCCTGGAAGGTGTACCCGATCTCGCGGAAGAACTCGCTCACGGTCTCGTCCTGGAAGGTGAAGTACTCGCCGTAGAAGACGATCCCCTGCTGGTCGGTCTCGGCGAATCGGACGCGGTTCTCGAACACGGGTTGAAAGCCGGGCCCGTCGGCGTCGCGGTCCGTCTCCGTCATACCGGCAACGGTCGGTCGACGGATAAAGCCGTATCGGCCCCGGCAATCGCTCACGCGAGCCACACACGACAGTCTCTCAGAGTCCGTCCTGTAACGCCGCGAGGTCGTCGGCGTCGTGCCCGCAAACGATCCGGGCGTCGTGACGGCGCTCCTCGTCTTTTAGCAGGCGCAGGCTCTCGTACCAGGCCCGTTTGCTCCACAGCAGGTCCCCGCCCATGGGGTGTTCGTCGTCGTAGTTCGCCCGCACGTAGGCCTGATCGCCGGCGAAGATCACGGTCCCGGCGTCGTCGAGGTCGAGTCGCACGCCGAGCAGTCCCGGCGTGTGTCCGGGAAGGTGGACGAACTCGAGGTCCTCGAAGTGCTGTTCGCGGGTTCCGTGGACGATCTCCCAGTTCAGGTTCCGGTCGAAGTCCCCCGCCACGTACGCGTCGCTGCCCGCGCCGGTCTTGGCGCTGTAGTAGGCGTATTTGAGTTCTTCTTCGTGGACGAAGATCGGCGTCTCCGTGTCCTCGAAGGCGTACAGGCCGCCCGCGTGGTCGAGGTGGAGGTGAGTCTGGATCACGTAATCGATGTCCCCCACGGCGTAGCCCGCCTCCGCGAGGTCGTCCTCGATCGGCCGGAGGCCCGTGTGTTCGAAGGCCGCGTACAGCTCGGCCGGCCAGTGCCCCGAATCCGCCTCGGGGTGGGAGCCAGTGTCCCAGAGGATCGTCCCCTCGGGGTGGTCGATCACGAGGTTGTAGACGGGGCCGTCGCCCATCGTCACGTCCGGATTGGGGTTGGCCGCCGTGCCCAGCGTGTAGCCCTCGACGATGTGGTTGAAGTCGGTGGTGATCGTGCCCCGATCGATCGGCGTGACGGTTGCGTCGACCATACCTCGATCACGACGGACCGACAGTTATAGATAGTGGGCTTCGTTGACGTGTTTCCTGTGCATGCCGGGCACAACTCTACCTGGGCTCCCGTCGACGAACCCACATGGTCAGGATTTCGACGATCGTGATCCTCCTCGGCGTCGGACTGCTGTTCGTTCCGATTCCACCGATCGCGACGATACTCGGCGTGCTGGTGATTCTCGTCGGCGTCGCGCTCAGATTGCTCACTGATAGCTAGCCCGGTGGATCGCGGTGTGCACCGCTGAACCCGATTCTGACCGGTGGTGAGGGCGCGTACGAAAGGTTCCTCGCTTTCCCTTCGGGCCGCCGAACGCTCTTCGTGAGCAATCTCGACCGACGAACGACGCTGAAGGCGATCGGCGCAGCGGTCCCGCTGGTCGGTGCCAGCGGAGTGGCGGGCGCACAGGACGACGGCGACGAACCCGACTAAGACGACGGGTTCGACGACGTCGACAACTACGAGGAGACCGAGGACGAGACCGACGCGGACGAGGTCACCGTCGCGGTCGGCGCGGGCGATCAGGGATTCCTGTTCGACCCGCCCGCGATCCGCGTCTCTCCGGAGACGACCGTCGTCTGGGAGTGGACCGGCGACGGCGGCGGTCACAACGTCGCTCACGTCCCCGACGCCGAGGAGGAACGCGACCTCTAGGTCGCGACCGGTGCCGACGAGCCCGTCTTCGAGAGCGAAGTCACCAGTGAGGAAGGGGTCACGTTCGAACACGACTTCGAGGAGGCGGGCACGTACCTGTACGTCTGTGAGCCTCACGAATCGATCGGGATGCGCGGGGCAGTCGTCGTCGAAAGCGACGACTCGTGAACGGTCGGCGTTCCCGTTGGCGGATCGACAGATAGTCTGTGTGCGGCGTTCGCTGACGGGTTCAAAAAACGGCGGTCGGGAGCGGAACAGGCTACGGACTCGCGAGCAGGTCCGGACTGTCGAGGAACTCCTGGATCCCCTCCGCGGCACGGAAGGCCAGCGCGCCGACGGTGCCGGTCGGGTTGTAGCCGCTGTTGTGAGCGAACGCCGACGCGCCTGGGATGAAAAGGTTGTGTGCATCCCAGCACTGCAGGTAGTTGTTCACGACCGATTCCTCGGGATCCTCGCCCATGATCGCACCGCCGGTGTTGTGGGTCGACTGGTAGGGCGTGATGTCGAAACTCCCCTCGAGAGACGTCGTGGCGTCGACCGTGTCGGCGCCCATCTCCTCCATGAGTTCCTCGAGTTGCGGCCCGATGTGCTCGACGAGGTTGCGGTCCTGCTCGCGCCAGTCGAAGGTCATCCGCAGCAGCGGGCGGCCGTACTGGTCCGTGTAGTTCGGATCGAGGTCGAGGTAGTTCTCCCGGAACGGGAGCACCGCCCCCTGGGCGGCAACTGACACCGAACTGTGGTAGTAGTCCAGACTCTGCTCTTTGAACTCCGACCCCCACGATGGGGTTCCCTCGGGAACCGGGTTGTTGGCGATCGGTCGATCGCCGGTCTGGTTGAGGGCGACGTTCCCGCCGTGGAGGAAGTCGAGGTCCTCGTGATCGAAGTTGTCGCCGTTCAGGTCGTCGAACGAGGCCCCGAGCGCGCCGGCGCCCATGTAGAGGTTCCACGCCTCGTCGTCGAAGAACCCGCGGGCGCTGGCGCCGAAGTTCTGGTAACAGTAGTTCTTCCCGACGACGCCCTCGCCCGTCTCGGGGTTGTACGGTTCGCCGATGTCCGAGAGTAACAGGAGGCGGACGTTGTTCAGCACGTAGGCGGTCAGCGCGACGACGTCGGCCGGCTGTTCGTACACGTCGTCGGTCTTCCTGTCGACGTAGCGAACGCCCTCGACGCGCTGCTCGTCCTCGTCGTACACGAGTTCGACGACGTCCGAGTGGGTCCGCAACTCGTAGTTCCCGGTCTCCTTGGCGGCCGGCAGCACGGTCGTGATCGGCGACGCCTTCGCCCCCCACTCGCAGCCGAACCGCTCGCAGTAGCCGCAGTACTGACACTGGCCCTGCTGGACGCCATCCGGGTTCGTGTACGACTCCGTCAGGTTGGCCGAAGGAGCCTGGAACGGCTCGAATCCGAGGTCGTCGGCCGTCTCCTTGAACCGCTCGAGCACCGGCGTTTCGAGCATCGGTGGCAAGGGGTAGTCTCGCGATCGGGGTCCCTCGTAGGGGTTACCAGCGTCCTGGATCTCGCCCTCGATGTTGCCCGCGGCGCCCGCGATGCCGGCGGTGTACTCGAACTCGTCGTAGTACGGCTCGAGTTCCTCGTAGCTGATTCCCCAGTCCTGTATCTGCATGTTCTCGGGGATCTTCTCCTCGCCGTACTCGTCGATCGTCCGCGACTGGATCTCGAAGTCGTACGGGAGGAACCGCCACGTCTGGCCGTTCCAGTGGACGCCCGCGCCGCCCTCGCCGGTTCCGGGGAGGAACGCGCCGAACCGGCGCATCGGCAGGGCGGGTTCGTCGACCGAGTTCCTGAAGGTGATCGTCTCCTTCGAGAGGTCCTGCATCAGCTTGTACCGCAGCGCGTAGCCCAACTCGTCGTGGACCGTGAAGAAGTTCTCCGTCTCGCGCTCGCCGCCTCGCTCGAGGCTCACGACCTGGTAGTCCTCCTGGGCGAGTTCCTTGGCGACGATGCCGCCGGTCCAGCCCGCGCCGATCGTCACGACGTCGACGGGATCGAGTTCCTGCGCCATCATCGATCAACCCCGTCGGCGGCCTCTTCGTCCAGATCCGCGCTGGTGACGTCGGCCTCGGCGTCGCCGCGTGCGGCCGCCTCGTCGACGATGTTCGGGTAGTCCGCCCCGGCAGCATCGTGGACGTGGGCGTGTCCCGCCTCGCTCTGATCGTTCGCCGGCTGATCGTTCTCGCCGCCGATCTCCAGCGACTCCACGTCGTCGGCCAGTTTTCGGTAATCACCCTCTTCGAGTTCGATGTACTCGCCCTCCTCGAGCGCTCCCCTGTAACTGCCGAGCGCGCCCGGCGTGCCTGGGAATCCCTTCAGTCGCCAGCCGATCATCTCCCGGTTGCCGCCGTACATGGGATCGGAGAACATCCCCTCGAGAGTGTTCTGTCGCAGGAGGAGGAAGAACCCGCCTGCGTCGAGGTCCGTCTCGTCGAAGGCGTCTACTTCGTCGTCCTCGAGCGCAGCGACGACTTCGTCCTGCTGCTCGTCGTCCAGGTCCGTAAACGAGTCCGCGTCGTACTCCGCTTGCGAGTACTCCTCGACGGCCCAGATACCCTGATCGTAGGCCTCGTTCGGCGTGAGCGAGTACTGCCACCCCTGCGTCTCCGAGGGGTTCGTCTCCGCCCAGGGGACGTCCACCTCGGGGTCGACGTCTTCCGGCTCTTCCGGATCGTCCTCGAACGGATCGGTCGGATCCTTTCCGGCGAACGGTCCCTGCATGTACCACCGTTCCCCCCGGCCCCAGGCCGAGTTCATCTGGTCGTCGATGAAGTAGACGACGCCGGCCTCCGGCGCACCCGGTCCGTTCTCGTCGGACGGATAGATCCGTCCCGTCAGGTCGCGGACCACCCGCGCCTGCTGGATCGTGAAGTACTCCAGCCCCTGCTCCTCGACCTCGACTTCTTCGACCTCCTGCATCGGCGCGACGTCGAATCGCTCCGGATCGAACGCGCCCTCCGCCGGCGCCGCGATTCCGAATACGGCCAGCCTGCCCCCGACCTGCATCATCTTCCGCCGCGACACGTCACGCGTAAAATCTATCTTAGAGTTGTCATGGTCTCCCATACAGGCGATGGACTCCGAATCGAGAGTTAACGAATATCCCTGCAGATGACGGCATCTCCGGGATACCACTCGCGGTGACGGGACGGACGGCAGTTCGCCCTTGCCGTAGGGTTCACGGTTTTCCGTCTCGTCGTCGAACGGTCCGGTATGAGCCAGACGCCGCGAGTGGTCGTCGTCGGTGGGGGACTCGCCGGCCTGGTCGCCGCGCGTCACCTCGCCGCCGGCGGTGGCGACGTGACGGTGTTCGAACGCCGCGATACCCCCGGCGGTCGCGTCCGGACGCGCGAGCGGGACGGGTTCCTGCTGGATCGCGGGTTCCAGGTGCTCTTTACCGCCTATCCTGCCGTGAAGCGAGAACTCGACCTCGACGCGCTCGACCTGCGTCGGTTCGCGCCGGGGGCCACCATCGCCCGGCCCAACCACCGATCGACGCTTTCCGATCCGATCCGCGATCCGATCGCCCTGCCGGCGACGCTGTTCAACCCCGACGTCTCGCTGGGGGACAAACTCCGGGTCGCGCGGCTCCGCTGGGACCTCCTGCGGACCGATCCCGACGCGATTTTCGATGGCGATCGCGGCGACGACTCGATCGACACCTACCTCCGCGATCGGGGCTTCTCCGATCGCTTCGTCGAGCGGTTCGCCGCGCCGTTCTACGGCGGCATCACGCTCGATCGATCGCTGTCGACCTCGAAGCGCGTCTTCGAGTACACCTTCCGAGCGCTCGCGGCAGGTGACACTGCCGTCCCGGCGGCCGGCATGGGGGCGATCCCCGAGCAACTCGCCAGCCGCGCACGCGACGCCGGCGCGACGATCGAGACCGGGACCGAGGTGACGGCCGTCGCGGCGGACGGGGACGCCGACGGCGACACGAACGCGACGGTAACGGCCGGAGGCGAGTCGATCGACGCCGACGCAGTCGTCGTCGCGACCGATCCCCCGACCGCTCGCGACCTGACGGGCGTCGAGTCGATCCCGACCGACGCGCGCGCCTGCGTCACCCAGTACTACGACCTGCCGGCGCGGACGGACCTCGAGACGGGACGTCGGCTGCTGTTGAACGCCACTGAATCCGGACCGAACCACGTCGTCCCCCACAGCGAAGTGGCCCCCGAGTACGCACCCGACGACGCCGTGCTGCTAAGCGCAACCTACCTGGGGGAGCGCGAGGAGAGCGACGACGAACTGGCCGATCGCACGCGGCGAGCGCTCGCCGACTGGTACCCCGAACGGCGGTTCGACGGCCTCGAGCCGATCCACACCGATCGGATCGGGTTCGCCCAGTTCGCTCAGCCACCCGGGATCCACGATCGGTTGCCGGGCCCGCGTGATCCGGCGGGGGCGGTCTACCTGGCCGGAGACTACACCCGGTGGTCGTCGATCCAGGGTGCGATGGAGAGCGGTCTGACGGCGGCGAAAGCCGTGATCGAGGATCGCGCCGGCTGATCACAGCATCTGACGGCACTCACCCAGCGGGGGAAACCACAGCGGTTCATCGTTCGCGTCGTCCCACACTGCCGGGTAGAACGCGTCCGCGTCGGTGACCAGTGGCGACTGAAAGTCGCGGGCGGACATCCCGTTGACCGTCGCCCCGCGCGCGAGGCGGGTGAACGCCGGCACTACGAGCACGTCGGCTCCCTCGTACGCGCCCGGTCCGTAGAGGAAACACGGTCGTTTGCGGCCGTCGATCGACAGCGCCGGGTGGTCGTGACCGATCACGTACCGATCGGCGTCCTCGTCGGGCCGTTCGTGGCCGTGACAGACGATCGTCGTTTCGCCCGGATCGCTTTCGAGGCGGTACTCGTCGACTGGGTCGCCGTCGAAAATCGACTCGAGCATCGTGTCGTGGTTCCCGCGCGCGACGACCAGCGACGCGCCGGCCCGATCGACGGCCCCGACGAGCCGCGACAGGTCGTCCTCGACGCCGTGGGGAATCCGAGCGAACGAGTGGAGGAGGTCGCCCGCGACGACGACCGTCGCCGGGGTCGTCGCCGCGAGGGCGTCTTCGAGTCGGGCGGCGGCGTCGGTGCCGTCGTCGATCGGGGCGTCGACGCTCGAGGCGGCCCCGCGACCGAGGTGGACGTCGGCGAGGACGAGCGCATCGGCTGCAGGAACGTAGACGGCGCGATCCTGGATAGCGAACGGGACGTCGACCGCGGTGTCGCTCATCACTCGGCGTTCGATCCCGATGCAGAACTATCTTCAGCCCCGGCGGAGTGGCCGCCGTCGGCCCGGACCTCGTTCCTGAGCGCCTCGTGGAGGTCGTACTCGGTGCCGGTGAGGATGAAGAGGACGTCCTCGAGCGGATCCAGCACTTCGGGGAGGATCCGGACCACGAGGTAGGTGATCCCGATGAGTGCGACGACCGACAGCGTCTGGGCGATGTAGTTGTGTGCGACGAGGAAGGAGACGCGGTCCGCCTCGGCACCCATGTAGGTCGTCATGAACGAGACCAGCCAGTCCTGCTGGAACCAGCCCCACGGCGACGCGATGCCGATGAAGACGTTCCGGACGAGGTTGAGGAACCAGATGACCCCGATCGCGAGGGCGAACGCGGTGACTTTCCGGCGGAGCGGTGCCTTCACCGCGGCGATCAAGCCGCCGAAGATGGACATGCTCCCGATGCCGGTACAGGCGAGGACGATGTAGGTCGTCCGGCCCGTCACGGTCTCGTCGGGATCGAAGGCGAACTTGCTCTGGTAGCCGTCCGCCCCCTCCGCGAGCCCGGGGCTGTACCCCACCAGCTCCATCGCGTAGTGGGTCTGGGCGGCAGTCGTCTCGATCAACCACGTCCGGACGAACGGGATCGTCTCGGCTGGCAGGTAGATCAGCCCCATGAACATCACCGCCTTCGTGAGGAGCATGAGCGAGTCCCGGCCCCGGTAGAGGAGATAGCCGGTGTAAGTACACAGCGGAAGGGCAGCGAGTGCGAGGACCGTCTGTAACGGACTCTGAATCTCGGTGTAGTAGTACGGCACCATCGTCAACCAGAAGACGCCGAAGACGAACCACGCGGCCGCGGCGACGTGACGGGCCGGGCCGAGCCGATCGCGCCACTGCAGCACGAGCGCGGCCACGAACGCGCCGATGGCGATCCACGCCAGTCCGTCGGTCATCCCGGAGTTGAGAAACGCCGGTATCAGCGGGGCGGCGTCCACAGTCTCGACGCCGACGACCGGTGCGCCGGTCGTCGTTACGAGCGACGACATTGTCATCTTGATGCGAAGGACTCTCGCGCTATCAACTTGACGCTCTACTGCAGCCTGTGACTCGACGCTCTACTGCAGCTGTGGGTCCGCGCGGCGACGGGTTGGTGTCGGCCGATCGGCCGCCGGTTAGCGGTCGACCGCTCGATCGTCGCCGGCCGCCGTCCCGCGACCGAGTACCTTTTTGCCGCACTCACGAGAAGATGGCCTATGGTCGACGTCCTCGACAACAAGCGAGCGGCGACGCGGTTCCGGATCCTCGTCCAGATCGCCGAGCGCCAGCCCGCGGTCAGTCAGGGAGAGATCGCCGAGGAGGTCGGCGTGACGAGCCAGGCCGTCAGCGAATACATCCGCGAACTCGTCGACGACGGTCTCGTCGAGAAGGAAGGACGATCGCGGTATCGCGTCACGAACGAAGGCGTCGACTGGCTCTTTCGCGCCGCAGACGACGTTCGCCGGTTCGCCGACCACGTCACCGGCGACGTCCTCGGGGCGATGAGCGAGGCCGCCTACATCGCCACCGACGACATCGAGGAGGGCGAGACCGTCTCTCTGTTCGTCGAGGACGGCCTGCTCCACGCGAGTCCGGGCGACGAGGGGCCCGCGACCGGCGTCGCGACGACCGACGCGGAGGCGGGGACCGACGTCGGCGTCACCAGCTTCGAGGGCGTCATGGACCTCGAACCCGGCTCCGTGACCGTGTTGCAGGTCCCGACGGTCCGCTCCGGCGGAAGCCGGGCAGTCGACGATTCGACTATCACCCGACACTGTGACGACGACGATCGCGTCGTCGCCGCTGGCGTCGAGGCCGTCGTCGCCTGTCGACGGGCCGACGTCGATCCGATCGTCACGTTCGCGGCCGGCGAGGTCGCGGCCGAGGGGGCCGAGCGCGGCCTCCACGTGACCGCCGTCACGACGACCGACGAGGTCGGACGGATCACCGACACGCTCCGGGACGCCGGCGTCTCCTACGAAGTGCTCGAGGACTGACCCGCCCGGACGCTGGACGATTCCGGGGCCCGTCGCGCTCGAGAACGATCGCTCCTGGCGTCTCGGCTATCGAGTTCGACGGAAGGACCTGATTCTGCGTCGATGCCGTCACTGCCGTCGACGATCGGCGTCCGCCGACGGGCACGCTCGACACGAACACGATCGGCGACGGTCCTGGACCGTCGAGCGTGGTCGTTACCCGATGTAGCGCAGGTCGTCGTCGGTCGGGACGTCCATCGCCTGTTGCTGTTCCATCTCCTGGATCTTGCCGACGACCTCCTCCATCTCGTCGGCGCGCTCGTCGAGCGTCTCGTAATCGAGTTCGAAGCCGAGCACGGCTTCGAGCACCTCGAGGACGGCGCGGGCACTCTTCGGATCGACGAGGTAGCCGCTGGTTTCGCCCATCAGGCAGACCCCGTCGAAGCCACGCCGCTCGCCCAGTCCGAGCAGCAGTCCCGACACGCCGACGATCCCGCCGGCCGGTTCGTCCTCGCGGAACTCGACGCCGGCGTCCTCGTGGGTTTCGAGCAGCGACTCGTCGTTGACCGCACCGACGACGGCGTACTCCTCGATGAGTTCACCCGTCGGCACGCCGCCGAGCGCGTACGCCACCGTCGCGCCGAACTCCGCGGCGATGTCGAGGAAGGCGTCGGTCAACAGGTAGTGGCCCTCGTTCGTCTGCGCCTGGTGGTCTCCCGTCAGCAAGAGCATGTCGCGGCCGTCGGGGACCGAGACGGCGTATATCTCGGCACACGTGAGTTCCGAGACCCCGTCCTCGACGCTCACTTGCGGTGGGAACTCGCGGGAGTAGACCCGACGCACGAGCGTACTCTCGGCTTCGAGTTCCTCGAGCAGGTGTTCGACGGCGAGCGTTCCGACGTGACCCACACCAGGCAACCCCTCGACGAGGACGGGATCGGTGAGGTCGACTTCGGCGACTGCGTCGATCTCGAGTTCGTCCATACCGTATCAGCGCCGGCGACGTTTAAGAGACCGTCGGTACTTGCCGTACGGATCGGCGGGATCGAACGGGGCCGGCGCGCTGTTCTCGGCGTCGGCTCCGCACTTCGGACAGCTGTCAGAAAGGGTGTACACCGGGCGATCGTGGGTCTCGCGCCACGCCGAACACACCCGGATGTCGGATTTCATCGCTCGTTACTCGTCGTCGGTCCGGCGTTCGCGATGGTACTCGCCCTCACCACCCTGCTGCTCGATCGCGGCTATCGCGCGCCGCGCACTCTCCTCGAGCTGGGACTCGGCGGTCTTGTAGTTCGGGGCCTGCACCTCGATGCGGTACTCGGGTGCGCCGACGTAGCTGACGTCGAGGTCGACTTCCTCGGGGACCTCGCCGTTGCCTTCGGCGGCCGCGAGGGCCTCGCGGATCCCGTCGACGCCGCTCGGCGAGGGGTTCTCGAGGTCGACGTAGCCGGTGACGTTGACGTACGGTACCGAGACGTTCTCGCGTGCCGTGTCGACGATCGAGTCGATCTCGTCCTCGTCGAGATCGGTGTCCTCGAGGGCTTCTTCGCCGTGGATCGCGGCCTGTTTGAAGCCCTCGTAGAGGCTTCCGTGGGCAGCGATCAGTTCGTTGGCGATCGCGGTGTAGTCCTCGTCGTCGATCTCCTCGCCGAGTGCGAGGCTCATCCAGTTGTCGGCCTTCTGCTCGTTTTTCCACTGCTGGATCTTCTCCGAGCGCTGGTGATCGTTGACGTCTTTCAGCGAGAGGTCGATCTGCTGGGAGCCCTCGTCGACGTCTAAGACCTTGCAGACGACGATCTGACCCTCGCGGACGTGATCGCGGACGTTCTTGATCCAGCCGCTCGCGACCTCGGAGATGTGGATCAGGCCGCGCTTGTCTTCGTACTCCTCGAGATCGACGAAGACGCCGAAGTCTTCGATCTCGTCGATCTTGCCGACGACGAGTTCGCCGGGATCGGGCCAGCCGCTGTATTTCATCGTGACTCGACTGTTTCGAGTACTTCGTGCTCGATCTCGGCCTTCCCGCCGGTCGGCCGGGCGAGGGTCGTGCCACAGACGGCACACGAGACCTCCGTGGCGGCCTTGCCGAAGACGACCTGCTCGTTCTCGCAGTCACTGCAGCGGACGCTGTAGAAGTTTCCTGACATGGTGATCACTCCTGGAACTCGAGTCGGCCGGCGCGCCATCCCTCGCGGAGGTGGGCCTTTCCACACTCGCTGCAGCGGTACTTGAGGTCGGTTTTCTTGGTCGGCTTCTCGCCACCGGGCACTTTCGAGAAGCGACCGGAGTTCCCGATGCTCGCGGTGTTGCGTCGGGTTCGGCGAGCGTCCCACTTCATCCCGGAGGAACGACCCGATCGGGCCTTCTCGACTTCGTGTTCGTGGTGTTCGTTACAGTGGGGGCAATAGGTGTTGAATCGGCGTGGCATCTGCATGGTTATCTCACTTGGCGTGGGCTAAGACAGCGCCGTTTAAAACCCGTTTGGTTCGTCGCGGGCGGCCGGTCGGAGACGTCCGTGTTGCATACGACCGCCAGTCCCGTGACCGGACGCTGGCCCCGTGTCACGTCGTTGCTGCCAGTGGGGTCCTGCAGGTGTAGTAGCTACTGACAGTCAGTGCACACCCGATCGCACGACGGCTATGCGATCGGTGTGAACAGGTTCAGTCGTTACGATAGGCACCGTCTACCGGGACGGGTACGCCGCCGCCGGGGCCTCGAGTTCGACGACCAATCGCACGCCCGGACGCTGCTGTGGATGCGAACGCTCGGCGCACGCCGATGATCATCGGCGCGCTCGCCGTCACTGCGAGGGCGGTTCGACACCCGCGAGCTCACACGATACCGTTCGATCGCGAACGGCTAACCAGCCGATCGTCGCCGCTCGTGGCGGCCCGGACTCCGAAACGCTTACTCCCCTCTCGGGAGAATTCGCCGCCATGAAGCAGCTCATCATTCACGGGGACCCCGGAATCCGGAAAGGTGCCGTCATCGAGTACGACGGGACCGAAGTGGTCTGTTTCGCGATCAATCGCAACGGCGAGTACCACGGCCCCGAAGAGGTCCAGCTCTGGTGTACCGTCGGCACCGACGACGAGTTCGAGGACTTCGAGAAGCGGAACTTCCAGCCCCACTTCCTTGACGTCGATCGAGTCGACGCGGACGCCGTCGAGGTCGTTCGGCCGAGAGGCGACCTCGCGATATAAGGCCCGCCAGCCAGCGGTCGGTCTCCGAACGTTTTTCGTCCCGTAGTTAGAGGGTGACGTACGAATGAGCCGGACGGTCGGTCTCGTCGTGCCCGCATTCCGTCCGAACGTCGACGCGCTCCGCGCTTACGTCCGCGAACTCGATCGCCGTCTCGACCTCGAGACGATCCGGGTCGAACTCGACGATCCGACCGCCAGCACGCGCGATCGACTCGAGGGGCTCCCCGCGTCCGTCAACGCGGTCGACGAGCGTCGCGGAAAAGGCGGTGCCATCACCGCGGGTTTCTGTGCGCTCGAGACTGACGTTCGCGCATTCGTCGACGCCGACGGCAGCACGGCCGTCGACTCCGTCGGTGCGATCGTCGATCGGGTTCGTGGCGGGCGGACGGATCTCGCGGTCGGATCGCGTCGCCATCCCGACGCCGACGTCGTCACCCGGCAGTCGGCACGCCGTCGGCTGCTCGGCGACGCGTTCGCGTGGCTCGCCTGCCGACTCCTCGCCGTCTCGGTGACGGATTACCAGTGCGGTGCGAAGGCGATCGACGCGGCCGCGTGGGCCGACGTCAGTGACCGGCTTCGCGAGCGGGGGTTCGCGTGGGACGTGGAACTCCTCGCCCTCGTCGACGCGCTGGACTATCGCATCAGCGAGGTGCCGGTGACGTGGGCGGACGACCCGGAGTCGACCGTGTCGTCGATCTGGGCGACCCGAGACCTCGCGACCGGCCTCTGCCGGGCGCGCCACCGGGCGAAGCACCTCCGGGGCGATCGGTTCCACACGGCGATCGCAAACCGTCGATCGGACGCACAGACAGTGATCGAAGCCCTGGAGCGTCGTCGGACGCGCTCACCGCGAGATCGGACCCACGACGATGAGTGATTCGCTCGCCGACGCCATCCGAACGCGATTTCGGGCGCTGCTATCGGCGAGCAGGTTCAGCCAGTTCGCCGGCGTGGGGGGCGTCGGCGCGATCGTCGACAACGGCGTCCTCCTGATGCTCGTCGAACTGGCCGACGCCGGATTCGTCCTCGCGAAAGTCGTCGCCTGGGCGATCGCGATCGCGGTCATCTTCGCGATCAACGAGGCGTGGACGTTCGCGACGTTCGGCGATATGTCGCCGCGAGCGCTGGCTGTTCGGCTCTCGCGATCGTACGTGGTCCGGTTCGGCGGGTTCCTGGTTACGCTCGCGGTGTACTGGGGACTGGTGATCCTGTTCGACGTCATGTACCTGCTCGCGAACGTGATCGGGATCGGCGCCGGCTTTTTTGTCAATTACGCCTCCGAGAGCCTGTTCACGTGGAAGGTTCATCGGGACTAACGGTAGAAACCCACATACGGCGGCCGAATCACAACCCTTAACTAGGGCACTCGGGTATAATCTGGTAGCGGGATGGGATAGCCAGGAGATTCCGGCGGGCTCATAACCCGCAGATCGGTAGTTCAAATCTACCTCCCGCTATGTTTTGGCGCGAACAAATTCGTGAGCGCCACCCATAACACGGTGGTTCAAGCTACCTTCCGCTATACTTTTGCCGCGAGCAAATTCGCGAGCGGCAAGTCTAGCACGGAGTTGTTTGAACCAGATAGCACCCGAGCACAGCGAGGGGGACGGCGTGGTTCAAATCACCCTCCCGCTACTTTCGACGCTCCCGCCCGAGAGCCATACGATCGTCCGCCGGCCGATTCCGATCGCGGGCGACCGACGTGTTACGGCGAAATCGTAAAGGTCGTCTCGCTGTCGAGGTTGCGTTCGGCGGGCCGATCGACGTTGAGGGCGACGGAGAGGGTGTGCGTACCGGACTCGAGCGGTTCCCACTCGCGTTCCGTGACCCGAATCTGAGGCTTCCAGCGCCGTTCGACCACCTTGCGTTCGCTACGAGAGAAGTTGATGACGCTAGTTCGGTCCGGGACCCGCGCCGGGACTTCGCTCGCGCGGGCGATACCGTCGACCGACCACCGCCAGAGTTCCGGCGACTCGGTGACGATGCGAACGGGAAACGGGAAGCGATTGCGAAACGTCGCCCGCCAGCGGACCGCTTCGTCCGGCGCGTACTCGTCTTTGTCCGTCTCGAGGTGGACGCTCACCGCGCGGTCACGGAGCCAGACCGGGAGGAACGCGTGGCTGGCTGCCTCCCAGTCGATCATCTTCCGTGAGCGCTCGTCGGATTCGCTCGGCGAGAACGGGTCCTCGTCGTCCCGCGAGAGCGCGTCGGACTCGTAGATACGACGCATCGGGTCACTGTAGGAAGCTCCCGCCCAAGAAACGTTCGTTTCGACACGCAAACGGACCGATCGTCGGAGACTCGAACGGCGATCAGACGTCCGTTTCGATCATCTCGTGGTACGGGCACGCGATTTCGTGCGTTCCACTGACGGACTCGAGGTCCGGGTGCGCCTCCCACTCGCTGCAGTCTTCCTGTGCGATGGGACAGCGCGTGTGGAACTTGCACCCGCTCGGCGGATCGAGCGGCGACGGAACCGACCCCTCGAGGATGACGCGATCGCCCTGCCAGAGCGGATCGGGTTCCGGGATCGCAGACAGCAGTGCGTGCGTGTAGGGGTGATACGGCGGCGTGAAGATTTCCTCGGCCGTCCCGACTTCGACGATCTCGCCGAGGTACATCACGGCGATGCGATCGGCAATGTGTTCGACGACCGAGAGGTCGTGGGCGATGAACAGGTACGAGAGGCCGAACTCGTCCTGGAGGTCCTCGAGCAGGTTGAGGATCTGTGCCTGCACGGAGACGTCGAGTGCGGAGACGGGTTCGTCACAGACGACGAAGTCGGGGTCGACCGCGAGCGCGCGGGCGATGCCGATCCGCTGTCGCTGGCCGCCGGAGAACTCGTGTGGGTAACGGTTGGCGTGACTCGGCTTCAACCCGACCGTATCGAGAATCTTCGCGATGCGAGCGTCCCGCTCTTCACCGTCGGCGATCCCGTGGACGTCGAGTGCCTCGCCGACGATGTCGTTGACGGTCAATCGGGGGTTCAGACTGGCGAAGGGATTCTGGAAGATGTACTGCATCTCCCGACGCTTTTCCCGGAGGTTCGAACCCGACAGGTTGGTGATGTTCTCGCCCTTGAAGTAGACGTCGCCCTCCGTGGGCGCTTCCAGCTGGAGGAGCGTGCGACCGAGCGTACTCTTCCCACAGCCGGATTCGCCGACCAGGCCGAGGGTTTCGCCTTCGCGAACCTCGAGGTCGACGCCGTCGAGGGCGCGAACCCACGACCGGTTGCCGAGCACTCGATCGAGAAAGCCGTCGGCGTTGCTGTAGTACTTCGTCAGTCCGTCCGTCCGAACGAGCGGTTGGCTACTCATGAGTCCCCTCCGTCCGTCATGACTTCTACCTGGTAGGACAGTTCACCCTGGAGGTCGCCCGTGTACGCCAGACACGACGCGGCGTGTTCCTCGTCGTCGGCTGGGTTCGACGAATTTCCGGTCTCGGTGTCGACGAGTTGCGGCTCTTTTCGGCTACAGCCCTCCTCGGCGTACGGGCACCGCGGGTGGAAACTACAGCCCGGCGGCACCTCGACGAGATCGGGCATCGTCCCCGGAATCGTCTCGAGACGGTCGCGCCTGTCACCGATTCGAGGGATCGATCCCATCAGTCCGACCGAGTAGGGGTGTTTGGGCTCGTAGTAGAGGTCCTCGACGGGTGCTTTCTCGACCGCCTTGCCGGCGTACATCACCATCACGCGGTTGCAGATCTCGGCGACGACGCCGAGGTCGTGCGTGATGAGCTGGATCGCCGTGTCGAAGTCCGACGCCAGTTCGTCGAGCAACTCGAGGATCTGCGCTTCGATCGTGACGTCGAGTGCGGTCGTGGGTTCGTCACAGATGAGCAGGTCGGGATCGCACGAGAGCGCGATCGCGATGACCGCACGCTGTTGCATCCCGCCGGAGAACTGGTGGGGGTAGTCGCTGTATCGCTCCGCGGGGTCGGGGATGCCGACCTCGGCGAGCATCTCGATCGCCTGCTCTTTGGCTTCCTGGTCCGAGACGTCCTTGTGCGTGCGGATCCCCTCGGCGATCTGCTCGCCGACCGTGTAGACGGGGTTGAGCGCCGTCTCGGCGTCCTGGAACACCATGGCGATCTCGTTCCCCCGGATGCGGCGCATCTCTTCGGGGCTTTTCTCGAGGAGGTTCTCACCCTTGAACAGGATTTCCCCGCCGACGATCTCGCCGGGGCTCTCGATGAGTCCCATGACCGACAGGCTCGTCACGCTCTTGCCGGCACCGCTCTCGCCGACGATGCCGAACTTTTCACCGCGGTCGATCTGATAGCTCACGCCGTCGACCGCGCGAACGGTTCCGTCCTCAGTGTAGAACTGCGTAACTAGATCGTTGACTTCGAGTAGTGCCATCTATTGCATCCTCTGTTTCGTTGCGGTGTCTCCCTGTGGGTCGAGCGCGTCGTTGATTCCGTCGCCCATCAGGTTGATAGCGAGCACGAACACGACGATGGCCAGGCCGGGGAAGACCGACACCCACCAGTACCCCTGTGCGATGGTGTCGCGAGTGCTCGAGAGCATCGTCCCCCACTCGGGGGTCCCCGGCGTGAGACCGAGCGAGAGGAAGCCGAGCGCGGCCGCAGAGAGGACGACGGTCCCGATCGACAGCGTCGCCTGGACGATGACCGGTGCCATCGCGTTCGGGACGACGTGCCGGAAGATGATCGAGCGATCGGTCGCGCCGAGCGCTTTCGCCGCGAGTACGTACTCGTTTTCTTTCACGCTCAGTACCTCACCGCGGATGAGACGGGCGTAGCTGATCCAGCCGGTGATCGTCAACGCCAGGATCAGATTCCAGAACCCCTGTCCGAGCACTGCGATGATCGCGATGGCGAGGACGAGAAACGGGAACGCGTAGAGAACGTCGACCAGACGCATGATCGTCTCGTCGACCCAGCCGCCGAAGTAGCCGGCGATTGAGCCGAGCGGGATCCCGATGAACAGGGCAAGGACGGTCGCGATCAGCCCGATCGTGAGGCTGTACCGGGTCCCGACGAGCACGCGCGAGAACAGGTCTCGTCCCGACCAGTCGGTTCCCATCAGGTGTTCGGCGCTCGGGGGAGCGTTCGGCGCCCCGACGAACATCCGGCCGGGATCGTACGGCGTAATCGAGAACGGCTGCAGCGGAAGCGACATGCCGGCGACGTCGACCGTTATCGGCCGGGCGAAAACGGCCACGAGAGTCATAAGTGCCATGACGCCGACGCTGAGCATCGCGAGCCGGTTGCTCTTGAACCGTCTCCAGGCGTACTCCATTCTGCTGGTACCGCCTTCGGCTTCGGCCTCGGTCCAGCCCGAGAGGGAGTCTCGGTTACGCACTCGTTCGGCGTCGAATCCAGTGATTCGGATTCGACCTCGCTTCGACGTCGTATCTCGTTGTTTCTGCTTCATTCTTAGTATCTGATCCGTGGGTCGAGCCACGAGTAGACGATATCGGCCAACAGGTTGGCGACGACGATCGCGACGCCGGTCATCAACACGCCCGCCTGAATGATCGGGAAGTCACGCTGACTGATAGCCCTGACGAGAAGTCGTCCGAGGCCAGGCCACGAGAAGACCTGTTCGATGACGACCGCCCCGTTGATGATGAACGCGATCTGGATCGCCGCGACGGTGACGACCGCGATCAGCGAGTTCCGAAGGACGTGCTTGAAGATGACCGTTCGTTCGCTCAGCCCCTTCGCGCGTGCCATCCGAACGTACTCCTTGTTGAGTTCCTGGAGCATCGACGACCGGACGAGACGCATGATCAGCGACGCGGATGCAGTCCCGATGGTCACGGAGGGCAGGATGAGGAATTTTAGCTTCGCTGCGCTCAACAGCGGGGCGTCTGGCGGAATCACCCGGAAAATCCCGAGGTTGACGCTGAGAACGAGGATCAACATCAGACCGAGCCAGAAGTTCGGCGTCGCGATTCCCAGCAGGGCGGCGATGCGACTGGCCTCGTCGGTGACGGTTCCGCGTTTGACTGCGGCGATGATCCCGGTCGGAATGCCGACGCCCAGACCGATCAGCCACGAGAAGAGACCGAGCGCGATCGTGTGGTCCAGTCGCGAACTGATCTCGTAGGCGACGTCGCGGCCCGAGATGATCGATTCGCCGAAGTCCAGGACGATCACGTCCTGAAGCCACAGCAGATACTGTTTCCAGATTGGCTCGTTGAGGTTGTACTTGTCGTACAGCTGTTTTTCCGCCTCGGGTGAAACGTTCGTAAACTGGAGTATGAATTCGATCGGATCACCCGGGATCATCTGTATCAATCCAAACGAAACCATCGTTACCCCGACCAAGACGGGGATAGAGACGAGGATGCGTTTTACAATGTACCGTGAGAGGCTCATGGTTTGATAGACAAGGGGAAGGGCGCTTAGAGTCCGACGCTACTCTTCGAGGATTTTGAGGAGTTCCTCGTTGTCGAGCGCGAATCGCTCGGCAACGGGCGAAATCGGGCCGTACGCTGGGACGCCGATTCCGTTGTAGACGGTGTCGATGATCTGTTGGCGCGGGATCAGGAGGGACACTGCGCGGCGCACCTTGGCGTTAGTGAACGGCTTGTGCTGGACCGGGGGAATGAGCATGTCGAAGCCGCCAGTCGTCGTACTCTTTGCCACGATTTCGTCGTTATCGTCCAGCTCCTGGAACGACGCCGGGGGCGGACTCACGACGTGGACGTCGCCGGCCTCGAGGGCACTCTGTCGGACCGAGGATTCGACGATGATGCGGAACTGGATCGTGTCCGGTTCGGGTGCGCTGTCCATCAGTTCCTGCCCCCAGTAGTCGTCGTTGCGCGAAATCCGGTAGAGTTCGTCGGGCTGGTACTCCTCGTGCATGTACGGGCCGGTCCCGATCGCTTCCTCCTGCAGGTCGACGGCACCCTCCCCGCCGTACTCCTCTTCGATGGCTTCGAAGGGGACGATGAGCGCGTTGCCGACGTTGAGCAGGAACGGCGCGTAGGGTTCGGCGAGTTCGATTTCGAGTTCGTAATCGTCGACGACTCTGATTTCGCCGTCCTCGCCGAGCCAGTCGTAGACGTCGGCCTCGCGCGGCGTGCCCTTGTACCGCTCCATCGAGGCTTTGACGTGTTCGGCGGTCAGCTCCTCGCCGTTGTGGAACTGGACGCCCTCACGGAGGGAGAAGGTGTACGTAGTGTCGTCTTGCTGCTCCCAGCTTTCTGCGAGAAGCGGCTGAGGCTGACCCGAGTAGTCGACGTCGACGAGACCCTCGAAGATGAGGCCCGTTACCTGAGACGACGTGGTGTCGTTCTGCTGGACGGGGTCGAAGTTGGCGGCGTCGGCACCGACGGAGGCCTTGAGTTCGCCGTCGCCGTCCGGGTCGTCGAACGTGATGGCGGTCTCCGCCGCCACGTTGTAAATCGTCGAGAAGCGCGTGCTGTCGAACGGAGAGACCGTCCAGTTGCCGAGTGCCTCCTTGCGGTGGGCGATGAGTTCCTCACCGAACCGGACGAAGCTAAGCGGCGATTGCTTGGCGACGACCTTCTGGAGTTCCTTGTACACCTCGACTCGAGCCTCGGGATCGGTCTCGGTCTTCCCCTCTTCGATGAGGGAGTCGAGTTTATCGTTCGCGTAGTGGTTCGTGTTACAGCACGCCGGCGTGTGGAAGTCCGAGTGCAGTAGGAAGTTCACGTAGGCGTCCGGGTCGTATCCGGCGCTCCACCCCAGCGCTGCGAGGTGGTTCTCCTCGGCTGACTCCTCGCTGAGAACGACCTCCTGGTAGGTCGTCCACTCGTACTGCTGCAGTTCGAGGTCGAAGTACTCCGTGTCTTCGAGCACCTGCTGGACGATCTGTGACCACTTGACGCGCTCGGGGTTCTCGTTCGTGACGAGGTCGGCTTCGTACGGCGGTTCGAAGCCTTCTTCCTCGAAGCCCTCCTCGAGCAACTGTAGTGCTCGTTCCTTGTCTCCGTTGTCGTTATCATTGCTCTCACCGCCGAGACAGCCTGCGAGTGCTATCGCACCGGCGCCTCCAACGCCTTGGAGGAGTTTTCGTCGGTTAACAGTCCGTTCCGTCTGCGTGTGATCCCGCACCATGGATACGAAATGTGAATCACAAATATAAATATGTATTGCTTCCCCTCCAAGCAATTCTTACCCCGTTTAATATACCATTGGGAAAGGGAAGAAGCGTATTGATATCCGGGTAACCGTGATACAATCTCGAGTGAAAATCACGAAATGCTTCAAGAAATAGGAAACTGTGTGAAGCGGAAAAGCAAAATACCAGTTCGAGAGGTTGGCATTACCCCTTCGAAGAGGACTGTACGTGTTCAGGTCCTCTCCCCGAGCGCGTCGGACCACCGGTTCCGACTCCAACCGAGACGACAGGCGATCACCGGACGTCGGGGCGTTCAAATTCCGATCGGACGGAACCGATGATGGATCCGTACGGAAGACCTAACGATCGGCCCACGAGACAGCCGCCAAGAGGGCGAATCCGCCCGGCGACGAGTGGGACGGACGTCTCTCGAACCCAGGACGGGTCGGGAGCCGACCCCAAATTCTGCGCCGTGATTCCAGGCCGGGCGTCGTAGGGGAAGCCAACCGACCGTTAATCGCCTTCTTCGTCGACGATGACGACCTCGCCGTCGACGACGTCGACGTTGATCAGCGTCTTGACCTGATACCCGGCGTCGTCGACCTTGTTCTCGCCGCCGACCTTCTTGATGACCGCGACGGTGTCGATGACCTCGGCACCGATCTCGTTGAGCGCGTCGAGGACCGACGCGAGCGTGCCGCCGGTCGAGAGCACGTCGTCCAGGACGAGCACGCGCTCGCCTTCGCGGACGTCGTTGATGTACATCTCGTTCTCGGAATAGCCCGTTTTCTGGGAGATGGCGACCTCGTCTTCGAGTCCGTACTGTCGTTTGCGGATCACCGTCAGCGGAATGTCGGTCATCAGCGAAACCGCGGTCGAGATGTGGATGCCCATCGCGGCCGGGGTGACGATCCGATCGACGTTCTCGAGTTCGGCTTTGCGAATGATCCGGATGACGATTTCGCGCAGCAGTCCCGGATCGAGTTTTGGGACGCCGTCGCTGATCGGATGAACGAAGTAGTGGTACCCGTTTTTCTCGATGATCGGCGCCTCGAGAAGCGACCGTTTCAACTGATCCATGTCGTCGGTCGGTCGGTAGCGGAGTAAAAGTTGACGATACCGACGAGCAAACGTGAGACACCCACACACCCGTCGAAGTCAGTCGTCGGCGCCGTAGCTCAGTTCCGGCGGCTGCTCGCCCTGTCCGACGCGCATGTTCCGCTCGTGGTAGATGTGGACGATCGCGGTGACGGTGAACGTGACGGCGATTATCGCCGCCCACGTCAGATCCGATAGCAGCGTCATGGGGTAGATCCTGAGCCACAGCGCGGCGACGAGCGCGCAACTGATCGCGCCCAGCGAGAGGTACAGTTCCCGCCACGCGAACTCGCTTCCCGGCACGATTTCGAGGTAGACGCTGATGTCCCGCGTCCGATCGGTCGGCTCGATGACGCCCCGATCGGAGTCGAACTCGAGGATGCCGGCCGTGTCCATCTTCGGCAGGTGCGTCTGCTGGAGGGTCGTGTAGACGCGCTTTCGCTGCTCGGGGGTGACGCCGTCGAGGGTGGTCTCGTACTCCCAGGCGGCGATCTGCTGGGCGAGATCACCGAGTTCGACGGGACGGCCGTCCTGTTTCAGGAACTGGAGCACGTAGCGCCGCCGCTGGTTTCGAAGAACTTCGAAAACTTCGCCTTTCGAGAGGGGGCCGTCGGGTTCGTTGCGCTGTTGCTGGGCCACCACAGATCACCTCTTCGCGCCGGTCAAATCCGGACGTACACCCATTAATTCGTGGCAGGATCGCCACCTATATAATTCTCCTGACTGGTCAGCAGCCGCGACGATCGTCGGCCACTCCGCCGACGATTAGTCGCCGAGTATCGCCGCGATCGAGGCAGCGATCTCGCCGCCGAGCCCGGCCTTCGTCCCCTCGTATCGTGCGGCGTCATCCTCGTGGACCAGTACCGCGCGCGTTCGATCGGCCCCCATCACGCTCGCGTCGTTGGCGACGACGAACGCGAGGCCGACCCGGTCGAGCGTCTTCCGGGCGGCCTCGATCATCGCCCCGTCGTCGCCCGACGTTTCGGCCTTGAATCCGACGATCGGCAGGTCCGGGTACCGGTCGCGGACCTCGTCGATGACCTTCGGCGTCGGCTCGAGGTCGAGCGTGATGTCCTGACCCGACCGGAGCTTCTCCGGACTGGTCTCGACCGTGTAGTCGCCGATCGCAGCGGCCGACACCAGCGTGTCGGCGTCCCCGCAGGCGTCGATCGTTGCCGCGAGCAGGTCGTCGGCCGTCTCGACCTCGCGGACGTCGGCGTACGGAACGTCGCCGCCGGAGCGCGCCGACTCGCGGGAGACCGGTCGCGGGCCGACGACCCCGTGGACGAGCGTCACGTCGGCCCCGCGGGCGTAACAGGCCTTCGCGACGGCACGGCCCATCCGTCCCGACGACCGGTTCGTGAGCACCCGGACCGGATCGATCGACTCGGCCGTCGCACCGCTTGTGACCACGACGTGCTCGCCCGCGAGCGGCCGATCGTCCGCGGCGCGGGCGACGTCACAGACGATGGCTTCCTCGCTGGCGATTTTGGCCTTGCCCTCCTCGATGCGCGGGTCGACGAAGTCGACGCCCCACGCCTCGACGGTCTCGATCGCCTCGAGGACGCCGGGGTGATCGTACATCGGTTCGTGCATCGCGGGCGCGACGACGACCGGCGTACCGGATCCGAGCGCGGTGGTCGCACAGGTCGTCACGGGCGTGTCGTCGACGGCCCCGGCGATCTTGCCGACCGTGTTGGCCGTCGCGGGCGCGATCAGCAGGACGTCGGCCCAGCCGTCGTATCCGCAGAGGTCGACGTGTTCGACGCGCCCCGTGATCTCGGTCACGACGTCGTCGTCCGTGGCGAACTCGACCGCCCACGGGTGGACGATCCCCCGGGCGCTGCCGGTCATCACGGCCCGCACCTCGGCTCCCTGCCGCCGCAACTCGTGGGCCAGTTCGACCGTCTTGACGGCCGCGATCGAGCCCGTCACCCCGAGCGCAACGTTGACTCCCTCGAGCATCTGGTTGAATTTCTCACGGTAGCGTGTTAAGAGTAGCGAGCCCCCGGGCACTTCTCGGACACGATCGACAGCCGATCGCGCCGGTTCGTTTATCCCTCGTTTCGGGACCGCGGACACTGTCCGAAATCGCGAAACGAAGCCGAACGCCCGTCCCGATCAGTCCCGATCGACGCTCGGGTGCATCGTCGGTTGCTCGTCGAGCGGTTCCGAGAAGGCCTCGAGAATCCGCTCCCGTGCCTGCTCGTCCCGTTCGCGGCGTTGCGCGTCGCCGATCTCCTCACAGCCCGGCGGCACCTCTCGGCCCCGACCGGTGAAGTAGCCCTCGGGGACGACCCAGTCGTGGTAGAAGTTCACCTCGGAGTCGTGGATAACCGCGAGGCCGACCTTCGCCCCGTGACCGGCGGCCACGATCGCCTGGTGGGGTTCGTCCGCGATGCGGCCCGCCGCGTAGACCCCTTCGACGGCCGTCCGGCCGGCCTCGTCGACCGCGACGAGGTGCTTGCTGCCCCGCTGTGTGCGGCCGACGTCCAGCGGTTCGAGGTAGTCGCTGTCCGCCCACGAGGCGGCGAGCACGCGGCGGGTCTCGATCGGCTCGCCACCTTCGGTTTCGAGGACGAACCCCTCCTCGGGAGCCGTTTCGTCGCCGGTGTCACCGGCCTCTCGCGATTCCGGCGGCGTCGCGCTGTCGATCGGGGCGGCGCGCGTGACCCGGCCCAGTTCGAACGCGGCACCCGCGTTGCGGGCCTGCTCGCGGGTCAGTTGCAGGTAACGGCGGGCGTCGACCCCGTCCGGGAAACCGGGATAGTTCTCGAGGCTGGCGTTGCGCGCGAGGATCGATTCCCCGCCGTCGACGACGAGGGTGTCCAGTCCGGCCCGGGCGGTGAAGATCGACGCGGCGAGTCCGGCGACGCCGCCACCGACGATACAGACGTCTCGCATGACTATCAGTTGGTCACCGCGCGTATAGAAGAATTTGGCCTTGTTGAAACCGTTCAGGTCTGACACGTTAAACGCCCAAATGGCGCTGGTGGATTACGGCCAGTCGGTCGGGAGTCCTTCTTGCTGGTCGTCAATCAATGTGAGAAGCGGCTCAATTTCACCGAAGCGGGGCCCGCGGGTAATTGTCCCAGTCTGGGAGTCCCAGTTGATGAACCCCGCGTCTGCCAGAGCAGGCAAATGAGTGTGGTGGAGTTCAATTTTAGGCGAGTCGTGATTGCCCTCCCCTACGGCGAATTCTTCGGCCTCGAATTCAGCCGCAGTCCGTGGATTGTGATCGGCCAGTTCCAAGAGAATCCGTCGCCGGGAACCGTGGGTGAGCACATCGAAGACCTCGCTTAGTGATGTCTTGTCCGTCGAGGCCGGATCGTCGTTTGCCATGCAGGTTTCAGTCCGGAGCAACTACGAGTAAGGGTGTTCACTGACGAGTCAAGCCCTTTTATTTCCCGTGGAAGTTAATCACCACCACGCTCCGCAACTGCCGAGGAGAGCAACGTCGTTTCGAGAACTTTCTCGTTGGCACGCCGAATGCGGGCCGAGACCGCCTGTTTTGTAATACCGAGTTCGTCCGCTAACTCGTCGAGACTCACTTTGCTCGGCGTCGCAAAGTAGCCTCGCTGAACTGCGAGCACTAACGCTTCCCGTTGTTCGAACGAAAGATCGAACTGTCGTCGGTGATCGGTCTCCTCGGCGAACGTGTAGATACGGTCGATATGGATTCTGACCTCGTGATCAGCCAAGGTGTTTTGAAACAACGCCAACTTATCGTGATCCACAAACCGAACGCTGAACTCCCATCGCGTTCCCTGCTCGGAGCGTGCTTGGAGGATAGTCGCGTCTGACATAATGATCGCATCGAGGAGATCCTCTGTAGGATCTGTCCACGAGATTCGGTAGAATATTCCGTTTTTTATCTTATCGAGAGCCAGAATTTTCTTGACATACGGACTGTCGAGGAGTTGCGTTTCAAACGTTTCCACCACCTCGTCGAGGTCTTCTTCTGTGGTAGCCCACAGGAACGGGAGAGCAAGGTCTCCTGTTGGGACACACCGTTCAAGTTCAAAGGTGATACCCGGTACGCCCGAGAGGGTGTCACCGAGTTGAAACTGGTCTGCATCGACAGTGAATTCGGCGACGACACTCATAGTGTCGGTATGCGCCCAGCGGCATAGACCTCACCGGTGAACTCATCACTGGTTTGATTGCAGATGACCGCTGGGTCACTGTCTCGTAACGCTCTCTGTGAGCCGATTAGTTGGAGAGATCGATCTCAATATTGTAGACAACGCACCTGATGACGAGTTCACGGAACTGTTTCCACCAGTACCGTGACCGTACGAAGGCACCGTACTTCCGTTTGAGAGCGGAATTAACCGTTTCACTTTGACTGCGGTGCCCGTAGAGATCAGTGTCCATCCGCGCATTCCACGCGTAGTGGAGTGAGGTGAATTCCCGATGCTTGATGAGTGGACGTATCTCATATTCCCGTGCGAGCGATCGGATTGTCTGGTCGTCGTATCCCTTGTCTCCGAGCAGGATACGGATGCTGTTGCGATTGCGCCTGATGAGTGATGGAGCGATCTGTGAATCGTGTTTTCGGGTCGTTGTGACGTGAATATCAAGGATAGCGTTCGCTTTGGTATCGATCAAGAGTGTGACTTTCAACTGCTGGATAGTGAGTTTCGCTCGTTTCGTATAATGCTTGGATGCATAGCTTCGATCGAAGCCTGACGCGTCAATGCTGACAACACCATTGGTTGGGAGCAACGCGACCGAGAGATTGAGAAGCACACGCCACACAGCCATCTCAAGGCGATGGAACGCTTTACACAGTATTGACGGCGATGGAATTTCAGCGAGACCAATTTCGTTTCTAATACGTGGCATCTCGATGAGTTCGTCAAGAAGTGTACGGTATGACGTGTTCTTGCGGATTTTCAGACAGAGCAGAACGATGTGTTGGTGGAGCGTGTAGCGTTGCTTCGAGAACTTGGAGGAGTATCGGGCCGTAGCTCGTTGAGCTAAGTGAAATGCCTTCTCTACGAATTGAAGCAACCTTGATTTTGGGAGAGTCTGCATTCGGTCAACCCACTACTCGAAGCTGTAACTCTCCGAGGATTTCAACAGAGCCAAGAATTTCCATCGACTCCGTCGGCGTCGAAACTCGTCGCTCTCGAAGCCCGCTACGGCGTCTCGAGTCCCCGGCGTCGAGACACGTTCCCGAAGAAGGGGAACCGAATACCATTATATCGTCTCGAAAATGGTACCGGTATCGGTTACATTTAAGATGGCGAATGTGGTAATAGTCGGCATGTCACACTCGACGTCCGTCTCGTCCCGTCCGCTTCAGGCGCGAAAGCGGGCGATAATAAAGACCCTGGGCTATCGGCTCCTGATGGTCGCGATCACGATCGCGGTCGCCTGGGTCGTCGTCGACGACGCTCGGGCCGCCATCGACATCGGGATCGTCGCTAACGTGGTGAAGACCGGCACCTATTACACCTACGAACGCCTCTGGGACCGGATCGCCTGGGGACTCTTCGCGTAGGTATCGAGATAGCCGTCGTCCCGATCGATCACGTGTGTTTCGTGGCTCGAGCGCGGAACTCGCCGTCGGAACGGTGGAGGTAGCCTTTGGCGAGTCGTGCTTCCGCCTGACGGAGGCGATAGGAAACCGTCGATTGCGGAACGTCGAGAACGTCCGCGAGTTCGCTGACGGTGATGTCCCGCGGCGTCTCGTAGTAGCCGTGTTCGATCGCTGCCCGGAGCGTTTCCCGCTGTTCTCGCGGAATCGACACCGACGCCAGCGAGTCGTAGTTCAACTGTTCCGCGTCACAGAGTCGGCCGAGGGTGAAGCGAATCCCGTCGTCGAGGTGCGCTTCGGCCTGCTCGCAGAACACGTCGACGTTCTCGTCCGACGGCATGAGCAAGCGCCAACTGTGACAGTTGCCGCGTCGCTGTGACTGAAAGATGACGCCGAGATCGAGGTGTCGAGCCGCAAGGGCCATCACGGAATTGCAGGTGTGCGTCCGTTTCACAAACGAGTACAGAACGAGCGTCGTCGAGGGGCGTTCGAGTATCTCGTGCTGTCGAATCGCTCGGCAGTCCGACGACGTTATTTCCTCTCTCGGCGTGTCCCCGTCTAACCTGATGCGTTCGATGCGATCGAGCGCCGCCGAGGGCCCCACGAATCGATCGATCAACCAAAACCGATCCCGCTGAATGCAACTGCCGATGGAGTCCGCCGTCAGCGTCGGATACTCCATGAATACGTCCATCAGGGGACAGGCTCCGTCCTGATATCCGAGTTCGAAGGTGAGTTCTCGCATGTGATAACAACACTCATGGGACACTAAATATGTGATACTATTTCATACGATAGGTACGAGTATCCGTAAGTGTGCGACTGCTCGAATTTTTCTCTCGCACTCGAGCAGCGAGACTGCTGTTCCGTTCGAGTCGGATAACGAGGTCCGTGACGTTTGCCCATCTCGCCGGCGGCCTTCGAGTTCGGAATCGGTTGGTCTGTGCCAATTCAGGTTATATGTAAGCCGCTTACCTGCGATGGCGTGCAGGATGATCGAACGACGTACGTTCCTTCGGACGGCCAGCGCGATCGCGATCGGGTCGGCGCTTGCAGGATGTTCCGGGGAACAGGACGACGACGAACAGGACGCCAACGGATCTAGCGACGACGCCGACGGATCGGGCGACGGCGACGTCACCGAGGTCGACGTCGGCCCGGAAGGACGCCTCCGATACGAACCCGAAGAGGTCGAAATCGAGGTGGGAGACACCGTTCGGTGGACCGCGTTGAGCGAAGGGCACAACGTTACGAGCCATCCGGACGCGTCGCCGAAATGCGAAAATCCGGACGATGCCGACCCGTTCACGTCCTACGAAGGCGACGACCACTTCGCCATCATGGACGTAGACGAAACGTTCGAACACGAGTTTGCCGTTCCGGGAGAGTACGTCTACGTCTGTACTCCCCACGCCGGACAGGGAATGGTTGGAACGGTGATCGTCACCGAGTAGCGGTTGGTGTGGACCAGCCGATGTTTGATATTGGTTACCACAAACAGTACACCGCATGTCACAGCAGCAATCGAGTGAGGGAGAAGGGTCAGACGGTGGTTCGCTACGCGACCGGTTCGTCGAACGACGGCGGTTTCTGATGGCAACGGGGTCGCTCGCCGGCGTCGGCGTTCTCGCCGGCTGCGGAGAGAGCGGCAACGGTGACGCGGAAGCCGAAGGAGAGCCGACACAGGACGAAGGGGAGGACGAAACGGAGGACGAGGGACCGGCTCTCGAAGAACGGTATCCGGGACTGCGGATTCTCTCGCCGGAGCCGGAAAACGCAGAGGCCGCGGCCCGAGAGACGTACGCGGAGTACATCACGCCGCGTGAGGAACACTACATCCGGAACCACTACCCGACTCCCGAAATCGAGGAGTCCGAGTGGACGGTCTCGCTGACCGGCCTCGTCGACGAGGAGGTCGAACTGTCGATGGAGGAGATCAAACACTCCTTCAGCACCGACTCGGTCACCCACACGATGCAGTGTGCCGGGAACGGCCGATCGTACTTCGAGCCGCAAGTGGGCGGGAATCAGTGGACCTTCGGGGCCGTCGGGAACACCGTCTGGACGGGGACGCCCGTCTCGGAAATCCTCGAGTACTACGGGGCGGAGACGAGCGGGGAGTACTTCCTCACGGTGATGGGCGGCGAACACCCGGAGGGCGAGGACGTCTTCTGCCGGTCGATCCCGATGGAGAAGGTGATGGACGATACGCTGTTGGCGTACAACATGAATGGCTCGCCGGTGTCGCCCGACCACGGGTTCCCAGTTCGGCTGCTCGTTCCGGGCTGGTTCGGCTGTAACAACGTGAAGTGGCTCAACCGGATGCACGTCATGGAGACGATGGTCATCGGCGAGGAGTGGGAAGAGGAAGGCGCTCCCGAAGACGGACAGCGGACCTACACGCACTGGCAGCAGTACTCCTACCGCATCGTCCCCGAGGAAGACACCAGGGCGGAACACTATGAGGACATTCCGGTCTACGACACGCGCGACCAGATGGAGCGGACCGACGAGATCCGCAACGCCTACATGTACGATCAGGTCGAGAAGTCGATCATCGGCTATCCGGGCGAGGGCCAGACCGTGTCACCGTCGCCCGCGGGAACCGTCGAAATCATCGGCGTCGCGTGGGCCGGGGACGACGGCCTCAACACGGTCGAGGTGTCAACGGACGGCGGCGACACCTGGGGAGAGGCCGAGTTCTTCGGCCCTGTCGACGGCAACGCGGGCTGGCGGCAGTTCCGCTACGTCTGGGAGGACCCGTCGTCGGGCGAGCACACGCTCGCCTCTCGGGCGACCGACGAGCGCGGCTACACGCAACCGGCAACGATCTCCGACCCCGACGACCAGCTCCGCAGCATCGAGGACGACCAGTACCCGTGGAATCAGAGCGGATACGGCAACAACGCCTACATGCCCCACGCCGTGGACTGCACCGTCGAGGAGTGACCATGATCGAACCCGGCCAAATCGCGATCGTCCACCTGACCGGTCGCCTCGTCGACGGTCCGGACGCGGGACAGATATTCGAGACGACCGACGTCGACGTCGCCCTCGAGGAGGGAATCTATCACGACAACCGCGACTTCAAGCCCCTCGAGTTCCGCGTCGGCGAGGGCCACGTGCTGCCGGGGATCGACGAGGCCGTGCAGGGGATGTCCGAGGGCAACACGCGAACGGTCGTCCTCGATCCCGAATCGGCCTACGGCACCGTCGACGAAAGTGCCGTGGTCACGGTCCCCCGGGACGAAATCGAGGCTCGTAGCGACACCACGGCCGAAGTGAACGAACTCGTCGAGAGCAAGACCGGCGAGGTCGGCTGGATCGTCGACGTGGCCGACGACGAGGTGACGATCGACTTCAATCACGAACTCGCCGGCGAACGCGTCGAGTTCGAAATCAACGTGCTGGAGACGCACGGCTCCGAGACCGGTCACGACGTCGATCCCGCCGACGGGATCGGGACCCCCTGATCGGTGCCGTCCGTTGGCGGGTGCCGTCCGTTCGCACCAGTCGGCAGGGAGCACCCGGTCGCGGGGGGACCGCCGCCGGTCGCCTGGAACGGGGTCGATTCGTTCTCGGATCGATCCCGGGTCGGACGGCTCTCGGTTCGGGGATAGCAATCCTTACTATCGAACCGCCCCTACACGGCTCCCGTGGACAGAATTCTCCTCAGCACGCTCGCCTACCGCCCCCCCGAGGAGGTCTTCCCGCACGTCCGATCGTTCACGGACTACACCCGGTACACGGACCACCTCACGGAGGTCCGGGTGCACGGCGACGGCAGCGTCGGTTCCGTCTACGATCTGGTGCTCTCCTGGTGGAAACTCACCTACACCGCCCGATCGAAGGTGACGGACGTCTCCCCGCCCAACTCGCTGCAGTGGCGACTGACCAAGGACATCGACGCTCGCGGAGAGTGGCGAGTCGAACCGGAACCCGAATCGGCCCCGACGGACGCACCGACGGCCAGTCGAATCTACTTCGACGCCGTCTACGACCCGTACTCCGCGGACAGGAGTTCGATCTCGCTCCCGCGATTCGTCTCGCTGGACTGGGTCGTCGACAGGGTCGAACCACGACTCATAGACGAGGCCGAGACCGTCGTCGAACGACTGGTCACCGATATCGAAGGGCGACGACGCGACGTCGAACTGACGATCCACGAGATGCCCTGACCCGATCCGTCACCCTGCGGGCCCCACGCAAACTCACTTCCCGCTCGCCCGAGTACACTGACTACATGAGTCCGATCGGTCCGCGCCGACCGCCCTCGACCACCCCCCGTCGATCGCCCGCGTCCGTCCCCCGTCGATCACGCCCGATCGACCGGAGTGAGGTGACCCTCGCGTGCGGGTGATCGTCGTCGGTGCCGGCGAGGTCGGCACCAACATCGCCGCCAGTCTCGACGACGATCACGACGTCGTCGTCGTCGACATCGACGGTGAACGCGTCGAATCGGTCACCTACTCGCACGACGTTCTCGCGATCGAGGGCGACGGCACGTCGATCGAGACGCTCGAGGAGGCGGGGATCGACGGCGCCGACCTGGTCATCGCCAGCACGGACGTCGACGAGACGAACATCGTCGTCTGCGGGGCGGTGAAGGCCGTCTCCGATCCGTTCACGATCGCTCGCGTGCGGGAACCGGGCCTGTTTCACACGTGGCAACGATCCGAGCGGGCGTTCGGCGTCGACTTCATGGTCTGTACCGACCTCCAGACCGCACGGACGATCGTCCGGATCGCCGGAATGCCGGGAGCCCGCGACGTCGAACTCTTCGCGAACGGACTCGTGACGATGGCCGAGTTCGAGGTCCACTCCGACAGCCCGGTCGCGGGCGAGACCGTCGCCGAGGCCGATCGCTACGAGTCGTTGACCTTCGCGGCGATCATCCGGGACGACGACGTCGTCGTCGCCCGCGGGGAGACGGCGATACGGGCCGGCGACGCCGTCGTCGTCATCGGCTCCGAGGAGAACGTCCGCGGGTTCGCAGGAGCGCTGACGCCCGCACCGACGATCGAAGATGTGGACGAGATCGTCATCGTCGGCGGTACCGAGATCGGTGCCCAGGTGGCCCGGCTCTTCGAATCGAGGGGACTCGAGCCGCGACTGGTCGAACAGGACCCCGACCGGGCACGGGAACTCGCCGAACGCCTCCGCAACACGCTGGTCCTCCAGAGCGACGCGACCGACATCGACTTCCTCGTCCGGGAACACGTCGCCGAGTCCGACATCGTCGTCGCCGCCCTCGAAGGCGACGAGCGGAACCTGCTCGTCTCCCTGCTCGCGAAGCGGATCGGCGTCGATCGCACGATCGGCGTCGTCGAGGCCGGCGAGTTCATCGACATCTTCGAGACCGTCGGCATCGACGTCGCGGTCAATCCGCGCCTCGTTACTGCCGAGGAGATCACCCGATTCACCCGCGAGCAGCGCACCGAACGGATCGCGATGCTCGAACACGATCGGGCGGAGGTGCTCGAATTCGAGATCGAGGCTGCGAGTCCGCTGGCGGGGACCCGGATCCAGGAGGTGATGGCCGACCTGTCCGATCGGGTCGTGATCGGGGCGATCGCGCGAGACGGAGAGCTGATCACGCCGCGCGGCGAAACGGTGCTCGACGCCGGCGATCACGTGGTCCTGTTCGTCGATACCGAGGTCCTCGACGCGGTCGTCGCGTACCTGTGACGGTGCGATCCGGTCGACCGGCTAGAACGTGTACTCGTGCTCGCCGTCCTCGCTCTCGAGAAACGCCGCGAGGAGGTCGATCGTCGCCGCGACGTCGTCGACGTGGGCGGCCTCGGTGACGGTGTGGAGATAGCGCGTCGGAACGGAGATCGCTCCGACGGGTTTCGCGCCCGCCGAGAACTGGAAGCCGGCGGTGTCGGTGCCACCGGCGGGCAGGATCTCGTGCTGGTAGTCGATTCCCTCGTCCTCGGCGACGGCTTTCAGCCGGCGGTGGACCTTGGGGTTCGTGATGACGCTCGAGTCCTTGAGCTTGATCGCGGTCCCCTCGCCGAGGTCGGTGACGTGATCGCCGTCCTCGAAGCCGGGGACGTCGTTGGCCACTGTCACGTCGAGTGCGATCGCGAGGTCCGGATCGACGTCGACGCCCAGCGCGCGAGCGCCGCGCAGGCCGACCTCCTCCTGGACCGTGGCACAGAAGTGGATCGTCACGTCGGGATCCTCGATCCGGCGCGCGGCCTCGAGCATCGCGAACAGGCAGACCCGATCGTCCAGCGCCTTGCCGGTGATCGTCTCGCCGACGCGCTCGGTGGATTGATCCATCGTCACGAGATCGCCGGGCGAGACGCGCTCGGCGACCTCTTCGTAGGGGAGGCCGACGTCGACGGCGACGTCGTCGACCTCGGGAGTCTTCTCGCGTTCTTCCTCGTCCAGGGTGTGTGGCGGCGGCGAGCCGATCACGCCCGGCAGATCGCCGTCCTCGGTGTGGATCGTCACCCGCTGTGCCTTGAGGACGCGGGCGTCCCAGCCGCCGAGCGCGTCGAGTTCGACGAAGCCGAATTCGTCCTCCTCGCCGCGGACGTGGCGGACCATGAACCCGATCTCGTCCATGTGGGCCGCGACGGCGACCGAATAGTCCGATCCGCCCTCGAGCGTTCCCACGACGTTCCCCATCGCGTCGGTCCGGACCCGATCGACGCTGTCGTCGAATTCCTGGAGAACGAGTTCTCGAATCCGGTCCTCGTAGCCGGGAACACCACTCGTCTCGGTCAGTTCGGTGAGCAGGTCGAGATCGAACGAAGCCGTTGACATGCTCTCACGTGAGTCGCTCCGGGCTATAAGCGCGTGGAAAGCGGGTCTGTCATCCGCATCACGCGAGAGAGGGTTCATCACCCGCATCACGTGGAAAGCGGGTCGCCCGCAGATCGGGCCCGTCATCCGTATCTCGGCCGAGACGGCCTGTCGAATCGTTCCAGGATACCGTATCAACGATCGTGACGGTTAAAATGTGAACCGCGGAGTATTAACCGGTCGGACTGCTACGGTGGATCATGAGCGACGTACGTGTGGCAGGTGTCGGCCTGACACCCTTCGGGAATACGCCCGAACGGACGAGTCGGGATCTCTTCGGGGAGGCGAGTATCGAGGCGTTCGCGGACAGCGGCGTCGAACGGGACGACGTCGACGCCCTCCTCTACGGGAACTTTATGGGTGAACTCTCGGAACATCAGGGCCATCACGGGCCGCTGATGGCCGAAGCGGCGGGCGTCCGGGCACCCGCGACCCGCTACGAGTCAGCGTGTGCCTCGAGCGGCGTTGCGATCCGTGACGCGGTCAAGCGGATCCGCAACGGCGAGGAAGACGTGATCCTCGTCGGCGGCGCGGAGCGGATGACCAACCTCGGGACCGCGGGAGCGACCGAAGCGCTCGCGATCGCGGCCGACGACCTCTGGGAGGTCCGGGCCGGAATGACCTTCCCCGGCGCGTACGCGCTGATGGCACAGGCCTACTTCGCGGAGTACGGCGGCGAGCACGAAGACCTGGCACACATCGCCGTCAAGAACCACGAGAACGCGCTGACAAACGAGAAAGCCCAGTACCAGAGCGCGATCGAGGTCGAGGACGTCCTCGAGGCTCCGCAGGTCTCGAGTCCGCTCGGTCTCTACGACTCCTGTCCGATCTCGGACGGCGCGGCGGCGGTCGTCCTCACGAGCGAGGACTACGCCGAAGAGAACGACCTCGACGCACCGGTCGCGATCACCGGCACCGGCCAGGGCGGCGATCGGATGGCCCTGCACGATCGCGAGTTCCTCGCTCGCTCGCCCGCGGCACGCGAGGCCGGCGAGGAGGCCTACGCCGAGGCCGGCATCGACGCAGGCGACGTCGACGTCGCGGAGGTCCACGACTGCTTTACGATCGCGGAGGTGCTCGCGATCGAGGCGCTCGACCTCGAAGGGGTCGGCGAGGGGATCTCGGCGGCCCGCGACGGCCGGACGACCGCCGACGGCGAGACGCCGATCAACCTCTCTGGCGGCCTGAAGGCGAAGGGCCACCCCGTCGGTGCGACCGGGGCCTCCCAGATCGCCGAGATCAGCAAACTCCTCGCGGGAATGCACCCGAACAGCGAGTACGTCGAGGACGCGGATACCGGCGTCGCCCACAACGCGGGTGGCACGGTCGCCAGTGCGACGGTTCACGTCCTGGAGGTGGTAGAATAATGAGCGACAGCGAGACCGGCGTGCAGGACGCGGGGTTCGACGACTGGATCGACGCCGTCGAAGACGACGACGCGTACTACCTCGAGTGTCCCAACGAGCACGGATCGCTGCCGCCGCGTCGGGTCTGTCCCGACTGCGGGTCGACGGACCTCGAAGCGGTTTCGCTCCCCGAGACGGGCGAGATCGAGACGTTCACCGTCACGCACGTCCCGACACCCGCCTTCGAGGACGACGCCCCTTACGCCACGGCGATCGCGAACTTCGGCCCCGTGCGGATCACCGGGCAGGTAGTCGGCGTCGATCTCGAGGCGATCGAACCCGGCCTCACCGTCGAGATCGAGATTTCGGTCTCGGAGACGACCGGCGAACGAGTGCTGGCGTTCTCGCCCGCGTAACTCCGATCGACGCCCGTTTCGCGTACTTACGATCGACGCTCGTTTCTGACTCACTCTGCGCGACTCAGGATCGGTCGACCGCTTCGGCGACGACTTCGATCGGCGTCGCCGGATCGCCGATGGCTCCCGGTCGATCCCCGAGCTGCGTCCGACAGGAGGCGCCGGGTGCGACGACGCGGTCACCCTCGCTGTCGTCGACCTGGTCGTACAGGACTGCACCGATCGCCGCGCTCATCGAGTAGTGTTCGGCCTCGTAGCCGAAACTGCCCGCCATGCCACAGCAACTCGAATCGAGCGGATCGACCGCGTAGCCGGCACGCCGGAGGACGCCGACGGCGTGGTGGTCCTTCGCGTGGGCCTTCTGGTGGCAGTGGCCGTGGTAGACGAGGTGGTCGTTGGACGCGTCGAACGCGAGTTCGGCGTCCAGGTCGAACCGATCGAGGTACTCGCAGACCCCGTACGTGCTGGCGGCGATGCGATCGACCGCCGGGCCGGAGAGCAGGTCGCGGTAGTCCGACTGGAGCATGACCGCGTCCGAGGGTTCGATCAGGACCACGTCCCAGCCGTCTTCGACCAGCGGTGCGAGTCCGTCGACGGTTCCGCGTGCCTTTTCGGCGGCCAGATCGAGCATCCCCTTCGAGAACGCTGGCCGACCGACGTCGCGCGGATCGGCGACTTCGACGCGGACGCCGGCGGCTTCGAGCACGTCTAGAGCCGCTTCACCGGCGGCGGGATATTCGTGATTAGTGTAGACGTCCGGCACCAACACTGCGCGGCGAGTCGCCTCGTCCGCGGGTACGGCGGGGTCGCGATCGGCGACCCGTTTCGCGAAGGTGCGACGCTCGAACATCGGGAGGTCCCGTTCCCGGGAGATGCCGAGCGCCTTCTCCGCGAGGAGGCCGGCCCCGGGGAGGTTCGTCATCCAGTTCGAGACGGGTGCGGTCGCGCTCCCGAGTTTCGCGAGCGTCTCGAAGTTCGCGAAGAGCCGATCGCGCCGCCGAGCGCGCTCTTGTCACCCCAGGCGGGGTCGGGCGCGAACTTCAGGTCGTGCGGTGCGAGCGTCTCGTTGAGACTGCCGAGGTAGATCCCCGACTGGGCGGTCGCACGCCGCGCGTCGGGATCGACGTCGACGACGCCGTCCATGTACGCGGTGAAATCGAGGACGACGGCCTCGTTGACCGTCTGACCCGCGAGGCTCGTCCCGCCGCCGCGCGGGAGGACCGGAATTTCCCGTTCCGCACAGTACTCGACGACAGCGGCGACGTCGGCGGTCGATCGCGGGAAGACGACGCCGATCGGCTGCCGACCGCTCGGATCCACTCGGTGTGTCGCGCGTGAACGAACAGAACAGTAAAATGGGCACGGTCGTAGCATCGTCCCATGAGTGTCGACACAGGGTCCGTCCCGGAACGGTTCGAAGCCGCGCTCGCGGACCTCGACGTCACGGTCACGTACACCGACCCTGCCGGGTTCGATCGGACCCTAGAGCGAATCGCTCGCGAGCCAGCGGTCGGGACGTCGCTCCCGTTCTCGTCGGTCTCCCTTCCGGACTGGGTGAACGGCGAACCGACGCCGAGAAGCCTCGATTCGGCGGTGACGGGGATCACGGCCGCCTCGATCGGGATCGCCGACTACGGCAGCGTCGTCCTCCCGGCGACCCCGGCGGGCGCGGAGCAGGTAAGCCTCTTTCCCGACCTGCACGTCGCCGTACTCCGCGAGGCGGACATCGTCGCGAACATGCCCACGGCGATCGCCCGCCTGGGGCCGGAACTGCGCGACGGCGGCAGTGCAATCATCGCGACGGGACCGAGTGCGACCGCCGACATGGGTTCGCTGGTGAGGGGGGCACACGGGCCGAAGGACGTCCACGTCGTCGTCCTCGAACCGTCGGGTGAGCGCGATGAGTGAGACCGATCGCCGGGCGAAAGCCGATCGGATCCGACGGCTGCTCGAGACCGAGGGGGACGCCGTCGAGGCAAACACGCTCGGGTTCAACCAGGGACGGTACGACTCGGTCGCGGACCTCGAGGACTACGAGGCCCTGAAAGACGAGGCGCGGGCGATCAAGGAGGACGCGATCGAGCGCCTTCCGGAACTGATCGATCGGGTCACCGAGACCGTCGAGGAAAACGGCGGGACGGTCTACCTCGCCGACGACGCGGCCGACGCTAACCGCTATATCAGGGAGGTCGCCGCCGATCGGGAGGCCGAACGGCTCGTGAAGTCGAAGTCGATGACCAGCGAGGAACTCGAGATCAACGAGGCGCTCGAGCGAGACGGCGTCGACGTGGTCGAAACCGACCTCGGCGAGTGGGTGTTACAGGTTGCAGCGGAGTCGCCGTCGCACATCGTTGCACCGGCGATACACAAGTCCCGCGAGGAGATCGCCGACCTCTTCAACGAGCGGTTCGACCCCGACGAACCGCTCGAAACCGCCGCGGAACTCACGCAGTTCGCGCGCGAACGGCTGGGCGAGTTGATCGCCGACGCCGACGTGGGAATGACCGGTGCGAACTTCATCACCGCGGATTCGGGGACGATCGCGCTGGTGACGAGCGAGGGCAACGCCCGGAAGTCGGCGGTCGTCCCGGACACGCACGTCGCCGTCGCCGGCGTCGAGAAGATCGTTCCCGCGGTCGAGGACCTCGCACCGTTCATCGAACTCATCGGCCGATCGGGGACGGGCCAGGACATCACGTCCTACGTCTCGTTGCTGACGCCGCCCGTCGAGTCGCCCGTCGTCGACTTCGACGACCCCGACGTCGCGTTCGCGGACCGGGACGACGACAGGGAGTTCCACCTCGTGTTGATCGACAACGGCCGCATGGCGATGCGCGAGGACGATCAGCTACGGGAGACGCTGTACTGCATCCGCTGTTCGGCGTGTGCGAACTCGTGTGCGAACTTCCAGTCCGTCGGCGGCCACGCCTTCGGCGGCGAGACCTACACTGGCGGCATCGCGACGGGGTGGGAGGCGGGCGTCCACGGCCAGGAGTCGGCGGCCGAGTTCAACGACCTCTGTACCGGCTGTACACGGTGCGTGAACGCCTGTCCAGTGAACATCGACATCCCGTGGCTCAACACGGTCGTCCGGGATCGGATCAACCGCGACGGCGACGAGAGCCGGTTCGAGTTCGTCTACGAGGAACTGGTTCCCGACGACGAACCCGGCGGCGTCGACCTCCAGAAGCGACTGTTCGGGAACTACGAGACCCTGGCGAAACTCGGGAGTGCGACCGCACCCGTCTCGAACTGGCTGGCGAGTCTCGGCCCCGCCAGAACGCTCCTGGAACGCGTCGCCGGGATCGACAGTCGTCGTCCGCTCCCCGAATTCGAGCGCGAGACCCTTCGCGACTGGTACGACAACCGGGGGTCACGGACCGAGTCGGCGGACGCCGATCGCGAGGTCGTGCTCTATCCCGACACGTACACGAACTACGTCGACGTCGATCGCGGCAAGGCGGCCGTCCGGGTCCTCGAGGCGCTCGACGTCCACGTCCGGATTCCCGACGTCGGCGAGAGCGGGCGCGCGCCGCTTTCACAGGGCATGATAGCCACCGCCGAGGAGCAGGCGAGTCGCGTCTACGACGCGCTCGCCGAGCACGTAGACGCCGACCGGGACGTCGTCGTGATCGAACCGAGCGACCTCGCGATGTTCCGCCGCGAGTACGAGAAGTTGCTCCCCGCGGGCCCCTTCGAGCGACTCCGGGACGACAGTTACGAGATTCTCGAATACGTCTACGGCGTGCTCGCAAACGAGTGCGACGCTGCAGGACTGCGATCCGGCACCGACGGACCGCCGATCGCCTACCACTCCCACTGCCAGCAGCGAACCCTCGAACTCGATCGGTACACGAGGGCCGTCTTCGAGGACCTCGGCTACGACGTCGTCGAGAGCGACGTCGAGTGCTGCGGCATGGCCGGGAGCTTCGGCTACAAACGCGAGTATTACGAACTGAGTATGGACGTCGGCGATCGGCTCGCCGAGCAGTTCACCGAGCCCGAAACGCGGGATCGGCTGGTCGTCGCCAGCGGCACCTCCTGTGAAGACCAGCTCGGGGACCTCCTCGATCGCGAGGCGGTGCATCCGATCCAGGTGCTCGATCCGAGGGCTCGATTCGTCTGAGACGGGCGACTGAAACGAGTTATCGATCGTCGGAGGACGGTCGAACGACCGGTCTGCCGGTTCATCGCCGACCTCCGGGTGGCTCGAGACGCCACCGACGGCCGAGATGCGGCTGGCAGCAGCGGAGATCACCGCCCGTGCGACACGCCCGCCAGAATCGAGGTGCCGGGTCGCTCACAGCGATCCCCCTGACTCGACGAGCCGAATCGGCCCTTATTCCCCTTCCTCGCGCAGCTCGATCACGTTTTCGCGGCCGATCCGGAGTTTTTCGACCGCGTTTGCCTCGGCCATTCCCGAAACGACCCGGGAGGTCTTCGACGCCGACCACTCGAGTTCCTCGGCGATCGCGGCCTGGCGTATTCGACCGCCGTTTTGCTCGAGAAGTGCGCGAACCTGATCCTCGTCGGTGGCGAGGTCGGGGACCGACGCCGGGGAATCGATCGATTCGGATTCCACCGGCTCATCGCCGTCGCTCGGAACCCCAGTATCGTCGTCCGGGTCGGTTGCGGCGTTTTCGGTCGGCGTGCCGGTCAGTACGGGTATGTTCGAGCGCATCTGTTGGCGTGGATCGCGTCGCGACGCGACGGAAACGGCGATCACGACGCTCGCGACGCTCACGAAGAGCAGGGTAACGCCGGCGGCCACGAGCGGGAACTCGGTCCACGTGGTCGTCTCCCTGCTATCGCTGCTGACCGCCGAGTTGGCCGGTTCGAAGCGGACCGTAGGATGCTGATCGGCGAAGTTTTCGGGGCCCGCCCAGACGACCGTCGCACCATCACTCTCGTCCGGTGGCGGCGACGTCGCCGTCGGCGCGTATCCTTTCGGTGGCACAATCTGTAGCCGATCGTCGTCGTCGAGGTAGAGCCCGCCTTCGAACACGTCGCCGACGACGATTGCGTCACCGTCGACCGCGGCGAAGTTCGTCCACCGGAACGAGTACGTGACGGTGCCCCACCGCCTGGGCACCTCCTGTATCGACGTCTCGGCCCGAAAGTCAGTCGGGGTCATGGACCGATCGGTCGACGCCGCCGCGCTCGAGACGACCCCGGTCATTCGCTCCTCGAACTGCTCGACGTAGGATGTCCGATCGGCCCGGAACCGCTCTTGAAAGGCTTCGTAGTCATCTACGTCCGACTCGTTGGCGAGTCGTGTCCGAATCGTTACTGACCAGGTGGCGGTACCGCCCTCGTCGATTGCGATGCGCGTCACCGTCGTGTCGGCCTCGGGGGTATCTGCCGCCGCGATCGAGGGTCCATCGTCGACAGCCGTCCGGGGAGACTGGGCGATCGACATCGCGGTCCCGACGGGAACGACCCCGAGCGTGAGTATCACAGCAAAGACCACGACGACGGCGCGATCGGGTAGGGTACTCACGTTCACTCCGAAGTTTCGAGACCGATCGTATAAGCGTACTGACTACGGAACTACAACGCGACGAAAATCGCTGCAAACGTCCGCAAGAAGAGGGATCGAATCGCGCAATTCGGCGGAAATCGATCCCGCTATCGATCCGGCGTCTCCCGGTTATCGTCCGAGGCGTGATCGGCGTACGCCGACGACTACCGATCGTCTCGATGGTCGTCTTGCTCTGTACGAGCACGCTCGGCCCGGCGGTCGTCGCCGGGACGGCGACCCCGAACGGACCGATCCAGGAAGAACGGACCGGCAACGACGTGACCGTCACGACCGGCGCACGGCTATCCCCGTCGTCACTGCAACGAGCGACGACGCGCAGTGACTTCGAGAACGCGGCGTTCGACGAACGCGTGGAGCGACGTAACGTAGCGTTCGCACGACCTCGATCGCCGATCGATCGAGCGGCAGTGCCCGAACTCACGAGCGCGGGTACCGACGCACTGTTTCGGCAGTTCACCGGGGAAACGGGCGGAAACGCGGTGATCGAGATCGACGGCGGCGTGTCGATCGAAGCCGAACCCGGTGTGCCGATGCGGACCTCGAGTTCGAGTTCACCGACGATTCGGACGAGGTCGCCGAATCGCAGTTCGATGCCGACGCTACACCGGCCGACGACAGGGGAACCTGCCGCTATCGAGCGTCCTCGAGTTCCTCGAGCGCGCCCGGATTCTCGATGCTACTCATGTCGCCCAGGTCCTCGCCCGTGTAGGTGGCCTCGATCGCCCGCCGGATGATCTTGCCCGACTGGGTTTTCGGGAACTCGTCGACGAACAGCACCTCTCGCGGGCGGAACGGCTTGCCGAGTTCCTCGCCGACCTGCGCGCGCAGTTCGTCTCGTAACGCGTCGGACTCCGTCTCCCCCTCTTCTAGGATGACGTAGGTGACGACCGCCGTTCCGGTGGTGTCGTCGGGCGCGCCGATCGCCGCGGCCTGGTTGACCGCCTCGTGGTCGATGAGCGCCCCCTCGACCTCCGCCGGGCCGACCTTGCGACCGGCGACGTTCAGCGCGTCGTCGGCGCGACCGTGGAGGAACCAGAAGCCGTCCGCGTCCTTCTGGGCCCAGTCGCCGTGGTCCCACGTATCCTCGAAGGACGACCAGTACTCCTCGAGATAGCGCTCGTCGCCCGACCAGAGCGACTTGGTCATCGACGGACAGGAGTCCCTCGCGACGAGGAAGCCGCGTTCGTTGTCCTCCTTGACGGATTCACCCGAGGCGTCTACGATGTCGATGTCCATCCCGAGGCCGGGGCCGCCGAGCGTGCAGGGTTTCAGTGGTTCGGTCGGCATCGGCATCAGGAAACAGCCGCAGATCTCCGTCCCGCCGGAGATGTTGATGATCGGGGCCTCGCCACCGCCGACGTTCTCGTAGAACCACCGCCACGATTCGGGATCCCACGGTTCGCCCGTCGATCCGAGCAGTCGGAGCGAGGAGAGGTCGTGGCCCTCAAGCCACTCGTCCCCGTGTTTCCGGAGGGCGCGGATCGCGGTCGGCGAGATGCCGAACTGGGTCAGCTTGTGCCGGTCGATCATCTCCCAGAAGCGATCGGGTTCGGGGTGGTCGGGCGCACCCTCGTACATGAAGACGGTGCCGCCGAAGGTGTGCGTGCCGATCAGGGTCCACGGACCCATCATCCAGCCGATGTCCGAGACCCAGAAGAACCGATCGGCGGGCTTGAGGTCCATCCCGAAGTAGACCTCCTTCGCACACTGGACCTGGACGCCCGCGTGCGTGTGGACGATGCCCTTCGGTTTGCCCGTGGTTCCGGAGGAGTACAGGAGCATCGACTCCTGGCTCGAGTCGAGCGACTTCGTCTCGTACGCGTCGTCCTGGGTCTCGACGGCATCGATCCACCACTCGTCACGACCGTCGTTCCAGGGGATCTCGTGCTCGCTCTTCGGGTCACTGGAGCCGAGTCTGTCGAAGACGATCGCGTGCTCGACGTGGCCGGCCTCCTCGATCGCCTCGTCGGCGGCGGACTTGAGGAAGACCGGATCGCCGCGCCGATAGAAGCCGTCGCCCGTCAGGAGGACGGAACACTCGGCGTCCGCGATCCGGGTCGCGGCGGCGTCGACGCCGAAGCCGGAGAAGATCGGCACCGCGATCGCGCCGACCTTGAAACAGCCGTAGAGGATCGAGACGACCTCGGGGACCATCGGCATGTAGAGGCCGACCGTGTCCCCGGTCTCGATCCCGCGCGCTTCGAGCGCGTTGGCGACCTTGTTCGACTGGCGGTGGAGTTCGTGGTAGGTTACCTCGCGAACGTCGCCGTCCTCGCCCTCCCAGATGGTCGCGACTTTGTTGCGTCGCTCCTCGTCGACGGCGGCGTGGCGATCGAGGACGTTGTGGGCGACGTTTAGCTCGCCGCCGGGGTACCAGTCAGTGAACTGCGGTCCCTCGCTGTCGTCTCTGACCGCGTCGTACTCCTCGTAGAACTCGATGTCGAGGTAGTCGACCAGTTCGTCCCAGAACCAGTCGACGCCCGACTCTTCGACGCCCTCGACCTCCGTCGTGGTGCGCTCGACGAGTTCGTCGTAGTCGTCGATGTCGTACGCCTGCATGAACTCGTAGACGTTCGTGGACTCGACGAACTCCTCGCCGGGTTCGTGGACGATCTCGTCGACGTCTTCCAGGCTGGTATCTGCAGACATGGAACTCACTCGTACGTAAGAGTCATTCCACCATCAAACAACAGGTCTCCGCCGTCCAGGTGCCGTCCCAGATCCGAAAACCCGAGCAGGAAGAGATTCCCCACGTCGATCGGGTCCATCATCTCTTTGACGCGCGATTGCCCGAGCATCACGTCCTCGATCACCTCGTCGACGCTGATCCCGCGCTGCTCGGCGGTATCCCCTAGCTGGTCCGTCACGAGCGGGGTCTGGACGTAGCCGGTACTGATCGAAAACGAGCGGATCTCGCCGTCGCCCTCGGCGGCGATCGACTGGGTGAGTCCGCGCAGGCCGAACTTCGAGACGTTGTAGCCGACCTTGTCGCTGGTCACGTAGTGACCGTGGACCGACGCCATGTTGCCGACGCAGCCCCGGCCGTCCTCCGTCTCCCGGAAGTGCGGAATGCACAGTTTCGAGAGGTACAGCGGCGCTCGAAGCATCACCCGATGCATCCGATCGTAGGCCTCCATCGGGAAGTCGTCGATCGAGTCGATGTGTTGCATCCCCGCGACGTTCGCGAGATACTTGACGTCGCCCAACTCTGCGGCGTCCTCGACGATCCGTTCGATGTCGTCGTCGTTCGTGAGATCCCCCGCGATCGGTTCGATCGATCCAGCGAGATCTAGGTCCTCGCCCCGATCGACCGTTCCGACGAGGCCGGCCTCGTCGAGGTCGGTAGCTGCGACCGTGAGGCCGTTGCCGGCAGCGGCGAGTGCGGTCGCGCGGCCGATTCCCGATCCGGCCCCCGTGACGAGACAAACGTTCCGATCGGTAAACGAGTCGTCGTCGATCGTGTGAATGTCGTCCCGCGTCACCGTCGGCGGTGTAACCTGGTCCTGAGACATGGCTCGAACACGAGATGTGTTCGCTAGCGTCGTACTAAAACCGAGCCATTAACATATCAACGACGGCGCGGGGTCGCGTCCGAAATTCGGTGGGGTTCCGGGCGGCCAGGGCCGGGTGCTGGTCCGCCGAGTGGCCAGGCCCGGGGACGGTCAAGCCGTCACGCTGAACGCCGTCGGGACCGCGGTGATACTCGCAGAACCACGTCGCGGTTCGCCGACGTTCAGCCTTGTGAAAAATGAAAACAGTTAATTCCCCGCATGGGGGTTGTTACCTATCGATCGATGATCGACCTCGATCTCGACATGCGGCAGTACGATTGCCCGTTCATCGACACGACTGATGATGTCGACATCGCGTTCTCGGCCGTCCAGTGGCAACTCGATACGGACGACGAGAAACTCGAGACGCGGCTCATCGCACGGGGGGACTCGACGGGGTCGCTCGACGACGGACTCCGCGCACTCCGGGACCACACGAACATGACGGAGTGTTACATCCTCACGAAGCGGGACAACGTCGCCCAGATCGGGACGATAATCGAGCAGACGAACGCCATGGAGACGATCCAGGAGAACGGCGGCTACATCACCGGCCCCTTTCAGATCGAGAACGGCCGGGAGCGATGGCACGTCGGCTTCGACGACGATCGAGACGAGGACCACGCCCTCGCCGAACTCGAGCGACACAACGACTACAGCGTCGAGGGACGGGACCAGTTCGGCCCGGCGACGCTGTTCGATCTGCTCGAGAACTCCGACAGCGCGATGTCACTCCTCGAAGGCTGTCGCTCCCTGACCCAGACCGAACGCGAAACGTTCGAGGTCGCGTCGAACAGGGGATACTACGAGACGCCACGCGACACGACCCTCGACGAACTGGCGGATCACTTCGACGTCTCGAAGACGGCCGTCTCGATGAACCTGCGCCGCGGCGAACGGAAGATTCTGAAGGCGGCGCTGAACGCACTGAACCAGCTGGACGGCACCGAGGAGTTCTGAATCGTCAGGCGAAGCGGTCGACGGCCGAAACCGCCAGTAGCGCGTACTTTCCGGCCACTTCGGTTCCGTTACCCGGCCGATACAATCCCGAAGCGCCGGCGAAATCCGTGACGAGCGGGACTATTCGCCGCCGCCCTGCATCAGCATCTGGATCTCCTCGTCCCCGGAAAGCACCTCGGGATCGCCGCTGTCGACGATCTCGCCGCGTTCGATCACGTACATTCTGTCGACAATCTCCGGAACGTGGCTCGCGTTCGACTCGGCGATCAACACCGAGATGCCTCGGTCGATAATCTCGCGAATGTGGGACTTGACGTTCTCGACGACCACCGGGGCCAGCCCCTCGAGCGGTTCGTCGAGGAGGAGCAGGTCCGGCTGGAGCGCGAGCGCCCGTCCGATCGCGGTCATCTTCCCTTGACCGCCGCTCAGGTTCTGGACTTCGGCGTCACGGCGGTCCTCGAGTTCGGTAAAGAGATCGAAGATATCCTCGACCACGGCGTCCTCGTCTTCGATGCCCCGCGCCGCGCCGGCGGTCCAGATGGGCAACCGGAAGTTTTCTTCGACGGTCATCCCGGTGAAGAGGTCGCGGTTTTCCGGCTGGTAGCCGATCCCGCGTTTGGGAATCAGTTCGGGCCGGATATCGAGTAGTTCCTCGCCGTGTAGCCGGATCGAACCGTCCGGGACCGGCGTGAGTCCCATGATCGACCGGAAGGTCGACGTCTTGCCGGCTCCGTTGCGGCCGACGAGCGCGACGGCCTCACCTTCGTTGACCTCGAGATCGATGCCGTGAGTGACTTCGAATCCTTCGACGGTCGCGGAGAGGTTCGATACCTCGAGCAGCGGACTCGAGGTGTCGGAATCGGGACCGAGCGTGCTCATTCGTCCACCCCCAGCAGGACCCGACGGAGTTCCGAGTCGGTTTCGAGCAGGGAGGGGTCGCCCTCCCGGAAGACCCCGCCCTCGTGGAGGACGACGAGGCGATCCGCGTACTCCTTGACGAGGTCCATGTCGTGTTCGATCGTCACCGTCGTCACACCGTCGGCCTCGCTGGCCTCGACGATCGTTTCGATGACGTACTCCTTCTCTCGAGTCGCGACGCCGGCCGTGGGCTCGTCGAGCAGCAGATAGGTCGGGTCGAGTCCGAACGACATCGCCACGTCGAGCAGTTTCCGATCGCCGTGGGGCAACGTCTCGGCCACCTCGTGCTGGACGTCCGTGAGGCGAAACCGTGCGAGGAGGTCGTCGATCTCGCGTTCGACGTCCTCGTGGCCGTCGTCGACGGAGCGCATACTCAGCGTTTTGCCGTACCGGGAGAGGACCGCGATTCGGGCGTTCTCGCGAACGGTCATCTCCTCGAAGACGTGGACGATCTGGAAACTCCTGACGAGTCCCGCCTTGACGCGGTCTTCGGGAGCCATCTCCGTGATCTCCTCCTCGACGGTGGAGCCGTTTTCTTGCCTGTGGACGACGACCGAGCCCCGGTCAGGCTCGAGCAGCCCGGTCAACAGGTTGATGAGCGTCGTCTTGCCGGCCCCGTTCGGGCCGACGATAAACACCATCTCGCCGTCGGTCCGTCCGAACTTCAGCGAAACGTCGTCCGTGGCGCGCAGTTCTCCGAATTCCTTGCGAAGATCTCGTGCTTCGAGCATGTCAGTTGACCCCGAAAACGATGATTCGAACGGTGGTTGCGGCGCGAGTTGCAGCCCGGCGAAGCGACGTGCCGATCGTCGCGACGTCCTCTCGGAGCATGCCTGGATCGCGACGTCGTCGTGCCAGTTCGGCACCGATTTTGGGGACCGATCCCAGGATTCCCTCCGGCAGGAAGAGCACGACCGCGATCAACAGCAGTCCGGTCAGGGCGTTGTAGTACTCCACGTAGAACGGTGCCTGGATCAGCAGGTAGACGAGCACGATTCCGCCGACGACGGGACCGACGAGCGTTCCGAACCCGCCGAGGATCGCCATGAACAGGATCTCGCCCGACACGAACGCGTACAGGGTCGGATCCGGACTGACGTGCAACTGCAAGAGCGCGAACAGCCCGCCAGCGAGCCCACCGTAGATGCCGGAGATCACGAACGCGATCCAGACGTACTTCTCGACGGGAATACCGACGAACCTGGCTCGCGTTCGGTTCTGACCGATGGCGTCCAGTGCCCGCCCGAACGGCGAGTTGACGAGTTTCCACATGACCAGCAACGAGACGACGAGTACGACGATCGTAAAGTAGTACAGGATCAGATCGTACCCCGACGTCGTCCACTGGAAGCCGAACAGCGTCGGCGGGTTCAGCCCGTCGGGGCGAACGCTGAGCCCGTCGCTCGAGTTGAAGTAGCTGCTCTGCAGGACGAACGCGTACAGCACCTGGTTGAACGCGAGCGTCAGCAACGCGAAGTAGATGTCGAGGTAGCCGGCGACGAAGTACCCGATCAGCACTGCGATCGTCGTCGCCGCGACGACGCCACCGAGAAGCAATACCAGCCCGCTCGAGACGTCGAAGTAAGATGCCAACACGGCGGCGCCGTAGGCACCGACGCCGAAGAACGCCGCGTGACCGAACGAGACGAGTTCCGTGTGGCGCAGGATGAGGTTCAACCCGACTGCCGCGAGGCCGAACAGGATTCCGCGGTGAATCGCGGTAAACGAGAGGCCGGTAAACCGCGTGATGTCGGGGACGAGAAAGAGGACGACGAGTCCGACGGCCGCGAGGATCGTCCGGCTCTTGGTCAGTTCCATCCCCTCCGACAGGCGCACGCGGGTCTCGCCGTCGCGCTCGACGAGGAAGCGACTCATTGGATCTCACCCCAGGTTCCGTAGATACCCTCGGGCTTGATCAGCAAGACGAGCACCATCAGGAGGAAGGGAACGGCCAACTCGAGTTCCGGGTAGTACGGCGTCACGACCCGGCTGGAGACGCCGACTAACAGCGCGCCGACGAACGCGCCCTTCAGACTGCCGAGCCCGCCGATGACGATCACGACGAACGACAGTACCAGCCAGTCGAGCCCCATGCCGAGGGAGGCCGGACTCGGACCGATGCTGACCATCGCGCCGCCGAAGCCGGCGAAGAACGCGCCGATGGCGAACACGAGGGTGAACATGCGGTCCGTGCTGACGCCGATGGCCGTCGACATCTCCCGATCGATGGCGGTCGCTCGCACGATGCGGCCGGTCTTCGTCCGATCGAAGAACCAGACGAGCCAGGCGAACACCGCGACGCCGATCAGAATGACGAGGACGTTGTACGAGGGATAGCTGACGCCGACGAGTTCCGTCGTCGGGATCGCGTTGATGCCGCTGTAGACGCCGACGTCGATCGGCGACGGTCCCCAGACGACCTTCATCACGTCGGTCAGGACCAGCAGCAATCCGTAGGTCAACAGGAGCTGGTAGACCTCGTTCCGGTCGTAGATGGGTCTGATAAACGTCGCCTCGAGCGCGCCGCCGACCGGGAGCAGTACGGCGGCGGCCGCGAGCGAGCCGGCGAGGACGACGAGGCCGAAAAGCACCGCCGTCACGGGTCCGGTCGGGGATGCGACCTGTCCCGCGAAGAAGCCGACGACGGTGAAGGCACAGAACGCGCCCAGCGCGTACAGCTCGCCGTGTGCGAGGTTGAGGATCCCGAGCACGCCGAAGATGATCGTCATTCCCGACGCGATCATAAACAGGATCGACCCGTAGTAGAGCCCGTTGAGTACGTGTTCGAGCATAGTTACTGGATTCGGTTTCGCACGTCGCTCACCAGTTCCCGATCCAGTCGGCGGAAACCTCACCAGGCGGCGGCGATACCGATTCGGCGGAGAAGACGTTCACGTCCGCGAGCGCCGCCGCGTCGTACTCGTCCGACCAGGTCAACTCGCCGAAGTGGGCGTTGGAGTACCCCTGATGGTCCGCCCCCATCGTGTGGTAGCCGGCCGGCGTGAAGAACCCGTGATTCTCGAGGACGGTTGCGAGTTCGTCCTGTTCGGGCCAGCGACCGAGGAGTTGGACGGCCTTCTCGGCGGCCGTCGCCCACGCGGTCACCGCACCGTAGCCGCTCATGAAGTGAGCCGTCGGCACGACGCCGTACTCGCTCTGAACCTCGTCGACCAGATCGGCGGCCGGACTCCACCGATCGGTCGACGGCTCGCCCCAGTAGAAGTTACGCGACCCCGAGTAGATCGGCCCGTCGACGAGGTCTTCGCTCATGTCGTTGGCCGAGCCGTAGAGGACCGGTCCGACCAGCAGCTCGATGCTGTCGAACATGCCGTTAGCGTGGCCCTGCTCGAGCAACAGCGTCGCGTCGCCGCCCCAGCAACTCGAGAAGACGATGTCGGGTTGCTCGCTGTTGATCTCGGTGATGTGTGTCGACATGTCGTCGGTTCCCAGGTCCGGGAAGCCGCTGTGTAATTCCTCGGCTCCGGCGACCTGTTCGATCCCCTTCGAGAACAGGTCCATCTCGTCCTGGCCGAACGCGTAGCCGGGATTGATCCCGGCGTAGGTATCGATCGAGTCCGCCCCGAGGACTTCGACCGCCTGCATGACCGCCGCGAGCGCCTCCATCACGTCGTGGTTCTGGAACCGGAACGAGTAGGTTACGTCCGGGAAGTCCTCCTCGTAGAGCGTCGTCACCGTCCCGTCGGTCGAGACGTTGATGACCTCCTGCGCCTCGATCTCCGGGACCATCTCCGCGTGGCCGCTGCTCGAGATCGGGCCGAAGGTGACGTCTTTCCCCTCGTCGACGAACTGCTGGTAGTTCGTGAGATGCGCCCCGCCCTCCTCGACGACGTCGAGGTTCATGTTGCGGCCGGCGATCCCGCCGTTCTCGTTGATCCGACGGACCGCAGTTTCGGCACCGTAGCGGGCCTGAACGCCGAGCACCGCCGGTGCGCCCTCCGTGAACGTCTGCAGGCCCGACTCGATCGGCTCGTCCGGAACGTCGGCGTTTTCCAGCGACTCCTGCTCGCCTTCGAGTAGTTCCGTACAGCCGGCCAGCGCGATCGCGAGCGCCGAACCGCCGACGGTTTTCAGTAGCGTTCGTCTGTCGATTCCACCCGATTCCGCCCCTGCGGTTGGTCCCGTTGTCATGGTCGGTGTACTCCCTCTCGTGGCTGGTTCGCCATACACGTGAGAGTCACTACCAACCCAAATAGGCGAATGTGTACATGTTAACCGTGATCAGCTACCTCTCGATTTCGTCCGAACGAGAAGGCGGGAGTGCGTTGCATCTCGATCCGTCGATCGCCGACTGACTGTTCAATAATCGTGAAAGTTGCCAGAATAAATAGTTGTGTCTGACGTACGTTTATGTGGCCAGACAGATCCATAGGACGTATGCCGAAAAACCGCGTCGAGCAACTCGAATCGACGGTGGCGGAACTCGAGTCGACTGTAGAGGGTCTGACGGACGAACTCATCGAAGCGAAAGAGCGAATCCGCGTCCTCGAGGCCGAACTCGACGCCGACTCCCCCACGCGCGTTCCGAAGCGACGGCGCACGGAAACGGACGCAGCGGACCACCCAGCGGGCGAAACGACGGAAGCGAATCCGGACGACGTCGCCGAGGCAGCGGCCGACGCCGACGAACCCGCCGGCGACGAAGCGGAAGACTCAGGTAGCGACGACATTATAGTCGCATAACCGCACGACTGCACCGCGGAATCGGCCCGCGACCATCTCGAGCAGGCCGACGGAGGTTTCGAGAAGAGTATGTATATCAAGGCGCTCGTTCTGGACAACTTCAAGAGCTTCGGCCGGAAAACGAAGATCCCGTTCTACGAGGATTTCACCGTCGTCACCGGACCGAACGGCTCCGGAAAGTCGAACATCATCGACGCCGTCCTCTTCGCACTCGGATTGGCCCGGACCCGTGGCATCCGCGCCGAGAAACTGACCGACCTCATCTACAACCCCGGTCACGAGGACGGCAACGCGTCCGCCGGGCCGCGGGAGGCGACCGTGGAAGTGATCCTCGACAACGCCGACGGCGCCCTCGAGCGATCGCAGGTCGTCAACGCCGCCGGCACCGAGGACGTCGGCGACGTCGACGAGATTCGCATTCGGCGTCGCGTCAAGGAGACCGAGGACAACTACTACTCCTACTACTACCTGAACGATCGCTCGGTCAACCTCTCGGACATCCAGGATCTGCTGGCACAGGCGGGCGTCACACCGGAAGGATACAACGTCGTCATGCAGGGCGACGTGACCGAGATCATCAACATGACGCCCCACGCCCGCCGGGAGATCATCGACGAGATCGCGGGCGTGGCCGAGTTCGACGCCAAGAAGGAAGACGCGTTCGAGGAACTCGAGACCGTCCAGGAGCGGATCGACGAGGCCGAGTTGCGGATCGAGGAGAAACGCGATCGACTCGCCCAGCTGGAGGACGAACGCCAGCAGGCGCTGCGATACCGGCGGCTCCGCCGCGAGAAAGAGGCCTACGAGGGGTACAGGAAGGCCAGCGAACTCGAGGAGAAACGCGAGACACTCGAGGGAATCGAGGACCGCGTCGGCGACCTCGAGGACGAACTCGAAGACCTCCAGCGCGAACTCGACGAACGCCAGGGGAAGGTCGTCCGACTGCAGGAGGACCTCGAGGACCTGAATGCCGAGATCGAGCGCAAGGGCGAGGACGAACAGCTGCGGATCAAAAGCGAGATCGAGGAGATCAAAGGCGAGATTTCGCGGCTCGAGGACCGGATCGAGGCCAGCGAAGACCAGATCGAGGACGCCGAATCGAAGCGCCGCGAGGCGTTCGTCCAGATCGACCGCAAACAGGAGACGATCGCGGACCTGGAAGACGAGATCCGCGAGCACAAACTCGAGAAGGCCTCGATCAAGACCGAGATCCAGGAGCACGAGGCCGAACGCGACGAACTCGAGGCCGAGATCGAGGCCGTCGACACGGAGTTCGACGAGTTGAAAGCGGAACTCGCCGACCGCAAGGACGACCTCGAGGACGCAAAGACCGAGAAGAACGACCTCCAGCGCGAGCAGGACCGACTGCTCGACGAGGCCCGCCGTCGATCGAACGCGATCAGCGAAAAAGAGGAGACGATCGAGGAGCGACGCGAGGAACTCCCCGAGATCGAGCGCAAACGATCGGATCTCGAACGCGAGTTGGAGAAGGCTCGACGGAACCGCGAGAACATCGCCGGCGTCGTCGACGACCTGAAGGCCGAGAAGCGACGCATCCAGTCGGACGTCGACGACCTCGACGACGAGATCCAGGCGAAACAACAGGAGTACGCGGAACTCGAGGCCAACGCCGGCGAGAGCGGCGATTCCTCGTTCGGTCGCGCGGTGACGACGATCCTCAACGCGGGGATCGGCGGCGTCCACGGCGCGGTCGCTCAGTTGGGGAACGTCCCCGGCGAGTACGCGGTCGCCTGCGAGACCGCCGCGGGCGGCCGGCTGGCGAACGTGATCGTCGACGACGACGTCGTCGGCCAGCAGTGTATCGAGCACCTCAAGTCGCGCAACGCCGGCCGAGCGACGTTCCTTCCGCTTTCGGACATGAGCCAGCGCCGCCTCCCGAACGCCCCCAGCGATCCGGGCGTCGTCGACTTCGCGTACAACCTCGTCGACTTCGACAGCGAGTACGCCGGCGTCTTCTCGTACGTGCTCGGCGACACGCTGGTCGTCGAGGACATCGAGACCGCCCGATCGTACATGGGCGACTACCGGATGGTCACGCTCGACGGCGACCTCGTCGAGAAGAGCGGCGCGATGACCGGCGGCTCGGGGAAGGGGTCGCGCTACTCCTTCACCGGCGGCGGCGAGGGACAGCTCGAACGCGTCGCCAAACAGATCACGGAGTTACAGGAGGAACGCGAGTCGCTGCGCGAGGAACTCCGGGACGTCGAGGGACGCCTCGACGACGCCCGCGATCGAAAGACCGACGCGGCCGACGAGGTCCGCTCGATCGAGACCGAAATCGAGAAACTCGACGACAGGCGCGAGTCCATCGACGAGGAGATCGAGACGCTCGAGGACGAACTCGCGGAGCTGAAAGACGAGCGTGAGTCGGTCGACGAGCGGATGACCGAGATCGGCGAGGAGATCGAAACGAAGACGGCCACGGTCGAGTCGATCGAGGCCGACATCGCGGAGTTCGAGGCCGAACTCGAGGACTCGAAGATCCCCGAGTTGACCGCGGAGATCGAGGAATTGGAGGCCGAAATCGACGAACGCGAGGGGAGAATCGCGGAGATCGACAACAAGCTGAACGAACTCGGTCTCGAAAAGGAGTACGCCGAGGACGCCATCGAGGACCTCCACGACGATATCGAGAGCGCACAGAACCGCAAGGCCGAACACGAAGAGCGCATCGAGGAGTGCGAGGAGACGATCGGCGAGAAGCGAGAGACGCTGGCGGAGAAACACGAGGCGGTCGAAGAACTCGAGGCGGAACTCACCGAGTTGAAAGACGAGCGAAGCGAGCTCAAGGAGGAACTCGCCGACGCGCGAACGAAGCGAGACCAGCAGCAGGACAGGGTCAACGCGGTCGAGAGCAAGCTCGAGGACAGCCGCGAACGGGCGAGCAACCTCGAGTGGGAGATCGACTCGCTCGAGTCCGAGGTCGGCGACTACGACCCCGAGGACGTTCCCGATCACGACACCGTCCTCGAGATGATCGACCTCCTGGGGGCGGACATGGAGGCGATGGAGCCGGTCAACATGCTCGCGATCGACGAGTACGACGAGGTTCGAAGCGACCTCGAGGAACTCGAGGACGCGAAGGCCACGCTGGTCGAGGAGGCCGACGGCATTCGCGATCGGATCGAGCAGTACGAGACCCAGAAGAAACGAACGTTCATGGACGCCTACGAGGCCATCTCGGCGCACTTCACCGAGATCTTCGAACAGCTCTCGGAGGGGACCGGCACGCTCCACCTCGAGGACGAGGACGACCCCTTCGACGGCGGCCTGACGATGAAAGCCCAGCCGGGCGACAAGCCCATTCAGCGACTCGACGCGATGTCCGGCGGCGAGAAGTCGCTGACGGCGCTGGCCTTCATCTTCGCGATTCAGCGACACAACCCGGCCCCGTTCTACGCGCTCGACGAGGTCGACGCCTTCCTCGACGCCGTCAACGCCGAGCGAATCGGTCAGATGGTCGAGGAACTCTCCGAGAAGGCGCAGTTCGTCGTCGTCTCGCACCGCTCGGCCATGCTCGATCGCTCCGAGCGGGCGATCGGCGTGACGATGCAACAGGACAACGTGAGTGCGGTGACCGGGATCGATCTGAGTAGCGGGGAGGAGGTACCAGCCGATGACTGACGGGGGACGGTCCGCGCCCGAGTCCGATCGGCCGCCCGAGTCGTCGCGCGATCGACAGCCCCGTACCGACGGTGGCGACGACATCCCCCTGAACATCGCCGGCCACGAGGACCGGGAGCGACCGGCCGATCGCGACGCGAAGCGCGAGTCCGGTGCGGGCGGCGAGAGTGGACTGCCCGACGAGGGCGACGAGGCCGAATCACCCGATGAGGGCGGCGAGACGGTCCTCGATTTCGACGACGACGAAGCATCCGGATCGGGCGGCGGCGAGGCCGATAGCGAGGCGAACGAGACGGACGAGGAGGAAGTCGAACCCGTCGAACTGCTGGTCCAACTCGCCAAAGACGGCGAGATCGACCCGTGGGACATCGACGTCGTTCGGGTGACGGACAAGTTCCTCGAGGCGCTAGACGACGTCGATCTCCGCACGTCGGGGCGGGCGCTGTTCTACGCGAGCGTCCTCTTGCGGATGAAAAGCGACGAACTGTTCACGGCGGACGAACCCGAGGACGACGAACTCCCGCCGTGGGAGGCCCCCTTCGCCGACGAGGGGCCGATGGACGGCGCGGACGGCGACGGCCCGGCACCCGGGTTCGACCCCGTCGAGGGTCTCGAGGCGGAGATGGAACGCCGACTCGAGCGGAAACACGCCCGCGGCAAACCCGAGACGCTGGACGAACTGGTGCGGGACCTCCGGGACGCCGAGCGGGGTAGCTGGTGGAAAGACTCCCGGAGCTACGACACCAGCGACTCGCCGCGCGGATACGATCGGGGCGTCCAGGAACTGCACTACCACTCCGACGACGACTTCCGGGTCGACGACGAACCGACGAGCGACGACGTCACGCACACGACCCACGAGGAGGACATCGAGACGGTGATCGAGGACGTCGAGACGGTCCTCGAAGGACAGTACGAGAAGGGACGCGACGAGGTCCTCTACGCCGAGATCGACGAGGTCGGCGGTTCCCGCGTGATGACCTACCTCGCCCTGCTCTTTCTGGCACACCGCGGTCGAGTCCGCCTCGAACAGGACGAACTGTTCGGCGATCTCTGGGTCCAGGACGCCACCGTCGAGGCGGACGCGAACGAAGCGATCGCCGACTGAGACCGCTCCGTTCACCGATCGATCCGCCGTCCGCGGGCCGGTTACCAGAAACGGGTCGCGACGATCCACGCAGTCGAACGGGGACGAGCGTCCACCGGTGGTACGCCCGTTAGTTCGTCCCCCGGAGTACCGCCGCACGCGATCGCGTGGAACGAGGACGCCGGGAACCAGGTCGGCAGTCACGGATGGTTAGAGATATCACATCTCACGAGCGCACAAGTGGGCCGAGGATCTGGATGGTGGTATGTCGGACCAGGTAGCCGAGGAGAGCCTCACCGAGGGGAGCCTCGTTCGACCGATGTTCAGGCTGGCGTGGCCGCTCGTGGTCATCCAGTTGTTGCAGGTCGCGTACAACGTCGGCGACACGTTCTGGCTGGGAGCGCTCTCGCCCGACGCCGTCGGCGCAGTGAGCCTCGCCTTTCCGCTCCTCTTCCTGCTGATCGCGGTCGGAGGCGGCTTCACGGTGGCAGGTGCCATCCTCGTCGCCCAGCACACCGGTGCCGAGAGCGGTGAGGACGGACTCATCGCCGGCCAGACGCTCTCGTTCGTTTCGCTGGTCGCGATCGGACTCGGCGTCCTCGGCTACGTCGCGACCGACCCGATGCTCGCGCTCCTCCCAGCCCAGGGCGACACGCAGGCGGCGATCATCCCGCTCGCGGCCGAGTACCTGCGGGTGTTCTTCCTCGGCCTGCCGTTCCTCTTCGGGTTCTTCGTCTTCGTCTCGCTCATGCGGGGCTACGGCAACACCCGCGCGCCGATGCGCGTGATGGCCATCAGCGTCCTCCTCAACCTCGTCATCGACCCGGTGTTCATCTTCGGGGTCGGTCCCGTCCCCCGCCTCGAGGTGCAGGGTGCTGCAGTCGCGAGCGTCATCTCGCGGGCGCTCGCGACGGCGATCGGGTTCTACGTGCTCTACTACACCGACGTGGGTCCCGACATCCAGCCCGAGCACCTGGTACCGCGGCTCGAGTACGTCGGCGAGATCACCCGACTGGGCGTTCCAACGGCCCTCGAACAGTCGATGACCGCGCTCGCGCTGATCGCGATGACGGCGATGGTCGTCACCTTTCCGCCGGCGGTCGTCGCGGCCTACGGCCTGGGCAACCGCCTCATCTCGCTGGCGTTCCTGCCGGCGCTCGGCGTGGGACAGGCGACGGACACCATCGTCGGCCAGAACCTCGGGGCCGACAGGGCCGATCGAGCGGCGAGAGCCACGTGGATCGCCGTGAGGGTGATCGCCGTGATCATGCTCGTCGCGGCCGCTGTCGCGTTCCTGTTCCCGGAACCGTTCGTCTCGGTGTTCCTGACGGCGGAGGCCGAGGGTCGCGCGGCGACGATCGAGCACGGCGTCACGTACCTGCAGTTCGCCGCGGGCGCGTTCGTCTTCATGGGGGTCCTGCAGGTGATCCAGGGGGCGTTCCGCGGGGCCGGGAACACCAAGACGGCGCTCGTGTTCGCAGTCCTCGGCCTGTGGCTCGTCCGGGTTCCCGTCACCTACTACCTGATCTTCGTCGCCGAGTGGGGGACGACGGGGATCTGGACGGGCGTCGTCGTGGGCGACGTCGTCGGCGCGCTGGCCGCGATCGCGTGGTTCTCTCGCGGCACGTGGAAGGCGTCGATCGTCGACGAGGGGGCCGCAAGGTCGACTGCGGAGTCGGAACCGAACCCGCCGGACGAGTCCTCGACTTCCCGGACGAACGACTGACGGGGACATCCGTCACCGCCCTCGTTCAGGCACGTCGTACTATCAACGATACTGCTATTTATCCCCGGCACGGACTATTGTGTGCACATGTCCCGCCCGGACCGGTCCCTTCGGCTTCGCATCCTGATCGCGCTGGGGTCGCTTTCGGTTACGGCGCTCCTGTTCGTTCGCGCACTGGTGTGGGTCGCGACTGCGTTTCTGCCGTGGCTGGTCGCGTTCTCGACGGGCGGTGATCCGACGCTCGGTACCGGATACGCGATCTCGGTCACGGAACTCCTCGCGCTGACCGCGTCGATGCTCGCCGTCGTCGGCGTTGCGAGCTACCGGAAACTCGACGACAGCATCGAGACCGAATCGCTCGCGGAGGCGGACGCGCCGGAACTGCACGATCGGGTCCGCCGACTCGCAGCGACGATGGACGCGCCGGAGCCGACGATCGAACTCGTCCGCTCGCCGCTGCCGAACACCCTCGCTGTCGTGCGACCGAGCGGGTCGGCGATCGTCGTCACGGACGGACTGCTCTCGACGCTCGAGGGCGACGAACTCGACGCCGCGCTGGCGCACGAACTCGCACACCTGAAAAACCGCGACGCGCTCGTGATGTTCGTCGCGTCGCTGGTCTTCGTTGCGAGCCACTCGCTCCTGCGCGTCGCGACGGCCGCCTTCGCGTTGCACCCGTTCTACGGGTTCGTCCTCCTGGGTCCGGTGATCCTCGTCTGTGCCGTCGTCCAGTTTCCGGCCTTCGTCGTCTTCGGCCTCCTGTCCCGGTACCGCGAGTACGCCGCGGACGCGGCGGCCGTCCGCGCGACCGGAAATCCGGCAGCCCTGGCCGCGGCCCTCCAGGAGATCGACGACCACGCGGCCTCGCTGCCGGTGCACGATCTCCGGGCGCAGGATCGTGGCTTCAGAGCGCTGTGTCTGCTCCCCCACGGCATTCCGGTGACGGCCGAGACGAACGACGAATCGGTCGCCGATCGTGACGATGCGGCGTCTCCCGTCGACTGGTCCGATCCCGCGTCGATTCGGGCGATGTACGACGAGCAGCCGCTCCGCCAGCTGGCTCGATCGGATGACGGGACCGATCGGCCGCGATCCGGCAGTTCACGCGGCGACGGGGCGGGCGACTCCGTCTCCGTGAGCGAGGTGATCCTGACCGATCCGTGGCGACGGCTGACGTCCCGCCGGCCGCGCTCGCGACGCTCGATCACGGACGATCCGACGGCAAACCACGGGAACTGGAAGCGGATCGATCGGCTCGAGCAGGACCTGTCCGACCAGCCGCTCCGGGACGACGATCGGCCGGTGACCGGACGGCGCCCCCTCAGCGCGGGCGGATACCGGGTCACGAAACGGCTCGGCGATCTCCTGTCGATATTCACGGCCGAACGCTGGGTTCCGGAGCCGCATCCACCGACCGAAGAACGGATCGACCGGCTTCGCGAGCGGGCAGCAGCGCTCGATCGCGATGACACGTCGACCGCTCACTGAGCGCGTTCCGGGCGGCGATAGCCTACTCGGCCAGCGTCCACACGCCCGGCCCGTCGGACTCGACGACGCCGCGGCGCTCCATCTCGGTCACGACCTCCGGGATCCGGTTGGGCTGGGCGATCTCCATCTCGATGCGTTCGATGCCGTGGAACTCGGCGAGGTAGTGGCGGATCTCGTCCTGGGTGAAGGTCTCCTGGTCGGCCTGGTCCATGATCCCCGCGATCAGGTCGATCATGTCCTCGATGAAGTTCCAGGGGTAGACGATCCAGGTCCAGTCCTCTAGCTGTTCACCGACGTAGTCGGGCTGGTACGCGCTGGTCCCGAGCAATTGCAGCGTCGCCGTTCGGACCTCCCCGGCGTTCCGGTCGTCGACGTACTCGTAGGCCCGTTCGATCGAGCCCCCGGTGTCGGCGATGTCGTCGATGATGAGCACGTCCTTGCCCTCGACGCTACCTTCCGGCATCGGGTAGCGGACCGTCGGCTCGCCGCTCTTCTCGGCGGTCCCGACGTAGTGTTCCATCTTCAGGCTCGTCAGGTCGTCGAGTCCGAGAAAGTCACAGAGACACCGCCCCGCGAACCAGCCGCCGCGAGCGAGCGCGACGATGACGTCCGGGTCGAACTCGTCGCGCCGAACCTCCTCACTGACGTCGCGACAGAGGCCGTAGATGTACTCCCAGTTCGTGATCGTACAGTCGAAATCGTCCGGTAAGTCGGACATCTGGTGGCACCTACTCGAGAGACTGCACCCGATGCTCATAAGTTGGTGGAATCCCGCTCGTCGTCCGTTCCGGGTGCGTACACCCGTGAGAAGGAGGCCTCGCCGCCGGCGGTCCGATCGATCCCGGGACCAGCGCGATGCGGGTATCGAACGGGAGGCCGACCCCGGGAGTTATAACCCAGTAGTATAACCTAGTTATCGATGACTTCGACACAGCTACAGGCCGCCCGTAACGGCACCGTAACGGCGGAAATGCGCCGCGTCGCCGATCGCGAGAACTGCGATCCGGAGTTCGTCCGGGAGCAGGTCGCCGAGGGACGGGCCGTCGTTCCGTCGAACCGGAACCACGACGCGCTCGATCCGATGATCGTCGGCCGCGAGTTCGCGACGAAGGTCAACGCCAACATCGGCAACAGCGAGACGACCAGCGATCGCGAGACCGAACTCGAAAAACTTCACACGGCGGTCCACTACGGCGCGGACACGGTGATGGATCTCGGCACCGGGAGCGACCTGGACGAGATCCGGGAGATGCACGTCCAGCACTCGCCGGTGCCGATCGGAACTGTGCCGCTGTACCAGGCGGTCAAGCGGGCGGGGAGTCCCGAAGATCTCACCACGGAACTCCTGCTTGACGTGATCGAAAACCAGGCTCGACAGGGCGTCGACTACATGACGATCCACGCCGGAATCCTGGCGGAACACCTGCCGCTGACCGAGAGCCGGAAGACGGGGATCGTCTCTCGGGGCGGTTCGATCATGGCGAAGTGGATGGAGGCCCACGGCGAGCAGAATCCGCTGTTCCAGACGTACGACGAGATCTGCGAGATCTTCGCCGAGTACGACGTCACGTTCAGTCTCGGGGACAGCCTCCGGCCGGGCTGTCTCGCCGACGCCTGCGACGAGGCCCAGTACGCCGAACTTGACGCGCTCGGGGAACTGACTCGTCGCGCATGGGACCGCGGCGTCCAGGTGATGGTCGAAGGGCCGGGCCACGTCCCGATGGACAGGGTGGCCGAGACCGTCGAGCGCCAGCAGGACGTTTGCGACGGCGCACCGTTCTACGTGCTCGGACCGCTCGTGACCGACGTTGCGCCGGGCTACGACCACATCACGAGCGCGATCGGTGCCGCGTTGGCCGCGCAGGCGGGCGCGGCGATGCTCTGTTATGTCACCCCAAAGGAGCACCTCGGCCTCCCCGACGAGGCGGACGTCCGCGACGGCCTCGCCGCCTACCGAATCGCCGCCCACGCAGGCGACGTGGCGAACGGCCGCCCCGGCGCACGCGACTGGGACGACGCCCTCTCGGAGGCCCGGTACGCGTTCGACTGGAGCGAGCAGTTCTGCCTCGCGCTCGACCCCGATCGGGCCCGCGACTATCACGACCGGACCCTTCCGGGTGACAACTACACGGACGCGCGGTTCTGCTCGATGTGCGGCGTCGAGTTCTGCTCGATGCGGATCGATCAGGACGCGCGGAACGACGGCGAGATGGAGCGCCTACGGGCGACGACCGATCTCGACGCTTCGCCCGCCGCCGACGTGAACCTCCCGCCCGTGGGTACCCACGAGACCGGAGCGGACTCGTCGATCGATACCGACGGGAAGCGACGGACCGAAACGCCAGGCAACGACTAGGTCGGCCATCCGACGCCCCGGTCCCGTCCCGGACCGTCGCACCGCCGTGCGCCGATCAGCGACGACCCTGACGACCGAATCGACGGGCCCCGCGGCGTCGATCGACCGACGGGACGATCTCGACAGTGCAGTTGTGACTCCCGTCAGTCGATTATATTACGCACGACTGGAATATTTACGAGCAGTGATGGCTTCCGTTCGACGCCGCAGGGTACTGGCGACACTCTCGTCGGCCGCCCTGTCCGCTACCGCCGGCTGTACCGAACTACTCGGCGACGGCTCCGACGAAGCGGCGACGCCCGAGTCCGACGCCCCCGAGACGATCGAGGAGGCGGCGATTCTGTTCGTCGAGGACCTCGCGGCCGATCGGATCGAGACGGCCTACGATCGGTTGCGGTCGGATGCGCAGGTCGAGACCGACCTGGGCGAACTCGAACGGATCTGGATGGGATACACGGCGGTCGGCGGCGCGTTCGAGTCGGTCGTCGACACCGACTTTCGCTTCGAGAGCACGCACAACGCCCTCGACGTCACGATGGCCTTCGATCGCACAACTGACGTCCTCCGGGTGCTGGTCGACGCCGACCTCGAGATTGCGGGGCTGTACTTCAACGGCGAGTACGAGTCGCCGGCGTACGTCGACGCCGATGCGATCGCGGAAGCGGACGTCACCCTCGAGCCGTGGGGCGCGATCGAGTCGCCCCCGGCAAACAGCTGTCCGCTCGACGGTCGACTCACCACGCCGATCGAGGAGGACGACGTGCCCGGCGCCGTCCTCGTCCACGACTCCGGGCGGAACGACATGAACTACTGGAGACCCGGCGGGGGAACGCGCGCATTCCAGGATCTCGCCGAGGGGCTCGCGACGCGCGGGATCGCGACGCTTCGATACGACGAGCGGACCTTCGCCTGTCCGATGGACGTTCCGGCCGAAGATCACACCCTCGATGCCGTCACCGCCGACGACGCGCTGGTCGCGATCGAGCGGTTGCGCGACGTCGAGGGTGTCGACCCCGATCGGATCGTCGTCGTCGGACTGGGGCTGGGCGGAATGGCCGCTCCTCGGATCGCCGATCGGGACGGGAATCTGGCCGGCGTCGTCGCGCTGGCCGCGCCGGGGCGTCCCTTTCACGAGGTCATCCTCGACGGACTCGAACACCGGGTGACCGTCGGCGAATACGAGTGGAACCGGCGGGCACTGCAATACGAGCGGTGGCAGACCGAGGTCGAACGAATCCGGGCCGGCGACTACGAACCGGACGAGCGGCTCGTGGGGAAACCGGGCGCGTTCTGGAAGAGTCTCGACGCGTACGATCACGTCGAGACGGCGCGTGCGATCGACGAACCGCTGTTTTTCCTGCAGGGCGGCCGCGATTTCGAGGTAACCGTCGAGGACGATCTCGAGCGGTGGCGATCGGAACTCGCGGATCGGCCCGCCACGACGATCGAGACCTACGACGAACTCAACCACCTGTTCATGCCGGGCAGCGGCCCGTCGGTCGGCTTCGAGTACTCCGTGCGCAACAACGTCGCCGAGCGCGTCGTCGACGACGTCGCGGACTGGATCGACGGACACTGACCGATCGGAACCGGGTCCGCGGTTCGCTGAGAGAGCGCCCACGACGATGGATTCATGCCCCCTCCGTCCAACGGCGACGGTATGGATACGGTTCGCGCGCTCCAGGTCGACGCGTTCACCGACGAACCGCTCACGGGGAACCCGGCGGGCGTCGTGCCCGACGCCGACGGGCTGTCGGAGTATCAGATGCAGGCGATCGCGAACGAACTCGCGCTCAGCGAGACGGCCTTCCTCCACGCCAGCGAGGCCGCCGATTACCGCGTCCGCTACTTCACGCCGACCCAGGAGGTCGACCTCTGTGGCCACGCGACGATCGGCTCGTTCGCTCACCTCTCCGACGAGGGACTCGAACCGGGACGGACGACGCTCGAGACGAACGTCGGCGTCCTCGAGATCGACGTCGGGGCGGACGGGACGGTCTGGATGACCCAGGACGCGCCGACGATTCGCGAGGTCGACGTCGGCTACGATCGAGTCGCGAACGCGCTCGGCGTCGATCAGGCTGCCCTCGAGGGTGCGAGCGCGGATCTCCCGCTGGCGGTGTCGTCGACCGGGCTGCCCTTCCTGATCGTCCCGATCACCTACCTCTCGGACCTCGGGAGCGCGGAGCCGGATCTGCGAGCGATCGAGGATCTCACCGACGACGTCGACGCGACGGGCGTCTACTGCTTCACGTTCGACGCGCTCGAGCCCGAATCGACGCTCCACGGCCGAATGTTCGCCCCCGGGGCCGGCGTCCCGGAAGATCCCGTGACGGGAACCGCGAGCGGTGCCGCCGGTGCCTACCTCGATCGGTTCGGGGCGTTCGACGACGACTTCCCGGACGAACTGCGACTCGAACAGGGCCACTACGTCGATCGGCCCGGAATCGTCCGGGTCCGCGTCGGGAGCGCCGTCCAGGTCGGCGGCCGCGGCGTGACGGTCCTCGACGGCTCGATCCTCGTGCCCGAGGACGAGGACGACGAGATTCTCGAGGCCTGAGACGGGCGGCTCCGACTCGTTGTCCTCTCGATCGCCACGGCCCGTCGCGATCGGTCTTCGAAGGGGTCTAATCGATAGTATCGGACGAGCGGACCGCTGTCGCTCCTGCGGATCGGATCACGTCCGCCAGCGTCGATCGGCACAGCCGCGTTCTGTCGTCCCGGAGTCGGCAGCCGCGTCAGCCGACGATCGATCCCGGTCGGCGGCTCCGAGGTGATCGCGCTCGTCGAACTGCCGCCCGGCGGCCCGGTCGACTGCACGGGGACGTATCACTCGATTTGAATAGCCGCGGGGGCGGATATACTCGAATTCAAACATACTCATCGATCGGTACGATTTCGAACTGATTATGGCCATATAATCGATCTATAGGGCCACTATCGGCCGTTTTCTGTTTCCCGTTCGATCGGAGATCGGACCAGTATTTGCCACCAAATTGGGAAAACTCATTCGCTCGCGAGTTGCGACTCGTGCGGACCGTTCGCAACCTTCTTTATTCGGTCGAATGACCACCCAGATAGAGATGGCTGTACTCTGGCTGGAGGAAATCAGCGCCGGCGACCTCGAGAAGGTCGGCGGGAAAGGTGCGTCCCTTGGCGAGTTGACGGGAGCCGGACTTCCCGTCCCGCCCGGATTCGTCGTGACCGCCGGGACGTACCGCTCGTTCATCGAAGAGGCGAACATCGACGAGGAGTTGTTCGCCGCCGTCGACGTCGACGTCGACGATTCGAGCGCGCTCGCAGACGCCGCCGAGCACGCCCAGGAATTGATCCTCGAGACGCCCTTCCCCGACGACCTCCGCGAGGAAATCGTCCAGTCCTACCGCGAGATCGGTACCGGTGACGCATTCGTCGCGGTCCGATCGTCCGCGACGGCCGAGGACCTGCCCGACGCCTCCTTCGCCGGGCAGCAGGAGACGTTCCTCAACGTCACCGAGGAGAACCTGCTCGATCGGGTCCGCGAGTGCTGGGCATCGCTGTTCACCCAGCGGGCGATCTACTACCGACAGGAGCAGGGGTTCGACCACTCCGCCGTGAACATCGCGGTCGTCGTCCAGCAGATGGTCGACGCCGAGAAATCGGGCGTCATGTTCACCAGTCACCCGTCGACGGGCGATCCGACGATGATCATCGAGGCCGCGTGGGGACTCGGCGAAGCCGTCGTCTCCGGTGCCGTCTCGCCGGACAACTACGTCGTCGAACGCGACGACCGATCGGTCGACGTGACCGTCGCCGAGAAGAAGGTCATGCACGTCAAGGACGAGGAGAGCGGGACAACCGTCGAACGCGAGGTTCCCCAGGACAAACGGAACGCCCGCGTCATCACCGACGAGGAGATCGACGACCTCCTCGACCTCGGCGAGCGCGTCGAGGACCACTACGACAACCCACAGGACGTCGAGTGGGCGATCGTGGACGGAGAGGTGTACATGCTCCAGTCCCGACCGATCACGACGATCGACGAGGGTGCGGAGGGGTTCGATCCAGCCGAGAGCGAAGGCGACGCAGCCACGGGACTCACCGACGGGAGCGGGAGTACTGCAGTCGAAAGCGGCGAAGCCGCCGAGGCCGGTGGCTCCGGCGACGTGATCGTCGACGGACTCGGTTCGAGTCCGGGGACCGTAAGCGGTCCAGCGCGGATCGTCGAGAAACTCGACGATCTCGCCAAGGTCGGGGAGGGCGACATCATCGTCACGGAGATGACGATGCCCGACATGGTCCCGGCGATGAAACGGGCCGCCGGGATCATCACCGACGAAGGCGGGATGACCAGTCACGCCGCCATCGTCTCCCGGGAACTGGGCGTCCCGGCGATCGTCGGGACCACGAACGCCACGACCGTCCTCGAGGACGGCCAGGTCGTCACGCTCGACGGCGACAAGGGGTCGGTGCTCGAAGGCCAGGTCGTCGAACCGGACGAGGAAGCCGAACCCGTCGAGGAAGTTCGGCCGAAATCGCCGGTCAAGCCGATGACCGCGACCGAAGTGAAGGTCAACGTCTCGATTCCCGAGGCCGCAGAGCGCGCCGCTGCGACCGGTGCCGACGGCGTGGGACTGCTCCGCACGGAGCACATGATCCTCTCGCTGAACCAGACCCCCGAGAAATTCATCGAAGAGAACAGCGCGGACGCCTACACCACCGAACTGATCGAGGGGATCCGCGGCGTCGCCGACGAGTTCTACCCGCGACCCGTTCGCGTCCGGACCCTCGACGCCCCGACTGACGAATTCCGCCAGCTCGAGGGCGGCGATGACGAACCGAAGGAACACAACCCGATGCTCGGCTACCGCGGCATCCGGCGCTCGATCGATCGGCCGGACGTCTTCGCCCACGAACTCGAGGCGTTCCGCCGGCTCTACGAGATGGGCTACGACAACGTCGAGATCATGTTCCCGCTGGTCAACGACGCCGAGGACGTCTACCGCGCCAAACAGCTCATGACCGAGGCCGGGATCGACCCCGAAAAGCGCAAGTGGGGCATCATGGTCGAGACGCCAGCGTCCGCGCTCGCGATCGAGGAGATGGCCGCCGCGGGCATCGACTTCGCCTCGTTCGGAACGAACGACCTCACCCAGTACACCCTCGCGGTCGACCGGAACAACGAACACGTCGCCGATCGCTTCGACGAGCTTCACCCGTCCGTGTTGCGCCTGATCGGCGACGTCATCGAGACCTGCCGCGAGCACGACGTCGACACGAGCATCTGCGGCCAGGCGGGCTCCAAACCGGAGATGGTCCAGTTCCTCGTCAACGAGGGAGTGAGTTCCATCTCGGCGAACATCGACGCCGTCCGCGACGTCCAGCACGAGGTCAAACGCGTCGAGCAGAAGTTGCTGCTCGATTCCGTACGATAGTCGTACGGTTCGACCGGCCGGAGACCACCGTTCCGCGCCGGCAAACGAGACGGAAACCGAATCGCCGTCCCGGCAGAGACGCCGCGAGGCCGCCCGGAACTCGTCGCCCAGTAGTACGATCGACCGGTAAACGCAAGTAATAAACCGTTGACCGTCTTCGCACGTGATATGCAAGCCGAGCCGCAAGCGTTCGATCGGGTGCTCTCGTCGATGTGTACGGAGCCACACCCGGTAGCACGCGACGCGGCCGAACGGTTTCTCGCGACGAATCCCGGCGATCCCGGCACGTATCCGACCATCGCAGCCCTCGAGGACGAGGCCATCGCGATGCTGGGCGAGATCGCCGGCCTCGACGATCCGGCGGGATACGTCGCCAGCGGCGGGACGGAAGCGAACGTCCAGGCCGTCCGCATCGCTCGCGAGCGCGCCGACACACCGACGCCGAACGTCGTCATGCCGGAATCCGCCCACTTCAGTTTTCAGAAGGCAGCCGACGTGCTCGGCGTCGACCTCCGGATCGTCCCGACCGACGCGGACCACCGGGTGGACCTCGACGGCGTCCGTTCCTGTGTCGACGAGGAGACGGCGCTGGTGATCGGCGTCGCGGGGACGACCGAGTACGGTCGCGTCGATCCGATCCCGGAACTCGGCGACGTCGCTCGGGAGGTCGACGCCATGTTCCACGTCGACGCCGCGTGGGGTGGGTTCGTCCTCCCCTTTACGGACTACGAGTGGAACTTCGCGCACGCGCCGGTCGACACGATGGCGATCGATCCGCACAAGATGGGGCAGGCCGCGGTCCCGGCCGGCGGGTTGCTCGTCCGCTCGGCGGAGTTGCTGGACGAACTCGCCGTCAACACGCCCTATCTCGAGTCGACCGCCCAGGCGACGCTGACCGGAACCCGATCGGGAGCGGGCGTCGCGAGCGCCGTCGCCGCCCTGGAGGAACTGTGGCCGACCGGCTACCGGACGCAGTACGTCCGCTCGCAGAACAACGCCGAGTGGCTCGCCGACGCGCTGGAGAAGCGGGGGTACGAGGTCGTCGATCCGACCCTGCCACTCGTGGCAGCGGACGTCCCCCGATCGACCTTCGACGCGCTCCGGGACCGGGGCTGGCGCATCTCGCGGACCGGGACCGGCGAACTCCGGATCGTCTGTATGCCCCACGTCACCCGGGAGATGCTCGCCTCGTTCATCGGCGACCTCGATCGACTCGAAGTGCGCGCGAGCGTGCCGATCGCCTGCGACGACTGACGGGCGATCGACGACCGAGGGACGAACCGACGACGAGTCACCAAACCGACACGCGTTTTTGACCGCCGTCCCCAGGTATCGCCATGAATCCCGACCGACAGGACGGGATCGCGATCGTCGGGCTCTCGTTTGTCGCCGATCCGGCGGTTCTTTCGGCTGCCCTCGGCGGACTTCTCCTCTCGATCGCCGTCTGGCGACTCTACGGCGGGAAGCCGTGGGAGGCGCTGGCCTGACTCGCCTGGGTCGGCGCCGCGATCGGACTCGTCCTCGCTCCCGACGGCCCGGCGTTCGCCGCGCTCGTTCTCGGGCCGCTGGTGATCGGTTCGGGGTTGCTCTTCGCCCGCCGATTCGAGTTGCTCCCGCCGATCTGGGACGCCGATCGAGGTCCGACCGACGAGTAGAGTAGAACACCGACGGCGAAAGCGGCGACGGGCCCGTGAACGTCGATCGCCGGGGAACGATCGGAAACGTGAACGAGAGCGCGGCGTGACGGCCGTCGGTACTGACGGCTATTCGGACCGTCGACTGCTCTGCCCGTACTGTCAGCTTCTGTTTGGGTACGTCGAACGGAGAGAATCGGTTGTGATTCCGCCCGTCGCGATCGGGCGGACGGTGACGATCTGACTCGGTCGGTCTACCGAATCAGAAGAACGTTCCCTGCAGGAACGTGATGTACTCCCGGATTGCGAGGTACACCGTGTAGAGGAGCACCACCGGGACGACGAACCGGACGACGTTGATCCAGTACGCGTCGAAGCCGTCGTTTCCGCCGCGCCCCTGCCCGAGTTCGTCGAGGGCGTCGGGGGCGTAGATCCAGCCGATGAAGATGGAGAGCACCAGCCCGCCGACGATGAGCAGGATGTTGTTCGCGAACAGGTCGTAGGTGTTGAGGTACGTCAGGTCCGTCGCGGTCGGAATGCCCACGACGAAGATGATCGCCGCCAGTCCGAGCGTCGCCGGAACGCGATCGACGTCGAACGTGTCCACGACGAACGAGACGACGACTTCGAGGATGCTGAACGCGCTGGTCAGCGCGGCGATCAGCAGCATGATGAAGAAGATGCCGCCCACGATCGTTCCGGCCGGCATGGTCTCGAACGCTGTCGCGAGGCTGATGAAGACCGCGCCGGCGCCGCCACCGCCGGTTTCGAGGGCGACGCCCTGGGAGGCGAGGAACGGGAAGGCGACGAAGCCCGCCAGGATCGCGATGAACGTGTCGATCGCGACGATGATGAGCGAATCGTTGAGCAAGTTCCGGTTCTCGCCGAGGTAGGAGGAGTAGGTGATCATCACGCCCATGCCGAGCGACAGCGTGAAGAACGCCTGTCCGGCCGCGGCGGGCAGGATGTCGACGGCGTCGGAGACGAACGTGTCGACGTTGGGCGAGAGGTAGAACTCGTACCCGGCGCCCGTGTTCGGGAGCGTCGCGGCGTACACGGCGAGGCCGACGAGGAGCACGATGACGCTCGGCACCATCAGCTTGGCCGCCCGCTCCAATCCGTCGCGGACGCCGAGGGAGACGATGCCGGCCACGAGCGCCATGAAGATAGCGTGGTAGATGATCGCGTTCGTCCCGGTCGCGGTCTCGACGAAGAACGCTTCCGCGTCGCCACCGTAGCCGCCGGTGAAGCTGGCGACGATGTACTGGAGCACCCAGCCGCCCACGACGCTGTAGTACGAGAGGATGATGAAGCCGGCGACCGCGCCTATCACTCCGGCGAACTTCCAGGTCGGATGGCCGAGGCGTCTGAACGCGCCGATCGGGTTCCGCTCCGACCGCCGGCCGATGACGAACTCGACGAGCATCACCGGAAGCCCGATGAGCGCGACGAGAAACAGGTAGACGAGCACGAACACTGCGCCACCCGATTCGGCCGTCAGGAACGGGAACCGCCAGATGTTTCCGAGTCCGACTGCGCTACCAACGGCGGCCAGGATGAATCCTGCCCGGGTCGCCCACTGCTCGCGCGGAATATCGATTGAACTCATACCACTCGGTTTCACCGTATTTATCAAAAGTCCTCTGAATCGTCCACGCGAGTAATCGCCGTATTCGCGCGTTATGTGAGGTATATCACACGTTTCCGAAAATGAGTTTCTGTAAATATAATATGCAGTTCGTTTGATCTGACGAGACCGTATCGACCGGTACCGACGGCCGATCCGGATCCCGGTCGGTGGCGTCCGGCCGCTTCCCATCGATCGAAAACCGGCGGGTTTTACGCCCGGCACCCACTCATGACGCATATGAGCAACGACTTTCCGACGGAGACGCCCGCGGTCGTGACCTGCGGGTTGCCGTACGCGAACGGCGACCTCCACATCGGTCACCTCCGTGGCTACATCGGCGCAGACGCGTTCAACCGTGCCCTCGAGACGCTGGGCCAGCAATCGGCCTACGTCTGCGGGTCTGACATGCACGGCACGCCGGTCGCCGTCAACGCCGAACAGGAGGGCGTCGACCCGGAGGACTTCGCGCTGGAGTGGCACGAGCAGTACGAGGAGACGTTCCCGCAGTTCAACGTCGAGTTCGACAACTACGGTCACACTCACGACGAGACCAACACCGAACTCACCCAGGACATCGTCCGCACGCTGGACGAGGAGGGGTACATCTACGAGAAAGAGATCCAGGTCGCCTACGATCCCGAGGCCGACCAGTACCTCCCCGATCGGTACGTCGAGGGGACCTGTCCCTACTGCGGCGCGAAGGCCCGCGGCGACGAGTGTGACGAGGGCTGTCAGCGCCACCTCGAACCCGGCGAGGTCGAGGACCCGACCAGTACGATCACGGGGAACCCGGCGGAGTACCGCGATCGCACCCACAAGTTCTTCGAGGTTTCGGAGTTCGCGGACTACCTCACCGAGTTCCTCGATGGCCTCGAGGGAACCTCGAACGCCCGAAACCAGCCGCGCCAGTGGATCGAGGACGGACTGCAGGACTGGTGTATCACGCGGGACATGGACTGGGGGATCGACTACCCAGAAACCGACAGCGACGGCGAGTCGGACCTCGTCCTCTACGTCTGGGTCGACGCTCCCATCGAATACATCTCGAGCACGAAACAGTACTCCGAACGCGTCGGGACCGAGGAGTACGACTGGGAGCAGGTCTGGCGCGATGACGGCGAAATCGTGCACGTCATCGGCCGGGACATCATCCAGCACCACACGATCTTCTGGCCCGCGATGCTCGAAGGGGCCGGCTACACCGCCCCGCGCGGGGTCGCCGCGACCGGCTTCATCACGATCAACGGCAAGGGACTCTCGACCAGCCGAAACCGCGCCATCTGGGCGAAAGAGTACCTCGAGGAAGGGTTCCACCCGGACCTGCTTCGGTACTACCTGACGACGACCGGCGGCCTTCAGCAGGACGTCGACTTCTCCTGGGACGCCTTCCAGGAGAAGGTCAACGGCGAACTCGTCGGCACGGTGGGCAACTTCTGGTACCGATCGCTGCTCTTTGCCTACCGGAACTACGAGGGGACGCCGGAGGCCGACGTCTCCGAAGCGGTCCGCGAGCGCATCGAGGGCGCGATCGGCGACGTGCGCGAGAGCGTCAACGACTACTCCACGCGCGGGGTCGGCCAGGCGGCCGTCCAGCTAGCCCAGTTCGGAAACGAGTACATCCAGCGCAACGAACCCTGGAAGCTCACGGACGAGAATCCCGAGGAAGCGGCGCAGGTCATCCGCGACTGCGTCCAGATCGCCAAAGCCGTCGGCGTCCTCCTGGAGCCGATCGTACCCGACAAGGCCCAGGGGCTCTGGGAGCAACTCGGCGAGGAAGGCGAAATCGCGGACGCCCACCTCGAGGACGCCCTCGAGGCACCACCCCGGACCTTCGACGAACCCGGCGAACTGTTCGCGAAGATCGAGGACGACCGGGTCGCGGAACTCAACGAGAAACTCGAAGCGCGCGTCGAAGCCGCATCGGACGATGGCGACGCGGACGAGGAAACCGAAAGCGACGACACCGCCGCGGACGAATCCACGTCCATGGCAGACACGGACGATCTCGAGCCGCTACTCGAGGATCGCATCGGATTCAAGGACTTCCAGGACCTGGACATCCGCGTCGGGCGGATCGAGGACGCCGAGGGGATCGAGGGCGCGGACGACCTCGCACGCCTCGAAGTCGACATCGGGTTCGAGACCCGGCAGGTGGTCGCGGGAATCAAGCAACTCCACGACCTCGAAGAACTCCCGGGCCAGAAGTGCGTCCTGCTGGCGAACATGGAACCCGCAGAGTTGTTCGGCGTCGAGTCCAACGGCATGATCCTCGCGGCCGGCGACGAGGCCGACCTGCTGACGACCCACGACGACGCCGCGATCGGCGAGAAAATCCGGTAGCGATCTAGAACAGTCCCGTCACGGTCCCATCTGCCTCGAGGTCGATCTCGAGTGCAGCCGGATCCGACGGGAGGCCGGGCATCGTGAGGACGTCACCGGTGAGCGCGACGACGAACCCCGCGCCTGCCGAGGGTCGGAGTTCCCGGACCGTCAGCTCCCAGCCCTCCGGCACGCCGTTTTTCGACGGATCGTCGCTGAACGAGTACGGCGTCTTCGAGAGACAGACCGGGGCGTCCGCGATTCCGATCGATTCGAGTCGATCGAGATCCGCGCGGGCGTCCTCCGTGAAGGTGACGCCGTCCGCACCGTAGACGCGGGTCGCGACCGTCTCGATCTTCTCGGCGACCGGCGCGTCCTGGTCGTATAGCGGTTCGAAGTCGTCGCTGTGCTCGTCGACGGCGTCGTCGATCGCCTTCGCGAGGTCGATCCCACCGTCGCCGCCGTCCCGGTAGACCGTCGATTCGGCGGCCCGGACGCCGAGGGTCTCCCGACAGTGTTCGAGGATCGCGTCGACTTCGTCGTCCGCGTCCCCGGGGAACCGGTTGACGGCGACGACGACGGGAACCCCGAACGATTCGAGGACTGCCACGTGCCGATCGAGGTTCTCGAAGCCGGCGCGGACGGCGTCGACGTCGGGCTCTTCGAGGGCCTCGAACTCGACGGGCCACATGTCCTTGCCGTGGTACTTGAGCGCGCGGACGGAGACGACCAGCGTCGCGGCTGCGGGCTCGATGCCGGCGGCCGGAGCGACGATGTCGAAGAACTTCTCGGCCCCGAGGTCCGCACCGAAGCCGGCCTCCGTGACGACGTAGTCGGCGAGTGCGCCGCCGACCCGGTCCGCGACGATCGAGTTCGTTCCGTGAGCGATGTTCGCGAACGGGCCCCCGTGGACGAACGCCGGCGTTCCCTCGATCGTTCCGACGACGTTGGGCCGGAATGCGTCCTTGAGCAGCACGGCGACCGCGCCGGTTACGCCGAGGTCGTCGACGGTGACGGGGTCGTCGTCGGCGTCGTAGGCGACGACGATCCTGCCGATCCGATCTTTCAGGTCGGCGATACCGTCGGCCAGACAGAGAACGGCCATCAGCTCCGATGCCGCCGTCAGGACGAATCCGTCCTCGCGAGGCCGTCCGTTCGCCGAGCCTCCGAGTCCGACGACGAGGTCGCGCAGCGCCCGATCGTTGGCGTCGATCGCCCGCGGCCAGACGACCTCGGTGGGGTCGACGCCGAGGTCGTTCCCCTGATGGACGTGGTTGTCGAGCGTCGCCGAAATCAGGTTGTGTGCGGCCGTGACCGCGTGGAGGTCGCCCGTGAAGTGCAGGTTGATGTCCTCCATCGGAAGGACCTGGGAATAGCCGCCGCCGGCCGCGCCGCCCTTGATCCCGAACACCGGCCCGAGTGAGGGTTCGCGGATCGCCGCGACGGCGGTCTTGCCGAGCCGATCGAACGCCTGTGCGAGGCCGACGTTCGTCACCGTCTTCCCCTCGCCGCGTGGCGTCGGCGTCATGCCGGTGACGAGGACGTATCGGGCGTCGGCCGTCGATCGCTCGGTGAGCCGTCGGGTCGTCTCGGCCGTGAGCTTGGCGACGCGATCCCCGTACCGATCGAGATCGGCGGGCTCGAGACCGAGCGCGGCGGCCACGTCCTCGATCGGACGTTCGGTCGCCGCGCTCGCGATTTCGGCGTCCGACGGCATCGATCGCTCGGGAGAGTGTGTGCTCATAGTGGCTGGTACGCCGTCTTCCCGGTCAAACCTGGGTCACGATTACCACGGCGCGGGAACGAACGTGACCGTCGTCGATCGTCTCGGCCGGCGGCCCGATCAGATCTCGTCGACCAGGTTCGAGAAGTCGTCGGTGTCGACGATCTCCATGGTCTGGCCCTCGAGCCCGTGGCGACGGAGCGTCAGCGCACACTTGAAGCCCGCCTCGTTGTCTGCCGCCTCGAACAGGACGAGGAAGTCGTGTGCCCCGAGGATCGCGTACGAGTCCAGCAGTTCGGCGTTGTGTTGTTCGAACTCGGTCTGGATCTCGCCCCAGATCGAGGCCATCTCCTGGGCGTTCTGAACGTCCCGATCGCCGAGTTCGATCAGCGAGGCGTAGGTGGGCATACGTCAGGCTTCACGAGACGATGGAAAACGGTTGGCGTGGCACAGGACGGCCGCTGATAGTATCCTTCGAAATAAACTCAAATTCGAGTGAATCACCTATCTTTTTGCCGGTGCCCGCGATAGAAACCGACATGAGAAACGCGAAGATCGTCTGTACCCTGGGGCCGGCCTCGAACACCAGGTCGGCGATCCGCAGTCTCGCCGACGCGGGCATGTCCGTCGCCCGACTGAACGCGAGCCACGGTACCCGCGAGGACCGGGCAGAACTGATCGATCGTGTTCGGGCCGTCGACGACGAACGCGACGAACCCGTCGCCGTCATGCTCGACATGCAGGGCCCCGAGATCCGAACCGCACCGCTTCCCGACGGCGAGACGGTCCACCTGGAGACCGGTTCCGAGATCGTCTTCGCCGAGGGCGAGGAGGCCACCCCCGATCGGATCGGCCTGTCACTGCCGATCGACGCCGTCGAGGCCGGCGATCGCATCCTGCTCGACGACGGCCTGATCGAGACGACAGTTCTCGGACAGGAGGACGGTCACATCCGCGCCCGGGTCGACACGGGCGGCGACCTCGGGGGCCGCAAGGGGGTCAACGTCCCCGGCGTCGATCTCGATCTCGACGTCGTCACCGAATCCGATCGGATGGACCTCGAACTCGCCGCCGAGAAGGACGTCGACTTCGTCGCGGCGAGTTTCGTTAGGGACGCCGAGGACATCTACGAGGTCAGCGAGGTCTTGGAGGAACTCGGCGCCGAGATCCCGATCGTCGCGAAGATCGAACGGGCCGGCGCGGTCGACAACCTGGACGAGATCATCGATGCCTCCTACGGGGTCATGGTCGCCCGGGGCGACCTCGGCGTCGAGTGTCCGATGGAGTACGTGCCGATGATCCAGAAGCGGATCATCCGCAAGTGCCACGAGGCGGGCAAGCCGGTCATCACGGCCACGGAGATGCTCGACTCGATGGTCCACGCGCGCCGGCCGACGCGCGCGGAAGCGTCGGACGTCGCCAACGCCGTCCTCGACGGTACCGACGCCGTCATGCTGTCCGCGGAGACCGCGATCGGCGACCACCCTCCCGAGGTCGTCAGCGCCATGAACAGCATCATTCGCGAGGTCGAAGGGTCCGCGGAGTACGCCGAGACGCTCGAACAGCGCGTGCCCGCGTCGGGCGACGCGCGGACGGACGCGCTGGCTCGATCGGCCCGGTTCCTGGCGCGGGACATCGGCGCGGACGCGATCGTGGCGGCGACCGAATCCGGCTATACGGCGCTGAAAACGGCGAAGTACCGCCCCGGCGTGCCGGTCGTCGCGTCCACGCCGAGCCACAGCGTGCGTCGGCAACTCGCGCTCTCCTGGGGCGTGACGCCGCTGTACGCCAACGTCTCCGACCAGGGGGCCGGTGCCGTCGTCGAGAAAGCGGTCCAGGCGGCACTGGACGCCGGCGTGGCGGAGAGCGGCGACACGGTCGTCGTCCTCTGCGGGATGATGACCGAACTCGAGGGTGCGAACACGACGAACATGCTCAAGGTCCACGTCGCCGCGGAGGCGCTGACGACCGGCCGCGTGGTCGTCGAGGGCCGGTCCTCCGGCCCGCTCGTGTCGATCCGGGACGGGGACCTCTCCGGGATTCCGGACGGAGCCATCCTCGCGGTGCCGTCCGAGTTCGACGACGAGTTCGAGGGCGACCTCACGAAGATCGGCGGAATCGTCGACGCCCAGCGAGGCATGACCGGCTACCCGTCGCTGGTCGCCCGCGAGATGGGGATTCCGATGATCAGCGGTGCGGACCTCACGGACGAAGGCGACGGCCGGACCGTGACCCTCGACGCCGAACGCGGCGTCGTCTACGGCGGCGATACCCAGGACCGGACCGATCGGTCCTGAGCCCGGACCGTCGCGAATCGCGTCCGCCGAACCCGCGCTCGGACCACGGATTTTTGGCCGCGGCCGTCCTACGCGAGCGTATGGCAGACGACGCGTCCGGTGACGACCGCGACGACCGGGACGGACGAGACGTGCAGTCGGAAGAACCACCGGACGTCACGGCGTCGGACTGGAACACCGACCGCAACGACCGGAACGACGACACGGCGACGTTCGAAGCCGTCGAGGACGACCCGACGGGCGAACCGAACCGACGTGACGCGGACGACGGGACCGATCGCGCCAGTGACGACGACCGGGGCGACCGCGATCGGATTCCGATCGACCTCTCCGGGTCGGACGACGAGTCCGCGGACGCGGCCGACGAAGGGTACGTCCCCGAACCGAGTTCGGCACGGATCGAACCCGGCGATCCCGACCTCGAACACGCGATCTTCGTCCTGCTCGGCGCGATCGCGATGGTGCTGGTCATTATCCGACTGCTGGCGCTTCCACTTGGATGAATTCCGCCCTGCCTGTCCAATAAACCTTTAATCGGGCTGAGACCCTAGCTGTTCGTATGCTCGAACTCCTCTTGGAAAATATGCCCCTCGCGTTGCTGACGGCGGGGCTCGTCCTGATGGGGCTGGAGGCCCTCTCCCCGGGGGCGCACTTCATCGTCATCGGGATCGCGCTCGTCGGGGCGGGGCTCGTCGGGATGCTCTTCCCGCCCGCGGCCAACGTGCTCGTACTGGCCGCGCTGACGCTCGCCATCGGGATCGCGGCGACCTACGTCTACCGCGAATTCGACTTCTACGGCGGGAAGGGGACGGCACAGACGTCGGATTCGAACTCGCTGGCCGGTTCGACGGGCTACGTCACCGAACCCGTCACGACCCGCGGCGGCGAGGTCAAACTCGACGAAGGCGGATTCGCACCCTACTACAGCGCACGAACGACGAGCGGAACGATCGACGAGGGCGAGGAGATCATCGTCCTCGACCCCGGCGGCGGCAACGTACTCACGGTCGAGTCCCTCGGCGCGATCGGCGAAGACGAGATCGATCGGGCGCTCGCGCGGGAATCGGCCGCCGACTCCGAACCCGACTCCGAGGAGTCGACCGCGACCGGCGAGTCCGACGAGTCGGCGACAGAAACCGAATCGAGCAGTTCCGACTGATCCCGTCCTCCCGAATCCCTGCCGACCGGAGCCCGATCGGGCGCGCTCGTCCAGATGTCAACGAGACAAGGGAACGCTTTTCACCCCCCCACCGTAACACCGAACTATGGAACTACTCCCACTGCAAACCGGTGGTGCCCTGCTGTTCATCGGTGCTCTCGTTCTGGTTGTCGTTATCGCCGCACTGCTCAGTGCAATCGAGATCGTCGACGCCTACGAGAAGCGCGCGCTGACGGTGTTCGGCGAGTACCGGAAGTTGCTGGAACCCGGGATCAACTGGGTGCCGCCGTTCGTCTCGAAAACGTACCGGTTCGACATGCGCACGCAGACGCTGGACGTGCCCCGCCAGGAGGCGATCACGCGGGACAACTCGCCGGTCACCGCCGACGCCGTCGTCTACATCAAGGTGATGGACGCGAAGAAGGCCTTCCTCGAGGTCGACGACTACAAGAAGGCCGTCTCGAACCTCGCCCAGACGACGCTGCGTGCCGTGCTGGGCGACATGGAACTGGACGACACGCTCAACAAGCGCCAGGAGATCAATGCGAAGATCCGTCAGGAACTGGACGAACCCACCGACGAGTGGGGGATCCGCGTCGAGAGCGTCGAGGTCCGCGAGGTCAACCCCTCGAAGGACGTCCAGCGTGCGATGGAGCAACAGACCTCCGCGGAACGGAAACGCCGTGCCATGATCCTCGAGGCGCAGGGCGAACGTCGCAGCGCCGTCGAGAAGGCCGAAGGTGACAAGCAGTCCGACATCATCCGCGCCCAGGGGGAGAAACAGAGCCAGATCCTCGAGGCACAGGGTGACGCCATCTCGACCGTGCTGCGCGCCCGCTCCGCGGAGTCGATGGGCGAGCGGGCCGTCATCGACAAGGGAATGGACGCCCTGACCGAGATCGGTGGGAGCGAGTCGACGACGTTCGTCCTGCCCCAGGAACTGTCCTCGATGATCGGCCGCTACGGCAAGCACCTCACCGGCAGCGACGTCCAGGAACAGGACGGCCAGCTCGAGAGCCTCGAGTTCGACGAGGAGACCCGCGAACTGATCGGGCTCGACGACATCGCCGAGATCATCGGCGAGATCGACGAGGAGGCCGACATGGACGTCGAAGCCATGGAGCAAGAGGCCCAGGCGATCAAGGAAGGGAAGGACCCGGCAAACATCGCGGACCCGGATCAGGTCATCGAGGAGATGGACCAGGACTTCCAGGGGCAGACTGACGGCGGGTCCGACGCGTCCGCGGGCGACGCCGACGGATCGAGTGCGAACGACTGATCGGCCGGTCCCACCGGACCGTCTCGGGGCCAGGGCCGCGCCCGACGAATCCGGTCCGATCGACGCCTCCCACACCTGACCAAGGCCCGCGCCCGACGTGCCCGGATCCAGGGACCGGTTTCTCTCCCGGCATCGACGACCGTCCATCCCTGCCCCGATCGTTTTCGTCCGCGCGAATCGGTCGCCGTCGCCCGGAACGATCGGAAGGAAATGTTTTTACAGTATCATTTCAGTGGTAACGGTATGCTTTCGGGAACGCCGCTGTTCGTGGCGACGGCTGCCGGCCTGCTGATCGGTATCCTCGTCCTGTTGCTCGTCCCCGTCGTACTGCGCAGTTCGATCGTCATCGTCGACGCCTACGAGAAGCAGGCGCTGACGGTACTAGGCGAATACCGGAAACTGCTCGAGCCGGGAATCAACGTCGTGCCGCCGTTCGTCTCGCGGACCTACAGCTACGACATGCGCACGCAGACGCTGGACGTGCCCCGCCAGGAGGCAATCACGCGGGACAACTCGCCCGTCACCGCCGACGCCATCGTCTACATCAAGGTGATGGACGCGAAGCGGGCCTTCCTCGAGGTCGACGACTACAAGCGGGCGACCTCGAACCTCGCCCAGACGACGCTGCGTGCCGTGCTGGGCGACATGGAACTGGACGACACGCTCAACAAGCGCCAGGAGATCAATACCAGAATCCGGACGGAACTCGACGGGCCGACCGACGAGTGGGGGATCCGCGTCGAGAGCGTCGAGGTCCGCGAGGTCAACCCGACCAGAGACGTCCAGGAGGCGATGGAGAAACAGACCTCGGCCGAACGGCGCCGGCGCGCGATGATCCTCGAGGCGCAGGGTGAACGCCGCAGCGCCGTCGAGAAGGCCGAAGGTGAGAAGCAGAGCCAGATCATCCGCGCTCAGGGGGAGAAACAGAGCCAGATCCTCGAGGCACAGGGTGACGCCATCTCGACGGTTCTCCGTGCGCGTGCAGCGGAATCCATGGGCGAACGCGCGGTGATCGACAAGGGGATGGACGCCCTGACCGAGATCGGTGGGAGCGAGTCGACGACGTTCGTCCTGCCCCAGGAACTGTCCTCGATGATCGGCCGCTACGGGAAACACCTCACCGGCAGCGACGTCCAGGAACGGGACGGCCAACTCGAGAGCCTCGAGTTCGACGAGGAGACCCGCGAACTGATCGGGCTCGACGACATCGCCGAGATCATCGGCGAGATCGACGAGGAGGCCGACATGGACGTCGAAGCCATGGAGAAACAGGCCCGGGCGATCAAAGAAGGCAAAGAGACGGCGGCGATTTCCGACGCCGACCAGGCTGCCGATGCACAACTCGAGGGACGATCGGCCGCCGACGGGAACGAGGGCGGTCGCACCTAGCGTCGCGAGACAGTCCCGACTCGGTGACCGAAGTGGAGCGAAACCGGTTTTACGGCTCGGCTCATCTTCGGTCGTAGAGACACAATGGTATCGCCCGACGGGGTCGACGACGACAAACGGGCTACTCTTCGCCGATTCGCCGCGCTCGGGGCCACCGCTCCGCTCGCCCGGTTTTCCGAGACGGCGAGCGCCGAGACCGGTGAGAGCGACGCCCGCGACGCCATCGCGGGCTACCTCTCGACGACGCCCGGGGCCCACTTCTCGAAGATCCGGGACGACCTCCGGCTCGGAACGGGTGAAACCCAGCACCACCTGCGCCAGCTCGAAGAGGCCGGCGCGATCGAGCGATACAGCGACGGCGACTACAAACGGTTCGTCCTGGCGAACCGGTTCGACGAGTTCGAAAAAGACGCGCTGGGCTATCTCCGCCGATCGACGCCCCGCGGAATGCTGATCGAACTCCTCAGAGACCCCGACGCCACTGCCGGCGACCTCGCGGACGCACTCGAGGTGTCACCGCCGACCGTGAGCAAGTACGCCGGCGAACTCGAGGAGGCGGACCTCCTCTCGCGCGACGACGGCTACGCGGTCGAACGCCCGGAAACGGTGTTGCTCTTGATCGTCCGTCACGCCGACTCCTTCGGTCGACGGGCGATGACGCTGGCACAGAACGCCGATCAGCACCTCGAATACAGCGGCTGAGGTGCCGACCCGGCGATCGATCCGGCCGGCCGCGCGCACCGTCGCACTCAGTCGATCGAGGCGACGTCACCGACCTCCGACAGCGATTCGAGTTCGACGGTCGCGTCCGCGGGACACGCGAGATCCCGGTTGTGTGGCCGACGCAGAAAGGCCGTCTCGAGGCCGGCCGCGGTTCCTGCGGACACGTCTTTCGGGAAGTCGCCGACGTAGACGCCCCGATCGGAATCGAGGTCGGTGAGGGCGCGCTCGACGTAGTAGGGGTCCGGCTTTCGTCGCCGATAGCCTTCGAACGTCGGGTCCCGCCCGTGGACGACGTCGAACGAGGCTCCGAACTCGGTTTCCAGGTGGTCGGCGACGAACGCGGCCGTCTCGTGGCGATTGTTGGTGACCAATCCGATCGGCGTTCGTGCCGCCAGGTCGGCGATGGCGTCGACGTCGTCGTAAAGTCGACGGTCGCCCGATCGGATCCGTTCGTGAGTGCCCACGGAGGCATAGTGTTCTTTCAGCCGCCAGAATCGATCGGAGTCGATTCCCAGGTCCGTACACGCAGCCTCGACGCCCTCGAGATCGTGACGGCGGAGCGTCCGTCGCTGGGCTGGCGTCGGGTCGGCACCGAGGTCAGCGAGGGCGGCGTCTGCGGCCTCGTCGTAGACCTGCGGGTCGGTCCGGGGGCCCTCGAGGATGACCCCGTCCATGTCGAAAAGGACCGGTTCCATGTCTCCACACTGTGGACGCCAGCGAAAAAGACGGTTCGGAATCACTGCCGGCGCTACGACGGTGCGAACTGGAAAGGCCGGGGACGAGTCGCGTACGTCGTCGGACTCAAACGTCGACTTTCCAGGTCGTACTCGAGGAGTAACCCCACTTTTCGATCTCGACCTCGTAGTCGCCCTCCTGGAGTGCGGTGATGTTCGCACCGACCTCCTTGGCCGTCATCCCGAGCTCTTTCCCGATGAGCCGCGACTTGAAGTACGTCTTCGTCGCCGCGTTCTCCCGGAGGTACTGGAGAATTTGCCGCTGTTTGGTCGTGAGGTCGGGGGCCATTGCAGTGCTCATACTCGAATGGAGGCCAGCGTCACCCTTAGGGGGTTTGGTACGCGAGGCTAACCCGTCGCTGTCTTTCGGTTTTCCCGGATAGTAATCGTGGAATAATTCGACGGAAAGGACGCGTTGGTACGGCCGGTTAATTCATTCGGTCCGACGACAATTCGGATTCCGGGACTGTTTCGAGGGCGTAACGTCACCCTACCTACGGATCGTGCGTCGATCGAACGAATGGCCCGAACGCACAGGCGACGGCCTCGCCGAGCGCCCGCGTCCGATCGGTCATGCCGTCCGTGAGCACGCCGATGGCACCCTCCGACTCGGCGACGTTCTCGGTGCCGAGGACGTCGTCCATGACCGGCCCGAGTTCCTCGCCGTCCTCGAGTCGCGACGCGACCCGGTCGGGTAAGCGAAGCGTCGGTCCGCCGCCGCGCACGAGGCGTTGACCGTCGGTCGCGGCGGCCCACATGATCAGCGAGAGTCCCTGCACGCCGTCGAGTCGGGCGACGCCGCCTTCCAGTCCGACGCCGTAGGTCGCGTCCGTCGCAGCACGTGCGCGGCGTGCGCGGTTCTCTGCTCCCGTAACGGTCTCCTCGATCGACCACGGCTGTTCGGGGACGCCGGAGTCGACCGCGACGGCGGTGACGGTCGGATCGAATCGATCGAGTGTCCGTTCGACGGCCGCGACCTTGACCGGGTTCGTGCTCCCGACGGCGACGTTCATGGTCGGGATTCCCACCGGGGAGGTTTGATTGCCACGTTTCGCGATCGATCGCCCGATCGAATGTTTACATCTTTCATACCAGTTCCGACGAATTACCCGTTTTCGAGCGTTGTCGGGCCGGTATTTCGAAACTGTTAAACCGTGTCTGTCTGAACGAGGTAGATAACGAATCCGTCCGGCTTTTGCGACTGGTTCGGCCGGACAGCACTCGCCATCGCAATGACAAACGCACCATCGAATACCAGAGTACGGCGAACCGAAGGGGAAACGACGGAAGAAACGACCGAGCAGGAGGAAAACGCCCTCGCGTGTCCGGAGTGTGCGGGTAATCTCGTCGTCGACGACGAGCACGGCGAAACCGTCTGTGAGGACTGTGGGCTCGTCGTCGAGGAGGACTCCGTGGACCGCGGGCCGGAGTGGCGCGCGTTCGACGCCACCGAAAAGAACGAGAAGTCCCGCGTGGGCGCCCCCACCACGAACACGATGCACGACAAGGGGCTGTCCACGAACATCGACTGGCGCAACAAAGACGCCTACGGCAACTCGCTGGGATCGCGCCAGCGCGAGAAGATGCAGCGCCTGCGCAAGTGGAACGAGCGGTTCCGCACCCGCGACTCCAAGGAGCGCAACCTCAAGCAGGCCCTCGGCGAGATCGATCGGATGGCGAGTGCGCTCGGACTGCCGACGAACGTCCGCGAGACCGCGTCGGTCATCTACCGCCGCGCGCTCGACGAGGACCTCCTCCCCGGTCGCTCCATCGAAGGGGTCTCGACCTCCTGCGTCTACGCCGCCGCCCGCCAGGCCGGCGTCCCCCGCTCGCTCGACGAGATCGCCGACGTCTCCCGCGTCGAGAAAAACGAGATCGCCCGCACCTACCGCTACGTGGTGCGAGAGCTGGGATTAGAGGTCCAGCCGGCCGATCCCGAGAGTTACGTGCCGCGGTTCGCGTCGGGACTCGACCTCTCGGACGAGGCCGAACACCGCGCGCGAGGCCTGCTCCAGAACGCGAAGGAGAAGGGCGTCCACAGCGGCAAGTCGCCGGTCGGCCTCGCCGCCGCGGCGGTCTACGCCGCAGCCCTGCTGACCAACGAGAAGACCACGCAGGCGGCCGTCAGCGACGTCGCCGACATCTCCGAGGTCACGATCCGGAACCGCTACCACGAACTGCTCGAGGCCGAGGAGACGCTCGGCCTGGCGTAAGGCTGCGGACGCGAATCCACCGCGAAACGCGCCGGAACGACACCGTTTTTCGCCCCGTCGTACACAGTATCGACCATCGATGTCACTGGACTTCGACTCGTTCGTCCTCGCAGCCTCGACTGCCGATCTCGCGGACGCCGACGATCCGATCGCCCGCGAGCACGCTGACGCGATCGAGTACCGGATGGACCTCGCCGACGACCCGCTTGCTGCACTCGAGACGTACGACGGCGACCTGCCGATCCTCGCAACGAATCGTGCCGAGTGGGAGGGCGGTGAATGGGAGGGCAGTGACGACGGCCGCCTCGACGCGCTCGCCGACGCGACGACGAACGACGCCGTCGAAGCGATCGACGTCGAACTCGCGGCGGTTCTCGACGGCGACGCCGACGACCTCCTCGAGACGGCGCGCGAGCGCGACGTCTCGATCGTCGTCTCGTCCCACGACTTCGAGGAGACACCACCGCGGCGAGAGCTGGTTCGAACGCTGACCGAGGCCGGCAAGTACGGCGACGTCGCGAAGCTGGCCGTGACCGCGGCGTCGAAAGCCGACACGCTCGCCCTGCTCTCGGCGACGGAACAGTTGACGGCCCACGGCGACGCCGTGGCGACGATGGCGATGGGAGAAGTGGGGAGCCACACGCGCGCGGTGGCGCCGGTGTACGGGTCCCGAATCGGGTACGCACCCGTCGATCCCGAGGAGGCGACTGCGCCGGGGCAGTACGATCTCGAGACGCTCTCGCGACTCGTCGCCCGACTCTCCTGATCGTCGTTGCGACGTCCGGCACCGGGACCGGGCCCAGCGCTAACGGATCCGTCGTCGAAACTGCAATCGAAATCGGAATGTTAAGGGCGGGGGTCCCCTACCACCCTACAATGACGTGGCTCACGTGGCTTCGCGCGCTCGCCGCCGCCGGTCTCTCCGTGGTCATGCCCGGTGCGGGTCACGCCCTCATCCGGGACTGGATCCGCGCACTGATCTTTTCGGGCCTCTTCCTCTCGGCGTTCGTGGTCCTCCTGCCTGCCGAGCAGATCGCGGCCGCCGACACGGTGACCGACGGCATGGACGTCGTCACCGAGGAAACCACCACGTTGAGGCGGTTCGTCCTCATGTTTATCGTGCTGTTTGCCACGATCGACGCGACCTTCCGGGCGATGGGGTTCCCGCCCAACGCGGCGGACACCGGGGACGGCCCGACCTGTCCCGAGTGTGGCAAGGAACTCGACGAGGATCTCACGTTCTGTCACTGGTGTACGACCCGCCTCGAATCACCGGCAGTCGACGAGCGAGAGGACGAACCGACGCGTTCCTGAGGCGGGGGAACGATCCGCGCGGGATATAACCACACTAGTAGTACTTCCACGGAGCCTTTTTCCGCGGCCCGCGGATACGGAAACCAGCGACGCCGATCGCGACACATTCCCAATGACTGATCAACTCTCCACGCCGGACCAGCAGCCCGCGGTGCAATCGGCCCGGTTCGACCAGTACGTGAGCTACGAAGACGACGGCGGCACGGTCATCTGTGATCGATCGAACCCGGCCGCCTGGATCCGTTCGACCGAACTGGTTCCCTGTCGGCGGTAGCCTCGGGGACGAAGAAGGTCCCCTCTGGCGACGTCGATCGGCCCTCGAACGCGACCGACGAGCGGCGACGACGTCACCGACAGCGACTGCAGACGAACGTCGACGAGTCGGTGGCTTCGAGCTTCGGTTCCGGCAGGTAGCGCCCGCACTCGGCACACCACGTCCAGTAGATCCGGTACGCGTCGGCCGCCTCCCTCGCCGGTTCGTCGTGGCCGTCGATCGTGATCGACCGGTCTTCGACGCCGGTGACGGTCCCGTCGATCGGGGCGTGCTGGGCGACGCTGATGCCGTCACCCGGTCGGGCGATCATTTCGCCGGCCTCGAGTTCGTCACCCGGCCGGACGATCGGTTCGCTCGGCGTGACGACGCCCTCGAACGCGGGGTTGGTGATCAGCGGCACCGTGACTCGATCGGGCTCGAGCGTCTCGGTCGGTTCCGTCTCGTGGACGCTCTCCTTCCAGGCCGCCGGCGCGAGGACGTTGACCCGGTCCCCCCCGAGTTTGTTCTCCTCGACGACGGATTCCTCCATCACCAGCAGGCAGTTCGTTCGCTTGCGCACGCCGAACTGCTCGGGTGAGCGATCGATCTCGAACGACCACCCCGGGCCGCCGTCTAGCAACACCTCGTTCTCGTCGAGGTCGTCCGTTCGGCCCGCGGCCTCGAGGAGATCCGTCGCGGGCGTCCCGATCGGCACCTCGAGGAAGCGGTGGCGCGGAACCCGGCCGTCGACGTGGACGAACTTCCGGGTCATCGGCTCGCCGTCGGCGAGCGCCCGGGAAACGTTCAGGAGCGTCTCCGTGTTCTGGACGATCCAGCCGTGATCCATCGGGAGGTCGTCGCCACCCATGACGACGTCCGCGACGAGGCGCATGAGGACGCTCTCCATCCCGTACTCGTACCGGTCGTCGGTGTACGCCACGACGATCCCCGTCTCGTCGTCGTCGACCGGCAACTCGTCCGGTTCGTAGACCGTGGCGTCGGTGGCCGTCTCGAGCGGTTTCAGCCACGCCTGGCGGTCGGTCTCCTTGGCGGCGATCACGATCCGGTCGAACGCCCGATCGAGCAGACCCTCGAACAGGGTCGCCAGGTCCTCGGTTCGATCGCGGCCCAGCCACTTGTCGATGTAGTAGTTCGGTTCGCTCTCCTGATGGTTGACCAGCAGGGAGTCGACTTCGTCCAGTCGCTCCCACTTGGCGTAGGTGGGGAACCCGGCACCGCCGGCACCGGCCAGGCCGGCGTTGCGGAGTGTCACCGCGAACTCGGGCAGTTCCAGCTGTCGAAGCCGTTCTCGAGTGACGCTCATGGCCACAGTGTTCAACGACACCAATTCGCATAGTATTTGGCAACAGATGACGTAAAATACTGGAATTTCTACGCATTAAAAGGATTTTAGGTGTGATTATGGGTAACTATTTGCGGATTAGTCACTCGAACCGGAGAGCCTCGTCGGCCGCCCCGACAGTATGTAGTATGATACCATTACCCGGTGTTGGCTGAGCGAGACGTCGCGCGACCCCACTACTTCTCGATGATACTCTCCTCGACGGCCTCGCCGAAGTGTCGCGCGGTGTCCTCGTAGTACAGCAGGAGTTCGTCGCCGGCCTCGAGATCGGTGACTGCCGTCCGCCCCTCGCTGGTCGCCACCTTGATCGTCTCCGCATTCTGGAGCAACGTCTCGACCCGATCCCCCGCCCGGGTCTCGAGAGCGATTCGGAACATCGGCCGCTGTTCGATCTTGACCCGGCCGACGATCGCTTCGCGGGTGTTCCCGTCGGTGTCGACCACCTGGACCTCGTCGCCACTTTGCAGTTCCGAGAGGTACTTCGTTCCCCCGTCGGGGGTGCGAACGTACGCGTGGACGGCCCCCGCGTTGACCCGGAACGGCCGCGAGGCCACGTACGGCGACTCGGCCGTCTCGGCGTGGACGAACACGAGGCCGCGGGCCATCGATCCGACGAGCATTCCCTCGTCGTGTTCGAGCAGGCTACCCGTATCCACGCAGACCCGGTCGGCGCTGCCGACGCGTTCGACGTCGAGCACTTCGGCGTACTCGAGGTCGAGCGACTCGCGTTCGGCCTCGTCGCGAATCTCGACCGTTCCCCGGATCTCGTCGGGGTCGTCCGAGTCGAGCAGGACGGCGTCGGCACCGATTTCGAGGGTTTCGAAGGCCGTTCTCGCTTCTTCGGCGCTCGTCACGCCCGCGACGAGGTCGGTCTCCTCGCCGATCCGGGCGATCAGGTTCTCCAGCGGGATGATCGTCCAGTCCTCGCCGACGACGATCGTGTGATCGGCCTCCTCGGCGGCCGTCTCGGCGAACGCCTCGTACTCCTTCCCGAGGATGCGCACGTACGCGCCCCGGTCGAGGTCGCCGTCGCGACGCAGCGTCGAGAGGTCGGCAGAGCCCGAGAAGTCCTCGGGGAGGTCGATCGTCGCGTCGCCTTCGCCTTCCTTCCCGACGACGATGGCGTCGGGCTGTGCGCCCGGTTCGTCGTCGCTCTCGGCGTCGTCGACCAGCGTCACGTCGCCGTCGGTGCGAAACGCCGCGACGTTGATGTCACCGAGTTCGCGAACGCGTTCGACGTCGTCCTCGTCGACCAGTACCCAGTCCGCACCCGCCTCGAGCGCGGCGGTGATCCGCGCCCGGCGATCGTCCCAGTCGCCGACGGCGTCGTCGGCCTTGACCCAGACAGCTCTCGTCATATCACGACACTCGGAGGGAATCGGCTTGAACGTGGCGAATCCCGCAGGAACGTCAGACGCTGCGGGGGATCGACCCCCGGGATCCGATCGGAACCACTGCTCTCCGGCGCTCCGTTCGATCGTCAGTATCGTCAACTCAGAATCGATAGTACCGATACTTGCGATAGTAACGATAGTTTAGATACTTTCTCAGAAGTTGATAATATCCGTTCGGCCGATCGGTCGAATATGGGTCAGCGCCACCTCGAAACTGACGCCGAACTGACGATCGACTGCGCCGCCTACCGGCTCGAGGTGGAATCCGTAGCCGAGGTCGCGCGAGCGGTGTTCGACCACGCGGGTGAGCTGGCGGCCCTCGAGTACGGCCGGCCGGCGGCCGTGCTGGGAGCCGTCCGGCTCGCCGCTCGCCGTACCGACGTCGGCGATCTCGAACGCGAGCGGCTCGCGGCCGCGTTCGACGTCGATCCGGACCGCGTCGTCGCGGCCGACGAACTGCAGACGCGGTACCTGACGCCGCCCGCGGACGCCGACGAGATCCGGTCGCTGCGACGGACGCTCATCGTGGCCCGTGAGGTCCTGGCCGCGGTCGAGCGCGGCCGCAACGCTGGCCCCGAGCTCCCGGGCTCGCGCCTCGCTGACGCTGCGCCCTTCCTGCTCGCACGCGCGAGCAGCCACCTCGACACCCGAACCGATCGCGAGTTCCCGGGACTCGACGCGGCGGCGCTTCGCGACCACGTCGAGCGGCTCGAAGCCGACCTCGAGTTCGCCCGACTGGGGACGAAACTGTACGCGCTGGTCCACGACGCCGACTGAACCGTCCTGGCCAGTTTCCCCGCTGACGCCCGTGTCCTACCGCGGCTCGCCCGCGTCGTCTACGACCTTGTGTCGAAACGCCCGGTAGGCGTTTTCGCCCCGCTCGGTCAACTCGACGACGCGCCGACGTCCGACCGACTCGATCGTGACGTAGCCGTCCTCGGCGAGCGGTTCGAGGACGTGGGTATCCAGCACGCGGAACGCGCCCTTGTCCTCGCCGGAGCGCTCGTCCGGCGAGCGCCGATCGGCCATGAAGGAGAGTTCGTGGTCCCGGGCGTACTCGATGAGGTCTTTCTTCTTGGGAGGGGCCGTCCGGTCGTCGTGGAACCCGTCCCACGCGGCCGGTTCGGAGAGAAACTCCATGATCGCGACCTGGTCGGGCGTCGGCGACTCGATCGGATAGGTCGGCACCTCTTCGATCTCGTCGACGCCGAACGAGATCGGTTCGGACGTCCCGTCGTGGGCGTACGCCGACGGCTCGACGTAGTAGGCGTGGGCGTCCGTCGAAACGTCCATACAGGCGATCGTCGCGCCGATCGCGGAAATCGTGCCCGCCCCGGAGACGTTGACGTACACCTGATCGTCGGCGTGCTCGTCGGCGATCGTCGTCACCTCACCGAGGACGGCGTAGACGTCCGTCAGATCACACTCCCAGGTCCGAACCTCGGGGACGATCGACTCGAGTTCGGTGCGCAACTCGTCGTGATAGTCCGCCGTCGCCGTCGCGCTTCGCTCGGTGGCTCCACTACCGACCTCGTCCCGTCGGTCGTCGTCCGTCGCACCGTCGGCGCTATCGCCCTCGAGTAAGTACACCAGATCGGCCCGCTGGTCCCGAATCGGTTCCAGGATCCGATCGAACTCGTAGCCCACCGGGACGATGTGGACTCGCTTGACGACGTCCATACGCCGACAGGGAGCGGGAGGACTATAGTAGGCATCGAAACGTCAGCGGTAGACGACGTTCACTGATCGACCGACGTCGCACCGGTCGCGCCGAAACTCGGTCGATCGCTTTGCGAAAGGTTGAGAACGCTGGCCGCCCTAACACGGTCGAATGGCCGCGTACGACGCGATCTGTTTCGATCTCGACAGTACGCTGTGCGAGCCCAGCCGGGACGCCGGGACGCTCCTCGAGCGAACCTTCGATCGGGCCGGGGTCGACCGGTTCTGTACGCCCGCGGATCTTCGCGCAGCCGTGCCGTCGCTGTCGACGACCGAAACCGATCGCGAGTTCTACGAGCACCTCTTTGCCGAAGTCGCGACCCGCGCGAACGTCGACCCTGGCGTCTCGTCGACGCTCGCGAACCGGTATCTCGAACTGCGGGATCCGACCGCCGTCCAGTTCAAACCCGGAGCCGAAGCCGCCCTCGAGTACGCTCGCGAGCGCGGCCGGGTCGGACTCATCACCAACGGCGGCCGCGAGACGCAGACGAAGAAACTCCGGGCCCTCGACATCGAGGACGCCTTCGACGTGCGGGTGTTCACCGAGCCGAGTGCCGGCATCTACCCGAAACCCGACACGGCACCGTTCGAGCGCGCCCTCTCGTCGCTCGAGGCGGCCCCCGATCGGGCGATCCACGTCGGCGACTCCCTGCACGCCGACGTCGCGGGTGCGAACGCGATGGGAATCGATTCGGCGTGGATCGACACCGGCCACGGCCGGTCGACAGCCCACGAACCGACGTACGAACTCGCGTCGCTCGAGACGTTCGAGCGGATCGTCTGAGCGACCGGGCGACGGATCGAAAGCGAGTACGGTCGATCGCTTACTCGCGCGAAGGGACGAGGTCGGTGTGAACGACGGCCCGGTACTGGCCGGCCGCGGCGTCCTCGAGACGCTTCAGCAGAGTCGCGACGTCGTCGAAGCTATCCGGCAGTTCGAACGGGTCGTGCTCGTAGTCATCACGCTGCTTGCAGACGCTGACGAACGACCGGACGTCGTCCGCGCGACCGGGCGGAAGGTAGACGACGCCGACGTCGGTCCCGTCGGGGACCTGTTCGTCCCACGTCTCGACCAGCGGCTCGATCGCACGCCGTGGCGATCGGGTCCGCTCGACGAGTTCGTCGACGTCGATCGCGGCGTCGTCTCCGAAGCCCTCGAACACCTGCTCCAGTTCGTCCCTGTTCTCCTCGAGCGACGGTGCGGCCTCGAGGGCGTCGGTCGCCTCCCGAAACGCCTCGATCTCCGCCCGGCGCACGGCGACCGGGTACACTTCGTCGTGGGTCTCCTGGGCGAGTACGTACGAGTTCACCATGGACGCACCGTCGCCCGCCGACGACTTCCCCAGCATCAACTCGAGTATCCCCATGAATGGACCTGCAAGCGACGGCGGAATAAGTGTTCCGTGCCTCGCGTCGCTATCGTGCGCTCACCACTCCGCTCCCAGCGCGGCCTTCGCGCCGCCGTAGCCGCTCGCGGTCGCCCACGTCCGGCCGCTCGCGACGTGTTCGACCTCGTAGGACCCGCCGCAGACGCCACAGCGGTACCGATCGGGCGCTTTCACCGGCTTCGAGGCGCGGTGGCGCTTCGCCCGCCACTCGCAGTCCTCGTCTCGACACCGGAGCACGTACCGCGGCTCCGAGAACGATCGGCAGTGACGCGGCGCGTCGAGCGCCGCCGCCCGGTCGCGAAATCGGGGACCGTGGCCGGACTCGCCGAACTGCTGAAACTCCCAGGCGTGGACGAGTTCGTGTCGGACGACCGCCGCGAACTCCGGCCAGTCGTATTCCCCGTAGGCCCGCCGAGCGAGCACGATCGTGGCGGTTTCGCGATCGGGATGCCACCGGCACGCCCCCGCACGACGCCGCGCCCGCTCGGAAACGGTCCACTCGAGGGCGTCGCGATCGACCGGCAACTCGCGCTCGTCGAGAACCTTTCGGGCGTGGATCCGCGCCCGCGCGACGATCTCGTCCGCGATCGTGTACTCGCCGTCGGTCACGGGCCGAGCAAGGAAGACCGGAACCGAAATTCTTCCGGTCCGACGGGTCCCGGTCGACTCCGGAGGTCCTTTGCGCACCCGAGACGACCGATCGGACATGACCGATCGGACGCTCCCGGCGCCGCGCGATCCCGACCCGGACGATCCCGCGGAACCGGCCGCGCTGGTCCTGCCCGCGGTCGGCGAACCGCCGCTGAACGAACGCGAGCCCTGGCTCGAGCGACACGATATCGTCGACGCCCTGTCGATCCCGGGAGCGGAGACGCCGCTGTACCTCACGGCCGACGGCGTCGCCGTCACGACCACCGGGATCGGCAAGAGCGACGCCGCGACGACGACGGCGGCGCTGCTCGCGGCACCCGGCGTCGACCTCGACGCGGCGTACGTCGTCACGGCGGGGATCGGGGGTGCCCCACCGGACGCTGCCGCCCTCGGTTCGGTGGTCGTCGCCGACGCCGTCGTCGACTGGGATCGGAAACACCGCTGGGATCGATCGGCGTCGGGGACCGGAGACCCCTCGGAAACGATCGACGCGAGCGACGATCGGCCGATCGACCTCCTCAACTATCGACCCCGGGACTACGTCTGGCACATCGACGACCGACTCCTCGAGGACGGGATCGCCGCGGCCCGGGAAGTCGACCTCCGCGAGGACCCGTTGGCCCGCGAGTACCAGGGCGAGTATCCGACCGCACCGGATGCGGGGCCGATCGTCACCACCGGAACGACGGTCTGTGGCGACGAGTTCTGGCACGGCCCCCGCTACGCGCGCGAGGTCGAGTGGCTCTGCGACCAGTACGACGCTGGGCCTTACGCGACCACCCAGATGGAAGACGCCGCGACGGCGACCGCGCTCGAACGGTTCGGCCTGCTCGATCGCTACCTGAGCGTGCGGGCGATCGCGAACTACGATCGATCGCCGCCCGGCGAGTCAGTCGAGGAGAGTTTCGACGGGACCGAGGCGAGCCTCGCCCTGGCCGTCGACAACGCCGAGCGAGTCGGGTCGGCGATCGTCGAGGAACTCGTGGCGACGGACCCGATCGGAATCCGGGCCGACAGTTCGGAGCCACCGGTCTAGAGCGTCTCCTCGCGGACGAGCGACTCGAGGGCGGAGACGACGGCGTCGGCTTCCCTCGTCCGGACCGGCAGGCTCTGCTCGATCTGAATCCCGCCCCGATCGCCGGCTGCGAGCCAGTTGACGAAGTTCGCCGGGCTGACGCCGCCGTACGGTCCGTCCGAAACGGCGTCGACGGGAGCCGTGACGGTCCCGTCGAGCCGATCGGCGACCCGCCGTTTGATCGCGCCGTCGATCGCACCTCCGACGACCACGCGATCGTCGCCGAGGCCGTGAAGGCTGATCACGGTCTCGAAGCCGCGATCGGCGATCTCTCCGAGCAGGGGGTACTCGTCGGGCGCAATGGCCGAGGAGGGCGGGTGCCACAGATCGAACTCGCGGTTCGCCTCGTCGTAGCCGAGACAGGCCCAGCAACTGGCGTTCGGGAGCCGAGCCGCCAGTTCGACGGCCTGTTCGGCGGTTCCCGGCTCGACGCGACCGCCGTGGGCGGCACAGACCAGCACCTCGTCGGTGACGCCATCGTCGTACAGCAGTTCCGTGAGCCGTCCCGTCTCGGTGCGCTCGAGGAGACGCGTTCGGAACGTCGATCGGGTCACGCGCTGGGAATACGCCGCGAGTTAGAATAATCCTTGGCCGGTGTGGAGTTCAGCGGTAGAGCGACCGGGATGTCGTCGTGGGCGGCAGCGACTGGGAGAGACGGTGCGACGAGAATGCGGATTCAGGCCTCGATCGCCAGTCCCGCCTTCGAGAGCGCCTCGTCGGTCGAGAGGTCGTCGTGGATGACGCCGGAGACCGCCGTCGCGATCGCTTCGGGGTCCTCGTGCTGGAAGATCGATCGCCCCATCGAGATGCCCGCGCCGCCGGCGTCCATCACGCCGCGGACCATCTCGACCGTCTCGCGATCGGTACCCTTCGAGCCCCCGGCGATGACGACCGGCAGCCGGGTCGACTCGACGACGTGCTGGAAGCTCTCGGCGTCGCCGCTGTAGCCCGTCTTGACGATGTCGGCGCCGACTTCCTCGGCGAGGCGAACCGCGTGGCCGAGCGCCTCGGGGTCTTCGGAATCGACGCCGGGACCGCGTGCGTAGGCCATCGCCAGCACCGGCATCCCGAACCGCTCGGCCGTCGCCGTGACCTCCGAGAGCTGCGTGATCTGGTCGGGTTCGTAGTCCGACCCGACGTTGATGTGGAAGGAAACCGCGTCGGCGCCGACGCGGATCGCCTCCTCGACGGTCCCGGTCGAGCGCTTGTCCTGCTCGTCGGGACCGATCGTCGTCGAGCCGTTGAGGTGGACGATGTACCCTTTCCCGTTCTTGTTATCGTGGACGCGCGGCGCGATCCCTTTCTGCGTGAGGACGGCGTCGGCACCGCCGCGAGTCACGCCGTCGATGGTCGATTCGATGTCCTTGAGCCCCGTGACGGCCCCCATCGTGAGGCCGTGGTCCATGGGGATGATCATGTACGATCCGTCCGTCCCGATGCGATCGAGTCGCGCGTCGATTCCGGTCGATGTGGTCATTGCGGGAGTGTAGCAAGCTTGCAGTTATGGCTGTTCTGGTTCCGGTGCATCTTCGTCGGCCGCGCCGCGTCGCGCGCCGCGTTTCAGCTCCGCCGCTTTGGCCTCGAGTTCGGCCGCGGCGTCGCCGTCTGCGTGTTCGGCAGTATTCTGGGACTCCGTCCCAGAGTCCGCTGAGCCGTGCTCAGCGATGATATCGACGAGTGCGCTGCCGACGATGACGCCGTCCGCTCCGGCCTCGATTATCTCGGCGGCGTGGTCGCCCTCGCTGACGCCGAAGCCGACCGCCTTGGGGACGTCGTACTCCGAGAGTCGCGCGAGGCTGTCGTGGGTCGCAGTCGAGACGTTCGCCCGTGCGCCAGTCGTTCCGAGCCGGGCCTGCACGTAGGCAAAGCCCGACACCTGCGACATGATCCGGTCGAGTCGCTCGCCCTCGGTCGTCGGCGCAACGATGAAGACGAGATCGATTCCGTGGTCGTCGCAGGCCTCGCGCAACGGATCGGCCTCCTCGGCGGGGAGATCGGGGACGATGATCCCGGAGAGGCCGACCTCCGCCGCGCGTTCGACGAACGGACGAACGTCCGGTTCCCCTCCGAACTGGAGGATCATGTTGTAGTAGGTCATCACCAGCAGCGGTGCCTCCGTCTCGAGGTCGTCGACGAGTTCGAAGAACCCCCGTGGCGTCGTGCCGGCGTCGAGCGCCCGGTTGATCGCCGCCTGGATCGTCGGCCCCTCCGCGATCGGCTCCGAGAACGGCAGACCGAGTTCGATCAGGTCCGAGCCGCCGCGATCGAGCGCCTCGACGTACGCCTTCGTCTCCTCGAGCGAGGGATCGCCCGCGGTGATGTAGGTGATCAGTGCGGGGTGGTTCTCGCGGATGGCGGCCTCGACGTCGCTCTCGATCGCCGCGTCGGTCGTCGATTCGTGACTCACTGGTCGAACACCTCCACGTCCGGCGCGGCCGCCAGGTCTCGGTTCTCGGTCTCCTCGAGCACCGTCTCGAGGTCCTTGTCGCCGCGGCCGGAGACGTTGACGACGACGAGGTCGCCTAATTCTTCGTGGGCCTCCTCCAAATACCCCAGCGCGTGACTCGACTCGAGAGCGGGAATGATTCCCTCGAGGTTCGAGAGCCGGTGGAATCCGTTGAGCGCCGCCTCGTCGTCGACGGTAACCGGCGTCACCCGCCCCGTCTCGACGAGGTGAGCGAGTTCGGGCCCCACGCCGGCGTAGTCCAGCCCCGCGCTGACGCTGTGGGACTCGACGATCTGACCGTCCCGCTGTTGCAGGAGCTTCGTCATCGCGCCGTGGAGCACGCCGTCCGTTCCCGTCGAGAGCGTCGCGGAATTGGGCGCGAGTCCCGCCGCCTCGTCGATCTCGAGGCTGGAGCCGCCGGCTTCGACGGCGACGAGGTCGACGTCCTCGTCGGGAACGAACTCGTGGAACGCGCCCATCGTGTTCGAACCGCCGCCCGCGCAGGCGACGACGCTGTCGGGCAGACGCCCCGCCCGGTCCCGAATCTGTTCGCGGGCCTCCCGGCCGATGACCGACTGGAAGTCCCGAACCAGCTTCGGAAACGGGTGCGGGCCGACGACCGAACCGATCACGTAGTGGGTCCGCTCCACGGTCGTCGCCCAGTCGCGCATCGTCTCGTTGATCGCCTCCTTCAGCGTGCCGGAGCCGGCGGTAACGGGGTTCACCTCGGCGCCGTTCATCCGCATCCGGTAGACGTTCGGCCGCTGGCGGTTGATGTCCGTCCGGCCCATGTAGATCTCGCAGGGCACGTCGAGGTGGGCCGCGGCCATCGCCGTCGCGGTCCCGTGCTGGCCGGCCCCGGTCTCGGCGATGACCCGTTCTTTACCCATGTACTTCGCGAGCAGGACCTGCCCGAGCGCGTTGTTCAGCTTGTGTGCCCCACCGTGGACGAGATCCTCGCGCTTGAGGTAGATCTCCCGATCGTAGCGATCGCTCAGCCGATCGGCCCGCTGCAGGGGGGTCGGTCGGCCGCCGAAGTCCCGTATCCGCTCGCGAAACTCGTCTAGAAATCCGTCCTCGTTCTCGAGGACGTACCGTTCGTACGCGTCCTCGAGTTCCTGTAGCGCCGGCATCAGTGCCTCGGGGACGTACTGGCCGCCGTAGTCGCCGAACGTACTCTCGCTATCGCGCTCTCGATTGCGTTCGCTCGTGCTCATGTCTGGGTCTCCGTCTCTGCGTCGTCGTTCGTCTCCGCGTCCGTCAGTCGGCGCGTGTTCTCGGCCACGTCGCCCTCCGCGCCGTGGTCCATGATCGCGCTGCCGACGAGCAGCGCGTCGGCACCCGCCTCACGCATCCGGCGGACGTCGGCGGGCGTCGAGATGCCGCTTTCGGCGATCAGGGTCACGCCGTCCGGAACGTGGGCCGAAACCGACTCGAACGTTCCGAGATCGACCTCCAGTTTCGCCAGGTCGCGGTTGTTCACGCCGATAATCTCGGCACCCGCCTCGATCGCAGTCTCGAGTTCCGCCCGATCGTGGACCTCGACGAGCGGCTGGAAGCCGCGATCGCGCGCCGCGGTCACGAGTTCCGCGAGATCGTCGACGAACCGTGCGATGAGCAAGGCGAGATCGGCCGCGACGACGTCCAGTTGGTCCTCCCGGAGCACGAAGTCCTTCCGGAGCACCGGAACGTCCACGGCCTCGCGAACGCTGGACAGCGCCTCGGGCGAGCCACCGAAGTGCGAGGGCTCGGTCAGCACCGAGATGGCCGCCGCTCCGCCGTCGACCATCGCCTCGGCCAGGGCGACGGGATCGTCGTCGCGCGTCCCGTCGGCGGTCGGACTCGTCGGTTTCACTTCCGCGATCACCGGGACGCGATCGTCCGCTTCCGCCCGATCGAGCGCGTCCGGGAGCGATCGCGCCGCGACCGAGACGCGATCGTGACCGTCGGCCGATCGCTCCCGCGCGGCCGCGAGGATCGACGCCACGGCGGGCGCGACCTCCGTTTCAGAGTTCATTATTGTACATCGACGTACTCATATGTACATAAGACTTGCGCCATCGGCGCGGCTGGCCGGCGATCCCGATCCGCGATTGCGCGCACCCGGTACTGGAACGGCGTTTGGCGTCGGCAGCCGCAGCGAGAACGTCCGCGGAGAACACGATTACAGCGATCTACGGGACCGGCGGATATTCAAGGATCCGCTCCCTTCGAGCAACCATGGACGAGGTCACCGACGCGGGAATCTACGCGCGGGAGTCGACGTACCTCGATCGCTACGTCCAGGTGGGCGCGGCCAGCGGGCGCGTCTTGCGCGTTTCATTTCCCGAGAGGCCGGAGGAGGACGCGGCAGAGGACCACCCCGTCCTCGACCGGATCTTCGAGTATCTCGAGGGGCTCGAGGAGGTCGACTTCGACGACGTGCAGGTCGCACTGACCCTGCCGACGGACCAGCGTGCGGTGCTCGAACAGCTCCGGGGGATTCCCTACGGCGAGCAAGTCGGCGTGAAGAGCCTCGCCCGGATGACCGCCGAACTCGATCCGGACGACCAGGACGACATCACGCTGGTGCGGACCGCGCTCGACGCCAACCCCGCGCCGATCCTGCTTCCCGACCACCGCGTCCGCGACGGGCCGAGCGCCGCACCGCCGGCGGTCGAACAGAAGTTGCGATCGATCGAGGGACTGTAGGCGGCGACCCGGATCCGATCGCCGGCGTAGCGCGGGTGTTTCAGGCGCCGGCCCGCTGCCAGTGTTCCGGTTGCCGGCGTAGTTCGACCTACTGAGTGTAGATCGCAAACACGTAGAGGAGGATCCCGACGAACACCGTGATCGAGGCGATCAGGTCCAGTTCCGGAACGGCGAGTCCGAACAGTTGCGTCACCCCGCCCACGACGAGACAGGTCGCGGCGGCGGTGATCGGATCGAGTTCGCGGGACGACTGCCAGTAGAGCACGCTCCCGACCCCGATCGCGATGAGACCGAACAGACCGTCCGCGACCTGCCGCACGAGCAGGTCGCCGGCGATCGTCGCGTAGCCGAGCAGGAAAAAGTAGACGACGACGCCGACCACGACGGTACGGTACACAAGCGGTGGTGCGTCCTCGAATCTCGTCATATCACCTCGAACGAACGCCCCGACCTTATACTGTCGGCTGTGCGTCGGTGCGTCGGAGGCGCCAGACGGTCTCGGCGACTTTCACGAACGGTTATGGCCGACAGTATTAGCGTTCGAGGGTCTCGGCCCACTCGAAGTCCAGCCCCTCGTGGACGGCGAACTCGAGCGCGTTGATCCAGTAGTGGGCGACGACCACGACGAGGAAGCTTCCGGTGAGAATAAAGCCCGCCGCGAGCACGAAGCCGAGCACGCCCGTCACGACGATCCCGACGGTCCCCTGCATCCCGTGGCCCAGTGCGAACGCGATCGAAGAGCCGATCGCCAGGAGCCACACCGAGACGTCGAAGCCGGTCGACACGGCACCGATGAGCGCCGCCCGGAAGAGCAGTTCCTCGAACACCGCGATGATCGGCAGGACGCCCACCAGGAGCACGAGCCAGCCCCGAACCGAGTCCGGGCTCAGCAGTTCGCGCAACCCTTCGTCGTGGTCGAGCCCGAACCACGTCGCCGCCGCCGCACCGACCTCGTTCGCGACGTAGAGGGCGAATCCGAACGCCGTCCCCCAGAGCAGCCCGGTCTCCAGATACGATCGCGAGACCTCGATACCCAGCGCGTCAGCCGGGATCGCGGAGTAGATCGCCGCGCCGATCAACACGAGTGCGAACAGCCCCTGCGAGGCTGCCACGTTCGCCAGCACCATCCCCGTCGACAGCGACTCCGGGTCGATCTGGCGGTCGGGCCCGTCGATCCCGTCGCGGGGTCGGGATGGATGCTCGCGGTCGTTTTCGGGCGACCGGTCGCCGTCCGACGACGATCGATCGGCCTGCGACGCACGATCGTCGGGCGACTCCGCCGACGTCGGCTCCCGGTCCGACTCGGTCGCGGCCTCGGTCTCGGTCGCCTCCTGGGGGGCTCCATCTACGCCGGACTCGTCCGGAGCCTGTACCGACGACGAGCGATCGATCGGTGCCGGACCGTCGGCTCCGGATCGGGGGGAATCGGACCCGGATTCGGACCTGGACCCGGACTCGTCACGCGGATCTAGAGATGCGTCAGCGCGATCGGTCCGCGAGTCGGTCCCGTCGGTAATCGCCGACTGCGTGAGATGCGAAAGAACGAGCAAGAGTACGAGGACGACGCCCGTTATCCCGGCGAACGTCGCCCACTGCGGCATTTACTGCGGACTCGGGTTCGACCCGCTCGTCGAGCCGACGGCGCCTTGATCGAGTGCCGATCCGGTGATCGACTTGAGCCGATCGACGAGCGAGTCCTTCTTCGGTTCGCCCATCAGGGCGACCTCGAGGACTTCGCTGATGTTCGAACAGGGCACGATGTCGACCATCTCCTCGTACTCGTCCTCGATCATCACGTCCTGTTCGTTGGCCTTCGGGATGATGACCGTCTCACAGCCGGCCTTGGCCGCGGCCTCGATCTTGTGAGTGACGCCGCCGACCGGAAGCACGTCCCCGCGAACGGAGAGCGAGCCGGTCATGGCGACGGTCTGGTCGACCGGGATGTCCTCGAGGGCACTGATGACGGCCGTCGCCACCGTGATGGAGGCGGAGTCGCCGTCGACGCCCTGCTGGCCGGTCTGGACGAACTGGATGTGGATGTCCTTCTCCGAGAGGTTCACGTCGGAGAACTTCTTGATGATCGCCGAGACGTTCTGGACCGACTCCTCGGCCATCTCCTTGAGCTGACCCGTGGCGATGACCTGGCCCTGGCCCTGTGCCGGGGCGATTTCGGCCATCACGGGGAGCATGATTCCGCTGTCTTCGCCCATGACGGCGAGGCCGTTGACGCGGCCCTCGACGCCGCCCTCGGCGACCTGCAGTTCGTAGTCCTTGCGGCGCTCGATGTAGTCGTCTGCGAGCTGTTGCTCGATCGAGCGCGAGCGGCCCTTGGCCTGCAGGACGTCCTCGCGGGTGGTGTACTCCCGGTCTTCGGAGCGAGCGATGTCGCCGGCGACGCGGACGAGGCCGCCGAGCGTCCGGAAGTGCAGCGTCAGGTGGTTCTTCCGGCCCGAGCGGCGCTTGGCCTCGAGGATGAGTTCCTCGACGGCGTCGCGCGTGAAGTGGGGGAGCCGGCCGTCGCGTTCGACCTCCTGGGCGACGAACCGGGCGTACTTCCGGCGCATCTCGGGAGTGTCCTCGATGGTGTCCTCCATGTAGACCTCGTAGCCGTACCCCTTGATCCGGTTGCGGAGCGCGGGGTGCATGTTCTCCATCGCGTCTAAGTTCCCCGCGGCGATCATGACGAAGTCACAGGGGACGGGTTCGGTCTGGACCATCGCGCCCGAGGAGCGCTCGGACTGGCCGGTGATCGAGAACTCGCCCTCCTGGATCGCCGTCATCAGCTTCTGCTGGGTACGGACGTCGAGCGTGTTGATCTCGTCGACGAACAGCACGCCCTTGTTCGACTTGTGGATCGAGCCGGGTTCGACCCGATCGTGGGACGGCGTCTCCATCCCGCCGGACTGGAACGGGTCGTGGCGGACGTCGCCGAGCAGTGCGCCGGCGTGAGCGCCGGTCGCGTCCTCGAACGGCGCGGTGCGCTGATCGCCGTTGTCGACGATCATGTTCGGCACCATCGCGTCCGTCCCGCGGCTCGTGTAGCGGAAGATCAGCCAGACGATACCCGCAGCGAGGATGCCGAGGAGGATCTGCTGGGAGATGATCGCATAGCCGACGACGATCGCGATAATGATCCACATCAGGATCGAGCGCATCTGGTTGCGCTTGCGAGCTTCCTCCTTGTGCGCGTCGATGATCTGTTCGCCCTTCCCCGCGGGAACGGTCCGGACCTTCGGCGCGTTCCCGTCGTCGGGGTTGTGATAGACCAGGACGTCTTGCAGATCCTCCTGGGGCAGTAGCTGGCTCATCGCCTTCGCCAGCATCGACTTCCCGGTCCCGGGAGAACCGATCATCATCACGTGCCGGCGCTGCTTGGCCGCCTTGATGATGATGTCTCGTGCCTCGTCCTGTCCGATAACCTGGTCGACGAGCCGATCGGGGACCTCGATGTCGTCGGTCGTGTCGATCTTGAGACCGCCGAGCAAGTCGTCCTCGGCGTTCTCCTCGTCGACCTCGACACCCGGGTCGACCTCGACGTCGCTGCCGAGGTCCTCGACGGTTTCGATGTCGTCGTCTCCGTCGTCTCCGTCGTCGGACACCGAATCGGGATCGAACTCCCCCATCGGGTCGTCGACGTCGTCGTGACGGTCACCACCCTCGTCAAGCGGCGACCGATCTCCCTGACGCTGCTGGTCCTGATCGTGCTCGTGAGGGTCATCCTCACTGGCAGCAGTCCCGGCAGTGTCTTCGGGAGGGTCGTCAACGTTCGTATCGTTGCTCATAGAACTCTGTTCAGTACCTGATTCGAAGGGATTGCCACTGATATACTTTCTCCATGCGGAGGATGGTGTCAGTTGCTGATACTGCCTTTTACAGGGGCCTACGAGCCTGATTGGGGATTATCAATCGTCGATTTCGTACAGCCCCTGTCGGCGTGAATTATCTCTTCGACGATCTGTTCGCGACGACGAACGTACCGCGCTGGAGACTGTCGACCTCGAACGTTCCGCGTTGGAGATCGTCGACCTCGAACGTTCCGCGCTGGGAATCGTCGGCTCTGGAGACGGGAGCGCTGGTTCCCGGCGGAACACGCCACGCTTAAGCGGACGCCACGAGCAGTGTATCCCATGACCCGGGGGTTCTACATCGGCCGGTTCCAGCCCTTCCACAACGGCCACCTCAGTATGGTCGAACAGATCGCCGAGGACGTCGACGAACTCGTCCTGGGGATCGGCAGCGCCGACGACTCGCACACGACCCGGAACCCGTTCACGGCGGGCGAACGGATCATGATGATCACGAAGTCGCTCGTCGACTACGACCTCGTCACGTACGCCGTCCCGATCGAGGACCTCGAACGGAATTCGGTGTGGGTGAGCCACGTCCAGAGCATGAGTCCGGACTTCGACGTCGCGTACTCGAACAATCCGCTCGTCATTCAACTGTTTCGCGAGGCGGACATCGAGGTCCGCCAATCGCCGATGTTCAACCGCGAGGTGCTCGAGGGCTCGGAAGTCCGCGAACGGATGATCAACGGCGGCGACTGGGAGACGCTCGTTCCCGAACCCGTCGCCGAAGTCGTCGACGAAACCGACGGGATCGAACGGATCCAGATGGTCAACCGGTCCGACTCGAACGGCGGGTGAACCCCCACGACCTCGCGATCCCGGCCCGATCGCAGCGGGTGCCGACTCCCCGGATCGATCGGAGACCCACGGATTTTCACCGACCGGCCACGACGTCACTGTATGCTCACCCTCGCGTCGGACTTCGGCTCGCCGTACCCGGCGGCGATGAAAGGCGTCGTCTGCCGGCGAACTGACGCGCGACTCGTCGACGTCGCCCACGACCTCCCCCGGCAGGACGTCCGCGCGGCCGCGTTCTGGCTCCGCGAGACGCTGCCGTACTTTCCGCCCGCGACCCACCTCGTCGTGGTCGACCCCGGCGTCGGAACCGATCGGAACGCGCTCGTCGTCCGTGCGGGCGAGCACGCGCTCGTCGGCCCCGACAACGGGGTCCTTTGCCCGCCAGCGCGACGGCTCGCCGGCGACGGCCCGATCGAGACGTACGTGATCGACGAGACCCGCCTCGACCCGGTCGAACCCGCGACCCCGCAAGCGAGCGACGCCGATACCCTCGCGCCGGACACGGCCGGGAAACGCGGACCCGCGAGCAACACCTTCCACGGCCGTGACGTCTTCGCACCGGCCGCTGCCGCCGTTCACGACGCGCCGCTCTCGGATCTCTCCGACCTCGCGTTCCTGACGCCGGCCGAGTTCGCGGTCGATCTCGAGTTGCCCACTGCGTCCGTCGAGAACGAGCGTGCGCGCGGCGACGTGCTGGTCGTCGACGACTTCGGCAACGCGATCACGAACGTCCCCGGCGGCTACCTCGACGGGCGCGAGACGATCGTCGCGAACGGCGAGTCCGTCCCCGTCGGTGAGACGTTCGCTGCAGTTCCGGCCGGCGATCGACTCGCGACGGTCGGGAGTCACGGCTACGTGGAACTGGACGTCAACCAGGGTCGCGGCGACGAGGCGTTCGGTCTCACGGCCGGCGACGACGTCGTCCTCGAACCGACCGATACGAGTGCGTGACGGCCTCGGGGACCCCGACTGCCCGGGGAGCCGATCGCGTTCGGGTGCGCCCGGACAGGATACGTACGCGGATCGGACGGTAGTAACACTACTTGCCGAACCGCCGAGGACGGCTTCGAACGGCAACGAACGGGACGCTCGGCCCAAAAATTCGAAATCGGCGATCGGAATCGCGGGGCGGCCGTTATTCGGCGGCGATGACGTCGTCGATGCGGACGATCATCGTCGCGGCCTCGGTGGCGCTCTCGATCGCCTCGCGCTTGACGTCGGCGGGGTCGACGACGCCGTGCTCGAAGGGATCGTCGATCGTGACGTCCTCACCGGTAGTGATGAGACCGGCGCGCCCCTCGGACTCGTGGGCGGCACGGAGGTCCACGAGCGAGTCGATCGGGTCCTGGCCCGTATTGGCCGCGAGCGTGCGCGGGACGACGTCGATCGCGTCCGCGAAGGCGTTGACGGCGAGCTGTTTGCGGCCCTCGATGCCGGCGGCTTCAGAGCGGATCGTGTCGGCGATCGCGATCTCGGTCGCACCGGCACCGGGGACGACCTCGCCGGACGCGAGGGCCGTCGAGACGACGTCGAGCGCGTCCTCGATGGCGCGTTCGAGTTCGTCGACGACGTGTTCGGTACCGCCGCGGACGAAGACGGTGACGGCTTCGGCGGCCGCGCCGCCCTCGACGAACGCGAGGTCGTCGTCGCCGTAGTTCTCCGTTCGAATGCGGTCGGCAGCACCGAAGTCGTCCGCCTCGAGGTCCTCGAGGGCACCGACGCGGCGAGCACCCGTCGCGGAGACGATCTGGCGGGCGTCGGAGTCGCTGACGCTCTCGAAGACGAGCACGCCCTCGTTGGCGAGGAACGTACTGACGCGGTCGTCGACGTCTTCGGTGGTGAAGACGACGTCGGCACCGCTCTCGGCGATCGTCTCGGCGTAGCCGCGGACCTCGCTCTCCTCGGCGTCGATCGCCTGGTTGAGCTGGTCGATCGAGTCGATGGCGTACTCGGCGTCGATCTCGCCGGTCCGGACGCCGAGTTCGACGTCGAGGACGGCGATCGAGGCGTCCTCGACGTTCGCGGGCATCGCGTCGTGGGCGGCTTCCTCGTCGATGACGATCCCGGGGACGAGTTCGGTCGCGTTCGAGGAGGCGCCGATCTGGGTGTGGACGGCGACGTTGTCCCGCTGGACGCCCGCGTCCGTCTCGACGTGGCGGATGGCCTCGACGACCGTCTCGGCGAGCGACTCGGCGGTCAGCCCGCCGGTGCCCTTGCCGGTCATGCTCGACTCGGCGACCTGTTTCAGGATCTCGTCGTCGACCTCGGCCTCGCCGACCTGCTCGGCGATCGCGTCGAGTGCGATCTCGGCGGCCTCGTGGTAGCCCTCGACGATCGTCGTCGCATGGACGTCCTGTTCGATGAGGTCCTCGGCCTCGCCGAGCAGGTTGCCAGCGATCACGGCCGCCGTCGTCGTGCCGTCGCCGACCTCCTCCTCCTGGGAGTCGGCGACCTCGACGATCATCTGGGCCGCGGGGTGTTCGATGTCCATCTCGTTGAGGATGGTCGCCCCGTCGTTCGTGATGACGACCTCCCCGCTGGAGTCGACGAGCATCTTGTCCATGCCGCGGGGGCCCAGCGTCGTCCGTACCGACTCGGCGACGGCCTTGCCGGCCATGATGTTCGACGATTGGGCGTCGCGACCCTGCGTTCGCTGGCTATCCTCGCTCAGAATGAACATAGGCTGTCCGCCCATGCGTCGCTGTTGTGCCATGGTTGTACTCACTAACCATGTCGTCAGCACTTCTATATAAAGGTTTCCCTACCGCCACCGCTCCCTCTGGCGATTCCCCGTGTGAGCCGTCGCCACACCCCGCCGACCACGCCACGGTCCGGGAGTCGGTAGCAAAATATGGGTCGGCCGAAAACACCTCCGTGGGATGCTGGAGCTGGAGCACGGGTTTCGCATCGTCGACGTCTATACGCAGCTTCCGCCGGACGCGAGGTCCGGCGAGGACGCGATGACGCCCGATCGACTGGAGCGGGAGATGCACCAGGCCGGAATCACGAAGGCCGTCGTTTTCCCGCCCGCGACGCCGGAGACGAGCTACGTCGCGCCGAACAACGGAGTCGCCCGTCACAGCGTCGACCGGCCGTTCGTCGCCGTCGCCCGGATCAACGGCACCCAGCAGCCGGACGCGAGCGCGACCGGCCGCCTCCGCAACGCCGTGAGCCGCCGCAAGGACCACCACACGACGCCCGAGGACGTCGAGCGCTACGCCTACGACGATCGGTTTCACGGGTTCGTGCTCGATCCCGGCGTGGACGGCTACCCCGACGACGACGTCCTCGCCGTCATGGACGACGTCGAACTCCCGGTACTCGTCAGCGGCGGCGTCGACGCACCGCCCGACACCCTCGCGTCGATGCTGCTCGAGCACTCGTTCCCGGTCGTCGTCGCCCACTTCGGCGGCCACCCGCTCGAACGATCGCTCATGAACGGGATGATCGACCTGCTGACCGAGTACGACGACTGCTACGTCGAGACGAGTTTCGTCAGGTACCGCCGGGAACTCGAGCGCGCGCTCCTGGAACACCCCGATCGAGTCCTGTTCGGCAGCGGCACCCCAGCCTGTCACCCCAACGTCGCCGTCATGGAGATTCTCACGCTGGACGTCTCGGAGGACAAACTCTGGCGAGTCTTCTCGAAGAACGCCTGTCGCGTGATCGACGCGCTCGGACCGGACCCCGAAATTCGCCCGTGACCCCTGCCCGTCCTTTCGATACCGCCACGCCGACGGGAATCGGTACGATCGCCGCAGAACGACCGCGACGAGCGGGGTGCCCACCCGGATCGGTATCACTCGTCGTCCTCTCGGCCCACCACGGACCGACGCGATCGACGCCGCCGAACTGTCCGCGACGGAGCCTGACGACGGAACCCGGGATACTCGGTGGCGACCGGCGACACCGACGAAGCGACCGCCGTGTCGCGGTATCGGCAGGCCGCTCACGCTGACGCCGAACTTAAGGGGATGGCCCCGGACCGTCCCCCATGGAATCCGTTGGCACGGGACTCGCGGCGATCGACTGGAACGACCGACGTGCGGACGTCTACCTCTCGCGACCGGACAAGCGAAACGCGATGACCGTCGACCTCATGCGCGACCTCACCGCGGCGTTCGAGCGGGTCGACGAGGCCGAGGACGTGCGGGCCGCCACGCTACTCGGCGAGGGGCCGGTTCTCTCCGCGGGGATGGACCTCACCATGATGCGCGATCGGGTCGACCCCGACTCCGGGATCGACCGGGACGTCTTCCCGGACCTGCTCGAGACGATCGAGGACCTCCGACAGCCGGTCGTCGCCGGTATCAAACGCGCCGCGCCCGCGGGGGCGTTCGAACTCACGTTGCCCTGTGACTTCCGGATCATCGGCGAGAACGCCAGGTACGGGCTGCTCGAGGTCACGCTGGGCACGTTCCCTCACGGCGGCGGCACCCAGCGGCTCCCCCGGCTGATCGGCCTCTCGAAGGCCAAAGAGATCGTCCTCACCGGTGAGTTCGTCGATCCCGAGCACGCCGCCGAGATCGGGCTGGTCCACGAAGTCTGCCCCGACGAGGACGTCGACGAGCGAACGAAAGCGTTCGCCGATCGGCTCTGCGAGAACGCCCCGCTCGGGCTCGAGTACGGCAAACGCGCGCTCAATGCGTCCCTGGAGATGCCCCTCGAAGGGGGGCTGGCCCTGGAACGATCGCTCGGCCACGAACTGGACGACACCCGCGACTACCGCGAAGGGTTCGAGGCGCGACTCGAGGAACGAGAACCGGAGTTCCGCGGGGAATAACGGTCCAGCGAGCGACGACCGGGTCGTTATCGTCGGTCGTAGATCCGGACCGCCCGATCGTGGCGGGTCGAGATGCCGTTCGGATTACGCTGGGTCGACCGATCGGCGAACCGGGCACGGAGTCCGTCCCGAAACCCGCAGGCGGAGCTTTTGATGACGTCGGTCCCGTCGGCGAACCACCCCGTCGGCGTCTCGTCGCCTTCGAGGATCCCGCGAACGCCGGCGGCACCGTCACGGACGGCGCTGCCGATCGTTCGCACGAGGACGACGGGTCGCGGCCCGTAATTTTTCGTCAGCCGGTAGGCGAGCGCCCGGTAGGTGCTGCCCCAGTCCGGATCCGCCCGTCCACCGTCGGCCCCGACGTCGCTTCGGGCGGCCATCGCCGGCGTCCACGCGACGTCGAACCCGAGACCGGCCACGCGATGGGCACAGTCTCGCGCGCCGTCGGCCACGAGGTACTCGTCGAACCCGTCGAGCGCCTCGAGAACGGTCCGATCGAACGCGGCGTTGTCGGCCTCGACGCGGGCCACGCGCCGGCCAGCGACGGTACGGACCGGTTCGTCGCCGTCGACGGAGCCGTCGGCGGACGTGAGGGGGCCAGTGACGACGTCCACGTCGGTCTCGATCGCGTCCGCGAGGGCCTCGTACCACCCCCGTTCGACGACGTACTCGCCGCCGAGGAAGGCGACGACGTCGCCCGAGGCGACCTCGAAGCCGGCGTTGCGCGAGACGTTCGGGTTCCGTTCGGAAATCTCGACGAGAACGTCGACGTCGGGACGATCCCGGACGACGCCGGTCGTCCCGTCCGAGGAGGGGCCGTTGACCACGATGATCTCCGTCTCCGTCGGCGTCTGCTCGTGGAGCGCGTCGAGACTGGACAGTAACTGCTCTCGGTCGTTGAGCGTCGACACCACTACCGAGAGCTCCATACTATGGGGTAGAATTTCCGAAGAGTAAAAATACGGGGGTTTGCGTCGCGGATCGAGATCCACCGATCGATCGACCGTGTGAGACGGGACGGCGATCGGCGGGGTCAGTTACTGGCCGGCGATCGAACGCGCGTATTCCAGTACGAGACGGACGCGAAGTGATCCGTGATCGGGTGCCCGCCGATGGCCGTGTCGAGCCGTCTGATCGGCGAGGCGAGTCCGTTCGGAATCGAACGGTAGAGTCCGTAGGGGGCGAGGAAGTCGTCTTCCACGTCGACGAGCGTCAGGTCCGTCTTGGCCAGCAGCGTGGCCACCTCGCTCTTCGAGTAGAGGCGCGATCCCATCGGCAGCGCCCAGTTGTAGACGCTGCGAGCGCTGAACCGGTTGAACGTGTCGAAGACGACCTGGTCGCTCGATACCCGGCGCATCTCGCCCAGGAACGCCTCCGGATCGTCCGCGAGGTGGAAGAACCGCATCGCGATGACGATGTCGAAGTGATCGTCCGGGAAGGGCAACCGTCCGGCGTCACCGCGGAGAAACTCGAGCGTTCCCGCGAGATCGGTGTTCTGTACCTTCTGGCGACCCTGCTGTAGCATCGCCGCCGAAATATCGAGTCCCACGACGTCGGCCCCGCGCTCCGCGAGCATGACGGTGAATCGCCCGGTACCACAGGCGATTTCGAGTACGTTCTGTCCCTCGACGGGCATGATCGCGTCGAGGACGGCTTCTTTCTCCCGGCGGTCGATCAGCTGTCCGCCACGGGAGAATCGCTTGTCGTCGTACTCCTGAGCGACGTCGTCGGCCTGGTACCACTCCTGTCCTTTCACACTGGGCGCAACTACAGGAGGCGGAGGATAAAACGATACTGGAGTCCATCGGCGCGCGTTCTCGACGCACCGGACCCTGAAACACCTGCTCGATCGGATCGATCGGCAGGTGCGATCCGCCCGGGACGGGTCGAGACTCGATCGCATCGGTCCACCGACCGATTCGTCGATGGGACGACGCGAGTGCCCGAGTGTCAACCGATCGGTCCGGGGAACGGAGCCCATCCGATCGGCGTGTGTATATAATAGCGATCGCCGGACGGAAGCGGAATCCGGGCTCCTGTGTTAATACCTCATTTGTACTCCTTATACAAACTGGACTATTCGTATCTACATATAGGGAAACTTTACCACCACTGATTCCCCGTGGGTTGGTATGAGCATGAGTACCGCTGAGGATCGTGCCGCAACCGCCGAGGAGGCCCTCTCGGAAGACGAATACCGCGACCGCCTGCGTGAGTTGCCGCCGAGTGCGAAACTCGTCGCCAAGGTTCTCGAGATCGACTCGCCGCTCTCGCAGGGCCAACTCGCCGAGGAATCCCTGCTGCCCGACCGAACCGTCCGCTACGCGCTCAATCGGCTCGAGGACGTCGGTCTCGTCGGTTCCCGGTACAGTTTCCGGGACGCCCGGAAACAGGTCTACTACCTCAAGAACTGACGCGAAGCGACGGACGGAAACGGACGCTGGCGTTCCGGGGGGCCGCCCGGGCCACGCGGGGATGGCACGGAAGCGGTCGACAACACCTTTTGCTCCCAGTCTGACGGGTAGATATGGACGTCACTCGCTGTATCGTCCCGACGTCGACGCGTGCGCCGACCGGCACGACGAACGCCTACCTGCTCGGCTCCGATCCCGCCATCCTCGTCGATCCCGCGGCGCGAACCGACGACCTCGATCGGCTGGTTCGCGACCGCGCCGTCGAGCACGTGCTCGTGACGCACGCCCATCCGGACCACGTCGGCGGCGTCGACGCGTACGCGACGGAAACGGACGCGACCGTCTGGGCGCGGGACGGGCGGAGCGATCGATTCCGGAACGCGACCGGCCGTGAGCCCGATCGGGTCTTCACGCCGGGAACGACGATCACGATCGGCGACGAGCGAGTCACGGTCCGCGACGCACCCGGCCACGCGCCGGATCACGTCGCCCTCGAAGCGGGCGAGGCTGGCCCGATCCTGTGTGGCGACTGCGCGATTCGAGAGGGCAGCGTCGTCGTCGGCGCTCCCGAAGGGGACATGCGAGCGTACCTGAGTACTCTGCGCCGGCTCTGGGCGATCGACCCGCCCGCGCTCCATCCCGGTCACGGCCCCGCGATCGACGCCCCGAGAGAGACCCTCGAACGGTTGCTCGCTCACCGGAGCGATCGAGAACGGCGCGTACTGGAAGCGGTCGACGACGGCGCTAAAACGCTGGCCGAGATCCTCGACGGTGCGTACGAGAAGGACCTGACCGGCGTCGAAGATCTCGCGCGGGCGACCGTCCGCGCACACCTCGAGAAACTCGCCGTCGAGGGTCGTCTCGCGTGGGACGGAGAGCGCGCCCGCGTCCCCACCCGGTAGCTCGCGTCGCCCCGTTCGAGCCCGTTACTCGACCCGTTCGGTCGAGGTGAGCTGAAACTGGAAAGTCAGTTCGTCCTGAATCTTCACCTTGACGCCGCCGAACCGGTCGGAGAGTTGCTCCCGCGCGTCGGCGCTCGGTTCGACCGTGATCGTGACGGTGTTGTTGTTCGCGTTGTACTCGATTCCGCCGACGATGACGTCGAATTCGAAAAGCTCCGGAATCTCCTGTCTGAGATGGTTCCTGACCTCGTTGACCTGTGACTGTGCGTCGGCCATCTCGTCGTTGAGAGACGTCATTGGGTATCATAGAACACGATCGACAGTAAACGTGTTCCTCGGACCGGAACGCGAGCCAGTCGCCCCGGTAGCGACTGGCTTTTCCGCATCGACGCGTAGGAGCACACGTGCAAACGCTCGAAGCCGAACTCGAGGCGGCCCGCGCGCTCGCAGTCGACGATCTCGCCGACGCTATCGAGTCGATCGGCTTCGAGTGTACCCGCTGTGGGGCCTGCTGCAAAGGACACGGGGAGGACGAACACACGGCGACCGTGTTTCCGGACGAAGTCCGCGACCTCGAGTCCACAGCCGAAGCGTACGACTGGCGGGACGTCGCCCGCCCGATGCCGTACGGACTCGAGGAACGGGACGGCGAACTCGAGGGCGAGACCTTCGAGTGGGCGCTCCAGACCGACGGTTGCGGCGATTGCGTCTTCTACGAGGAAGACGACGGCGGAACTGGTGCCTGCCGCGCCCACGACGATCGGCCGCTGATCTGTCGGACGTATCCCTTCAGCGTCGCACTCGCGGGAACCAGCCAGCCGATGGGCGAGGCCGTCGACGAGCAGGGGATCGTCCGCGCACACGAGTGCGAGGGACTCGGACGTGACATCTCTCGTGCCGACGCCGAGGACCTCGCGGGCGCGCTGAAAGAGCGCGCGATCAGGGAACTCGAGGAGGCGATCGCCGTCCGGGACGCGTACGAACCCACCGATCCCGCCCCCGGCGAAGTCGTCGTTCACGACTCCGAAGGGGCGAAGCGAATCGATGGGACCCCGATCGAGGAGTAAACCAACCAGCCAAGAACACGGGTGCGGAGAAGTACTCGGAGGCGTCAGATGCCACTGTACGGCGCGGCTTGCGCGCCGTTTCCCCGAGCGCGCCCGAAGCGCGCTCGGCCTTTTTCATCGAAGTTTTTCACCGGGGGGTTGAGCGACCGGCCGTTGGCCGGTCGCAACGCCCGCGGTGAAAAGTTCGTTGTTAGAACGTTTCCTCGATGATCTCGCCGACGGCGAAGTTGGACTTGACCTCGGTGATCTCGACCTTGACGCGTTCGCCGACGTCTGCACCGGGAACGATGATGACGTACCCCCGTTCGACGCGCGCGATGCCGTCGCCCTGTTTGCCGATGTCTTCGATCTCGACGTAGCGTGTTTCGCCGACGTCGACCGGTGGCTGTGGCTCAGACGGTGCACTCTCGGGCTTTGGCGCCGCCGATCCGTCGTCGGTCGACTCGTCCCTCGAGATGAGCGCGACGCGGTAGACTTCCCCGGGATCGACGTCGCCGGTTTCGACTTCCTGGCGCGGCACCTCGATGACGTACCGATCTTCCTCCGCCGAGACGTCCGTACTGAACAGACACAGCAGTTTTTCAGATATTTCCACAGGTAGACCCTCGATGTTGTCTCTGCGGCCCATCCATAATAGAACTACCGACCGATTGCCGTCGATTGACGGGTAATGAGCGCGAGTAGCGCCCGATTAGGGCACTTGTTCGCAATTTTTGCCACACAAACGACAGTTACGCCGCGCGATCGGGCGGAGCGCGCGTTCGATCGGAGCGGAATCGCGATCGCGTCGCACGTTCGATCGGGGCACTTACTCAGCGCGCTCGAGCGAGCGGGTCGTTACGAACTGCGTGAGGTCGAACTCGGTGGTGAGATCGGCGTCGGTAACGGATTCGTAGGGGCGGTTGACGACGATGTCGCCGGCGGTACGATCGCCGACGCCGGGGATGGCGGTGAGTTCGTCCATCGAGGCGTCGTTGAGGTCGAGCGGATAGGGGACGGCGGTGACGGATCGGTAGCCGTGATCGACGACCGCGACGTCGATGGTGCGCCCGAGGTCCCGTTCGCCGGGGATTCCGACCAGCAGCGGATAGGTACCGAGCTGGCGGCCGAAGGTCCGCCCGTCCTGGTGGTACTCGAGGTGGACGTCGGGGAGGACCGTTCCGGGCGGGGCGACCCGTTCGAGCATCGGCTGGTCGATCTCCTCGCGGATCTGCCGTTTGTAGCGTTTGAACAGCTTCGTGTGGTCTTGGGCGATTTCCGCGCCGGTGTCGGACATGTCGGTGCCGTCGAAGGCCATCACCTGCCGGATGTTTATCCGGCGGAGCATGTAGCCCTCGTCGTAGACGCGCTGGAGGAACTTCCGGTTCCGCTCGTAGGTTTCCTCGCGTTCGCCCTTGAGGCCGTGCAGGAGGTTGATCCCGGGCAGGAGTTTCGGGAGGCGACGCGGGGCGTCCGGGCCGAAGGTCGGGGCGTCCGCGGTGTCTTCACCGGGGCGCCAGCCGGCCTCCTCGTTGACGATCCGAACGGCCTCGAAACACTCCTCGGCGGTGACGTTCAGGTTGTTCTCCTCCTGGACGATCGGATCGGCGGATTCGAGCCCGAACGCGGCCGTATCGCCGGGCGTGTTGTGCTCGGCGATGATCCGGATCCCTTCCCGGCTTTCCTCGGGCCAGTTGACGATCGTGATCGGGTTCATGTTGTCAAGATGGAGCGTCTCGAGGTCGGGCGCGACCTCGCGGATGCCCCCGTAGAGCGATCGCAACGCGTCCGGGTTCGGCGCTTCGCCGTCGCCGCCGTAGGCCAGAATATCCGCCTGACGGCCGATCCGGAAGTGTTTGACGCCCCGACTCGAGAGGGCGTCGACCTCGCTCACGACCGTCGGCGGCGGCCGGAACGAAGGGTTGCCGTAGAGCGGTTCGGTACAGAACGAACACCGGTAGGCACAGCCCCGCGAGGTCTCGAGTTCGCAGATCAGGTGGTCGGGGTGGTTCGGGTGTTGCTCGACGACAAACGCGCCGTCCTGGGCCCACCGAGACACCTCGTCGACGTCGCGCATCCGATTGTTGAACCCCTCGAGGCCGCTCTCGACGAGGTCGTGGACGGCTGCCTCCACGTCGCCCTTCGCGACGAAGTCGAAGTCGAGGTCCTGCCGTTCGGTCTCGGTCGCACCGGCGTTCTCGTCGCCGACGCCGAACTTGACAGGGCCGCCCATCAGGCTCGTTCCGCTCGCCGTCCAGGCGAGCTTTCGGACTTCGTCCGGCTCTGCGGGAGTCCCGCCGACGTACTTGCCCGGCACGGTCATCCCGCCCAGGTAGATCATGAGGTCGGCCTCGTCGACGTCGCGCCACCGATCGGGGTCGTCGCGCAGGCCGTCGATCGTGTGGTAGGTGATTCGCTCGCGGGGGACGCCCGCGTCGACGAGTGCACCCGCCGTGTATCGCGGGTAGGTCGAAATGTACGGCGGCACCCCGAAGTGTGCGGGCTCGTCGACGTAGCCGTCGACGATCGTCACGGAGAGCCGTTCGGGGTCGGTCATGTCCCGGCGTAGCGCCTCGAGGGGTAAAACGGTGACTACACGCGCGATCGATCCGGCGCGTGCCGCCGCTACCACGGCGTTGATGATCCTGGTGACGGTACTGTCGGGTATGCCACCGACAGAAGAGATCGTCTGTACCGCCGAGGACTGCTTTCTGGACCTGTTCGAGAACCACTACACCTACGACGTCCCGGAGGACCTCGAGGTCGCCGACCTCTCGTGTCCGGTGTGTGGCGGGACCGACTGTCTGGAGGCCGTCGAACTGTGACGGGGGCGAGACGGCCGTCACCGCACCGTTCGCCGGACTTTCTTTTTGGTGTGCCAAAACCAATAAGAAGATCCCGATTGTAGTGATTCGTCCGGACATGTCCACCACGTTCCGCCAGAATTCTGGCCAGGTCCCCGCCAGCGATACGCCGCTCCCGGGGGGTGACGAGCCGTGAGTTTCAAAGACCTCGGAACGTCCGTCGGAAACGCCGTCTACCGACAGATCGGCCGCGCGAACGGTCACCTCCAGAACCAGCGCCCGCTCCCCGTCGACGTCCTCGAGAACGAGACCTCCTATCTCGTCGTCTTCGACGCCCCCGGCGCCGAACCCGAAGACGTCCAGGTCCGATACCTCTCGGGTACCGTCCGGACCCGGATCGATCGGTTCCGCAAGTTCCACGAGGGATACGAGATGCGGTTCCCCGGTCGCGGGATGGCACTCGACGGTGAGGCCGAGTTGCCCGACGACGCGGTCGTCGACCCCGACGCCGGCACCGCCAGACTCTCCGAAACGGGCACGCTCAGCATCGAGATTCCGAAACGGTCGTCCATCGACGCCGAAGACACCGAGGAGGTAGCCGCCACGACCACCGACGACGACTCCGGAACCACGGAAGTCACCATCGACGACTAGACGACTAGCGGTTCGACTCGATCGTCATTCCCGCCGCGATATCGAACGACTCGTCGCCCTCGAACCGCGTCGGGTCGAACCGATCGATCCCGTCCCCGCCGAGGATCTCGCTCGCGATCCGCTCTCCGATCGCCGGCGCGCGCATGAAGCCGTGGCCCTGGAATCCCGTCGCGACGTACAGCCCCGCGTCGAGTTCGCCGACGAGCGGGTCGCGATCCGGCGTCGCGGTACAGAGCCCCGCCCACGCCCGATCGAGTTCAGGAGCGACGCCCGAGAGTCGTCCCGCGACGCGATCGACGAGTCCGTCTGCGAAGCCCGGGGTCGCGTCGCGGTCGTACGCGTCGGGGTCGGCCTCGACCGTCTCCGTCCCGTCGCCCGCGAGCAGGCCGTCGGGGTGGGGTCGCAGGTAGAAGTCCCCGGTCGCGTCGTACACCATCGGTTCCGCGAGGTCCGCCTCGGCGACCAGCGCCTGGACGCGGTAGGGCTTCATCGCGATGGGGAAGCCGGCGTCGGCGAGCAGCCGTTTCGATCGTGCGCCGGCGGCCACGAGCACTGCGTCGACCTCGTGGACCGTTCCGTCGGTCCGGTGGACGACGCGGGGCGGATCGGTTCGAACCGCGACCGGCGTCTCGGTCGCGAGCGTCGCGCCGGCCCCGTCGGCCGCAGCGGCGAGACACGCGGTGTACTTTGCGGGATCAGTGTAGCCCGCCGCGCCCGCAATCCCCGCGACGGCGACGTCCGCCGTCTCGATCGCGGGGAACCGATCGGCGAGTTCGTCCGGGCCGGCCTCCAGGGCGACGACGCCCTGTTCCTGCATTCGACGGACCTGCTCGCGGATCGCGTCGGCCCGACCGGCGTCGCCCTCGCGGGCCAGCCAGACGTAGGGACACTCGACGAACGGGAAGGTGTCGTCGCCCGAGAGGGCGCGAAAGCGCTCGATCGCGTCACTGGCGATCTCGGCGTCGAGCGGGGCCGCGAAAGCATCGTAGCAGACGCCCGCCGCCCGGCCGCTCGCGCCGCTCGCGATCGAGCCGCGATCGTACAGCGTGACGTCAGTTCCCTCGCGCGCCAGGTCGTAGGCCGCCGTCGCACCGACGGCACCGCCGCCGACGACGGCCACCTCGAGTCCGGCACCCTCCCGCGTGAACGCGTCCGCACCGACGGCGAGTTCGGGTTGGTCGTCGCTCATCGGTGATCACGGGGCCAGCAGTCGTCGATCGGTCGGTCGGCGAGCCAGTCGAGCAACGCGTGCAACTGGTCGCGAGCGGCCTCGAACACCCGCTCACCCTTCTCGGGATCGGCCTGCGTCGGGCGACCGACCGCGCCACTCTCGGAGAAGTCGATCGTGTCGAAGCCGAGCGCGGCCCCGTGGACGGACTCACCCCACGCGTCGCTCGCGCCCTCCTCGGCGGCCGCGAGTTCGTCTTCGTCGACCAGGGTCTCGTGCAGGTACCAGAGCAGGCTCGATTCCATCGCGTCCGCGTGGCCGCCCTCCTCGTCGAACAGGTCGTCGGTGACGTCGCCGACGCTGTCCCACCAGTTCCACGGCGGCGCGAAGGCCGTTCGATCGTCACGCAGGGTTCGCGCGCCCCGTCGCAGCGCGTCCGTGTTCCCGCCGTGGCCGTTGACGACGACGACCTTCCGGACGCCGTGCTCGGCGAGACTCGCGATCGTCTCCGTAACGTAGCGTTCGAACGTCTCCGGGGAGACGTACAGCGTCCCGTCGAACTGTCGGTGGTGGGCGCTGACGCCGATCGGGACCGTCGGCAGGACGACGGCATCCTCGCGATCGGCCGCCGATCGGGCGAACGCCTCGGCAGCCAGGTGGTCCATCCCGAGCGCTAACGCCGGTCCGTGCTGTTCGGTACTACCGACGGGAAGCACGCCGACCTCGGCCGCCGCGAGTGCGTCGGCTGCCGTGGCCGTCGTGCGTTCGGCGAGCAGTGTCATGCCCTCCTGTGGATGCCGGAGGGTCTTATGTTCACGGGACTGCCGATCGAATTCGAAAATCGGGGGTCAGGACCGAAGCGGGTCGAGCCCGCGGGCCGGGTAGCCGACGATCGTCGTCGCACCCGCCTCGCGGAGCGCGTCCGTCTGTTCGCGGATCGCGTCTTCGGTTCCGACCAGCGCGTAGTCCCGGGCAGCCTCGAGGAGGACCTCCCGCGCGCGACCGATCGCGTTCGCGTCGGTCGGCGCACCGTCGGGGAGCGCGGCCGCGACCGACTGCCGTCGCGCGACGTAGTCGCCGACGGCGTCGAGCACGGCGTCCTCGTCGTCGGTCAGCACCGTCGGCGCGTAGACCGCGATGTCGCCAGTGAAGCCGGCCGCCCGGAGCGCCCGGAGTTCCCGCTCGGTCGTCCGCGAGAGGAGGTCGTACTGGGTCCCGCCGGTCGCCATGGCGATCCGTTCGACGCTCTCGGTGCCGACCCACGCGTCCGGGTCGGCCTCGAGCGCGGTTCCGAGCCGCGGGGCGACTGCCCGCGCCCGCTCCGCGTCGGTGAGGTAGGCCGGGTGGCCGGCCACCAGTACGCGCCCGATCGAGTTCGAGAGGTCGTCGATCAGGGACGCATCGCCCAGCGGGTCGAAGCCGTCGGCCCGGACCGGCGTCGTGACCCGGACCTCGGCCTCGGCCTCGGCTGCCAGCGTCTCGAGCACGTCCGGGTCCGGAAGGTGCTCGCGGCCCTCGTAGTCGATCGCGATCGTCTCGACCGGGAGCGACGCGGCCCCCGAGACGTCACACTCGGTCGGCTTGAGGGCGATCGCGTCCAGTCCGACGCGGGCGACGGTACTCGAGGCGGTCAACATCGGCACTCACCACTCAGAACGAGTAACTGCAAGCGTTCACAGTCGGTGCGGAACTCGATCCATCGTCTGTGCGACCATAGGCCTGCTGAGAGGGCAGCGCGCAAAAGGCTAACGCTCCGTGCAGAACTGACGCGGTCTCGACTCGACTCACAGGGTCGATCGATCGACCCGTTCGGGTGCTTCGAAGTCGGTCGTCAACTCGAGCAACTGGACGAGAATGCGGCCGGTCGCCCCCCAGACGGTGTAGCCGTCGACGTGGAAGTAGTGGATGACGATGTCGCCGTAGTAGGGGTGATCCCGGCGCTCGTACTCGTAGTTGTCGCGGTCGAGCAGCCCCGACAGCGGCAGGACGACGATCTCGGCGACTTCCCGGTCGTCGCGGACGTACTCGCGGTCCGGGACGCGAGCGACGAAGGGGGTCACGGCGTACTCCGTGATCGTTCGAATGTCGTCCAGTTGGCCGACGACCTCGGCCTCGGCCGACTCGAGTCCGATCTCCTCGTTGGCCTCGCGGAGCGCCGTGTCGAGGATCGTCTCGTCCACCGGTTCGGCACCGCCGCCGGGGAAACTCATCTGCCCGGGGTGTTCCCCGAGGTGGTCGGCCCGCCGGGTGAACAGCAGGTGAGGCTCCCCGTCGCGTTCGATGACCGGCGCGAGGACGGCCGCGTCGTACTCCTGATCGTCGATCTCGAGCGGTTGGTGGCTCGCGACCGGGTCGAGGTTCAGTGTCGGTCCTGACATGCGATCACTCGAGGACCTCCTCCAGTCGCTGTCGGTGCTCGGTCACGTCGATCGGGGCCCACGCTTCGATATCGTAGCTGACGTCGATCAGGCGATCGATTCGATCGTCGTCGTCCGCTTCGATCGCTCGATCGACCGCGTCGACGAACCGCTCGCGCGCCCGCTCCCCGAGGGCCTCGCGATCGAACCGTCGCGGCTCGACGTCGAGGATGTGCGGGACGTCTTCGGCGTGCTCCGGAACCGTCGGAAACGCCGTCGGTCCCGCGACGAGCAGCGGCCCGGCGTCGTCGGCACCGCCGTCGGTCGACGCGCCGCCGTCGGCGCCGGGTCGCTCGTACCGAACGAGGGCGAAGGACTCGACGGCCCGATCGATCGCGTCCGCGAAGGCGGCCTCGTCGATCGACTGGCCGTCCGCCCGGAAGGCGGCCTCCGTGAGTGCGCGTTCGAGTTCCGCGCGGGTCAACCCGCCGAAGAGGTCGACCACGCCGGCGAGTTCGTCGGCGGTGACGTCCATAGAGAGCACAACGGGTGGTGATTTGATAAAGACTGTGAGCGCGCCGCCCGGGGTCAATCGCCCGCGCTGGAGCCGACGCGGCCGCCGACCCACGGTCGTGCCGCCGCGCGAACGTCTCCCGGCGCGAACGGGGCCTCTCGCCACGGCGGCAGTCGTCGATCGGGACCCGGCGGCGCGATCGAGTCGGCGTAGCGTTCCAGTTGATCGCGTTCGCCGGCGCGATCGTACGAGAGCCCGTTGAACGCCGCGTCGGCGCGGTACTGGTCGATCAGGCGACGACCGACGGCCCGGTACCGATCGGGGAGGGTGTCGTAGTCGGGGACGACGCCGTGTTCCTCGAACACTCGCAGGAGGGCCGTGGCGACCTCCCGGCTCATCCCTTCCAGTCCGGCCTCGCCGGCGACCGCGCGGTGGTCGTGGACGTGCCGGCCGAGGTCGACCTGTGCGGTGCCCGCGAAGCCGGCGTGTGCGAACGCGTCGCCGAGCGTGCCGACCTCCAGCCCCCACGCGCGGGGAGCACGGAGTCGACGGGCGAGAGCGGCGGTGGCGGCGAACTCGCCGGCGAGCGCGTACCGGAACGAGCCGAGGTACTCGAGGATCGGCGCGTCGTGGGTTGCCGACAGCGCCCGGAGCATGGGTTCGTAGAACAGCCGGCAGAGTCGGCCGTACAACTGCCCCTCCTCGACGCGCGCGTAGTACCCCTTCGAGAAGGCAAAGTCCATCGTCAGAGGCGCGAGCAGTCGGTGAACGTGCTCGGCCTCGTAGCTGCGGGCGTCGGCGTCGTGGACGACCACGTACTCGCCGGCGTCCGCGGCGGGCCCGAGCGCGAGCCAGACGTCCCGGCCCTTCCCGAAGTCGCCCGCGAGTCCGGCGTCCGCCAGGAGGTCGTCGACGGCGGGTGCGTTACACCACAGTACCTCCGTCGGGAGCGCGAACGACGCGAGCCACTCGCGGAAGGGGCCGATCCGATCGGGCGCGGCGCGAACCGGAACGACCACCGCGGCGGGATCGAGGCGTTCGAGTTCGGCGAGGACGCGCGCGGCGGCCGGACTCTCGAGTTCGCGATCGGTCATCGGGACGACGACGGCCGTATCGCCGACGGCCCCCGCGAGCGCGTCACCGGTCGCGACGCTCCCCGCACCCCCAGCGCCCCCCGCGCCGAGGTCGTGAAGCGTCGCGATCCGCTCCTGGACGTACTCCATCGGTGGAGTGTTCGGCCCGACCGGTAAAACGGCCACGACTCCGGCGAACCATGTGTGACGGCTTCGATCAGCCGTTCGCACCGGCCGGCAACCGATCGAGTTCGTAGAGCACGACCGGAACCACCGCGACGCCGGTGATGGCGACGGCTACGATCCTTTCGACTGGAAGACAGGTCCGCCCGGCGGGACGAGCGTCCCTCAGTCCGGGCGATTGCGGGAGATCGTCCACGAGACGACCCTCCGCGAAGCCCGGGTCTTTTTCTTCCCTACCTGCGTACGTCGGCAGTATGAAATCAGTCCGGAAGGCACTCCGTGACGGCGAACTCGAGAAGGACACGTACGATCGACTCGTCTGTGGCGAGTGCGAGAAGCCCCTGAAGACCGAGAACGACCCGGACGAGATCAAAACGGTCCGGATCTGCCCGGACTGCGCGGCGGAGTGGAAGGAGATCCGCTGATCAGTCGAGTAGCGCGGCGATCGTCTCGGGGTCGACCGGGTCGACTCGTCCAGACGCGAGGTTCGCCTCGACGTGAGCCGGACGGCTCATGCCGACCAGCGACGACGTGACGCCCGGGGCCGATCGGGCGACGGTGATCGCCTGCTGGACCGGCTCCTCGCCGGGCACCCGCGAGGCGATCGCCTCCGGGAGCCCCGACGCGAGCTGGCCCTGTGCGATGCTCGCGCTCGTGAAGACGTCGATCCCCGCGTCCGCGGCGGCGCGAAGGACGGGCACGTCGCCGGCGCCTCCGGGAGACTCCTGCGCGGCCACCGTCAGTGCCTCCGGCATCGCGGCGTTGAACGGCACCTGGATCGCCCGGAAGTGCGTCCCGTCGGTCCCGGCCTCGCGTGCTGCCGTGCGAGCGCGATCGAGAATTTCGGCCAACGAGAGGGACGACGAGTGGCCGCGCGGCACTCGAAATGCCTCCCACGTCGCGACACCGTAGCGATCGATATCGCCCGCCGCGGCCCGCTCTTCGAGCCGGGTGAACGTCGCCTCGAGCCGATCGTACACTTCCTCCCGCGTGCGCTCCCGGAGCTGCGTCGCCGGGTTGTGCACGTAGTAGAGGTCGATCGACTCGAGGCCCAGATTCGCGAGCGAGCGATCGAACTGGTCCGCGACGTAGTCGGGTGCGATGCAGTGACTGCCAGCGACGAACTCCTCGCGGTCGACGATCCCGGAGTCGACGTACTCCTCGAGCACGTACCGGCCGGGGTCCGGCGGCCGCGAGCCGTCGAACCCGACGAAGCCGCCTTTCGTCGCGACCAGGACGGCATCCCGATCGACGTCGCTCTCCGCAAGCGCGCGCCCGATCACGCGTTCGCTGCGCTGCGCGCGGTAGTTGATCGCGGTGTCGAGGACGTTACACCCCGAGTCGAGCGCCGTCAGGATCGCGTCCGCGTACCGATCGTCGACTGCGTCGGTCGGGTCGCCGAGGTAGGTGCCGAGGCCGATGCTCGAGACGATCACGTCGTCGAACGCACGGAAGTAGTCCGCATCGAACGAGTCCCGGTGGGCGTCGCGGTACGCCCGGGTCGCGGATTCGGTCGCCATACCGATCGCTTCGACGGTGAGGGACAAAAGTCCGAGCGCCACGACGACCCGTCAGCAGGGCCGGGAAACTCCGGGGCGGGGAACCCTTTTGAGGATTACTGTGGCAGTGACGGGCGTGAGCTACGCAGCCCTCCGCGATCGGCTCCCGTCGTTGGCCGCCGACTCGTCGACGCGCGTCGTCACGCTCCCCGACGGGAGCGTCGACTACTGTTACCGGGTCGCGGGTGCCGGCGGCGACCGACTCGAGACGCCCGAGGCGCTCGGTCGGCGCCTCCGTGCGGGCGAGGGTGAGACGTTCCCGATCGAACTGATCGACGTCCGCCCCGGCGGGCAGGCGGTAAACGCCGCGACGCAGGTCCACGCGCTGGGCGACGACGCGACGGCCGTCGGCCACCTCGACCACGAGGCCCTCGCGGACCTTCCCTACGGGACCCACTCGATGGGACCGCCCGCGGCGATCCGGGTCTTCGCGTTCGACGGCGAGGAGGTCCTCTTCCCGGAACGGGCGAGCCAGCCGTCCGACTGGGACGTCGACGACCTCACTGCGGTCGTCGACTGGGACCGGATCGCCACCGCGGACGCGCTCTGCTGTGCGAACTGGGCCATCTATCGCGGCCTCACCGACGTTCTCGATCGACTGGCCGGGAGCGTAGACGGGGTCCCCGTCGTGGTCGATCCCGGCGCGATCGAACTGGTCGCCGGGACCGACCTCGAACCCCTCCTCGAGTCGCTGGCTCGCGCCGACTCGTCGCTCGACGTCGCCCTGAGCGTCAACCGGATCGAGTACGAGAGCGTCGCGGCCGTCGCCGGCGTCCCCGGCGAGCCGGCGACGGATCACGCCGCCGAATTGCGATCCGCGCTCAGGATCACCGGCGTCGTCTACCACGGCGCGGACGAAGCGATCGCAGCCACGCGGGACGACGCGGTTTCGGTCGAGATGCTCGATATCGGCGATCCGACGCTCACGCTCGGCGCGGGGGACCGGTTCTCGGGTGCGCTCGCGTGCGCGCTGGCCCGGGACTGGCCGTGGAAGCCCGCACTGGCGCTCGGGAACGCCTGTGCCGCGACGTTCGTCGAGACCGGCCAGACGGCCGACATCGAAGCCCTGGAGACGCGTCTTGCTGATCGTCGGTGAGCCGTTTCGAGTGGCGAACCCGGCGGCTACCGTTCGCCCGCCAGCGCCGAGAAGAGCCGTTCCTCGAACTCCGGTTTGCCGATCCCGTCGGAGGGGCCGATCCCCTCCATGTGATCGATCGAGACCTGACCGCCGCCCATGCGGGCGTGGCCGCCCGCGTTCGCCATCGGAATGTCGCTGACGGCGTGGCGGAGCGTCTCGCCCATGTGGACCCGATCGTCCCGCGATCGGCCGGAGAGGTGTAACGTTCCGTCGTGCTGGCCGTAGACGATGACGGCCGTCACGCCCTCCAGGTGCATGAGTTCGTCCGCCGCCTGGGGAATCGCGTCGACGTTCCCGATCTCGCCGACGTCACAGACCGCGAACGGCCCCTCGACCCGTTTCTCGGTGATCGCCCTCGCCTTGATCTGCAACACGTCGTCGCTGACCTGCGGGTTGGCGATCCGTTCGAGCAGGTCCTCGTCGATGCCGTCGTAGAGGTACGCGCAGGCGTCGAACTCGGCACGGGAACAGCCGTTCGTCAGGTGGTTCGTATCGGACTGGATGCCGTAGAGCAGACCCGTCGCGAGTTCCGGCGAGATGGCGGGGCCGTCTTCGTCCTCGTTGTCCGCCGTCCCGCCGATCTCCTCCAGATACTCGACGAAGATCGTCGACGCCGCGCCGTACTCCGTCCGGACGTCGGTAAACTCCGTTCCGGCACCGTTGCCCGGGTGGTGGTCGACCACCGCGATCGGTTCGACCATCTGGGCACCCGTGAACCCGCGTGGCGTGTTGTGATCGACCAGGACGACCGCGTCGGCGGCCAAGTCCGATCCCGACTCGACGCGTTCCAGATCGAGGTCGAGGACGGTCCGGAACGCGCGGTTCTCCTGGTGGCGGATCTCGCCGGGGAACTGCAGCGTCGTGTCCGTGCCGACCGTCTCGGCGATCGCGGCGACCCCCATGGCACACGACATCGCGTCCGGATCGGGATTGGGGTGCATCAGGATCGCCACTTCGTCGTGGGAGTCGAGTACCCGCTGGAGTCGGACACCCGGCGGGCGGCGGAACCACCGAACGACCCACCAGCCGCCGAGTCCGAGACCGACGACGGCGAGCACCAGCAACGAGAGAACCAGCGGTTCCAGCGACTGTACCCAGTCGGAGACAGTCTCGATTGCCAACACGTCCGCCCCGGATGCGGTGCTCGGGGGGACGCTCCGGGAACCCATACGGGACAATCAAATTGAACCCCCATGAAATTTCCCCTCACGAACGGCGTCCGATCGGCCGTCGGAACGCTCGCGTCTGGTCCGGCAGCGGTCGCTCGATCGATCGGTACTGGGCGCTCACTCCCGATACGCCTCGATCGCCTCGCGATAGCCCTCGCGGAACGTCGGATATCTGAACTCGTAGCCCAGGTCGCGCAATTTCTCGTTGGCACAGCGCTTGCTGGTCAGGATCCGTCGCCGCGCGGCCTCCGAGAGGTCGTCGGCTTCGAGTCGCTCTTCTTTGGTTCGCTTCGGCGGCCGATCGATCCCGCACTCGTCGGCCAACCAGTCCGCGAACGCCCACTTGGAGACGGGTTCGTCGTCGACGACCTGGACGACCTCGCCGCGCGCGAGATCCTCAGTGAGCAGGTATCGCACCGCGCCGGCGGCGTCGTCCCGGTGGACCATGTTCAGGTACCCTTCCGTAACCGGCCCCTCGAGGTAGCGCTCGAGGCGGTACCGATCGGGGCCGTAGAGGCCGGCGTACCGCGCCACGGTCCCGTCGTACCCGTACTCGGCGGGCAATTCGAGCGCGATCCGTTCGGCCTCGGCGAGCACCGCGGTCTTTTCGGTGGTGGGATCGATCGGCGTCTCCTCGTCGACCCAGTCGCCGCCGTGATCGCCGTGGACCCCCGTCGAGGAGGTGTAGATCAGCCGTTCCGGCGGGTGCTCGCGCTCGCCGAAGCCCTCGATCACCGTTTGCAACCCCTCGACGTACACCTCGCGGGCAGCCTCGGGACCACGACCACCGCTGCTGGCGGCGAAGACGATCGCGTCGACGTCCGGCACCGCCGCGAGCGCGTCCGGGTCGGTGACGTCCGCCCGGACGGCCTCGAAACCGGCCTCCGCAATCGCGTCGACCCCCTCGGCCGATCGGCGGACGCCGACGACCTCGTGGCCCCGATCGGTGAGCTGCCGGCCAAGTTCCAGCCCGACGTACCCGCAGCCCAGAATTGCGACCTCCATACCGGCTTTCGTGGTCGGGTCACCATAATGACACCGCTCGCGGCGTGATTGCGGCTCGACCCTGTGTCTGCCGTCTCGGCGCGTTCGGCCGACCGGGTCGAACGGAATCGATCGACGACGCGGGGCGGAATATGAACGAGGATTCCGAGGATCGGAAGATACTCAATCGGCGAAACGAACCCCGGGACAGAAACGATGACGCGATCGAACCGCGAACCTGGCGACGTCCGGTGGGGCTGGAACTGTCCGCGCTGCGATCGGACGACGAGAGTCCGACGGGATCCGTCGACCGGCACCTACCGCTGGGAGTGTCCGGACGAGACGTGTCCGGCGGTCGGCTTCGGCTTCATCTCGCGCCGTCGCGCACGGCTCGCGCTCAGGGAGTTCCGGGAGCGAAAGGAGAACACGTATCGCTAGCGAGACCGGCGATCGGCTCAGGGCGCGCCGTCCGCGATCACGTACTGCACGTGGACGAATTCCTCGAAGTCCATCGGCGCGCGCCGTTCGATCTTCTGTTGAATCTCCTTGGCGTCCATGTCGATCGCGAGGTCGCTCTCGACGGCGTCCACGTCGAGGACCGCGGTCGACATCCCGAGTAGCAGATGCTCGGTGGCCATCGTCTCGATCGTCTCGGGGTCGGGTTCGCCCTCGGCGAGCGACTGGATCTGGGCCGCTTCCTCGAGCGTGAGTTCCGGCGAGTCGGCCTCGACCAGGGCCGCGAGCCGATCGCGATCGACATCGGTCGCGTCCGCCGCGCGGTCGAGTCCGTGCGCTTCGACGACGGCCGCGAGGTCGCGATCGTACTCGTCGCGGAGGGCCGCGGGCGAGTCCGGGACGGTCATTCGCTGTTCGTAGAACATACCGAACGTGAGTGCGGGCTGCCCCAAGTGAATTACCATCGTCCCGTGATCCCCCGACCCCCGACGGAGTCGACGGACCGATGGTGCAGCGGTGAACCCCCAACGTTCATCATGGATCACACGTATTGGCCGATATGAAAGTCGCCCTGATCGGGGTTGGACAGGCCGGTGGAAAGGTCACCGAACGGCTCACTCGATTCGACGCGAACATGGGATTCGAGGCCGTTCAGGGGGCGCTGGCTGTCAATTCCGCGAAACCCGATCTCGAGTCGCTCGAGTTTGCAGACACGGAACTGATCGGTGCCGACCGCGTCAACGGCCACGGCGTGGGCGGTGACAACGAACTCGGCACCGAGATCATGCAGTCGGACATCGAGCAGGTGCTGGGTGCGCTCGACGGCCGCGTCACCTCCAGTGCGGAGGCGATCTTCGTCGTCGCCGGACTCGGCGGTGGCACCGGCAGCGGTGGGGCACCCGTTCTCGTCCACCACCTCCAGCGCGTCTACGACGTCCCCGTCTACGCGCTCGGCGTCTTGCCGGGCCGCAACGAGGGGTCGCTCTACCAGGCCAACGCCGGTCGATCGCTGAAGACGCTCCTCCGGGAAGCCGACGCAACGTTGCTGATCGACAACGACGCCTGGCACGAGCAGGGCGAGAGCGTCGAGGGTGCCTTCGAGACGATCAACGAGAAGATCGCACGGCGGGTCGGCCTGCTGTTCGCCTCCGGCGAGGCGGTCGAAGGCGTCGGCGAAAGCGTGGTCGATTCGAGCGAGGTCATCAACACCCTCCGATCGGGCGGCGTCGCGACGCTGGGCTACGCCAGCGCGATCGCCGCCGAGGACAGCGCCGAGAACATCAATACGGTGATGACCGTCGCTCGACAGGCCCTGCTGACCGGGACCAGCCTGCCGGAGGCGACGACGGCCGACTCGGCGTTGCTGGTCGTCGCCGGCGAGAGCGAGCGAATCCCCCGCAAGGGATTCGAGAAAGCCCGTCGCTGGCTCGAAGACGAGACCGGGAGCATGCAGGTCCGCGGCGGCGACTTCCCGCTCGACAGCGATCGACTCGGCGCGCTCGTCCTGCTGGGCGGGGCCGAACGCTCCGATCGGATTCAGGCGTTCATGGAGCGTGCGCGGGAAGCGAAACGGGCCCAGGAGCGCGACGAGACCGATCCCGTCGAGCAGTTCGCGGACGATCGCCTCGAAAACCTGTTCTAAGGCCCTGAGGCCGCGCCGGCGAAACGTCGGAAGGCCTTTTTACTCCCGGGTCACTCTACCGTGATAATGACTGACGGGTGGACGGGAGGGATCGTCGAATCGGTCGCGGGCGACGGGTCGCCCAGCGTCGACGAGTGGCGGCCGGTCACCGTTCCCGGTCGGCCCGCCGCGTTCGACGGCGAGAGTGAAACCCCGATCGCGTACCGGACGACGATTCCGGACCCGCGCGATCACGACACGGAACGGGCGCTGCTGAAACTCCACGGAGCGTACGATCGGGCGCGGGTCTGGGTGAACGGGACCGAACTGGGCGAGCACGAGCCACACGTCGTCCCGGCGCACCTCGAGTTCGAGCCGGAACCGAAGAACGAACTGGTGGTCGCTTGCGAGCCGCCGACCTCGTTTGCGGGGATCTACGGTACCGACGAGGTGCCGGCCGAGACGGCGACGCCCGGGATCTGGTGGGACGTCACCGTCGAATCGCGCCCCCGAACCTTTTGTCGTCGCCTCGACGTGACGCCGCGGCTGGACGGGGACGGAGACGGGGCCGCGATCGAGGTCGACCTCGAGGTCGACGCCGGTGGGGCGATCGACGACGCGGTCACGTTCTCCCTGCGGCCCGAGGGGTTCCGCGGCGGTGGCTCGATGGACCGGGCACCCGTCACGGCGGCCGCCGGCGAGCGCGTGACCGTCTCGAAGACGATCGACGTGCGGGAGCCGTCGCTGTGGTGGCCGCGCGAGCACGGGCCCCAGAGCCGGTACACCGTGCGCGCGAAACTCGGGGACGACGCCCTCGAGGAGACGGTCGGCTTCTGTCGGGTCGACCGCGACGGCGACGGCCTGGTCGTCAACGGGACCCGGATCCCGGCCCGGGGTTTCACGCGGCTCCCCGGCGGCGATCCCGGGACCGACGTCGAGCGAGCGATCGAGGCGAACGCGACGATCGTTCGCGCACGCGCACACGTTCCGTCGTCCGAATTCTATCGGGCCGCCGACGAGGCCGGACTCCTCGTCTGGCAGGATCTCCCGGCGATCGGCGCCGACCTCGACGTCGACCGTGGGAAGACGCTGGCGACGACGCTCGCGGAGACCTACGGCCACCACCCGAGTCTCGCGATGTACGGCGTTCAGGACCAGCCGACGGATCCGTTCGCCGACCCGCTCGGCGAGGGAGTACTCGCGAAACTGGCCCTCCGGTACCGCGCGTGGCGGACCGGCGTCGACCACGATCCGGCGACGGCGATCGCGGAAGCGTTCCCGGACGATCGGCCGGTCGTTCCCGTCACCGGCGCGCCGGGGACCGATCCTGACGCCGCCCACATCGCGCCCGGCTGGCAGTACCTCGCGGCCGCGGACGCGGACTGGCTCCTCGATCGGTACCCGCCACGCGAGTCGATCGTCACCGGCTTCGGAGCGGGGTCGCTGACCGCGGACGTCGACCACGGAACGGTGCCGGGTCTCGATCGGGCCCCTCCCGGACGGCGACCCGACGACGTTACCGAATCCCAGCGCTACCAGACCCGGACGCTGAAGACCGTGGCCGAGGCGCTGCGCCGGCGGGGCTGTGGCGTCCTCACCGCGGCGACCCTCCGCGACCCGGCACCGGGTGGCGGAATGGGCGTCCTGACGAGCGCCGGCGAGCCGAAACCGGCCTACGAGGCGATCGCGCTGTCGTTCGAACCCGTCCAGGCCGTCCTCGACGGCCCGCCGAAACCCGGCAGCGTCGGCGTCACCCTCTGTAACGACACGACCGACGATCTCGAAGCCACCGTCGGCTGGCGCGCCGGGGACGAAACCGGCGAGACGGCCGTCAGCGTCGGCCCGCTCGAAACGGCAAGTGCAGGAACGGCCACGATTCCGGCCGACGCCGATCGGGTCGACCTCGAGGTAGCGACCGCCGATCGAACGGTCCGCAACCGGTACGATTTATAAGCGCCAGCCACCCCTTGTCACGGTCCAACACGGGAGAACGGGTCCCCTGCTAACGGTTTTCACGGGTCTAGTGACCGGTACATTTAAATTACAGGCGCCAGTAGCTAGCGATACCAGAACGCCACCGGGGCGCGTATCGCTCGACGATCGATGACAGGAAATCTTATTCACCGAGGTTTCGCAGATCGCAAGCGGTCGCTCTACACGGCCGCTCGTCACTCGACGACAGAACCCGCTCGACCGACGGGTCGGGTTCTCGACGGTGACGGGCGGCCACTGTCCCGGTGCGGGTATGGCACAGAGGTTTGACTAACACATGGTAGACGAATCGAAAAACATCGAACTGACAGAAGACGACCTCGAAAACAAATCGAAAGGACAGCTCATCAAGATGGCCGGTCAACTCCGAGACCGGCGAAACGAGCTGAACCAGATGGCTTCCGAGCGGGCTTCCAAACGCGACGAGCTCAACGCAAAGACCCGCGAGAAGGTCGACGAAGCTCAAGAGCACCGCGAGAAGCGCGACGAACTCAACGAGAAGGTCCAGGAGCACAAGGAGAAGCGAAACGAGCTCAACGCCGAAGCCAACGAGCTGTTCGACCGCGTCGAAGAGCTCAAATCGGACATGGAGCTCAACGAGGGCAAGGACCTCGAGGAACTCGAGGAGGAGATCGAACAGCTCGAGTTCAAACAGCAGACCGAGGTCCTCTCGAGCGAAGAGGAAAAAGAGCTCATCGAGAAGATCGAGTCCAAGCGCGAGGAGTACGAGGAGCGCAAGCAGAAGCTCGATCAGAACGAGGACCTCGAAGAACTCGTCGACGAAGCCGAGGAAGTCCGATCGGAAGCCTCACAGCACCACCAGAAGGTGACGGAGCTGGCGGACAAGGCCCAGGAACATCACAATCAGATGATCGAGGCCTACCGCGAGGCCGACGACATCCGTGACGAGGCCGACGAGATGCACGAGAAGTTCGTGGAAGCCCAGGAGGCCGCCGACCAGCACCACGAGGACTTCGTGCGCGTCCAGAAGCGCCTGCGCGAACTGGACAAGAAAGAAGAGAAGGAGCGCAAGTCCGAGCGCGACAAGAAGAAAGAGGAGGCCAAAGAAGAGGCCGAGGAAATCTATCAGAAGTTCAAGGAAGGCGAAACCCTCGACACCGAGGACCTGATGAAACTCCAGAAGACGGGACTGCTCTAGCTCGGTTCGTCCACCTGTGTCTCTGCGGTTTTCGCTCACCCCGTGAGCCGCGGCGTTGCGATTTTGCGGATTTCCGTCTCCGTCACCTGACGGATCTCCTGACGCCTGTCACCCGACGGTTCTCCTGTCTCCTCGGTCCGATCACCGACGGCACCCGCTCCGCGGGACTCGGTTCCCGTTTCGACCCGGTTCGCGATCGTATCGAGTGCCTACGACGGGCCAGGACGGAGTAAGACGCTGGTCGGTGGCGATTCGCCGGCGTCGCCACGAATCGGCGCTGACACCGCGAACGCACACCGTTCGGGGGGCTGTAGTCCGTTCCTACCGCGTTGCGTTCGCATCGGAATCGATCGCCAGCGGGCGATCCTGCAGTAGTCTAATTATAATAATAACCTCGGGCTCGCTTTCATCAACTATGTACGGAGAGAGGGACGACGCGAGCGTCCTCGTGCCCGGGATCGACGCCCCGAGCACCGTGGCCTGTCTGCGCTCGCTGCGTCCGCGCGGGGTCCGGACGATCGTCGGATCGGAGCGCGCGACGACGCCGGCTGCCGCCTCGAGATACTGCGACGAGTTCGTCCAGCTTCCAGATCCAGGGGCGGATCTGGCTGCCTACGGCGAGGCATTGCTCTCGATCGCCGAGCGACCGGCCGTCCGGACGGTCATTCCGGTCCGTGAGGAGGACGTCTACGTCCTCGCGGCGAACCGGGACGCGTTCGCGGACGCGGTCGCGACGCCCTGGCCGACCTTCGAGACGCTCCGGCAGGTCCAGGACCGCGTCGACCTCTTCGCGGCCGCCGACGCGGCGGGCGTGGCGATCCCCGAAACCACGCTGCTGTCCGAGTGGACCGACTGGGATCGCGAGACGATCGTCAAACCCCGGTACACGGTGGCAGCGCCCGAGTATCTCGGTCCGGAGGCCGACTGCGAGATCGGATCGACGGTCTACCGGACGCCCGGCACTCCACCGGACGTCGCGGCCAGCATCGAACGGCACGGCCACGAGCCGCTCGTCCAGGAACGGATCCCCGACTCGCGGGAGTACGGCTTCTTCGCCCTCTACGACCACGGGAAGCCGGTCGCGACGTTCCAGCACTGCCAGCACCGCGGCTGGGAGTACTGCGGCGGGCCGAGCGCGTACCGGGAATCCGTCTCGATTCCGGCCCTCGAGGACGCGGGTCGGTCCCTGCTCGACGAACTCGAGTGGCACGGCCTCGCGATGGTCGAGTTCCTGCGCGACCCCGACACGGACGAGTTCAAACTCATGGAGATCAACCCCCGGTTCTGGTCGTCACTCCCCTTCTCGGTCCGCGTAGGGGCGGACTTTCCCTACTACTACTGGCGCACGGCGATCGACGAGCCGATCGCTCCCGGTCCGACCTACGAGGTCGGGGTCGGCGGGCACCTTCTCCGGGGCGAGATCAGCTACCTGCACAGTATCCTCGCAAAGGAGTATCCGATGATCGAACGCCCCGCACTCGGGGCCGCAGTCCGCGAGGTCGCGACCTCGCTCGTTCGCCAGCCCCGATTCGACTACGCCGTCGCCGACGATCCGCTGCCGTTCGTCAGGGACGGGTTGAACGTCGCCCGGGACTGGTGGGACGGCTACGGGCGACCGCGGCTGGCCGGGGAGCCGCGATCGGCCGATGCGGCCGACGGAAACGAACCGATCGGGGACGATCGGGACGCGGTCGAAACCGACGCGTCGCTGTAGCTCGTCGATCGATCGCCGCGCCGCCCTCAAAACGTCAACACTTAACGGGGACGCTCCCTCAGCCTCCGGTATGACTCGAGGTGTCACCCGTGGTCAGTAGCGAGGGAATCGGCAGACTGGTGATCGTGTTCGTCGGGGCCGTCGCGTTCGCCGGTATCGGGTTCGCCCTCTTCGTGGCCTATCCGACGTCGCTCGCGGATCTCTTCGGCGTCCTCGCCGCGCTCGTCGTCGTCGGAATCGGCCTCCGGGTCGCGAGTTCGACCGCCGACTCGCTGTTCCCGGGATACGACGTCGCCGAGGTCGCCGTCGAAGGGCCGATCACCCGCGACGGCGGCAGTGGACCCCTCCCCTCCAGTCCGCGAGCGACGCCGGCCGACGACATCGTCGAGCAGATCGATCGGGCCGACGAGGACGACAACGCACGGGCGCTGCTGCTGAAACTGAACACGCCGGGCGGCGAGGTCGTTCCCAGCGACGACATCAAACTCGCTGCCGAACGGTTCGACGGCCCGACGATCGCCTACACGACCGACGTCTGTGCCAGCGGCGGGTATTGGATCGCCAGCGGCTGTGACGAACTCTGGGCCCGCGACGCGAGCATCGTGGGCTCGATCGGCGTCATCGGATCGCGGGTCAACGCCAGCGATCTCGCCGACAAGGTGGGACTCTCCTACGAGCGGTTCGCCGCGGGCGAGTACAAGGACGCCGGAACCGCGCTCAAGGAGATGGACGACGACGAACGCGAGTACCTGCAGGGGCTGATCGACGACTACTACGACACGTTCGTCGAGCGGGTCAGCGACGGCCGCGAACTCGAGCCCGAAGACATCCGCGAAACGGAGGCCCGGATCTACCTCGGCGAGACCGCCGCCGAGATGGGGCTGGTCGACCGCCTCGGCACCCGTCGAGCGATCGAAACCGAACTGGCCGATCGGTTCGACACCGACGAGGTGACCGTCGAAGAGTTCGAACCCGAACGGCCGTTGATGTCCCGCATCGGGGCCGGTGCCCGCGGGGTCGCGTACGCACTCGGTGCGGGGATCGCCGGTGCCGTGCTGGGGGAGGAACGCGATCGCGGGTTCCGACTCCGCACCTGAACCAGCCGCTGGCCGCGAACCGGACCGATCCCTCGGTCCGAACGCACGGGTCGACCCCGTCCTCGGCGCACAGCGTCGGCACCGGCCGGTGGGAGTACCGCCGACCGGGGTCGACCGGTGGGTGAACAAGTAAGTGGTTTTATCGTCGCACAGAATGGAACGGCTACCGTGACAACGCTGGTCGTCTGCCTCGATCGGACCGACGACGTTGGGCGCAAGACCGGTCTCCGGTCGCCCGTCGTCGGCTGGGAGGCAGTTCGCGCGCTCGTGACCGACGTCGGCCTCGCGGATCCGGAAGATTCGGGCGTCAACACCCTGCTCGAGACGCTTCGCGTCGCACAGAGCCTCCGCGACGAGGACGAGACCGTCGTCGTCGCCGTCGTCTCGGGGGACCGCGAGTCGATGGTGTCGGCCGATCGGGCCGTCGCACACCAGCTCGACGACCTCATCGAGGACCACGACCCCGACTCCGCCATCGTCGTCATCGACAGCGCGGAGGACGAACGGCTGGTGCCGATCGTCGAGAGTCGGGTGCAGGTCGATTCGGTCGATCGGGTCGTCGTCAGGCAGGCGCGGGACATCGAGTCGACCTACTACCTGCTCAAGCAGTTCCTCGCCGACGAGGAACTCCGCCAGACGGTGCTCGTTCCGATCGGACTGACGCTGCTGGTTTTCCCGATACTCGCGACAGTCCTCAGTCCCGCGAAGGGTGCAGCCGCGATCACGACCGTTATCGGGCTCTTCTTGCTGTACAAGGGATTCAACGTCGACGAGATCCTGACCGGGCTCGCACATCAAGTCCGCGAATCCCTGTACTCCGGTCAGGTGTCGGTCGTCACGTACGTCGTCGCCGCCGGGCTAACGCTGTTCGCGGGCGGGATCGGCGTCTCGAACCTCGAGGACCAACCGGGAGTCGTGATCCCCGCGATGCGGTTCGCCTTCGACAGCGTCCCGTGGCTCGCGATGGCCGCACTCACCGCGAGCGCTGGACGACTGCTCGACGAGATCATCGACGACGAGCCGATCCGGAGTTCGTACCTCAATCTGCCGTTCATCGTCGTCGCCGTCGGACTGGTGATCCGGGGCTTCTCCGCGTACTTCCTCGAACGACAGGGCGAGATCGATCCGCTCGTCGTCCCGGCGAGCGAGTTCACCGTGCTCTCGATCGAGAGCTTCGCGGTGACCGCCGGCCAGCGACTGGCGCTGTTCGTCATCACCGCAATCGTGGTGAGTCTCGTCGGCGCACAGGTCGCGTCACACTTCAGCCGGCCCGTCGAAAGCGGCGAGGTGACAGACGGTGGTGAGGCCGAATCCGGACTCACCGACGGCGGTCCGGCGGCCGCCGTCCCGACGCGATCGCTGCCGAAAGACGCGAGTCGCGACGGCGATGCTCGCGACTCGCGTCGACCGCGCGACGACGACCGCGCCGACGCCGATCAGCCGGCCGCGGAACCCGGTAGCGATGGCGACCCGAACACCCGTCGCGAACCGGGGGGAGAGACGGAGTCGACGGGAGCGGAGGCGGAGCGGGACTCCTCCGGATAGCCAGCCCGCCGGCCCGACTCGGCAATCCTTTACCGCTGACCCACCAGTCACCACCATGAGCGAGACAGATGGCGCGTGGGTCAGTCTCTTCTCGGGCGGCAAGGACTCCGCCTGGGCGCTATACCGGGCGCTCGAACGGGGACTCGACGTCCGACGGCTCGTCACCGTCCACCCGACCGGCGACTCGTACATGTACCACGTTCCGGCGACCGATCTGGCCGGGCTGGCGGCCGAGAGCATCGGGATCCCGCTGGTCGACGTCGAACCGGACGATTTCGACGCGGAGTCGACGATGGACGCGAGCGCGCAGGGCGACGACGAACTCGAGCCGCTGGAAGCCGCGCTCGCGGACCTGAACGACGAACTCGCGGGCGGCATCGCCGGCGTCACCGCGGGTGCCGTCGAGAGCGAGTACCAGACGAGTCGGATCGAACGCATGTGCGATCGGCTCGGCTGTGACCTCTTCGCGCCCCTCTGGCGGGAGGACCCCCGCGAACTCGCCGACGCGATGCTCGACGCCGGCTTCGAGATCCGGATCGTCCGGGTCGCAGCCCACGGGCTGGACGAGTCGTGGCTCGGCCGCCCGCTCGATCGGGAAGCGCTGGCCGACCTCGAACGGCTCAACGAGGAGTACGGCGTTCACATCCTCGGAGAGGGCGGCGAGTTCGAGACGCTGGTGGTCGACGGGCCGCACATGGATCGGCGGATCGACCTCGAGTACGAACCCGAGTGGGAGGGGACCCGAGGGACGATCCGGATCACCGACGCGGAGTTGGTATGACGAGTCGGAACCGCGAGTGAGCGAGTACGCCGCGCAAAGCGCCGCGGTAGCGCGATCGAGCGGCTTTTTGGTCCGGATTTTTCGGAACGGTGAACGAACGAAGCGAGTGCACCCGAGGCGGAAAAAGGTGGTTCTGAGACGCTGGTGGTCGACGGGGCGCACGTGGATCGACGGATCGACCTCGAGTACGAACCCGAGTGGGAGGGACCCCGGGGACCGATTCGGATCACGGATGCGACTGGAGTGACGATTCGACCGCCGGATCGCTATCAGAGATCGTACAGCCGTTCGAACTTCTCGCGGGCGTACTCGATGAAGCAGTCCGCGGTCAGCGGTTCGCCGGTCGCTCGCTCGATCGGTTGCTACGCTCCCGAGGGCCAGAGGCCGGTCGTGTCGTCTTTCCTGATCCAGTCGCGATCAGCCCCGCGTCGGAGACCATCTCGATGGTGAATCCGTCCGCCTCGTCCGGGAGCAACTGCCAGATGTCCCGAAGCGTCTGCTCGGTCTCGAGTCGGTCGAGTAGCTCCTGCATCCCCGCTGCGACGAAGGCACCCAGTTGCGTCGCCTCGTAGTGTCGCCCCTCTCTGGTGATCCAGCACCGGTCTTCGAACGCGCGGAGCGTGCGCCCGATCGTAGACTGCGACACGCCGGTCATCGCCCGGAGGTCGGCCCGACTCTGTGGCCGCCTGGCCAGGGCGGCCAGCGCGGTAACGCGGTGATCCGAGCGCGCGCTGATCATCTCCATACACCGCACCGCCGTCGCTTGCGGTAGGAGTCCGGGAAAATCGATCTCGGCACAAAATATATTGATCGGACATTCGAAAATAAGTGCATGGACTCGATCGAGTTCCGGAGGAAGGTGCTTCTGGGAAGTATCTCCGCTATTGCAGTCCCACTGGCTGGATGCACGTACTTACCTGGGATGTGTGATGATATGCACTCGGTTGTTATCAGGGCAAAACCAGTCGACCTTTCGTCGGAGGAGCGGTCCTCAATCGACCCGGTCGTGTTTGTTGAACTGCCTCCTGAAGAGCAAACGATCGTCCGTACGGCTATCGAAAAAGAAGAGTATAACAGGTGTCATCGTTATCTCGATTCTTCCGAAAAGGATGCTCTGTCCTCACTCAACCGTCGGAGCTGCTATCTGGAGCATGATCAAGAATTATATAAGCTAGAAGGATGGATCATGGATGATTCATTCTGTATTGGTGCTCGCGCGTAAGGAACGCGGGCGGTGATTTCTCCGTGAAGGCAGGCACATCATGTCCGAGAAGCTCAGCCCGCTACACATGTGGTTCCTCGACAGAGGTAGTGTCGATGACGGATAGCCGTAAGACCGTGAAAGCCTCCCCCACACCGGACCGATACGACCGCTGGAAGGCGCGAGCGGCCGAATTAGACGTGAGCGAGTTGATGCACGGCTTCCGTCGGCTCAATTCCATGCTGGCGAGCGAGCTCCGACGCCATTTCCCACGCCCATTCTGCGTTCTTGGGTTCTGCTCACTCAGATTCGTACGAGAAGCGCACGGTGACAATAAGTGTTATTCTCTTTAGACTGTGTATATTTAGTCGATCCAGTACCTCTCAGCGTTTGGTGAGCAGGCAGCCGCGAGACGGCCGAACCTCTTTGCGGGTCGTCGGTGACGGCATCCACGAGCTGATCGAAAGCGATCGCGACCTGTTCGTCCGGGAGCTTCGGGAACTCTACCACGACGGACGCGAACGCGAGGATCTCCAGTCCGGGTTGGCCGAGTCCGCGACCGACGAGGACCTCGAGGAGTTCTTCGCGGCCCACGGCGAGACGACCACCGACCAGATCGGGCGGCTCGAGGCTCCGTTCGACGCGATCGAGGCCGAGGTCGATCCCGGCCCGATCGAGAACGGGGCGCTCGAGGGGTTTCGCGAGGACCGCGACGAGTTCGTCGCGGACCTGCAGGATCCGATCCTGGGCGACACCGTCGATGCGGAACTGGCCCGGGCGATCGAGCGCCTCGAGATCACGAAAGTCGAGACGTTGCTCGAACTCGCCGATCGGACGGAACTGCCGAACGAAGTCGTCGAAGAACTAGAAACGACGAAAACGGAGATGGAAACCGGGCTCGATCGGGCACGAGAGCTGACAACGATCTAGGGCTCCGAGACCGCGAGTTCGACCCCGCTGGCCTCGAGAACCGTCTCGCGGTCGTCCGGATCGGTGAGCGTCCACCACGCGATTCGATCGATCTCGAGCGGGCTGTAGCTCGTCTGAAACGCGAGCCACTCGCAGGAGGCGATCGTCCGCAGTGCCGTCGTCGTCGAAAGCGGCGACGACCCGAGTTCGGACGCGACGGTCTCGACGAACTCCCTGACTTTCGGATCCGGCCTGACCGTCTCGACGCCGGCGACCTGCCTGAGGTACTGGAAACTCGCGGGCCCGACGCCGGAGATCGATCCGATCGGGTCGGTCTCGTAGCGGTAGTGGTCCGCGGTCGCTGCCCAGGCCTGCAACGCCGCGAGGTCGTCGTCTTCGGGGCGACCGGCGAGGACCGCTGCGGTCTCGAGGAGGACGTGGCGCTTGCGCTGGGCACCGAAGGCCGCGACGAGGTCGTCGTCCTCGAGGTCGAGTCCGGCGAGCGTGGCGAAGTCCGTCACGCGATCCGTGGCGACGAACGCGTCGCGAAACCGTTCGACGCTCGGCAGAATGCCGCCGCCGAAGCTCTGGCCGGTAGTCGAGGCAGCGGCTTCCGCGACCAGTAACAGCGGGTCGTCGTCGGTCCAGCGATCGAGCGATCGGTACGCGTCGGCGAGCGACTGGATGGGTATCCCGTCCGCGTACCGGTCGAGGAACGCCTGAGGGGACGTCATAGCCGACTGTTGCAGCCATCACACGGAAGATATAAAGCTGTACTGACTGGACCGGAAACGGACGCGACGATCGAATGGGAACAGCGCAGAACAGCGTCGACCGCGGCCGCCTCACTGGGGCGAACCGTTCGTGATCGTCGTGTGAGCGCCGATCAGCGCCCCCGCGAGGTCGAGGTCCTCGAGGTGGGTCCCCTCGTCGATGATCGAACCGCGGATGTCTGCGTTGCGGACCGTCGCCCCGGAGAAGATCACCGCGTGGTCGAGGCTCGTGTTCTCCAGGGTAACGTCGTCCATCACGTGGACGTTGTCGCCGATCGTGGCCTCCTCGAGGGTCGCGGAATCGTCGACGAGCGACTCGCCGTCCAGGTGCCACGCGACGGCGTCGAGGTAGCTCTCGGGCGTGCCGATGTCGAACCACGCACCCTCGAACGTGTAGGCGTAGGTCGGTTCCCGGTTCTGGAGCCACTGAACGAACCAGCCGGGTTCGTCGGGGTTGTTCCCCTCCTCGAGGTAGGTCGGCAGCAGGGATAGCGACTCGGCGGGGAACGCGTAACAGGCGATCGAGACGAGCGTACTGTTCGGGTTCTCGGGTTTCTCCTGGAAGTCGACGACGCGGTCGTCCTCGAGTTCGACGAGGCCGTACGATTTGGCCTTCTCGCGGGAGCCGACGTCGTAGGCGGCGATCGTGGGCGCATCGTTCGACTCGAAGTAGTCCAGGAAGTCCGCGACGTCGAAGCTGATGAGGTTGTCACCGGCGATCACGAGGAGGTCGTCGTCGACGTTTTCGCGATCGATCAACTGGGCGAGCGCGCCGACGACGCCGAACTTGTCGTCTTCCTCGCTCGTCTCCTCGACCGAGAGCTGCGGTTTCTCGAACTCGCTGTCGGCGAGGTGGGCTTCGAAGTCGGGAGCGAACCGTTCGTTCGTGCTCACGTAGACCTCGTCGATCCGGTCGTCGGTCTCGAGTTCGTCGAAGATGCGATCGACGACGGTCGAGTCGCCGATCGGAAGGAACATCTTGGGGCGATGTTTCGTGATCGGCCACATTCGGGTCGCGTACCCACCAGCAAGGACGACGGCCTTCATGGGGTTCGATTCACCCGCAGGGTGTAAGTCACTTACCCTTTCGCGGACCTCCGCGCGCCGGCTGGCTGTGACCGCCGAAGAGCTGTCGCCACGGAAACCGTTCCCACCCGATCGCATAGCCGTCGTACGATCGGGTGTGCACTGACCAGTGGCTACTATAATACCCCACGGGGAAACACTCGCGTATGCGAGAGGCCGACGAAACGACCCGGCAGCGACTCGCCGACGCCCTCCGTGCCGAGGCCGCGACACCGAGCGAACTGGCCGCTCGACTCGACCTGACGCCAGCGGCGGTACTCGGCCACGTCGAACACGTCGCCCGATCGGTCGAGGGAACGGACGAACGGTTCCTCGTCGCCCCGCCGGCCTGTCGGGAGTGTGGCTTCGACGACTTCGACGACCTGCTGAACCGTCCCTCGCGGTGTCCCGACTGCAAGAGCGAGAGCGTCGACGAACCGACGTTTACGATCGAGTGAGCGGCGGTCCCGATCCCGATCGACTCGTCTCGACTGGACGTCCGGGCGGCTCACACCGGGCGATCGACCGGACCGGTCGTATCGGCTGCTCGTCCGGGCGGGTCCCAACGCGATTCGACACTAATATTTATCGGCGAGGCGAGAACCCGATACGAACCCGCGAGCGACCGGCGACCGCAACTCGTCCCATCGACACCGCGTTCCCCTCTCGTCTCCAGCCACGGTCGCCCACGTCTCCGGGGGAAGATACGAATGACTGCCACGTCCCATCCCGAGTCCGACTGTGTTGATCTCGTGCTTTCGGTCCTCGACTGGCTCGACGGGCAGGAGACGTCGCCCGAAGCGGTCGACGAGGCCTTCTCGCTACTCGCCAGCCACCGTCGTCGCCTGCTGCTCGAGGTGATGGCCACGTACGGCGAGGACCTCACGCTCCCCGACGCCGCCGAGGAGGTCGCCGTCCGGGAAACGGGCCGGAAGGTAACGGAACTCTCCGCCGAGCGGGTCGCCGACGTGTACATCTCGCTGTACCACGATCACCTCCCGCGACTGGTCGACGCCGGCCTGCTCGAGTACGATCAGGAACGCGACCTCGTCTCGCCGGCCGCCGTGCGGTAGGGGTCAAAATTCGACGTTCGAGGTCGAGGTCCGATCGGCGTCCGCCTCCTCGATCGGACCGGGACCGACGAACTCGTACTCCTCGTCGGTCAGGTAGACGTGGCCGTCGTCGACGGTGACGTCGAGCGCCGTGAGATACGCCCCTTCACACGGACCGAAGGTACACTTCCCGGAGTCGGCGTCGAAGTACGCCCCGTGGTTTGCACAGACGATCTCGCCGTCGCGCATCGGGGCACCCGAACCCTTGTCGAGATTGATGTGCGTGAAGTGCTGGCAGTAGTTCAGCCAGCAGGCGACGCCGTCCGTCCCCTCCCTGACGAGGATCGCCTCCCGCTCGTCGTCCGTGCCGTTTCGTACGCGAAAGCAAACCGTGGACGACTCGGGAACGTCCGCCAGCGGTGTGATCCGGTCTGTAGCCGACATCGGCCCCGGATTACCGGTCGGCTGTCGTGAGCATTTCGGTACGGGAACGTCGTGTCGTCGGCCCCTCGCCGATCGTCTGACGACCTTTTAACATCCCCAGCGACCTACGGCACTTATGGACTCCCTTCTCGTCTACGGCTCGTACGGCTACACCGGCCAGCTAGTGGCACGCGAGGCCATCTCCCGAGGAGGGTCGCCCGTCGTCGCCGGCCGGAACGGACGGAAAGTACGACGACAGGCCGACGAACTCGGCGTCGAGGGCCGGACCTTCGACCTCGCGGGCGACGTCGCCGCCCGGATCGGCAGCTTCGACGCAGTACTGAACTGCGCGGGGCCGTTCGCCGAGACGGCCGATCCGCTGCTCGACGCCTGCCTGGCCACCGGAACGGACTACCTCGACATCACCGGTGAGTTCACCGTGTTCGAACGGCTCCGCCAGCACGACGCGGACGCCCGCGAGGCGGGGATCACGGTTCTGCCCGGCGTCGGGTTCGACGTCGTTCCCTCGGACTGTTTAGCTGCGTTTCTCCACGACCAGCTTCCGGCGGCCGACGAACTCACGCTGGCCATCAGCGGCTCCGTCTCGGTCTCTCGCGGGACGGCCCGGACGATCCTCGACCTGCTCGGACAGGGCGTCGTCCGGCGGAACGGCCGCCTCGTCGAGGTCCCGGCGGCGTTCCGGAGTCGCGAGATCGACTTCGGCGACGGGCCCGAACACGCCGTCCTGGCACCGTGGGGCGACGTCGTCACCGCAGCCCACAGCACCGGCGTCGAGTCGATCGAGGTGTACGTCGCCGTCCCGCCCGCCGCGCGGCGGGCGATGCCGCTGGCCAGGGCGCTCGGCTGGCTGGCCGAGCGGCGACCGATCGAGCGCGTTCTCGAGTGGGGAATCGACGCGTACGTCGACGGCCCCGACGAACGGGAACTGGCGACCGACACCGCCGTGATCTGGGGCGAGGTTCGGGACTCCGAGACCGATCGGACTGCCCGCGGACGCCTGCGAACCCCGAATCCCTACGCCCTGACCGCCGAATCAGCGGTGAGCGCCGCCGAACGCGTGCTCGCGGACGGTGATCGCGTCCAGGCCGGGTTCCAGACGCCCGCGAGCGCGCTGGGAACCGACTTCGTACTCGAACTGACGGGGACGGAACGGAAACTGCTCGACGCGCCTGCCGATTCGAACGACTCGAACTGGTCGGCTGCCGAATCCGAAGACTGAACGAAACGTAGCCGGAAGACGATCGCGAGGTAGCGCCCGGCCATCCGGGCGACTCGGATTCGGCACCCGGAACCCCGATCGCCCACCGTCCGAAGACGAGGCCGAACAGGACGAACGGGATTCCGGCGACCGCGCCGAGCAGAACCGCCTGCGTGATCGCCTCGTCCCGGTTCGCGGTCGCGCCGCTACCCGTATCCTGACTCGAAAGAGCGATCACACCGCTTCCCAGCCCCAGTCCGATGCGGAGTGGCAACCGAGCGTACAGGTCCGCCAGACCGACGGCCGCGACCGCCGCGGGCGAGAACAGCCCCGTGACGACGACGTCCGTCGTCCGCATCAGCGTCCGGAGGAACTGCTCGACCATCACCGGCCAGGAGAGGTCGAACACGCGCCGCCAGACCGCGAACAGTCGCCGTCGTTGCTCGGCGAACACGACGCGTAGTCGGGCACATCTCGGCTTCAACCTGTTGAACGCGCCACGGGCCCGGGCTACGGGGACCGGGAATCCTGTCGAAGCGTCCGATACAATCGTGGCCCTTCTCTCCAGATCCAGACGAGTCCCAGCACCACGCAGAGGACGCCGAATATCCGGTTTCCTTCGACGAGGAAGACGTACGGTCCACTGAGGACGAGAAATACGCCGCCGAGAAGCCGAAACACGCTCCAGAAGGTCGGACTGGGCATACGTTACGAGGCCAGTACGGGGACTTAACGGTACGGGACTGGGGCACGCGGTCCCCCCTGTGATGGCGGCCGCTCACGGCGACGGCCACGGGCCCCGATCACTCGTAACACGTCCGCTCGACGCGCTCGTCGTATAGCCGCGAGAGCCGGTCCGTGATGGGACCGCCCCCGATCGCGTGCCCGTCGAGGGCCCCGATCGGCCGCAACTCCCAGGTCCGATTCGTGAGAAACGCCTCGTCGGCCGCGCGCACGTCCCCGACCGCGTACGCCCCCTCGTGGACCCTCAGGTCGGCCTCGGCGGCCAGTTCGCGGACGATCGCGCGGGTGATCCCGGGAAGCACGGGTCCGTCCGTCGTCGGGGTGTAGAGCGCCCCGTCGCGGACGAACCACAGGTTGCTCGTCGCTCCTTCGGCGACGGTGCCGTCGAGGTCACGCACGAGGGCCTCGTCCGCGTCGGTCCCCCGGAGTTCGGCCCGCGCGAGGATCCCGTTCAGGTAGTTGTGGGTCTTGGCAGCCGACGGGACCGCCGCGTCGGGAATCCGACGGGTCTCGACGGTCCGGACGGTGGCCGGTTCGTCCCAGACCGATTCGCCCTCGACCCCGCCGCGAGGGAGCGGTTTGACGTAGACGACGACCGTCGGGTCGACCTCGGGCCGCGGCGCCAGTTTCCCGGGCTGAACGCCGCGAGTGATCGAGAGCCGAACGTACGCGTCTTCCAGGTCGTTCGCCGCGAGCGTCTCGTCGATCCGTGCACGCAGGTCGGCAGCCGACAGCCCGTGATCGAGCGACAGCGCCTCGCAGGTCCGTTCGAGTCGATCGACGTGGGCGTCCCACGCGAAGATCGTCCCGCCGTACGCCCGGCAGGTCTCGAATGCGGCGTCGCCGTAGCGAAAGCCGCGATCGTCGACGCTGACGGTCGCCTCGTCCGCGGGCACGAGTTCTCCGTCGACGTGGTACAGAGGGGAGTCAGTGTCAGTCATCGTTTCGGTGTCTGTCATCGTCTCGGTGTCTGTCATCGTCTCGGTGTCACTTCGTGGTGGCGCTTCGATGAGCGGCGGCCAACTGGCAGAAGTTCGCGATCATCCGTTTGCCGAGCGCGAGCGAGATACCGTCCCCGTCCTCGTCCCAGTCGCCACCCCCGTCGGCCGCCTCGTCGCGCGCCCGCGTGAGAAGGCTCTCGGGGTGGAACTGGACCCCGACGTGGGGCTTCTCGCGGTGACGAACCGCCATCAACACGCCGCGCTCGTCGGTCGTCTGCGCCGTCTCCACGAGCGAGGCCGGCAGATCCGCCCGTTCGATCGCCAGCGAGTGGTACCGGCCGACCCGGAACTGCCCGGGAAGGCCCACGAAGATTCCCTCGCCGTCGTGGCCGACGGTCGAGGGTTTCCCGTGGACCACCTCCGGCGCGTGGACGACCGATGCCCCGTGTGCCGCACACAGGGCCTGGTGGCCGAGACACACTCCGAGGATCGGGTAGTCGGTCTCGGCGAACAGCGGGATCGAGATCCCGGCCTCCGCTGGCGTACCCGGGCCCGGCGAGACGACGATCCCCGTCGGATCGAGCGCCTCGAGATCCTCGAGATCGATCGCGTCGTTGCGCCGGACGAGCACCTCGTCGGCGATTTCGCCGACGTACTGGACGAGATTGTACGCGAAGGAGTCGTAGTTGTCGACGACCACTATCCGGATCTCGTCAGTCGCCGTGTCGTCACTCATCCGAGCTGTCACCTCCACCGCGCCCCCCGATGGTGGTCGCCGCGTCCGACGCGACGCCGTCGTCCGTCTCGATCGCCATCCCCGCCCGCTCGCCCAGCGCCTCGTCGACGGCCGTTATCAGGGCGCGGGCCTTGTCGAGGGTCTCGTCGTACTCGCGATCGGGATCGGAGTCGTGGACGATCCCCGCGCCGACGCGGAGGTGGTACGCCTCGGCCTGCCGGACGAGCGTCCGGATGACGATGTTCAGCGTCGCGCGACCGTCGAACCCGAAGATTCCCACGCTCCCGGTGTAGGGCCCGCGTCGGGTCGCCTCGAGTTCGTCGATTATTTCCATCGTCCGCGGCTTCGGGGCCCCGGTGATCGTCCCGCCCGGGAACACTGCCGCGATCGCGTCCGCGAGCGTTTCGTCCGGGCGAAGTCGACCGGTGACGTTCGAGACGAGGTGCATGACCTCGGCGTAGCGATCGATCCGGCGGTACTCCTCGACCGCGACGGAACCGTACTCGCAGACTTTTCCGAGGTCGTTTCGCTCGAGATCGACCAGCATCGCGTGTTCCGCGCGCTCTTTCTCGTCGGTCCGGAGGTCCGCCTCGAGCGCCGCGTCCTCCTCCTGCGTCGCCCCGCGCGGCCGGGTGCCCGCGATCGGTTCCGTCCGGACGAAGTCGTCGTCGCGCTCTCGCGGATCGCGAGACGACTTTGCCGTCTCGTTCGAGGCGGTAGAATCGCCTCGCCGTCCGTTCGAGTTCCCACGACGTGACCCCTCGCACTCGAGCAGCAGTTCGGGGCTCGCGCTCACCAGGTCGACCGCCGGGAACTCGAGCAGACAGGAGTACGGTGCCGGGTTCACCCGGCGCAGGGCGTCGTAGGCGGCGACCGGGTGGACCGCGGCGGGCGCGGTCAACCGCTGGGAGACGTTCGCCTGGAAGGTGTCACCGTCCCGGATGTACGCCTTCGCCCGCCGGACCCGATCGGCGAACGCCGTCCGCCCGCAGTCGCTCTCGAACGTCGCTTCCGAGGTCTCGACCGGCGGTTCACCGACGGCGGGGTCACCGGCGACCGCGGCCCGTGCGAATTCGAGTGCTCGCTCTCGGCCGCGATCGTAGGCGGCCACGGTGGCATCCCCGTCACCGGCGTCGGTACCGTCGTCTGCGCTCACATCGACCCGCGGACAGGCGGTAACCCGCAGCGTCACGTCGCCGTCGGTCGGCCCGTCCCACGCCGCGAACCGATCGAAGACGGCCACCTCGAGCCGCGGCAGGCCCCGGTCGTCGACGGCCGATTCGGGGAGGATCTCCAGTTCGCGGGCGACGTCGTAGGAGAGCCACCCCACCGCGCCGCAGGGGAAGGGCACGTCGCAGTCGCCCCGGGCGAGCCGATTACCGTCGAGGAGCCCCTCAAGCGCGGCCAGCGTCGGGGACTCGTCACCGCCGGTTCGCGAGACTGCAGTCGGACCGACGGTGAGCCGATCGACCGGGTCGACCCCGGCGTAGCCCCAGCCGGACTGGCCACCGGTCGTCTCAAGGAAGACGCCACCGCCGTCCGACCGGGCCCGGCGGTACGCGAGAAACGGATCGGAGACGGTGACCTGCACCTCGATCGGGACCCGAACTCCACCGCGTGTCGTCGGCTCGCCGGCCGCCTCGCCGTTCGAAAACTCCCGAACAGCGGCGCGAAACGCGTCGAGCGTGGTGACGACCCGCGGATCGCTCATGGTCCCGGAGAGGAGCCGGGTCCCTAATCCTCTTGCGATTTCGGAGACGAAATCGGCAGTCAACAGGCGGTGCGACGGTCACGCGACGGACGATCGGGCAGGCGCTACCTGACTTCGGCCTTATCGATCCAGCCCTGGATCCGCGTTTCCGAGATGTCGGTCTCGGCCTCGAGGTCGGCCGCGTCGGCGGTCGCGAGGTCGTCGACGGTTTCGATGCCGGCGGCCGTAAGCCGATCCGCGTACGCGGGGCCGATCCCCTTGATCACGTCGACGGGTTCGCTGTCGTCGACGGGTTCGCTGTCGTCGACGGGTTCGCTGTCGTCGGCGGGTTCGCTGTCGTCGGCGGGTTCGCTGTCGTCGGCGGGTTCGCTGTCGTCGGCGGGTTCGCTGTCGTCGGCGGGTTTGGTTTCGTCCGCTGGCTCCGACTCACCATCGTCGACCGGTTCGGCCTCGTCCGCTGGCTCCGACTCACCATCGTCGACCGGTTCGGCCTCGTCCGCTGGCTCCGACTCACCATCGTCGACCGGTTCGGCCTCGTCCGCTGGCTCCGACTCACCATCGTCGATCGGTTCGGCCTCGTCCGCTGGCTCCGATTCATCATCGTCGACCGGTTCGGCCTCGTCCGCTGGCTCCGACTCACCATCGTCGACCGGTTCGGCCTCGTCCGCTGGCTCCGATTCTTCGTCGTCGCTCTCGTCGGGTTCCGCGGCTTCCTCCGACTCCTCGACTCCTTCGGGTTCGTCCACTGACGGTTCGTCGCCCGTCGGAGCGGGCTCGACAGTCTCGTCGGGCGTCTTCTCCGCGGTCGGTGCCGCGTCCGTCTCGGTCGGGCCGGCCGCCTCGGCCGGTTCGGCGGCCTCCTCGGGTTCGTCGGTCGGTTCGACGATCGAGTCGGTCGCACCCGCGGCAGTCGATTCGGCTGCCACCGACTCGGATTCGTCGGTCGCCGGTTCGTCTTCTGTCGTGTCCGCTGTAGTGTCGCTGTCCGCGTCGGTTACGGACGAGGGTGCCGGTGTGACCTCGGTGTCGGTCGACCGATCGGCTTCCCGCTGTCGCCCCTCTCGTTCGACCGTGACGCCGACCTCGTGTGCATTCCCTCGCTCCGGGCCCGAATCCTCGAAGCCCAACAGCGACTTCAGTTTTTGGAGGATTGCCATTATCCCGATGTTGTCGTCACCAGCACTTAAATTCGGCTGATATGTAACGGGCCAACCCCCCGGAAATGACAGACGAGTGTCACAGCCGCGATCGCAACGCTGCGTTCATCGCGTCGACCGGCGCGTCCAGGCCCGTCCACAGTTCTACCGCTTCGACGCCCTGATAGAGCAGCATCCAGGCGCCGTCGACGGACGTCGCGCCGACGGCTGCGGCGTCTCGAAGTAGTCGCGTCTCGAGCGGCCGGTAGACGGCGTCCATCACGACGAGATCGCCGTGCAACGCCTCGGCGGGGATCGGCGTCGCGTCCTCTTCCATGCCGACGCTCGTCGCGTTGATCGCCACGTCGGCGTCCGCGAGCAGGGTCGCGAGCGAGTCGAGGCCGTGGCCCGTCGCACCGGGCACCTCGGCCGCGAGGTCGTGGGCCGTCGACTCCGTCCGGTTCGCGATCGCCACGGTCGCACCCGCGTCGGCGAGGCCGAACGAGATCGCGCGCCCGGCACCGCCGGCCCCGACGACGACCGCGTCCGCGCCGTCGATCGCGACGTCGTGATCCCGAAGCGCGCGTAACGCACCTGCTGCGTCGGTATTGTGCCCAGTCGGCGTCTCACCGCCGAAGTCGATCGTGTTGACCGCCCCGATTCGCCGCGCCAGGTCGTCGGCCGCGACGCGATCGAGGACGTCCCGTTTGAAGGGGATCGTCACGTTCAGTCCCGCGACGCCGAGCGCCTCGGCACCGTCGATCGCGGCGTCGATCGCGTCACGATCGGGTTCGAACGTGACGTAGCGCGCGTCGAGTCCGAGTTCGTCGTAGGCCGCCTCGTGCATCGGCGGCGACAGCGAGTGGCCGACCGGGTTGCCGAGCAACCCGTACACGTCCATAGCCATACGGGATCCACGCGATGGAAGGGACATAACGGATGTGACTTCGTCGCGCTCCGGACGGAGAGTCGATCGGATCCGGAACGGATAGCTAGAAACGGAAAAGAACTGGCTCGCCGTCTGACTTCCAGGTCGACGAGCCCATACGACAAGATTTCGTTAGGAACGACGACGTCGCAGCCGCGGTCCCGGGCCGTTTCGGGATTCTTATCCCCAGGTCTCGAGTAGCGGCCCACATGCTCTCCGGTATCCCCCTCGCGATTCTCCTGCTGGTGGGCGGGGTCGTCGCGCTGTACGCCGGGGCCGAGTTGCTCGTCGCCGGTGCAGGTCGCCTCGCACTGGGATTCGGTCTCCGCGCGGCGACCGTCGGCGTGACGGTCGTCGCCTTCGCCACCACGGCCCCCGAACTCTTCGTCGCAACCATCGGCGCACTCGACGTCTCGACGGACATCGGACTCGGCGCCGTCGTCGGGTCGAACATCGCGAATATCGGGCTGGTGCTGGGTGTCTCCGCACTCATCAAGCCCCTATCGGTCTCCGAGACCGTCATGCGTCGACACGTTCCGTTCATGGTCTTCGCGGCAATCCTGCTCGTCGGTCTCGGCGCGAACGGCACGATCGGCCGCCTCGAAGGTGCGATCTTCCTGCTGGTCCTCGCCGGGTTCACCGGCTACCTCCTCCACTACGTCACCAACAATCCGGCACCGATGGTCGACAACCCGGACACGGGCGCAGGGATCGGCCTTCGCGAGGTGGCGCTCGTGATCGGCGGCCTCCTCACGCTCGTGCTCGGGTCGCGATGGCTCGTCGCCGGCGGAACGAGTCTCCTGTCGGCGCTCGGGTTCTCCGACCTGTTCGTCGGCCTCACCGTCCTCGCGCTGGGCACGTCACTGCCCGAACTGGCGGCCTCCGTGGTCGGAGCACTCCGCGACGAAACCGCCTTCGCCATCGGGAACGTCGTCGGCTCGAACATCTACAACGTCCTCGCCGTCCTCGGAATCGTCGCCCTGATCACCCCGATCGAGATCACCGCGGCGACGCTCCGGTTCGAACTCCCGATCATGATCGCCTTCACCGTCCTGCTGGTCGGGATGATGGGCCACGGCCGCCGGCTGACCCGACTCGACGGGGCCGGACTCGTCGCCGGCTACGTCGCGTTCCTGTACCTGCTGTTGCCGTGACACCGGGCGCCGAGCGCGGATTCCGCTACTCGGTTCGGAACGGACCGAGCACCGGTTCGATCGGGCTCGATCTCCGTCGGTGCCGGGCGAGCCACTGCCGTCGCTCGCGGCGAAGCGCCACCGACTACGAGAGCTGTCCGGTTCGCAGGGGGCCACCACACTCGGGACAACTGGCGCGGTAGGTGTGCGGATGCACCGTCTCGGCGCACTCCTCACACTCGTAACTCCGTCTACTCATCTAGAATCACGATGTATGGTAGCAGCCTACACATAAATAAACCTTACCCGGCACGCACCCCTGTTCGACATCCGGAAACGGACGCCACCCCATCCGCTCCCGTCCAGGGAACCCGCATCCGGTTTCGAGGAGGGCGGAACCGTCGCTCACATCGGGATCGGGATCACGGACTCGTCGCACTCGTCGGCGTCCTCACTGCGTGCCGCGAGCCGATCGAGGCGGGGGCCGAGGTGTTCGTCGAGGAGCTGGACCAGCGCGTTCTCCGCTCCCGTCCCGGTGATCGCGGTTGCCCGCGGTTGCTCGGCGGTTCCCCGGTCGTCGATCGTGACCAGCATGGCGGCCTCGCGGTCGGCGAACACGAGGCGGCCGGGGTGGATCCGTTCGATCGGGAGGTTGATCCAGTCGAACTGCGGCTCGCAGACGGTGATCTCGTCCGTCGCGGCCCGGACGATCTCGCGAACGCGGTCCGAACTGGAGCCGACGTAGACGTCGACGCCGCGATCGGCGGCGGCGCTCCAGCGTTCGAGACATCGCTCCTGGAGGCGTCCCCGATCGGACACCGTCACGAACAGTTCCTCGGAGGCGCGATCGGCGATCGCGTTTCCCCTCGCGATGACGTCCTCACATCCCTCGATCGTCCAGCACGCCCCCCTCGTGGGCGTCGAACCGGGCCGCGCGTTCGTTACCGGACCCGGACTCGGTGCGCGCTGGATCGGCGATTCCGGGCCCAGTTCGGACACGGCACTGATCGGGCTCTCGGCGATCCAGTCGGCGTCGAACTGCGGTGCGTCGGCGGCGATCGCGACGCCATCGTCGTCGGTGACGACGAGGTCGGCATCGGCGAGCGTTGGCACGTGTTCGTGGACGAGCGCCCGCTCGACGGCGGTCGACACCGGTTCGGTGACGTCGACCAGTCGTTGCCCGTTCGTCTCCTCCGCGACGACCAGCGTGGCGAGATCGACCATCGGAACGGCGCCACGCTGACCCGCGAGGACGGTGAGGACGGTCCGACGGCGGGGCGGACGCAGTGCCTCGAGCGTCCGATCGAGCGTCGCCTCGTCACAGACCGATCCCGATGGCGTCTCGAGGAGGGTCCGGACCCACCCTGCCTCGAGCACGGGGTGATCCGCGAGCGTGATCGCGTCGCCGGCCGTGCTATCCGTCGCGTTCGAACCCCCGTTCGACCGTCCCTCGCCACGAGTTACGACGCCGAGGTCGACGAGTTTCGGCACGTCGACGTGGACGAGTCGCACGTGTGATCGTCTGACCTGATCGTCGGTCACGATCGGGTGATCGTGTTCCAGAGTCGCAACGTCGGTCGCGAGCGTCGACAGCGACACCGGCGTCGATTCGTCTCGATCGAGGAGAAGAGAGAGGAGATAGCGGCGTCGGGCCGAGGAGAGGGCGTCGAACGCGGCGGTCGTCGGATCTGTCTCGGTCGAACGTGCTGTCATTACACGAGTCAGACGACGAATGCGGGAAAGGAGTGTACCTGCGTGCTCTGGTATTACCCGGTGATCGTACTCGGTGTCGTATCGCCCGGTGAGTCGATCGTCAGGTGTCGTCCTCGAAGTACGCCTCGAGAAGTTTCGCCTCGGCTACGCGCAGGTGCTGGTGGAACGTCTGGCGAGCGATACCGAGCCGATCGGCGATTTCGCCGGCGTCGCTGTTCCGGCTGGGCCACTCGAAGTAGCCGCCGTAGTAGGCCGCCTCGAGCGCCGTCCGCTGTTTCTCAGTCAGGTCCGGTTCGACCGCGGACCCGAACTCCCGCCCCGTGTCGAGCGGTCGTTCGACGTCTCGTTTGGCGACGAGATCCGTCTCGGGATAGGCCGACTGGAGCGCGTCGACGAGTTCGCGAACCGCCGTGTCGGGGCTGGCCTCGACGACCAGCGTCGCCACCCCATCGTCGATCTCTTGCAATCGGACCCGTGCACCGTACTCGGTGAGGAAGGCGGCGATCGTCGATCCGTGGATCTCGAACTCCCAGCGATGGTCCGCCGACCCCGCGTCGATGCACCGCACTTCCCGAATCTCCGGGCGGGCCGCCGCGAGTTCGCGAAGCCGATCTGCCTCGATCCCGGACGCGGTGAGATAGTAGACGAACACTTCGTCCGTCAGCGGGAGCAGGTGCTCGATCGAGAGCCGACAGCCGCCCTCCCGGGAGAGGTCGATACACACGTCCCCGCGATCGGACGCCTCGAACTCGAGTTCGACGACGGTGTCCGCGTAGAGGAGTCGACGAACCTCCATGGCGTTGATCGCGTGGCCGATCGTAGCGCCAAACTCCTGAAGGATCTCTCGCTCGCGCTCCCCGAACGCGTCCGGGACGGGCGCGTACAGACCGAGTAACCCGACCAACCGCCGTTCCGCGACGAACGGAACTGCAGCCACGGCCCGGTAGCCGTGCTCGTCGGCGACGGCCCGCCACTCGTCGATCGGGTCCTCGTGGAGGTGTCGACGGGCGGCGACGAGTTCCCCCTCCACGGCTCGAACGGCAGGATCGTCGATCGACGCTTCGGTGGGTGCGGGGAGGAGACCGGCGTTCGCCGGTACGTCACCGCCGGCCCGCACGTGCGGATCGAACCCGTCCGCGGACGCGGAGTCGTACGTGCCGACGACGGCCGCGGCGATCGAATCGACGGTGACGAGGGTCTCGACGATCGTCACTTCCAGTTCCCGTCGCGTCTCGGCGCTGACGAGTTCGTCGTCGATCGTCCGAATGACGCCGTTGAGCTGCTCGAGCCGCTCGAGTTCCCGTTCGCGCGCCTTTCGATCGCTGACGTCGCGACCGATTCCGGTGAATCCCAGGACGGTGCCGTCGTCGCGGCTCATCCGGGCTCCGCTGAACTCGTACGGAATCCGCGTTCCGTCTTTCGTCAGGAGCTGTGCTTCCGCGGTGATCTGCTCGCCCTCGTCGAGGATCCGACGGATCGCGGACGCCATCCGGTCCCGGTCCGCCGGTACGACGAACTCGGTGGGCTCCATTTCCGCCAGCTCCGCGTCGGTGTATCCCGTGACGGCCGGCACCTGCTCGTTCCACTCGCGAAACGTCCCGTCCGCATCGAACGCGTAGACGATGTCGGGCTGGGCGGCGAAGACGCTCTCGGTGAACGCCTTCTCCTCGCGGAGTTCCCGTTCGCGCGCTCGCCGCTCGCTGACGTCGCGACCGACGCCGGTGACGCCCAGCACGGTCCCGTGCTCGTCGATAATCGGGGCACTGTTGAACTCGTAGGGGATCCGATCCCCCGTCGCAGTCAGGAGGTTCCCCTCGATTGCGACGCGGTCACCCTCCTCGAGGATTCGATCGATCGCAGCACCGACCCGGTCGCGGTCCTCCGGGGCGACGAACGAGAGCGGGTCCATGTCGACGAGTTTCTCGGGGTTGTAGCCGGTCACGGTCTCGAACCGATCGTTCCAGTGAAGCAGCGTGTCGTCGCGGTCGAACGCGTAGAGGATATCCGGCTGTGCGTCGAGGATGCTCTCGACGACCGCCTTCTCGGTGCGAAGCGCGTCCGCCTGTTCGTGCTCGACGGTCACGTCGTGCGTGACGACCACGTATCCGTTCGTCGTCTCCGCGTCCTCGTCTCGCACCACGGCGAGTACCTCTCGGGCCCAGTACCACGAGCCGTCTCGTTTCCGTCGCCACCCTTCGGTCTGAATCTGTTCGGCCGTGGCCGCGTCGGCCAACAACCGATCGGGGCGGTCGTCTTCGCGCGCGGGATCCGGGAAGAACTGCTCGTAGTGGACCCCGATGGCGTCGGACTCCCGGTATCCCGTGAGCTGACTGGCAGCCTCACTCCAGACCGTCACGTAGCCGTCCGGATCGAGCACGTAGATCGCACAGTTCGGAACCAGACGGGCCAACCGACGCGCTTCGAAGGGAAACTCGTCCAATCCCGCGTTTCGATCACCGTCGGCCGTCGAATCGTTGGCGGTCATCTTCGATACCGAAGAAACGAACAGTATACCGTCCAGATCAAAAAAGCCCGCCGCTGGAGCACGCGCGCCTATTACGTGAATCAGGTGATATCCAGCGGATATCGGCACGATCATCGCTTCCCCGTCCGCTCGGACCGGTGGTCGAACTCGTTCCCGGGAGCGGAAAATCGATTCCGTTAACGGCCTCCCGCCCCCGCTTCAGGTATGACCCTCGCCATCGTCGAAAGCCGCGCCGATCGCGCGTCGGTCCACGTCTGCGACCACCTCCGCGAGCACGCGACGTGGCAGGAACAGACCGACGACGACCGGGACGCAGCGGACGGCGGCGGCACCTATTACCGGACCGACGGTGCCGAACTCCGCTCGTTCGACGACCTTCACCTCGAACTCGACTCGCCCGCCGAGGCATTCGACTGCGATCCCGACCTGCTCGTGTTCGCCTCGCGCCACTCCGGAGACACCGGCCCACTGCTGACGGGCCACTTCACGGGGAACTTCGGCCCGGCGGAGTTCGGCGGCGACGACGAGGCCCTCGCCGAGGCGTGTCCGAACGCGCTCGCCCACCTCCTCGCGGCTTTCGACGAGCACGCACCCGACGGCTACGACGTCGGGATAGAGTGTACGCACCACGGCCCGAGCACGGTCGGCTGTCCGTCCCTGTTCGCCGAACTCGGCAGCGGCGAAGCCCAGTGGGAGGATCCGGCGGGTGCCGAGGCCGTCGCCCGTGCGATTCTCGACCTGCGCGGGGTCGCTCCCCACCGCGAGAGACAGATCGTCGGTTTCGGCGGCAACCACTACGCACCCCGGTTCGAACGGATCGTCCGCGAGACGTCCTGGGCCGTCGGACACGTCGCCGCGGACTGGGCGCTCGACGCGATGGGACGACCGGCGAGTCACCGCGAGGTACTCGATCGAGCCTTCGCGGCAAGCGACGCGGAGATCGCGGTCCTCGACGGCGACCACTCCGACCTCGCGGCGACGCTCGACGACCTGGGCTGGCACACCGTGAGCGAGACCTGGCTGCGCGAGGCCGACGACCGATCGCTGGACCTCGTGGAGGCGGTCGAGACGGAACTCGGTCCCGTCGACGACGGCATCCGGTTCGGCGAGCGGCGGGACCCGTCGTTCGTCGTCGTCGATCTCCCCGCGCAACTGGTCGACGCCGCGGAGGCGATCGACCCCGATCGAGTGCGAACGATCGTCGAGCGCGCCACCGTCGCGTTCGAGACCGAGAACGGCGGGAGTCGCGTCGGATCGGCGGCGGCCGTCCCGGCGTCAGGGGTCCGCGAATCGATCGTCGAGGCGCTGGCAGCGGTACTCGAGACCAGGTACGACGCGGTGACGATCGAAGACGACGCCGTCGTCGCCGAGGAGATCGCGTTCGACCCGACGATCGCCCGCGAGGTCGGCGTCCCCGAGGGTCCGAAGTTCGGAGCCCTCGCCTCCGGCGACCCCGTCACGATCGATGGCGAACAGGTCACTCCCGAGAGAGTTTCCAGCCGTCGGACGCGAGAGTTCCCTATCTGACCGACCGGAAATGAAATACTAATTCGGCACTACCGGCTGTGATAGCGTGGTTTCCACCACGTCCCGAAGTTGACAGGTAACTAATCACTTACATGTCAGACAGGCGGCTGACGTGTAGGGGAAAGGTAATTATGCTCCATCTTTTACTCTGGAGCAAGAATGGACTCTATCATCGACGACGCCATCGACCAGGCCGAAGACGGGGGGTCGGGCGAGGCACCCGACGACGTGCCACGGGACGGGCACTCACCGAGTGAGGGGACGGCCGACGGCAGCCGAGACAGGGGAACGATGACCGACGACGAACTGAAAGACGTTCTCCAGGACCTCCAGACCGACATCACGGTCGTCGGCTGTGGCGGTGCCGGTGGGAACACCATCAATCGCATGCACGAGGAGGGGATCCACGGCGCGAAACTCGTCGCCGCGAACACCGACGTCCAGCACCTCGTGGAGATCGAGGCCGACACCAAGATCCTGATGGGCGAGGAGAAGACCGGCGGCCGCGGGGCCGGTTCGCTCCCGCAGGTCGGCGAGGAGGCCGCCCTCGAGAGCCAGCAAGACATCTACGACGCCATCGACGGGTCCGACATGGTGTTCGTCACCGCCGGCCTCGGTGGCGGCACCGGGACCGGGTCCGCTCCGGTCGTCGCCAAGGCCGCCCGCGAAGCCGGCGCGCTGACGATCTCGATCGTCACGACGCCATTTACTGCGGAGGGAGAGGTCCGCCGAACGAACGCCGAAGCGGGTCTCGAGCGTCTCCGCGACGTGAGCGACACCGTGATCGTCGTGCCGAACGACCGCCTGCTCGATTCGGTCGGCAAACTGCCCGTCCGCCAGGCGTTCAAGGTCAGCGACGAGGTGCTGATGCGATCGGTCAAGGGAATCACGGAACTGATCACGAAACCCGGCCTCGTCAACCTCGACTTCGCCGACGTTCGCACGGTCATGGAACGCGGCGGCGTCGCCATGATCGGGCTCGGCGAGGCCGACTCGGAGGCCAAGGCGGAGGACTCGGTCAAGACGGCCCTCCGATCGCCGCTGCTCGACGTCGACATCTCCGGTGCGAGTTCCGCGCTGGTCAACGTCACCGGCGGCAACGACATGGCCATCGAAGAAGCCGAGGGCGTCGTCGAGGAGATTTACGACCGGATCGACCCCGACGCGCGCATCATCTGGGGGACCTCGATCGACGAGACGCTCGAGGGCAGCATGCGGACGATGATCGTCGTCACGGGCGTCGAGTCGCCCCAGATCTACGGTCGCCCGGACGGCGAGGCCGTCCAGCCAGAAGCGCCGGGCCGGGGTGACGACATCGACTTCGTCGACTGAGCGAGTACCCGAGACGCGCGTCGACGGTTCGAGTCCAGGATCAGGTTCCGGTTCGCGTTCACGGCGATTTTTATCCGCTGCAGTCCCGAATGAAACGATCCGTGCGCCGATCGCACGACGGCGGGCAATCGTCCCGACAACCGCACTGTTCGACGAGACGCCGGGATCGATCCCTCACGCGACGACTCAACAGATCGACCTGGGATCCAGGCCGAGGTCGTCCATCGAGTCCGCGTACGCTCCGTAGGCGTCGTCGATCACGTCCTCGGCGGCTGTCACCGCGCGATCCCGGTCGTCGCGGCCGTCACAGACCGCCTCGAGCAGCGAGCTGGCTCGATCGCCCTGGGCCGACGTTTCGGCCCGCAACTCCCGGAAGCGGTCGGCGCGTCGCTCGTCGCCCTCGTTGATGAAGAAGCTCACGACCTGCAGGTGCGTCCGTTCGCCGATCAGCGAGCGGGCGACGACGCCGCCGAGGCGGGTTGCCGTCGTTTCGAAGGCTCGCAGGCGGTCGTGCATCGGTCCGCCGGCCGCGTCGTCGACGTCGTGCTCGCCGTCGAGCATGGCCACGACCCGATCGTAGTGGTCGCGCTCCTGTTCGCGAAAGTCGGCGAAGACGTCGCGCGCTTCCGCGTGATCCTCGTCGGCGGCCCAGGTCCCGAAGGTCTCCATCGCAGCGCGTTCGCTGTCCGCAGCGGTCCGAAGGACCGTCGCTTCCGTCAGGTCCGCGTCGGTGAGCGCGACGAGGAGGTTCGACGATCCGAGGCGGTCGAGTTCGGTAGCCATCGAGTCCTCGATCTCGCGCTGGAAGTCGGCAGCGTCCATACCGCCACGTCCACGTCACCCGTGTTGAACGTTGGTGGCGGTCCGTGCGCCGAGCCTCGGCCGCGACGTTAACTGGCGGGGACGCGTATCGACCGCCATGACCGACCGGAGCGAGGACGCCGAGCGACCGACCGACGAGACGCCCTCGATCGCTCCCGACGCGCTGGCCGAACGGTTGCGATCCGCCGACGACGAACTGACCGTCCTCGACGTCCGCGACCGCGACGAGTTCGAGCGGTGGCACATCGCGGTCGACGGGATCGAGGCCGTCCAGATTCCCCACGTTCGATTCGTCCAGGCCGAAGCGACGGGCGGCGTGACCGATCTGGCGGCCGACCTCCGCGAACCGATCGTCGCGGTCTGCGGCCACGGGGAAGCGAGCGCGCACGCCGTCGGCCTCCTCCGCGACGCCGACGTCGACGCGCGAAACCTCGCCGGCGGAATGGACGCCTGGGCCGACCTCTACGCGGCTCGCGAACTCGACGTCGACGCGCCCGCGACCGTCCTGCAGTACGACCGCCCCTCCAGCGGGTGTCTCGCCTACGCGATCATCAGTGACGGCGAAGCAGCGGTGATCGATCCGCTCCGGGCGTTCGCCGATCGGTACGTCGACGACGTCGAGGAGCGGGGCGCGGAACTGCGCTACGCCGTCGACACGCACGTCCACGCGGATCACGTCAGCGGCGTCCGGACCCTCGAATCGCGGACCGGCGCGGCGGCAGTCGTCCCCGCGGGGGCTCGCGATCGCGGCCTCGCGTTCGACGCCACGACCGTCGCGGACGGCGACGAACTCCGCGTCGGCGACGCGACGCTGACCGCGGTGGCGACGCCCGGCCACACGACCGAGTCGCTCTCGATCCGCCTGGGAGACGTCCTGTTCACCGGCGACACGCTGTTTCTCGAGGGCGTCGGACGACCGGATCTGGAGCGCGGCGACGACGGCGCGGCCGCGGCCGCCAGACGGTTGTACGAGAGCCTCCAGGAGAAAATTCTGGCCCGACCGGACGAGACGACGATCGCGCCGGGTCACTACGGCGACGCCGCCGAATCACGCGCGGACGGAACGTACGCCGCCCGACTCGAGACCGTGCGCGATCGGATTGCCCCGCTTTCGGCGGCCGAAGACGAAGACGAGTTCGTCGCCCGCACCACGAGCGACCTTCCTGCGCGGCCAGCCAACCACGAGCGCATCGTCGCGATAAATCTCGGACTCGAGGACGTCGACGAGGAGACGGCGTTCGAACTCGAACTGGGACCGAACAACTGTGCGGTCGCCGACCGATAGCGCGGCTCTCCTGTTCAGTCGTCCGCCGCGGCCGCATCGTTCGATCCGTCGGTTTCGAGGTCGCTCTCGATGCTCGGCGGGTACTTTCCCCGATCGAGTTTCAGATCCGACTGCGGCCGTGCCATGCAGGTGAGCGCGTAGTTCTCGGCCTCCTCCTCCGTGAGGCCGCGGGCGGCGGGCTGGGTGACCTCACCCTCGACGATTTCTGCGGAACACGCCAGACACATGCCGACCCGACAGGAGTACTCCTGGGCGATTCCCTCCTCGAGACACCGGCTCAGAACGGTCTCCTTGTCCGTGCACGTGATCGATTCGCCAGTGCCGACGAATTCGATCGTGTACTCAGTCATACAGGCGGCTACGGAAGACCCCACTAAAACTCTTTTATTACGTTTTTGTCGTATCAGTGGCGACGGGAATCGACTCCAGGGTCAGGTACGCGTCTCGATCGGCGTCGAATCACCGCCCGGCGACGCACGGATACGCGAGGCAAAAGCCCGCAGCGATAGCCGTGGATAGCCGACTCGGCTAGGGGGTCGAGAGACCCCGCACCGTATCCGGATTTTGCCTTCGGATTCCCGACAGATCGCACATAAAACGTTTTGTTACCTCGGTAACGACAACGCCATTATGAGCACGCAGGAGCAGTCCGCCACCGCGACCCCCGAACGGCACTCGCCGGACGTCGTCGTGGTCGGTGCCGGGACTGCAGGATGTTACGCCGCAGCGACGATCGCGCGAGCGGGATACGACGTCGTCGTCCTCGAGCGAAAGTCCGAGGAGGAAGCAGGCCACATCGCCTGCGGAGACGCACTGAAAGGTGCCGACGCCTTCCCCGAGGCGATCCCGAAGTCACAGCTCGAACCCGCGTTCACCAACACGGACGTCGATCACGGCCGCTTCGAGATTCCACAGGAAGACACCGTCCTCGAGATTCCGGTCCCCGGCGAACTGGCGGTCATCGATCGCTGGGAGTACGGCCGACGGATCATCGAGGGGGCCGGGGACGCCGGCGTCGAGTTCCACTACGACACCGTCGTCCAGAACGTCGTCCAGGCCGACGACGGCCGGGTGACCGGCGTCGAGGCGATCCGCAAAGGGTCGCCCCAGACGTACGAGGCCGACGTCGTCATCGACGCGGCCGGGTCGTTGTCGGTGCTCCAGGACAACGTGGACTTCTCGGACTCGACGTTCGATACGAACGTCAACTACACCCACTTCTGTTCGGCCTACCGCGAGATCGTCCACGTCGACGAACCGGTCGAGTGGTCGGACGCGCTGGTGTTCAAGCCGACCGAACGGGCAGCGGGCTACCTCTGGTACTTCCCCCGCACCGAGACCGAGATCAACGCCGGACTGGGCTTCCAGATGACCGAGGAGCCGATGGAACTCGTCGACGACCTGAAGCGGGACCTCCAGAACCGACCCGAGTTCGCCGGCGCCGAAGTCGAGGACAAACTCGGGGCCGCACTGCCCACCCGCCGCCCGTACGACTCCGCGGTCCACCCCGGATACATGGCCGTCGGCGACGCCGCCGGGCACGTCAACCCCACCACCGGCGGCGGCATCGCCGGTGCCGCCTACGCCGCGACCTACGCGGCCGAGCAGGCGATCGAGGCCCTCGAAACCGAGGATTACGGCGAAGCCACGCTCTGGCGGTACAACGAACGCGTGATGGACCACTTCGGGGCCCGGTACGCGGCGCTCGACGTCTACAACATCCTCTCGACCGCCGTCGACGTCGACGACCTGATGGGACTGCTCGCTGCGATGCCCGGCGACAAACTCGCCGAGGCACTGTACTCGGGCAGCACGAACATCGGCACGAAGCTCAAACTCGAGGCCCTGCTCAAGAGCCGCGGCCACTGGGGCACCATCTGGAACCTCTACCGGACGAAACGCCGCGCCGACGAACTGCTCGCCCACTACGAGAACTACCCCTCTCACCCCGCAGCCCTGGACAGTTGGCAGGCACAGCGCGACGACCTGATGGAGTCGATCTACGAGACGACCGGGGCCGATCCCAAGTACTAACACCGACCTTTTACTCTGCGATCTCTCGCGCTCGCGACAGCGGAACTACCTGCCCTCCCCGAGTCACGTGTCCCGAACTCTGTGCGCGACGCGCTCCCGGCCACCGACCTGGGACGTAGCTGTAGCAGGCAACCCGCGGGTCGTTCCGATCGACTCTCCCACTGCCGGAGCACGATCGGTCCGCCCGAGCACAGTACGAGCCCTACTCTGTAAGGGGGATTTGACTTTGAAAGTGACGTTGGAGGTGAGCGTGATGTCACGGAACCAGACCAGACGGCGTGTACTGACGATCGTCGGTGGAACAGGCGTGGCGATGGTCGCTGGTTGTCTCGGCGGCGACGACAGCTCTGACGAGATGGGCGACGATGACGAGGACGAAATGGATGACGGCGCGGGCGAGGAAATGGATCACGGGACGGATAACGAGGAGGAGATGGACGAGGAACCGGCCGAGATCCGCGTCGCACACCTCTCCCCCGACGCACCGAACGTCGACGTCTACGTCGACGACGAGCCGGTACTCGAGGACGTCCCCTTCCGGGCGGTTAGCGACTACCTCGAACTCGATCCCGGCACGTACGGCGTGATGATCACGGCCGCGGGCGACCCCGATACCGTCGTCTTCGACGAGGAACTCGAAGTGATGGAGGGTGCGGTCACCGTCGCCGCTATCGGGGAACTCGCCGAGGCGAACCAGCCGTTCGAAGTCACAGTACTCGAGGACGACCTGAGCGATCCGGGCGAGATGGCCCGCGTCCGACTCGTCCACGCGTCCCCCGACGCGCCCGCGGTCGACGTCACGGTCGGCGACGGCGAGACGGTCCTGTTCGAGGACGCCGCCTTCGGCGACGCCGCCGCGGTCGAGGTCGAACCAGGTAACTACGCGCTCGAAGTGCGGCCCGCGACCGAGAACAACGACGGCGACGTCGTCGCGACCTTCGACGTCAGTCTCGAGGCCGGCACCGTCTACTCGGCGTTCGCCGTCGGCTACCTCGACCCTGACGCGGCCCCAGCCGACGAGCCGTTCGACCTCGAGGTCGTGTCGGACGCCCACGGCGACGACTAGTACGCACCGGCCGCAGCGGACGCAGCGGCCTCGACGTTACGGCCGATCGCGACCGATCCGATCGATCGCCCCGGCGATCGTCTCGATGCCGTGGCCGATGCTCGCCTCGTCGACGTCGAACGTCGCGGTGTGGTGGCCGCCGGGGTGGTCGGTACCGACGCCGACGTAGCAGGCCAGGCCGCCGTGTTGCTGGACCTCCCGCATCAGGTAGGTCGCGTCCTCGCTCCCACCGAGGGCGTCGCGTTCGAGGACGCGATCGACACCGTTCGCGTCCCCGGCGACGTCGGCGACGATCGACACCAGTTCGTCGTCGCTCGTCGCGCTCGGCGCGTCCGCACCGATCTCGATCTCGAGGTCACAGTCGTGCATTTCGGCGGCGCTTCTGAGCACCCGTTCGGCCGTCTCGTGCATGTACTCCATCAGGTCGGTCGTCTCGCCGCGGACTTCGGCGAGGATTCGGGCTTCCTCGGGGATCACGTTCGGGGCGCTGCCGCCCTCGGCGACGCCCGCGTTGACCCGGGTCGCGCCGTCGTTGTGCCGGGGAATGCTGTAGAGATTCTGGACGGCCGCGGCCATGGCTTGTACGGCGTTGCGTCCCTGCTCGGGGTGACCGCCCGCGTGGGCCGACGCGCCCGAGAACGTGGCCTCGAGGTGCCTGACCGCGAGGAAGCCGTCGATCCCCGCCACGATCTCGCCCGTGGGGTGATCGAGCCCGATGTGGAGCGCCAGCAGGTAGTCGACGTCCTCGATGTGCTCGCTCTTGGCCATCGACTTGCCGCCGCCGATGACCTCCTCGGCGGGCTGGAAGAACACCTTCAGCGTCCCCGCGAAGTCGCTCTCGGCGATACGCTGGAGCACGCCGATCCCGATCGTCGCGTGGGCGTCGTGGCCGCAGGCGTGCATGGCGCCCTCGTGTTCGGAGCGAAAGCCCTCCGCGACGGGTGCGTGGTCGGGGTCGTCGCTCTCCTCTCGCGGGAGGGCGTCGATGTCGACGCGCAGGCCGACGGTCGGACCCTCGCCGCGCTCGAGGACCGCGACGGCACCCGTGTGGCCCCCTTCGAGTTCGGCGAGGAGTTCCTCGTCGGCACCAGCCTCGCGGGCCCGGTCGTGCCACGCGGCCAGTTCGGCGGCGTCGGGAACCCCCATCCGCTGGTCGGCGACGGTCGCGTCCGGACCGACGTGGAGGGCGTCCAGATCGACGCGGGACTGGAGTTCCTCGACGATTCGGGCAGTCGTGTAGAACTCCCGCCACGCGGGTTCCGGTTTGCGGTGGAGGTCGCGGCGCAACGAAACGAGATCAGTGTCGGTCATAGGCAGTCATAGTCGAGGGGGAAGAAAGGCGTGACGACCGGCGACGGGAATCGAGGCGGGTGCCGATCGTCGCCTGTCGGGCAGATCCGCCTCACCGCTCACGAGTCCGGTCAGCAACCCGGATAGAAAGACGCTAGTTCCCGCGGCCGACGCCGTGAATCTGTTCGACTTCGGCCTCGATGTGAACCGAATCCGGGAACTCCTGTTCGGCGATGTTTCGCGCGAGGTTGTCGTGGCCGTGGATCTCGAGTTCCCGCGTGAAGACCGTGTAGTCCCACGAGGAGAACCGCCGATCGTCGTCCCCGTGGAGCCGCGCGTGTTGGGGAACCGAGAGTTTCTCCGGCGGATGCGAGTGGGGGCCCTTCAGTGCGGCCCCCTTCCGCTCGGCCGTCGATTTGATGTCGTCGACGATCCCATCGAGCGCGGCTCTGTCGCCGCTCTGGAGCGTGAGACGGGTGACGAAGGTCATGGCTGGTGGTGTACGAACGTCTACGGTCAGCGCGTAAAAACCTGCTGAGATACGTTTCCGCTGGACGAACAGTCCGATATTCTCTTAACGGCGCACCCGTTATTTCGGGTAATGGCAGTCGAAGCTACGAGCGCAGGCGCAATCCTCTTCCGCGATACGCGGGGCCGGCGCGAGTATCTTCTACTCAAGAGCCGCCCAGGTGACTGGGAGTTTCCCAAGGGCGGTGTCGAAGGAGATGAAGAGCTACAACAGACGGCGATCCGCGAAGTACAGGAAGAGGCAGGTATCGAACAGTTCCGACTCATCGACGGCTTCCGCGAGGACTACGACTACGTCTTCGAGGCGAACGGGAAAACGATCCACAAAACCGTTCACCTCTTCATCGCGAAGTCCTTCGAGGCGAGCGCGGAACTCTCCAACGAACATCGCGACCTCCAGTGGCGTGACTACGAACAGGCAGTCAACACGGTGACGCAGGACGGACCGCGAGAGATTCTCGAGGACGCCCACGTGTTCCTCGACGAACTCGAGGAGGAAAACGAAGTCTGAGCCCCGGCAGAGCGGTCGCCTCGACGGCACCGTCGCGCGGTCCGTGACCCGGTGGGCGCGATCGCGCCCACGACCGAAGGAGATGTTCTCCACCAACAGGTATGGGGCACAGTTCGACCCGATCGGGACGTCCTCGTATACTCCGTGGTCCGATCGGGACGTGGCTGCGGCCCGCACCGTCGCGAATCCCGTGACGCGGTCCGTCCAAGCAATCAAAGCGTTTATCAATGATCGATGAATCTACGATTCCTGAGCAGTGACAGCATGCTAGAAGATAGCCTTTCGTACCCAATGCGCGGCGACTGGATCGGACGAATTCTCATCGGCGGCGTCCTGACAGCACTATCGGTGGTGCTGCTACCGGCGTTCTTCGTCATGGGGTACTACGTACGGGTCCTCGAACGGACGATCGGCGGCTCCGAAGCCCCGCCGGAATTCGAACAGTGGGGCGAACTCTTCCTCGACGGGGTGAAAGCGACGATCATCACCTTCGTGTACTCCGTGGTCCCGACCGTAGCGTACCTGTTCGTCGTCTTCGGGTTGATCGGTGCCGGCGGAGCCGTGGGCGGCGACGGCGGTGGACTCCTCGCTGGCATCGGCCTCCTGACGATGCTGCTGATCGTCCCGCTGATGTTCGTGATCTACTACCTCGTGCCGGCCGCGCTGGCCAACTTCGCCAGCGAGGGAACGATCGGTGCGGCGTTCGACTTCGATGCACTCAAGCCCGTGTTGCTCAGCAGCGACTACGTGCTCGCGATCCTGATGCCGTTCGTCGTCGGGGTCGCGCTGAACGTCGTCGGGTTCATCCTCGGCATCACCGTCATCGGCCTCCTGCTGGTGCCGTTTATTAGCTTCTACGCGTACATCGCGATCTTCCGCATGTTCGGACTGGCGTTCGCGAAGAGTAGCGGCGGTGCAAGCGCACGCAGCGCCGATCGCGCCGTCGGCGCCTGATCTCGATCCGAGAGGGCGGTACTTTTGGCGCTCGTTTCGGCGGGTCACGCGTCGATCGAACCGCAGCGACCTTTATGATCGATCCCCTACCGGGCGCCACCGATCTCGCCGTGACCGACACCAGCCGTACCGACAGCGAGTTCGCGTTCGAACTGCGAACCTGCCGATGGGCCGAACGAGCGTGGCCGCCGACCGGCGAGCGACGCGACGCGGACTCGATCGTCGTCGCCCGGCAACTCGGGACGAAACGGCGGCGCTGGGATACGATCGTCCTCGAGTGCGATCGCGAGGCCCTCGAGCGTCGCGCCCGGTTCGGTCCCGATCGACTCGACAGCGACCTCCTCCACGTCGTCCGGAACGCACCCGACGAGTGGACCTACTACCGCGACGCGCTGCCCCACCCCGGCTACCCGTGGCGGTACGTTCGCGAGGCGATCCACCGCGCCGACGATCGGGGGATCCTCGAGACCCGTCGGGACGGAAACCGCATCCAGATCCGCCGCAAGTGGCCCTATCCCGACTGGGTCGAGCGGATCGTCGCGATCGAGAACAAACCCGACCTCGACAGGAGCGCGGCCCGCGCACTCGGGAGTCAACTCGAGTACGACGTCGCGATGGGACTGGCCGACGAGGTCTGGGTCGCGACCCGACGAACGGACGAGCGCGTCGAGCCGATCCTGTTCGAAGACCTCCCCGTCGAGGCTGGCGTCCTCGCGCTCGATCCCGGACCACCGTCCGCCGAGGTCACGTGGCATCCCCGCTCGCTCGCCGTCGACGAGCCGGGGACGCGGATCATCGAGCGACCGGACGGCGGCGCGCGGGACGGCTCCGCCGCCCGCTTCGAGTACGTCGATCGGGACGCGAAGGCCGAAAAACGGCTCGCGATCGCCGAGCGGGCCTACGAACGCGGCTGGCGATCGTTCGTCGAGACGATGCGCCCCGACTGTCGGCACTTCGAGTTGCGCTTCCAGCCCGGGAACCAGTTCGTTCCCCGCTGTCGAGCCAGGGGATGCGCTCAGACGGCGGCGGAGTGTTCCGGCTCCTGCCCCGAGTTCGAACCGGAACCCCCCGCGTGGAGAACGCGGGGCTGGCCGATCGAGGGCGGGCCGGGAGCGCGGTGTCGGCAGTTACTCGAGGAGCGACGGCGGCGACGGCGGCCGGAACAGTAAGCCGGCGGGCGGACGCAACCGGCCGGCAGAACGAGGCTCAACGACGGTCAGTCGGAGACGTCGACCTCGATGTCCTCGCGATCGACCGCCAGACGGAACGTGGGGACGGTCCGGTACTCGACCTCGACGACGCCCTTCCGCCGGAGACTCTGCAGGCCCGATCGGACGGTCTCGGCCCCGGGATCGACGTCGTACGTGTCCCGGAGTTTGTGCAGGACCGAGACGACGCTCTCGGACTCCTGCTCGGGGCCGGCCAGTACCGCGACGATCTGGCGCTGGAGTTCGGGGACGCGAATCCGGGAGGGGATCCCGTCGTCCTCGGGGTGGCTCTCGATCCCGGGTTCGACGTCGACGAGGTCGGCGGCCTCGCTCGTCGCGCGAATCAGGCTGTTGTCGTCCCGGAAGTAGTAGTCGCCCAGTTCGTTCTCCAGGTACTGGTGCACCTCGCTGCCGCTGTCCATTTCCCACCGTTCCTGTAGCTCCGAGTTCTTCGTCGGCTGTAACTCGACCACGTCGGCCAACCGATCTCTGGCCTCCTCCGAGAGGGTCATCGTCGAAGCGTATGCGTATCCGGTACTTTTGCGTTGCGTCCCGTCTTCCCCGCCGGACGATCGACCGTCGTGTCCCGTCCGTCGCTGGCTGCGACCTGGCGTACGAGCCGCCACCGTCGTGCGGTTCTTCGCGTCGTTGAAGACGGCTGATCGCAACCTTTGTACGGCTGACACGAGTCCGTAGGAACAGCAGACAGTGGATACGGATCGCAGGAACGACCTACTGGAACGGGGGCGTGCATCCGGCCCGTTACTGATCGGTGTCATCGTGTCGTTACTGCTGTTCCTGTTCGCGGTTCAGTTACTGGGAACGTCGACGGAGGCCGCGGTGGTTCCCCTCGAACGGCTCTTCAGGCGATACGTCGCCGGCAGTGGGCCGGCCCTGGGGGTGAGCTGGCTCGCCACGTACGTGCTCACCAACGGGTCGGTGGTGGCGGCCCTGTCCGTGTCGCTGTTCAAGGCAGGAATCCTCACGGCCTCACAGCTGTTCCTGATGGTCGCTGGCTCGCGGCTCGGGGCCGCCGCTATCGTCCTCCTGATCGGGGGCCTCGACTACTTCCAGAAACGGCGCTATTCGATCGGCGAGGCGACCAGTCTGGGAGTACTGACGTTTCTCTTGACCCACACGGTCTACGTGCCGGCGACCGTTCTGGGGTATCTCCTCTTGCCATCGCTCCGGACGATGCTCGGGGGCGTGAGCGACCGGTTCGAACTCTCACGTCACCCGCTGGCGGTCTTCGAACCGGTTACCGGGGCCATCATCGACGCCATCGGTGTGGGACTGGGCCTGGTGGTGGCCCTTCTCGCGCTATTTGTCAGCCTCACCCTCTTCGATCGGGTACTCGAGCGGGTCGACACCGAGTGGCTTCGCCGGCGATTCTTCCGTCGGTTCCAGCACAAGTGGACCTCCTTCGGACTGGGCATCCTCGTCACCGGTGCCACCACCAGCATCGCCTTCTCGCTGGGGGTGGTCGTGCCGCTCTATAACCGGAACTACGTCACGCGGCGGGAGATCGTTCCCTACATCCTCGGGGCGAACATCGGGACGCTCTTCGACACGGTCCTCATCGCTATCCTTCTGGAATCCACAGCGGGAGCGACGATCGTGCTGTCGCTACTCGCAGTCGGAACGATCATCACGGGTGGAATACTGCTGTGGTTCCCGCGGTACTTCCACGCCGTCGAAACCGTCCAACTCCGTCTCGTTGCCGACTACCGGTACCTCGCCGCGTTTCTCCTCTCGCTGGTCGTGGTCCCGGTGCTACTCGTCTCGTTCCCCTTCTAGCCCGTGGCCGTTACTGTCGGTTCTATCGGGGGATTCCACCGAGACCGAGAGGCGCTATCCTCGCGGGCGAGTCGTCCCGCTCCTATTCGAGCCTTCGAGACGACGTTGCGACCAGGCCCGCTGTCGACGAGGTTCTCGTGGCGTACGACGGGACGCCGCTCTCCAAGATGGCGCCACGGAAGCGGGCCCACGACCGATCGACGGAACTGCTCGCCGAGGCCGAGGCGGCGGCCGCCGAGCACGATCGAGAGGTGTCGACGGCGACCGAAGTCGGCAAATCCGCGGACGACCGTGACCGTCGTCAGGTGACGTCCTCACCGCGCGATAGCCGCGGGATCAGTCGTCCCCGACCACCGGCACCGGTTCGGTCGTCTCGAGAGTCTCCTCGATCTGGGTGTAGACCAGGATCGCGCCGAGGACGGCGAGAACGGTCCCGAACGCGAACGGGACGGGGAAGCCGAAGCCGATCAGCGCGCCCGAGGAGAGCGGGCCGATCGCGATTCCGAAGCCGAAGGCCATCGTCAGCACCGAGAGCTTCGAACCGGATTCGCCTTCGCCCGCGAGGTCGCCGGCCAGCGCCAGGGACGGGGCGAACACCATCGCGCCCGCGATCCCCTGGAAGAGGCGTGCCACGAACATCGCCTCCGGGGTCCAGACGAGGCCCTGGACGAGCGTCGTCGGGATCAACAGGACCATGCCACCGACGACGAACGGCCGCCGCCCGTACACGTCACAGGCGCGCCCGATCGGCGTCTGGAGCAGGACCTGGGCGAGGATGAAGGCCGCGAACTGGACGCCGAACCAGGTCGATCCCTGGTCGAGGCGGGCGTTGACCTGCGGCTGGATCGTCGCGAACAGCGCGATCGCCGTCGCCATGAACAGCGAGGCGATCCCGAGCGTGAAGATGGGATCGAACAGGTGGGGTCCCGACGAATCGAAGACGTCGATCGAGAGGTTCGCGGCGGCGTTCGCCCGCGTCGATTCGGGATCCGTGATGAGGGCCGTCACCAGCAGGGAACTGATCGCGGCCGTGATCGCGGCGATGTAAAAGGCCGCGTCGAACCCGTTGATCGACGGCCCGCCCGGCAGCGCGTACGGCCCGGCGTTGACGACCGCGCCGGCCACCACGGGGCCGGCACCGAAGCCGGCCAGTCGGAACGTGTTGTAGACGCCCATGCTCCCGCCTCGATCGCCGGTCGTCGAGAGTTCGTTGACCAGCGCGACCGACGTGGGGATGATGAAGGCGACGCTGATACCCTGTAGCCCGCGGATAGCCAGCAGCGAGACGTACGACTCGGCGAAGACGTACGCGAGATTGGTGATCGCGAGCCCGCCGAGCCCGATCAAAATGAACGCCTTGCGCTTCCCGACGCGATCGGAGAGCCGACCCGTGAACGGCTGAAAGGAGCTGTTGAGAAACCCGAATATCGAGAGGATGATCCCGATGATCATCGACTCGCCGAGCCCGAACGTCGCCCCGGAGACGACGTCGCTCGCGACGTACAGCGGGATCACGATGATGAGAAACGAGTTGCCGACCCCGTCGGCCATCCGGGCGAACGACAGCGTGAGCACTCGTCGATCGACGGCGAATCCGGCAACAATCCGACTGGCGAAACCTCGCATCGACTCACCACTCCGTGATCCATCCCGATTACGGTTTCGAACCGAAATGTCGATCCGCGGCACAGTCAGCACCGACAGGAGCGAGGTACAAGCCAGCAGCGGGCGTACCGTTGCGTATGGCGACAGAAGTCAAACTCAGCGAAATGGAATCGACGCTGGAAGCGCTCGACTACCCCATCGCCTGCGAGGAGGCCGCAGACGAACTGGGGACCGTTACGCTCTTGCTGGCCGACGGGGAGCGGAATCTGGGCAACCTCGTCGCCGACAGTACTGCCGATCGGTTCGAGTCGGCCGCCGACCTCCAGTCGGAACTCCACAACGTGTTACCCCGCGAAGCGGTCGGCGAGCCGTTCCAGTCCGAAGGGGAGGGCTAACGCGGATCGAGCGAAGCGGACGAACTAAACGGGCCGCTTAAGTCGCTCGACCGACGTAGGCCGGACAACGATGGAATTTTGCGACGAATGCGGTTCGATGATGAAAGCTGAGGACGGGATCTGGGAGTGTGGCAGTTGCGGATTCACGAAGCCGAAAGGCGACGCCGCCCAGTACACGCTCACGGAGGACCAGGAGGCCAGCGAGATCATCGAGTCCTCCGAGGAGACGTCGCTGCCTGAAACCGACGCGCACTGTCCCGAGTGTGGGAACGATCGCGCCTACTGGTACATGCAACAGATCCGGTCCGCCGACGAGTCAGAGACGCGCTTTTTCATCTGTACCGAGTGCGAGTACAAGTGGCGCGAAGACGACAACTGAGACACCGAGTCGGAACTGGCCGTCGAGGACGTCAACTGAGTCGGTAGTAGGTGGCCCGGAGGTGTGATTTGGCCAGCCGATCGGTGCGAAAACCGTGTCTCGCCGGAAGCGGCGGGGTGCCAGCACCGGCTCCCGACGGCACGACGGTAGGTGGCTGGTGGGATTCGGCGCAACCAACGTCTGGGGGTCCGTTGGCAGCGTCACTGGATGGCAGTGTGCCGTTCTCGAACGGCGGATACACGTTGGGTCGGGAACATCAAAGGAGCAGTGCCAACAGTGTTTGGGTCGTCGACCGACGAGTTACCGCGTCAATAGCACGGTCGTCGATGCCGGCTACTCGTTTCGGGCGATCGTCAGGTATCCCGTGTGTCCGACGGGTGCCGTCGACGGACGCGAGCCACGGTCGTCGAAGTCCATCTCCCGCTGGATCGTCTCCCGCGTCCGGACGTTCGCCAGGCCCGCCTCGCGCGCCGTCCGGGCGACCTCCCGGGTCGACTCGACGAACGGGCTGTAGACGGCGACGAACCCGCCGTCGACGAGCAACTCGGGCGCGCGGGCCACGACCGCCGGCGCGTCGGCGGTGTCGAGCGTGATCACGTCGAACGACGCCGCCCCGAGGTCGGCGAGGTCGTCGGTGACGTCGCCGGTCCGAACCTCGACGGCGTCGGCGACCCCGCCCAGCGCCATGTTCTCGCGGGCGACGTCGGCGAAGTCGGGGTCCTGTTCGTAAGTCACGACCGACGCGCCGGCCCGGGCCATCGACGCCGCGAGGACCCCCGTCCCGGTCCCCGCGTCGAGGATCCGATCGTCCCGCGAGATGCCGGTCTCGCCGATCACCAGGCCGACGTCGCGGGGCACCATCGGCGCGCCGGTCCGCTCGAAGTGGTGGAACAGGTCCGGTCCCCGGAGTCGGCGGACCCGAAACTCGTTCCCGAGATGCGTCTCGATCGCGTCGCCGGGTTCGACGTCCGCGGGAATCTCGAGGACCCCGAGGTCGGTTCCTTTCTCGGTACCGGGTTCGACGAGGTACTCGCGATCGCCGCGGACCAACAGGACCGGCTGGCTCACGCGCGGGTCACTCGAGGGACTCGACAGCGGCGGCGAGGTCGCCGTCGTTCGCCTCGAGGGCCTCGCGGGCCTCGTCCTCGCTGACGCCGGCGCGACCGGCGACGAGTTCGACGTCCGCGTCCGGGATCGACGGTCCGGCGTCGGCACCGCCGTCCGCACCCCCGCCGGCCGCGCCGGACTCGACCTGTTCCGGGGAGCCGATGACCTGGTAGGTCTCCTGGCCGCGGGCGTCCATCTTCGTGACTTCGGCGTCGTTGAACACGAGGTCGTACTCGTCGGTGCGAATGATGACCTCCTCGGCGTCGATGTCCTCGACGTCGATGCCCATCTGCTCCATCATCTGTTCCATCTTGCGCGGATTGAGTCCGCCGCCTCCTCCAAACATACTCGGGGTATCGCCACCCGCGGCCTTTTACTTTGTCGTTCGAGAGCGGTGCGTTTCGCGCGAATACCGGGGCCTCGCGATCGATGCGGGGCGGGATATCGCCGGAATCTCACGATCGATTCGGGGCGGCGCTCCCCGGAGACCGTCTCCGCGTCCGACGCTCGGATCTCGGTTCTCGAACCCCGGGACCGACCGGAGAACTGGTCAGTCGATCCCTCGCTTGTAGATAGTGACGGTACCGTCGACTTCGATATCCGCCATGAGACCCCAGCACTCCTCTCGGTACTCGTAAGTGTCCGATCCGCCGGCGTGGACGTCGATCGCGACGTCGTAGTTGCCGCCGCTCGTGAGGACGTCCTCCACCCGCACACTGCGGTCTACCTCGATCGTCTGGGACGTGCTCGTCCCGTCGCAGCGATCGTCGACCGTCACCGTCGCCGCCCGGGGCGGTCCCTCGGTGCCGATCCAGACGTCCGCGGTCTTCCCCGGATAGCAGTCGTGTTGCGTATCGCCGGGCCCCTGGAGCGGTTCGATCCGGCCGATCGTGACTCCCTCGTCGGTGATCGCGATCCCGTGTCGATAGCACGACCGTTCGGTCCACGTCCGGGTGTACTCCTCGTCCCCGACCGTCACCGTCACGGTGAGATCGTCGGCAGCCTCGAACGCGGAGTGTTCGACGACGCGTTCGCCCGGGTCGAGGTCGTAGCGCTCCTCGAACGTCGCCACCGCGATGGACGCCTCGATCGGGTCGTCCCGTTCGTTCGCGATCGTCAGCCCGGGCTGGGCGCCCTCGAAGCAGTACGACGGATCGCCGGTTCCATCGGTCAACAGCGCCGAGAGCGGTTCGGCCGCGACGCCGCACTCGTCCGACGCCGGCGGTTCGTCGTCGCCCGCGCCCGGATCGGCGCCGGAACTCGGGTCGGCGCCCAGGCAGCCGGCGACGACTGCGCCGGCCGCGACGGAGGCCAGTAGTGATCGTCGGTTCATACGCCGAACAACTTTCGGAAGGCGTATATCGGTGCCCGTAGCTAAAACGGCTCTTTCAGCGGTCGCCCGGCGCGCCTTCGCGCACGGTGACGGCCATCCCCGTGTCGAAGTCGGCGATCGCCGCCGCGTCGAGTTCCGCACGGCCGACCGCGAGCACCTCGCCGCGCTCGTGGGTGACCAGCACCTCGTCGCCCGGCCGGATCTCCGGGCCGACGTCGACGACGAACTTCGCGAAGACGTTCTTCTCGTCGCGAACGAAGGGTTCGCTCTCGTCGTCGACGACGACGCGATAGGCCGGTTCCTCGAGGGCCGCGTCCAGTCGACGACCGCCGTCGAGGCCGAGCGTGAACCGCCCGTCGATTCCGAACGAGACGATCCGGCCGTCCTCGCCGTGGACCTGCTGGGGACGGCCCGAGGACGTCCGCTTGATCGTTACTGACTCCTCCGGTGGGAACAGCGCCGCCCCCGCGCCCGCACCGAACTGGTAGTCCGCGATCGTCCGGAGTTGAGCCAGGCCCGCGCTCCCGTCGGCTGGATCGGTCATCGGTTCCCGTTCGGCGTGGGCCGTCGAAAGCCCTTCGACTGCGCGGAGACGTGTCGCGCCGGGACGTGCGGGGATACACTGCGACGGTCCTGTCGTTCGTTATCGCGACGATGCCGTCGTTTGTCGTCACGACGGCCCCGCCGTTCGGCATATGCTGACATTCATCATATCCGGACTATCATCACGAACGTTATATACAGCGAGTCAGTACTCGGCTGCTGAGATGGATCTCACGCAAATTTCCCTCGGGGTGGCCCTCCTCGCGGTGAGTTCACTGACGCTCGCCGGGCCGGCCGTGTTCGAGTCGCGCGTCTCCGTCTACGCGTTGACGGGGGTGACGCTGATCGTCGCGGCAGGGGCGTTACTCGTCGGCGTCGCGAACGACGCGCACCCTCGAACGAGCAAGATCCAGCGACGCCGCTAGAGCAAAAAGGTCTCGTGGCGTTCGCCGAGATCGAGGAAGGACTCGGCCTCCGCGATCAGTTCCTCCGCGGTCGAGGACTCGAAGGCCATCACCTCGACGCGAACGCCCTCGTGGCGCAGGTGAGAACAGAGCCGCGAGAAGTCCCCGTCGCCGGTACAGAGCACGATCGTGTCGACGTGGTTGGCCAGCGTCACGGCGTCGAGGCTCATCCCGACGTCCCAGTCGGCCTTCTTCGAGCCGTCCGCGAAGGTCTTGATGTCCTTGATCTTCGTCTCGAATCCGATGTCGACCAGGGCCTCGAAGAAGCTCTCCTCCTCCGGGGAATCGGCCCGGATGACGTAGGCGATCGCTCGCGTGAGCTGGCGGTCCTGGACGGCCTTCTCGAGCAGCGCGGAGTAGTCGATGTTGCGGCTGTGGAGACTCTGGGCCGTATGGTAGAGGTTCTGGGCGTCGACGAGGACGGCGACCCGCTGGCCCGGATGAATCTCGGTCATATCCTAGCCGTGTCGGGCAATCGTAAAAACCGCTTCCCTCGAACCGCGCGAGTTCCCGGGATAGGCAGGCCAACCTGACCGTCCGCCGATCGTTAGCCCCGAAGCTTCTCGATCCGTTTTTCGGTCGGCGGGTGCGTCGCGAACAGCTGTGACAGGAGGCTCCGGTTCGCGTTGAAGATACACAGCGCGCTCACGCTGTCGTCGACGGTCGACTCGCGCCCCTCGGCACCCTTCGAGATTTTCTCGAGTGCCCGTGCGAGCGGATCGCCGCTGCCGATGTACTGGCGGGCGTCCTCGTCGGCGACGTACTCGCGGTACCGCGAGATGGCGAGCACGAAGATCATCACGAGCATCTGTGCGATATTCGAGATGACCATCCCGACGATGATACCGCCGAGACCGCGCTCGTTACTCATGATGTAGACCATGTAGGCGACCCAGCCGACCATCATCGCGATCGAACTGCCGACGACCATCGCGAGGACGTCGCGGTTCTTGATGTGGGCGAGTTCGTGGGCGATCACGCCCTCGAGTTCGTCGCGCTGGAGAAGTCGAACGAGTTCCGTCGAGACCACGACGACGCCGTTGCCCTTCCGGCCCGTCGCGAAGGCGTTCGGGACGCCCATGTCCATGACCATCAGTTTGGGTTTCTCGATGTCCATGTCCCGGCACAGGGACTCGGTCATCCCGTGGATGTCCCGATACTGGCCCTCTTCGGGCATCTCCTCCGCCCTCCGGGTCGCAGACCACACGCCGATCTTGTACTGGATGAACGGGAGGACGAGGAGACCGAGCAGGACCAGCGGCCACGCGCCGGGGCCGAGCATCGCCAGCCCGAACGCACCGACGAGCATGTAGAACGCGAACAGGATCGATCCGACGACCGCCATTCGCACTTTCAAGCCGAAGTCAGTCATACACGAATGGACGGCTCGCGACGGGTATAAATTGCGCGGAACTTCACGTTCGCTGCTCCGTGTCACCAGCACACCCCATCGGGCGGTTGTGGCAATAGTTGGTCGAAGTCACAACGGATAAGGCAGTCGAACCCGCCTGTATCACGTATGCGCCACGCCGCTCACTCGACCGTCGGTCGCGTCGTGAGCGGCGTCGCCCCTCGTTTTCCGAAACGTAAACGCGTGTGAGTGTGCTCGCGGCGGGAGTGGCACCCCGTCCCGGGCACGGTTCGGTTGCCCACGATCGATCAACAACTACTCCACGACCGCCGACCGACACACACCAGACCGACCACGAGGATTCCGACACACATGAGTTCAGATATCGACCTTTCGGGCGTCTTTCCGGCGATGTGTACGCCCTTCAACGAGGACGAACGAATCGACTTCCAGACACTGCAGGCCGACGCCCAGCGCCTCGAGGCCGCCGGCGTCGACGGACTCGTTCCCGTCGGCTCTACGGGCGAATCCGCGACGCTGACCCACGACGAACACGTCCGCGTCGTCGAGGCCGTCATCGAGGCCGTCGACGACGTGCCCGTCATCGCGGGCACCGGGTCGAACAACACCCGCGAGGCGCTGGAACTCTCCGAACGCGCCGCCGTCGCGGGTGCCGACGGCCTCCTGCTGATCTCGCCGTACTACAACAAGCCGGAACAGCGCGGCCTGATCGAGCACTACCGGGCGATCGCCGACGCCGTCGACCTGCCACAGATCGTCTACAACGTGCCCTCGCGCACGGGCCGAAACATCGAGCCCGATACCGCCGTCGAACTCGCGAGCCACGACAACATCGCGGGCTACAAGGCCGCCAGCGGCGATCTGGGCCAGATCGGCGAGATCGCCGAGCGGACGACCGACGAGGACTTCGCCGTCCTCTCGGGCGACGACGCGCTCACCCTGCCGGTCATCTCGGTCGGCGGAACCGGGACGATCAGCGTCGCCGCAAACGTCGAACCCGAGCGGACCTGCGCGATGGTCGGCGCGGCGCTGGACGGCGATTACGAGCGCGCCCGGACGATCCACCACGAACTCGGGCCGCTCTTTCGCGAACTCTTCGTCGAGACCAACCCGATCCCGGTCAAGGAAGCGATGGAGATCCGCGGCTACGGCCCCGCTCGCATGCGCCCGCCGCTTACGCGACTGGCCGACGAGTACCGCGAGGATCTCGAGACGGTCCTCGCCGACCTCGATCGCGAATCGACCGAGGTCGCCGACGCGGCAGAGGGTGATCGATGACGGTCCGGATCGGCGTCACCGGCGCGACGGGCCGGATGGGCCGGGAGGTCATCGCAGCCGCCGAAGACCGCGCGGACTGCGAGGTCGTCTTCGCCGTCAACCGCGACCCTGGATCGGGGACGGTCGGCGACGTCACCGTCGAACCGGCCGTCGAGTTCGACGCGCTGCTGTCCGATCGGGAGCCGACCGTCGTGATCGATTTCACCGGTCCCGGGTCGGCCGTCGACTACGCCGAGTCCTGTGCGGCCGCGGGCGTGGCCTTCGTCACGGGCACGACCGGCTTCGACGAGGACGAACTGGCGGTCCTCGAGGATGCAGGCAACGGGGTTCCCGTCCTCCACGCACCGAACTTCGCCCGCGGGGTACAGGCCCTGCTGAACGTCGTCGGCGAGGCGGTGCGGAACCTGCCGGGGTACGACGTCGAACTCGTCGAGACCCACCACAACGCGAAGCGCGACGCGCCGAGCGGCACTGCGAACCGGCTGCTCGAGGAGATCGAAGCCAGCGGTGACTTCACCGAACGGACGCACGGCCGCGAAGGGGAGGATCCGCGCGAAGCAGGAGAGATCGGCGTCCACGCGCTCCGAGCCGGTGACGTCACCGGCGAACACGAGGTCGTCATCGCGGGCAACCACGAGGAGGTCCGACTCACCCACCGCGCCGAGGACCGGGGCGTCTTCGCCGCCGGGGCCGTCGACGCGGCGGTCTGGATCGCAGGACGGAAGGCGGGCCGCTACGAGTTTGCGGACGTGATCGACGAATGAGTGCATTACAGGACGAAATCGAACACCTCTGGACACGGTACGACGACGGCGAAATCAGCGCCGACTCCGCGGGCGAGGACGCGTACGCAACCCTGGACGCCTTCCTCGACGCCCTCGAGGCAGGCGAGATCCGCGCCGCCGAGAAACACGGCGGCGAGTGGGAGGCGAACGAGTGGGTCAAGCAGGGGATCCTGCTCAACTTCGGGCTGCGATCGATCGGCCAGTACGAGCACGGCGGCGTCACCTACAACGACGTCCTGCCGCTCGCGGAGACGGGCGCGTACGGCGATCGCGGGAGCCGCAACACGCCGGACGGGACCGTCGTCCGCCGTGGGGCACGTATCGGGTCGGACTGCATCCTGATGAGCCCCGCCTTCGTCAACATCGGGGCTCACGTCGGGGACGGTACCCTCGTGGACTCCTGTGACACCGTCGGCTCGTGCGCCCAGATCGGCGCGAACGTCAAGCTAGGCGCGAACACCCTCATCGGGGGCGTCCTCGAACCCGTCGAGAACGCGCCGGTCATCGTCGAGGATGACGTCTCGCTCGGCGCGGGCTGTCGCGTCACGAGCGGCTTCGTCGTCGGCGAGAACAGCGTGGTCGGCGAGAACACCCTGCTGACGCCGCGGATTCCGGTCTACGACCTCGCGGAGGAAGAAGTGCTCTACGGCCGCCTTCCGCCGGAGCGGCGCGCGTTCACCCGGTTCGTCGAATCCTCGATCAGCGACCACGACCTCTTCGACGGCGGCGCGTACAAACCCGCCGTCGTCGCGACCGACCTCGAGACGGAGACGATCGAGGCGACCGAACGCGAGGAGGTGCTGCGGGAGTGAACACGGACGCGGACGGCGAGGCACAGGATCGGAGTCCGGCGGTTCGCCGCCTCTCCGACTGGGACCCGGTTCGACTCGAAGCGCTCGTCGACGAGCACGGCTCCCCGCTGTACGTCCTCGATCTCGATCGCGTCCGGGAGAACTACCGGCGACTCGATCGGGCGTTTCCCGACGCGGAGATCCTCTACGCCGTGAAGGCGAACGCACTCGGGGACGCTCTCGAGGCGATCCGCGAGGCCGGCGCGGGACTGGAGTGTGCCTCCGCGGGCGAAGTGAAGCGGGCGCTCGAGGCGGGTGCGCCGGGGTCGGCGATCCGCTACACGGCCGTCAACCCGCCCGCCCGCGACCTCGACTGGGTCGTCGACGCCTGGGACGACCATCCCGACCTGACGATCACCGTCGGGGCCGAGGACACGATCGATCGCCTCGCCGACCGCGGCTACGACGGGCGGCTCTGTCTCCGGGTCAATCCCGGCATCGGAGCCGGCCACCACGAGAAGGTTCGAACGGGTGCCGCCGCGAAGTTCGGCGTCCCTGCGGAGCGTGCGGTCGACGTGCTCGCCGACGCCGCCGATCGGGGCTTCGACGTGGTCGGGATCCACGCCCACGTCGGCTCGGGCGTGCAAAGCGACCAGCTGGACGCCCACCGGGAGTTCGTCGCGCGGATGGGCGACCTCGCGAGGGACGTGGCCGACGCCGTCGGTGACCTCGAGTTCGTCGACGTCGGCGGCGGCTTCGGCGTTCCCTACCGCGAGGACGAGGCGCCGCTCGATCTCGACGCCGTCGCCCGGGCGACTCGAGAGGCGATCGGGAAGATCGACGCGACGCTTTCGATCGAACCCGGACGGTACTTCGTCGCCGACGCGGGCGTGCTCCTGACCGACGTCAACACGGTCAAGGACGCCCGCGAGACGACCGTCGTCGGCGTCGACGCCGGGATGACGACGCTCGCCCGGCCGGCGATGTACGACTCGTTCCACCCGATCCGGAACCTGACGGCCGACGCAACCGACGGTGGCGCTCGCGAGACGATCCCACAGACGATCAGCGGGCCGATCTGCGAGAGCGGGGACGTTTTCTGTACGGACCGCGAACTGCCCGCCAGCGAACGCGGCGACGTCCTCGCGATCGGCAACGCGGGCGCGTACGGCTACGAGATGGCGAGTCAGTACAACTCCCGGCCGCGGCCCGCGTCGGTCGTTCTCGACGGCGGGGACGTCAGACTGGCGCGTCGCCGGGAGACGTTCGACGACGTGACGCGACTGGAGACGGCCCGAAGCGCACCCGACCGCGACAGCAATCCGGAGACAGTACGATGACCGTTCCATTCCAGAAGTACCACGGCACCGGCAACGACTTTCTGATCATCCACGCGGACGAACACACCGTCCCCGATCGGGGCGAACTCGCCAGACGCGAGTGCGACCGGACCGACGGCGTCGGTGCCGACGGGATCCTCTTTCTCGCACTCGAGGAGGCGTTCCGGCCGCCACGCGTCGTGATGACGCTGGTCCAGCCGGACGGGGAGACGGCCCCGATGTGCGGCAACGGCGCTCGCTGCGCCGCCGAGTGGGCCATGCAACGGACCGACACCGACAGCGTGATGATCGACACGCAAGCGGGGACGCTGCGGGCCGATCGAACGGCCGACGGCGTCGCCGTCGAGATGACCGAACTCTCGTTCGATCCCGACGAGATTCCCGTCGACGCCGACGAGGGGGTCTTCGAGGAGGAGATCGAAGGGCTCGAGGTGACGATGGTCAACACCGGCGTTCCCCACGCCGTCTCGTTCGTCGACGACGTCGACGACGTCGACCTCGAGGCGGTCGCGCCGCCGGTCCGCCACGCGGACGTCTTCCCCCGCGGGACGAACGTCACCGTGGCCAGTCCGGACGGCGACGGCGGCTTCTACCAGCGGACCTACGAACGCGGCGTGGAAGGCGAAACCGACTCCTGTGGCACCGGCGCGGTCGCCATCGCCGTCGTGGCGCGTCGACTCGGATTCACGGACGCCGACCCGGTCGACGTCCGACCGCCGGGCGGCGACCTGCAGGTGAGCTTCAACGATCGCGGGCGGGCGATGCTCGCCGGCCCCGTCGAACACGAGTTCGACGGCGAGGTGTCCGTCGAACCGCCGGTCGAGCCGTGACCGGGCGCGAACCGGGCGCGAGCGAGTTCGACCCGATCGAATTCCTCGAGACGGCCGTCCAGCACCCCTCGAACGAAGACGTCGGGCCGATGCGGGCGTTCCTGTGCGAGACGATCGAGGACCACGGCGTGACGTCGCGGGTCGACGACGCCGGGAACGTCCTCGCGAGTCGCGGGTCGGCCGACGCCGACACTCACGTCGTCCTGAACACGCACATCGACACGGTCTCGCCGCACGTCCCGTTCGACCGCGACGACGCTTCCGATCGGGGCGACGTTATCCGGGGCCGCGGCTCCTGTGACGCCAAGGGACCGCTGGCGGCGCTCCTGTCGGCCTTCTTCGCGATCGATCCGTCCCGCGATCGCGTCACGCTCGCCGTCACCCCCGACGAGGAAGTGCTCTCGACGGGTGCTCACGCGCTCGTCTCCGGCGAGGAGTCGGTGACGACGGACGCCGACGCCGTGATCGTCGGCGAACCGACCGACCTCGACGTCTGCACGGCCGCGAAAGGGCGATTTCAGGGGGAAGTTCACCTCTCGGGCGCGAGCGCCCACGCGGCCGAACCGCAGTCGGGAACGAACGCGATCGCCGCGCTCGAATCGGTCCTCGCTGCGATCCGCACGTTCGACGATCGCGCCGACGCGCCGCCGGCCCACCCGCAACTCGGGTCCGCGACGCTCACGCCGACCGTCGTCGAGGGCGGCGAGTCGACCAACCAGGTGCCCGCCGACTGCGCGCTGACGCTCGATCGGCGGAGCGTCCCGCCCGAGACGGCCGAGGGATTCCGCGAGGCGGTGACCGCGCATCTCGAGGCGGCCGTGCCCGACGACGTCGGCGTCGAGTTCCAGTTCACCGATCGGCCGACGCCGTTTCTCGACGCGTGGGAGACCGATCCCGACGCCCCGGTAGTCGACCTGCTCGCGGACGCCGCCGGCGGCGCGATCCGGCCGTTCACCGCCGCGACGGAGGCCTCGTACTTCGCGGCCGACGCCCCGACGGTCGTCTTCGGTCCGGGCGTGCTGGCCGACGCGGAAGGTGCCGTCGCCCACGCGCCGCGCGAGTACGTCCGCGCGGCCGACGTCGAGGCTGCGGCGGCGGCGATCGAGGAGACGCTCGCGGCGCTGGTCGAATAGTTCGATCGAGTACGAACGTCGATCGAGCTACGTATCAGGTCGATCGCACCGGATTACCGTCGTGGCAGAACACTTCTATCGAGTCGCGCCACCGGCGATACTGGTGACGTGGTGCTCGATCGGCCGTCGGCCCGGGACAACTCCATGCGACGGCCGACGAGTTGTCTTGCTGAAGGTTTACGTTCGTGGTTGTCAATCTCAGTCATATGAACAGGGACGATCGACGCGGTGCCGACGGACCGGACCAGCGGGAGAGTCCCGGCGGGACGACCGGCCGGGGGAACGACTACCGATCCGGAGGTGACGATGGCCGACGCTGACCGACTCTCGAGCGACGACCTCGCGGTGTCGGTCAGCGAGGACGAACTCGTGGTGAGGGCGACGATCGATCGCCCCGATCGACGTAACGCGCTCAACGACGGCGTCATCCGGGGCCTGATCGACGTCCTCGCGGCCGCCGACGAGGGCCCGACGCGCGTGGTCGTGATCCGGGGGGCCGAGGGAACGTTCTGCTCGGGGGGCGACCTGCGCGAGTTCCCGATCGGCCAGGGGACCCAGGCCTACCGGGAGAGTTTCGGCGCGCTTTCGGGGCTCGTCACGCAGTTACAGGAGACGAGCGCGCTCACTGTCGCCGCCGTCGAGGGCCACTGTCTGGCGGGCGGTCTCGGCCTCGCGACCGCCTGCGAGTTCGTCCTCGCGAGCGAGGACGCCGAGTTCGGCACGCCCGAGGTCGAGGTCGGTCTCTTTCCCGCGCAGGCGATGGCCCCGATCACCCGGGCGGCGAGCGAGAAAGCCGCGCTGAAGCTCCTGTTCACCGGCGAGCGCGTGGGGGCCGACCGGGCCCGCGAGATGGGGCTGGTGACCGACGTCGTCGAGTCGGCGGCGTTCGAGGCCGAACTCGACGACCTCGTCGACACGCTGGCGGCCAACAGCCCCGTCCTGATCGAGATGGGGAAGACGGCCTACTACGAGCAACGGGACATGGAGTTCGGGGCCGCACTGGCCTACCTCCGGGAGATCATCGCCATGATCGCGATGAGCGAGGAGACCGAGGAGGGGATCGACGCGTTCCTGACCGATCGCGACCCGGAGTGGCGAGGGCGATAGCATGTGTGCGAGCGCCGACTTCTACGATCGACAGGACTCGACGAAGGGCAACGATCCCGAGAAAGTGGTCGTTTCGGCGGCGCTGACCGGCGCGCTGACTACCCGCGACCAGTGTGAGGCGATCCCCTACACGCCCGAGGAGATCGCCGAGGAGGCCGCCGCCGCGCGGGAGGCCGGTGCCGCAGTGGCGCACATTCACGCCCGGACCGACGACGGCGCGCCGACGTTCTCGACCGAGACCTACCGGGAAATCTACGACGAAGTGCGGGATCGCACCGACGTCGTGATCAACTTCTCAACGGGCGCGATCGAGACGCCGCTAGAGCAGCGCCTCGAGTACGTTCAGGAGGTCGGTCCCGACATCGCGGCGCTGAACATGGGGTCGATGAACTACGCGAAGTACTCCGAGTCCCGCGAGGAGTACGTCTTCGACATGGTGTTCGAGAACCCCTTCTCGGAGATTCGCGACCTGCTCGCCGGGATGAACGAGGCGGACGTGACGCCCGAACTCGAGTGTTTCGACACCGGCCACATCGGGAACACGCGGCCGCTACTACGGGAGGGAGTGCTCGATCGGCCGTTCCACGTCAGCCTGATCATGGGCGTCCTCGGGGGCATTCCGGCGACGGTCGACAACCTCGCCCACCAGGTGCGGCAACTGCCCGACGACTGCACGTGGCAGGTGATCGGCATCGGTCGGGACCAGTGGCCGCTCGTCTCGGCCGCGCTCGCGATGGGCGGCAACGTCCGGGTCGGCCTCGAGGACAACTTCTACCGGCCGACCGGCGAGATGGCCGAGAGCAACGCGGACCTGGTCGCGGACGCGGTCGAGATGGCCGAGCAGGTGGGCCGCGCCCCCGCCACACCCGACGAGGCCCGCGAGATCCTGGGGGTGGACGGATGAGTTTCGAGCAAACGCCGCCCACGACCGAGATATTCGCCGACGACCTGCTCGAGGGAGAGACCGCCCTGGTGACTGGCGGTGGGACCGGCATCGGCAGGAAACTCGCGCTCGCGTACGCCGACCACGGGGCCGACGTAGCGATCGCCAGCCGATCGATGGAGCACCTCGACCCGGTCGCCGAAGAAATCGAGGACCGCGGAGCGGCGGCCTGTGCGACCACCGTCGACGTGCGCAACCCCGACGACGTCGAGGACATGGTCGAGACCGTCCTCGACGAACTCGGCGACTGTTCGATCCTCGTCAACAACGCGGGGGCGAACTTCCTCTGTCCCGCCGAGAACCTGTCGGCCAACGGCTGGCGCTCCGTCGTGGGGACGATCTTGGACGGCACCGCGAACTGCACCTTCGCCGTCGGCGAGCACCTGATCGATCGCGGCGACGGCGCGATCGTCTCGATGGGCGCGACGAACTCCGTCCGGGGTGCCCCCTATCACGCACACTCCGGTGCCGGAAAGGCCGGCGTCCACAACCTCATGCAGACCGTCGCCGCGGAGTGGGCGCAGTACGGGATCCGCGCGAACACGGTCGCGCCCGGCGTGATCCGGACCGAGGGCGTGATGGAGGTGATGGGCGAGGCCGTCGCCCAGCAGGTCGTCGAGGAGGATCTGGCGGCCGATCGGCTCGGGACGCCGGCCGACTGCGTCGCCGTGGCGCTGTTCCTCTCGAGTCCCGCCGCAGCGTACGTGACCGGCTCGTACTACGCGGTCGACGGCGGGCAGTTGCTCGCTCCGACGCCGATGTGATCGCGGCTTCGGCTGCAATTCGCGGCGGGTCCGATCGCCAGCACGAGACGTCACGACTGCGGGGGCCGGGTGCGTCACCGGAGCGAGTGTACCGACTCCGGTGCGGTATCGCTGACCGCTTCCATTCGGCCGTCGCATCCGTCCGGGAATCCGTGCCGGCGGACGTACTCGGCGAGAACGTGGTGTTGGTGGCCGTGGGTCGCCTCGATCCGGTCCCGTGAAAGCGGCGCGAACAGCTCGTTTTCGAACGCGAACGTCGGTGCTGCGACCTCGTAGACGGCGTCGGGATCGGGCGGCGAACCAGCCACCGTCGCCGACGCGAGTCCGAGATCGGTGGCCGTGCGCCGCCACGCGAGACTCGCGCCGCTGACGTGGGCGAACACTTCGAGGTGGGCGTCGACGGCGTCCGGAACCACGAGATTCTCGAACAGATCCAGGAGTTCCGCGCCGGTCAGCCCTGCGGTGTGGATCTCGTTGTCGAACGGCGTCAGCGATCGAAGGTCGCCGACGGTCACGTCGCCGGCGAGCGGCGGCCCGGCGCGGAGCATCCTGGCGTTGTACACCGCGACGTCCGCGTCGGCCGCCCAGCGGTAGGCGTCGGCGACGACGTTTCCGATCCGACTCTCGGGGAAACACGCCGCGGGGTCCCGGGACAGGGACGCGTCGATCGTCGCGACCGTGTCCGTGAGGCCGCACTCGGCGAACAGGCCTCGATACTCGGCTTCGACGTCCGTCGCGACCGGCACCTCCGGCACCCGGTGCAGGACGACGTCCGGGGTCCCGCCCGTGAACCGAACCTCGCCGACCAGCGCCGCCCGCTCGCCGGGGTGGACGATCGGGGTCCCCGCCACGACGTCCGCGCGGACGTCGTGGGTGTGGCCGCCGAGGACGACGTCGACGCCGTCGAGTCGGGCGATCTCGTCGTCCAGTTCGCCCGCGTGCGAGAGGACGACGATCGAGTCCACGTCGCGCCCGTCGAGAGCGGCGACGGCGTCGGCGACCGCCGCGATCGGATCGTCGACGGTGACGCCGTCGGCGGCGGGATGTGCCCGGATCGACTGCGGGTCGCTGACGCCGACGAAACCGAGACGCTCGCCCCCGATCGACACCGCCGCGATCCGTCGGACGCCGCGGTCGGCTGCGAGCGGTCGGGTCCCCGTCCGCAGGTTTGCCGTCACCCACTGCTGGGGCGTGTCTGCCACGAGTTCGCGGAGCGACTCGAGGCCGTGGTCGAACTCGTGGTTCCCGAACGTCGAGACGTCGGGACCGACTCTCTCGAAAAATCGACGCGCGTGTTTCCCGTCGGTCTCCATCGCGAGGACGCCCGGAGCAGTCGTGTCGCCAGTTCCGCAGACCAGCGTCGTCTCGTCGCGGCGCTGACGAAGGAGCCTCGCCAACCGTCCGATCCGTTCGGGATCGTCGTACGCGTTCTCGACGTCGGAGTAGTGGAGCAGTCGGGGCGGCATGGGAATCCGATCGATCTGTATTCGTTCGATACACTGGCCAGTGAAGTAATCACTGGCGGTTTCGCGACCGTGATCGGGCGAGATACCGAGTCGGCCGATCGATTCGATTTGCATTTCCGACGGCCGGGTGCGGGGTCGGCCCCGCCGTCAGAACAGCACCGTCCCGTGGTACCGATCGCGCTCCGTCCGGCGCTTGTTCCGTAGCGCGCGCAGCCGGGCGGCGAGCTGGTCCCGCAGGTCGCCCGCGGGGAGCAGTTCGTCGACCTGCATCTTCGCCGCCTGCGCGCGAACGTCGATGTGCTTGTCGTACTCCTCGCGCATGCTCGCTTTGAAAGCCTGCTGTGACTCCGGATCCATCTCTTCGAGCTGTTCCGCGAACAGCGCGTTGACGGCGGCTTCGGGTCCCATCACGGCGATCTCCGCGCTGGGAAGCGCGAGCGTCGCGTCGGGATCGAACGAGGGGCCGGCCATCGCGTAGATGCCGGCACCGTAGGCCTTGCGGGTGATCACGCACAGTTTCGGCACCTGGGCGTTCGAGGTCGCGTAGATGAACTTCCGGCCCTTCTGGAGGACGCCCTCGCGTTCGACCTGCGAGCCGACCATGAACCCCGGCGTGTCACAGAGGTAGACCAGCGGGATGCCGAACGCGTCACAGGTCCAGACGAAGCCGGCACCCTTCTCGGCGGAATCGGGGAAGATCGCCCCGCTTTTCGCGGCGGGCTGGTTCGCCACGATGCCGACGGGTCGGCCCTCGATGCGGCCGAACCCGGTCACGAGTTCGGGTGCGAACCGCGGTTTGAGTTCGAACCACGAGTCGGCGTCGACCAGCCGATCGATCACGTCCTGCACGTCGTAGGCCTCGTTCGGGGCCTCGGGGACGACGGCGTCGAGCCCCTTCGGGTTCGCCGCGGGGGTGTCGGGGTCGCGAGTGGGAAGGGGCGCGTCGTGGCGCTGCGGGAGGTACGTCAGGAGGTCCCGGACGGCGTCGGCGGCCGCGCGCTCGTCGCCGACGACGAGGTCGGCACTGCCGGACTGGGTCGCGTGGACCTGGGGACCGCCCAGTTCCCCCATCGTCGTCCGCTCGCCCGTCACGGCCTCGACGACGCGCGGGCTGGCGATCGCCATCCCGCTGATCTCCTCGACCATGACGAGGTAGTCACAGAACACCGGCGTGTACGCCGAGCCCGCGATGTCGGGGCCGTAGAGGACGCCGATCTGGGGCACCTGCCCGGAGTGAATGCACTGGTTGTAGAACATCCGGCCGCCGCGGTAGCGGTCCATGTGGGTGTCGCCGGGTTCCCGATCGTCCAGGTTCAGGCGCGCCCCGGTGGAGTCGATCAGCCGGAGGATCGGCGCGCCGGCCTCGGCCGCGCGCTCGGCGAGGCGAATCTCCTTCTCAACACCCATCTGGCCGAGCGAGCCCGCCTTGACGGTGTAATCGTTGGCTGCGAAGAAGACGGTCCGGCCGTGTATTTTCCCGACGCCGGTGATCATCCCGTCCGCGGGGAGTTCACCGTCCGCGTCGTTGCGTGCGAACGTGCCGTCCTCGTACTCGATCTCGTCGAAGAGCAGGTCCAGCCGATCGCGGACGAACAGTTTTCCCAGTTGCTCGATCTTCTCGTGACCTCGTTTCGGACCCCCGGAGAGGATCTCCTCGATCTCCTCGCGAAGCCCTCGTTCGCGCTCGGTGATCACCGCGTCGTCCCAGCCGCCGTCGCCGTCGCCGGCAGTCGCGACGGGATCCTCGGTCCCGTCGACGACGAGTTCGACGCGCCGATCGAGGTGGGCGGCGAGGGCGCTCGCGATCGCCCGGGCCGTCTCTTCGTCGGGCGCCGCGTCGACGGTGATCTTCATCGCCACCACCCGCCGTGGATACGGCGTCGATCGCTCATAGAGGTGAATTGGTACCAAGTGACAAATGTATTCGGCTCCCGACGTCGGTTGAACGCAGTTGTCGTTCACGATCGTGGGAAACTGTAACAAGCGTGTGCACCGATTGGTGTCGGTAGACATGGACTATACGGAGACCGAGGAACAACGGCTGATCCGGGAGAGCGTTCGGGACATCGCCAGCGACTACGACTGGGAGTACTGGAAGGGCCGGATCGAGGGCAAGGAGTTCCCGGAGGAGTACTGGGCCGACCTCGCGCGGGACGGCTGGCTCGGGGTCACCATCCCGGAGGAGTACGGCGGGGCCGGCCTCGGGATGCTCGAGATGTCGATGGTGATCGAAGAACTCTCCCGGGGCGGCGGACAGGGCGGGATCATCTTCGTCCTCACGCCCGTCTTCGGCGGGATCAGCATCCAGCGCCACGGCACCGACGAACAGAAGGAACGGTACCTGCCGGCGATCGCCGACGGCGAGATGCGCTTCTGTATGGGACTCACGGAGGCCGGGGCCGGGACGAACACGATCAACATCGATACGTCGGCCGAACGCGACGGCGAGGAGTTCGTCATCTCCGGCCAGAAGATGTGGATCAGCGGCGTCGAGAACGCCGACGAGATGCTGTTGATCGCCCGCACCTCCGACCTCGATCCGGACGATCCGACCCACGGCGTCTCGATGTTCCTCGTCCCCGAACCCGCCGAGCGGGACGGCATCTCGCTCACCCCGCTCGACGTCGAGGTGCCGTGGTTCGAAACCCAGTACCAGGTCGACATCGACGGCCTGCGGGTCCACGAGGACCGCATCCTCGGCGCGGAAGACGGCGGCCTCTACCTCCTGTGGGACACCCTGAACACCGAGCGGATCGCCGGCGCGGCCAGCGCGGTCGGCGGCGGGCTGCGAGCGATCGACCTCGCGGTCGACTACGCGAACGAGCGATCGGTCTTCGGCCAGAAGATCGGCGGCCACCAGGCGATCCAGCACCCGTTGGCCGACGCCTACGCCGAACTCATGTGCGCCCGCGAGATGACCTACAAGGCGGCCTCGAAGTGGGACCACGGCGAAGACGCCGGTGCGGAGGCGAACATCGCCAAACTCCGATCGAGCGAAGCCGCGACGAAGGCGGCCGACCAAGCGGTCCAGACCCACGGCGGCAACGGGTTTTCGGCCGACTACGAGGTCTACGACATCTGGCAGAACTCCCGGCTGCTCAAGACCGTGCCGATCACCAACGAGATGGTCCGGAACTTCCTCGCGGAGCACACGCTCGGCCTGCCGCGATCGTACTGAGCGGCGTTCTCGGAGACCGGCGGCGCCGCGCGGACGGGTCGTCAGTCGTTACTTCCCGCCCTTCGCGGAATCGGCGCCGTACTCCTTGAGGACGTACAGGCCGCCGTTCCGATCGGAGGCGTAGAGCCAGGGCTTGCGAGGCTCCTTGTAGATACCCCAGACGTCCTGGATCCCGCCGTTCTGTTCCTCGAACTCGGGACCGCCGGGGCTGTACCGGGCGGTCTCGACCGGATCGTACGGGTCGCTGATGTCGAGGATGAGCACGCCGTCGGAGTACCAGGAGAAGTACGCCTTGTCGTCCTCGACGATCGTGTTGTGCACCGAGTAGGTCCCTCGCGGATCGCAGTCCTCGTGGGTCGGATCGGCGCTGCAGCGCGTGTCGAACTCGCTGGCCAGCACCGGGTTCTCCTCGTCGGAGTAGTCCCAGATACGTACGTTCCCCCAGCGTTCGGGTACGACCGTCGCCTCGATACTCGCGCCGGTGTCGCCGACCTCGAGGTCCGCGACGCTGTCAGCGTCGAAGATCTCCAGGCCGGTGGAGTGACCGACGAACAGGCCCGGGATGTCGCGCGGATCGCCGCCCATGGTGGTCAGCGAATCGTCACCGGGTTCGTTGACCACCACCATCCCATCGTAGCCGGCGTCGATCGCGATCTCGGCCTTGCGATCGAAGCGACACTCGCCGCGGAGGATGACCGCGATTTCGCCGTCGTCGGTTGCCTCGGGGATCCCGTCGGGTTCGCACGCCAGCCCCAGGTAGGTCGTGGGGCCGGCCAGCGTCTGGTCGGGCAGGTCGGCGATCGGAGCGGTGAAGTTCCCTTCGGCCGCGTCGTACTCGCCGGCGTTCGGCCCCTCGGTGATCTCGAACGAGAGCGCGAACGGGTCGAAGTCCTCCTCGGTCTCGACGACGACGTTACCGTCCTCGGACGGCCACGCCTGGTGGCTGTTGACCTCGCCGTCGCCCGCTGTGGGGTCGATCGCGACCGAGAGTACCTGCGGATCGGCCGGATCGCTGATGTCGTGTAGCACCAGCCCCGCGTCCCAGTTAGCGAGGTAGGCGCGGGTACCGTCGTCGCTGACCGTGACGTCGTGCAGGAAGCGGTTTTGCGAGGTGCCGACCCCGTCCAGCAGCCAGAGGGCGGCCTCCAGGACCCGATTGACGTCCTCGGTCTCCTCGCCGACGCCGTCGTCGAACAGTTCCTCGGCACCCCAGGCGCTCACCCGCTGCGGGTCGGTGGGGTCGGTGATGTCCCACGTCTGGAAGTTGTGAAAGATCGTTTCGGCCACCGCGGACACGTAGTCGCGTCCCCCCTGCTGGAACAGGAAAAGGTTGTGTACGCCGACGTCGATAACTCCGCCGAAGAGAGCGTCGCTGATCGGGTTGATTTCATCGATACGCACCGACGCCAAATGCGTCGGATTCTCCGGGTCGTCGACATTGTACACCTCGAAGCCGCCCGGCCCGTCGTCACAGGGCTCGTTGGAGTGGACTAGGATATCACCGGCGTTCATCTCGTCGACTTTCACGTCGTTGATCCGGCTCCCCTCGACCGACGGGATGCTCCCGACGTACTCCGGCTTGTTGCGGTTGTGGACGTCGAAGACGGGAATTCCCGGGCCAAGCAGGTCGTCGACGAGCCGATCCTCGCCGAACCCTTCGCCGGTACCGCACGGCTCGTTGAAGGTTCCGAGGTAGGCGTAGCCGTCGTGCGCCCACACGTCCGTCGTCCCGTTCGGGAGCAGCCGCTCTCCGCGGCCCGCGACGGCGAGGTTCTTGGTGACGTCGGCGAACGGCCCGTCGCTGACGACGTCGTTGGTGCCCGCGTCCTGTTCGATGAGCGGTTGACTGGGGTCCCGAACCACGTCGTCGAGCCTGTGTTCGAGTTCCCCGTCGTAGTCGTCGGTCACTCCCGTCGACGGGTGGGCCCGGCTGGCATACGGTATCACGCCGGTCCCGCTGACACCGAGCAATGCGAGCATCGATCGGCGCGATATGGCGGTTCTCGAGCGGGAGTCGGTCGCGTTCCGGTCGTCGTCCGTTGGATCTGTCGTTGACATCTGAACACCCTCACTGCGACGGTTGCGCAGTGATTATCCTCGTATGATAATTCACTAACACATGTATATTCATGTACTAACAGAAAACAGGTCGAGATTACTGGTTCTCTTGCGTGTGCGTAATACGTCGTTTCCAGGGGACGGTTCTCTCGAAAGAACGATCGATCGCCCCACTCCCGACGGTGCCGAATGGGTCCGTCGATCCTGGAACGTTCCGATCGGCGTCGGAGGCAACGGTATCGTTCTGCAATGCGAGCGCGGTGATGGACGACGAACGCGCCTGCGATGGCCGACAGACGGTGCCCGGGACGAATCGATCGCCTGAATCGACTCGCCTCGGTTTCGATCGGGCCACCCGTTCGCTGCATCTGCAACCGAAGGGAACGCAAATTAGTACGGAGACGAACCACGGTCAGTATGGCATCGATCCCGGACGACTTTCAGGACCTGTTCGAGAAAGAGACGTTCGCCCACGTATCGACTCTGTTGCCCGACGGCGCCCCACACGTGACGCCGGTGTGGATCGATTACGACGCCGACGCCGATCGACTCCTCGTGAACACCGAGCGCGATCGGCGAAAGGAGAAAAACGCCCGCAACGACCCGCGGGTCGCCGTCAGCATGACCGATCCGGACAATCCCTACCGGATGCTCTCGGTGACGGGCGAGGTCGACGAACTCACGACCGAGGGTGCACGCGAGCACATCGACGAGTTAGCACAGCGATACATGGGCGAAGAGGAGTATCCGAACCCGATCGAGACGGAACGAGTCATCATCTCGATCAGGCCCGAGACGGTGAGCGCCTTCGAGGCGTAGACGTCGTGGTGAATCCTCTACCCGCTTCGAAACGGGCCGACGAGAGACGCTCTCACTCGAAACCTGGAGAAGCGTCGAACGAAGGGCTACTCGGGACGGCCGTTGGCGGCGACGAAATCCGTTCCACCACAGGGACAGGTCCGCCGGCCGACCAGTCGAAGTCCGCCTTTCTTTGGCTTTCTGCCGATCTGTACTTTTCCACACCGTTTGCAGCTCACCTTTAGCAATCCCGATCGTGGTGACATTCTGACACCAAATAATACCGTCGGTGGTAGTCGGTCGAACGGACCAGTGGTTCGTCTCGTCCCGACCTCGGTCACCGACGAGTGACCAATCGTTTAATTCGGTCGACAAGTCCGTCGTTCGATGCGTCCGATTCCTGTGCCTCGTGTTCGGTGTCTGATTCGGACATCAATGGCAGATTCCACCACTTATATTTAAATGTGGTTGACTGTTATGAACGATCCAATTGCGGTTGGCGATGCTCGCCAGACCGCCGATACGCGGGACTTCCACGGCTCTCGCGACAACATTAAACAGTGCTGAACGATCGTTACCTGTTTATTTGATGTGTCATGTGCGGGAGATTGTGCAGATCGACACCTGCAGAACGAACGACGGAGCAGAGAACTGGGACGAACCCGCGACGCGAGTCGTCGAGGAAGTCGCGCGAGCGAAAAACGTCGATCCGCTGGATCTCGACCTGCTCTCCGAGGTCGTCGATCCGGATGCACTCAACGACCTGGTCAGCCACGCTCCGAGAGAAGTGAGAGTTGCGTTCGAGTACGAGAGACACACGGTAACCGTCCGAGGTGACGGTCACGTCCGCGTGGAATAGCGACGCGCTGTGATTTGTGGGGAACTGCTCCGAAAAGGACGCCTGGACTGTGAACCGGTACTGCTCGATTCGAACGGCGAAGATCCCCTACGACCTGCAGTAGTTTCGGCGGTATAGAAGCGCCACGTATTCAGCACGACGCTGCCACCATCATCCGTAGCTGAGAGACCCCGTGGCGGACGATAGGCACGTGTAGTGAGCAACGCTGCTACAGAGCACAGAGCCGAACGAACGGGAGTTTCGCACGGTCGTCGAGAACTACAGTGCTTCCTCGCTCGACTGGAGCGGTTCGTCGAGTCGTTCCTCGACCTCCTCTTCGAGGACGTAGCGCTGGACCTTCTGGGTCGCGCTCCGCGGGAGTTCGTCGACCTCGAAGACCCGCCGCGGATGCGCGTACGTCGCGACCCGATCGAGCGCGAACCCGCGAACGTCGGCCTCCGAGACGTCAGCACCCGCCTCGGAGACGACGAACGCGACCGGAGCTTCCCCTTTCACCTCGTGGGGTGCGGCGACGACCGCGGCCTCCGCGACGTCGGGGTGTTCGTAGAGTGCGTCCTCGACTTCCGCCGGGTAGACGTTGTTCCCGCCGGTGATGATCATGTCGTCGGCCCGATCGACCATCCAGAAGTAGCCGTCTTCGTCGACCCGCGCGACGTCCTCGGTGTAGAACCAGCCCTCGTCGTCGAACACCTCGGCGGTCTTCTCGGGGCGGTTGTGATAGCCCTCGAAGATGTTCGGCCCGCGGATCGCGAGTTCGCCCGTCACCGCGTCCTCGTCGTCGAAGTCGATCGCCGGGTCCGGAAACGGTTCGAGGTCGTCCGGCGCGATTTTCGTCTCGCGGGTCGCCGGATCGACGATCTTCAACTCGATGTTCGGCAACGGCGGACCGATACAGCCGGCTTCCTTGCGCACCCCGTGGGCCGGTTCGAGGGTGCCGGCAGGGGACGTCTCGGTCATTCCCCACCCTTCGACGACGGGCACGTTCCACGCCTCCTCGATCTGTCGGCGGACCTCCTCTGCAAGCGGTGCGGCCGCGCAGGTGACGTCCTCGAGCGAGGAGACGTCATACTCGTCGGGGTTCTCGCGGTACTCCCGGAACATCATGGTGTACATCGCCGGCACGCCGGCGAACTTCGTCAGGTCGTGGTCGTCGATCGCGGTCAGCATGTCGACCGGGTCGGGTTCGGGCTGGAGCACTATTTTCGCGCCGCGGTAGACGAACGATCCGAGCAACGCGTTCAGCGCGTAGATGTGGAACATCGGCAACACGAGCAGGATCGAGTCGTCGGCGTCGATCGCCAGCCCGCCCCGACTGTAGCTCTCGAGGGTCGAGAGGATGTTCCGGTGGCTGAGCAGGACCCCTTTCGGCCGCCCCGTGGTGCCGCTGGTGTACGGCTGGACGCAGACGTCGTCCACGTCACGGTCGATCGGGTCGAACGCCTCGTCGGCGTCCATCGTCGCGTGCGAGTAGTTGACGATCCCTCTCTCCTCGTCGGCGACGCCCGGCAGGAACAGCGTCTCGACGTCGGCGGCCGCCGCGAGTTCCCGGGCCTCGTCCGCGAGGAACGCGGAGGCGATCAACGTGTCGATGCCGGCGTCCTGGATGACGTACCCGAGCGTATCGGGATCCATCCGCAGGTTCAGCGGCGTCGCGACCGCACCCGCCTTGACGATCCCGAAGTACGCCGCCGGGAACTGCGTCGTGTTCGGGACGAACAGGCCGACCCGATCGCCCGGTTCCACGCCGTGGTCGACCAGAACGTTCGCGACGCTGTTGGCCTGGAACTCGAACTCCTCGTAAGACTGCTCGCTCCCCATGAACGAAAACGCCGTCTTCTCCCCGTACCGATCGGCCGCCATCGTCGGGAGCGCACCCACGTGCGCGAGCCGATCCCCGTGGTGGTATTCCATGGTACGTACCATCATACCACATGACAGGTAATAAAAGATAGTCGTCGGTCCGGTAGTTCCGACGTAACTGACGAACCGATCGGTCGCGTCTCCGAGCGCCTCGTCCCACCGGACCCGATCGGAGGCGCCCAGCCGACGGCTGGTTCGCGGTTCGTCACTCGCGTTCCAGCACGATTACACCGGCCAGGATCGACACACCCCCGACGATAGTCGTCAGGGTGACCGGTTCGGCGAACAGCACGGCGCCGAGGGCGACCGTGACGGGCGGTTCGACGGTGCTGACGATGCTCGCTCGGCTGGCTCCGATGTACTTCAGCCCCGCGAAGAACGTCACGACCGGGACGGCCGTCGCGAAGACGGCGATGCAGAGCAGGATCGTCCACGCAATCGGTGCGGTCGGGACCTCGAGTTGCCCCGTCGCGGTTCCGATGACGACGTACGAAGCGCCGGCGGCGGGTAACACGTACGCGGTCAGGACCATCGGATCGACCGTCGTGAGCACCGCTCTCGAGCCGGTGATGTAGAAGGCGTACGCGAGCGCGCCGCCGAGGACGACGACCACACCGACCAGCGATGCACCGGCCGGGTTCGCGCCGGTGACGAGGACGATTCCCGCGAAGGCCAGACAGAGCGCGACCAGCATCGACCGACTCATTCGCTCGCCGATCGTGACGATCGCGAGAACGACGACGAACGCGGGGTACGTGTAGAGGACGATCGCGACCAGTCCGGCGGTCATGAACTCCAGGCCGAGGAAGTAGAGGCCGCTCTGTGCCGTATACCCGAACGCGCCGAGTGCGACGGCGATCAGTAGCGGTCGGCCGCGGAGGATCGTCACCTGCCCCCGCCACGCGAGGAAGGCCCAGATGAGCACACCGGCGAGCAGAAAGCGAAAGACGAGCACCGTCGGAATCGAGAGGTTTGCCCGCTGGGCGTAAATCCCGAAAATACCGAGCGTCCCGAACCCGACCGCCGACACGAGAACCAGTACGATGCCGACGTGTTCGGCGTCGATGGCCCGACGGGTGACGTATCCTCTCATAGCAGTTGCGTTCGTACGCTCGCAGTACCGCGTATTGGCTTACAAGCACTCCGATACGGCGATCGGTTCCCCGTCTCGGCCGAGGCGGTCGAACCGATGCGCTCGGAACGAATCGCCGCTCCCGTACCGACTGCCGCGGGACACACGAGCGTCGGAATCGCTACCGTTCGAGGTCGTCGACGAGGTCGCTCGCGACGCCGGTGTATCCCTCGGGCGTGAGCGCGTGCAGTTCCTCGCGGACGTCCTCGTCGACGTCGAGTTCGTCGAACAGTTCGCGGAAGTCCTCGAGGGAGACGTCCTTCCCACGGGTGACGGCCTTGACGCGCTCGTAGGCGTCTTCCTGGCCCTCCCGCCGGAGGATCGTCTGGACGGCCTCGCCGATGATCTCGGGCGTGTCTGCCAGGTCGTCGCGCATGACCTGTTCGGTCGGGACGACCTTCGAGAGGCCGGCGGCGGTCTTGCCGTAGCCGATCAGACAGTGCGCGAACGCGGCGCCGATGTTCCGCTTGACCGTCGAGTCCGAGAGGTCACGCTGGAGCCGCGAGGTCGTCACGTAGTCCGCGAGGAAGGTGAGATCGGCGTTGGCCTTCGAGAGGTTCCCCTCGCTGTTCTCGAAGTCGATCGGGTTGACCTTGTGGGGCATCGTCGAGGAGCCGGTTTCGCCCTCGACGGCCTCCTGACCGAGGTAACGATCGGAGACGTAGAGCCACATATCCCGGTCCAGGTCGAGCAGCACGTCGTTCGCGCCGCGGACGGCGTCGAACAGTGCGGCGAGATCGTCACAGGGGTTGACCTGCGTGGTGAGGGGTTCGAACTCGAGGCCGAGCCCGGTGACGATCGCCTCGGCGAAATCCCGCCAGTCGACGTCGGGATAGGCTGCGACGTGGGCGGCGTAGGTTCCGGAGGCGCCGCCGAGTTTGCCACGGAGTCCGTCCGTCGCCACGCGGATTCGGCCCGTCGCGCGGCCGAGGCGGGCGGCGTAGACGGCCATCTCCTTGCCGAACGTCGTCGGGGTCGCGGGCTGGCCGTGCGTTCGCGCGAGCATCGGAAGGTCCCGGTACTCCCGCGCCATGTCTGCGAGGGCGTCCTGCACCGCGTACAGTTCCGGCAGGAGCACCTCGTCGACGGCGTCGCGAACGAGCAGGCGGTGGGCGAGGTTGTTCACGTCCTCGCTGGTCAGGCCGAAGTGAATCCACGCCGAGGCGTCGCTGTCTTCCGGGAGCCGGTGGCGGACGAAGTACTCGACCGCCTTGACGTCGTGGTTCGTCGCATCGAAGCCGGCGTGGCCCTCCGTCTCGAGTTTCTTGATCAACTGGGCGTCCTCTTCGGCGAAGTGTTTGTACAGTCCGCGGAGGTGTTCGCGATCGTCGATGTCGAGTTCGAGCGGCGTCGCCCCCAGGTCCGCGAGGGCGATCAGGTACTCGACCTCGACGCGGACGCGGGCCCGCATGAGCGCGGCTTCGCTGGCGTACGGTGACAGCGGCGCGGTCCGGCTACCGTAGCGGCCGTCGAGGGGCGAGACGGCGTACAGGGCGTCGGTGTCGGTCATCGTCCGAGTCTTTCCAGCGCGGCGCAAAAGCGTGTCGATAGGCGAAGCCACGAGTGTGTATATTTCGACGTTCGCAATCGATTATAGTAGCATATATGTCCACGAACATGTATACTTCGGTGGGCGAGACCGCAACCACTTTGGCCCTCGCGGGCGGGCATCCGACCATGACGCGAATCGCCGGGATGGCCGGCAACCGAGGGCGCAACCTGTTGAACATCGCCGATCGAGCGCCGGGCGGGGCGGAACTCGCCGTCGTGCTGACGAACAGCGAGGACGCGCCGGTCCTCGAGTCCGCCGCCGACCGCGGGATTCCGACCGAGGTCGTTCCCCTGGAAGAGGGGATGAGCCGCCGCGAACACGAACGGGCCGTCAACCAGGCGCTCGTCGAGTACGAGTTCGACCTCGTCTGTCTGGACGGCTACATGCGGATCCTCTCGGATACCTTCCTCGACGCTCAGCCGACGACGCTGAACGTCCATCCCGCACTGTTGCCGTCGTTCCCCGGCATGGACGCCTGGGGCGACGCGCTGGAGGCCGGCGTCTCGGTCACGGGCTGTACGGTCCACGTGGTCACCGACGCGACCGACGAGGACGGGACCGTCGTCCGGGACGAGGTCGACGGCGGCCCGATCGTCACCCAGGAGCCGATCCCGGTCTACGAGGGCGACGACGAGGAGAGTCTCAAAGAGCGCGTCCTTTACGAGGGCGAGTTCCGCGCCTACCCGCGTGCGGTGAAGTGGTTCGCCGAGGGTGCGGTCGACGTGGATACGGAGGCAGGCGAGGTGACGGTCGACGCGGACTCCCCGACAGCGCCGGACGCCGAGGGGCTACCCGCTCGCCGACTCGTCTCGAGCGATCGCGCGGACACCCTCCGCTACGGCGAAAACCCACACCAGAACGCCGCGGTCTATGCCGACTACACCTGTGACGAGGCGAACGTCGTCCACGCCGAGCAACTGAACGAGGGCGCGAAGGCGCTGTCGTACAACAACTACAACGACGCCGACGGCGCGCTGAACCTCATCAAGGAGTTCGACGACCCCGCCGCCGCGGTGATCAAGCACACCAATCCCGCGGGCTGTGCGACGGCGGATTCGATCGCCGAGGCCTACGAGAAGGCGCTCTCGACGGACCCGATGAGCGCCTTCGGCGGGATCGTCGCCCTCAACCGGGAGTGCGACGCGGAGACAGCCGAGCGGATTATCGACTCCTTCAAGGAGGTCGTCGTCGCGCCGGGCTACACCGACGACGCGCTCGACGTGCTCTTCGAAAAAGACAATCTGCGAGTGCTGGACGTCGGAGAACTCGGCGATCGCACCGAACGCTTCACCGAGAAACCGATCGTCGGTGGCCGACTCGTCCAGGAGCGCGACCTGCAGTCGATTTCGGTCGACGACCTCGAAGTCGTCACGGAGCGCGAACCGACCGACGAGGAACTCGAGTCGATGGTGTTCGCGTGGCAGACGCTCAAGCACGTCAAATCGAACGGGATCCTCTTCGCCGACGGCACCGAGACGGTCGGGATCGGAATGGGGCAGGTGTCCCGCGTCGACGCGGTTCGACTCGCGGCGATGAAGGCCGACGAACACGCCGAGGGCAAGGACGCCGAGGGCGCCGTCATGGCCTCCGACGCGTTCTTCCCGTTCCCGGACGGCATCGAGGAAGCCGCGAAGGCGGGGATCGAAGCGGTCGTCCAACCCGGCGGATCGGTCAACGACGACGACGTGATCGCGGCCGCGAACGATCACGGCATGACGATGGCGTTTACGGGCCAGCGATCGTTCAGGCACGACTGAGCGCGGGCCCGATCGGCGAGTGCATAGTTTATAGCCGCCCCCTGCCTACCACTTGCATGGGAACTACAAACACACGATACCCAGTAGCCACGAGTGCGAGCAGTCTCGTTCGCCGGACGACGCTCGGCATCGTGGTTGCCATCGCCGCCAGCCTGCTCGTTCTCGGGGCCGTCACCCTCCTCGGGGTCGACCTGGGCGTTTCCGGGCCGGACAGCCCGTTCGCCGCCGGACCGACGGTCGCGAGTATCGTCGTCGCCGGTGCTGGGGCCGCAGTCGCCTACGCGGTACTGGCTCGCGTGACTGCCCGCCCGACCCGGAACTTCGTCGCACTCGCCGCCGTCGTCTTCGTGGCCATGCTGGCCCCGGTGCTCCTCGTCGCCCCCTCGATGGGCGTCTCGACGGCCGGGCAGACGGTGCTGGTGATCGTTCACGCCGCCGTCGCCGTTCCGCTCGTCGCCGTCCTGATCGGGGCGGTGCGTTTCTGACCGTCGGACGTCACGGCCTCGTCCGGTAGTGGGCGCGAACCACCGCGCCGATCCGAACGAGCGTGAGACTAAGAGCGTAATAGAATCCGAGCAGGAGGGCGAACACGATGGCCTGCTGGAGACCGGGAACGGCAAAGAGCGCGTCGAGTCCGATCGGTTCGAGTAGCCACGATTTGATACCGGCGACTGGCGCGTAGACGAGCAGCCAGAACAGCAGTTCGAGACCGGAGAGGACGGCGGGGGGGATCCCGATCGGCTGGCGAAAGGAAAGGGCCGCGAGACCGGTCGGCACGGCTGCGAGCAACAGGAAGACCGTGATGACTGGTCGGGCCCGTAGCCAGGCGGTGACGCGTTCGAGTCGACTCACGGAGCGACCTTGGGAATTTGACAGCAAAGCTGTTCCGGATTCGGATGCGCCGCGGTTCGAACCGGGACCGGACGCGCACTTGGAGCGCTCGATCGGCCGAGATATCTTTCAGTGTGCTACCATCCACCGCAATTCCGTCGTAAGAAAGTTGATATGGATGCGGTGAATTATCTCGTTTATGTCGCTTTGCTCTCGTCCCGAGGTTTCTCGACGACGCCTGCTCGCCGGGATGGGAGCGGGACTCTCGGCGGTCGCGGTCTGGGGGATGTCGCCGCTGATCGGGTCCGGATCGGTGCCGGCCGATCGCCCGACGATCGTCGGCCACCGTGGCGCTGAAGGGCTCGCACCGCCGAACACGGAAGCCGCGATCCGTCGCGCACTCGACGTCGGCGTCGACGGGGTGGAACTCGACGTGCGACCGACCAGCGACGACGAACTGGTGTTGTTCCACGATCCCGTCCTCGACTGGGATTCGACGGGACACGGCTGGATCCGGAACCGGCCCTGGGACGAGATTCGAGGGGCGCGGATCGACGGCGAACCGCTCATCACGCTCGACCAGGCGCTCGAAACTATCGCGCCGACCAGCGCGTCGATCTACCTCGAACTGAAAGCCGGCGGCTACACCGACGTGGTCCTCGAGACCGTCGTCCGACACGGTCTCAGCGATCGCGTCACGATAATTTCGTTCGAAACCGCGGCGCTCGATCCGGCACAGGAGGACGGCGTTTCGACCGGGCTGGTCGGTTCGGTGCCGACGCCGTGGCTCGCGGAGGACGCTGCGGCCGCCGGCGCCGACGTGGCGTTCAGTCACTACGCGCCCCACGGCGTATCGACCTTCGTCAGCGACGCACGGGACGCGGGGCTCACTGCCGGCATCTGGAAACTCGTCGATACGAAAGAGACGATCCGCGACGTGCTCGAGCACGACCTCGATATCCTCGTCACGAATCGGCCGGATTACGCGTTCGACGTGCTGGACGCGAACTGAGCCGAATTCTGCACGCGAGAGCGATCCGTCTCGACCCCGGCGTCTCGATTTCGATCGGTCACTCGATCGCGTAGAGGTCGGTCGAGAGGTACCGCTCGCCGGTATCCGGGAGGACGACGACCGTCGACTCGTCCGGATGCTCGTTCGCGTACTCGGCGGCGCCAGCAAGCGCCGCGCCGGAAGAGATTCCGACGAGGAGCCCCTCGGTCCGACCCAGTTGCCGAGCCGCGTCTCTGGCTGCCGTGGCGTCGACGGCACGGATTTCGTCGACGAGGTCGGTTCGGAGGACGTCCGGCACGAATCCCGGGCCGATCCCCTGGATGTCGTGGCTGTCGTCGCTGAGTTCGGACAGCGTCGGCGACGCGGCGGGTTCGACCGCGACCGCCGTGACCGCCGATTTTCCTCGATCTTCTTTCAGGTGCTCCGAGACGCCGGTGATCGTACCCCCGGTTCCGACGCCGGCGACGACTGCGTCGACCTCGCCGTTCGTATCGGCCCAGATTTCCGGCCCCGTCGTTCGTCGGTGGGCCGCGGGATTCGCCTCGTTTTCGAACTGGCGAGCCATGATTGCGTCGTCGCGTCCGGCGACGATCTCCTCGGCGCGTTCGTTGGCTCCCGCCATCCCGTTCTCTGCGGCCGTCAGTTCGAGTTCTGCCCCGAGCGCCCGCAGGAGTTGCCGTCGTTCCGTCGACATCGAGGATGGCATCGTCAGCACGCAGTCGTATCCGCGCGCGGCAGAGACCGCCGCGAGCCCGATGCCCGTATTGCCGCTCGTCGATTCGACCACGGTGTCACCCGGTTCGAGTACACCCTCGCGTTCGGCGGCGTCGAGCATCTCGCGGGCGATACGATCCTTCACCGAGTACGGGTTTCCCGCCTCGACTTTCCCGAAGAGATTGTCGGCGAAGGCGTCCAGTCGTACCAGCGGCGTCTCGCCGATCAGTTCGTCGAGGGCGTCCACGACGTACGGTTCACCGTCGACGTCTACAGTCCGATCCATCAGTTGATCGAACAGGGACGGCCGCAGTCCCAGTTGTCCCGAATACCTTCGGCCGCCGATCGATTTCCCCGATCGCGTGGGGGCTGCCGTTGCGCTCGCTTCGAAAACGGCGTCCGCCGGGGCCGATCACCACCGGACCCGATCGCGAAGCCGCCGCCACAGCGCCTGCGAAACGGGTTCGTTGCGCCTGGCCATGATGACCGTACTGTCGGCCTCGCGCCCGACGGCTTCCGGGACGCTGCCCACGAGCACGCGTCGGAGGAACCCACCCTCGGCGGCACCGATGACGGTCACGTCGTGGCGCGCCGTCCGATCGACGATCGTCTCGACGACCGGGCCCGCGAGGACGGTCCGTTCGACGGACTCGACGGCGCCCAGTGACGGTTCCGTACGGTCGAGCAGTTCGCGAGCCTCGGCGACCGTTTCGTCGTCGCGATCGGCAGTAACCGTGACGAGTTCGACGTGCGCCTCGCGTGCCCGCGCGAGCGACCCGGCGACCTCGGCGGCGAGTTCGGTGTTGGGTCCGCCTGCGACGGGGACGAGCAGCGACGAGACGCGGATCGGCCCCTCGTCGAGCCGTTCGACGAGCACGTCACACGGTGCGTCCGCGAGCACCGCGTCGATCGTGCTCCCGAGGACGACGTCTTGCCGACGCGGGCGGCCGCGCCACCCGAGCAGGATCGTCGACACGGAATCGTCCTCGGCGAGCCCGCAGATCGCAGTCGCCGCGCTACGGGCGAACCTGATCCGTCCCGTCGCCTCGATCCCGTTCGCCCGGGACTGCTCGACCGCGTCGTCGACGAGCGCCTTGCGATCGTCGATCTCCAGTTCGCGGCGCGCCTGCTCGAGCGAGAGCTGAACCGGGACGGTGACGACCGAGAGCACGAGAATCTCGAGGCTACGGTCGCGGGCGACGTCGATCGCCGTACCGAGCAGTCGATCGGCGGTGTCGGGGTTCGCGACGGGGAGGAGGAGTCGATCGTCGGGCATGAGCGAGTTCGAACCAGCCGTGGTGACAGTGACGACGTGTCGCGACAAGTACCTGTCCCGGATTCCGGCAGATGGACCCTCACTCAAAGATGCATTTGAGCTAGACGAGGTGTTTTTTCACTGGCATGAGATCGCTCCGGTATGGATCGACGACAGTTCCTCGCGGCATCGAGCGTCGGTGTCGCAACGGCGATGGCAGGCTGTGCAAGCAGTGCGCTCAGCAGCGACGGAAACGAGGGAGCGACGACCACCGGCGACGCCGAGTACGAGATTACCGTCAGCGCCGACGGCGAGGTCGAAACGGAACCTGACAGGGCGACGATCAGCATCGGCATCCGAGCACGCGGCGACACGGCCGAGGCGGTGCGTGACGAACTGGCCACCCGATCGGAGCCGCTCCGGGAGACGTTCGACGACCTCGGACTCCCCGACGAGAACGTCGAGGAAGGCCGATATCGCGTCCACCCCGATCGGGACAGGGACGGTTCCGAGGACGGCTTCCGCGGGTCGCGATCGTTCACCCTCACGATCGACGACGTGGACCGCGTCGGCGAGGTCGTCGACGAATCGATCGCCGCCGGTGCGGACGACGTCGGCCGCGTGAATTTTACCCTGCAGGAGGAGACGCGGAGCGAACTCCGCAACGACGCGCTCGACGACGCGCTCGCAAACGCAGACAGCGAGGCCGACCACGTCGCGGCCAACCGCGAGGTCGAGATCACCGGCACGAAATCGGTGACGACGAGCGACGTCCGGGTCGGCTCGGTCCGGTACGGGGCCGCCGAAGTCGCGGAAGCCGACGCCGCCGCGCCAGAGACCGAGTTCGACGCCGGCCCGGTGACCGTGAGCGCGAGCGTGACGGTCGTCTACGAGTTCGAGCGGTAGGCGAGAGGACGGCGTCAGAGTCCCACGGTCGGCTCTCACTGATGAGGTCCAGCGAGACGAATCGAGAGACGGCAAAACGTCGAAACGGCGTCAGTCGTCGGCGGGAACGGGTCGCTGGCTCCGGCCGTTCGCCATCGCGAGGACGTCGTCGAAGAAGTCGAGGGTGTCCTCCGGTCCGGGATTGGCCTCGGGGTGGTACTGGCGGGTGATGACGTCGTACTCGATGCCGTCGATCCCCTCCGGCGTGTCGTCGTTGACGTTGATCTGCGTAACCTCGAGGTGGTCGCCGGGGTCGGCCACGGTGTAGCCGTGGTTCTGGGTCGTCATGACGACCTGCCCCGACTCGAGGTCGAGGACGGGCTGGTTGACGCCGCGGTGACCGAACGTCATCTTCTCGGTGGTGCCGCCGAGCGCTTCGGCGACGATCTGCTGTCCGAGACAGATGCCGGCCACGGGCGTGTCCTCGACGAATGCCTCGACGAGCGCGATCGATCCCTCGTAGTTCGCGGGGTCGCCGGGACCGTTCGAGATGAACAGGACGTCGGGGTCGACGGCCTCGACGTCGGCGACGCTCGCGTCGTGGGGCAGAACGTGGACGGTCGCGTCGCGGGCGAGCAGCGAGTCGACGATCGATCCCTTCGCGCCGCAGTCGATCAGCGCGACGGTCTCGCCGTCGTTGTCCTCGCCGTGGACGATCGGCTCGTCGACGCTGACCTGCGCACCGATCTCCGTGTGGTCGCTCATCGCCTTGCATTCCTCGAGTTCCGCGAGGGCGTCCGCTTCGGTGACGTCCTCGCCGACGGCGATTCCACACTTCATCGCGCCGCCGTCGCGGATGTCGGTGACGACCTCTCGCGTGTCGAGGTGGTCGATCGCCGGCACGCCTTCGCTCGCGAGCCACTCGGCGACGTCTTCGGTGAGTTCGCGCGCGAGAACCGCACGCGGGTGGACGCGATCGGACTCGAACCGCTCCTCGCGGACGCCGTAGTTGCCGATCAGCGGGTACGAGAACGTCAGGACCTGTTCCTCGTAGGACGGGTCGGTCAGACTTTCTTCGTAGCCGGTGTACGCCGTCGTGAAAACCAGTTCGCCACGAGCCGTTCCCGGAGCACGACCACGGCCCTCGATTACGTGGCCCCCTTCCAGCGCAACGTAGGCTGCTGTCATTACGAACTACGTATTGATCCTACCGGCATAAGTGTTGTCTTCGAAACTGAGTTACGAAATTCGTAATCGGTAAGTGCAGGACACACGTAGTCACGCATCTCCATGGACGACCTGGACCGACAGATCCTCGATATCCTCCGTCGTGACGCCCGGACGCCGTACACGGAGATCGCAGACGAGGTCGGAACGAGCGAAGGCACCGTCCGCAACCGCGTCGAGCGAATGATGGACGACGACGTCATCGAACGCTTTACGATCTCGACCCGGACGGGCAACGTCAAGGCGATGCTCGAAATCGGCGTCGCGGTCGACGTCGATACGAAGGCGGTCTCCGAACGGATGGCCGAGTGGGAAGAGGTCGACTTCGTCTGGATGGTCTCGGGCGAACAGGACATCGTGCTCGTCGTCGACGCCGCGGACACGCGCGGCGTGAACGATCTCATCACGCAGGCCCGCGACCAGGACGAGGTCGTGAGCACGAAGACGCGCCTGATTCTGGACGAGCAACTCGGCTGAGTCGCTCAGGTTCCGTCCTCTCCCGGCGGGGTCCCCACGCCGGGCGTCGGCCGTTCGATCGCGTCGATCACGTGCTTGCGGCGGTGAATCGCCTGATACCCCCGGCGCAGTGTTCGATCGAGCCACGAGCGGGAGACGCGCGCGCTGACGTTCCCGTCGCGGATCGCGTCGACGACCGACTCGGGCGTGAGCCGATCGGCGTCGACGACCGTGTACGCCCGCCCCACCTCGAAGGGGTAGTGGGCGTCGCTGCCGCCGACCAGTGGCAGGTCCCGCTCGCCGGCTAACTCCTCGACGAGCGGTTGCGAACGCGGGTGTTTACCGTTGACCTCGATCGCGTCGAACGGGACGTCCTCGAGTTCCCGCACCGTACTGTTGCGGTACGGGTGGGCGACGATCGCGGCGCAGTCGCAGTCGTGTGCCAGCGCGACTGCCTCTCGCGGCGAGAGCGCGCCGGGTTTCGTCGCCGCCGGCGGATCGGGGCCGACGACGAGGACGTGGCCGCGATCGGTCGTGATCTCGATCCCCGGCAGCGTTTCGACGTCCGGGGACGGGTCGAACGCCGTGTAGTAATCGTGGTTGGTCGTCGCGATCCCGTCGAGGCCGCGACGCCGGGCCGCCGTGGCGAGCAGTCGAACGCCGAGCGGGTCGAACCGATCCCCGAGAGGGCGACGCCCGTGGAAGAACCGCGTGTGCGTATGCAGGTCGACGGCGTACATACAGGGGCAAACGCCGGGGAGGCCCTTTTGCGCACGGCCGGCATGAATCGCAGCATGGGACCCGACGGAGCGAACGAACGCGTTCTCGTCCTCAATCCCGTAAGCGGGAGCGAGGACCACGTCGACGACGTGATCGAACTCGCAGCCAAGCACGGCTTCGAGATTCGAAAGACCGAGGATAGCGGTGACGCGAAGCGCATGGCCCGTGACGCCGCGCCCGACGCCGACCTCGTCGCCGCGGTCGGCGGCGACGGGACCCTCAACGAGGTCGTCAACGGGATCGCTGCCGCGAACGCGTTCGACGCGACGACCGTCGCCGTCGTCCCCACCGGGACGGGGAACAACTTCGCGACGAACGTCGGGATCCAGGGGATCGAACACGCGTTTTCCGTGATCGAGAACGGCCGACGCCGATCGATCGACATCGGAATTGCGAACGACCGGGTCTTCGTCAACTCCTGTGTCGGGGGCGTCACCGCCGAAGCGAGCAGCGAGACGACCTCGGAGAGCAAACAGGAGTTGGGCGTGCTCGCGTACGTCAAGAACACCCTGAAGACGATCGGGTCGTTCGACTCGCTCCCGCTACGGGTGGAGACGGCCGCGGGACCGAACGGGAAAGTGGCACGGACCTGGGAGGGCGAGGCTCTGTTCGTCCTGGTCGGAAACTGCCGGCGGTTCACCGGGACGCGCGCTGCGCAGGCCAACGTCGAGGACGGCCTGTTCGAGGTGACGATCGTCGAAGACGCCGCGACGACCAATCTGCTCGGCGGTGCGGCCCTCGAGGGGCTGTTCGGCGCGGACAGCACGCACATCGTCCGGCGGCGGACGCCATCGCTCGTTCTCGAGAGCCGTCGGGACGCCGTCGAGTACAGTCTCGACGGGGAAATGCTCGAGACCCAGACGCTGCACCTCGAGACGAACGCGGAGACGCTCACGGTCGCCGTCGGGGACGGCTATCGACCGAATCCCGACGGCGGCGATCTGTGGCCGATCTCGGTATCGGGCGACGGCGATCGGTGACCTCAGTAACGCACGGCCCACGATCGAAGCGGCCAAGACGATACTGGTTTCAAGAGTCGTCGTGATTGTGGGCGTATGAGCACGCCGGAGGACCTCCCGCACGAGAACGCAGCGCAGGACGTCATCGCCGTCGACGAAGACGACACCGAACTCAACCTCGTCAACCGCCTCGAGGCCCACACGGGTGACGGCATCCGTCATCGAGCGTTCACCTCGCTCGTGTTCGACGAGGAGGACAACATCCTGCTCGCCCAGCGTGCCCCGGGGAAACGCCTCTGGGGAACGTACTGGGACGGCACCGTCGCCTCTCACCCGGTCGAGGGACAGAGTCAGGAACAGGCGACCCGCCAGCGCCTCCGGGAAGAACTCGGGATCACGCCCGACCAGTACGACGACCTGCGCCTGACCGATCGCTTCGAGTACAAGCGCTACTTCGAGAACGCGGGCGTCGAACACGAGGTCTGTGCCGTCCTGCAACTCACGCTGACGGACACGACGCTCGATCCCGACGAGGAGGAGGTCGCCGGCCTCATGTGGGTCCCCTACGAGCGCCTGCACTCGAACCCCGAGTGGTACCGCCAGTTGCGTCTCTGCCCGTGGTTCGAGATCGCGATGCGGCGGGACGTCCGTTCGGACTGAGGAACGGGCGCGATCGACCGGCCGTCACCGACGGCTGCCGGATCTGACCGGTTGCCTGACCTGATCGATCGTCTGGCCCGGTCGACCGTCGCCGAGGTCGACGTGTTCCCCCGAACCATGCGAATTGGTAACAAGGTTTATTATACCACCCTTCGTAGCGTCGTCCGAGGGCCGACGAAATCGGTCCGTGTGACGTAATGAGTTCCACACCCCCGGAAACCGAGACGTACGATGTTACGCTCTCCAGAGAAGAACAATGGGTCGTCCACCACGTTCTGTCGGAGCGCGTCGACGAGGCGATCGACGACGACGAATCGCCACCGACGTGGACGCTCGAACTGGTCGAGACGATCGAATCCGATTCGGAGACGCTCACCGGCTATCAGGCGCGTCGCCTCCACGACACACTCGCCGAGTACGTCGATCGGGACGCGACACCACGACAGGACCTCGTCCACGGATCGACCGTCCTGACCCGGCTCGCGGAGATCCTCGACGCCGAGCACTGACATCGCGATTTTTCAGACGAGCGGACGGAACTGCTCGAAGAGCCGGCGTTTGCCTCCGGCCGCTTCCAGCGATACCGGCCGAGACGCTGCGATCGGCTTCGCACCGAGTGTTCCACCGTCGGCCGGCTCACCGACGTCCGGCACAGTATCAGGGCCGCGTCGTCGCCCAGACGGCCGTCACCGCCAGCAACACGGCGGGGACGAGCGGCAGGATCAACAGGGCGAACCGGTATCCCTCGCCGCTCGGCGGCACGAGAAGGATCGTCGCCGGTGCGACGACGAAGGCGAAGACGATGACGGCGACGAGCGTCCAGCCGCGCCAGTCGAACTCCCGATCGGCCGCCTCGGGATGGGGCGAACCGTGGACCCGGTCGTCGGCCGCGGCCGACCCCGCCGCTGGCGAGTCGTCTGCCGACTCGCGTCGGGGTTCGTCGTCGAACGCCGAGGGGTCGTGCACGTAGCCGCTGTCGTCGCTCGAGGTCACGAGCGAACGTTTCGACCGCGCAAAGAAAGCCCTCACGGTTCCGGTCTCGATCGGGGTCGGACCCGCGGCGAACGAACCTGCTGTGGCCACCGTTCGGCCCGTGTGCCGCGACAGTTTACCGCACTTCACGGCAGTTCGCCGCGCGCCGCTACAGTTCGCTATCGGGTCGCACGACGACCTTACCGAAGCCCTCGCGGCCCTCGATCATCTCGTGGGCGCGTGGCGTCTCGCTCATCGGCATCACCTCGCGGATCGCGGGTTCGAAGGTGCCGTCCCAGACGAGTTCCATCACGTCGTCGACCTGACCCGGCGTCCCCATGGTCGAGCCGATGATCTGCAACTGGTTCCAGAAGATCCGCGGAATGTCCGTCTCGGGGTTCGGCCCGGCGGTCCCGCCGCAGGTGACCAGCCGACCGTTCTTCGCCAGGCTCTTGATCGAATCGCGCCAGGTGCCGGCTCCGATGTAGTCGACGACGACGTCGACGCCGCGGCCGCCGGTCTCCTCGCGAACCCAGCTCGCGAAGTTCTGCTCCTCGTAGTTGACGACGTGATCCGCACCGAGATCGGTCGCGTGAGCGAGCTTTTCTTCGGTGCTCCCCGTCGCGTACACCTCCGCACCGGCGTAGTCGGCGATCTGGACGGCGGCGTGCCCGACGCCGCCGCTCGCCCCGAGGACGAGGACCTTTTCGCCGGACTCGATGTCCGCCCGATCGATCAGCATCCGCCAGGCGGTCTGGAAGACGAGCGACGAGGCCCCCGCAGTGACCCAGTCGACGCCCTCGGGGACGGGGATCAGGTTGTCCTCGGGGATCGCCGCGTACTCGGAGTGGACCCCGGTGACGTGTTCGCCGATCAGGTGGAAGTTGACACAGAGCGTCGGATCCCCGTGGCGACAGAACTCGCACTCGCCGCAGTTGACCCCGGCGGTGAGCGCGACCCGATCGCCCTCATCGAACCGGGTGACGTCGGGACCGGTTTCCTCGACGACCCCGGCCGCGTCGCTGCCCGGGACGTGCGGCATCTCGAGGTCGAGCGTCGGCAGCCCACGGCGAACCCAGACGTCGAGGTGGTTCAGCGCTCCCGCCTTCACGTCGACCAGGACCTCGTCCCGGCCGATCTCGGGATCGGGATAGTCGCCGTACTCGATGACGTCCGTGTCGCCGTGTTCGGTGATCTTGACCGCTTGCATACACTCGGAGTGACGGAAACCGCGGGCATAACAGTTTGGCCCCGCTGCCCCGCACGTCCGGTCGGGTTGCCATGCGTTTTATCCGCTCCCGGTGGAACGACGGGATATGAGCGAGCAAAACGCGGACGCGACTGACGCCGGTGAGCGCACGTTCTGCGTCGGCGTCGTCACGATCGCCGCCGACCGCGACCTCGCGTCGGACGAGGCCGGTAAAGCCGTCGTCACGGGTTTCGAAGCCGAGGGACACGAGATCGCCATGCGCGAACACGTCGGGCCCGACTACGACAAGGTCCAGTCGATCGTCGAGCGGATGATCGATCGGGACGACGTCGACTTCGTGGTCACCGCCGGCGCGACGAGTATCGAACCCGAGGACGTCACCCTCGACGCCGTCGAGCCGTTGCTAGAGCAGGAGATAACCGCCTTCGACGAACTGTTCACACAGATCGGATACGAGCTGATCGGCTCGCAAATCGTCGCGACGCGCACGCTCGCCGGCGTCTCCGAGCAGGTCCTCGTATTCTGTCTCCCCGGCGACCCCGATGCGGCGTCGCTCGCGATCGAGGACATCATCCTCCCGGAGGCGGCCGCCCTCGTCGACCTCGCTCGGGAAGACCGGACCGCGGACGACGACGACGACGTAAACGGTGATGAATGATGGGGCCGATCGACGCCGACGACGATCGGATCGACGACCGTAGCGGCGGCGATCGGACCGACGACGCCATCGACAAGGCGACCATCAGACAGCGCATCTGGGACGATCTGGAGGAGAGCGGCGTCGCCCGGTTTCCATTCCCGCCCCACGGCCGCATTCCGAATTTCGAAAACGCGAACCGGGCCGCCGATCGGCTGGCCGACCAGCCCGAGTGGGAGGCGGCGACGACGATCAAGGCGAATCCCGACGCACCGCAGTTACCCGTCCGCCGGCGGGCCCTGCGGGACGGCAAGACGGTCTACATGGCAGTCCCCAGACTCGCGGACGAGCGGTGTTTCCTGAAACTCGATCCCGACGCCCTCGACGACTACGACGCGGCGACGACGGTCTCGGGATCGTCGACGCACGGCGACCAGGTCGGGCCGGAGGACGTCGAGCCGATCGATCTGATCGTTTCGGGCAGCGTAGCAGTGACCGAAGACGGCAGTCGCATCGGAAAAGGCGAGGGCTACAGCGATCTCGAGTACGCCGTCCTCCGTGATCTCGGGCTGGTCGACGACGAGACGTCGGTCGCGACTACGGTGCACGAGCGACAACTGATCGACGACCCGGTCGCGATCGGACGTCACGACGTCACGATGACGCTGGTCGTCACGCCCGATCGGGTACGGCGACCACCGGAGCAACGTCAGCCGTCGGGAATCGACTGGACGCTACTCGACGAGGAGCGGCGCGAGGAAATCCCGGTGTTACGGCAACTCCGCGATCGCTCGGACGGATAGCCACGTCTTCCGGGTACGAAAACGCATCCGGGGCGCGGGGACGCCCCGGTGCCAGAACCGCAGGACGATGCAGGCCGGTGCAGCGAACCTGCGTCGAACGGGAACGGTGTGGCAATGGTGGGGGGAAGGGTGCTGTGGTGGGGTTGCTGGAAGTCACGGGGAAAGGCTGTGGGGTGCCTTCGGTGGGGTCTGCCCGTCGACCTCCACCCGGGACTTGTGGCGGGATCCACTTGAACGGGGGAGACGGTATAGGAGTCTTACGTCGAATTCTCCCGAATTTAACCCGAGTTTATCCGATCGAAAACCGAGTCGAGAACGTTTATCCCGTAACTGTACGAATTTATAATTGTTTTAAATTAACATTATCAGCTGCTGACAGCTAGATGCCGATCGGACTCCGGCCCCGGTTCCGTCAACCGGCCAGTTCTTCGGCGACGACGGTGGCGTTCATCAACTGGGGATCGATCGCGAGATCGAGTTGTCCCTTGACGAACTCGGGGATCGTCTCCCGCGCGTAGGTGACCGTCCGCAGGTCGTCGTTGAGGTCGTGTGCGATCGGGATGGTGGTCGCCTGTCCGACGTCGGTCAGGACGTACAGGTCCGCCTCGCAGATGCCCGCCTCCTCGAGTGCGGGCCGCGAGACGACGCCGGTAACGCGGGCCACGTCGACGCCTTCGGCCTCGAGTGCGTCCGCGATACCGTCCTCGTCCGGGCCGGCGACGATCGCGTCCATGCTCATTCGTACTCGATCGTCGCGGGCGGTTTGTGCGTCACGTCGTAGACGACGCGGGCGACGTTCTCGTTCTGGCCGGTGATACGGGACTGGATGCGCTGGAGCGTCTCCCAGTCGATCTCCTGGGCGCGGGCGGTCATCCCGTCCCGCGAGTCGACCGATCGCACGGAGACGACCCACCCGTGTACCCGGTTGTCGCCTTTCACGCCGGTCGCCTTGCCGATCACCGCCGCGAGCGCTTGCCAGGGGTCGTACTCCTCGAGTTCTTCCTCGACCACGTGACAGGCGTGGCGGGCGACCTCGAGTTTCTCCTCGGTGACCTCGCCGATCACGCGCACCGCCAGGCCGGGACCGGGGAACGGCATCCGCTCGGCGACGATTTCGTCGAGGCCGAGGTGACGCGCCACCTCGCGGACCTCGTCCTTGTAGAGGTCGCGTACTGGCTCGACGATGCCCTCGAAGTCGACGACCTCCGGGAGTCCGCCCACGTTGTGGTGGGACTTGATCCCGCCCTCGCTCTCGATGCGATCGGGGTAGATCGTCCCCTGGACGAGGTAGTCCGCGTCCGCGTCCGTGGCCTCGCGCTCGAACTCGCGGATGAACTGCTCGCCGATGACCTCGCGTTTCTCCTCGGGGTCGGTGACGCCGGAGAGCGCGTCGAGGAACCGATCTTTCGCGTCGACGATCCGCAGCGACTCCATGTAGTCGAACGTCTCGCGGATCTGGTCGGTCTCGCCCCTGCGCATGAGGCCGGTGTCGACGTAGACCGGAGTGAGGCGATCGCCGATGGCCTCGTAGGCCAGAGCGGCGGCGACCGAGGAGTCGACACCGCCCGAGAGCGCGATGACGGCGTTGGCGTCGTCGATTTGGTCTTCGATCTCTGCGACTGCGTCCGGGACGAACGTGTCCGTGTCTACCATCAGTGGGTTACCTCCGTTTCGGCGTCCGTTTCCGCGTCGTCGGGCGACGCGTCCGTCTGCTCGTGGACGGCCTCGACCAGTCCGAGGAACGGTGGACTCGGCTGGCCCGGCCGGGACGTGTACTCGGGATGGAACTGCGTCCCGAGGAAGTACGGGTGGTCCTCGAGTTCGAGGATCTCCATCCGGTTGCCGGCAGTCCCCGAGAACACCAGCGGTTCGTCCTCGAACCGATCGAAGTACTCGGGATTGACCTCGTAGCGGTGGCGGTGGCGTTCGGAACAGGACGTGTCGCCGTAGAGGTCGTAAGCGAGCGTTTCGGGTTCGATAACGGTCGTGTGCTCGCCCAGGCGCATCGTGCCGCCCATGTCCTCGACCTCGTACTGTTCGGGCAGGATGTCGATGACGGGATGGGGCGTCTCTCCGTCCATCTCCGCCGAGTGAGCGTCCTCGAGTCCCAGCACGTTCCGGGCGTACTCGACGACGGCCATCTGGAAGCCCAGGCAGAGTCCCAGGAACGGCACGTCGTTCTCGCGGGCATAGCGGACGGCCTCGATTTTGCCCTCCGAGCCGCGCATTCCGAACCCGCCGGGGACGATGACGCCGTCGACGTCGTCGAGTTGGCCGTCGTGGCCCTCGGCCATCTCACCGGCGGACACCCAGTGGACGTTCACGTCGACGCCGAGTTCGAAGCCGGCGTGCTTGAGCGACTCGTGAATCGACATGTAGGCGTCCTCCAGGTCGTACTTGCCGACCAGCGCGACGTCGACCGCGCCGTCTTTCTCCGTCGTGACGATCTCGCGCCAGTCGTTCGTCCGCTCGCTCTCCGGCAGGGCCTCGTCGGCGATGCCGAACCGCTCCAGTACGTACTGGTCGAGGCCCTCGTCCTCGACCATCAGCGGGACGTGATAGACGTCCTCGACGTCCGGGTTCGAGAAGACAGCCTCCGTCGGGATGTCACAGAAGAGCGCGATCTTCTCTTTGGTCTGCTGATCGAGTCGATCGTCACAGCGGCCGACGATCACGTCGGGCTGGAGGCCGATCGATCGGACCTCCTTGACGCTGTGTTGCGTGGGCTTGGTCTTTTGCTCGCCGTTTTTCGAGTAGGGGACGAGCGTGACGTGGACGAACAGGACGTTCTCCTCCGGTTCCTCGTGGGCGAACTGGCGAAGCGCCTCGAGATAGGGCATTCCCTCGATGTCGCCCACGGTACCGCCGACCTCGACGATACAGACGTCGGTGCCGTCGGCGGCCTCACGGATTCGACGCTTGATGTCGTCCGTGATGTGCGGGATGATCTGGACCGTCTTCCCCAGATAGTCGCCGGCGCGTTCTTTCTCGATGACGTGCTGGTAGGTCTTCCCGGTGGTGATGTTGTGGTCCGAGGTCATGTCGACGTCGAGGAACCGCTCGTAGTTCCCCAGGTCAAGGTCGACCTCGCCGCCGTCTTCCAGGACGTATACCTCCCCGTGCTGGTAGGGGTTCATCGTCCCCGCATCGACGTTCAGATACGGGTCGATCTTGACGGCGGTGACGTCGAACCCGGCGTTCTTGAGAAGACGGCCGGTGCTCGCGGCCGTGATCCCCTTGCCGAGTCCAGACATCACGCCGCCGGTGACGAAGATGAACTTGTTCCCCAGCGAGGGGTCATAATGAGTGTCCGATTCCGTCGGCATACCGACTGTCCGAGTGACGAGTTGAAAACGATTTCGGGACCCGATCAGCTCCGGGAGAGGCTGTCATTCTCGTACGTGACAGGTTCGGACCCTCCGGCGTCGCGATGCCGTCCCCCGGAGACCGATCTCTGGTCCGATGGCTACTCGGGATTTTCGTCCTGAACCTCGACGATCGCGGCCCGATCGAGCTGTTCGATGCCGCCCTCCATCCGAACCTGGATCGTCTGTCCGGGGAGATCCGGATCGCCCTCGTCGATCGAATCCTGCGGGACGGAGACGGCGGTGACCCCGTCGATCGTGACGGACCGGCGCTGAATCGGGTCACCCTCGTGGTCGACGGTTTCCCACGTCTCGACGTCGAACTCGTCGAAGTCTTTGTCGAAGTATTCCCCCGAGTCCGGGTTCACCGTGTCCTCGGTCTGGGACTCGCCGGTCGTCCGGTTGTCGTCGAACTGGACCTCCTCGTGTTTGTACTGTCGAAGTTGTACGAGCATCGACGGATCAACCACGCGCAGCGTGTTAATTTTGGACGGGGCAGTTGCTTGCTTCCTGGACGGGACAGTTGCTTGCTCTCCCGACCCGACAGAGGAGTTACGGAGAGATGATATCGTACTTATTTTGGTATGCCGTCCTGTTCCTGCTGTGGGAGCGAGAAGAGGTCGCTCGAAAAGAACTCGCCGCCGCGATCGACGACGACCGCTTCGACCTCAGCCACCACCTCGGAGACCTCGTCGACGTCGGATTCGTCGCACGGACCGGTGCTCCCGAGGGCGAAGACGGGCGACAAACCGTCTACAGGATCACGCATCTCGGTCGCCAGGAGGTCGATTCGGACGGCGGAACCGTTTCGAACGGTGTGGGGACTCTCCCGGACGGGCGATCGAATCGAGCGAACTGAGAGAACCGAGAGGGAGGAGTCGATGGCGCTACTTGCCCCAGAACGGATCGCGACTGCGCTGCTTGTCGAGGTACATGTTCAGCGCCTCGAGTTCGTCGCCGGGGATCTCGCTGGCCAGTTCCTGTTCGAGGATCTTCGCGTGTTTCTCGGGGATCTCGGCCCAGAGTTCGTCGTCCTCCTCGATCTGGCGGCCGACGGTGGGGCCGTCGATCGCGACCGAGACGCGGTTGCCTGCGCGGGCCTCGTCGACGTCCTCGCCCTGTTCCTGGATACCCTTGATCTGGCCGACGCGTTCGGGTTCGTTGCCCTCGAATTTGACGACGTTCGTGTTGTTCTGGACGGTGCCGGAGTTGACCTCGACGCCGACGACTGCGGGGTCGTTCTGGCGGAAGGTGTGATCCGGCAGGATGCGGAACCGGGCGGGCCGTACGATGTTCTCGAGGATGGTGTCCTGCTGAGCACGTTCGATCTCCTCGACGTGCTCCTCGTACTCCTCGACGAGCTGGTAGATGACCTCGTCCGTGAAGACCGTCACGTCCTCGATTTCGGCGCGCTGGTCGGCGTCGCTCAGGACGTCGACGTTGAACCCGAGGATGACCTGCTGTTTCGGATCCTCCGCCGTCGAAGCGACCGAGACGTCACGCGGCGCGACGTCGCCGACCTCCGCGCGAACGATCGGCACCTCCGCGTCTTCGAGGGCGTCGGCCATCGCTTCGAGACTCCCGAGCGTGTCGGCCTTGACGACGACGCCCTGTTCTTCGGTGTCGACGGCGATGTCCGCGAGTTCGGCCTCGACCTCGTCGATGACGTCCTCGAGGTCCCGATCGCGGACGACGCGGACGGGTGCACCGGCCATCGCCCCGCCGAGGTCCGGTGCGGCGACCTTGATCCCGGCGGCCGCCGAGACCTCGTCGACCTTCTCGAAGCGACTCTCGGTCCGGATCTCGGCGAGCGGACGCGGCTGGAGCAGCGCCCGGACCTCGGTGACGATCGGATCGTTCTGGCCGCCGACGACGATCGTGTCGTCGGCCCTGATCGTCCCGTCGTAGAGGACGATGTCGATCGTCTTCCCGAAGCCTTTCTCCTCTTTGACCTCGAGAACGGTGCCGACGCCGGGGCCGGCGACGTCGATCTCCATCTCCTCTTTCATGTACCGCTGGGAGAGGCCCATCATCACGGCGAGCAGGTCCGGAACCCCCTCGCCGGTCATCGCCGAGACGGGGACGACGCCGACGTTCCGCTGGAAGTTCTGGACCCGCCAGTAGAGGTCCGCGGAGAACCCTTCGTCGGAGAGGTTCCCGATGATCTCGTAGAGTTTCTCGTCGAGTCGCGACCTGACCCGATCGGACTGGTCGTCGTAGGTCGCGTTGATCGGGGAGTTCTCGTTTTCGTTCCACCCCGGAACGGTGTCGATCTTGTTCGCCGCGACGATAAAGGGCGTCTCGGACCGGCGGAGGATGTCGAGCGCTTCGAGCGTCTGGGGCTGGAAGCCGTCGTTGACGTCGACGACGAGGATGGCGATGTCCGCGAGCGCGCCACCGCGGGAGCGCAGCGTGGTAAAGGAGTGGTGGCCCGGCGTGTCGATGAACAGCAGGCCGGGGAGGTCGAAGTCGTCGGGATCGACGAGTTCGCCCGCGATCGAAGAGACGATGTCCAGCGGAACCGCCGTCGCACCGATGTGCTGGGTAATCGCCCCTGCTTCGCCCTCGATGACCGCTGAGCCGCGGATCTTGTCGAGGAGACTCGTCTTGCCGTGATCGACGTGCCCGAGGACAGCGACGATCGGGGTTCGCAGAGATGTAGGGTCGTTTGGATCCGAATCAGACATGGTGACCACCCGAGAAGGTCTTGTCTAACGCGTCGGCAGAGCGGTAGTTAAACCCATCGTCATCCGCGTTCGCCGGTCGCCGCGCGCGACCGATCGGTCGACGTCGACTGGCCATACGACTCCCTCCACCACGGGATCGCCGCCGATCGGTCCTGGGGCAGTCCGCCGAGCGTCGGTGGTCGGTCCGAACGTGACAGCGCACCACATCAACCCCCTTGTTTTTAATACCGATTAGTAAATACGGGTATGCATGAGCGATATACTCGCTGAAAACCTCTCGGGGAAATCCGTCATGGGATCCGACGGAACTGAACTGGGAATGCTCTACAACATCACGATGGACCTCAAGTCGGGGAAACTCCACGACCTCGTCATCGAACCGGACGCAGAACTGTCCCCCCGGAACGTCGATTTCGATCTCGACGACACCGGCCGCTTCCTGGTCCCCGTCGGCCGCGTCCAGGCGGTGAAAGATTACATCGTCGTCCAGCGCTAACGGTATGTACGTTCTCGACTCCTCGGCTTTTATTCACGACTTCCACACGACAGAACAGACTGCGACTATCCCGCTCGTCCGCGACGAACTTGAGGACGAGAGTGCCTACCGCTACGACGCGATGGAAGGTTCGGGCATGCACATCCACATCCCGAACGAGGACACCACGGAGAAGGTCCAGCGTGCGGCCAGGGAATCCGGTGATCTCGAAGTACTCTCGGAGACGGACGTTCGACTCGTCGCAGCCAGTTTCGAACTCGACGGGACCCTCGTCACCGACGACTACGCGATGCAGAACGTCGCCGAGAAACTGAACGTCGACGTGCAGGTGATCGCGCGCGAGGGCATCGACGAACAGCGCCAGTGGCACTACCAGTGCCAGGGCTGTGGCCGTGAGTTCGACGAGGAGAAGGATCGATGCCCGATCTGTGGCTCACAGCTCGCCCGGAAGAATCCGTCGTAGGAGACGGACACGGTATCCGTCACTGTCTGTAGAACACCGTCGAAGGCACACAAGGGGACGGAGCCGATCGTTCGTCGTCAGCCGTAGGTCAGGTACAGGTTCGCGAACAGGATCGCGTCGTACAGCCCGTGGACGAGCGCCGGAACGAGGAGGTTATCCGTCCGTTCGTACAGCGTCCCGAGGACGATCGAGAGCCCGAAGATCACGGTCAGGCTCGCGATGATCTGTCCCGCCCCGGCGGTGCCGTAGGCCAGTACGTGGACGACGGCGAAAATCACGCTCCCGGCGACGACGGCCCCGTAGCGCGAGAACGTCTCGTAGAGTGATTTCTGGATGACGTTCCGGTAGAGCAACTCCTCGAAGGGACCGATGATCAGGATCGCAGCGGGGATCAACACCAGCATGATCTCGGGGTTCTCCTGGGCCTGCTGGGCCGTCCCGTGATCGGCGCTCTCGACGCCGGCGGACTGGAACAGGACCGAAATCGAAAACAGCGTGCCGAACAGGACGACGAGTCCACCGACCGTCCAGACGACCTGCCGTATCGTCGGCAGTCTGAGATCGAGGTACGAGAGATCGTACTCCCGGAACGCGAGATACCCCCCTGCGACGACCGCCGTCCCGAGTGCCATCCCGAACTGGCTGATCGCGACGCGTTGCAACTGTGAGAGCGAGTCGGCGACGAGCAAGACGGGAAGGGCGAGCAGGAGCATCGCGACCTGTGCCGCGATCAGCCCCGTGAGTCCGACGACGAGCAACAGGGTGATGCGGAGACTGCGAACCTTGAGCCCATGACCGCCGATCCCGAAGTAATCGGCGATCCCGATACCCGTGGCGAACCCCGCCGTGAGGAAGGCCGTAAACAGCAGCGAAATCGACCATCCGAGCGTCGGGAGCGTCACCGGGACCGACACCCCCTGATTCAGTGCGTAACCCGAGAGCAAGACCACCGCGAGACTCGAAGCGGCCGCGATCGAGCCCGCGATCCGACGATCTATCCGTCCGTATCGACTGCCGAGAAAGGCGAAGACGGCTGCCAGCGCGAACGCTGCGCCGGTCCAGACGATCGGATCGTCGACACCGCGGCGAACGGGGACCGCCATCGCGGCGACCGTGATGGCGGCGAGGCCGGTCCCCACGGCGGGAGCGGCCCCGGAGGAGTACGAGCCGGCGTCGTCGGCCCGTGCTGTCTCGTTCATAGCCCAACTTTCGTGCGCACCCACATATGGCCTCCGCAAGCGGACAGCGCCATACCGGGCGGACCCCGTACTCAACGCTCGAACCGGAGTTCAGCGTCACCGATCGAATCGGTTCCCCAGCGTCAGCGCTCGATCCGAAGTTCGGTCTTCTCGGCGACCGCGTCGGCTTCCGCGAACTCGCCGTCGGAATCCGATTCCGAGACGCCGCCGAGCAGCCCCCGCGTGGCCTTCTTCGCCCACTCGACGGCCGGCTGTTCGAACGTGTTCACGCCGTAGAGTTCGCCCGCGAGCACGCAGGCTGCTTCCATCCCGTACAGCAGGCCGCCCAGTTCGTACTCGTCGACCCGATCGATCTCGACGCGAACGGTCGGCCGGCCGGCGGCGGCGAGGCTCGCCTCGGTCGCCTCGAACTCCGCCGCGAGAAGGTCGCCGAGCGACGCGTCGCCGAGATAGGCGAGCTCCGCGACGTCGGTCGCGGGGATCGATCGATCCGCGGTCTCGCGAGGGCTGACGAACGTGACGACCTTGTCGCGCGGGCCGGCGCGGTAGAGCTGGAGTTGCGAGTGCTGGTCCGTCACGCCGAGCGCGCGCAGCGGCGTCTGGCCGAGGTCGTCCTTGCCGAGGCTCTCGGCCCATAGCTGGGCGAACCACTCGGAGTAGGTCTCGAGCGACTCGGCGTAGGGCACCATCGCGTTCATCCCGGCCCCGCGGGCGTCGAGCGCGTAGGTCGTCGCGCCGTACGCGTAAGCGGGGCACTCGAACAGCGATCCCGAGAGCGTCTCGGCCTCGGCGGCGGCCCCCTCGAGCAAGGCGTCGAGGTCGTGGCCGCAGACGGCCGCGGCGACCATCCCGACCGCAGAGAGCGCGGAGAAGCGCCCGGGGACGCCGTCCGGAACCTTCAACGAGGGCAGGTCGTGACGATCGGCGAGGTCGCGAAGCGGCCCGGACTCGCCCGTCGTCACGATCGTTCGTTCGGTCCAGTCAATGGTCGCCGACTCGAACGCCTCGCGGACGACGAGGAAGTTCGCGAGCGTCTCCGCCGTCGTCCCGGACCGGGAGACCACGTTGATCGCCGTGTTCTCGAGCGGAAGCCGATCGAGGTGCGCGGTGACCCACTCGGGATCGACGTTGTCGAGGAAGACGGTCTCCGTGCCGTCGGACTCCATCGAGCCACGCTCGACGCTATCGAGCGCGTCGACGATCGTCGCCGCCCCCAGCGAACTCCCGCCGATGCCGATCGTGATCAGCGCCTCGGCGTCGGACACCGGTTCGACGGCCGATCGGATCGCGTCGGGATCGGTCCGCTGCGGGAGGTTCAGCGCTTCGTAGCCGTGGTCCCCGTTCGCCATCCCCCGTTCGATGCGATCGTGTGCGTCCGCGACCTGCTCGTCCAGCCGATCGAGGGCCTCGCGGGAGACGCCCGGCGACGCGACCGACGCGAGCGCGTTTCCGATGTCGACGTTCATACCTGTGCGGGCGACGGCCGGGTGTAAAGGCGTTGCGTCACGCGAGGCGTCGCGTCACGCGATCGATCGACCGCGGGTCGGCTTCGGTGGGCCGGTCCGGCGTCTCCAAACAGTTTAGTCCCGATCGATCAACTCTCGTCCATGCACGCCCGAGGAACCGTCGAGGGGATCTACGTCGCGCCGGACTCCGGCGACCCGATGCGGGAACGCGATTCCGTCGAGGCAGTCGCGGGTCGAGGGCTTTGGGGCGATCGATACTTCCGCGAGCGGGGGCTGTACGATCGACGCGACGACCTGCCGGAGGCGACCGATATCACGCTCGTCGAACGGGAAGCGCTCGACGCGGCGACGCGCGACGAGGGAACGGAGCTTCACCCCCGCGAGACGCGACGGAACGTCCTGACGCGGGGGGTTCCACTGAACCACCTCGTCGATCGCGAGTTCCGGGTCGGGGACGCGACGCTCGTCGGCGTTCGGCTCTGTGAACCCTGCAGCTACATGGAATCGCTGGCCGGAACGGCGGGAGCGGTCGATGCGCTGGTCCACCGCGGCGGGCTGAACGCGAATATCGTCGATTCGGGATCGATCGCCGTCGGCGACGACGTCGACTTCTGATGAGGGGCCGATCGGAGGTCCGGTACCCGAAAGTCGAAACCCGGAAACCCGGGAGCCACCTATCACTCCCCATGAGCGAGAAGACCGGCACGTTCGTCGTCACGCACGCCGAATCGGAGTCGGCCGTCGTCCGCGACGTCGAGACCGCACAGGTTCACACGCTCGCGTCGAACCCCGGCTTCGAAGTCCACGACGTCCTCGAGGGAACCGTCGCGCCGGAGCCGCCGCTCGAGGTCGCTTGGCAGGTGGTCGAGGTCGAGAACAGACGCTCGATCGACCTGATCGACAGCGACCTGGAGCCGACGACGCAGGAGAAGTCCCTCGCGGCCGAGGCCGACGTGGGCGACCTCGTCACGGAACAGCGGGCCGGAACGGGGGAGATTCACGTCCTCAGCCTTCCGGAGGACGAGGTCGATCCCGCCGCCAGGGACGTCCTCGACGACGAGGAGACGATCGCACGCGCGGCACAGCTCGGGGCGGTCCGCGTCGAGGTGCGCCGATCGGCCGACGACGGCGTGGTGAGCGTGCGATACCTCCCGGACTGACGGACGATTCTGCGGCGTTCGAGGCGACTGGGCGATCGGACGACCGATTCAGCCGGCTCCGTCACCCCTGACTCGGGCCGCCGGCGCTCTGGACCTGCCAACTTCCTTCGATCCCGCAGGCTTCGCGGACCTCGTACCTGATCTCGGTGTCCGCGTCGATGCGCTCGCCACCGTCGACCCGTTCGACGCGCAACGGCACGTCGAGCGTGTTGCCACAGCAACCGACGCCGACGAACTCCTCCCAGACGTCGCCCTCGCGGGCCTGTTCGCGGGTCTTGCGGAGAAACGCCTGGAACGACGGCTTCTCGACCTGGAAGCGGCCCCAGTTCGAGAGGTCCGCCGGGTACGAGATCACGACCCGATCGGCGCTGGGGGACGAGTCCGACGGCCGGTCGGCGGAGTCGACCTCGGACGCGTCCGGCGGATCGACGGTTTCGTCCCGGGTCGATCCGGTCGGCGTTGCGAATCGATCGGCGTTCTGCCCTTGTTCCGGCGACATGGTCCAGCGTACGGGCTCGAGCGGCTTCAGGGCGTCGTATTTTTCGACAGTATTATTCTCGGAACATGCTGCAGAAATTGAGAAGGCTTACACGGGCTGACCAACAGAGGTCGGGTATATGGGGTATTTCGACGTACCGGAATTTAACTACACCCGGTACAGTAATCGGCAGCTTGCGGCGGTGCCGCTCGCCGTTTTGCTCGTCGCGATAACCGTGATCGGCGGCTGGTACCTGTTTACCGGTGCACCGGCCAATTACGGGATCGAATTCGCCGGCGGCACGGAGATGACCGTCGAGACGTCGACCCCGGGAAGCGAGATCCCGGCCGCGTTCGACGAGGATCCGTCGTCCGTCCAGCAAACGGCGAACGACCGGTACATCATCCAGTTCACCGCCACCGACCAGGGCGAGTTGCGGTCGCAGGCCGAGGACGGCCTCGAGCCGACGGCGTCCAACGACGACGTCGTCCAGTCGCTGTCGGGCGTCTCCGAAAGCTTCGGGGATCAGCTCAAAACGACGGCGCTGTTCGGAGTGACCATCGCGTTCCTCGGGATGAGCGTGCTCGCGTTCCTGCTGTTCCGGACGTTCGTCCCCTCGATCGCGATCGTCGTCTCGGCGTTCTCCGATCTCGTGATCCCGCTCGCGTTCATGAATCTCGTCGGGATCGAACTCACGCTCGGCACCGTCGCCGGGCTGTTACTGCTGATCGGCTACTCCGTCGACTCGGACATCCTGCTGAACAACCACATTCTCCGGCGGAGCGGTGACTTCTACGAGAGCACCCACCGGGCGATGCGGACCGGCGTCGTGATGACGGTGACGTCGATGGCGGCGATGCTCGTCATGGCGGTCGTCTCGTACGCGCTCGGGATCGGGCTCCTCGCGTCGATCGGGACCATCCTCTTCGTCGGACTCGCGGCCGACCTGATGAATACGTACATGCTCAACCTGAGTCTCCTTCGCTGGTACAAGTTCGAGGGGGTGCGACGATGAACGTCAAGGACACGATCGTCTCCAACTGGCGCGTCCTGCTGTTGGTCGTCTTCGTGACGTTCGCAGTGGTCGCGCTCTTCATCCCCGGCGGCGTCTTCGCCGAACAGGGCCCCGAGGGAGAGCCGGCGGCGAACGAGAGTGCGCAGGCCGCCGACGACGACGGCTGGACGAATCTCGTGTACGGGCTCGGACTCGACGGCGGAACGCGGATCAGCGCGCCCGTCGTCGGCGTAACCGCCGAGGACGTCGAACTGACCGATTCCGCCGACCCGAGCACACTCGAGGGCGACATCGCCGCGGAACTCGACGTCGAAGCGACGGACGTGCGCGTCGAACCCGCCGAAGGCGGCGGATACACCGCCGAGGTGTTCGTGAAGAACGTCTCCACGGACCAACTCGCCAGCGCGCTCGACAGCGCCGACAGCGCCGCGGACTACGGCGAGGTCCGGGACGGCGTCACCCAGTCGACGCGCGACGATACGGTCCAGGCGATCGATTCGAAGATCAACGAAGCCGGGCTGACGGGTGGCGACGTCTCGGAACGATCCGGCACTACCCCACACATCGTCGTCGAGGTCCCCGAACGGGGCGACGACATGAACGAACAGGAACTGCGGGAACTGCTCACCGAGCGGGGCGTCGTGACGGTCGTCGCGTACTATCCCGAGAACGGAACGCAGGTCAACGAGACCGTCCTCGAGCGGGACGACTTCGACTCCATCGGCTTCGCGGCCTACGACGATCAACGGGACCAGCACTACGTCTCCGTCACGCTCACCGACGAGGCCGCGTCGGAGTACCAGGCGAAGATGAACGAGTACGGCTTCACCGGCGAGGGCGTCGGCCAGTGTGGAATCCACGACCGACAGACCGGCGAGTTCAATTTCGACCACGAGGACGACCAGTGGTGTCTGGTCACCGAAGTCGACGGCGAACCCGTCGACGCCCACAGTATGGGCGGCGACCTCGCACGGGGAATGCAGGACGGTACGTTCGAGAACGATCCCTCGTTCCGGATGATCGTCCCCACGCAGGGCGACGCCCACTCGCTGTCGGTCAACCTCCGCGCGGGCAGCCTCCCCGCGCCGCTGGATTTCGATAAGGGCGAGGTGTTCTCCATCACCCCGGCGCTGGCCGACGACTACAAGATCTACTCGCTGCTGATCGGCCTGCTCTCGGTGGTGACCGTCAGCGGCGTGGTCTACCTGCGGTACACGAACGCCCGGGTCGCCGCGCCGATGATCCTCACGGCCATGTCGGAGGTGGTGATCCTGCTCGGCTTCGTCGCGCTGATACGCATGCCGCTGGATCTCTCACACATCGCCGGGTTCATCGCCGTCGTCGGGACGGGGGTGGACGACCTCGTCATCATCGCCGACGAGGTGATGGACGAGGGCGACGTCAGTTCGCGGCGTGTCTTCGAGTCACGCTTCCGCAAAGCGTTCTGGGTCATCGGTGCCGCCGCGGCGACGACGATCATCGCCATGTCGCCGCTGGCCGTGTTGAGCCTCGGCGACCTCCAGGGGTTCGCGATCATCACGATCCTCGGCGTCCTCGTCGGGGTGCTCGTCACCCGCCCGGCCTACGGTGACATCCTGGAGTACCTGCTGACCGATCGCTGACGCGATCGCCCGTTCTCGTCGGTCACCCGGTTCGACACCGCGGACACCAGTCGACTGTTCCGTCGCCGTCACCGTAGACGCGCGCAAAATCGAGCGAGACCTGGCTCTCACATCGTGTACAGATCGGCATCGGTACTACGGTGACAGCGCCAGCAGGCAATAGCGGTCAGCCTGCTGTTGCACCGTCCCACCGGGGCCACACCACGCCGATCGAGATCCGGCTCAGGTCGGGACGACGGTCGTCACGCCGACGCTCTCGAGTATCAGCCACGCGACGAACAGCCCGTAGATGACGAGCAACGTCCAGGCTTCCCGACGGGACAGGAGCATCCCAGTACGCATGATCGTGAAGAAGACGACCGTCGCGAGGATCAGGAACCCCATCATCGGAACGATGTGCGCGAAGGTGATCGCCAGGGTTCCGGCGACGAGCACGCCGATCGGTACCGCGACGAGCAGGTCGAACACGTTGCTCCCCAGTACGTTCGCGAGACTGACCGCCGGCCGACCCGACCGGGCAGCGGAGATACTGACGAACGCGTCCGGAATACTCGATCCGGCGGCCACGACGGTCATGCCCCACAGGAACGCGGGCGTACCGAACGCCTCGCCGAGGCCGATCGCCGCCCGGACGAGGCCCTCGACGCCGACCACGATGAGCACCAGGCCGACGCCGAACCACAGCCAGGCCCGGAACCGATCGACGGTGGTGTCCGCCTCCTCGGCGGAATCGGCGGTGTCGAGGTACTGGGTGAACACGTAGAGTCCGTAGAGGACCAGCGGAAACAGCGCGAGCGGACGCGTGACCGAGCCCCGGAGACCTGTTCCCTCGAGCGGATTGTAGATTATCGCCATCGAGAACGTCAGCAGAAGGACGGCGACCGCGAGCATGTAGAACAGTGCCTCCTTGTACACCAGGTCGCGACCGGTCTCCATGCCGCCGCCACCTGCGAGGGCTGCGGCGGCCGGGATGACGAGGAGGTTGAACACGGCGGAGCCGACGATCGCGCCGACGCCGAGTTCGAACTCGCCGTGTAACAGCGTCGCGACGAGGACGCTCGCCAGTTCCGGCATGCTCGACCCGACGGCGGCGATGATCGCACCCTGGACGACTGCCGGCACGCCGTAGCCGGTCGCGAGCCGATTTGCGGACGTCTCGAGCCACGTGCTTCCCTTCCAGACGACGGCCGTTGCGGCGGCGGCGAGCACGAGGAACGTAACGATCTCGAGCACGGTCACTCGTGCGTCCAGGGGGCGTATAAAACGATCGACAGGTAACGGACGTGCTGGAGCGGTGGGAGAAAGATAGGCTGGAGGCGGCGGAGGACTGATATGCTGGAGGCGGAGGACGGACGAATGTAAACCGAACGATCCAACCGACTCGATCGTCACCGTGCCGGATCGGGCCGCTAGAACTGCCCGAGACCCGTCTGCTGGGCCGCCGCGAGCACGTCCTCGCAGGTCGACCACGACGCGCGGGCGACGGGTGGTAACTCGCCGTGGTCGGCGACGTAGCTTTCGAGGAACTCGCGCGTGGTCGGATCGCTCGGATAGCCGCTCCCGATCGGGCCGTACGCCTCGGCGAGTCTGGCGACGTGGGCATCGCGTTCGACCTTGGCGACGATACTCGCTGCGCCGACGATCCGGGAGTCGTCGTCGGCTCCGTGTCTCGCGTCGACGTCGATCGACAGCGAGCAGGCGTCGGTCACGCGACGGGCGAACCGATCGGCGTCGGTGTCACAGGCGTCACAGAGCCCGGACGGGACGCCGGAGTCGGAACCGTGAGCGTCGGGGAGGGCTGCCTCGATCGCGTCGGCGTGGGCCCGCACCGTCAGCGAGTTCATGTCCGTCGCGGGATCGTCGATCCGCTCGGGCGTGATTTCGCCGACGCCGACGCCGACGCGATCGTCCTCGCGGAGCGCGGCGGCCAGTTCCTCGCGTCGATCGGGAGCGAGTCGCTTCGAGTCGGCGATTCCGTCGGGCAGCGCGTCCGGCGTCTCGAGCCAGATCGCGGCCGCGAACATCGACCCGATCGCCGGTCCCTTCCCCGCCTCGTCGACGCCGAATGGCATGTCCCGATCGTCGTCGAGGGACGCAAAAGTCGTTGTGACTCGCCGTGGCGGAATCAGTCGGTCGCTTCGACGGCGTCCTCGTTCTCGTCCTCGGCACGCGGATCGTCCCGGAAGTACGCCTCCAGTTCGAAGGGTTCGTCCTCGCCCTCGACGCCGGTGACGTCGAGCGCCGTCACCTCGGCGCCCGTGTCGAGGAGGCCGGCGAGACTCGGCTCCGTCCGGCCGTCGTCGCTGCTGACGAGTTCCTTGATGTAGAGGCCGCCCTCGCCGTGAACTCGCACCTCGGCCCGGGTCGGTTCGCGCAACTCGCCCTCGATCGCGTGGACCGTCCGCTCGCGGGTCAGACTCGCCCGGCGGTGATCGACCCGCTGGGGCGTGTCCTGCTCGACGGTCGCCCCGTCGAGGGTTTCCAGCGCGTCCTCGAAGTCGTCCTCGTCGATCGGGTCGGCGAACGCGACGTCCGCGCGGTAGTGCTTGCTCGCGTCGTGTTCTTTGACGCGCTCGACCATCTCGTAGGTCGCCAATCGCAGTCCCTCGACCTCGACGCTCCCCTCGGCCGCCTCGTTGATCTCGCGTTCGAGGGCAGCCGGATCGGGGTCGCGCTTCCGGGGCCGCTTGACCTCGAGGACGAACGGCCGGCCCTCGCCGAGCATCCGCGCATCGACGTCCTCCCGGCCCGCGCCGTGGAAGGTGCCCTCCTCGCCGTCCATCGCGTCGACGACGTGCGGACGAACCGTCTGTTCGACGCTGGTCTCGTACATGTAGCCCGATCCCCCGCAGTAGTCGCAGGGTTCCTCCCCGGCGTCGCCCAGCTGGACGCCGCTGCCGCCACACTCCCGGCAGGGCCACTCCGTCTGGGGAACGTCCCGCTCGAGTTTGCGGTAGCGGCCGTAGACGAACGCCGGGTTGACCTGCAGGTCGATCGCGTGGCTCGTCACGTCCCCGCCCGCGAGGACGTCGAACGGGTCGAACCCCTCGAGGTCGACGACCGCGAGCACGTCTGGACGTTCGAACCCGACCTCGGCACCCGTCGTCGCGCCGACGCGACGGCCGACCTCGCGGTTCGTCTCGCGCTTTATCGACTCGCCGGCCTCGGGGTCGAGGTCGGCGTCCTCCCGGAGGAGGCGCTCGTTCTCCTCGACCAGCGGCGGCACCTGCGTCCCCACCTGGTAGGTGTCGAACTCGATCCCCTCGAGGGCGTCGACGATCGTTTCGGCGATCGCGTCGAAGGTGCCACAGTAACCCTCGCAGACCCAGCACTCCTCGGGATCGACCGGTTCGAAGTCCTCGTCGTCTTCCATCGCGGCCGTCGTGCGCAGCGCCCGCCCACGCTCGGCGTTGGTCAGCCCGAAACTCCGATCGGCGAAGGGGCGGCCGAGACAGGAGTCACAGACCGGCCCCGTCGCCAGCAGCGCACGGGCGTCGTCCGTAAGCATGGCCGTGACTCGGGTGGCCGCGGGTAACACGCTTTCCCTTCTGGCGAGTGCCGGGTGACGACGGATCCGCGGCCAGTGCGGGACCGATCAGTGGACGCGTCGATCCGGCTCGATCCCACCGGGCGAACGGACCGAAGAGCCGTTTCGTCGTTCGATCGATCGGCTGGATAGTCTTCCAGAGGTTCATATAGGTGGGGTTCTAGCCGGCGGACATGGACGAGACGCGACTGAGTCGTCGCGGGTTGCTCGCCGCGGCGAGTGCCGGATTCGCCGGTGCCGTCGCCGGCTGCACCGAGCCCCGGGCCGATAACTCGATCGAGGGGAATTCCTCGCACGGGATCGATCGGGACAACCTCGCCGACGGATCGACCTACACCGACGTCTACGAGGGGATCATCGATTCGGTCACCCAGATCCGGGCCTTCGGCGTCGACGATCCGGTCACCGGGGAAGAGGGACGCGGACAGGGATCCGGCTTCGTCATCGACGACAGCCACGTCGTCACCAACCAGCACGTCGTCGCCGGGGCGGAGGACGTCGACCTCCAGTACATCAACGGCGACTGGTCGAGCACTCGACTCGTCGGGACCGACTACTACAGCGACCTCGCGGTGCTCGACGCCGATCACGTCCCCGACGCCGCGACACCGCTCTCGCTCGACGACGAGCGGCCCGTCGTCGGCCAGCAGGTCGTCGCGATCGGCAACCCCTACGGACTCGAGGGATCGATGTCGGCGGGGATCGTCAGCGGCGTCGAACGAACGCTGAGTCCGCCCGGCCGACAGTTCTCCTTCTCGGACGTGGTCCAGACCGACGCGGCCGTCAATCCCGGCAACAGCGGCGGCCCGCTCGTCGACCTCGACGGCGACGTGGTCGGCGTCGTCAACGCCACCAGCGGGGAGAACATCGGCTTCGCGGTCTCGGCGACGCTGGCGAGTCGAGTCGTCCCGTCGCTCATCGCGGACGGCACGTACGAGCACCCCTACATGGGTATCGGGCTCCGGACGGTCGATCGACTCGTCGCCGAGGCGAACGATCTCTCGGCGGCGACCGGCGTCATCGTCACCGACGTCTTCGCGGGCGAAGCCGCCGCAGCCGCCGGCCTCCGGGGGAGCGACGAGACCGTCGAACGCCGCGGCGAACCGATCCCGGTCGGCGGCGACGTCATCCTCGCGCTGGACGGTGCTCCGATCCCGGACCGGCACGCGCTGTCGACGTTCCTCGCACTCGAGACCAGCCCCGACGACACGATCACCGTCGACTACTGGCGCGACGGCAGCGAGCAGTCGACGACTCTGACGCTCGGGTCGCGACCCGAAGTGTAGGCCGATCGGATCGTGACGGAGCGTCGCGAACGAGGCGAGACAGCGTTGCGAACGATCGGACGACGTGAGCAGTCGCGATCGATCGGCTCGGGTGAGTACAGTCGACGGAGTTCGTCGGGTAAACAGCCCGCTGAAAGGGGTCCCTACCGCGCTCGGGATTACCGTTCTCGGCACGGGAGTGCCGTAGCGACCTCGTACACGTCGAGATTCGTGACGGTCACGTACCTCGGAATGGCTCTCCCGAAACGGACCGAAACCAGACGTTCCGGATCGCTCGCAGCGTTTAGCCGGTCGATAACAATAGGTCGGTATCGAGTAAAATCGGTCGGCGCAACCCACTGCCGCCTGGCCTCCCATGACGACCGATCCCGACATCGTGCCCCACCGGCCGACCGAATCGACGACCGAACTCGACCACGTTACTATCGAGAACGAGGACGCGCCCAACGAATGTGCCATCTTTCCCTCCGAGTCGAGCGACCTCGACCAGATGACCAACTGGATCGTGGCACACGACGACTCGTTCGTCGCCCTCACCGCGATGTGCTAAGCCCATGGCGCTGGATCACTCCGTCACGGCCGTCGGCTTCTGGCTCGGGACCCTCCTGCCCATCGCCTACGTGCCCGTGATCCTGATCGGAATCGACTCCATGAGCCGGTTCTCGCTGTTCGTCGGATTGCTCGCCCTCCACGCCCTCGCGCTCGTCGTCGGTCACGAGTACGACGGCTCCCGAACGCGGTGATCGCACCGCGACTCCGCGATCGATCGTGGCGTGCCGTTCACGGTGAGGACGTCTGAATCGGAGCGCTCGAACGGTCCCGGTAACGATAACGTACCTACCAGAGTTGCACGCGAGGCGTCTCACAGGTGTCACAGATGACCGCCCTGTTGTCCTTGTAGATGCCCCGCTCGAGTTCCCCGTCCGAACAGTGGGGACACGATCGACCCGCGAGCATCGACAGCAACTTCGTCTCGTGGCTGTCGGACTGCGAGGGCTGTAATTTCGCCATGTAGCCATTCCATACCCGACAGCAGCGAAACCGTTGGCCCTGCCTATGCAACGCACTCCGGACAATCGCTCTCGCCGATCGACGCGAGTCGACAGGGCTATTTCCCCGACGGATGAATCCCCGCAGGATGTGGCCCTGGGGACATCTCGCCGTCGCGTACCTCCTGTACACCGGCATCACGACGTCCCGGTTCGATCGAGTCCCGCGTGCCTGGCCCCTCCTGGCCCTCGCCCTCGGCACCCAGTTTCCCGACCTGATCGACAAACCCCTCGCGTGGACGTTCGGCGTCCTCCCCGGGGGCCGGACGTTCGCCCACTCGCTACTGGTCGCTGCCCTGCTCGTGCCGGCAGTCGTCGCGGTTGCGATCCACCTCGATCGGCGCGAGGTCGGCACGGCGTTCGTCCTGGGGCACGTCTCACACCTTCTCGCGGACGTCCCGCCCGCGGCGTTCACCGGTGACCTCTCGGGGATCGCGTTCCTCCTGTGGCCCCTCGTCGACCAGCCGCCGGAGGAACCCGTCGACGGGCTCCTCGACGCCATCCTCCACTACTACGCGATGGGACCGTACGAGGTGTTCCAGTTGGGCCTGTTCGTCGTCGCCGCCCTCGTCTGGTACCACGACGGCCGGCCCGGTCTCGGGCTCGTGCGAACGTCGATCGATCGGCTCGGCCGGTTGGTCCGATCCTGAGACAGTCGATCGGACCGATGCACAGGGAGTCGATCGGACCGATGATCGACACCCGTCGACGACACCACCTCCGGCCGCCGACTTCGAGAAACCGTGACCCCTTTGCGCGCCGTCGGTCTTGTATCGCTATGCGCCAGTTCGTACTCATCGCCCACGAGGTCCCCACGGAACCCGACTTCTCGCTCGACGACCTCGCCGGCGGGGCCGGACGACTCGACGCGCTCTGCCGATCGATCACCGCGTCGTTCGTCACCTCCCACGGGATCCGCGAGGACGTCCGCACCCACCTCGTCGTACAGGACGAACTCACCATCAGCTTCGACGGCAGCGAACTGCGGCGACTGAACCCCGACGAGCGAAGTACCGCCGCGCTGGTACGCACCGCGCTGGAGCACCGCGACGAGGCGATCGGCGCGCTGCCGGCCGAACCCAGCCCCGGGATCGAGGTCTACCGCCGCGGGCTCGAGGCCACCCTCGACGCCCTCACCGACGACGGGACGATCGTCCAGTTGCACGAGGAGGGGGACGCGATCGGGGACGTCGACGACCTTGCCGATCCGATCTTCGTGCTGTCCGACCACCGGGACTTCACCGCGGCCGAGGACGCCGCGGTAGCGGAACGAGTCGATCGGCAGGTGCGACTGGGGCCCGAACTGTTACACGCCGATCAGGCGATTACGATCGCACACCACTATCTGGATACGTCCGGCTACGAGGACTTTTGACCGCGGAAAATCGCGATCGGGCAGTTCGACAGCAGCTTTCGGAAGCGTTAAACGATCCGGCGCTCACAATTCGAATGCGGGCCGGTGGGGTAGCTTGGTATCCTTCGGCCTTCGGGTGGCCGTAACCGCAGTTCGAATCTGCGCCGGCCCATTTCTGCCCGCAAACTCTAACCGACGAGCGTAGCGAGTCGCGTTCGTGAGTGGGCAGAAATTGATCCAAGCAGATTCGAGTAGACGAGGCGTGCGCAACACAGTGAGCGCGTCTCGGCGAGTTCGACATCTGCGCCGGTCCACTAGATGCGTATACCTTTTCCCACCTTCCTTCCACTTAACGGCCGCTCTACGGGGTGGTCGGCGTGACGATCGTACCGGGGCCGACGGACGATCGATCGACGTGTCTTCACTGCGGACCCCGCGACGGCGGTCCATCCTCGGTCGGCACTGATCGCAACAGAGACAATGAGGGGGCACAGACTATCGGATTGTGGTTGGGCCACCGATCCGGTAGCTGCCTCTCTAGTCGGGGCATCCAGTCGAATCGAGGGGGCATCGTTCAATTACTTGTCCATAATCCAACAGAGGCGCTTGTTCAATACACACTGACATTGAGCGCTCGTCATCACGTTCTGAGAACTCCACCCGAAGCAAGGGGGTGAACGACGTGCCGTCTCGTCGAATCCGACGAGTGCGAACGGTGCGCGCTACGCCGCCAGTGAGTCGTATCGAGATCGGATTCGTAGAAGATCGTATGTGAGATTATATTTTGGTCGAGCATGACTGTCTGTGCATGGGAGTTGTACGTCAAGAAGGGGACTGGCGTCTCGAGAAGATCGAAGACGGTCTGTACGAGGTAACGTACAAAGAGACGGCAGAAGCGACGATCACCACGCCCGAGTACGAACCGGGCGCCTTCGGCGATCAATTCGCCGTCAGCGCGCCTTCGTACGAGGCCGACTCGGACGTCGAAGCACGGTCCCTGTTCGATGAGATAGCCGCGCAGGATACGATATCCGTGATGGAACGGTTCGGAACGACCGCTGACGGACCGGCTCTCGACGACCCATCCGGACCGTCCGACGGAGCGCACGGAAACGGGATCACCAACCTCCCGCCCGGTGGGCTTGCACTGGTGCTGGTACTCGTCGGTGGGGGTGTCCTCTACGCGTCCGCCTTCGCGATCGGCTCGGCGGCGTTCTATCTCGGCAGTGCGCTGGTTCTCGGTGGCGTCGGCATCGTCGCCTGGGCGAGCGCCCTGTACAAGTCGCGGGGCGCGTCCGAAGCGGTGCGGTTCCTGACCGCGAAACGGGATCCCGATCGATCGGACTCGTCGGCTACTGTCGCCGGCGAGGACTCCGAACGGACGTTGCCCGCATCGCGATCGCTGAAAGAGGAACTGTATTTCAACCGTGCAAATCGGAACTGCGAGTGGTGTGACATTCGGGTCGATCAACCCGAGGTCCACCACATCAAGCCGCGTCGAGAAGGCGGACCGAACGACCCCTCGAACATCATCGTTCTCTGTGCCGGCTGTCACGCGAAGGCCGACCGTGGCGCGATTTCGAGAACGAAGCTTCGAGCCAGAGTGCGGAAACTCACCGAATCCGCGGCATGACGATTCGTCCTGCAGGAGGCTGTATTCGACGACGGGGTATCGTAACTGACGTTCGGAGACCCGTTTCGAAGGGGACGGGGCACGGTTCCGTATGTGCGGCACGAATTGGCGACTCGTCGTGAGGGAAGACGGATAGACTGAGAGATCTGCTACCGGGTAGAATATCGGGCCGATCGCGATCGAACCGCCTGTAATCAGGCAGAACCATTATGCATGTATCTGTACAAGTTCGAGGATGGGCCGGAGTGGTAGGTGGTGGTTTCGTTCCGGCCCACTTTCAGATTCGCCAACGTCGCTCTTCAATCCCACGCTATTGGTTGACGTGTATCATGGATCTGACGAGGGGTATCGATCGGTGATCGTCCCGCCCGACGCGGGCAGCGGCGGCCGGCAGCCGATCGTGCGACCGCCGCGCGAACGCCTGCGTGCAGAAACCGGTCGATCCCGCTGCAACTCGCGAACGCGGGGCGTCGACGGGACCGTTCTGGCTCGATATGTCCGATCGCCACCGGTAGTCACAGTGACGGTGACACCGAACCGACTGACGGAGCCTCGACGCGTAGCAGACGGACCCCTATAGTCTTCCGCCGCAGCCGCTCGCGTCGTAGACTCACCCGTCGATCCACGCCGTGACCAGTTCGGCGACCGCCTCAGCGATCACGTCGGCGAGTCGGTCGGGCGTCTCGGTGAGGTCCCAGGCGACGGCCCCGGACTGGGTGACGGTCACCCACTCGACGCAGTCGCGGCGGTCGAGTTCGACGAGGAGGTCCTCGACGACTCCCTCGTCGAGGCGGCAATCGAGCGACGACTCGAACGCCTCGACGAGCTGGGGCGTCGTCGCGACGAGCCGACGGTCGCCGTCGGGGTCCGCGACGGAACCGGCCGCGATCGGTGGGAAGGTGGGCGGTGTCGACGGCGACGGTGGTCGATCAGACATTGACTGCGAACTGGTTGTGAGCCATGGAATAGTAATAGTTGTGGTAGTCACGTCGACGCGACTGTGAGCGAACCGCGTGCGCCGTGGTCGATTCGGATCCAGGCCGGCGGATGTCGAACCGGACAGCCCGTCGTATCCCACGGAACGGCCAGTATCACACGTTCCGCGCCGATCGACCGGCCCGTCCGGCGCGGTCGATTACCCGATCAGTTCCGGGAGGACCTCGAGGAGGACGCCCACGAGTTCCAGGTAGACGACCAGCGCGACGATCGTGACGGCGATCACGATGACGAACGGCACGATCGTTCGAACGAGGGGGCGGATCGTGCGCCCGAGTTGGTGGAGAGCGCTCATCGGTCGATCCGGCCCCGTGTCGACGCCTGCAACGATCCACTGACCATACGGCTCTCGAACCGATGTGCGAGGGGCGCCCGACGACGCCCCGTGACGGCCGTCCGATCCCGATCGGCCGCGTCGCGGCCACCACGCGATCGTGCTCGAGCACCGGAACGGGACGACCGAATTCCCCGAAGTCGTTCGTGCTGTTCCATGCTACCGATGCCAACACGACGAGGCTTGAAAGTCAGTCAGACGGCCGTGCGACACCCGTCGCTCACCGGGCCGCAGCACGCGGCGGCGGCGATCGGACCGCGTCGGGGTCGGGTATCGATCGGGGCGTCGCCGGGTTCGCGAGGGACGTTCGACCCGATCGACGCGCGTTCGAGGCACAACCGTTACCGGTCACGGGCGCGTCCGTCCACTGATGACCGATGGACTCGAGGCGGAGATCGAAGACGCGGCCGACGTCGCAGAGCGGCGGGACGAACTGGCGGCCCGCGTCCGGACCCACGCGGGGCAGATGGCGCGGGAACTGGCCGTCCTGCAGGGCGGCGATTACGGACAGGAGACGTTCGACACCGACGGCGGCACCTGGACGCTCAAGTACGAGGCGGGCGACGTCCAGTACCTCCGCTTCGAGCCGAACTCGGGGACCGAGACCTACGTCGTCTCGAGCAAGCAGCCGCCGGAACCGGGGCCGCTGGAAACCGCGATGGCCGACTACGAGGCCTTCGTCGCCGCGTTCAACGCCCACATCGACTCCTTCGACGGCCTGCTCGCGGAGACGCCCGACGAATTTCCGCCGATCGCGTCGACCGCGGAACTGGTGGCCGAGCGCGATCGGATCGTCGAGCGGATCCGGGACGTGGCGAACGCGATGGCGTGTGAACTCCACCGCTACGACGGGGAGTACGGAACCTACGCGACGACGGCGGGAGGACAGCGCTGGGAGCTGAAGTGGGAGGGCGACGTCGCCTCGTACCTGCGGGTCGGCGGCAGCGACGGGACCTACCTGCTCTCGCAGTACGGACCGGCGTCAGCGCCGGACGTGCGGCGACTAGCGGACGACGTCCCGGCGTTCGTCGACGCGTTCAACGACCACGTCGACGACCTCGAGGCTGATCTCTCGCAGGTGTCGTTCGACAGTCAGTGACGCGACGAGTCCCGGTGTCGGGCCAGCGTCTCTAACGACCTGTTGGAGCGGGAGAGAGTCGATGGAAGAGATCGCCGGAGTTTAGACGTCGACGTACTGGTCGACCCACTCCTGGCGTCGCTGCAACTCGCGTCGGCCTTTCGGCGTCAGTGCGTAGTAGTTCGTCCGTCGATCGAGTTGGCCTTTCTCGACGAGTTCCTTCTCGACGAGGGTGTCGAGGTTCGGATACAGCCGGCCGTGGGTGACCGGCTGATCGATGTAGTGGTTGATGTCGTCGAGAATCTCCTGGCCGGACGGTCGTTCCTTGCCCGCGATGACGTACAGCAAGTCACGCTGGAATCCAGTTAGCTGATCCATGGATCACCCTCTGAAAACGAACCTTCACCGATTCGTGGTTTTGTTATAGAGGCGGTACGATCCAGCCCGCACCCGAACGCACCACGTAGGAGTACGGTAAGCCACTTTCGCATCATCCGAACGTACTACGTCGGAGCGGGAGGCAACTGCCGGCCACGCCCCACGACGGCGGCGACCGTGACGCGGCGTTTTTGATCACGACAACCGTACCGGCCGATATGTCGAGAGATTCGCTCACCTGGGAGACGCTCGATCGACGGGTAGCCTACACCTGCCCGGGGTTCGACGTGGTTAACGAGTCCGTTCGTCTGCCCGACGGAACCGAAACGGACTTCGATTACCTCTCGGAACCGGCGAGCGTCTGCATCCTCCCGTTTACACCCGACGGCGACGTCGTCTGTATCGAGGAGTGGCGCCAGGCCGTCGACCGCGTCAGCCGCGGGCTTCCCGTCGGCGGCACCGAACCCGACGACGGGGACCTCGAGGCCGCCGCCCGTCGCGAACTCGCGGAGGAAACCGGCTACGAGGCCGATCGGCTCGAGTCGCTGGTCACGGTCGAACCGGCGAACGGCATCGCTGACGCCGTCCTCCACTTCTTCGTCGCTCACGGCTGTCGACCGACCGCCGAGCAGCGACTGGATCACAACGAGAGTATCCGAGTCTCGACGATGCCGTTCGAGGAGTTGCTCGAGGCGGTGCGCGAGGGGACGATTCGCGACGGCCGGGCGGTCCTCGGCGTCTCCTACTATCACCTCATCGGCGACGGGTGAGCCCCGTCGGGAGCGGTCGCCGATCGTCCCGTAGACCGATCGACCGTCTCGGCGTCGGTCGTGCTCCGGTTAGCCGCCTGCGCTCTCGTCGTCCGTCTCGTTGTCTGCACTCTCGTTGTCCGCGGCCTCCTCCGTCTCGTTGTCTGCAGCCGCGTCCGTCTCGTTGTCTGTAGCCTCCTCCGTCTCGTTGTCCGCGGCCTCCTCCGTCTCGTTGTCTGCAGCCTCCTCCGTCTCGTTGTCCGCGGCCTCCTCCGTCTCGTTGTCCGCGGCCTCGTCACCGGCGAGTTGGTCTTCGAGTTCGGACGCGTCGCCGAGCGTCAGCGTCTCTGCGTCCGCGTTCCCGATCGTGAACGACGAGACGGACGCCTGTGAGACCGTCTCCGTGGTCGCGTCTTCCGCAGTGGCGTTGTCGTCCTCTTCGGCCGTCGCGTTCTCGTCTTCCTGGGCCGTCTCGTCGTCCGCCTGTGCGTCGGCCACGTCGGCCTCTTCGAGCGACTGGATCGTCATCGAGTCGATCGCGATCTGGTCGACGTCGAACTGCTCGATCGTGAGTTCGTCGAGTTGTTGTTCCTGCGTTTCGTTTCCGTCTTCGCCGGCGGTCTCGTTGTCCTCCTGATCGCCGTCCTCGTCGTCGCCACCGAGGACACCCTCGAAGAAGTCGCCGATCCGGTCGAGGATACCACTGTCTTCCTCGACGGTCAACTCGGCGATGGACAGTTCCTCGGCGTCCATCGTCTCGATGGTGAGGTTCTGGACGGTGAGTTCGTCGGCGTCCTCGTCGATCAGATCCTGTCCATCCGCTGTCCCGTCCTCTTCGGCGGTGACGTTCCCGTCACTGACATTGCCATTCTCTTCGGCGGTCGCGTTGTCCTCGGCGGCGGTCGCGTTCTCGTCCGCTTCGGTCGCATCGTCCGTCGTTTCAGCGTCCGTCTCCTCGCCGTCGAGTTCGAGGTCCTCGATCGAGACGTCCTCGAGTTCGAGCGATTCGATCTCGATGTCGGAGATCGTCACGTCTTCGGCGGTCGCGTTGCCCGCGTCGTCGGTTGCGTTCTCGCCAGTCCCGTCGTCGGCTGGCTCGTCGTCCGTCTCGTTGAGTGCCTCCCCGAGTTCCTCCTCGTCCGCGATCTGGAGAGTCTCGACGTTCAATTCTTCGATCGTCGCGTTCTCGACGGTGACGTTATCGAGTTCCAGTGTGCCGACCTGGACGTTCTCGAGTGTTACGCTCACGTCTCCGGCGTCGTTCGCGGTCGATGTCGCCGCACCGGCGAGGGCGGGACCCCCCGAGAGTGCGACCATCAGAGCCACGAAAACGACACCGAGTGTCTGCGGTCGTGAAACCATGCACTCCGGTTTACAGCGGTCTTCCGGCTAAAACGAGGTGACTGTTACAGCATTGCCCTCGTGAAACCGTCAATTGGAACCCATACAACGGTATTGATATTCAGTTCACTTGTCGGATTGCGTGTCTCCGGTGATGGTTTCGCCTCCGGATAGTGACGAACGTCAGTTGTGCTTGCACCCCCCTTCTCGATTATCGTTGACGGGACGGAACACGACGTTACCAGCACGCTCGTCTCCAAGTGGACCGATCGAGGCGCAGAAATTCGATCGGCGTCCGGTCGAAAACCGTCATGACTTACGTCGGACGCTCCAACGCTCGATCGATGCGCGAGTGCTTCGAACTGCAGGATACCGACGCTGGCGGCCGAATCGGCGAACTCACGGTGCCGCGCGCCGACGTCACCGTCGAGACGCCCGCCCTCTTGCCGGTGATCAATCCGAATTTGGACACGATCAGCCCCCGCCGGCTCGCCGAGGAGTTCGGTGCCGAGATCCTCATCACGAACTCCTACATCATCTACGGAACCGACGACGTCCGCGACGCCGCCCTCGAAGACGGCCTCCACGACGTACTCGACTTCCCCGGCGCGATCATGACCGACTCCGGTTCCTTTCAGCTCTCCGAATACGGCGAGATCGACGTCACCACCGAGGAGATCCTCAAGTTCCAGCACGCGATCGGCTCGGACATCGGAACGCCGGTCGACATTCCGACGCCGCCGGACGTCGCCCGCGAACAGGCCGAACGGGAACTCGCGACCACCCAGGAACGCCTCGAGATCGCCGACCGCGTCGACACGGGTGAGATGCTCGTCAACGCACCCGTACAGGGTTCGACCTATCCGGACCTCCGGGAGAAGGCGGGTCGGGACGCCGACGGAACCGGGCTCGACGTCTTCCCCGTCGGCGCGGTCGTCCCCCTGATGAACGACTACCGCTACGACGACATGGTCGACGTCGTCGCCGGCGCCAAACGCGGGCTGGGCGCGGACGCGCCGGTCCACCTCTTCGGTGCCGGCCACCCGATGATGTTCGCGCTCGCCGTCGCGATGGGCTGTGACCTCTTCGACTCGGCGGCCTACGCCCTGTACGCCCGCGACGATCGATACCTCACCGTCCGCGGTACCCGGCACCTCGACGACCTGGAGTATCTCCCCTGCTCCTGTCCGGTCTGTCTCGAGCACGATCCCGCCGATCTGCGGGCGCTGCCCGACCGGGATCGCGAGGAAGAACTGGCCGCGCACAACCTCCACGCCACCTTCGCGGAGATCCGCCGGATCAAGGAGGCGATCCGCACGGGCAACCTCCTCGAACTCGTCGAACAGCGCGCTCGCGCCCACCCCGCCATGCTCGACGGTTACCGTACCCTGCTGGATCACGCCGCCCAGCTAGAGCGCACCGATCCCGTCTCGAAAGGGTCGTTCTTCTACACCTCCCACGAGAGCGCCCGCCGGCCCGAAGTCGTCCGCCACCACCAGCGCCTCGATCGACTGGCCGTCCCCGACTCGCTGTTGCTCACGGAGGGACGATCGGCCGACGGGAGCGGGTTCGACGATTCGTGGCGCGTCGAACCACCGTTCGGCCCGTTCCCGCGGGCCCTCTCGAAGAGCTACCCGCTCACCGCCGAGGTCCCCGAACGGACCGATCGATCGGCCCTCGCGGCCGCGGCGGACGGCGTCGCGCGACTCGTCGACGCGAATCCGGAGACCGAGTTCGCGCTCGCCCACCGCGGGTGGCCCGCGGACGTGCTCGAACGGGTGCCGGACGGCGTGGCGTTGATCGACCTGGACGACGACTGCGCGTGAACCGCCCGGACAGGAGTCCCGTCGGCGATCGGTACAGCCCAGCAGCCAAGCGCCCACCGTCGGCGGTTCCACTACCTGTGCGGACGAGCACGGTTCCGTTCGAGATGTGAACCAGACTGTATATTTTTCGCAGGTCCCAACGATCGGACGTGCCCGTCCTGTCTCGTAACACGATATTTCTGGGTCTTCTCGTCGTCGTCGTTCTCGGCGGCGGCGTCGGACTGTTCGCCGTCGACGTCGGGTCGACGACGCCCGATCCCGTCGCGTTCGACGAGACGGTCCCCGTCGGCCTCACGCTCGAGGCCGAGTACGCGCTCGGCGACGACGTCGCACTCCCCCGCACACAGGTGTTCTACTCACAGTACCGGTACGTCGTCGGCTACTACGGCGTCGAAACGTTCGTCGAGGATCAGCGCGAGCCGGACCACGAACAGCGGTTCGGCCACCCGCTGGCGGTGTACGTCTCCGACTACAGCGAGACGGGGATCGAGTTGACCGAGGAGGGGTACCCGGTCACCGATCGATCCCCCGGCTGGATCGAGGCCCAGGAGGCGTGGTACGTCGTCGACAGCGACGCGCGAACGCCCGCCGGGGACACCGTCGTCTCGTTCGCCGATCGCGACGAGGCGGCGGCGTTCGCCGAGGCCCACGGCGGCACGCTCCACGCGTGGGACTCGCTGCTCGAGGTGCCCTTCGAGAGCGACGACGCGACCGTCGCCCGCAACCGCGTCGACGATCGGCGCGACCTGGCTGACGAGCGGGTCGACGCGACCGCACGGCTCGCGGAGCGACCGACGTCGGTCGTCGTCGGCGAGGACGCGGACACCGTCCAGGCGGCGATCGACGACGCACCGGCGAACACCACCGTCGTCGTTCCCGAGGGGACCTACGCGGAGACGATCGAGATCGATCGCCCGATCACGCTCGCCGGCGAGGGGAACGCGACGATCCGTGGCGACGGCAACGGCACGGTGATTACCGTCACGACCGATCGGGCCGCGATCCAGGGGCTCGATATCGAGGGCGTCGGAAACAGGACGAAAGGCGGCGAGGAACTCCCCGTCGAGATGGACGACGAGGCCTGGGACGCCACCTTCACGAAGTACTACGCCGGCACCGACGCCGGGATCGGGGCCTATACCGCCGAGGAACTCCTGGTCGAGGACGTCCGAATCGACACCCCGGCGAGCGGGATCATCACGTACGAGAGCACGGACGCCGTCATCCGGAACGTTACGGTGAGAGGGCCCGAGGACCCGTCCGACGGGCTCGCCGGCATGCTGCTGTACCACTCGCCGGTCGTCGTCGAGGATTCGACGGTTCTGGGCGGCAGGAACGGCATTTACTTCTTCCGCTCACCGACCGCCGTCATTCGCTCGAACGTGGTCGAGGGGAACCAGCTCGGCGTCCACCTGATGCACACGAACGACGCCCTGATCGCGGACAACGAGCTTCGTGGCCAGCAGAACGCCGGAATCTACATCATGACTGGACCCGTGCGAAACGCGGTCGTCGGGAACACGGTCCGGGACACGGCGCTCGCCCTCAGTACGGGCGGAAGCGACACCTACGTCGCATCGAACCTCGTCGCGGACTCCGAACTCGGGCTTCTCGTCGGCTCGACCGCGTCGATCTACGAGGACAACGTGATCGTCGGCAACGACGTGGGTGCGGAGGTCTCCGCCATGCTCCCGACGAACCGCGTCGTCGGGAACGACTTCGTCGGGAACGACGCACACGCCGACGCGAGGTCGGGGCCGCTCCGGGTCTGGAGCGATGGCGACACCGGGAACTACTGGCAGGGCAGTGCCACCGTCGCCGACGGCGACCGGGCCGACCTGTCGTACTCCCCCACGGACGCCATCGACGGGCGCTTGCACCGGACGGACGGTGCGCCGACGCTCGTCCGGGCACCCGCACTCAGGGCCCTCGCCGGACTCGAGGGCTCGGTCCCCGGGATGCGAACCGGCAGTATCGTCGACCAGGCACCGACCTGCGAACCGAACAACCCGGAACTGCTCGATCGCACCGAGTGGGCCGAGCACGCCTGGACATGCTACGAGACGACACGGACGACCCATGACTGACACGCCACCGATACTCGACGCGACCGACATCGATCACGACTACGGGACGATCTCCGTCCTGGAGAACGTCTCCGCGACCCTCCGGCGCGGGACCGTGACGGCCCTGATCGGCCCGAACGGCTCCGGCAAGACGACGCTGATCCGATCGCTCGCCGGCCTCCACGAGCCGACGGCGGGCGAGATCGCGTACCACGGTCCCGAGACGGCGCGGCGGATCGGCTACCTTCCCCAACACCCCGCGTTCCGGCCCGGGTTCACGTGCCTCGAGACGCTCGAGTTCTACGCGTCGCTCGTGGGGGGCGACGAAACCGCCGCGACGGCTCACCTCGATCGGGTCGGACTCGCTGACGCGGCCGATCGACCGGTCGAGGCGCTCTCCGGCGGCATGACGCGGTTGCTCGGCATCGCACAGGCGACGATCGGCGACCCGCCCGTCGTCGTCCTCGACGAACCCGGCAGCGGCCTCGATCCGGGGATGAGCATGCACGTGTTCGATGTCGTGGCGGACCTCGCCGACGACGGAATCGCGGTCCTGCTGAGTTCCCACGACCTGGAACTCGTCGAACGGGTCGCCGATCGCGTGCTGGTGCTCGCGGACGGACGGATCGTGCGGCGGGGCTCGACCGCGGAACTGCGGGACGAACTCGACGCCGACTCGCTGTGGTCGGTCTACGAGGCCGCGATCGGCGGCGATCTCGATACCGTCCGGGTACAGGGGGGACACGCATGAGCGGCGAGCTACAGTCTTCGGAACCCCGGACGGCCGTCCGGGAGGACGCGAGCGAGACCGATCGCGCGCGGCCGGCCGCCCCCGACCCGAAACGCCGTCTCGCGACGATCGTCGGTCGGGAACTCCGGACGATCGTCCGGACCCGGACGTTCTTCGTGCTCGGGCTGGCGTTCGCCGCCGTCCTCCTGGGGATCGCCTGGGTGGGCGGGAGCGTCCGGGCCGGCTACGTCCCGACGCTGGTCGACCTGCTCACGCCCCTGGAGTTACTCGTGCCGGTAGTCGCCGTCGCCTTCGGCTATCGCGCCATCCTCGGCGACGAGCAACGCGGCGAACTCGACGTGCTGGAGACCTACCCCGTCTCCCACCGCGAGATCGTCCTCGGCGTCTACGCCGGGCGGGCGATCGGCCTCCTCGTCACCGTCGTCGTCCCGCTCGCGGTCGTCGCCGCCGCGGTGTTCCGCTTCGAGGACGACGCGCTATCGCTCTACGCGTCCCACTCGGGGGCCGATTCCCCGGTCCTGTTCGCCCGATTCGTCGTCCTGACAGCCCTGTTCGCGCTGGCGGTGCTCGCCGTCGCGATCGCGATCTCGGCCGCGGTCAGCGGCACGCGGAGCGCGCTCGCGCTGGCGGTCGTCGCGCTCGTCGTCCTGCTGGTCGGCCTCGACCTGGCGATCGCGTTCGGGGTGTCGGCCGGCGCGATCGGCGACGCGGAACTCGTCTACTCGCTCGCGGCCAGCCCCCTCAGCGCGTATCGGGGGCTCGTCTTCGAGAGTGCGATCGTCGTCGCGGCGGGGACCGGGCCGGCGGTCGCCTCGCCGATCGCGAGCCTGGCGAGCCTCGCCGTCTGGACGCTCGGTTCGCTCGGATTCGCGGCGTGGGTACTGAACCGGTGAATCCCCGAAAAGAGTGCGTCGGTCCGAGTCCTGGATCCGGTCGGCGGATCCCTCGCAACCGCGATACCTCCGATCGTGACGCAGGCGGCGACACCTACATCAGCGACATGATGAGTTCTCGCGTGACCTCGCCGTCCTCGTAGCTATCGCCGCCGTATTCCTCCTGAAACGCCGCGGCGTCGTCGCCGTCGCTGAACGGAACGAGCGAGTCCCCCATGGCACCGCCCACGTCGCTGTCGGCGATCAGCGTCAGGCCCGATCGGTCCCCGAACCCGTCGGCGTCGAGGTGGCGAGAGATCACGGGACCCTCGTCACCCTCTTCGATGTCGTACTCGACCGTCGAGTAATCCGTCAGGTAGCTGACCGTGGGATCGACGTCCTGGTCGAGGGTGAACGTGTACGTACACAGCGAACTACAGAACTGGGCCGGGCGGTCCTCGTCGAGCACCGCCGTCGGGTCCTCGTAATGGGCCTGTCCGGCCGGGCCGGGATAGTTCCCGATGACCATCGTGCAGTTGTCACATCCCCGGTCTTCGGCGATACTGATCGGTTCCGGGACGTCCGCCGTCTCGTCCCCGCCGAGGCAGCCGGCGATCGATCCGAGCGCGCCGGCCCCGACGGCGCCCAGCACGGTTCGACGGGTCGATCTTCGTTCGGTACCGAACGATGCGGGTCGTTCGTCCATACCGGATCTTGGGAGTGTCGGAGTAAACCTGATCTGGTCCAATTCACGAATGGGTGACCGACGCACCGGGTCGCGATCGTAGTCGCGCCCTCGGTACCGGGTCCCGAGACGCGCCGACACCAGAAAGACAAAGACGAGGCCCCGTACACTCCCCGTATGATCGGGGCAACAGCGATCGCTCTCGGCGTGCTCGCGACGGTGCTGTTCGCGTCGTGGCTGGTCAGGCGCTTCCGCGGCGGACGATCCGGAGAGCAACGGGAGTCCTGGGACCGACACAGGGAAGCCCAGGAACGCGACCCGCCGGTCGAGATCGGCGACGTCCGGACGGTCGCGATCGAGGAGTTCACCACCCACCACTCCGGCGAGCGCCAGGCCGTCTGCAAGGTCGAGGGGTTCGTCGTCTTCGTCGAGGACCTGCCCGGCGGACTCGCCGAGACGGACGTGATCCGGGCCAAGATTCTCTCGTTCAACCGCGGGCACACCTCCGCGACGGCGACCTTCGTCGATCGGGACTGAGACCGCTGTCGGCACCAGCACGAGGGCCACCGCTCGCTATGCTTCGAGGTCCTCGTCGAGCGATAGATACCAGCAGTGGAACCGGTCCCGGATCTCGAACGTCTCGAGACGGCCGTCGTCGGCCATCGACTCGAGCCGATCGAACAGGACATCCACCGGGACGTCGAGTTCGTTCGCGAGGTATCGCGTGTTCACGACCGGCCGCGGAGCGGCACGGATCGTCGCGACGATTCGATCCGGATCGATCGGCTGGCCCGAACGGTCGCCGTCCGAACCGCGATTCGATGCTGGGGCCATACGATCCGTACGAGTCCGCTGCTGTTGAACTCGCGGGATGCGCCAGTCGATCGGACCCGGGGATGGGTGGAGGTATTTTCCTTCCGGGCGGTGTCCCTCCCCCTATGAGACGACTGCTGCTCGCGCTCCTCGCCACCGTCGAGATCGCCGCCCCTGATCGGATCGTGACCCGGGGCGAACTGCTCGCGTTCGAGAACCCCGGGACCGCCCGACTGCGGGTCTGGACGCTCCCGATAGCCCGGGTCGAGGGGGTCGTCGGACTGTGGCTCGCGTGGAACTGGGAGTCGGCGTGGCCCGGCCTGCGGCCCCTGTTCGGCACCGTCGGGCTGCCGGCGCTCGTGCTCCCGGAGGCGTTCCTCGACGCTGCGTTGCGAACGGCCTACGAGAACCCCGACGAGATCGAGCCGAAGCCGTGGGTGGTCCCCGCGACCCGACTGCTCGGTCTCTGTTACGTGCTCGTCGCGATCTGGCCGCGGTCCCGCCGATCGGCGAGTGCGTGAGTCACCGTCGCGACGTCACGAGCGATCGCGCACTCGAGACCGCGTGCAGTCGGCGATCGGGGCGCGACGGCTATCGACAACCTCTTTCGCGCGCCGCGGTCATATCGGGTATGACCGAGTACTTCGAAGTACACGCACGCGACGGGGCCGCGCGCGTGGGCGAACTCCGCCTCGCGTCGCCCCGGACGACGCCCGCGCTCGTCGACGACGTCCTCGAGGACGCGGGATCGCTCTGGTCGGCGGCCCGCGAGGTCCCCGAGGGCGACGAGTCGACGCTCACCGTCCTGCCCCACCGGGCGTTTCCCGGCGGCACCGCCGCGGAGGTCCGGGAATCGTTCGCCGTCGAGCACCCGGACGTCGACTACCCCAGCGTCGCCGTCGTCTCGAGCGACGGTGCGGAAGCCCAGGGCACCGACGCCTACGCGCTCTCGAACGGCCAGTCCGTAACGGGCCACGGTGCGGCGCTCGTCGAGGCCGTCGTGAACGTCCGCGAGGCGATTCCCACCGACACGGCCCTCCTCTTCTCGGGCGTCGCGACCCCCCGGAACGTCGCCCTGCTCGCCTACGCCGGCGTCGACCTGTTCGACGAGACCGCGGCCGTCGTGAAGGGCACCGAGGGCCGGTACCTCACGACCGACGAGGCGTACTTCCTCGAAGACCTGGAGGAGTTGCCGTGTTCCTGCCCGGCCTGCCAGCAACCGCGCGAGGAATTTACCCGCGAGGACTGCGCCGAGCACAACGTCAACGCTCTGCGAGCGGAACTGGGGATCGTCCGCCGGCGGATCCGGGACGGCCGGCTTCGCGACTACGTGGAGGGACAGGCCCGCCACGACCAGTGGCTCACCGCCGCGATGCGGGAACTGGACTCCCAGTGGGGCTACCTCGAGGAACGAACCCCGATCCTCCGCGATTCGCAGATCAGCGCGGCGACCGAGGACACGCTCCGGCGAGTGGAAATCCAGCGGTTCGCCGATCGGGTCACCACGCGCTACCGGAACCGCTTTGCGAACCCGCTCGTGCTCGTGCCGTGTTCGGCGACGAAACCCTACAGCGAGTCTCAGAGCCACCGCCAGTTTCACGACGCCATCCAGTGGCGCGGCCACCTCGTCTCGATGACCAGTCCGATCGGCGTCGTCCCGCAGGAACTGGAAACGACCTATCCGGCCCAGCACTACGACACCGTGGTGACCGGGCGCTGGTCGGAAGACGAGAAGGAGTTCGTGAGCGAGGTGCTGCAGCGGTACCTCGAGCGCAACGAGTACCCGTCGATCGTCGCCCACGTCCCCGACGAGGGCTACCGCGACATCGTCGAGCGCGTCGAAGACGCCCTCGATCTCGATATCACCTACACCGTTCCCGAGGGCGGTCACCCCACCGACGACGAGTCGATCTCGAACCTCTCGGAGGCGCTCGCGGGCGAACTGAAGTACTCCAAGCGCGACCGCGAGCACAACACCGTCCGCGCAATCGCGGACTACCTGTTCGGCGACGGGGCCGGCGACGACCTCTTCGACGACATTCGGACGACCAGCCGCTACCCGAAGATCCAGGTTCGCGATCGCGACGACACCCAACTCGCCACGATGGTGCCCCAGTACGGGACCCTCTCCTTTACGCTGGCGGGTGCGAAGCGGTGGGTCGACAGCGACGCCCCCACGAAGCGCGTCGAGATCGACGGCTTCGTCCCCCACGGGAGCGTGCTCGCGCCCGGCGTCGTCGACGCCGACGAGGACGTCCGCGTGGGCGACGAGGTCGTCGTCGAGGGGCCGAAGGCCTTCGGCGTCGGCCGCGCCGAGATGTTCGGCCGCGAGATGAGAGAGAGCACGCGCGGGATCGCCTGCGAGATCCGCCACGTCGAGGAGAAGTAGTCGGCCCGGACCGCACACGCCGAGACCCCACAGAAGCGTCGCAACCGCGATCGGACCGATCTTCTTCCCGATCGCGGACCGGTTCGGCGATCGGATAGACCGGCAAATCGTGAAGACGTGTTTATCTTCTCACACGACGTAGGGTGTGACGGAGACTACAATGAACTCAGTTACAACCGATAGCGACTCGGCCGCGGAATACACCGTCGAGCGTGGATGGCGCACGCTCGCGATCGCCGGCGGCGTCGTCGGATTGATCGGCCTCCTCGCGATCGCCCTCCCGTTCGTCGCGGGGATCTCGATCGCGCTCGTTCTCGGCGGCCTGCTCGTCCTGAGCGGTCTCGTCCACGGCGCGCACGCGTTCACGGCACGCGGTTGGAAGGGGTCGCTCTGGCAGGTGACCCTCGCCGTCGTCTCGGTGATCGCCGGTCTCGCTCTGCTCGTCAACCCGGTCGTCGCGCTGGTAACGCTGACACTTCTGCTCGTCGCGTACCTGCTGGTCGACGGCGTCGCGGAACTGGCGATGGCGGTGCGGATGGCCGACCAGCCCGGTCGCGCGGCAGTCGCCGTCAGCGGCGTCATCTCGATCGTCCTCGCGGGCCTCCTCTGGGCCGGCTTCCCGGCCAGTGCGGCCTGGGCGATCGGACTGCTCGTCGGCATCAGCCTCTTCATGACCGGCATCTCGATGGCGGTCGTCGCCTACGCCGGCCGGCCGGTCGGCGAGGCAGACCAGCCCGCGACCGAACCGCGCGGGGCCTGAACCCACGATTTTTCCCCGTCGACTAGGGACCGGGACACTCCTTGAGCAGGTGCTCACGATAGATCGCAATCGGAACGTCGGCACCACAGACTGCACACTCGCGTCGTGGCTGCTCGTCTGACGGATCGTCGGTCACGCTCGAACGGACGCGATCGAGCCACCTCGCCGTTTCGGATCGGTGGTTTCGACGAACTCGGAGTAGACGACGATCCGTTCGGATACGGCCAACGGCGGTCACTCCCCGAACACGGAGTCGAAGAACTTCCGTTCGGCCGTCCGGAGGTGCTGGTTGAACGTCGCCGGGGAGATACCGAGGCGTTCGGCGATCTCCTCGCCCGTGCTCTCGCGAGGCCAGTCGAAGTAGCCCGCGAAGTAGGCCGTCTCGATCGCCGCCCGCTGTTTTTCGGTGAGTTCCTCCTCGACGACCGACGTGGATCCCGAGCGGCCCCGCTCGCTTCGTTCGGTGGTTCGCTGTGCGAGATAGGTGGTGTCGGCGTGCTGGTCCCTGATGAGTTCGATCATCTGCCGAGTGTCGCGGCCCCGTGGGAGTTCGACGACGAACCGGAACTCGCCGTCGGCGATCGTCGCCGACGCGACGCGACCGCCGTGGGTCGCGATCGTCTCGAACAGTGAGACGGCAGCCGGAGCGACGAGTTCGAACTCGAACGCCTCGCGGCGGGCCGCGAGCACCCGGACGTCGCTGATTCCGTCCGTCTCGTCGACCGCGTCGCGGAACGCCTCTTCCGAGACGTCGGTGGCCGAGCCGTACGCCAGCAGCGTCTCGTCGCCCTGGACCAGTTGTTCGAACTCGATCGTACACTCCTCGGTCACCGACAGTTCGACCAGTTCCTCGGCCATCTCCCCGACCCGGAACTCGAGTTCGATGACGGCGTCGCTCACCAGCGCGTCTCGTCGCTCGATCGCGGTGATCGCGTGAGCGATGACGTCGCCGATCCGTGCGAGGATCGTCGTCTCCGGCCCCGTGAACGCGCGCGGCGACGACGAGTAGACGCCGATCACGCCGTAGACGAGGTCCTCGTGGACGATCGGGATCGCCGCCGTCGAGCGGTAGCCGCGTTCGCGTGCCGGTTCGCGCCACGGCTCGAATTCGGCATCGATCGTCGCATCGTTCACGACCTGGACCGACCCGGTACGGATCGCCGTTCCCGCCGGCCCCTGACCGGTCGGTTCGTCTTCGTCGGTGGTGACCTCGATCTCGTCCAGGTATCCCTCCTCGACGCCGGCCGCCGCCTTCGGAACCACGTCGCTGTTCCCCGGATCGACGCTCCCGATCCAGGCGAACCGGTAGCCGTCGGGCTCGACCAGCCGATCGCAGACCTGCTGTTCGAGTTCCGCCCGCGTCTCGGTCGTGATCACCGCGTGCGTGATGTCGTGGCCGATCCGGTTGAGGCGGTTCAGCGCCTCGAGTTGCTCGCGCTGGCGGAGGCGCTCGCGCTCCTGTTTGGCGCGTTCGATCGCGTGGTGGATCGTCCGCACGAGCAGTTCGCTCGTCACCTCGTCCTTGACGAGGAAGTCCTGGGCACCGCGTTGAATCGCCTGGACGCCGACTTCCTGGTCGCGCAGGCCGGTCAGCACGACGATCGGAGTCTCGTCGCTCGCCTCGCTGACCGTCTCGAGGGTCTCGAGCCCGGTGCTGTCGGGGAGGTTCAGGTCGAGCAAGACGAGGTCCGTGGGCTCGGAGTCGAGGACCTCCAGCCCGTCGTCGAGCCGGTTCTCTCGGACGACGTCAGGCGTCTGGCTGGACGACTCGTCCGGGTTGACGCGCCGTGTGAGTTCGTCGGAGTCCCGGAGCATCTCCTGGATGAGCCGCGCGTCGCCCGGGTTGTCCTCGATCAACAGGAGCCGGAGGGTGCCGGTTTCCTCGGGGACCCGCTCCTGGTCCCAGTCCCACTCCGTTCGGCCGTCGGACTCGCTCATTATCGGCTCCCCTCCGGCGGCAGCCTGACCACCGAGAACCAGAATTTCTCGAACGCGCGGACGGTCTCGATGAACTCGTCGGGATCGACGGGTTTCGTGAGGTAGGCGTTCGCGTGCAGTTCGTAGGACCTGACGACGTCCTCCTCGGCCCGCGAACTCGTCAGGACGATCACGGGGATCGATCGAAGATCCGGATCCCCCTTGAGTTGCTCGAGTACCTCCTCGCCGTCCGTTCGCGGGAGGTTGAGATCGAGCAGGATGAGATCCGGGCGCGGTGCGTCCGCGTACTCGCCGCGCTGTTCGAGAAAGTCGAGCGCCTGTGTCCCGTCCGAGACGGTGTGGAGATCGTTCTCGATACGTCCCTGTTTGAACGCCTCCTTCGTCAACCGGACGTCACCCGGGTTGTCTTCGACTAACAGTATCTGTGCTGGCTCCGGTCGAAACGATTCTGGCTCAGTCATTGGCTTCAGTAGGTGCTGGGAGTCTCACCGAGAACGTCGATCCCTCACCGAGTTCCGAGTCGACCTCGATGGTTCCGTCGTGTCGTTCGACGATGCGTTCACAGAGCGCGAGTCCGATGCCGGTCCCGGTGTACTCGTCGATGCTGTGGAGACGATTGAACACCTGGAAGATGTCGTCTGTGTCGTCGGGATCGATGCCGATACCCTGGTCACGGACGGATACGATTCGCTCTGTACCATCCTTCGCTGCGAACACTGATATACGTGGGGCCTCCGTCCCAGCGTACGTGATCGCGTTGTCCAACAGGTTCTGGAACAGCTGCCGGAGCTGTCCCGGATCGCCCGAGACCGCCGGGAGCGCCTCCCAGTCGACGTCGACGTCGGCACCGGTCTCCTCGATCCGGACCTCGAGGTCCGTCAGGACGTCCGCGAGGACCGCGTCCGTCTCGACGGGCTGGAACGGGGCTCCCTGCGTGTCGACCCGCGAGTACGCCAGCAGGCCGTTGATCATCTCCTGCATGCGCTCGGCACCGTCGACGGCGAACTCGATGAACTCCCTGCCGTCCGCGTCGAGTTCGTCGGCGTATCGTCGCTCGACGAGCGTCAGGTAGCTCGACACCATCCGTAACGGCTCCTGCAGGTCGTGGCTGGCGGCGTAGGCGAACTGCTCGAGCCGGTCGTTCGACTCCTCCAGGTCCGCGACGAGTTCCTCGAGCCTGCGCTGATTCGCCTTCCGTTCGGTGATGTCCCGGCCGACCCCCGTCAGGACCGGGTTCCCGCCGGGGTCCTCGAGCGCCGACGCGACGAACTCGTAGGGGATCGACTCGCCGTCACTCGTCCGGATCGGTGCCTCCACGCGCGTGGCCCCGGTCTCGAAGGCGTCTCCGATCGCGCTCGCGATCGCGTCCCGATCGGCCTCGTGGAAGAACTCGAGCGCGTGCATCGACTCGATTTCGCCGTCCGCGTACCCCGTCACCGCGGGGACGCTCTCGTTCCAGCGTTTGATCGTGCCGTCCCTGTCGAGCACGTAAAAGACGTCGTCGATCGCGTCGAGGACGTCGTCCGTGTACTCCCTGTACCGCTCGAGTTCGTCCTGGTATCGCTGGCGCTCGAGTTCGTAGCTGACCCACTGGGTGGCGAGTTCGACGAAGGATCGCTCGGCGGGCGTAAACGGCGTCTCTCGCGGCGACTCGTCTTCGAAACAGAGCGCGCCGTAGCGTTCGCCGTTGACGTTTACCCGGCCGCCGAGATAGCAGTCGAGTTCGTACGTCTCGTAGACGTCCTCGTCGATGCCGTGGTCGGTCGGCGACTCCGTAAAGCCGAGGAGTTCGTCCTGCTGGGTCGTCCAGTGGCAGTAGGTGTCCGACAGGGGCATGGTGGTCCCAGCCGTGAGATTGCCGTCGGCGTCGCTGACGTGTGCGATTTCGACGTCGTCGTCGCCCTCGTCGATCGTCGCCAGATAGCCGACGTCGACCCCGAGCCGTTCGCGGCCCAGTTCGAGCAGGCGACCGACCTTTTCGTCGAACGAGCGGTCTCGATCGGCGGTGATCTCGTAGAGCCGCTGGAGGGCCCGGTTGGTCTCGCGAAGTTCGCGTTCCATCCGCTTGCGGTCGGTGACGTCGCGGAAGTAGACCGACAGCCCCGTCTCGGACGGGTAGGCGTGTACCTCGAACCAGGCGTCGAGCGGCGGAAAGTACTCCTCGAACGACGTCGCCTCCTGTCGCTCCATCGCGCGACGGTACTCCCGTTCGAACGTCGAGTCGACCGCCGTCGGGAACGCCTCCCAGACGTTCTCGCCGACCAGGCCCGCTCCGTCGGGATCGATCAACTCCGCCGCGCGATCGTTGACGTAGGTGAACGTCCAGTCCGCGTCGAGCCCGAAGAACGCGTCCGTGATCCGATCGAACGTCGTCTCGAGTTCGCTCTCGAGCCGTTTCTGCTCGGTGATGTTCTCGAAGGCGTACACCGCGCCGTCGAAGGCCCCGTCGTCGTCGGTCAGCGGCGCACAGTGTGTCGCCAGCCATACCCGCGTCCCGTCGGGGTGGTCGATCCCGACGATCTCGTCGAACACCGGTTCGCCGGTCTCTCGGACCCGCGAGAACGGTAATTCGTCGCTCGCCATCGGCTCGCCGTACTCGTCGACGAGGTTCCACCGGTCGTCGTCGTGGTCGTAGCTCCGGAGTTCGTCGGGCGGTCTGCCGAGGAGGTTCTCGGCCCGTTCGTTCGCGAAGACGTTCGTGCCGTCGGCGTCGATCAGCGTGATCCCGATCGGACTCGTCTCGACGAGCCGGTCCTTCAGGGCTTTCTCCTCCCGAAGGTTGCGTTCGGTCTGTGCGTTGTCGATCGCCGACGCGAGCACGTTCGCGACGTTCTGGACGAAGGTCGCGTCGTGTTCCGTGAACTCGCGGTGATCCGTCGTGTGGACGCCGAGGACGCCCCACGGATCCTCGAGCGAGCCGATGACGACGCTGATGCCGCTCGTGACGTCGTGATCGAGCAGCAGGTCGGGTCCGGAAAACCGCTCTTCCGTCGCGAGGTCGTCGACGACGACCGGTTCCTCGACGAGCAGCGTGTATCCCGCCTGCGAGTCCCGGTCCGTCGGGACGGTCGCCGAGCCGACGAGTCCGTCCTGCCAGCCGACGCCCCGTCTGAGACGGACCTCGTCGCCGCCGGGACACCGCTCGAGGACCTTGCAGTACTCCGCCTCGAGCGCGTCTCGAACGGCGACGGTCGCGTCGTGCAACAGCCGATCGATGTCGTCGCATTCGAGGGCCTGCTGTCCGAGTTCGGCGACGACCTCCTGCTGGCGGACGCGCGACCGGAGATGGCTCGCAGACGGATCGGAAGCAGCCATAAGTAGTTGGTATGCAAAAGCCGATTGACGAGTATAAATGTAGTGCTCAACCCGCCATCACGGGCGAGTATTCGCCGAAAAACACAGTTCTGGAGAATCGACCGTTCGGGTCCGCGATCACTACGCGAAACTCGACAGTCGTACCGGCGTCCCGTCTCGCAGGTAGTCCCGGATCCGGGCCCGATCCCAGCCCAGCGGCGAGACGACGCTCTCGCAGGCTCGCACCAGGGCGGCGGCGTAGTAGCCCGGATCGTACGTCGATGGGTCCTCGAACGGCAGGCGAACCCGCTCGGGACCGCGCGCGTCGTCGTCGACGACGACGTACCGGACCGACTGGCCGGGCCGCCGATCGATCCCGTGGCGATCGTACCGCCGCAGTGCCGCGACGGTGTGGGTCCGCTGACGGTACGCCTCGAGAGACTTCGAGACGCGGTTCGTGATCTCGAGGGCGGTCGGATCGACCGCACCGCGCCGGAGTTCGCCGAGCCGTCGGTCGAGCACGTCACAGACGGCCTCGGGATCGCGCTCCCGATCGAGCGTCTCGACGAAGGCTCGCTGACTCGCCGCGACGAACTCGGGCGTGCTGCGCTGGCGGAGTTCGATGCCGCGGAACCGATAGTCGCCGCCCTCGCGCTTGCCGAAGTACCTCGTGAGCGCACCCGCGGGGCCGGACGCGACGCCGCCCCGGGGACCCGCACTCGGTCCCGCCCCGTCCGTGGTACCGGTACCCGGTCGAGTCCCGTTCGCACTGCCGGCGATCGAGTCGCGCAGCGGAACGAAACAGACCCACTCGTAGCGGCCGTCGTGCTCGAGCGGGATCCCCACCGCCTCGGAGACCGCGGCGACGACCGACTCGATCGGCTCCGGGTCGTCGAACCGTGGCGTCACCCAGAGGCTGTCGACGATGCCGTGGACGATCTGCCAGCCGGCTTGCTCGAGACGCGCCTTCGCCGTGAGGGCGATCTCGCGCGCGTAGGCGTTGATAGCCTCGTGGCACTCGATCCGACCGTACTTGGCGTTGCGATACCCCTGGTAGCCGAAGCAGGAGACGAGCACCCACTTGATCGCGCCCGACTCCGCGCGGAGCCGATCGGCCGCCGCCTCCGGCGGGTCCTCGCGCAACTCCCGCTTGATCGCCGCCCGATCGTCGAGCAGCGGGTCGAGCACTGCGGGAAGGAAGCCGTCCTGCTCGCAGATCTCGTACCCCAGTTCCGGGACCGCGTGCGAGTCGATCGCGCCCTCGCAGCGACAGCCGACCGTCTCCGGGCTCACGTTGTGCTCGCAGATGATCCGCGGGTACAGCGACGCGAAATCGATCTCGTGGACGGTCTCGTGGAAGCCGACGTCCGGCGAGAACGTGAATCCGCCCCGATCGGCTGCGTGCAGCGTCTCGACGTCGGTGAACCGCTCGGGGTCCCACTTGTTCCAGGGTGCGAGCACGCCCCGCTCGGTGCGCGCCAGCCGGATCTGGCGGGACGTCAGCAGTGTGCCGATGCTGCCCCACGCGGCTTCCTGCAGCGGTCGGCCCGTCCGTCCGATCATGTAGCGGATCCCCTCGAGCCCCGACTGGTGCCAGAGGAAACTGTTCGACGCGTCGACGATCGCTCGGCCCGGAACCCGGTACCGCGCCGGCGAGTGACCCACCTGTCCGTAGCTCTCGTAGGTGTTCTCGCTCGCGAGTCGGGTCACGCCGGGGAGCCGGCCCAGCCGAAACCCGTCGAGACCCAGTTCCGACGCCCGCTCGTCGAGGAGCGGAATCAGGTCGGCGTGGCTCACCACGAGCACGTCCGGATCCCGGCGATCGAGACGATTCGCGAGCGCGCGGAGCACGTGTTCCGGGTCGGCGTTCACGCCCGCGTCGGCGCCGGAGTCGCCGGAGTCGCCGGTGCCGCCGGCGGCGATCGGCTCGCCGTCGACGTCCAGCGCGGAGACGACGCCGTCGGCCAACGCGGGCTCGGGGAGCGCGAGTCGCACCGTTCGCAGGTCGCGGCCGGGTGCCGGATCGAGCCCCCGATCGAGACAGTAGCGAAAGCCGGGCGCGAGATCGACGTCGTACAGGCGAAACGTGCCGGGCGCGTGGGTTTCGCGCTCGTAGACGCCGCGGATCTCCCGGGCGAGCGTCCGCACCTCGCCGACGCGATCGAGGGCGACGCGCAGCACCTCGGACCGATCGTCGACGTGCGCCTCGTGGAGGTCGGTCGCCCACCGCTCGAAATCCGTCGCGACGACCTTCGGATCCGAGCCGAGCCGGTCCCGCAGGTCCGCGAGCGCGTCGTTCGGGCCGCCGACGAACAGCGACGGGGCGTAGTCCTCGACGATCGCGGGCCTGGCACCGGTCTCGGTGAGTTGCCACTGCCGGACGATGCCGTCCTCGAACTCGAACGTGTACGGGCTCATTCGTCCGGGACAGGGAGTTCGCTTTCCGGATGCGTCTCGAGTTCCGCCCGGAGCCGTCGCAGTTCGATCTCGTGGGCGAGCAAGACCGACAGCAGCACGGCCCGCTCGGGTTCTCGCGGGTTCGCGTAGCCCGCCGCGTCGGCGATCGATCGCGCCCGATCGAAGAGCCGATCGAAGTCCGACTGGTACTCCCGGCGCAGCGCCCGCCGCATCGGCTCCCAGTCGGACTCGATCCGCCGGACGGCGTCGCGGTAGGTGGAGTTCGTCCGGCCCATCAGCCGGTCACCTCCAGCAGCCCCCGATCGTGGGCGGCGACGGGATCGATCGCGTCGACGGCGCCGCAGAGATCGACCCAGTAGGGGATCGTCGTCTGCCAGTAGTCCCCGTGCCAGTACCCCTCGGTCACCCGGTCACCGTCCGCGGACTCGAGGCGAACGCCCTCGCGGGTGCGGACGCACTCGATCGTCGTCTCGGCGACCTCGGCGATCCGGTTCCCGTCGGCGTCGGTCGCGCTCGTGACGAGGACGGGACAGTCGAGCACCCGCCCCAGTTCGGACAGCGTCTCCAGGCTCGCGGCCAGCAGGTCCTCGCGTTCCCACTCGGCCACGTCGTCGTCCCGGTAGAGGGCGGCGACGTTCGGCGCGACGAGCAGGTCGGTGTCGGGACTCGCCCGCCGCGTGACGGTCCGGACCAGCGAGTGGTGCTGGTAGGCGGTGAACGCTCGCGCGATCTTCAGGTCGTCGAGGACGCGCGGCCGGGAGACGCAGTCGTACAGTGCGTGCGTCGCGGCCGTATTTCGCGCGTCGATCCAGTAGGCCGGGCCGTCGGCGTTGGCCAGCCGGCCGCACGCCAGCCGGTGTACGATCGTCGATCGGGGCGACTCCGTCCGCAGGAGCGTCAACCCTGGGTCGAGTTCGAACTGATGCATACGCGAACGGTCGCGCGGACGGTCCATAAGCGTCGGACGGCCGCTTCCGAACCTTCCGACATTCCGATACTCGTCGGAAACCGACGTGAGCGGCTGTCCGGCGGTCGTAGGTCGATTCGCTGATCGAGGTCGGCATTTCCGAAAAGAGCCGATCGCCGCCCCTAGTCCGAGTCGCGGTCGACCTCGTCCTCGACGAGCCGGTAGGTTCGGCCGCGACGTTCGCCGACGGCCTCGATCAGGTCGTAGTGGACCATCTTCGTCAGGTAGTTCCGTAGCGTCCGTTTCGTCTTCGGGTCCGCGACCCGCCGCTCGTACTCGGCGTAGAGGTCACCGGGTTCGATCTCGCCTTCCTCGGCGATCACGTCGTAGAGGACGCGCTGGTGTTCGATCAGTCCCTCCACGGTCTTGCGGCGAATGGCCGTCCGGGCGTCCGGAATCGCCGCTTCGAGCACCTCGTCCGTGATCGACTCGCACCCGTCTCGCTCCGCGCGGCGGGCGGCCGACCGGAGGATACCGATGCCGACGCGAGCGTCGCCGGACGCCGCCTCGGCGATCGTCCGCAACTGATCGTCGGAAATCGCGTCCGGTTCGAGCCCCTGATTCGCCCGTTCCGCGAGGATCGCGACGAGTTCGTCGGTGCCGTAGCGGTCGAACTGTACCCGGGTCCCGGCCCGCAGCCGCGACCGGACTCGATCGTCGAAGCTCGCGAACAGTTCCTCCTCGCGGTTGGCGATCAACACGAGCGAGACGTGCCGGAGCCGGTGGAGGTCGTAGAGCGCGGCCGTTTCCTCTAGCTGGTCGACCTCGTCCAGGATCGCGACGATCGGCCGGTCGGTCGCCTCGTCCAGCCGTCCGAACAGTTCGTCCTTCGGCGTCGATCGGTGGACGTCGACCGCCCGGCCGATCGAGTCGAGCAGGCTGTAGAGCACGCGAAACCGGGTGTACTCCTGCCAGCAGTTGACGTAGGCGACCGCGACCGACGGCTCCTGTTCGCGCAACTGGGAGAGCGCGTACCGGGCGATGCAGGTCTTGCCGACGCCCGTCGGCCCGAACAGGAACGCCGGATCCGGGCGTCGATCGTACAGCAGCGGCTCCAGGGTCTCCGAGAGGAGGTTCACCTCGTCGTGGCGGTGGACCACCTCGCTGGGGACGAAGTCCTCGCGCAGCACGCGGCCGTCGACGATCACGGGTATCCTGTTTTGGCTGGATCCCCTTAAGCCACGGCGGGCCGCTTCCGAAAGTTCCGAAAGTCAGTCCAGGTGCCGCGTACGTGACGCGGGCTGTGCGTACGACGGTGCCGGCCGTCGATCGGTGGTCCGAACGGCCACTCTCGGCAAGCCGGTTCAGTACTGGGTTGGCAGCCCCCAATTCTATATCGCAATATGTGATTTACTGTTTGGGTACTGGTCGGTCTGGAAGGAAACGGCGTCCTCGCCGATGCTCGCGGCAGTTGGCGAGATCCAGCGACACCGCTCGGCCGTCCGACGGCGGGGAGCCTGCGACCGAGACAGGCCCGGAGCGTCGACTGCCGACCCCGACGCCGACCGATCGGCAGTGGTCGTGCTGACCGATAGACGGGACCGAGCGACAGCGCAGGCGGACCCGGATGCCAACACCCGATCGGTCGGCCACCCGCTGGGCGATCGGAGCCGAATCGATCCTCGAACCGAGCCACCCGTAGCCGAATCGAGTGCACGTCGCCGCGCGCGATCGATCAAGAGCGCGATCGGTCGAGGATGGAGCGGTGCGCGTGGGGTCGTCTTCTGGCGCCCCCCGTATCGTGAGCGAGCCAGTGGAACCGTGATATCTGTCGTCCGAGAGCCGAACCCGGCACCCGTCGTAACGATCGGCCGGTCGTTGACTGGGGATCGGAGGCCACGAACCCCTGGTTCTAGCCGTCGAAAACCGGTTCCACGCGTCAGGTAGGGCTCGTGTTCGGGACCCGATCGTCACGGGGCCAGAGAGGTGGCCCGATCGAACGGAGACGAGGGACATCGAACGCAGGTGCACCGGAGTCCCGCGACGGCGCAATCGAATCCGTCCCGCAGTCCTCGGATGCGATCGACCGGCCTGCGATCGTCTCTGTCGTAGCGAACCGCCAACAGGTCGGGATCCGGTGAGTCCGAGCCGACGAGATGGCGGGGCGAATCGATGGAAAAGCGAGCTGACCGAAACGGCCGGCCGTTCACGGGCCCCAGGTGTTCGGGCTGCCAGCGATGCGGTCCGGGAACCGATCGGTTGGCACACCAGTGCGAGGATCCGGGGCGTGTCGATCGCCTCGAACCGGCGTGCGTGATCGGCCACGGCGACGGCTACCGAGACCACTCGGTACGGCCCGGACGACCGGTGTCCGGGCGGCGAATCCGGGAGGAAACGGTGCAGACAGCCGAGAGCGTCGGATGGTGAAGTCCATACTGCTATATCAAATCCCCTCGTTCGGGGCCGGAATCGGGAGGACGCCGACTCGACCCGACGGCGCGACAGGCCCAACGAGGTATTAGCGGGACGTGACGGCCACGACGGCGGGCCGAAACGGTTCCGGGGCCGCCGGCAATGACGCGATTCGCGGCCGCGCGCGATCGACGAGCGCCGATAGGGGAAGCATAATAATGGGGAGCGTCGGTGCCGATGGCCGTATGAGCGTCTACTCCACGTTGTCGTTCGACGAGCCGATACAGCGGACGATCTACGAGTACGTCGAACGACACGGTGCCGTCACGGCCGACGAACTGGCCCGATCGATCCGTGTCGATACGGGTCCCAGCCACTCCAAACCCGCTCGATCGGCCACCTACACCGACGAGAAGCCGCTCTCCCCGGAGGAACTCGGATCGTGTCTCGAGGTCCTGAAAGAACAGGGCTACCTGACCGAAACGAACGGCAAACTCCGGATCGCCGTCGCGGGGAGTCCGACCGCACTCGACCTCGGGGACGGGACCGTCACGATTCGCCCGGCACGCGAGGAGGACCGCCCTGGCGTGGTCGAGACGATGCGGACGGTGGCAGACGACGGGACGTACATCGTCGCCGAAAACGTCGCGGCGCAACTCGAGCGCGAGTCGGCGCTGATCCGGGCGAACGACGAACGATCGCGGATGTTCTTCGTCGCCGCGTTCGAACCGGCGGCGGACGACGAGGACGGGTCCGACGCCGAAACGGGGGCGGAAGCGACCGATGCGGAGGAGATCGTCGGCTGGCTCCACGTCGACGCCCCCGAACTCCCGTCGCTGCGACACACCGCCGAGGTGACGGTCGGCGTGCGGCCCGACTTCCGGCGGAACGAGATCGGATCGACGCTGCTCGAGGACGGCATCGAGTGGGCCGCCGACGCCGGCTACCGGAAGATCTATCAGAGCGTCCCCGCGACCAACGAGGAGGCGATCGCGTTCCTCGAGGCCAACGGCTGGAACCGCGAGGGCACGCGCGAAGAACAGTATCTGATCGACGACGAGTTCGTCGACGAGGTCCTGCTGGCGACGTGGCCGTAGTTACTTGCGGGTGGCCCGTCTACACCGCCGCATGGACGAGCTATCGCTCGGTGTACCACAGCCATTGCTCGATCGACTGCCCGACGACGACGATGCCGCCGCCGCGGACATGCAGGAGGCGGTTACGGGCTGGGAGCAGCGCCTGAACGAGGCGATCGAGGGGGCCGAGGACGACCGCGAGGCGGCCGCGATCGTTCTCGACGCGATCGATCGGTTCGAGGCCCGTCACGAGACCTACGACGACCTCGTGCCGGAACTGCGCGCGTGGGGCCAGTCCCCGATCTACGCGATCGCGTGGCGGACGCTGTACGCCGACGTGATCGCCCAGCTCTACGAGCACGAGGATCTTGCGGAGCACCTCGAGCGGGAACGAAACCAGCGCATCGTCGAGGACGGGATCCGGTTGCAGGACCTGTGACGATCGGGGCGCGGGCCGCCGACTGACCGACGTCGGCAGTGGGTCAGTTCCCCGGAGACGGGACAGACGCGGACCGATCGGCGGGCCGATCGCGACCGGGGTGACCGGGGTCGTGTGCGACCGGAACCCACAACGGTTTTGCTCTCGTCCGCGGTACCCCCTACTGTGGCGACGAGGAACGATCGATCCGACGACGACCGCTCGAGCGCGATCGACCTGACGACGCGCGTCCGCCGTCGTGTTCTCCCGACCCTCCACCGCATCAAGGAACCGCTCGGTGGGTTCGCACAGTGCGTTCAACATCCCGACGAGTACGTCGGCACCGTCCAGTCCGGACTCCGTGAGTTCCGGACGGACCTCGATGAGATGGCGTTCGAACCGGAACCGATCGCGTCGCTGAAGGTTCATCGAGACGGCCGCCTCTCGGCCGGAAGCTGGGTCCGGCGGAAACGGCCGCTCGCGACGTGGCAACTCCACGTCGCGCTGTTCGAGAACGGAGCCGACGCGACCGACGTGTTCGCCCACCGCGAGTACTCGTGGCTCCGGCATCCGCTCAAACACTACCGGGGCGACGGCTGGGACACGACCAGCGGAGTCGAGCGAATGCGATCGCTGCTATCGAGCCACGACGTGACGTTCCGGATCGACTGACCGGCAGTTTTCACCGGGCTCACCCGACCCCGCGGCGGACGTGTCGGTTCCGGAACTGGTTTGTTCGAGGCCGTTGGATCGTCGATCGATGGCCAGAACGGCGTCCGTCACCGCGTTTACGGACCTCTACCTGCCGACGATCAACGGCGTCTCGTACACGGTGTCGCTCTGGCGCGAGCGCTGGCCCCGGTGTCGGGATTCGATGACCGTCGTCTTCCCGCAGATGGACGGCTACGTGCCCGGAGAGGGGGAGTACGCGATTCCGAGCGTTCGCGCACCGCTGTACTCCCGGTACCGACTCGGACTCCCGACAGTTCCCGACGAAGTGCCCGCGTCCGACGTCGTCCACCTTCACACGCCGTTTACCGTCGGCATCGCCGGGCTCCGGTTCGCCCGCGAACACGACGTTCCCGTCGTCGCCTCCTACCACACCCTGCTCGACGACCGCGCCGACCAGCACGTTCCCGACCGGTTAGTCGGTGGGTTCCAGCGGGTCTGCCGGGCGTACGAACGATCGTTCTTCGAACGCGTCGACCACGTCGTCACCCCGACGTCGTTCGCCCGACGCCACCTGCAACACCACATCGGGGTGGACGGCGACGTGAGCGTCGTTTCGAACGGCATCGACACCGAGTTCTTCCGGCCGGTCGATGCGACGGCGTTCCGGGACCGGTACGACTTGCCCGAGGGACCGCTGCTGGGGTATAGCGGTCGGCACAGCCCCGAGAAGAACCTGGAGGAAGCGATCGACGCGATCGAAGGGACCGGTCACACGCTCGTCCTGGCCGGGGACGGCCCCGCCCGCGAGGACCTCGAAGCGTACGCCGCGGACGTCGACGCCGACGTCCGATTCCTCGGCTTTCTCGATCGCGAGGACCTGCCCGCGTTGTACTCGGCTCTCGACGTCTTCGTCTTCCCGAGTCCGGTGGAGACCCAGGGTCTGGTCGCGCTCGAGGCGACCGCCTGCGGAACGCCGGTCGTCGCCGTCGACGCGGGCGCGCTCACCGACAGCGTCATCGCGGGCGAGACCGGCTATCGGTACGAACCCGGCGATCTCGAGGGCTTCCGCTGGGCGATCCACCGGACGCTCGCGGAGAACGATCGGCTCTCGGATCTCTGTCGCCGGCGGCGGGCGATGCTCTCGGTCGAACACTCGCTCGAGCAACTGGCGACGGTCTACGACGCGCTGCACTCGTGAGACGGAGCGAGGGGTGTGTCTCGCCGGCCGGGTCCGCCGACCGTGCGGGACGAGCGCGCAGCGAGAGGAAACAAGTTTTCACGCTTGCCGACATGTCGTCACTATGGTCCTCCCGCTGGAGATGGGATGGCGACACCTGCTGTTCGAGAACTGGCCCGTCGACGCGAGCGTGATCGACGCACACCTTCCCGACAGGCTCACCGTCGACGAACACGACGGGAGCGGGTGGCTCTCGGCGGTGCCGTTCACCAACGTGGCCGTTCGACCGCGGGGGTTCCCGGCCGGGGTCGGCATCCCACTGCCCGAACTCAATTTGCGGACGTACGTCACCTGTGACGGCGAACCCGGGGTCTACTTCTTCAGTCTCGATGCACAGGGGCTGGCGAGCGTAACCGGCGCACGCCTGTTCCACCACCTGCCGTACTACTACGCTCGCATCTCGCTCGACTGGGACGACGGGCGAGTACAGTTCTCGAGTCGCCGACGACATCCCGGCGCGCGCCCCGCACACTACGAGGCCGCGTACTGGCCGACCGGCGAACCGTTCTCGGCACCCGAGGAGCCACTGGCACGGTTCCTCGTCGAGCGGTACCGGTTTTACACGGAAGCCTCCGACGGCACCCTCCGATACACCGAGGTCGACCACGACCCGTGGACGCTCTATCCGGCAGCCGCCGACGTCGAGACGAACACCCTGTTGACGGCCAACGGCTTCCGGCGACCGGCTTCGGAGCCGGTCACTTACTACAGTCCGGGCCTGGACGTGGCGGCCTCGCGGAGCCAGCAGTGGGAGGAGCGAGCCTGATCGCGCCCGGCCCCCGGATTCGATCGGAGACACGATACGGCTGCCATCCCAGCCCAAGCGTTCAAATCCCCGGCCTCGTTAGAGGCAGCCATGGAGTTTGCCGTCTCGCGTGACGGGACGACGCTCGTGACGCTGCACGAGGGAACCGACACGACTGCCTGTGACGCCGCCACTGCGGAACTGACCGCGAATCTCGAGTCGCTCGAAGCCGAAGGACGGATCGCCGGCTGGACGATCGAGGACGCCGAGGTGTACGAACACCCGACCGCCCCGTTCGACCCCTACACGATCACGGTCGCGTTTACCGTGACCGTCACCGTCGAGGCCGACGACCCCGAAAGGGCGACGGAAATCGGCGCGAGCGCGATCGACGACGCGCTCGAGAACGCGGGCGTCGACGCCGTTTCGTACACCTCCGCGCCCGCGACGTCGGCGACCTGAGCCGATCGGGGCCGGCCGTGCCGTCCCGATCGGCTGCTCGGCCGTCCGGACCTACGTTTATGTCGTCACGAGCCGAGAATCCGATATGGAGATCGAACTTCGGTTTTTCGCCACCTTTCGCGACGCCGTCGGAACCAAAGAGCACAGTCGGACGGTCGAGGACGACACGACCGTCGGAGACGTCCTCGAGACCCTCGAGGACGAGTACGACGGACTCGACGGGCGACTCCTGTCGGACGACGGGGACGCGGTCCGGCCACAGCTAAGCGTCCTCAAGAACGGGCGCAACGTGGCCCACATGGCAGGCCCGGCGACGGAGCTATCCGACGGAGACGTCGTGTCGGTGTTCCCGCCGGTCGCCGGCGGCACGGCGTAGCCGATCGGTCCCGGGTCCACCGGAACGCTTGTTACCCCTGGCTGACACGAACCCGTATGCTCGAATCCGTGCTCCGCCTCGACGTCGACGGGCTGATCGACGTCCTGTCCGGCCGGAACGAGACCCGATCGAGGATCGAGTGAGCGTGCGTGGTCCTGGGGATCGGCCGTCTCCTGCTCGCGGCCTGGAGTCCCGTCTCCACCGGTAGCCGGGCTGGACTCGCCGTAGCGATCGTCGGGACCGTACTGGAGCTATACGGCCAGTATCCGGATCTCGACGGGCCGACTCCGGAGTCCAGGGGCGGCAGCGAGACGATCGAACGACAGGCGAATTTAACCGGCCAGGTGCCCAACTGACCGGCATGGGAACACGTATCGAGCGCTCCTTTCGCGGCATCTCCGAACGCCTCGCGATCCGGTACCTGACGAACCTGGGCGGCGAGCGCGTCGACGACAGCACGGTCGAGGGCGAGGACTGGTCGGCGTCGATATCCTCCGAATCCGTCGGGATCGGCCCCTCGCTGACGCTGACGGAAGTGACGGTCGTCTTCGAGGGCGAGGCGGAAACGCTGGACCCGCTCGTCGAGGACTTCGCACGGAAAGCGATGCGCGCGGGTGGCTGATGGCGGGCGAACCGATCGAGGGGCAGGTGCTCTTGCTCACGGCCGCGAAGGCGAGCGTGCCGGGGACCCGGCTCCCCGACCTCGTCGACCTCACGCAGGAGCTACTGGCGGCGGAACGCGAGCGGTACCGTCGCGAGTACGAGCGGGTCCACGACGGAGAGACGTTCGAGGCGTTTCTCGTCGATCCCGGTCACTGGGAGGCGATCGGCGACGAACTCGGATTCGAGGACCGCGAACTGTCGGCCGTCCGCCGGGCGCACGAGGAACAGCTGTTACGGGTCGGACGCCGGCTCGATCGGGAACCGGAGTTCGAGACGGCCCTCGAGATTCGCGAACCGATCCTCGTCGGGACCGACGACGAGAGCGAGTAGGGGCCGATATCCGCCGGGACGATCCCGTGGAGCACGGCCAGCGGCCGTGCGGGACCCGTCGGTGACGATGGCAACTCTAAAGATAGTGTTTCTCCTTTGGCAAAGCAACGAGACGATGGCTATCGACAAGGAAGCCGACATGACCGACGCGGAAATCGACGAGTTCCTCGGTCATCGCGAAACTGGAGTGCTATCGCTGGCCCGGGACAACGAGCCGTACGCGATTCCGATCTCCTACGGCTACGACGAGGAAAGCCGAGTCTTCTACATGCGACTTGTGTCGACGCCGGAGAGCGAAAAACGCGAGTTCCTGGCATCGACGCCCCAGAGCCGACTCGTCGTCTACGACGAGGCCGAATCGACCTACCGGAGCGTCATCGCGAAGGGAACCCTCGAGAGCATCGACCCGAACGATCTCACGCCGGGCCAGATCGCCCAGTACGGCGATGCGAAACGGCCGCTGTTCGAAATCTGGGCCGAGGGAAAAGACGCGCTGAGCATCGAACTCTACCGACTCGACCCGGAGACGCTCGACGGACGCCGAACGGAAGTCGATCGGGACGAGTAGCGTACGAACACGGAACTGACGCGCCGGCGCAGCCGAGGTCAGTTCGTCGGCTGTTCGGCGACGAAGTCCGCCGGGGAGACGTTCGCACCACAGACCGGACAGCCGTGAGAGAGAGTCGCCTCACGCATCGACTCGTTGACCTCGATCTCTTGCCCACATTCGGGACACGTAAACTCGTATCTGCTCATGACGGGGTGTGTTGACGAACTGTTGATTGCCTACGTAATAGCTGTGCGTCCACTATATATAGGATTGCGGTTCGGTACTATCGGGTAGTAGTTCCCGAAGCGTTCTTACGGGAGCAGAGTCAGGCGTCGAGGATCGCGTCGAGAAGTTTCGTCTGTGCGGCAGCGAGGTGCTCGGTGAACGTCGTCCCGGAGATTTCGAGTTCGGCCGCGACCTCGCCGGCGTTCGCCCGTTTCGGGTGGTCGAAGTAGCCCATCTCGTGGGCCGTCTCGAGGACTTCCAGCTGGCGGCTGGTCAGCGTGTTTCGATCGACGAACACGAGGTGTTGCTCGGCGTGGTCCTGCTCGGACTGGAGGAGTCGCTGGACGTCGAGGTTCGAGTGACGATCCTGGAGCGCACCGATGATGGCCTGTAGCCCCTCCATGTCCGGAGCGTGAAACGTGAGGTACAGCGCCGATCCCTGCGCGCGGACGTCGACGACGGGACAGTCGAACTGCTCGATCGCCTCGCAGGGACAGCCGCGTTCGAGGTCGCGCTGGTACCGGTAGACCGAGTTCGAACCGTAGGAGAAGATCTCCGCGAGGTCGACGTCGGTGTCGAACTCGTCGGGGGATTCCTCGGCCTCGAGCATGAACTCCTCGGTCATCCGGTCGGGCGAGGTCGGGTCGACGCTCTTCGTCACCGACTGTGCCGTTCCGTCGACCTCCGCAGCCGCTTGCGCGACTACACACCCGTCCGGATCGTCGATCCGGATCTCCGCACGAATTCCCGACGGCATTGTCGGTGCTTCGGAGGCCGCGACCCTAAACCCACCGCCGATCGGTCTCCGTTCAGCCGTCACCGCGCTGGCGATCGGTGTCTCGAGCCCATATCGAGTTCTGCGTCTCCGGGCCCGCATCGTTCTCGACGATTCCCGTCCGGCCGGACCCGTCGTTCGAACGGTGGCCAGTCATCGCTGGCGCGGAGCGCGAGACGCCACTGTGTGAGGTTCACACGCCCGAATTCCGGACCACCATATAAAGCACCCTGTATTTATTGGGACTCAATTGGAGGGGGCCCGGCCGGAAGTAACGGATAGAAACCGATGTCACCGATGAAACGCAGTCCCACGAAGCAGCCAGGGTGGCCAACCGACGACGACCTCGACGCGCAGGCGGTCCTCTCCGCACTGGACGACGACGGCTGCCGTGCGATCCTCGAAGCGACGACCGGCGAGGCCCTGACAGCGACCGAACTCGCCGAGCAGTGTGACATCCCGACCTCGACCGCCTACCGGAAAGTCGAGAAACTGGCCGACGCCGACCTCGTCGAAGAGCGGGTCCGGATCAACACCTCCGGCAAGCACGCCACGGAGTATCACCGGTGCTTCGACGACGTCGTCGTCTCCGTCGGCGATACCGGCGGCGTCGAGATCGAACTGACGCAGCCGGACACCGGCTCCGACTCCGAGTCGATGCCCGCCGTCGCCGGTGACTGATCGACCCGGCGTGCGTTCGGGGACGCGCTCGTCCGCTCCAGCGCCGATCGACGCGGGCAGCGTCGAACCGGCTCCGAACCGGGTCGACATCGAGCGCCCTCCTGCACTGATTCCGCCGGGCTGACGGCTTCTCCTGTGCCCTATTTCGCCCCGATCGGCAGTGCCGGATCAGTCGGCCGCGTGATCGCGCTCGTCGTCGATCGGCACGAACCGCTCCGGGACGGCCGACAGGACGGACGCGGGGGCGCGATCGACCAGCCACTCGCCGACGCTCACCAGCGGTTTTCGAACGAGCGTGTACCCGATCGAGATCGCGAGCAACGCGAGCAGGACCCGCCGGACGCTGCCGTCGAAGACGGTCAGGGCGGGCAGCGCGAGCACGCCGGCGAGTGCGAGATCCGCCGGCGACCCGTCGTAGCCGACCCAGCGACGCGGCGGAAGCCAGCGGCCGTGGTAGTGACTGTAGACCGCCCGCTCCGAGGTTCCCAGCCACGGCTTGCGTTCGAGACCGCCTCCAAAGTGATCCATTACCGAGTGGAGGCCGGCGGCGACCAGACAGACCGCGAGGGCGACGGTCGTCTCGGTCGGAACGAGCACCGCCGCGAGCGCCGTCGGGAGGGCGAGCAGCCAGTAGTAGACGGGGAAGTGCAGCGTCTTCCGGTGGCCCGCGTACAGATCGAAGTCGGGGAAGAGCCCGCCGACGATCGCCGCGACGGCGACCACGACCGCGAACTGCGGCGCGACCAGGGCGACGACGGCCGCGAACACGAGCCCGGCGAAGACGTGGGTGGTGGCCATCACGATACCCGGCATAGGGGTGGAACCGGCATATGCTCGTTGCTCGGGCCGGGTCAGGGTCCGGGACCGGACTCCGGCGACGGGCGGCCCGATCGATCGCTACAGGTCCCCCTCGAGCCCCGGAAAACTGCCGCCGATCGAGAGCCCCGTACGCGTCGGCTACGCGACGTGCTCGAACAGGAGCATGGCCGGCGCCGGGTTAGCCGGTTCGCCGAGGTCGAGGACGAACGTGGCGATCACGGCGGCGAGGACGACGATGACGGGGAGGAAATACAGGACCGACGCGAAAAGGCCGGCGATCGCGGCTTTTCCGGTCGAAATGTCGTGGAACTCGGCCACTCCCTTGATCTGGAGGTAGAACCCGTAGAGACCGACGAAGTTGACGAGCGGAATCCACCACAGACCGTACCGGACGACGGTCGGGAACGCGTACGCTTCGAGCGTTCTCGCCACCCCCCGTGCACCGAACAGATACGCGATTGCGTGCGCGAGCAGCGCCTCGATGAGTCCCAGGATCCAGAACACGACCCCGAGTACCAGGAAGGCCACCAGACCGATAGCCGCCTCGCCCGGTGCCGTGACGTTCAGTACAGCAGAGAGCACCGCGAGCGGTACCATGACGGCGACGAACGAGACCAGCATGAACGCGATCGGATAGCCGATCCCGTGCGTTTCGTCGTACTCCGTAAAGAACACCCCCGGATCCCGTATCATATACCGGTTGACACCCTTCCACTGATTCGCGAATCCCATACTGCCCAAAGTCAAACGAAAGTATAAATATTTATCGTGTGACTGGTATCGGCTGAAAGTAGCGTCCGGAGGGGTGAGACTGATCGGGGAAACGACCCCGTCGAGCCGTCAGTCGTCGGCCGCCGATTCCGCGTCCGCGTCGGCGGGCTCGATCCCGACCTCGATCTCCGCGGCTGCGGCCTTGTACTCGGGGATCTTCGCCCGTTCGTCGAGGACGTCGTTCGTGAGTTTGTTGGCCGAGGCGGCCGCGAAGTGCGGGGTCGTCCAGACCGATCCTTCCTTGATGTCGTCGGTGACCTGTGCCGCGACCGTGATCTCGCCACGGCGGGATTTGAGGACGACGTCCTCGCCGTCCTCGATGCCGTACCGTTCGGCGTCGTTGGGGTGAACGTCGACGAAATTCTCGGGCGTCTGGCGGTTCAGCGTCGGCGATCGGCGGCTCATCGTCCCCGTGTTGTAGTGCTCCTCGAGGCGAGCGGTCGTCAGGATCAGCGGGTACTCGTCGTCCGGCGTCTCCCGGGGCGGCTGGTGACTGACCCCCTCGATGTGTCCCAGGCCGCTCTCGGTGTCGAACTCGTTCTCGTAGAGGTACGGATCGCCCTCGTCGCCCGGTTCGTAGCAGGGCCAGTGGAGCCCTTCCTCGCCGAGCAGGTCGTAGGTCATCCCGTGGTAGATCGGACAGACCTGCCGGAGTTCCTCGAAGACGTCCTCGGGATCGTCGAACTCGAAATCCTCGCTCCCGAACAGGCGACTCCCCACCGTCGAGAGGATCTCGAGGTCGTGTTTCGTGTTCTCGTGGACTTTGTCGACGCCGCGCATCCGCTGGACGCGGCGATCGGTGTTGGTGACTGTGCCGTCGCGCTCGGCCCAGGTCGTCGCCGGGAGCACGACGTCGGCGTACTTCGCAGTCTCGGTCATGAAGATGTCCTGGACGACCATGAACTCGAGGCGCTGGATCCGCTCGGCGACGCGGTTGGCGTCGGGTTCCGACATGACGGGGTTCTCGCCCATGACGTACAGGCCGTGGACGGACTCGCCGAACTCGTGGGAGAGTTCGACGTTGGTCAGGCCGGGTTCGTCGGGCACGTCGAACCCCCAGACGTCCTCGACGGCCTCGCGGGCCTCGTCGTCGTCGACGAGCTGGTAGCCCGGCAGGACGTTCGGCATCGCGCCGACGTCACAGGTGCCCTGGACGTTGTTCTGCCCGCGAAGCGGATTGACGCCGGTTCCGGGGCGGCCGACGTTCCCCGTAATCAGCGCCAGGTTGATCTCGTTTTGCACGTTATCCACGCCGCAGGCGTGCTGGCTCATCCCCATCCCGGTGAAGATGGCCGCGTTGTCCGCCGTGGCGTACTTCTCGGCCGCCAGTTCGATGTCCGCGAGCGGGACGCCACACTCCTCGGCCGCCGCCTCCTTGTCGAAGTCCTCGAGCGTCTCCGTCAGGTGGTCGAACCCGTCCGTACGTTCCTCGATGAACTCCTCGTCGATCCACCCCTCGTCGGGGTTTTCCTCGTGGTTCTCGAGGATCGTCTTGAGGACGATATTCAGGAGCGGGATGTCCGTTCCCGGGTTCAACTGGAGGTGCATGTGGCGATCGGTGTCGTCGATCTGGAACGATCGCGTCGTCTTGTTCGCGTGCGGATCGACCTGGATGACGGTCGCCCCCTCGAGGACGGCTTGCCGGAAGTACTGGCTGTTGGCGATCGGGTGCTGTTCGCCCGGGTTCGCCCCCTGGATCCAGAACACGTCGCCTTCCTCCCTGAGGTCGCGCATGCTGTTGGTCATCGCGCCCGCCCCCAGACTCGTACGGAGCGCCCAGACGGTCGACGCGTGACACATCCGCGTGCAGTTGTCGACGTTGTTGGTGCCGTAGCGGCGAGCCAGCTTCTGGAGGAGGTAGTTCTCCTCGTTCATCGTCTTCGACGAGCCGAAAAAGCCCATCGCGTCCGGGTCGTACTCCGCGCGGATCCGTTCGAGTTCGCCGACGATTCGATCGTAGGCCTCCTCCCAGGTCGCCTCGCGGAACTCACCGTCGTCCTTTATCAGCGGCTCGGTGAGTCGATCCTCGTGGTCGACGACCTCCGTCGCCGCGCCACCTTTGATGCAGATGCGGCCCTCGTTGACCGGCGCGTCACCCCACGGCATGAACTGTACGTCACCTGGCTCCTCGCCCTGCTGGACCTGAATCCCGCAGCCGACTCCGCAGTACGGGCAGATCGTCTTGACTGGATCGTGTTCGTCACTGGACATTGTTCTGGTTTTCTAGGTTTCGGACCGCGGGCCGAGTTCCACGTATATAGTTGGTGTCCATTGGTATGAGTCTTTCTGGCATGCGAAGTCGGCGAGACGGGGCCGATCGCCACGACCACTCGCGCGAAACCCGGTACGGGGAAACGCTCACGGATCGTCGCCGCGTAGCCTCGCGGACGATGGCGCTCACTCGGTCGACCGTCACGACGAAAGCCGACGAGTACCGGGAGCGCGAGCCCCTGTACGCCGTCGAGCAGGAAGGAATCGAGACGCTCCCGGCGGCCTTCGAGGCCGGCGAATTCGGCTGGCGAGACGTCGAGTGGGTCGTCCAGTGGTACTACCGGCGGTTTCTCGGTTCGGTTCCGAACGCCGAGCGCCGAGAGCGCGAAGAGCGGTTCGGTCGGAACGACTTCGAAGACGTCCGGGACGCGCTCGACGACGTCACCTCGGCGATCGACCCGGCCGATCGGATCGATCGGTTGACGGCCCTCGACGGCGTCGACGTCCCGATCGCGTCCGCGTTCTTGCTGTTTGCCGATCCCGACGCGTGCATCGTCGTCGGCGAGCGCGAGTGGACGGTGCTTCGCGATCACGGCCGACTCACCGATCCCTACCCGGATCCGCCGTCGGTTTCGGAGTACTGGACGTACCTCGAAACCTGTCGCTCGCTCGCGGAACGCCTCGACTGTGACATGTGGACGCTGTACCGCGCGTGCTGGCGGTTGTGGAAGAATTGAGCGGTGCCGATCGAATCGAGAAGGGCGGTCGCGTCGCGCTATCCGTCGGAGACTGCGGGTTCGCGATGACCGTTCGACCGATCAGTCGTCGCTGGGAGCCGCCGCACCGCCCTCGTCGGCACTGACGCCGGTGCCGGGGCCGATCTCGATCCCGAGGTCGGCGAGTTTTTCGTCGGGGACGACGCCGTCGACCCAGCCGCGGTAGTCGTAGTACTCCGCTTTCATCTCCTCGAGTTCGCAGTACTCGCCCTCGCTGGCACCCTGACCGCGGATGCCGTCTTCGAGGAAGCGCTCCGGCAGCGAATCGTCGCTCCCGTCGAAGCCCGCGAGGTTGTTGTAGTACCGCTCGAGGTTGTAGACCCGCTCGCCGGCCTCCATCAGTTCCTCCTCGGAGACGTCCAGTCCGGTCATCCCGTTATACTGGAGGACGTACTCCTCGATGCCCTCGGCGAACGCGTTGAACTTGCAGATGTCGAACGAGTCGCTGATCGCGTGGAGGTTCTGGAACTCCGCGGTGAGTTCGCCTTTCCCCTCGTACTCGTACGGATCGACCTTCTCGGGGATGCCGAGGATCTCGGCCGCCGGGGTGTACCCGCGCAGGTGGCAGGCCCCGCGGTTCGAGGTGGCGTAGCCGATCCCCATCCCTTTCATGCACCGGGGATCGTACGCGGGGATCGTCTGGCCTTTGACCGCCAGCGAGTTGTCCTCGGCGTTTCGCTTCTCGGCGACTCTGCGCGGGCCCTCGGCCAGCAAGTCGGCGAGGTCGTCCTCGCGGTGACCGATCCGCTCGATCATCTCGATCATCGTCTCGGAGTCGCCCCACTCCAGATCGTCGTCGAGGTCGTCGAGTTTGCCCTCCTCGGTCATCTCCATCGCCATCGCCATCATGTTACCCGTCTCGATCGTGTCGATGCCCATGTCGTTACACCGATCGATCATGAGGGCGATGTCGTCGCGCTCGGTATGCCCTGAGTTGGGACCGAGGGCGAACGCCGATTCGTACTCGTAGGACTCCATGCGGACGTTCATCTCCTCGCCCTTGTGCATCGTCTGCACCTCGACCTCCTTCTTGCAGGCGACTGGACAGGAGTGACACGTCGGCTCGTCCACCAGGATGTTCTCGCGGACGTTCTCACCCGAGACCTTTTCGGCGTCGAAGTCGGCGTCGGCGAAGCCGTCATCGACGGCGTCGCGCGTCGAGGTGTACTTGCCGTTCCTGGTCGGGAGGCCGGACATCTCCTCGGTGACGTTCATCAGGACGTTCGTCCCGTACATCGAGAGGCCGCCCTCGTTGGGCGCGGTGACCTCCGACTCCTGGATGGCCTGCATCGCCTGCTGGTGGCCCTCCGTGAACGTCTCCTGGTCCGCCGGCTGGGGCATCTTCGTCGAGGACTTGACGACGACCGCTTTCAGGCCCTTGTTACCCATCACGCAGCCGGTGCCGCCGCGGCCCGAGGCGCGGTCGTCCTCGTTGATGATACAGGCGTACTTGACCTCGTTCTCGCCGCCGGGGCCGATCCCCATGAAGCTCAGATTCTTCCCGTAGGAGCCGTCGACCTCCTCCTCGAGCGCGTCACGGGTCTCGTGGACGCCCTTGCCCCAGAGGTCCGACGCGTCGCGGAGTTCGACCTCGCCGTCCTCCACGTAGGCGTAGACCGGGTCGTCTGCCTGCCCCTCGAACAGCAAGCCGTCGAAGCCCGCCCACTTCAGCCGGGCACCGGACCAGCCGCCGTGGTGGCTGTCGGTGACCGTCCCGGTCAGCGGCGACTTCGTACAGACGGCGATCCGGCCGCTCATGGTCACCTGCGTCCCCGACAGCGGCCCGTTCATGAACGCCAGCAGGTTCTCCGGCCCCAGCGGATCGACGTCCGGCCCCTGTTCGAAGACGTGCTTTACCCCCAGGCCGCGTGCACCGATATACTTCTTCGCGTCCTCGTCGTCGATCGACTCGTACGCGACCTCCCCGTCCGAGAGATCGATGCGGGCGACCCTGTCTTGAAAACCGCCGAGTTCTGTCATGGTAAACCCTATCTATTATCTATGCTGTGGAAGGTGTTAGTCGTTCCCAACGTAGTGTAACCACGATCGGTTACGCCACCTTCGACCGCGACGAGCGATCGACGCGGCGAAGGGACGAAACGTCACCGGTTCGGGACGACACCGGGCGCAGGCAAATCCTGCGAACTCGAAACCACAACCGATCGCGGTCGGCCGCCTCGAGGAGTCTCGATCGGAGCGCGACGGCCGGGGGCGACGAACGGTCGACTCGCGACCCGACGAGCGGTAGGCGCACTACGGCGCGTGTGCCGGTGAGCCCCGGGTTACAGTAGCAAGGCGACGACCGCGAGGATGATGAAGATCAGCACGAAGATCCGGGCGATCTCCATCGAGATGCCGGCGACGCCACGGGCACCGACGGCCGCGGCCACGATCGCGAGCACGAAGAAGATCACTGCCCAGTACAGGAACCCACCGCCGCCGACCTGTAACGGAGTCGCTGTTGCGAGTTCGAGCATGAACCCGGCTGCCACGTCGGGATACATAAACGGGGGCGACCGTCTTTTCCTCTAAGAGGCGACTACACCCTGTTAAGGAGCCGTTCAACGGGTTACAGCGCCTCCGAAAAGCGGACCGGGGTCGAGCGGGCAACTCACTCGTCCCCGAAGAACGCCCGGCACAGTTTGGCCTCGGCCGTCCGGAGGTGTTCGTGGAAGGTCGGCCGGGAGACGCCCATCGTCTGGGCCAGTTCCTCGCCGGTCGTCGGGCGGGGCCACTCGAAGTACCCGCCGAGATAGGCCCGCTGTAACGCGCCGAACTGCCGATCGGTGAACTGCTCCTCCAGGCGGGCCGCGAACTCCTGGCGGGTCTCACCCTCGCGTTCCCGCTGCTGGAACGAGATGACGTCGGTCCCCTCGTACCGGTCCTCGACGGCCTCGACGATCGATCGCACGTTGGCCGATCGGGGGATCTCGAGGGTCAGTCGGGCGCGGCCGTCCTCGCTCTCGATCGCCTGCGTCCGGACGCCGCGTTCGGAGAGCCACCCGACGAGGTCGTCGTCGCCGGTCAACTCGACCAGGCAGCCGTCGGCCTCGTCGCGCTCGACGAGCACGTCGAGGTCGACCCCCGAAAGGTCGTCCGCGGCCGCGGTGAGATCCGCAGCACTGACACCGGTGGCCGTAAACAGCGACGCCGTCTCGTCGCCGGTGCGGTGGACCGATCGGCGATACTCCAGGTGACTCCCGGTTGCGGCCGAAACGGCGACCGGCGCGACCGATCGATCGGTGAGTTCGAGGTCGACGGCGACGACGGCGTCCGTCGCGAGCATACGGCTCGTTTCGCGTGCGTTGACGCCGCTCGCGACGGCGCGGGCCAGCGCCGAGAGGATGACCGCCTCCCGCTCGTCGACGGGACGATCGCGGTCCGTACAGACCGTCAACACGCCGTACTCGATGCCGTTGTAGGTCAGCGGGAACGCCGCGTGGGTCGTCCCGCCGGCCGTCCCCACGGTGGCCTCGTTCGCCCCGAGCGTCTCCGCGGCCGGATGATCCGCGTCGGCCGACACGTCGTCGGGGTCGACGCCGGCGCTCGATCGCACCTCGATCGTCCCGATCGCCGGGTTCCGTTCCCCGATCCACGCGCCGTCGTAGGCCGCCTCGGCGGCGATCCGGTCACAGACCGCGGCCTCGAGTTCCGATCGCGAGGTCGACCCCGCGACGACGTCCGTGACGTCCTGGATCAGCCCCTCCACCCGATCGAGGATGTACTCGAGTTCCTCGGTCCGGCGTTCGAGTGCGAGTTCGGCCTCTTTGCGCGCCGTGACGTCGTTCTGGAAGCCGACGTAGTTGGTGACCTCGCCCGCGTCGTCGCGGACGGGCGCGATCGTCACCTCGTTCCAGAACTCGGTGCCGTCCTTCCGGTAGTTCTTCAGTTCGACGGTGACGGGCCGCTCGCCGTCGATCGCCGCCCGCATCTCGGCGATCGCGTCGGGATCCGACTCTTCGCCCTGCAGGAGCCGACAGTTCCGACCGACCACCTCGTCGAAGCCGTAGCCGGTCAACTCCTCGTAGGCGTCGTTGATGTAGACCAGCGGGTTGTCGGGGCGATCGGGATCGGAGATCGAGATCCCGACCGGCGCCTCGTTGATCGCCCGGTCTTTGACGGCGCGATCGCTCGTCGGCGTCTCGTCGTCCGCCGCGGACTCGAAGGTAATCGTCACCCCGTCGTCCCCCCTGTGAACGCGGGCGTCGTACTGGTCGTGGTCGATCGAGACGTCGCGAGCGGTCCCGACCGTCGTCTCCACGATCGCCGCCTCGAGAGCGTCCCAGAAGGGGGCGAACGCGGACGACGCGTCCCAGCGACCCGTTCCGTTCTCACCGGTCCCGTCGTCGGCCGCCGACAGGTCGAACGCCTCCCGGGCCGCCGCGTTCGCGTACGTGATCGTCCCGTCGGCGATCGCCACGATGGGGTCGACGACGTGTGCAAGAGCAGTCGCTGCCGTCGCGTCCGTCCCGCCGCCTCCCGCGTCGACAGTGTCCATAAGCCTACATAGGAAGGGCATCCCTAAAGAACCACGGTGATTCGAGCGACGGGGCATCCCCAGACGCCCCACCTCGGCCCGGTCGATCCACCCCGATTGTTATACTGCCATACGTTATATGATAACATATGTCTATCCGCCGATCGCCGTTCGAGCGCTTCCGGACGAAGTTCGACGCGTCGGACGCCCGCTGTGGGGAGTGTGGCTACGTCGTCGAGGACGGCGGCTGGCGCGTCACCGCCGCCGGAAGCCGCGTCCGGTACCAGTTCGCCTGTCCGACCTGCAACGCCGTCGAGACCAGAGAGATGCGTCTCGAGTGAGGGGCCAGCCCCGGCGTACCAGAGATTACGATCGAGCCCGGTCCTCGAACGGGGACGATCGAGTTCGCTCATCGAACCGGGCGACTAGCGAGTCGCGCTTCTGTTGGCCCTCGACCCCGCGAGTGGCGCGATCGTGGCCAGACGAAGGCGCTTTACGCGCTGGACCGCTTGCCCCGTACAATGAGTAAACCCACGCCCGAGGTCTACGAGCAGGGCAAGGGCATGGACGCCCACAACCAGGTGATGCGGGAGATCCGCTCGCGCAAGGAGGCGAGCTACGATCCCCACGAGCCGACCCGCGTCTGGCTCGACGAGGACAACACGCCGACCGGGGTCAAACGGAGCCTGACGATCATTCTCAACACGGGCGGCTGTCGCTGGGCCCGCGCCGGCGGCTGTACGATGTGTGGCTACGTCGCCGAGAGCGTCGACGGCGGGAGCGTCAGCCACGAGGCCCTGATGGACCAGATCGACGTCTGTCTCGACCACGAAGCGGAAAATGCAGACGAGCAAGCCGATCTCATCAAGATCTACACCTCCGGCTCCTTCCTCGACGAGCGCGAGGTCGGCGCGGAGACCCGTCGGGCGATCGGGGAGACCTTCGCCGACCGCGAGCGGATGGTCGTCGAGTCCCTGCCCGACTTCGTCGACCGGGAGAAGATCGGGGACTTCACCGGACGCGGGATCGACACCGACGTCGCGATCGGCCTCGAGACGGCGACCGATCGCGTGCGCCACGACTGCGTGAACAAGTACTTCGACTTCGCGGACTTCGAAGACGCCTGCGCGGAGGCCGCAGCAGCCGACGCGGACGCGGGCAGCGACGCCGAGGCGGGGATCAAGGCCTACCTCCTGATGAAGCCGCCCTTCCTCACCGAATCCGAGGCGGTCGAGGACATGCGCTCCTCGATCGAGCGCTGTGCCGACGTCGCGGGCTGTCACACCGTCTCGATGAACCCGTGTAACGTTCAGCGCTACACCATGGTCGACGAACTCTACTTCAACGACGGCTACCGGCCGCCGTGGCTCTGGTCGGTCGCCCACGTCCTCGAGGAAACCGCCGACGTCGACGCCATCGTCGTCTCCGATCCGGTCGGCCACGGCTCCGATCGGGGGCCGCACAACTGCGGGGAGTGCGACGACCTCGTCCAGAAGGCGATCAAGGACTTCGATCTCCGCCAGGACCCCTCCGTGTTCGAGCAGGTCTCCTGTGACTGCGAGCGGACGTGGGAGGTCGTGATGGAGCGCGAGCGGAGTTTCAACCAGCCGCTGACGCGGTAGACGGGCCCCGGTCACCGGCGGAGCGTCTTTTGCCTCGCCGCGACGATCGCCGAGCGCCGATCGGCGAATTTCGACGGATCAACTCGGCAACCGTCCCGTCCGTTCGAGGAGGACGAGAACGACGATCATCGCACCCAGAAGGAGTGCGGCGCTGGCGAACACCGCGTCGTAGGAGTAGTCGCGTTCGATGAACAGGCCGAGGACGGACGAGCCGATCGCCTGGGTGAGCATCCAGATCGAACTGAACACCGCGTAGGCGCTCCCCCGGGTCGAATCCGGGAGCGTATCGAGGAGGTACGTGTCGGTAGCGGGGAACAGCGCGTGAATGACGAAGCCGATGACCGCGCTGATCGCGACGAGTGCGACCAGACTGTCGATCATCGTCAAGGCGAGCAGGCTCGCGGAGAACATCCCGACGATCCCGAGCAGGTACGGGACCTGCGGGAACCTGTCGGCCAGGTCGCCGCCGAAGAAGAACGCGGGAACGCCGGCGGCGAAGACTATCGTGAGCATCGTCCCCGCCGCCCGGTCGGAGAGTCCCTTCGACTGCATGTACAGTTCGTAGAAGTTGAACACGCCCTGCCAGACGAACGACGCCGCGCCGACGATCGCCAGCGCCGTCACGATGAGCCGCCACTCCGACAGCGCGCCGGCGACGAAGTCGCGATCGGACTGCCCCGCCGTCGGCATCTCGGTTCGCCTCGCGGCGAGCCACGTGTAGGCCGTCACCACCGCCGCACCGGCGGCGATCGCCCACAGCGAGAGTCGCCAGTCGATCAGGAGCGTGAGCAAGACGAACGGGGCGGCGATCACCGCGGCGATCTGACTGGCGGCCCCGTGGATCCCCACGACGCGTCCGACGCGTTCGGGGTACAGTTCGCTCAGGAGCGGATTCGCCGAGACGAAGTAGACGCCGGAGGCGAGACCCATGAGGAAGGCTCCGATCATGAGGTGTGGAACCGTCGTCGAGGTCGCGGCGAGCGCGGCAGACCCCGTGAGGATCGCTCCGGACCCGACCACCACGTAGTATCGCGGGACTTTCGTGAGCAGCCACCCGGTGGGGAGCCGAAGGGACGCGCTGCCGACCCACGCGAGGGTCACGATGAGTCCAGCAGTCGCCTCGCCGATCGCGAACTCCTCGATAAACACGTTCAGGAGCGGTGCGAAGATGATTCTGGCGAGATTGAGGAGAAAGACGAGTCCACAGAGGGATGCGAAGAGTCGAGCACGGCTCACAGTCACTAGTTCCGACAATCAGCAACAAGCGTTCCGAAATCGGACGGCCCGCGCCCCTCGGGTGCCCACTCCGAACCGGGCCCCGTCGGGGCCTCAGGACCGACCCGATCCCTCGCTCGTCTCCGTCCCGGCGACCCCCGATCGAACCGATTCGACGTCGGCGCGCTCCGTGCGATCAGACTCGAGGGCGAATTCGACCAGTCGCGCCACGAGGGACTCATCGTCGAGTCGACTCGAAGCCACGGAGGACGCCCTGTCCGTCCGTGGATCCGACGTCCGGCAGCGTCGCGCGTTCGGGGTGGGGCATCAGGACCGCGACGGAGTCGGTCTCGCCGAGGATGCCCGCGACGTCGTGTTTCGAGCCGTTCGGGTTCGCGTCCGGGCCAGTCTCGCCGGTCTCGTCACAGTACCGAAAGAGGATCCGATCGTCGTCCTCGAGTTCGGCCAGCCGATCGTCGTCGATCTCGTACCGGCCTTCGCCGTGGGCGATCGGCACCTCGATGACCGCTCCCTCCTCGTAGGCGTCGGTCCAGGGCGTGTCGTCCCGCTCGACGCGGAGGAAGACGCGTTCACACTGGAAGCGGGCGCTCTCGTTGGTGGTGAACGCGCCCTCGGTCAGTCCCGACTCGCAGCCGATCTGGGCCCCGTTACAGACCCCGAGGACGGGGACGCCGTCGGCGGCGGCCTCGCGGACCTCGGCCATGATCGGCGATCGAGCGGCCATCGCCCCCGCCCGGAGGTAGTCGCCGTAGGAGAAGCCACCGGGAAGCAGGATGCCCGTCGTCTCTGCGGGCAGGCCGTCCTCGTGCCAGACGATCTCGGCGTCGATCCCGAGGTGTTCGAGCGCGCGCTCGGCGTCGCGATCGCAGTTCGAGCCGCCGAATCTGAGTATTGCGACCGTCATCTACCGTTCGTCGACCTCCACGTCGTAGTCGTGGATGGTCGGATTCGCGAGCAGCCGTTCTGCCATCTCGCTCGCACGTTCGCGGGCGGCCTCCGCGGAGGTCGCGTCGAGGTCGACCTCGAATCGATCGGCCGACCGGAGGGCCTCGAGTTCGAAGCCGAGGCGCTCTAGGGCCTGTTTCGTGGTCTCGGCCTCGGGATCCAGAACGCCGCGTTTGAGTCGAACCGTCACCGTCGCGGTGTAGGCGGTCATTACATTGAATCCCGTATCCGTGCTCAAAAACGCTTTCGGCTTTGCGGTGTAATGCACGTACGTGGATATCCGGTCGTCAGGGGAGGAGTCGACCGAGCACGGACGCCACGCGGTAGCCGATCGATCCATTCTGGTACCCGTTCCAGCCCCGCATGCCGCCGGCCAGCGTCGCAGCGTCGTACCCCTCTTCTTCGAGTACCGCCGTCGCGCGGCGTGCGACGATTCCTGCCTTGCAGACCGTGACGACGGTCGCGTCGTCGGGAACGTCCGCGAGCGATCGACGGAACTCGTCCTCGTCGCCCCGTCGCAACTGGCCGTAAACCGGGACGTTGTGACTCCCGTCGATGCGATCCCGCTGGTACGCGTCACGGGGTCGAATGTCGAGAACGTACGGCGAGTCACCGTTCGAGAGCTTCTCGTCCAGATCCTCGGGGCGAATCTTGCTCACGAGTCCCATTACTCGACACGTGTGCAAAACGATTCGGATATCGCCCGACGGCGACCGCGAGTCCGGGTGAGCGACGCGGATCCGCTGGATCCGATCGTCTGGAACGGCGACGGCGGGCTCTACTGGCGAGTACGCGTCGGCAGCGTCCGAGAAGATCGCTATCGGGCCGATCACCGCTCAGTTCGGGTCGCGCGACTGGTCGTCGATCGCATCCAGGCTATCAGTCGGACGACGCGTCGACCGCCACGCGCGGCTCGCGGATCGGTTACCCCGCTTTCGTAACGACGACGGTTCCGCTCGCGTGCACCGTAATCGAGTATGCGTCCAGCCGAAACGAGACGCGACCGCCGTTCCGGTGAGTACTCCCGTTCGCAGGTTCGAAGATCGTCTCGAGGCTGTCCGGATCGATCCGGTCGTAGAGTCGATCGAGTTCCGCCGGGTCCCGCCCCGAGAGGTCGGCAATGGTCGAGACGATGGTCGTAGACAGCGACGTGTCGTTCTCCCAGTCGTGGGCGACGACTGCCGTCTCCATCTCGGGGTCGATCCCAGCTCCGCCGTGGTTCGTTCGTGTTGCAGTCATTGTGTTCACCGTGCAGAGATCGTCACGCAACGTGACACAAAGGTCCACCACAGTCGAAGTCATAAAACCCTGTCAGACATTTTGCACGCATTTGTACGACGAAAATATATCGATCGGGAGACGTGGGAGGGGGAGAAGTCATCCGGATGTCAGACATCGATCGTCATGCGTACGTCAGACACGGCGGACCCCTGCCGCGACCGGACGCGGTCCGCGATCACGGGCGGATCGACGCGACGAATACGGTCGACGAGGCCGCGATAGCGGTCCCGAACGGCCAGGGTAGTCGTCGAGGTCGGCGGTTCGTCTCCGCTCGACTGGCCGATCGAGGGGTGATGTCCATCGTTCTCACACGCGTCCACGGAAAGCAGGACTTTTAGCCGCCGGTAGACTGGTGCCGTACTGATGGATCGACATTCGCTCGAGCGGAGGTGGCGGGATGACGACTGACCTGACCGAAATCACGGTCATCGGGGACGACGACACCGGACTGATCGCTCGCGTCACGAGCCTCCTGTTCGAGCGCGGGATCAACATCGAGGACTTAGACCAGGCGGTCCGGGACGGCGTCTTCCGGATGTATCTCGCCGTGGATACCTCGGAGATGGTCTGTACCGAGGAAACGCTACGCGCGGACCTCCACGACCTCGGTGACGACCTCGGACTCGACGTGCAGGTTCGGTTCCCGGCCGATCGGGACCACCAGCGAATCGCCGTCCTCGTGACGAAGGAGAGTCACTGTCTCGAGGCGCTGTTCGAGGCCTGGGCCAACGACGACCTCGGGGCCGACATCGGCGTCGTCATCGGCAACCACGACGACCTCCAGCCGCTGGCCGAGCACTACGACGTGCCGTTCCACGACGTCGGCGACGACGGCGGACAACAGAACGAAGAGCGACTGCTGGAGGTGCTCGGCGAGTACGACGTCGACCTGATCGTCCTCGCGCGCTACATGCGCATTCTCTCCCCCAACGTCGTCTTCCGGTACGAGGACCGCATCATCAACGTCCATCCCTCCCTGCTACCGGCGTTCCCCGGTGCCGAGGCCTACAGACAGGCCCTCGACGAGGGCGTCCGCGTCGCAGGCGTCACCGCCCACTACGTCACGACCGACCTGGACCAGGGACCGATCATCACCCAGCGAGCGTTCGACGTCCCGGACGACGCCGATCTCGAGGATATGAAACGCCGCGGCCAGCCGCTGGAGGCCGACGCCCTGCTGGAGGCCGTCCGACTCCACCTGAACGGCGACGTCTCCGTCCACCGCGGCCGCACGAGCGTCCGCGAGAACGGCGATCGCTACCAGCTCGGACTGCCCGAGGAGATGGACGACGTCACGCCGGACCGGCCGGTCGACGGGATCGGGACGGCGGTCGCCGACGAGTAGTCACAGGACGCGCGACCGACGCGAAAGCGCGGTCGTTCGATCGCACGTTATGCACGTCACACCGTGGTCGTTTCGCGGCCACGGAAGGCGAGGTCCGGATCAGGATTCCCAGGCCGTCAGACAATCGTCGCTACAGAAGTGAGTGTGGATCGCCTCTCCGTCCTCGACCGTGCTCACGACTCGCTGTTCGCCCGTCGACGCGACAGCCACACCACAGCGGTGACAGTCGGGTCCGTCTTCGTCCGTCGAATCGATCATCGGGTGGCAAGACGAACGAGACACACTTCAACGAACCTGTTGCGGCGGATTCGGCCACCCGAGAGAACTCGCGCCCGGACCGCGAACTCAGACGTTCTCCCGATCGATCATCACGCCCTCGAACAGCGGGTGGAGGTCGTCGTCGAGTTGTGCCTTCAGGTCCTGCAACTGCCCGTCGGTGAGCGCGACCGCCATGGCGTCGGTGACGGCATCGGCGTAGCGTTCCGCGTCGTCCGGTTCGACGTCCGTTCCGCGGAGTCGTTCGCTCACGCGCTCCATGAACTCGTCGCCGTCGTAGCCGGCGGCGTCGTGGGCCGCGTGTTCGACGATCGCTGCCAGTTCGTCGGGCAACTGCCTGGCGACGTCCCCGGCTTCGCCGCCCGTCAGGCTCTCGCCGAGCGTCTCGAGGACGGCTTCGGTCGCAACCTGTGCACGATCGGTCGTGTCCAGGTGGCCCGCTTCCCGGACGAGTCCGTAGAACTCGGTGTCCTGCATACGACCGACTTCGACGGTGGACGGTTTCGGGATTGGGCACTCAGTTGCAAGGATCGCTACCCGACGCTCTCGCTCGCGGTGAACGCGAGGCCGGCGAGGCGAGCGCGACGGTCGCCTCGACTCGTGACCCGATCGAAGCCGCGATCGGTCTCGCTTCGCATCACGAATCCGGAACGTAAGCGGCAGACACGCGTGCTACTGCAGGGTTTATCGACGGGGACGTCGTAGTCTGGTGTGGTATGGCACAACGAGAAATCCAGCAAGAGCTGTCCGTCGACCAGTACACGCTCGGCCTCGTGGGTCCCGACCAGGAGTGGGCGGGAACCGTGGCCGACGGCGGCACGATCGAGACGTACACGCCCCCGGCCTGCTGGGGGCCGATGATCACCCCCGAGTTCCGCGGCGGCCACGAGGTAACGCGACCGATCCGGGTCGAGAACGCCGAGGTCGGTGACGCGGTCGCGCTGCGGATTCGAGAGATCGACGTGACGAGTCTCGCGACGAGTACGGGCTCGATGCGCGAGCGCGAGGGGGCCTTCAGCGACGATCCGTTCGTCGATCACCGTTGTCCCGAGTGCGGGACGGAGTGGCCCGACTCCGTCGTCGAGGGCACCGGCGAGGACGCCATCCGCTGTGCGGAGTGTGGCGCGAACGCGTCGGCGTTCGGCTTCGAGTACGGCTACACCGTCGCGTTCGACGACGACCACACCGTCGGCCTCACGATGGACGAGGCGGGAGCCCACGAACTCGCGGAAGACGCCGAGGACGTGATGGACATCCCCGAAAACTCCCGCCAGCACCCGATCCTGCTGTACGAGCCCTCGGAGATGCCCGGCACGCTCGGCCGCCTGCGACCGTTCATCGGGAACGTCGGCACGACGCCGCCCGTCGAACTGCCGGACTCGCACAACGCGGGCGACTTCGGCCAGTTCCTCGTCGGCGCGGAACACGACTGGGGGCTCGAGAGCGAGGCCGATCTCGAAGAGCGCACCGACGGTCACATGGACGTCCCGGAGGTCCGGGCGGGCGCGACGCTCATCTGTCCCGTCAAGGTCGACGGTGCGGGCGTCTACGTCGGCGACCTGCACGCCAACCAGGGCGACGGCGAGCTCTCCCTGCACACGACCGACGTCAGCGGCACCGTCACGTTGGACGTCGAGGTCATCAAGGGGCTCGACGTCGACGGCCCGATCCTGCTGCCCAACGAGGAGGACCTCCCGTTCATCAGCAAACCCTACAGCGAGGACGAACTCGAGACCGGCCGGGAACTCGCCGCAAAGCACGGCGTCGACATCGAGGACGACGTGGGGCCGATCCAGGTCATCGGCTCGGGCGCGACGATCAACGACGCGACCGAGAACGCCTTCGATCGAGCCGGGAAACTGCTCGACATGAGCGAGGGCGAGGTCCGATCGCGGTGTACCTTCACCGGCGGCGTCCAGATCGGCCGGCTTCCGGGCGTCGTCCAGTTGGACATGCTCGCGCCGATGGACGTCCTCGAAGAGCGCGGGATGGCACACCTGGTGCGCGAACAGTACGATCTGTAGCGTCAGTCTCTCCGCCCCGAATTGGACAGGGCAGGGGAGTGACGGGGCGCTCGTCCTCTCGAGCGATCGGGTGAACCGACGCTGATCACCCACGGCGGCGAACGGGCAGTCAGCCGCCCCTGTGAAGCCGGCCCGTCAAAACGACAGTTGCTCGTCCGGCCGTCGTTCACCGAGGGCCGGCGGCGTTCGATCGGAGTAGTACTTTCGCCCGATAGCCCTGCTGTCGACCATGTTGAAGATCGCTTCGCGGGCCTCCGCGGGGGAATCGTACGTCTCGGTGGCGACCGGGCCGAGCACCTCTTCGAGCAGGGTCGACCCCGACGGGAGCTGGATCGCGTACTCGCCGTAGATGTCGACGAGTTCCTCGTTCGTGGCCGGATAGCCGTGCTCGCCGAGTTTCGAGTGGAGTTCGCCGAATTCGACCCCGAGTTCGCGGGTCCGTTCTGCGTGGTGGTCGGTCATGAGATCAACTCGGATGCCGTACCACCGCGAACGACATACATCTGAGGGGCTAGAGCGATCCGGCGGAACGTGCGTATACAACGCTCGAACCGCCGCGTACTCGTCGATGCGACCGTCGAGCGCTCGTTCCGGCGATCGTACCGAGTTACGGGCTCGTCGCGGGGCGAAACGGACCCCTCTCGATTCGCAGCGACCGAAGAACGATTCGCGTCGGGCAGCGAATTCAGTCGGCCTCGTCGGTGGTCCGCTCGATCGACGGGCCGCCGTTCGGGGTGGCGTTCAGTTGCTCCGTCCACGTCTCGGAGACGAGGGGTGCGATCGCGAGGAACGCGAATACCGCGATGGTGAGGGTCAGCATGACGCTGGCGACGATCGCGATCGCGCCGGTCGGACTGGTCGGGACGATACTCGCTGCGAGTCCACCGATGGGAGCCGTCATTTGTGCTCACCAGCCACTCGTTACTCCCACCATATGAGGGTTACTTTGTTCGTCGAGTATTGTAGCAAACCGCCGCCGTTGACGCTCGAAACGTGGTATCACGTCTCACGAACGACGGGGAGGAATTCGCGCGGACGAGGCCCGCCGGCGGGCCGCCGGGGTGGCCGGATCAGAGACGCTGGACCGCTCCGATCGCGCTGGAGAGCGGCGGCGCGTCGAACAATTCGCGACCCGTGTAGGCGTTGGCCCCGGCGCAGTACATGTCACGGGCGGTCTCGATCACCGACTCGTCGAGGGGCTCGGGATCGACGTCACACAGCCCCTTCCAGTCGGCGACGTCCGTTCGTTTCGCCTCCGCCTTGGCTTCGGAGACGGCCTCGACCCACTCCGGCTGGGTGCGCTTGTGGTACTGGCGAATCACTTCCTTCGAAAGCTGGGTCCCCTCGTAGCTGAAGCGATTTTCGTCGAACGTGCCGACGACGTCGCCGACGCGGATCTCGCCGTTCGCGGGCCCGCTAGCCCGCTCACCGTCCGCGGCAGCAGCCGCCCCATCGTAGTAGAGACACTCGATCTTGCCGTCCTCGTGGACCAGTCCGGCCGCGTCGGCCTGCTCGGTGACGATCCGGTTGACCTCGCGGGCGATCGACTCGAGGTCGTCGATGTCGGCCTCGCCAGCGATGGAGTCGGCCTCCTCGCGATCGAGGTAGCGGTCGCTCTCCTCGTACTTCGTGGAGAACTCGACGATCGGGTCGTCGAGGTCGACGGCCTCGTCGGGCCACTCCGCGAGGTCGAGACCGTGGTCTGCGGGGTCGGTCCGCCGGCGCAGACTCGATCCGACGGGGACGCGGTTGCGGAAGACGATCTCCAGCGGAACGAGATAGTTCGAGCCGGCGTCGGCGTGGTAGGCCTCGTAGTCGTACTCCCGGCCCTCGTGTGGCAGGTCGGGCACCTGCGTGAGGTCGATCGCCATCTCCCGGGGCGGGTTCTCGACGTCCGCGAGCGGGACGACGTCGCCGTCCTCGACGTCCTCGTCGGACGCAGTCCGACGGTCTGTCGAGCTACGCTCGACAACACCGCGGTAGTGGGTCGGGACGCCCTCGGACTCGAGCAGTTCGAAGTTGAACGCGCCCATCGAACAGAGACTCGCCCCCTTCTGGGGGATCTGGTCGGGCATCTTCCCCCAGTCGAAGACGGAGTAGTCGTCGGTGAAGACGAACGAGCCGCGACCGAGGTTGTCGGCGGTCGCTTCGTCTTCGATTCGAAACTCTTTGACACTCGTCATACGGACCACCCCAGGATCTGTCCGCCGCCGCAGTTCATATCCCAGTTGCCGTGTCCGGACCGTAAGAAGGTTTCAGTATCGGGCCAGCCCGTGTATGTTTTATATAAAATCCGGTGCAGAAGCCCTACACGGCTGGCAGCCGATCGAAGCGTATGGAGATGCACCACATCCGGCGAGGCACCGGGGAGCCGCTCCTTCTCGTTCACGGGCTCGGCGGAAGCTGGCGGACGTGGACGCCCGTGCTCGACGAACTGGCGGCCGAACGCGAGGTGATCGCGGTGGATCTCCCCGGCCACGGTGAGACGCCGCCGTTGTTCGGCGAGGTCTCCATCGACACCCTCGCCGGGGCCGTCACCTCGTTTCTGGACGCACACGATCTCGAAGGGGTCGACGTCGTCGGGAACTCGATGGGCGGGCGGCTCGTTCTCGAACTCGCGCGCCGGGGGACCGTCGGCGCGACCGTCGCGCTCGATCCGGGTGGATTCTGGACGGGCTGGGAGCGGTACTTCTTCTACGCGACGCTCGCCCCGTCGATCCGTCTCGTCCGCGCGCTGCAGCCGGTGATGGACCGACTGACCGCCAGTGCCGTGGGTCGAACCCTACTCCTGGCCCAGCTCTCGGCGCGCCCCTGGGAGCTGTCCGCCGACGTCGCCCGCGAAGAGCTGCGGACCTTCGCCGGCTCACCCTCGTTCGACGAACTGTTGCGTCGATTAGCCTTCGGTCCCGGCCAGCCGGGGACTGACTCCACACCGGGACCCGTCGTGATCGGATGGGGGAGCAAGGATCGGGTCACCCTTCCCCGGCAGGCGAAACGCGCCGTGAACCGGTTCCCCAGCGCACAGGTGTACTGGTTCGAGGGGTGCGGGCACTACCCCCACTGGGATGCCCCCGACGAGGCCGCACGGGTGATCCTCGTCGCCACTGCCCGCAACGAGAAGGACGCGTCGTGAGCACGTCGGGCAGCGGGATTCTGCGAGTGAGACGGAGCGATCGATCGTCCTGACCGAGACGTGATCGGCTCGATCGAACGAAAGGACGATCCATCACCCTTTTCTCACTGTACCAGCATCGGTACGACGATGGAGCGACCGGTGACCGACGCCGACCTCACGTTCGACTACGTTCCCGAGACCGACCAGTCGTTCGAGAACGCACTCGCGAAAGCCCGCGCCGGCGACCGCCTCACGGTCGACGACGCGATCGAGTTACTGACGACGGGAACGGACGTCGACGGCATCCGCCGCGACCGCAAAGAGCGGGTGCTCGAGGCGGCCGATCGGCGTCGCGCCGAGGTAGTCGGCGAGGAGGTCACCTTCGTCGCGAACCTGAACAACAACGTCACGACGGCCTGTAACGTGGGCTGTCTGTTCTGCAACTTCAAGGACGCCGCCCACACCTTCGAACGCGACGCCGAGGTGGAGACCGCCGGCTTCACGAAGACGCCGAGCGAGTCCCGCGAGATCGTTTCCGACGCGGTCGATCGCGGTATCTACGAGGTCACCTCGGTCTCCGGACTCCACCCCGCGTTCGCGCTGGACGATGAACACCGGGAGATCCTCGAGGCCCACCCGGAGCCGAAGGCGGTCAATTACAAGTCGCCCGAGGTCTACGAGACCAGCCCCGGCACGTACGCGGACCAGATGTCGGCGATGAGCGTCGACGGCGTCCACGTCCACTCGATGACGCCCGAGGAGGGGTACCACGCCCGCCGCGGCACGGACTGGTCCTACGAGGAGGTCTACGGCCGACTCCAGGAGGCGGGCCTCGACACCGTCCCCGGCACGGCCGCCGAGATCCTCGTCGACGAAGTCCGCGACGTCATCTGTCCCGGCAAGATCGGCACCGAGGACTGGCTGGAAGCGATGGAAGCCGCCGCGAACGTCGGTCTCGGCCTCACGGCGACGATCATGTACGGCCACGTCGAGAACGAGGCCCACCGCGCGCTGCACCTGAAACGGGTCCGCGACCTGCAAGAGCGCGTCGACGGCGCGATCACGGAGTTCGTCCCGCTGTCCTTTATCCACCAGAACACGCCGCTGTTCGAACACGACGTCGTCTCGGGCGGGGCCTCGCAGGCCGAGGACGAACTCATGATCGCCGTCTCGCGGCTCTTTCTGGACAACATCGACCACGTCCAGTCCTCGTGGGTCAAGTACGGCGACGAGGGCGGGCTGAAGATGCTCAACTGCGGCGCGGACGACTTCATGGGGACGATTCTCTCCGAAGAGATCACCAAACGCGCCGGCGGCGAGTACGGCGAGTACCGGTCGTTCGCGGACTACGTGGAGATGATCGCCTCGATCGGCCGCGTCCCGGTCGAGCGATCGACCGGCTACGACGAACGGCGCGTCGTCGACCCCGACGACCCGCCGTTCGGGCCGCGCCTCGGGCCGAAGGCGGACGGGACGCCGCTGCTGACTGACGAGGAGCGACCGATGCCGGCCGACGACTGATACGGATTGCTGTACCGATGTACCGGCGCAACCGCGATCCGGGCGGCGGTTGCGCCGGAAATGACTTACAGTAAACCGTATGACGCCGGATCAGCTTTTTCCCGGCCCCGACCGTTCCCCCGATATGAATCATCTCGTCCCGATCGACGACGACCGGTGGCACCTGCCGAACCACGCCCAGATCGTCGTCTACGAGCGCGAGGCGAGCGATCGCGGACTGCTCACGATTTACGACTGCGCCGCCGCACAGAAGCCGCCGAAAGCGCAGTTGCTCGGCACCCTCGAGTCGATCGACGCCAGCGCCGCGGTCGAGTCGAATCCGACGGGACGGGTCGTGAAACTCCGCGAGGAAGCGACCCTCGAGCGGACCGACGACGATCGGTTCGGGATCACCGCGTCCCGATAGCCCGCCGATCGAGTCGGAGTCATACGGACTGCTGACCGTCAGTTTCGGCGCAACAGCGATCCGTCGGTAGTTGCCCGGTACATCGGTACAGCAGTCCGTATCAGGAGTCGTCCGGCCGCAGCCTGACCTCGAGCACGCCGTTGTTGAACCGAACCCTGGTCGCCTCGACCGATCGCCACGGCGTCGCGACCCGTTCGAGGACGACCCCCGAGACGGTGATCACCACCTCGCTGGTCCGCGGATCGATACCGACCGAGACGTCGTCCCTGCTCGCGTCCGGAACGTCGGCGGTGACGACGAACTCGCCGTCGGCGCGCCGGGTGTCGACGAGGGGTCCGGCAGCCGATGATGGCCGCCGACGCGTCGCGTGAAAGCCGAGGGGGTCGTCACCCGACCGACGTCGTCGGTCAGTCGACCGATCAGTCCGTTCGGCCGGTGGCGGCAGGACGTCGGTGACCGTCACGTCGACGAGGGCATCGAGGAGGTCCGTGAGCGACCGGAGTCCGGCCTCGAAGCGGAATCCGCTCGCGCCGGTTCGATCGTCGCCGTCGTCGGGTGTCCCCTCCGCAGTGGAGTCGTCCTCCGTCGGCGGTCGGTCGTCGCTCACGCCGGCTCACCACCGCAGATGCGAGGGACGGATTGAATTGGTACGTTGTGGCACACCATACCAGGAGGTAGTGGTCAGCCCACAATAAGTCGTCGGATGCGAGAAGGAGAACGGTCGCGACGTAGCGGAGAAGCGGCCGCGACGCGCGGAAAAACGGCTGTGACGATCGTCAACCGGGAGTGCCGTCCCGGAGCACGCCCCGGTAGCGGTCACCGGCCGCGTCGTCGGCCGCGAGGGCTGATCGGATCGTCGGGGAGATCCACTCCCGGTCGCCGTCGTCCGCCCCTTCCGCGGGCACCCCGTCGAAGTCCGTCGGTCGCAGGTCGGCGGGCAGGAACCGCTCGTAGACGGGCAGGCGTTCGTGCAGGGGGAGCCCCGCTGTCTCGGCGATCTCCTCGAGTTCCCGCAGGGCGGGCCACTCGTAGTCGGGGTTGATGTGATCGTCGGTGATCGGCGAGACGCCGCCGAGGTCGTCGACGCCGCAGTCGATCAGGTCCCGGGCGGGCGCGAGGTTCGGCGGGACCTGCACGGAGACGTCCTCCGGCAAAGCGACGCGAGCCATCGCCGTCACGCGGCGCATCGTCTCGAGGGCGGGCGAGCCGTCGGACCAGCGCTCGTTCTCCACCACCGGCTGGACGATCACCTCCTGTACGTGATCGTACCTGTCGTGCATCTCGGCGATCGCGAGCAGGCTCTCGGCCCGATCGCGCCACGTCTCGCCGATACCGACCAGAATGCCCGTGGTGAAGGCGACGTCGAGTTCGCCGGCGTTCCGGATCGTTCGCAGGCGCTGGGCCGGCTCCTTCCTTCGCGGGCCGGCGTGGGCGTCGACTGCGGCGGTCGACTCGAGCATGACGCCCATGCTGGCGTTGACGGCCGCGACTTCGGCCATCTGCTCGCGGGTCTGGTCGCCGGGGTTGGCGTGGGGGAGCAGTCCCTCCTCGAGGGCGACCTCGCAGGCCTCGCGGAGGTAGGTGTGAATCGAGTCGTGGCCCCACTCCGCGAGCTGATCGTGGATCTCCGTGTAGCGATCGTCCGGGTCGTCCCCGAAGGTGAAAAGCGCCTCAGTACAGCCCGCGTCGGCTCCGCGCTGGCAGATCTCCCGGACCTCCTCGAGCGAGAGCAGCGACGCCCGTCCCGGCGGATCGAAGTACGTACAGTAGGTACAGGTGTACCGGCAGGCCGTCGTCAGGGGAACGAAGACGTTCCGTGCGAACGTCAGCTCCGACGGGCCGGCGACGTCCTCCGGCCCGACGTCCAGCAGCGTCGCTACGGCCGCGTCGTCGATCGACAGGTCGATACCGTACTCGCTCGCCCCGGGAAGCATCACGTCGGAGTGTCGTCGCGGCGCACATAAGGCTTCACTTTGGCCGTCCGACACCGTGCTCGCGGTCGACGATCACCAGCGCAGTGTCAGTCCCGCGCCGCCGAGACGCGGGTGACGTCGACCCGACCCGCGGACGTCTCGAGTTCGAATCCGAACTCACGGAGGCAGTCCCGGGCCCGCCCGGTGCCGTGGACGAGCACCTCGACGAGATCCGCCGGTTCGTCGACGTCCGTCGCGAGCCGGTACGAGTCGATCGTCTCGACGTCCGCCCCGACTTCGCGGGCGATCGCACGGTGATCGAGATAGGACGCGCCGTGGTAGTCGACCCGGAACCCGGGGTGGCGAACGACGAGTGCGTTCGTTCCGCCGCCCCGTCCCGGCGCGATCACGACGTCGCCGTCCCGGGAGAACAGTCGCTCGAGCGCCGCCGGCGTCGCCAGCGCGAGGTCGGCCATGACGATCGCAACGGGACCGTCCGCGGTCGCGAGCCGTGCGTTGACGGCGGGCGTCAGTGGCCGGTCGTCGACCGCGATCGTCGCGGCGTCGACCCCGAGTTCGAGGGCCGACGTCGACAGGACGATCGGCTCGTGGCCCGCGTCCACGACGGTCGTCACGACGTCCGCGAGCATAGCCCGCGCGAACGTGGACCGCTCGTCGGGATCGAGCACGGGCTCGAGCCGCGTCTTCGGGGTTTCGGCGGCGAACGGGACGACGACCTGCATCTGCAGGACGTAGCCGGTACGCGCTCAAAAACACGTCGGAGTGGCTGGCGCGAGGCCCGGCGGCGCGACGGTCCGGTTCCCCTCTCCCGAGACGGGTGCAACTGCTGTCGGAGCCCGACGTCGCAACGACGCCGGTGGCTCAGAACAGCGGTTCGAGTTCGTCCTCGTCGTCCTCGACGAGTTCCTCGAGGTTCTCCTCGCTCTCGGACTGGATGTCGTCGATGTTGTCCTGTGCCTCGATCGCGACCTGCTGCAGCCGCTTGATCCGCGGGACGTTCGTCACGCCCGACAGCAGGATGGCAGCAGCGACTTCCGGCTCGCTCCGGGGGAAGTCGCCGCCACGGACCTCCATGCTCCCGGTTTCCTCTTCGAGCCACTTGCGGCCGCGTTCGATGCCTTTCCGGTTCAGGTACTCCGAGGGCCCGGAGAGCACGAGCAGGGCTCGCTCGGTGCCCTCGATCTCACACGGGAGCGTGAGCCGGCCGAGCGCGGCCTTGCGGACGAGGCTGGTGATGCGGTTGGTCGTGTTCGCGGCGTCGAGATCGTCGTCGCTGGCGCTGGCATCGCCGGTGAACCGCGAGAGGAGTCCGCCCCCGCTGTTGAGTTCGACCTCCTCGCTCGCGAAGCCGACGGTGGAGACACCACCGCCGGAGAGCGTGTTGATGATCTCGGAGGAGTCGACGACGCTCTCGGCGACCTCCTGGCCGTCACCCACCTCGCCGGCACCGAAGAGGATCCCGAAGCGGCGGACGATCTCCTCGTTGATCTGTTCGTAGCCGCCCTCGACGGACTCGCCGGTCTGTCGCCACGAGTCGTTGTCGAAAACGAGCAGGTTGTCGACCTCGCGGACGAACGTCTGGAACGATCGCGCCGCGTTGAGCGTGTAGATCCCGCCTTCGTCCGTGCCCGGCAGGACGCCCAGCCCGTAGACGGGAATCGTGTAGATGCGCTTGAGGTGCTTCGCGAGGACGGGCGCACCACCCGAGCCGGTGCCACCGCCCATGCCGGAGACGATCAGAAACGCGTCGACCTCGTGGGTCGGGATCTGATCGATCGCGTTCTGGACCTCGTCGATGTCCTCTTCGGCGACTTCCGCGCCGAGTTCGTTGTCAGCACCCACGCCGTGGCCCTTCACGCGGGCCTGGCCGATGAGTACGCGATTCTCCTGTGGAATATTCTCGAGACCGATGAGATCCGCCTTCGCGGAGTTGACCGCGATCGCCGCTCGGACGATCCCGCTGTTGGTGCGATCGTCGTAATCGAGGAATCGATCGACGATTTTGCCACCGGCCTGTCCGAATCCGATCATCGCCAGCTTCATTGTTTGTCAGGGGGCTCCGTTGGATTGGTAACAGTGGTATTAAGAATATAAATCTTCTGATTATGTGAATTTCTCGCATAATTTTGTATTACTCGAAACCACACGACAGCACCGCTATTCGGGGGGTTACTTCGGTCGTGAAAACGGGTATTACTATCAGAGGTACAGCCCTTTATGGTAAGTCTTTGGGCCGATCCCCGCCAGTAACCGCTGCGTCTCCGCGAGCGATCGCTCGACGCTCACCGATCGGCCGGTCGCGCCGACTGTCGTGGCTCACGGCCGGTCGATCGGTCACGTCGACTGTCGCGACTCACGAACTGGCCGGGGTTCGATATCGAGATACGACCGGAGCGTCCGCAGTTCCTCCGGATCGACGCCGAACGCCGTGACGTCGTTGTCGACAACGGTGTTGTTCATCTCTAACGATCGCGCCTGATCCGGGCCGAACGGGACGAACGGGAGCGCGTCCGCCGCCGTGAGTCCGAGTTTCGCGACCGACATCGGAATCGGCAGGATGGTGACGGACTTCCCCTCGGCCTCGTAGGCGAGTTCCGTCACGTCCGCGAGCGTGACGATCTGTGGGCCGGCAACATCGTAGATTTCGCCGACGTGGGCCTCGTCCTCGAGCGCGTCGGCGAGCATGGGGACGAGGTCGCCGACCCAGATGGGCTGGAACCGGGTCTCGCCGCCGCCAGGGAGCGCCGTGACGAACGGCGTCGTCAGGGTCTTCGTGAACTCGACGAACTCGCCGCCGTCGCCGAACACTACCGACGGCCGGAAGATCGTCCACGCCAGATCCGACTCCCTGACGACGTCTTCGGCCTTCCCCTTGGCCCGGAGGAACTCGGTCTCGCCGTTCGGATCGGCGCCGAGGCCGCTCATCTGGAGGAATCGATCGACGTCACCCGCCTCGGCGGCGCGGACGAGATTCTCGGTCCCGCCGAGGTGGACGTCCTCGTGACTCAGGTCGCCTCGCGGCTTGTACAGGGGCGACAGCGAGACGAGGTTGACGACGGCCTCGTGGTCCGCGACGGTGTCCACGATCGAGTCGTACGCGCCGACGTCGCCCATCGCGAGGTCGACGCCGGACGGAAGGTCGCTCCCGTCCGGATCGCGGGACAGCGCCGTGACGTCGTGGCCGCGCTCTTGCAGTTCCGTACAGAGGTTCGTCCCGATGAAACCCGTACCGCCGGCAACGAGGACCTTCATACCGGGAACGTATACGCGAGACGGTAAATAGCTGATCGGCTACGCTGTGGGGGTCGCCGTCGCGACGCGGCCTCTCGACAGATTGTAGTACTCGTCACGACGAGGTGCGAACATGCTGGTCACGCTCGAGGGGTTGGACGGCAGCGGGAAGACGACGGTCTGGGAAGCCCTGCAGGAGCGCTATCCCGATGCGGTGTTCACCCGCGAGCCCACGGACGATTCCTGGTACGGCGAGGCCGTCTCTCGATCGATCTCGGACGACGACGCCGACCCGCTCGCGGAACTCTTTCTGTACACCGCGGACCACGCCGACCACCTCTCGCGGGTGATCGAACCCGCCCTCGAGCGCGACGACCTCGTGGTTTCCGATCGATACTCGGACTCCCGCTTCGCCTACCAGGGGGCAACGCTCGCGGCGACCGAACGTCTCGACGACCGACTCGACGACCCGCTCCAGTACGTCGTCGACGTCCACGACCCGTTCTCGATCGAACCCGACCTGACGATCTACCTCGATCTCGACCCCGAGACGGCCGCCGAGCGGGCCGGGACGACGAACAAGTTCGAACGGGCCGAGTACCTCGCGGCAGTCCGGGACAATTACGAGCGACTGATTGAGCGCGACCCCCATCGGTTCGTCCGCGTCGACGCGAGCCAGGAGCCGAAGGCGGTGCTCGATCGGGTCGAACGCGTCCTCGCGTCGGCGCTCGAGACGGACGAGTAGGCCGTCGATCGGCGGCCGCTGTGGACGCGCGTTCAGTCCGGAGGTCGCAGGTCGAACAGCGCGGAAACCCACGACTAAAGTCAGCGGATTAGCTTACTTCGCAATCACTTTCACCGCCGCCAGTGACGTGCCTCCATGCACCGCGTCATTGGTGAGACGTCGCTTGCAGCGAGCCGAGTACCCGTCGAGGACGCCCTCGCGTGTTACCGGGATATGGTGCGGGCGCGCCGGTTCGACGAACGGGCACTCGCCCTCCAGCGACGGGGCTGGATGAGCGGCTATCCGCCGTTCAAGGGGCAGGAAGCCTCGCAGGTGGGGGCTGCCCACGCCCTCGCCGCGGACGACTGGCTCGTCCCGACGTATCGATCGAACGCGATGCAGATCGCCCACGGCGTGCCGATGAGCGACATCCTCCTCTTTCGACGGGGTTACCCCGAGTACACCTCCGACCACGACCTGAACGTGTTCCCGCAGTCGGTGCCGATCGCGACCCAGATCCCCCACGCAGCGGGGCTGGGAATGGCCGCCAATTACACGGACTCCGGGGAGGCAATCTGCTGTTACTTCGGCGACGGCGCGACCTCGGAGGGCGACTTCCACGAGGGACTGAACTTCGCCGGCGTCTTCGACGCCCCGGTCGTCTTCTTCTGCGAGAACAATCACTGGGCGATCTCGCTCCCTCGCGAGCGCCAGACCGCGAGCGCGACCATCGCCCAGAAGGCCGAGGCGTACGGCTTCGAGGGCGTCCGCGTCGACGGCAACGACCCGCTCGCGGTCCGCGAGGTCGTCAGCGAGGCGCTCGACGCTGCTCGCGAGGGCAACCCCGTCCTCGTCGAGAGCCTGACCTACCGGCAGGGTGCCCACACGACCAGCGACGATCCCTCGCGGTACCGCGACGACAGCGACGACCTGCCCGACTGGCGGACCGGCGATCCGCTCGATCGGTACGAGTCCTACCTCCGCGAGCAAGGGGTGCTCGACGACGACCTCGTCGGCGAGATCGAAGCCGAGACCGAACGGGAACTCGAGGAGGCGGTCGAAATCGCCGAATCGACGCCCCTGCCCGATCCGGACGACGTGTTCGAACCCGTCTACGACGAAGTTCCGCCCAGGCTGGCCGACCAGCGGGCCCGGCTCGAGGAGTTCGCCGCGGAGGAATCGGCGCGGGAACTCGAGTACTGAGTTCCTGACCCGATCGAACAGATAGTCGAACGACCACTGTGCCTCCGTCTGTCGACAGCCGAGCCCATTCACCAGCAAATCGAAACCGATCGGCTGCTGGGGTGCGAGTCGCTTTTCGTACTCGATCACTTCCGTATCGTAGAACCACTGCTTGGCGTGACTATCTGTTTCCTCGAATCCACGAGTTTCGAGAAAGTCGACGAATTCCTCTTTAGAGTTCGGTGCAACGACGATATCGAGATCTGTCGAAAAGCGTGCGTCGAATGCGGACACAGCGTAGCCGCCGACGAGCACGTACTCGTGGTTACTCTGGGTGAGTTCCCCGAGAGTTCGATGAGTGCGTCACTCCGATTGTGGAAACTCATGATTGGGCTCTCTCACTCTCGGTAGGCAACACCGAGGTCGTCGTACATTCGGTCGACCATCGCGAGGGCTGACTGGAACTGCACGTAATGGTCACGCATATACTCGATCGTCTCCGCCCGTGGAATGACCGGATAGCCTCCGACGTGGTCGATCTCGAGCGATGGTTGAGGATCGAGCACGATCTGCAGCGGCCCCGCTAGCTCTTCTCTCGGTTGGCGCTCGAATGCAGTGGGCAGGTCGAACGACTCGAAGAACGCCTCCCAGTGAGTGACGTCCTGCTCCCGAACAGCGAGGAATAGTACATCCCACAGCTCTGTGGCGGTAGTTACGACGCGAAAGAACTTCACGACGACCATCCCGTCCGCTTCACGAACGAAGGCCCGAAGCTCGACCACAAGCCCCAGAACGCTCTTGAATGGTACGTCAAAATCCCGCACCACGACGACTACCACCTCTGGGTGCCCGCACAACCGAATCCAGAACAGCGGGAGTGGTTGGAAGCCCTATATGCGGGTGGAGCGGAAATGGGAGAGTGTCGGCTCGTCGAGCGGGACGAAACGTGGTATTTTCACGTCACCGCTACCCGCGACGTAGTGGATCACTCGTCGATGACTGCCGACGAGCGGACACCGATCGGTGTGGACGTCGGAGAAGCGAGTCTCGTCACGGTGTGTCACCGCGACGAGAACGGATCTCCGGTTCGCCCCAAACTGTGGGCCGACGACGGCAAAGCCGTTCGGCGGCTCCGAAAAACCTACTTCACTGCCACACGGCGACTTCAGAAGCGTGGCAGTAAACGAATTGCCGAGTCCTACGGTCACGCACTGTGGAACCAGATCGACGACGTGTTCCACCGTGTGACCCGTGAAGTCGTCAAATACGCTGAGTCTGTTGAGAATCCTGTGCTGGTGCTGGAAGACCTGACGTACATCCGTGAGAACATGGACTACGGCGAATACATGAACCGACGGTTGCACGGATGGGGCTTCGCGAAACTACGCACAGATCCGGTACAAAGCTGTCGAGAAGGGGATTCCCGTCGAGACGGTGGATCCTCGGAACACGTCGAAAGCATGCCACGCCTGCGGCGAGATCGGCTATCGACCACGACAGTCGACGTTCCGCTGTTCGAACGACGACTGTTGGGTTACAGAGTACCAAGCGGACGTGAACGGGGCGATAAACATCGCAGACCGCTACCGTAGTGGAGAGAGTCACCGCCAAAGCGACCAGTATTCCCGACAGAAGGCCGGTGACGATGACTCGGCTACGGATGGGGTCGTTCGAGAGACTTCGTCTCTCGTGATCACGAAAATCTTCGATTTTCGAACGACCTCATTGACCGGGCCACAAGACAGCCATGCCGATGCTGAAACCCAGCAGGTGACACATGGAACGTACGCGTCTTGAAACCAACGGGCCGCGACACTCGGCCTGAAATCCCATGGTGGGATTCCCCCGTGTTCACGCGGGGGAGGAGGTCGATCGTTCAGTAGTCGCTTTTCGCTATTCGACGACGCCAGCGTCACAACGGCCGATGCGCTCGCTGATGAGTTCGCCGGATCCGCCCTCAGGGATCGGATTGCGACGGCGACGGTCGATGCCTACCGACACTACCGTAGCCTCCATCACGAGTACGTCGACGAATGGGTCTCTACTCGAGGAGAACTCTTCCGAACGGTCGCATCCACGGATCAGCCATCGACCGACCGCTCGCCCGAAATCGATGTCGGTGTTCTATCCGGGCGATTACCGACCGCGAGCGACCGGCGGGTACGAGCGGGCCGACGACCGACGTGAAGTGAACGCAGTGAACGAAACGGAGAGGAGTGCTTCTGGTCCAGCTTTTACGCTGCAGTTTGCCGCGCTAGTGTCTGCGCACACAGCGCAGCGTCCCTCGGTACAAGCTGGCATCTAGTCCATCGCGATGTACGTCTTCGTGTCGGTCACGCCCTCGAGACTCTGAATATTCGAAGAGACGACCTTGAGAACGTCGTAGACTTGCTCCGCGTCGACCTCCGTGATGATGTCGTAGTTGCCGGCGACGATGTGGGCGTCGGTGACCATCTCGAGGCCCCTTATCGACGCGAGCAGCCCCTCGGACTTCCCGGCGGCCGTCTTCACCATAATAAACGCGTGAACCATCTGTCTCGCTGGTGTGGTACTCCCTCACACGACTAAAGCCTTTGGTCGATCTTCGAACGAGTGGTATGTTACACCGGGGCAAACTTATTCACGGGGGCGAGCGTACCCCTGTCCATGCGGTTCGTGATCATCGGCGCAGGACGGGTCGGTCTGCGCACAGCGCGTGTCTTACGCGAGGAGGGCCACGAGGTGACGATCATCGAGCGCGATGAAACGAAGGTCAAACGAGCCCGGGAACAGGGATTTTCCGTCGTCGTCGGTGACGGCTCCCGGGAAGACCTCCTCGCAGAGGCCGGCATCGCGGAGGCCGACGCACTCGGTGCGCTGACCGGCGACCTGAACGTCAACTTCACCGCCTGCATGATCGGGGACCACTACGGCGCCCGGACGATCATGCGCATCGACGAGGCCTACCGCGAGGGGATCTACCGGAAGTACGCCCACGAGGTCGACGAGGTGATCTACCCCGAACGCCTCGGCGCGATCGGCGCCAAGAACGCCCTCCTCGGCGGCACCATCCGCGCGATCGCGGACATCGCCCAGAACCTGCAGGTCGTCGAACTCACGATCACCAACAGCGCACCCGTCAACGGCTACACGATCAGCGAACTGCATCTCCCGGCCGACGCGACCGTCCTCGCGTTCGGCAAACGCGGCCAGCCCCTCGAGATACCGAGTGAGGACCTCTCGCTCGAGGACGGCGATCGGCTCGTCGTGCTCGCGGACTTCGAGGTGTTGAGCGACGTCAGACAGTTGCTGGTCGGTGAGAATCCCGATCTCGCGGCCGCCAACGCGGACGCCGGAGGTGTCAACTGATGGTTACGGCATTCGTCATGATCAAAGCGAACACGGGCGAGGCGGATCGGCTCAGAGACAGCGTCGAATCGATCGAGGGGGTCCAGTCGGCCCACATCGTCGCCGGCGACGTCGACATCATCGCGAAAGCGCAGGTCGAGACGCCCGCCGCAGTCAAGGAGATCGCGGCGACCCAGATCCAGGGCATCAGCGGGATCGAGGACACGCAGACGTACATCGCGATGGACTAGAGCCCGACTTTTGCGCTGCGGGTGCGGCGAAGCCGCGCCCGCGGCAAAACCTGGATGAAAAGCACTCCTCCTTCCGCTCCGCTCGCAATGCTCACTCCGAGTCAGTCGTCGGCCCGCTCGCTCCCGCTGGTCGCTCGCGGTCGGTAATCGGGTGTTAAACCCGCCCTTCCCCGGGGAACGCGGCTCGAGAAAGTCGAGAACCGCGTTCCCGGCCACAGCAATCGCTGGCAATCGCCGGCAACGAGTTACATCGGCATCCCGCCGCTACTCCCGTCTCCGTCCGCAGCCTGCTGACCGCGGTTCTGAGCGTTCTCGAGCAGCGTCGCCGCCTCGCCGCGGTACTCGTAGCCCGGAATGATTCCCTGTGCGTACGTTCCCTCGACGAACTCGATGAGAGCCTTGGCGTCCTCGACGCCCTCGCCGGCGTTCCAGGCGACGTACTCCAGGGTAACGGTGACTTCGTCGCCGTCCCGATCGACGACGGGCTCATCGTGGGTGCTCGTGTGGGCGACAGTGAAAACGTCCTGCAGCCGGCGCTCGAGCGTCTCGAACCAGCCGTCTTCGACGACGGGCGCGACGGACTCCCCGGCCACCGCAGCGTCGAGGGCCGGCAGGAGTACGGTGGCGGTGAAACGGCCGTCGCGCTTCCCCTCCGCCTCGTCGGCGGTGACGGTCGCGTCGAAGACCGTCGTCGTGAGTTCGTAGCCGTCGTCGGCTGGCGTGAAGGCGTCGTGGGCGTCGAGTTCGCGCTCGACGGGCGCTGGAAAGTCGGTCATCGAGAGGGGAGACGGGCCTGGCGGAGAAGGGTGTTACGCTGTAGGGGTCCGTCGTTGTCGATGCTTGATCGTGAAACCGCCGGTCGGCGCGGGGATCGTTTCACGACGGTAGTCGTGGATTTCCAGGGGAAACGCTCCGCATTACTACAACGGATCCAGGCATGCTGGTCAGCATGTCTCTCGACAGACACGCCGCAGAGCGCCAGCGTTTCGCACGATTGCTCGGTATCCACGGGGAACTCGGGTCGGGTCTCCCGATCGGCTCCGAGTCGAGCGCGGATCAGCCAGCGACCGCGCGGTCCGAGTCCGAGTCCGAGGACGGAGCGGAGCGGACGCGCGATCGCTAGACCGGTCGCTCGAGCGCCCGACGCTCGAGTTCGTCGCCCAGCACGGACGCGAGGTCCGCGAACTCCTCGAGCGTGAGGTCGTCGGTCGTGACGAACACGCCTTCGCGCTCGGAAGTGACACGGAGGCGGTTGCCGTTCTCGAAGACGCGGATGGTGTACCGGTACGCCCCGAGTTCCGACCCCTCGTTGGCGGCCTGGGTGACCTTGAAGCCGCACCACTCGTTGCCGATGAACGTGTCGAGATCGGCGTTGCGCTCCAGGCCCTCGCGCAGGTACACCTGCTCGAAGTCGTCGCGGGTGAAGCAGGTGACCGACCGCAGTTCCTCCCCGACGGAATCCAGGCAGGTGGTTACGAACCGATCGACGGCGTCGGACGTGAGGGGTCCCGTAGTCATGACCGACCAGTCGCGCCGGGAGACCTTACCGGCGAGGGGAAACCCGGCGGACGTAACGGGGTGGATCGGTCCGACCGCGGGGAACTGTCGACGCGATCGACCGCGACAGCCGTGGACTCAGGCCTGCTCGATCGCGCGATCGAGGTCCGCGATCACGTCGTCGACGTCCTCGATGCCGACCGAGAGGCGTACGAGGTCGTCCGTGACGCCGCTGGCCAGTTTCTCCTCCTCGGTGAGTTGCTGGTGGGTCGTGCTCGCGGGGTGGATGATCAGGGTCTTCGCGTCGCCGACGTTCGCCAGCAGGCTCGCGAGGTCGACCTCGTTGCAGACCGTCTCGGCGGCATCGTAACCGCCGTCGAGGCCGAACGTGATCATGCCACCGTAGCCGCCGTCGAGGTACTCGCGGGCGTTCGCGTGGGTCTCGTGGCTCTCGAGGCCGGGATAGTTGACCCACGAGACCTTCGAGTGGTCCTCGAGGTACTCCGCGACTGCCATGGCGTTCTCGCAGTGTTTCTCCATCCGGAGCGGGAGCGACTCGAGTTTCTGCAGGGTGACCCAGGCGTCGAACGGGGACTGCTGGTTCCCCAGATCCCGCAGGCCGCGGGTGCGCGCGGCGATCGCGAACGCCCGCTCGCCGAAGGTCTCGTGGAAGTTGACGCCGTGGTAGGCCGGATTGGGTTCGGTGAGTTCGGGATAATCGCCCTCGTCCCACGGGAACGAGCCGCCATCGACGAGGATTCCGCCGACGGTCGAGCCCGCACCGTGGATCCACTTCGTCGTGGAGTTCCAGACGAGGTCCGCGCCGTGTTCGAGCGGTCGGCACAGGTAGGGTGTCGCGAACGTATTGTCGACGAACAGCGGCACGTCGTGGTCGTGGGCGATGTCGGCGATGCGCTCGATGTCGGGCGTCACCAGGGCGGGATTGCCGATCGTCTCGAGGTGGACGAAGGCGGTGTCGTCGTCGATCGCCTCCGCGTAGGCCTCGTAGTCGAGCGTGTCGACGAATTTCGTCTCGATCCCGCGTTTCGCGACGGTGTGGGTGAGGTAGGTGTAGGTGCCGCCGTACAGTGCCGAGGAGGAGACGATGTTGTCCCCGACCTCCGCGAGGATGAACGTCGCGAGGTCGAACGCGGCCATCCCCGAGGCCGTGGCGAGCGCACCGACCCCGCCCTCGAGCGTCGCGATGCGCTCCTCTAGCATCGCGTTCGTCGGGTTCATAATCCGCGAGTAGATGTTGCCGAACTCCTCCAGTCCGAACAGGGCGGCAGCGTGCTCGGTGTCCTCGAACTCGTAGGAGGTGGTCTGGTAGAGCGGCGGTGCTCGCGCCCCCGTCGTCGGGTCCGACTCCTGACCGGCGTGAATACTTCGTGTGGCGAATCGGTGATCGTCGCGATGGTCTCCCATAGCCGGACCCTGCCACCGGAGGGTGATAATCTTCCCAGTAGCCGCAAAATCGGTCGCTATCCCGGCTCTCCCCGAACTGATTCGGGGCCGCGAACGGTGACCGTCCGGCCGAACCGACGGCCGCTCGAACCGGAAGACAGCGATCGGCGATTCGCGATCGGCGGGGAGAACGACTGTCGGGAGTGCGATCGTCCTCACCGGACGCGAAAATCCACGCCCGACGCACTATCCGTTACTGACAGTTCGATCGGTAGTCGCGATAGCGGCCGACGATCCGTCACCGGGAATACCGGCTGCTTCCGGTGGAGCTGTCACCGTTGGCCGTCGAACGTGAGCTAGCGGCCGACGCAAAGAACCCCCTCCTCGTCGACGACCCATCGGAGTTTGTCTCCGGCCTCGACGTCCGCTCGTCGTCTGACGGCGGCCAGGACGGTGATGGAGTAGCTGTCATTCCCGTCGGTTCGTTTTCGACGCGCTGGGACATGCGTGACGGGATTTCTATAACCGAACTGGCGTCCTAATTCGCAGCGATTCTCTCGCACCGGTCGAGCGTAACGCCGCTACTCGAGCAGCAGTTCACCCGTCATCTCGGGAGGTTGATCGACGTCGATCAGTTCGAGGATCGTCGGCGCGATGTCCGCGAGCGTGCCGCCCTCGCGGAGGTCCCGATCGTCCGCCGTGTCGTCGGCTGAAACGTAGACGAAGGGCACGTCGTTGTACGTGTGGGCCGTGTGCGGGTCCTCCTCGGTCCCCATGTCGTCGGCGTTACCGTGGTCAGCGGTGATCAGGACGTCCGCGCCGGCTTCTTCGAGGGCCTCGACGAGTCGGCCGAGTTGTGCGTCGACCGCCTCGACGGCCTCGATCGCGGCCTCGTAATCGCCCGTGTGGCCGACCATGTCCGGGTTGGCGTAGTTGAGCACGAGCACGTCCGGGTCGTCGGATCGTATCGTTTCGATCGCCGTATCCGTGACCTCGGGGGCGCTCATCTCGGGCTGGAGATCGTAGGTCGGGACGTCGGGGCTCTCGACGATCTTTCGGATCTCGCCGTCGAACTCGACCTCGCGACCGCCGTTCAGGAAGTAGGTGACGTGGGCGTACTTCTCGGATTCGGCGATCCGGAGCTGGGTCTTGCCAGCGTCGGAAAGCACCTCGCCGAGCACCTGCTTTGGCTGGGTCGGCGGGTAGGCGACGGGGAGGTCGAACGTCTTGTCGTACTGGGTCAACATGACGACCTCGGCGTCGGGCGGACTCGTCTCGAACACGTCCGCCCAGTCTCCGGGTCGGATGTCCGCGAGCATCCGGGTGAGCTGTCGGGCGCGATCGGAACGGAAGTTGAACCAGACGACGGAGTCGCCGTCCTCGAGCGCCGGTTGTCCCGAGATAACGGTCGGTTCGACGAACTCGTCGGTCTCGCCCCGGTCGTACGACTCCTCGATCGCTTCGACCGCGGACGCGGCCTCGTGGTCGGCCGCCCGGTTCACGATCGCGTCGTAGGCCCGCTTCGTGCGGTCCCAGTTCTGGTCGCGGTCCATCGCGTAGTACCGGCCCGTCACCGTGGCCACGTCGCCCGTCCCGTGCTCGTCGACGACGTCCGCGAGCGTCGAGAGGTAGTCGCGGCCGCCGGTCGGCGAGGTGTCGCGGCCGTCCGTGATCGCGTGCGTGACGGCCTCGACGTCCCGATCGCCGGCGAGTTCGATCAGCGCGTGCAGGTGCTCGTGGTCCGAGTGCACGCCCCCGTCGCTGACGAGGCCGACGAAGTGGATCTTCCCGTCGTTCTCGCGGGCGTTCGTAAATGCCGTGTTGATCGCGTCGTTCTTCCGGAACGAACCGTCCGCGATCGAGTCGGAGATTCGGGTGTACTCCTGGTAGACGACTCTGCCGGCACCGATGTTCAGGTGACCGACCTCGCTGTTGCCCATCTGGCCCTCGGGGAGGCCGACGCGTCGGCCGGCCACCTCGAGGGACCCGTACGCGCCGGCGTCGGCGAGCCGATCGAACACGGGCGTCCGGGCCGCCTCGATCGCGTTCCGTCCCTCGCCGTCGCCGAGTCCCCAGCCGTCGAGGATGATCAACGCAGCGTCCATGTGCGACGGGAACGGACCCGGGCGTAACTAGCTGTCGTTGTCGATTCAGGCCCGGGACCGGTGAATCGAAACGGGCGGCGAGTCTATCGCACGAACCCAACGTATAAGAAATTTGACTACCGTGTCGCGTCGATCGATCGCGAGTCGTCCGCCGGCGCGATCCGATCCGGGCACGTCGTCAGGCGTGGTCGTGATCGAACGTCGTCCCGCAGTCGCCACAGACGGTGCCGCTTCCGGGTTTGCTCCGCTGGGCGAAGACGGCACCACACTCGTTACAGATCATGAACAGCCGGTGTTCGGGCGAAACACCGGCCTCGAACTCCATGTGTACCCAGGCCTCGGGGTTGTCCTCGTCGTAGACCGTCACGCCGGAGTTGGTCTGTCGCCAGTTGATCGAATCGTCGGTCGAGTCGGCCGTCTCCAGACCTCGCTTTGACATCGGGTATCCGCATCCATGCGATCGCCTCATATAATTTTTCTGATGATAATTTACCCGCTCCCGAGTTAACCACGGGCTACCGGCGACCACTGGATTTTTGCGGGTGCGCCGGGAGCCACCGGGCATGACACTCGATCCGGTCCACTTCGACGGCATCGCCCGCCTCGCACGGCGGATCGACCACGGTGCCGACGAGCGCGACCGCCGTGCCTTCGCCGAGACGGTCTGGGCGGAGTTCCTCGATCCCCTCGCCCACGAGGGCCGGACGATCGTCGAACCGGTCGACGAGCAGTCCCGCCGACTCGTCGACTGCGAGGACGTCGCCCTCCGCGATCGACCGTTCCCGACCGAACACGGACTCGACGCGGGCACGATCAACCCGACGACGTTCAAGAACGGGCTCGTCATCGACATCGCACAGGCCGCGATGAGTGCGACGCCGAGCGACCTCGACCTCCATCGATCGCGGACCACCGTGATGACGGTCCATTCGAACGACGAGACGATGACGGTCGACGAGACGTGGGGGAAGTTCGACGAGGGTTACAGCCGGAGCCGAGCGGTCAAGATCCCGCCGCTCCCGCGGTTCGCCGAGGGCGTCGTCCACGCGTTGGCGCTGTACCTCGCCGAGAGTACCCACGCCCGCGACCACGCCGACGACGTCGACGACCTGCTCGTGCTCGATGGGCCGCTCTACCCGCGCGGATTGCTTCGCTGGGCCGACCAGCACCCCGACCTCGCCGACTTCCTGCTCGAGAACCCGCAGCCGAAGACAGTCCTGGAGAACTACGTCCGCCTGGTCGAGACGTTCGTCGACCGGGGCCGACCGCTGGTCGGCTTCGTCAAGAACCCGGCGACGCGAGTCATCACGCGGACGCTGAAGTCCAGGCGGGACGCCGACGTTAGCGCTCCGTGGGCCGACGACTCCGCCCTGTTCACCCGCCTCCTCGAGCGCGGCGAGTACGTCCCCGACGTCGAGGGGCAACGCTGGGAGCGTGACACGTCGTGTCTGACCTACACGAACTGGTTCCGGTCTCGCGGCGGCGTCGATCGGCCCCTGTCGATCGACGGCGACGCGCTCGGCGTCGACCGCGAACTCGACCCGGAGGGGTACGAGGTGACGTTCTTCGTCGTCTACGACCCGCGCGACGATCTGTGCTACCGGATCGAGGCCCCGTACGCGTTCACCCGCGACCCGGACACCCGCGAGCGGCTGACGATGCAACTCCTCCAGGACGTGGCCATCGCCCACGGACCGCCGACGATCGTCGAGAAAGCGGACGAACTCGCCCGGATCGGGAGGGCGGAGAAGCGATCGCTCCGGGACACGCTCGAGATCCAGTTCGATACGAGCCGGGATCGGACGTACGACGATCACCGCTGGGACGCGGAGTATCGCTAGTCGCTATCGAGAACGGAGGGGAGACGTGCACTGCCGAGCGCGATTCGGAGCCTGTGTCGACGTCCGACGGTATCAGTCGGTATCGCCGGGCTCGTCCTTCTCGACCTCGAGTTCGACCGCTTCCGGATCGACGCCGATCCGGGCGAACTGCGTCCGGACGTGTTCTTTGGCCCGTTCGAGCGCCTGATCGCGGGTGTCGAACCCCCGCGGCATCGGGGATTCGAACGCGACGTTGACCTCCCGCCCGTCGACGAGCTGGGTCGTCCCACCGCTGTCGACCTCGTAGAACTCGTCACAGACCCAGACGTACGCGGCGTCTTCGTCGGGTGCGCCGCGAAAGGTTGGGGCCCGTTCACCGCGTTCGTACAGCGTCCCGGTGAGTTCGGTTCCCCCCGCGCGGCCGCGTACCAAGAGCATGCGGTCTCGTACGGGCCGTGGACGCAAAAAGGGCGTGGAGTCCAGCGGATCGCCAGCCGAGACCGCGACCGCGGTCGGGAAATCGACCGCTACTGCGCCCGCCGATCGCCGCGACCACGCGTACGATCGGCCAACTATTGGACGGGATTCGATACTACTGCGGACGGGTGACGGTCACGAGAGTTGTAACGAGCGCGTTACGGGCCGATTTCGAGGGTATTGGTGGACTACTGCCGTACGGATAGAGTAATGTCACATTCACAACCCAAATCGTTTTGGAAATGGGCTTATCCCCCTTGCACTGGTTGCAACGAGTAATGAGTTCGGACGCCCACATCGGCGAGAGGCGGGAGTCACTGACGAATGTCCCGGCGG